>NZ_CP143542.1:165000-1579422 GCF_046237605.1 Paraperibacillus marinus | reverse complement strand
AAAGGGTGCTCTTATCCTTTGAAAATGCCAGGATATAGGTAAGGGCTATCGAAACAACACTGAGCCAGAAAGTGAAATAACCTATTCCCTGCATATACTTCATCAAATCTCCATAAATCGGCATTTGATAGTAAACATAATCAATCATTTCATTATGGACTGTCCATACCGCTGCCACAGCAAAGTGCCACTTTTTTATGTGGAAGCTATTAGCATATAATAGCCCTTGCAAGGCCATGGCAGCATGTGAAGCCATCAGCATATAGCCCGTCCAATCCAGAGATCCGGTCACCTTTAGGGTGAGAAGATTCATGACAACAGCCCAGATTCCGTATTTGAACAGAGTCATCACTGCCAGCGCCTCAAAAAGTCCCCAATTTCTCCTAAGCAGCAGGCCGGCAAGAGCTAATGCAAAAAACAGTGTGGCGGTCGGACTGTCAGGCACAAATGCCAGAAAAACTGCAGGCGTCTGTTCCAGCTGGTAGCCATACCAATAGTACCCATACACTGTTCCGAAAATATTGATGGCCAAAAGCATCCATAAAAAGCTTCGATGTGTCAGGAGAAAACGCAACATTGTCATGAAAGACCTACTTTCTGTTTCGATGTATCCAGTCATTCTATCCATATAAAAGAGCCGGCATGAATAACATGCCGGCTTTTACTGATCAATCAGCCTTAAGCTTTGAAATGAATTCTGAAAGCTTCTTCAAATCTTCTTCGTTGCCTTTATAGGCATTGGCCGGCATTGCGTTTTTTCCTTCTTTGGCAATTTTGGCGATTTCTTCAGGCTTTAATCCTGTACCCACAAGAGATGGGCCGGCTCCACCAGTCAATTCAGCTCCATGGCAGCCGATACAGCTTTGCTTGGAGTAGACCTGATAGCCCGGATCGCTTTTATCGATCTCAGCCTTAGCCACGATTTTCCCCTGCTCCTTCGCTTTATCCCAGTCATGTGTCGCCACAGAGAACCATGTAAGATAAATGATGGAAGCAAGTCCCAAAAGCATGAAGCCGGTCGCTATCGGCCGCTTAGCCGGACGTCTGTGCGGACTCCTGTCAAGGAACGGCGCAAGGAGCAGTGCTCCAAAAGCCAGACCAGGCATGATCAGGGCACCAATCGTGTTATAAGGACCAGAAGCATAGGTATACTTCAGCAATTGATATAAGAATAAGAAGTACCAGTCAGGCAGTGGAATATAGCCTGTATCAGTAGGATCCGCAATCCTCTCGAGTGGAGACGGATGAGCTACAGTCAAACATAGATACCCTACAAGAAAAACAGCGCCGACCATCCATTCCTTTAAAAGGAAGTTAGGCCAGAAAGCTTCTGTTTTCCCAGGATATTCAGAATAATCCTTTGGGATATTTGGTTTGCGTTCGGCAGAGACACGTGAGTCCCCGACGAATTTCATACCTTTTCCGCGATGCATATGAGTCCCCCTCCCCCGTTAAATGGTTGTTTTACATAAAGTAAGCATCATTGACCTTTTCAATTACAACGGACCGGAAATACCCTGCTTACGAATCATTAGGAAGTGGGCAGCCATCAATCCAAGCAAGGCACCTGGAAGGAAGAACACGTGTATCGCGAAGAAGCGAGTCAGCGTTTGTGCTCCGACTATTGTAGGATGACCAGAAAGCAATGTCTTGGCATATGGTCCGATCAATGGGATTGAATCAGCAATCTGCAAGCCTACCTTTGTGGCAAACAGCGCTTTCATATCCCATGGAAGCAGATAGCCTGTGAAGCCCAGACCCAGCATAACAAAGAAAATCAATACTCCAACAATCCAGTTCAATTCACGCGGTTTCTTGTATGCTCCCTGGAAAAACACGCGGAGAGTATGTAAAAACATCATGACAATGACGAGACTCGCTCCCCAGTGATGCATCCCGCGGACAATCTGGCCGAAGGCTACTTCATTCTGGAGATAATACACGGACTGCCAGGCATTCTTGATATCCGGCACATAGTACATGGTCAGGAACATCCCGGATAAAATCTGGATGACCGTAACGAAGAACGTCAGTCCTCCAAAGCAGTATACAAAAGCAGAAAAGTGATGGGCAGGGTTAACATGCTCCGGCACCTCATGATCTGCAATATCGCGCCACAGCGGCGTAATATCTAACCGTTCGTCAACCCAATCATATATCTTGTTTAACAATTATTACGCCTCCTTGTGCGGAACTGCTGACCCTAAATAAAGAATTCCGTCTTTTACCTTATAATCGTACATGTCTAGAGGCTTAAGAGGCGGAGTTCCCTTTACGTTCATGCCGTCCTTTGTATATCGGCCGAAATGGCAAGGACAAAAGAATTCATTTGGATGGTCCTTGCTTGTATTCCAGTCAACTGTACAGCCTAGATGCTTACATACAGGGGACAGGGCAACAATTTTCCCTTGATCATTCTTATAAACCCAGGCAGTGTCCGTGACTTCGGATTCGTACCAAGCGTCTTTCTGCTTGTACGAAAAGTCCAGGCGCACTGGCTTTTCAGTCAAATCATCAACCTTTTGTTTAGTGGCTACATAATTCTCTCCTCCTGCCGCTTCCAATACAGGATCCACTGCAAATCGAAGCATTGGCATCAGCATTCCGGCAGCCATGAAACCGCCTACACCAGTAAGCGTATAATTAAGGAATTGACGTCGTGAAACTCGATGCTTGCTCATACTTTTTCCCCCCTCTATTAAGAACTCGGTCTTTGATGACCAAAACAGATTAAAATCGCTATAAAACTAGGACATTACAATGATATATCAATATTTCCAATAGGTCAATAAAATGGTAAATGGATTTACAGGAATAACAGGTGTTTATTTTTATAAAGTTCACAAAATATTCTATTTCTTTTCCGTCCATTTCTGAGAAAAAATGGAGGAAACCTGGCGCACCTGTTCGTCCATCAGCTGTCTTTTCACCCGGTCTTCAAGCCCGCCAAGCGGCAGTGACGGCACCCATACAAGCTCTGAAGTTAAATCTGCCTCCACCACTTTCCATCCCGGGTCGCACGTTAAGAAAAAGATATGCCTGAAACCCTGCTGGATGAAAGCTTTCTCCCATCTCACTGCTGTATCACTTTTTCCCTGCCCATCCTCACCGGCAAGATATGACAGCGGCGGAACAAGAATGATACGCCCCTTGAATTGGCGCTCTATCTCCGATGACAGTATGGATAAAAATTCATTCATCTTGGCCTGGTTCATGGCAGCCGGACCAAGATCAACAGGTGCAAGGGGAATGAGGACGGTATCAATATGCTCCCTTGCCTGCTCAAGGAGTTCAATGTCCTGCGGAATAAGCTTCATAATTTACACTCCTATTTATTTTATTATTCTTATATATCTTATCATTTTTCATTTTTTTATACATCAGCAAAAAGCGGCGCTATAAAGCAAAAAACCTGCCATTATGGGCAGGTATGTTTGTCTATACTTTTTTTAGATTTTTCAGCTGTGCCGTAAGGGAGTGAAAGGCCTCAGCATTTTGCTGATCCAGAGCTTCATCGATCATCTGCATCAGCTTTTCCCTTTGAAAGGAAGTCAGTGAATTCTCCAGAAACTGTTCAGCCAGTACTTTATCTTTGTCATTGGAGAACGAATTTTTCGGCATGAACGGATTTTCCTCCAGCACTGCTGCATATTGATAGGAGGAATATGCTGATCGGAAATTCAACTGTATATATATCTCTTCATCGCGGTTCAGCCTGATATCATGGAAGGATTTTTCTGCATCTGTGGTCATGATGTTGGACTTATAGAATCTGAAGGGAGCTTCTTCCACACAATGGGTAGACATGATCAGGCCTCTCGGGCAAAGGTTGGCCTGTTCAACAAAATGGACTTTTTTCATCAACTGATCATGGCTGATCAGGTAATTTAGGATCCAGACGCATTCTCTCCGCTTTAATTGGTAGTGGTTCAAGAACCAGCGGATGAATTCCTTCTTTTCGTTAACAGAAACAGGGGTATGCATGTGTGTCCCTCCTCTGTACCTAAGTTTTTTATTTGCAGCATTGTTAATCCTGCATGCTTGTTTAATTTTGGCTTTTTCAACGAACATTGCGGTATTGAACAAGAAGGCTGATTGATGCGAAGGTCACTCGTATCCGCGGGGCGGGCGGTGAGCCTCCCCAGCTTTGTTTAAGAATGTAATCTCCCAATAAACACTCCATAAATAACAACAATCTGCGCAGAAAGGAGCCGTAAGTTTTTGAAGGTCTCTCCCGTTAATTGCGGCTTTCATTCAGCCGCTCGAGAATCTCGATGTATTCATCGTTGGCGGGCTGGAGCTTAATAAGCTTATTAAATAATTCTGCGGCCTCTTTGTTTTTTCCTTCTTCAATTAGAAAAAAACCGTATTCTTCTAAGAAGTCCTCATTCTCCGCATACTCTTTACTGGCTTCAGCAAAATATTCCGATGCCTGGCTGAAATTTTCAAGATTCTGATGGCTTACCGCCAGCAGCCAGTTAAATTGGGGATCATATTCTCCATAATGCTTGACTGAATCGATGACTTCTATGACGTCTTCATATCTTTCCTGATGCATATACAGCTTCAGAAGATTAAGGGCTGTCTCCATGAACCCGGGATCCAGGGCGAGCGCTTCTTTGAAATAATATTCTGCCTGGTCCTCATCGCCTTTTTTCAAAGCGGCCTTCCCTGCGAAATGATTCAGCTCTTTATTGAATTCATCCTGCTTGATTCCATCCTTTGCCGCTTCCAGTGCTCCATCGATATCCTCCAGCTGTTCATACGCTTTTGCCAGATATAGATAGAGGGAATGATATTCCGGATCCAGGTTTTTCAATTCAGTCAGCCTCTCGACTGCCGTGTTGTAGGCTCCAGCCTGATAAGCAGTAAAGCCGTATTCAAAGAGGGAGTTGATTTCAAGCTTTTCGGCAAGAGCCTTCTCAAAATAGGGGAGGGCATCTTCAAATTGTCCGAGTGAGCTCAATGTATCCGCTATCCTTTGGTTCAGGCTGATGCCTGATATTTCTGCTTCGGACTTGATAGCCTTTTGATAACTCTCCAGTGCTTCAACATATTTTGCCTGCTGGTAAAAAAGCTCTCCAAGAGCAAAATCCACAATGACTTCATGGGGCAGAATTGCCTTGGCCCTGAGAAGCTTTCTTTCACTTACCTCATCCATTCCCTGCATTTGATATAGATCTGCTTCGAGCAGGAGTGCACTTGGGAATGCCGGGTCATCCTCACTCACTTTTTCAAGGAGAAGGATCGCCTCATCCTCTCTGTCCATATCGGTGAGAATTTCAGCAATGGAAACAAGAAGCTCTCCTTCATCCGGATAAATCTCAAGCAGATGCTCATAGAGATGCTTCGCTTCTTCGATGAAACCATAATCCATGCAGCCTTCTGCCAGCGCCAGGATCTCTTCCTCACTGCCGCCGGTTTTTATTTCATTTATATGTCTGGATACTGAATCCAATTCGCCTTGTTTCAGGTTTTCCAAAATAGTCTCAACTGTAACCAATGTTATCCCCGCCGTTCTTTTCTTTAGCCGGCCTTTTTATGATGCGGTAAAAAATCCGGGTACCCTGATGACCAATTCTCTGCCCCTCAGCCCTTCCGTATCAACCCTTTGGCCAGCCCTGATAAGTTTCCCATCTAAAACTGTAACCACTAGTCTATCATATCCCCCTGAAAAAATACCAGGCAGCAATTCTTCCCCATCCAATTTCTCAAAAAGGTTATAGCTTATTTCTCCGCCGCTATGCAAAAATCCTTTAAAAGGATAGATGCCAAACGTTTTCAATACTGCCTCACTTAGCGGCCTGTCCCCTGCCGGACAATGGGTGAGATGCTTTATCCCAAGCCTGGACAGGCGGCTGTCCCATTCATTAAGAAAATGTTCACTGTCCATTACAGGCACAAGCACCGGATTATAGGGGAATGCATTCTGCCTGATCCACTCCCAGGGAACAGTCTCCAGTTGATCATTTTTAGATATTTCAATAAATATGACTGCGATCCTGTTTTTTTTACACTTCAGGATAAAATCGGGTGTGAAGGCTGAACACGGCAGCCTTATCCCTTTTACTATGTCGAGCGGAAAGTGTTCCAGCATATTTTGCACGCCATGGAGTGCCTTTGCCAGCTCGCAGGCATATTGTATCCGCGGGACGGCCATGACGCAGGCGGCACCCCTTAAGATCAAGCGTTCCTTTACATACTCTTTGTCTGTTAAATTTTGGGGTTGAAATTCAAGGAAGGTATAGGGGGGCGTCATGATGAATCTTGAAAAGTCCATTCTGATTCCGCTCATTCTCTCTACGGAAGTATGGATCGTGAAAATTTTATTGTTCTTGACAGACAACGCTGTATCCATCCATTTACCGCCCTGATAAAGGGTGGCATGTTCAATAATATAGCTCATGGATCCACCTCACAAACAGTCATAAGACAAGCTATGCTGTTTTGGGGGCTTTAATGATAGGACAGACAAAAATATCCGGCCTGTATCATACGGGCCGGATTGTCTCATGATCTTTTACTATTGAATCCATATGCCGGTAGAATTCTGGATAGCTGACCCTGATACAGCCTGAATCCTTGATGCTCATTTCCCCCTCGGAAATGAGAGACGCAACAGAAAGCATCATCCCTATCCGATGATCTCCATGGCTGTCTGCTTCAGCTGCCCTGAGCTTTGTTCCGCCTTCAATGATCATCCCGTCTTCAGTTGGCTGTATGCGTGCCCCGAGCTGATTAAGTTCCCTTGCTACAGTGGCGATCCGGTCTGTCTCCTTCACCTTCAGCTCGGCTGCATCCTTGATGACTGTTCTACCTTCAGCCTGGGTGGCCAGGAGGGCAATGATCGGGATCTCGTCGATCAAGCGTGGAATCAGGCTTCCGCTGATTTCAATTCCCTTAAGATTAGAAGTCCTGATCTCAATATCCCCTGCCGGCTCAAAACTGCTGTCATCATACATGTGGATCACTATGTCAGCACCCATCTGCGAGAGCACATCAACAATGCCTGTCCTTGATGGATTAAGCCCTACATTTTTGAGAGTGATCCGGCTGCCGGGAGCAAGTGCGCCAGCTGCCAGAAAGAATGCTGCTGAGGAAATATCTCCAGGCACCCTGACTTCTGTACCGGAAAGTTCCTGCGGACCTCTGATTGTTACGGAGAGGCCGTCCACATCCACAGTACCTCCAAACTGGCGGATCATCCGTTCCGTATGGTCCCTTGTCCCTGCCGGTTCAATGATGGTGGTCTCCCCATCGGCCTGCAGCCCTGCCAGGAGAATGGACGATTTGACCTGCGCACTCGCCACAGGAAGGCTGTAGCTGATCCCTTTCAGCTTTCCGCCCCTGACTGCGAGAGGTGTATATTGTCCCTTGTTCCTGCCATCGATGGCCGCACCCATTTCCCTGAGCGGGTTCACAACCCTGCTCATAGGGCGCTTTGCAATCGATTCATCTCCAGCGATGACGGTATGAAATGGCAGTGCGGCAAGTATGCCCATCATCAATCTGGTGGTGGTCCCTGAATTCCCGGTATCCAGCCACTCTTCCGGTTCTTTCAGCCCTCCGAAACCATTTCCCTGGACAATCACATTTTCTCCGTCCCTGTCTATCTCCACCCCGAGCTTTTGAAAGCAGGAAATGGTGCTCAGGCAGTCTGCCCCAGGCAGGAAATTGCTGATTACCGTTTTCCCCTTTGCGATGGATCCAAACATGACAGCCCGGTGTGAAATTGATTTGTCACCAGGAATATGTATTTCCCCATTCAGGGAGGCGCCGTTTAATTGCAGCTTCTTGTTCTCCATACTTATCACATCCACCCATTCATCATGTTCTAGGTTAAAAACATCTCATAGTTCGTATGCCGCCCAAGACATTCCATGGCAAGCTTCCTGTCCCTTTCAGTCTGGAAACTGACATGCAGCACCCCGTATATTTCTTCACGGGTTTCTAAAATTCTTATATTGGTTATACTAATACGCTCCTGTGCAAGATAGCCGGTGATTTCAGAAATGACCCCAGGATAGTCCGGAACATCAATATGCAGGTCATAAAAGGCGGGAATCGCTCCCTGTGAACGCACCGGAAGGTCATCCCTGAACTGTTTAGCTCCCGCAAAATAATCAAAAATGGCGTCAGGGTCCCCATCCGCCAGCGCCTCCTGGATCCTTCCCATTTCTGCTGACCAATCCTTTAATAAATTCAATAACACCGTTTTATTATTCAGCAGGATATCCCGCCACATTTCCGGGCTTCCGGAAGCAATGCGGGTAATATCCCGGAATCCTCCCGCTGCAAGCCTGGTGATTAAATCCTCTTCCGCATTCCATCTCCGGGCCTGGTGAACGAGCCCGGATGCAATGATGTGCGGAAAATGGCTGATGACACCCGTCAGCTGATCATGAAGCTTTGGAGCCATTGTCAGGAAATGAGCCCTGGTACCGGAAAGCCAGCTCTTTAATTCCTCTACCCTTTCGGCAGGTGTTTCACTGTCAGGGGTAAGCAGATAAAAGGCATTTTCCAAAAGATGGGGCTTTGCTGCGATGGCACCGCTCTTATGAGAACCAGCCATGGGATGTCCGCCGATAAATGTAACTCCTCCATCCATCAGACATTGCGCCTTATACATAATGGTCTCTTTTGTACTTCCCACGTCCGTGATGATGACTGTATCCTTCAGCTGTAAATGAGATAATTCATCAATGATGTCCTTTGCCTGCTCCACAGGGGTGCCTATAATAATCAGATCAGCGGCCGCAGCACCTTCTGCAAGGCTTGAAGCTTCACAGTCTATCAACCCCAGGACCTTGGCCAGGCGGAGGTTTTTTCCGTCCAGATCATATCCTGTTACCACAGATTCGTGATGTGTATTCCGGATTGCCAGGGAAACAGATCCGCCAATGAGACCCAGCCCTATGACAAATACATTCCCCTTCATGATATAACCTCCAAATACAAATTTCTTATTGAGCGGTACCGCTTTTTTTGCTTTCCAGGAATTGGCCGAGGAGCTCGATAATGCCCTCGTTCTGTTCACTTGACCCTATCGTCACCCGAATGGAGGTGGGGAACCCCAGAGCATTGCCCGACCGGACAATGAATCCTCTTTCAAGAAGGAACTGAAACGCTTCATCTCCCTGGCTTTTCACATCAATCAGGATAAAGTTCCCCTGTGAAGGGAAATAGTCCAGTCCCTCTTTATCGCAAAACTGATAAAACTGCTGAAGGCCCCTCCTGTTGCTTTTATGGCACATTGATAAAAACTCTGTATCGGAAAGCGCCGCACTGGCTGCAAGCTGACCGATTGTATTTGTATTGAAAGGCTCCCTGGCCGGATCAAGCTTTTTTATTAATTCCTCATGTCCCACTCCATAACCGACCCGCAGGCTAGCCAATCCGTAAATTTTTGAAAATGTACGGAGAACGATGATATTTGGATGCCTGCCAATCAGGCTGACGGTATCAGGGTAATCTGCGGCGTCCACATATTCGTAATAGGCTTCGTCCATTACGATGAGGATGTCCTCAGGGACTTTTTCAATGAATTCCCGCAGACTTCCCCCCTCTATGTAACGGCCGGTCGGGTTATTAGGGGAGCATAGCCAAATGATTGAAGTATCTTGATCCACAGCCTGCAGCATGCCTTCTAAGTCATGCTTTCCATCCACCAGCGGCACTTCCCTTACCTCAGCCCCCTCAATTACTGCATTATGTTTATACTGGGGAAAGGTGGGTGCTGCCATCACAGTATTGACACCAGGGTATAGCAGACTGCGTGAGATTACTTGGATTACTTCGTCGGAACCATTGCCGAACAGGAGCTGGTTTTCATTTACTCCCAGATGCCCCGCGACAGACTTTCTAAGGAAACTGGAATTTCCATCCGGATATAAGGCCATAGATCCCTTGTAATCCTTCATAACTTCTTCTGCACGGGAAGAACAGCCGAAGGGGTTTTCGTTTGAGGCAAGCTTCACAATTTTGTCCAATCCGTATTGCTGTTTGACATCATCTATTGATCTGCCGGGCTGGTAAGGCTTCAGCCCGAGAACAGCTTCTTTCCATTTCAATTCAATCACTCCTGTTTCAAAAATCATATATCTGCCGATTCCCTTACATTAAGGTCTGGACGCAAAACCACTGCACCTTCTAAGTAAATATGCCTGATTTCCTGTTGTCCCTGTTTTGTATTTACATGGAGCATGATCCGGATACAGGAAGGGAGCCCGCCCGGCACCGTAATTTCCCTCATGCACATTACCGGCACGAAAGTCCAGCCTTCAAACGCCCTAAGGCCTTTTGCCGGAAAGGCAGCATCAATATCCTCGGTAACAGAAATAAATACAGAAGCCACATGATCAGGCTCGATCCTGTTTTCGGCTATGATGGTCCCTAATAGCCGTTCAGTCGCACTAACAATCAGTTCTTCTTCATTTCTATCGACTGTAATAGCGCCTCTAATCCCGCGAATCATGTATTGGCCCCCTTTAATATAGTAAAGTCATTTATTTTAATCCAGCAAATGCGTCAGTATTTCCTTATCTTTCAAAGTTAACAGCTCAGGCTTCCCAAGTTCTTTCAGCAATACAAAGCGAATCTGCCCGCCCGCCGTCTTTTTATCTTTTTTCATAGCCCGCAGCAGTGCATCCGGATCCAGGTCCGCCGGGATTGATGTCTGAAAGCCAAGGGATGCAGCCCATTGTTCAAATTCTTCTCTGTCAAACGAGAGACCGAGATAAGCAGTGGACAGTTTGAGGGCAAAAATCATGCCGATCATGACACCCTCACCATGTGTTATGGCGCCATATCCCATATTGTTTTCAATTGCATGCCCTAGTGTGTGGCCAAAATTAAGAAAGGCTCTGATTCCGGTCTCTTTTTCATCCTGCTGGACAATATGGCCTTTGATCTGAATTCCCTTTTTGATTGCATAAGCCGTCCTGGCTGTTCCAAGATCCGAAAGGGTATGTACATTGCCGCGGATCCATCCATAAAATTCAGGGTCGGCTATTAAAGCTTCTTTTATGATTTCGGCAAAACCGGACCGGACTTCCGCTTCCGGCAGGGTCTTTAAAAAGGCAAGATCGTATATGACTGCTTCAGGCTGATGGAATGCACCAATCATGTTTTTACCCGCTTCATGGTTTATGGCTACCTTGCCTCCTACCGAGCTGTCATGGGCAAGGATAGTGGTCGGTAATTGAATGAATGGGATACCCCTCATATAAGTAGCTGCGACAAAACCGGCAAGGTCTCCTGCGGCCCCGCCGCCGAGCGCCAGGATAACCGCATGGCGGTCAAGGTTCAGCTCAAGCGCGCGGGTCAGGCAGGCGTAATATATCTCAAAGGTCTTGGCACTTTCTCCATCCGGGACGATCATATCATGAATGGGGATACCTGTTTTGGATAATACAGTACATACCTCATTTAGATAAAATTCTGCGACCGTTTCGCTGGAAATGACTAAAAGGCTGCTGCAGGAAGGTGTTCGTTCAGCGAGGATGGCCGGGAGCTCCCTGATCATTCCTTCTCCCAAATAAACAGGATAGCTTTTTGTTTCCGTCTCAATCTGAATGATTTCCATATTAAAAATCCTTAGCAGATGCTCTATGGCTTTCAATTGCCTGCTGCAGGACATCCATCCGGTCAGAGGAAAACTGGCCGGTTATGGCTGCCGCAATTTCCCATGAAACCACCGCTTCAGCCACTACCGCAGCAGCCGGCACTGCACAGCTGTCTGATCTTTCAATACTGGCTGTGAATGGCTCTTTTGTATCGATATCCACACTCTGCAACGGTTTATATAATGTAGGAATCGGCTTCATGACCCCGCGGACCACGATTGGCATACCGGTAGTCATTCCGCCTTCAAACCCGCCCAGATTATTGGACATACGGTAATAACCCCTGTCCTCTTCCCAGGCGATTTCATCATGGACTTCGCTTCCCGGCCTGTGGGCTGCTTCAAACCCGATGCCGAACTCTACCCCTTTGAAGGCATTGATGCTGACAATCGCTGCGGCAATCTTGGAGTCAAGCTTGCGGTCATAGTGAACATAGCTTCCCACACCGGCAGGCACACCTTCAATGATCACTTCCACAATTCCGCCTATGGAATCCCCTTTTTCCTTTGCTGAGTCGATAGCTTCCATCATCTTCTTCCCCGCTTCTTCATCCAGGCAGCGGACAGGCGACGCCTCGGAAATGGTCTTAATCTCTGAAACGGTTAAGTTCTTCCCAGTTTCTGCGCGGATACCTCCAATCTCTACCACGTGGGAGGCCACTTCTATCCCGAGCAGCGACAGCAGCTTCTTTGCAGCTGCCCCGGCCGCGACCCTTACAGTCGTTTCCCGGGCGGAGGATCTTTCAAGCACATTCCTTAAATCACGGTGGCCGTATTTTATGCCTCCATTCAGGTCTGCGTGGCCGGGACGCGGACGGGTGATTTTCCTTTTGACCTCTTCCGCTTCAAGACCTGAGAGCGGCTCGCTGCCCATAATTTTAGTCCAGTGCTTCCAATCATTATTTTCAACGATGAGGGCTACAGGTGACCCAAGGGTATATCCATGACGGATACCGCTCGCAATGAAGGCAGTATCCTTTTCAATCTGCATCCGTCTTCCGCGTCCATGCCCTTTCTGCCTTCTGGCAAGGTCTGCATTTATATCTTCATCCAGCAGAGGCATACCTGCTGGCAGGCCTTCAATAATTGTCGTCAATTGCGGTCCGTGTGATTCTCCCGCAGTTAAATATCTCATTTAACCCCCGCCTCCTAATGTCTATCTGTCCAGTTAGAAAATGAATTTCCTTTAGTGCTTAAAAGCGTTAAAAGAAGTATAACATGACCGTTCCTTCATTAACAGTATAACCTGCAAAAAAGATATTTTTTTCTCCTCTTCGCGACTAGATCTTCCGATAAAAGAAGGTGTCCTCGATCTCGAAGCCGTATGCCGCCGGATTGAATATCTGTTCTGTACTCCCTACAAACAGGATGCCGCCCGATTTAAGGGAGTCACTGAACTTCTGGTAGAGGTCCCTCTTGGCTTCTTCGGTAAAATAAATAAGTACATTCCGGCAGATGATCAAGTCGTGCCCGCCTTCGAATGGATCTGACAGCAGATTTAATTTATGGAAGGAAACCAGCTTTTTAATATCCTCAGTAATGAAATAATAGTCTCCATCTTTTGTGAAGAACTTTTTTTTCATATCGGAGGGCATTTCCTGCAGCGCCCTTTCAGGATAAACCCCCATTTTGGCCCGTGCCAAAGCCATTTCGTCAATATCGGTGGCTTTTATGCTAAACTGCCTGGGATTTAAATGCTTTGACAGAATCATCGCCGCCGTGTAAGGTTCTTCCCCCGTAGAACAGGCAGAACTCCATACCTTCAGCACAGATAAAGTCTTCATCAGCCGGGGCAGCAATTTAGACTCCAGCACTTCCCAGCGGTTCGTATTGCGGTAGAATTCAGATACATTAATGGTAACACGGTCAAGAAACTCTTTTTGCAGCTTAACATCGCTGCTTATTGCCTGGTAAAAGGCACCGAACGAAGTATATCCTTTCTTTTCATATAAAGAAACAAGCCGCCTTTTCATCTGTGCTTCCTTGTAAAGTGACAAATCAAGGCCAGTCAGCTCTTTAATTTTTCTTGTGAAAATCTCATAGTCCTGCTGCATCATTATGCTCCTTGGATCAATTTCTCGCCAATTAGGCAACGCCTTCTTGTGAAAGATAAGACAAGTATAATCGAATTATTTAAGTTTTCATAAGATTTCTTTTGCTTAAGCTCTTTTCAAAAAATTAATTGTTTTCCAATCCGTTCTGTATAAGGAAGGGACTGCAGCGAATGGCGCGAAATTCGTGATTCAGCTTTAAGACGTCCGATCCTCGAGTCATAAGCCAAGCAGAGGGAGCTCCCGCCCACAGGCGGATGACCCGCAGCGGAAATCAATACTCTCGTTCATAAGCCGCAATATATACGAAAACAGCCTTTGTTTTAAAACACAGGAAATATAGAAAGGGGCTTTTTTACATTTGTCCGAGAGGCTTCTTTAGTCATATTAAAAAGGACTGGCATACGCCAGTCCCCTTAAAATTATTAATAAATCCATTCCTTGATCGTCTTGCTATTTTCAACAAGCTCATCTTCTTTAAAGAATAAACCTATCTCCCGTTCTGCGCTGACTGGTGAATCTGATCCGTGGATCACATTTTTGCCTACTGTAACTCCGAAGTCGCCGCGGATCGTTCCCGGAAGGGCGTCTTTAGGATTTGTGGCACCCATCATCTGACGTGCGATAGCGATTACATTTTCGCCTTCCCATACCATGGCGAAGACAGGGCTGGATGTAATGAAATCCACTAATTCTCCAAAGAATGGACGCTCTTTGTGTTCCCCGTAATGCTCTTCCGCCAGTTCAGTTGTAACCGCCATCAATTTAGCGCCGGCTAAATGAAAGCCCTTTCTTTCAAAGCGTGAAACGATTTCCCCGATTAGATTCCGCTGTACTCCGTCAGGCTTTACCATTAAGAATGTCTTTTCCATGTCAGTTTCCCCCATTGTCATATCTAACTTGCCTATTTTAGGCAATTCACGAAAATATTAACACTATTTTCTGATTTTCGCAACTGCCTAAAATATTAAAATTTTCGTTTTCCAATGAAACGTGCAAGATCTATCAATGACTTCCGGTGCCTTCCCGGCGGCAGGCTGTCTAATACCCTGAGAGCTTTCTCAAGATACAAGCCGCTCACTGCCATGGACTCCTCGATGGCTCCTGATGCATTAATTTTTTTGATTAGCGAATTCAATTGATCCTGGGGAATATTCTCTGTTACCTGTCTTATTTCCGCTTCAAGTTTTGGATCTCTCAGTGAAAAGAGGACAGGCAGTGTGATATTCCCCTGTCTGAGGTCGCCTCCCGCAGGCTTGCCCAGCTTTTCCTCCGTCGAAGTGAAGTCAAGAATATCATCAATGATTTGATAGGACATCCCTACATAATAGCCAAATTTATAAAGTTTTTTATGTACGCTTTCTTCCACTCCGGCTGCAACAGCTCCCAATTGACAGCTTGTTGCTATCAGAAGGGCGGTTTTCCTTTTAATTCGTCTAAAGTAATCCTTCAGATTTTGGTCGAACCTGTACTTATCCTTAAATTGTTCTATCTCTCCGATGCAGACTTCGACAATTGTCTTGGCGAGAATCTGATGAGCCAGGGGATTTCTGATCTCTCCCATCATTTCCAGTGACCGGGCAAAAATGTAGTCGCCTGTGTACATGGCGACCTTGTTATCCCATTTAGATTTAATGGTGGGGACTCCCCGCCTCAGCTCGGAATCATCAATTACATCATCATGGACAAGGGATGCCATGTGAATCAGCTCCAGGGCTGCAGCGGCATGCTTGATGACATGTATATTATAATCCCCAAACTTGGCTGCCAGCAAAACGAATACCGGGCGAATCCTTTTGCCTCCCGCCTTCAGGAGATGGAGCGAGGCTTCCCTTAATACTTGTGAATCTGCCTGGATGGCTGCCTCGAGTTCTTTCTCAATCAGTTGGATATCAGAATTCAGATATGAATACATCATTTTAAGTTTCATTACATTCACCCAGCTTTTTAATTCCTAGAATTAACGATTTTCTTTATATCCAATATGTGTGGCAGCCACTCCTCCGGTATGCGGTTTATAGCTTACCTGTTTGAATCCGGCGCTGCGGAACATTTCTGCCAGCTCCTTCATCCCCGGGAAATCACGGGCTGATTCCTGCAGCCAGGAATATTCGCTGTAGCTTTTGGCAAAGAGTCTGCCAAAGGCCGGCATAATATATCTAAAATAGAGGAAGTACATTTGCCTGAAAACAGGCATTTCAGGCTGGGAGGTTTCCAGGCAGACAGCCATGCCTCCTGGTTTCAAAACCCGGTACATCTCTTTTAATACCTGCAGGTAATCCGGGACATTCCTAAGCCCGAACCCGATAGTCACAAAATCGAAGGAATCATCTTCAAAGGGAAGTTCCATTGCATTCCCATGAATGAGCTCAATTTGATCCAGTTCAAGGGCCTTTACCTTTTCCCTGCCGACCTTAAGCATATTTTCACTAAAATCAAGACCGGTTACCCTTGAATCTGCACCAGAGGCCTCTGCAAGGGCGATAGTCCAGTCAGCCGTGCCGCAGCATAAGTCCAGACTGCTTGAACCAGGCTGCACGTTCATCAGCTTCATGGTATCACGGCGCCATTTCTTGTGCTGCTGAAAGCTGATCACTGAATTCATCTGGTCATAATTTTTATAAATCTTCTCAAACACATTATGTACCTTTTGTTCTTTGGATTCCTGCATGACATACCCTTCTTCCGCTTCTAACACTTTTTATCCAGGCTTTCAAACCTGGTAATCAACCCAGCTGTCAGTTCCCTGCCTCCACTTGAAACTTCAATGGTGTGAAGGACGTTCATAATGAGTGAATCCAATTTTTGAGCGCACTTGGGGATATCATCCCCAGTTTTTGAAACACGCGCCAGCTGGCTGATAAACGGAGAATGAAGCCCCTCATTCAAAAGCTGTCTTTCCTCATACAGCCTTTTCAACAAGAGTATTTCCGCGAAATGTGCCCCTAAGTCCGGTTGCCCAGCTTCGTCAGCGGCCCTTAAAATCAAGGCGGCCTCTATAATCCTGATGCTTGATAATAAATCTGATGAATCTACATGAAAAGATTGATATAAATGGATCTTATGTTCATTGATTTCCCGTATGGCTGCCGAAAGCGAGCTGATGTAGGAAACCTTGTTAACTCCCGCAAGTATCTGGTAATATAAACCGCTGAAGTAATCGCCGGCAAGGACCGTTACCTGCCTGCTTTTCTGGAAATCCGAGGTTTCCTCCCCGTCTGCCGAAAGAGTTACCTTGTCATGGATATCCAATGCTATCTGAACGAGCATGGCTGCGACTGCAATTTCCCTCGCTTCTTCATAGGGCATTTCAGCCTTATCAAATACCCTCAGGAATAATTCAAGCTTTATATGATCTATTTCCGGACGATCTATATAATCAAGCATATAAGGATGATTTACAGCTTCTTCTATAAGGCCGGCAATTTCGGTTGTATGATTATCAAGGTTTAGCATTTCATCACCCTTATTGCTATTTTCATTTGAGCATGTTCCGTCTCCATACCCCCTGGGCCTTTCCCCAGTTTTGAAGCACGCTCAATTATAACATATTTTTCTTGCAAAATTGTAACTTACAGCTTCATTCATCGTTTCTTCCCTTAACATATGTTGATGCCTTCTGCTGCATTGTGGTGTCTGTCTTATGTTCTCTTGCCTTCACTTCGCACTTCACCGTAGGGGGTCAGGATCTGAGCATTTCCCCTGATCTTAATAGCAGAGGTATGCTCGGTGAACTGGGCAAGAAGGACTTCTCCGGAATCCAGCTTCTCAGAGTGATGAAATCTAGTATCTGTCCCTCTCGTTAACCCAATGACATTCACTCCGTCCTCCATTGCCTTGATCACTACAAAATCCGGGTTCATTTGGTCTTTCATCTATCTCACCTAGCTTCTGATTGATTTATTTGGTTATAAGTGAAAGAACCTCGGCGCGGGACCGGTCATCTTCCCTGAAGATTCCACGCACTGCAGAAGTGACAGTCTTTGAACCAGGTTTCTTAACTCCCCTCATGGTCATGCACATATGCTCTGCCTCGACCACCACCATGACACCATAAGGTTCAAGCTTTTCCATTATCACATTCGCAACCGTAGATGTAATCCTTTCCTGCAGCTGCGGCTTCTTTGCAACCGCCTCGACAGCCCTTGCAAGCTTGCTGAGTCCTGTAACCCTGCCGTTCCTTGGTATGTAAGCCACATGGGCCTGTCCAAAAAATGGGACCAGATGGTGTTCGCATACTGAATAAAAAGGAATATCTTTTACAAGCACAAGTTCTTCATGCTCCTCGCCAAAAATCGTTTCAAAATACTCCCCTGGATCCTGTTTCAGGCCGGTGAATATTTCTTCATACATCCTTGCCACCCGTTTCGGTGTATCCTGCAGCCCCTCCCTGGATGGATCCTCGCCTATCGCTTCCAGTATCATCCGAACTGCTTTTTCTATTTGAGCATGATTAACTTCTGTCATTATGATTCCTCCTGTAGAACCCGCTGCCTATGTAAGTGTTTAAAAAAATATAATTTCATCTTAACATATAAATAAAATTAATAGCAAAGAGGATCACGGAAACCGTGATCCTCGCTTCACCCATATATTTCAAACGGGTTACTATGTATTACTTAACAGCGTCTTTAAGCGCTTTTCCTGGTTTGAATGCAGGAACCTTGCTTTCAGAGATTTCGATTTCTTCGCCAGTTTGCGGGTTGCGCCCTTTACGTGCAGCACGCTCGCGTACTTCGAAGTTACCAAAACCGATTAACTGTACTTTATCCCCGCTTTTCAAAGCGTCTGAGATTGAATCAAAAACAGCATCAACTGCTTTTGTAGCGTCCTTCTTTGAAAGCTCGCTTGCTTCAGCAACCGCATTAATCAAATCTGTCTTGTTCATGCCATTCACCTCCTCCCAAAAATGATTAAAGCCTTCACTCAGATAACCCGAATGTTTCATTACTTGTTTTAACAAATAATAAGATCCGGCCCGCCCGTGTAAACAACCGTGGCAAAATGGCCAGAAAAGCTGAAATAGCAACGTTTATAACGTTTTCTGTAAGTAGATTATCACAATCATTTACCCTTAGCAAGTGAATTCCTCATATAATGGGAATGTTTTCTTACAGAAGTGCATATATTAATAAATTAATCTGTGGATTCTCTTACTTTTACAAGCAATTCCCCAATTATAAAGGTTTTAATCACTTTTTCATTTAAATATTCATTCACTGGCAGGGAAAAAGAATTTTTCTTTCTGCTGCAAACAAAAAAACCCTGCTTTTCAGCAGAGTCAGCTCATTGATTATAGTATGATGGCGATTAACCCACCGGATCCTTCGTTAATTATCCTTTCCAATGTTTCCTTTAGCTTATAGCGGGCATTTTCAGGCATCAGGGAAAGTTTTGCCTGTATCCCTTCCCTTACAATCGAACTCAAGCTGCGGCCGAAAATATCAGAATTCCAGATAGACAGCGGATTATCCTCAAAGTCCTGCATCAAATACCGAACCAGCTCTTCGCTCTGCTTTTCTGTCCCGATGATAGGGGCAAATTCCGACTCCACATCCACTTTGATCATGTGGATCGATGGTGCCACAGCCTTCAGGCGGACACCGAATCTAGATCCCTGGCGGATGATTTCGGGTTCATCGAGACTCATATCGGCAAGTGAAGGCGCCGCAATTCCATACCCGGTCTGCTTCACCATTTTCAGGGCATCAGATATCTGATCGTATTCTGCCTTGGCATGGGCAAAATCCTGCATTAATTCCAGCAGATGATCTCTGCCTCTGATTTCAATGCCGACAATTTCCTTCAAGATTTCATCGTAAAGCTCATCAGGCGCATATAAGTCTATTTCAGCTACACCCTGACCCATCTCTATTCCAGCCAGGGACGCTCTTTCAATAAACTCAAACTCGTTGAAATAATGAACCACACGATCCACGTCCCTCAGGCGCTTGATGTCTTTTACTGTGTCTCTGACAGCTTCCTGATAGCTCTCACGCAGCCAGTGATTATCCCTGAGCACCATCACCCAGCTCGGGAGATTCACATTCACCTCAAGGACTGGGAATTCATACAGTGCTTCCCTTAACACATTCATTACATCCGTATCCCGCATGCTCTCGACACTCATGGCGATGACCGGGATATCGTATTTCTCCTGCAGCTCACCCTTCAGACGGTCTGTTTCCGGATGATGGGGCTGGACAGAATTGATGACCATGATGAAGGGCTTCCCTACTTCTTTCAGCTCACCCACTACTCTTTCTTCTGCCGCAATATAGTCAGACCTTGGAATCTCTCCGATGGTTCCGTCCGTGGTGATCAGGACCCCAAGAGTTGAGTGGTCTTGAATGACTTTCCGGGTTCCGATCTCCGCAGCCTCATGGAAGGGGATCGGTTCTTCATACCACGGCGTATGAATCATCCGGGGTCCGTTTTCATCCTCATAGCCCTTCGCGCCGGGAACTGTATAGCCAACACAGTCCACAAGCCTGATGTTTACTTCAATCCCCTCATCAACCGAAACACTGGCAGCCTGATTGGGAACAAATTTAGGTTCGGTGGTCATGATGGTTTTACCAGCAGCGCTTTGCGGCAGTTCATCCAGAGCCCTTGCCCTGTCTGACTCATTATTAATATTCGGCAGCACGACCAATTCCATAAATTTCTTTATAAATGTAGATTTCCCTGTACGTACCGCGCCGACAACTCCAAGATAAATATCTCCTCCTGTACGTTCGGCGATGTCTTTAAAAATATCGACCTTTTCCAAAAGATCCCCTCCCGATCCTTTAACATCTATATGGATATTTAATTTCTTTTTGAAACTGGACACTTTATATCTATGATGTTGTCCACCTGCAATATTCCAATTTCTTACCTCCGGATACAAATTTCATGGAATGGCATCCAAAAAGAGAATAACCCCTCTCCTTCAATATATTTTTGCAGAGGAGGGGTTATTCTTACTTCTTCAGGAATATAGGCTTTTTTGTTGATGGGTTAATTGTGTAGGGAAGGGAAAAAGCCGGGACAAAGGAAGATCCTTTTACGAGGATGGTCCTGATGTCATCCCCATTTTCCAGTTTTTCTTCTTTATTTGATAGAGCCTGGACCAAATCAGGAGTATAGTCTATATAAATCCGTCCGTCAGCGCCTATAACCAGATGCAATTCCTTCTGGGTGAAGGGACTCATGACAGTCGGATCATCCTTATAGCCCAGTTTTTTGTAATCCAGGGTATATACATGCTTGTCAATGATCTCTTTGAAGGGAGCATATCCATTGGACTGCCGGTAAAGGTTCACACGAATTTCTACTTCCTGTACCTTCTCCGCCAGGCGAATATCAAATAGTTTCACTTCAGGATCCTTTTCCTCATTTATGATGACATATTGGAATACGCCGCCGCTCTCATAGGCATTGCCCGGTGGTTCAGCCATATACTTGGGGGCGATTTTCTTAAAATCAACCGGGTACCGCTGATAATAGGGCGTGTCCGCATCTTTTGTTTTAATCGGAAGGATTCCGCCATTGTCCCTCTGGAATTGATCCACGGCACTCTGGACAGATTTAATTTGATCCACATATGGAACCTGATTCTTGGCAAGTTCTGCTTCTGGATACATGCATCCGCTCAGTAAAAGGAGGGAAGACAGTCCCAGGAAGGCCAGTTTTATCATGGATTTAGTTTTAACAAGAGTCCGGGGCTTACCCATTTGTAGGCCCGCTCAATACCACCAGAAGCATGATCAATCCGGCTGAAATCATTAATACATATGCAATCACAGCGGTAACAATTTTCAAGAATCCCTTTAATTTATAACGGCTTAGATAAATAATAAGTATGGAAATTGCCATAAATCCCATTGCTGCAAAAGAAATCCACATCTTCTGTAAGGCAGGTGTCATTGTCATTCTCCTTTTATGCTGGCCTATAGGAGGCTGGTTATCTTTGTTATCCCGAAGTATTATAACATAGGAAAATAGCAAATTCATTATAAAAATAAGACGCTTACATCCCTGTGCTCATGGTATCATGCAGAAACCCGGTGGGCCAACAGGCCATGCTGCCGCCGAATCCTGCCATATTCAAATCCCCTAAATCTGATGGATAACAGCCGATATAAGGGCTTATAGAACGATAAATGACAGAAAAAAAAACAGAAGGCACTTTAAGCCTTCTGTCTTTTTGACTAAATCACCCAGACGATAAGGTTAATACCAGTTAGTTTCGTTGCATATTATGCTTTGAAATATACTAAGGAACCACCATTCGCCTAGTTCAAGAAAATTTTATAACGGCTGTTTTCGCATACATTAAGGCTATTTAACAAAATGGGTTTCCGCTGCAGCTGCTCCAATCCACTCGCAACATAATTAAATCCCCTCACAGATCTCATCCAAAAAGAACCATCTTTTAGGAAAAGTGCCTTTAGAAAAGACCTTTTGATAAGATCTTGATAAATCAGTCGTTCTTACGTTCTTCCAGGATATTGACGAGGTCTTCCATCTCATGTTTTTTCATGCGGTTCATCAGGTGATCCACAGCATCCCTTACCTCTGTCCCGTCAAATAAAACGTGATACAGAGCTTTTGTGATAGGCATGGAGACCTGATATTTTTCAGCCAGCTGATAAGCAGCCTTTGTGGTCCTGACTCCTTCAACCACCATACCCATGTTCTGAAGCACCTCTTCCAGCTTCTGTCCTTTGCCCAGCATATTTCCCGCACGCCAATTCCGTGAGTGGACACTTGTACAGGTGACAATTAAATCGCCAATGCCGGCAAGGCCGGAAAAGGTCAAAGGGTTTGCTCCCATTTTGGTGCCAAGCCTTGCTATTTCCGCAAGGCCGCGGGTTATCAATGCCGCTTTTGCGTTATCGCCATAACCCAGGCCGTCTGTCATTCCGGCAGCCAGGGCGATAATATTTTTGAGGGCACCGCCGATTTCTACTCCTATGATATCGGGATTGGTATAGACACGGAAGTTTTGGTTTATGAAAAGATCCTGAACCTTTTCTGCAGCTTCCAGCTTTTCTGCCGATACCGTGACGGTAGTCGGGTGCCTTAAGCTGACTTCCTCTGCATGGCTTGGCCCGGAAAGGACGACAACATCGTGCAGCTGCCCTGAAGGATATTCTTCCTTGATCATTTCTGAGATGCGCAGAAGGGTGTCAGGTTCTATTCCCTTACTCACATGGACGATGGTGATTAGCTGCGGGGCAGCATCCTTCATTTTGCCAAGGACATCCCTGATCGCTTTAGAAGGAACGGCCAGGATGACCGTCTCCACCTGATCCAGCGCCTCGGACAGAGAGCTGTATCCTGCTATATTCCCGGGCAATTTAATATCCGGGAGATATTTTTGGTTCATGTGTGTTGAGTTGATTTCATCTGCCTGCTCCTGCTTATGGCTCCACAGCCTTACATCATGCCCATTGTCAGCCAGGACCATGGCAAGTGCCGTTCCCCAGCTTCCTGCGCCGATAACGGCAATGCTTTGTTTCTCCAAGCTCCGTCCCCTCCTATTTCCTCTGTCTTGCAAAGATTTTGATAGGTGTACCCTCAAAACCGAAAGCATCCCTGATACGATTCTCCAGGAACCGTTCATAAGAGAAATGCATGAGTTCAGGGTCATTGACGAATACCACAAAGGTAGGCGGCTTGACAGCAACCTGGGTCACATAGAAAATCTTAAGACGGCTGCCATTATGGGTCGGAGTAGGATTCATTGCTACTGCATCCATGACTACATCATTGAGCACATTCGTCTGCACCCTCATTGAATGATTCTCACTCGCTTTGTTAATGACAGGAATCAATGTGTGAATACGCTTCTTCGTTTTCGCTGAAAGGAATACTATTGGAGCATAATCAAGGAACTGGAAGTGAGCCCTGATATTCGCTTCGAATTCCTTCATCGTTTTCTCGTCTTTCTCCACAGCGTCCCATTTATTCACCACAATTATTACAGCCCGCCCGGAATCATGGGCGTAGCCTGCTATCTTTTTATCCTGCTCACGAATACCTTCTTCTCCATTCAGCAGGACTAAAACCACATCTGATCTCTCGATGGCACGAAGGGCACGGAGTACACTGTACTTCTCGGTAGACTCATATACCTTTCCTTTTTTCCTCATTCCGGCAGTGTCAATAATGACATACTCCTGACCGTCGTAGACATAAGGGGAGTCAATAGCATCCCTTGTTGTTCCTTCAATATCGCTGACGATTACCCGTTCTTCACCGAGAAGGGCATTTACGAGGGAAGATTTCCCGACATTCGGCCTTCCAATAAGTGAAAATTTAATAACTTCCTCACCGTATTCATCCTCATCGAATTTAGGGAAATGCTTAGCCGCTTCGTCAAGGAGATCACCAAGGCCAAGACCATGAGAGCCGGATATAGGGAATGGCTCTCCAAATCCAAGAGAATAGAAATCATAAATCTGTGTTCTCATTTCAGGATTGTCCACTTTATTGACAGCTAACACGACTGGTTTTTTTGTTTTATATAGAATTTTGGCAACCTCTTCATCGGCAGCGGTTACACCTTCACGGCCATTGGTCATAAAGATGATGACATCCGCTTCATCGATGGCAATTTCAGCCTGGGCCCGTATTTGTTCCAGAAAAGGCTCGTCTCCTATATCAATTCCGCCTGTATCGATAATATTAAAGTCATGGGCAAGCCACTCGCCCGAACTGTAAATCCTGTCTCTTGTTACTCCGGGAACATCCTCCACGATGGAAATGCGTTCACCGACGATCCGGTTAAAGATTGTAGATTTGCCGACATTTGGGCGCCCTACGATTGCAACTACAGGTTTTGGCATATTTATCATCCCTTTCCATGCATTATGTGCCAGACCATTTTTCAGGTTTCCATCCACTATTTCTCCATGACCCATCAGACAGTCCGCTTCTGGGCTATATAGGATTTATGTAAATATGGATTTAGCTTTTTAATAAATAGACCCCGCCAAACCCACCATTTGACAGGGAATAATCAATCAACCAGCTTCATTCAGAGCTGTTTCACTTAAAAAACGCCTTAACTATGTTATAGTATCAAATTATATCAAATTCAACAATCTTATCCATTAATGTTTTACGATAATAAAGAGGTCTTCCTTCAAAGCATGGGCGATGCCGTCCAGTATAGCCTCGAGATTTTTTGTAATCTCATACATCTCTTCCTTACTCTCGCAATGGAAAACATTCGTTCCTGCCGGGGCTGATCTGGGGCTGGTGGTTACAATGGCAAGTATAGCCTTTTCTATTGAAACACTCATCACTTCTCCTGCCTTTTTTTAGACAAAGTTTTGGACGGAATACGAATCGCATTCTCAAGTGTAGGCACATTCGCAATAACATCTATCGCTTTATTTATATCCTTATCCTGTGGAAGGACAAAAATCCCGATTCTCCCATCATTTAAATCCCGCTTAGCAAGAGGCACCAGGGCGGGTGTACCTGAATCCCGGAAGATGCCGAGTGCTATAGAAACATCATAGAGAATGGCCTGCCGCTGGCCGAGGTTTGAAATGGTGGTCCTTGCATTGAAGTTTTTAGGAGTCAGGATGAAGCCCATCCCATATTTCAGTACTTCCTCCTGCCGCTCGGGCAGACCGATATTCATAATATAAATATTATCCACATAAAGCCCGGCCCCTTCAAACCTAGGCTCCATATATTCAATTTCAACAATATCTTTAAGAAGATTGCCGGACATCAGCTTTTTACAAATAAAAAAACACACGATGGCAGCTGCAATCCCTGCCCACACATTGATGAACAAATCGAATGCCGTGGTGAGGAAGGCTGTAAGGATCACCAGATAGTTGCGTCCTTCAAAGGCAACTGCTATGCCCTCAATATAGGTGTTGCCACGCCCAACCAGCTCATACTCATCGAGCTGTTGAAGCGTCGTTCTTTCCATATTCCTTACTTCACGAAATTGGGAGGCAGCAAGGGTCAGAAAGGTAATGGCCGTATACTCCTCCTTTATAATGGCAGGAACGAGGATGGTCCCGAGCCCCGCCGCAATAAATCCAAGGGACAAATGAATGACCCTTCCGTGAAGATAGCTGGGATATTGCCTGTAATCTGTCTTAAGCATATAGACTCTCATCAGGGTTCCTGCTGCGACCCCCAAGAGGATAGGATACATAAAATGATTGTGCTCCATATTATCCTTGTTTCTCCTTTGGCATGTTTTTAGTCTGTAAGAAGGCCTGAAGTATTCTGCTGCTCCTCTCCATCGAGCTCCATAAGGCAATTAAGATGAAGGAACCAGCTGTCATGTCCAGCCATGATTTTGACAAAAGTTCCCGGGGCATACCCAGACTGCCAAACAGTACATTAAGGATAATATCTCCAAAAACCAAGCCTAATATCAGGGCAGCTGCTCTTTTTTTCATATCAGAATAAAGAATAATATTGATAGCAGCCGATACGATGGCAAGCATCCAGTCTCTGTCCCAGATCAGCCACACAGGATCTAAAAAAAGAAGCAGGCTTAGGCTGCCATACGCAGCTGAGACAGTGGCGGCACGCATCATAAAGGAACATAGATCAAGAAATTTTAAATGCTTTACGCCCAGACCCGCTGCTAATGCAAAAAGAAGACCTGCTGCACCGGCCGGAATACCCCCAATTGGCACAGTATATGGACTTAAGGTAATCCCGCCAAGGAGGGTGAATAAGAGTAGGGTCCTGCTGGAGTTTTTGGATGTCATAAAAAAACAGACCACTATGACGCTCATCCAGGCTATCCATAAAAAAAATATTCCATCGTTCATCATGCTTCCTCCTCTAAAAACATTATGGGAGAAAGCTATGAATTCTAAACAGTATAAAAAGGCTGTTTTCACCTATATTGTGGCTACTGGACTATATTTAAATCTCTTACAGGACTTATTTAGAACAACAATCTTTTAAAAAAAGCCAAGAAAAAAGACAGGCAGTTTCCTGCCTGTCCCATCAATCGTTTATTTTCTTAAATCCTTCAACTTGTCACCAATCATCTCGCCCAGCTGGAACCCTTTTGATTCTTCCGGAAGATCATAATCTCCGGTGTCTTCAGATTCACGTTCCTGCAGATCTTTGATGCTGAGCGATAGACGCTGATCTCTTTCGTTAACATCCAGCACCTTAACCTGGACCTGCTGTCCTTCAGCCAGTTCCTCATGCGGAGTGCCGATATGTTTATGGGAAATCTGTGATATATGAACAAGTCCCTCTACCCCAGGAAGCACTTCGACAAAGGCTCCGTACGAAACGAGGCGCTTAACGGTGCCATCGAGGACAGATCCGGGCTGTGCCTTCTCAGAGACCTGTTCCCATGGTCCAGGCAGGGTTTCCTTGATGGATAAAGAAATCCTCTCATTATCCCTGTCGACAGAAAGGACCTTTACATTCACCCGGTCTCCCTCTTTTACCACATCAGAAGGCTTTTCTACATGTTCATGTGACAGCTGGGAAATATGGACCAATCCATCTATCCCGCCGATATCAACGAATGCGCCGAAGTCAGTCAGCCTCTGGACGGTTCCTTCAAGCACCTGATCTGCCTGGATGGAATCCAGCAGCTCCTGCTTCTTTTGGCCCTTTTCGTCCTGCACGACCGCCCGATGCGACAGGATGATGCGATTCTTTTCCTTATCGAGTTCAACAATTTTGAAGGATAGAGTCCGTCCCTTATAATCAGAGAAGTCTTCCACAAAATAGTCCTCGACCAATGAAGCAGGGACAAACCCGCGTACACCCAGGTCTACAACAAGGCCCCCTTTTACCACATCCTTGACCTCAGATTGGAAAACCTCCTCCGTTTCGAATTTCCTTTCCAATTCATCCCAGGCCTTTAAGGCATCGACTTTTCTTTTTGATAGGATGAGAGCTTCATCCTCTACTTTTAACACTTCAAGTTCCAGCTCGTCGCCTTCTTTAACCACATCAGATGCTTTTTCAACATGAAGGCTTGACAGCTCGCTGATTGGCAGGATTCCATCTGTCTTGCTATTCTTCACATCAATGATGACTTGTTTTTCTTCAACCTTTGTTACCGTTCCGGTTACTTTGTCACCGGGTTCATAGTTGTTTACTTCAATATCGTTCATCTCTTCTGACATATGTACTCCTCCTTAAACGCATGACTGCTTTTCCCCTTAGAATAATTAGCTCAAAATATTATAGAGCGTATTATCGGAAATATTAATCTATTGAAATATTCCCGATTGTCCGCCAGAGCAAACTAAAATACAAAAACTATTTTGGTTATTTTAAACAATCCTTGGAGTCAGCCTTCAGTTTTTTAAAAATGATCCTTTTTTATTAAATTCTTACAAATCAGTCAATTTGTCAAGTAAACCGAATTGCTATTATTTATTCTGTTCATGGAGCTTGCGGATGTGTTCCATGATAACTTCTGTCGCCTCATCTGCAGAAACACGGCTGGCACGGAGTTCCGTAAAGTCGATCGGTTCCCCGTACACCACTTTGAGTTTCTTAAACGGCTTATACGGACCGATTATGGCACATGGGACAATATGGGCAGAGGAACGAAGTGCAAAGAAGCCGGCCCCTGCCAGCCCTTTGCCAATCTCGCCGGTCCTGCTTCTTGTCCCCTCCGGAAACAATCCCACCACTTTCTCTTCCTTCAGAAGAGATAATCCTTTCCTGAGGGCTTCCCTGTCGCTCATTCCCCGTTTGACAGGGAAAGCATTGACGTTCGGCAGGATGCTTTTCAGGATTGGAGCACGGAACAGCTCCTCCTTTGCCATGAAATGAACCGGCCGAGGGGCAGTGGCTCCCACTACCGGCGGGTCGAGATTATCAATGTGATTGGAGCAGATCAGGACCCCTCCTTCTTTTGGGAACGTCTCGGCACCGATGGTTTCTACACGAAAAAGCGGTGTCAGGATTAAATTCACAAGCCCTTTACCAAAGTTATAGAGATTCACTATTCATTGGTCCTTTCTTTAATAAGCTTCATGATTTCATCGGCAACCTGGGCGATTGAAAGGGATGTGGTATCAATCTCCACTGCATCAGCAGCCTTCTTAAGCGGTGCTACTTCCCTTTCGGAATCCAGCTTGTCCCGCAGCGCAATCTCTTCTTTAAGGCTTTCGAGGTCTGAAGGGAATCCCTTCGAAACATTTTCGTTATGGCGCCTTTCCGCCCTTTCATCCACACTTGCGATCAGGAAAACTTTAACTTCTGCACGGGGAAGCACGAATGTGCCGATGTCTCTTCCGTCCATGACGACACCCCCCAATTCTCCAAGCTTTTGCTGTCTGCTAACCATTTCTGCCCTCACGCCCCTGTGCTTGGACGCAGCTGACACAGAAGAGGTCACCTGGCTTGTGCGGATGACCTCTGAAACATCTTCTCCATCAAGGTATACGAGCTGCCCGGTTTCTCCCGGCAGCAGTTTGATTTCCGTATCCAGCAGCAGGCCCAGAAGTCCTGATTCATCATTCACATCAACATCATGCTTAATGGCTTTGTATGTCAGGGCCCTGTACATCGCCCCTGTATCTACATAAATGTATGAAAGTTTCTCAGCAATAATTTTAGCGACTGTGCTCTTTCCCGCAGCCGCTGGGCCGTCAATTGCAATCGATATCTTGTTTTCCATAATTCCTCCTAAAAACCATGCCTGTAAGTAATATGTTCTTCACATTTTTATTTTACCATAAAGTGATATTTTATTATGTATTAATATTGGCGTCCAGTACCTTACTGAATAAATCAATAGGCAGGCCTGCACCAAAATGTGCGGCCTGCCTATCGGTTCATCTTGTTGATGGTTTCGATAATTTTCCCAAGATTATTTTCATTGACACCTTCATATTGAGCCATCCTTTTTAAATCATGAAAAGAATCTTCCCGGTGAAATATCAGTTGAAAAAAAAGCAGGAAGAGAAATTGAATGATAACAAGTTTCATGAGAATGCGTTCAAATCGTTCCATGCCTTCCCCCCCCCTCTCATTTTCAGTATGAGAGGCAGAAGGCAGTTTCATACCTAAAAAGCCAGCCCTTTTTGTTTCATCTCCAGCTGCTTTTCAAAGCAGTAGCGCAGGACATACTGCCTGTCTGCCGGATCCAGGCCTGTAAATTCTATGGAGGCATTTCTCAGCCCAGTCTTTGTTTCATTAACCCGGGAAATCCTTCCTTCTGCTTTCAGATAATGAATTTCGCCATTTTTCAGGGGCAGCACAAGCCACAGTGAAGCCTGGTCTCCGCCTTCAATCGATACATTGTGTGGAACAGCGGCACAAATGCCTCCCGCACTAATATCCAGTGTCACGGTAGCAAAGGGTGGGGAGGAGGCCCCTTCAGGGTGTATCGCTACATCTGCTGCAGCCTCTATCCTAACATACTGCCTTCTTTGGATCTTAAGAATTTCGGCTTCTTCCGGACAGAACAATTTAATCATCGGAATATTGGCCATCCTCCTGCCCTGCACTTCCGTATCAAACATATAGACATTATTATCCTTTCCTACACAGCTTGCCTTCAGCTGGCTTCCATCCAAAAGGAATACAGTCTTACGGGTGGTCAGGTTCACAGGATAATCGATATAAACACCACCATCTGCAAGCTCCACAATCATCGCTTCATATTTTTCGGAAGCAGCAGAATATTTTGGCTCAAGGGTGAGCATTTCTCCTATTTTCAACATCTTTATATACACATCCGCACTTTAGTTTTAGTTTTTCAAAAGGGAAATCTTACTATTATTATGACACTGTTCCCTGCCGCCCTCAATAAGAAAAACCCCGCTCAGCAGGGTTTTTTAAGAGAGTCTGCCTATCACACCAATCGTTCATAAATCGGTTCGGCATTTTGCAGTTTGTCTACTTTTTCTTCCTCTCCGGTTTTAGCATTGATAAAGATTCTGTAGGTATCTTCGCCTATTACCCCGAGGAATTCATGACAAAGAACTTCTTCATTCACGTCATTGGTAATGACAGCCGTCCGTTCTTCCATAATTTTCACTTTCGGGTTTATTTTCTTTCGTGCCTCTTCCACTGTCAAAGCCGGTCTTTCCAGCTTTCTCTTTTTATGACCCTTCAGATATTCATCTGCAGAAAAGCCCACCACCTGGCCGCTGTCCAATGCAATTTTAATCCTGATGGACTCTGGATAAATCCTCGTTCCGTTAACGCTCGTGACAAAATTAAACAGGCCGATGTTATCATATTGGGTACTTTCATACAATTCGAGGGAAGTAAAATCATTGTCCTTCAGGAAGCGGGCAGCTTTCCCGGATGCTTCGTTCAAGCCGATTTTGGCCATTTTAATATCCCTGGTATTAATCAGCCAGATTGGATAGCCGCCCTTTTTGGTAATATCCATATTGACTTCACCATCATTTCCGGCTTTCTTTATACTAACACTGTAAAAACCGAAATCAGCTCCCCTGCCGTTATCCTCCACCTTGGTCTGAACCTTGCCTTTTATGCCTGCATATCTTTTGGCGGTTGCTGCCGCTTCATTTTTGCTGATTTTTTTCCCATCTATATTACGGAAGTTGCGATCCCGTTTGTTCATGGAAACGAAAGAAGGGTCAAAATCGGAGCTTTCTGAATAACCAGTGGATTTCTTTTCAACGGTCTTAAAGCCGTCGATGATCGTATTGTCCGCATTCTCCTTGCCGGATGCCATCGCAAGCTCAACATCCATCCAGCGAAGATTATGCTTGAGGACTAAATACTGTACCTTCCTGAGCTCATCCTGTATGACACTGGACTGTTTATACAGCCCCTGCAAATTTTTATATTCCTTATCTGACAGCGGCTGCTTCTCCAAATCCCTGACCGCTGCTTTATAGCTGAAGCTGCCTATGCTAGATAGAAATTCTTCTGTTTTATTGAACGGCATAAGAGTAAGCGGAAGCTGCCCTACATCCATATTGGCTTCTGATGAAATCCTCCATACATCAGCCAGAGCCGGTGACAGTGATTCTTTTGAATTCATGGCAAGAGTGGTACCTATCTTGTCATGCAATAGATCCACCTGATAGGTAAGATCATGAAAGGCTCTTTGATAGTTGTTCTCCGCATTTACCAATATCGCATTCTTTTCCTGATGTTCTTGATAACCCCAGAAACCAGTCCCTGCAGCCGCAAGGACAAGAACTGCTATTACTATATTCCTAATCACTGATGCCACCTCTATTCACAGAAAATATGCTTGCCGATTTTCTTAATCTGCGGCCTTGTCCAGATCCATTTGCTGGTTGCAGTATCGGGATTGAAGTAATAGAGTGCATTTTCCGTTGGATCCCAGCCGTTGATTGCATCTATCACTGCCTCTTTAGCCCTTTCATTTGGAGTAAGCCAAATTTGGCCGTCCGCAACAGCAGTGAATGCACCTGGTTCGAAGATGACCCCTGAAACAGAATGCGGGAACGTAGGGCTCTCCAGCCTGTTTAATATCACTGCCGCCACGGCTACCTGTCCTATGTACGGCTCTCCTCTGGCTTCACCGTACACGGCATTGGCAAGTAGCTGGATATCGTTTTGAGAAAATCCTTCCGGTGAATTGGAGGCTGCTGTACCCGTTTTTTTACCGCTGCTTTTGCCTGCAGGGGCTTTGCCCCGAGTTTTCTTCTTTGGCTTTATTTGTTTTTCAATTGGCGTCCCGCCGTAATAGGTAAAGTCATTTCCTTTGCTGATCTGGCCGTGGACAAAGGAAGGATTGAAATTTGAGGCCTTTGCCAATTTACTTTTGGTTGTAAAACCGGCAAGCCCATCTATCGGGAGTCCATAAGCCTCCTGAAAGTTCCTGAGTGCCCAATACGTGCTCCAGCCAAAGACTCCATCAATCTTGCCATGATAATAACCGATATTCTGAAGCCTTGCCTGAAGTTCAATCACATCGTCACCAGAACTGCCCCGCTGGATCACCTGTTTTGTAAAAGCATGGCTGTGTCCAGGGCCAATGATTGTACAAGATATAAGGATCGCAGCCAGAACTTTGCTGATTTTTGAAGCCATCCCTTTCACCAGTAACACTCCTTCGTTTCTTTCTGACTCAATACATCTATTTTCTTCATATTCTTTTCAAATATTCCTTCTCGTTTTAATAGATTTCGGGCATAAAACAAACATGAGTTTTCTACTCTTTAGTCCATACATGGAAAGGAACCTGGACAAGAGCAGGAACAATCACAATGGGGCGGTGGAGCGGATTAAGGCGCAGGCGCAGAAGGCCAGCAAGATAAATGGAGTTCATACCTAGCTGAAGGAAGCCTTATGATCCATGCAGCTCCGCCCCTTTTCCACAGAAAAAAGCCTGCCACGGGTCAGGGATTGTGCCCCGAAACCATGACAGGCTTTTATATTACAATACTTGAGATGAAGCATGGATATCTGAAAGAACCCTGGCCATCCTGACTTTCCGCAGGCCATACCACCAGAGGAATGCCATGAAAGGAAGCATCCAATACCCCCAGTATTCCTGTGTCAGCAGGATATAATCATAGGTCCCATGAAGAAGATAAGGGACGGCAAACGCTAAAAAGATATACATTTTCTTATTCTTGGAGGTGAATTTGCCTTTTCCAAAGTAAAAACCCATTATGACTCCAAAAAGGGCATGGCTGGAAACTGGAAGCAGTGCTCTGCCGATTGCCTGGTCCACTCCATTTCCAATCAGATAAAAAATATTTTCAAGAGTCGCAAATCCAAGTGAAACAGCCGCCCCATACACGATGCCGTCATAGGGCTCATCAAATTCGACATGATTGTATATTACATACAGCAGTATGAACCATTTGAAGAATTCTTCTATCAATCCAGCTGAAAAAAAAGCTGTGCTGAATGAATCCATGATAATGCTTTCCGCTTTCAACACATATTCAATGAACATGATCGGCAGTACAAGCACAGCCCCAAATATAAAAGCTTTTGAAACTACAGACAAGGGTTCTGTCCCATAATAATCTTTTAAGTAAAAATAGCTAAGGAGAGCCAGACCCGGCGCAATCCCAGCAGTTAATATGACCAGCATGGCCGACCTCTTTTCCTGCATTTTCTATCATGGTATCATGATTTTACGTTTATTGAAAATAAAAACTGGGTCCTTAGAAGGTATCACCTTTAAGAATTCAAATCCTTAAAAGAGCTCCTGCACAGCGCCGCTTGAACTGGCCAGCAGGACTGCAAGCTTTATCCTTGCTTTCTTGCTGTCATAGTCTTCACCGAGGATTACACCGCGCTGCATCAGGTCAAAGGCGCTTCCTTTGTAGCCATAGGCTGGATATACCTTTCCCTCTTCAGCACTCGTTGTCATCACTACCGCAATGGACCGGTCGATGGAATCCTGAATAGACTGGACCATTTGTGGTGTGACCTGACCTCTGCCCACACCCTCGAGGACGATGCCCCTAGCACCTGCCATGGCTGCGGCATCTATAAATAACCCATCTGCACCAGTGTAGCATTTGATGATATCCACCCTCGGCAGCTTGTCTTTCAGCTCATAATATTCCGTTACAATGGGCTTCTGGTAAACATTCACCACATCATTGTCGATGATGCCCAGATATCCATAACCGAAGGACTCAAAGCCTTGGAGGTTGGAAGCATGAACCTTTTTAACATATCTGGCTGAATAAATCCGTTCATTAAATACAACCGCTACTCCAACACTCTGCAACTTCTCATTGGCAGCCGCATAGATGGAATTACGAAGATTGGAGTATACGTCAGTCCCCACCTCATGGGGAGACCGCTGTGAGCCGGTCACGATAATGGGTCTTGGATCGTTGATCGTCAGGTCCAGAAAATACGCCGTTTCTTCAAGGGAATCCGTCCCGTGGGTCACCACAACCCCAGCCGTATCCTCAGCCTGAAGCTCTTTTTCAATTGCCTCTTTTATTTTTATCATCGAATCAAAATCAATATGCATAGATGGCACCTGAAAAAGATCGATAATCTTGATTTCGAACTCCTCAGGGAGCCTGCACAGGTCTGCAAGTTCCTTACCGCTTAAAACACCGGAATCGAGAAGGCCTTTAGACATTTCTTTACTGGCGATTGTCCCGCCGGTGGTTATTATTGAAATTTTATGTTTCATATCTTATACACCTCATCTTCTATCATACTAAAACTTGGCTTATGTATAAATAAAAAACAGCGCACTTCCGATGAAGTGCGCCTCAAAAAATCACATATCACTGTTGATGCTACGGGCTATCTGGCCTCCATGAAAACGTCCGTTTTCGATGAAAATCTCATTTGCATTATTGCCGGCAGCAATCACGCCGGCTATATAGATGCCTTTGACATTTGTCTCCATGGTCTCCGGATTATGAATTGGCCTGCCTGTAGCCGGATCAATCTCGATACCCATTGCCGCAAGGAAGCTATGATCGGGATGATAGCCTGTCATGGCAAAAACATAATCATTTTTGATTTTTTTAATCGTATCATCTGCCTTATATTTAATAAAGTTCTCCCCGATTGTCAGTACTTCCGCATTGAATTCAAGTTTTATGGTACCGTTTCGGACAAGTGAATCGAATTCCGGCAATATCCAGGGCTTCACACTTTTGGAATACTCGCTGCCCCTGTAGAGCACCGTCACCCTAGCACCGGCATTCACCAGTTCAAGAGCTGCATCCACACTGGAATTCTTACCCCCAATCACCACTGTATCTGTATCAAAAAATTCATGTGCCTCTTTGAAATAATGGAATACCTTCGGCAGATCCTCACCCGGTACACCCATATAATTAGGGTTATCATAATAACCTGTTGCAATCACTACCTGCTGTGACTGATATTGATCTTTTGAGGTAGTCACTATAAACGTACCGTCAGCCTGCTTTTTTACCGATTCAACACGTTCAAACGGATGGATCCTAAGCTCCTTCCGCTTTACAACCGCCCGATAGTAAGACAAAGCCTGGCTCCTCACCGGCTTTCTGCCTTCAATGATGAAGGCTACATCACCAATTTCTAATTTTTCGCTGGTGCTGAAAAATGTCTGATGGGTCGGATAATTGTAAATGGAATTCACGATATTCCCTTTTTCGATAATCAGCGGACTCTTTCCGATTTCTTTCAGGGCTATGGCTGCTGCTAGGCCGCATGGCCCGCCTCCAATGATTAGGACGTCTTCAAACTGCATGATGGCACTCCTCTTGTTCGATCTATAATAAGTATTTCCTATTAGCTTATACACTTAACGATGAAAATTCTAATACTATCATAGAAGTTTTTAGATTCAGTTTCAAACAAGAAGATTTCTTTACAACTTGGCCGACGGGTTGACCTTTTAAGATTTTGTCAGATACCAGCTGTTTTTTCATGATTCACAAAAAAAAGACCAGGCATAGCCTGGTCCCCTTGATATTAGATCCAGCCCCTGAATCTGCTGGCTTCAGCCATTTTTCTTACTCCGACCATATAAGCAGCAAGCCTCATGTCCACACGTCTGCTTTGTGCCGTATCGTAAATATTATTGAAGGATTTCACCAGGATCTTTTCCAGTCTTTCTTCCACTTCTTCTTCTGTCCAGTAGTACCCCTGATTATTCTGTACCCATTCAAAATAGGAAACTGTAACTCCACCAGACGATGCAAGTACATCCGGAACGAGCAGGATGCCGCGGTCAGTAAGGATCTGCGTAGCTTCTATTGTGGTAGGACCATTAGCGGCTTCAACCACAATGGATGCCCTGATATTATGAGCATTTTCCTCTGTAATCTGGTTTTCAATCGCTGCCGGAACCAGGATATCACAATCAAGTTCGAGCAGTTCTTTATTTGTAATCGTGTTCTTGAACAATTTGGTGACTGTCCCGAAGCTGTCCCGTCTGTCAAGGAGATAATCGATGTCCAGTCCATTCGGGTCATGAAGCGCACCATAGGCGTCAGAGATACCAATTACTTTGGCGCCAGCATCATGCATGAACTTGGCTAGGAAGCTCCCGGCGTTTCCAAAGCCCTGTACAACCACACGTGCCCCAACGATGGAAATGCCCTTTTTCTTAGCAGCCTCATTGATACAGATGGTTACACCCTTTGCAGTCGCAGATTCACGTCCATGAGATCCCCCCAGCACCAGCGGCTTCCCTGTAATGAATCCTGGAGAGTTAAATTCATCAATCCTGCTGTACTCATCCATCATCCAAGCCATGATTTGTGAATTGGTGAAAACATCCGGAGCAGGTATATCCTTCGTCGGACCGACTATCTGGCTGATGGCTCTTACATAGCCGCGGCTCAGTCTTTCCAGCTCATGGAAGGACATATTCCGGGGATCGCAGATGATGCCTCCCTTGCCTCCACCGTAAGGAAGGTCAACAATTCCGCATTTCAAGCTCATCCAGATAGACAGTGCTTTAACTTCTCTCTCTGTTACGTTCGGGTGGAAGCGTATACCGCCTTTTGTAGGTCCAACCGCATCATTGTGCTGTGCTCTATATCCAGTGAATATTTTTATAGATCCGTCGTCCATCCTTATAGGAATTTTGACAGTCATCATTCGAATAGGTTCTTTTAATAGTTCATATACTTCTTCAGGATAACCAAGCTTCTCAAGTGCTTTATGAATTACTGTCTGAGTTGATCTAAGCACATCATGCTTATCTTCTTGAGTTGCAGTCTCATTGCTTTTTTCGGCTACCATTTGAATCCTCCTAGAAATTTCAGTAATCGGGCAGGCTCGTTCTATCAGACATAGTATACACCTAAGTAAGCGCCATGCAAAGGATAAAAAATAGAAAAATTCAATTTTCGGAAAGTGATTGGAAGCGTTATCATTCCCTCTGCAAGGCCTTTTGTTTTTGCAGGGCAGGCCCACTGCACTGACCGTGAAAGATTGGCTCTACCCAAAACCTCCGGCGCTCCTGCTTATTAGTTATATCGGTAAATATTAGAATTTGTTAGACTTTTTAGTAAAATAGTTTGATGTTGTACTCTGCCGCTTTGTTTCTTTAGCAGATATTCCGTCCTAGGTATGGAACGAGTTTTCCATATGTGCTGTAGTATATGTTTTGATTGAAAAGCACCGTCCTCCGCTTTTCTTTGATCCAGCTCCGGACTGAGACCTTCGGTCGTAAGCTGATCGCTGGTAAAAGGCAAGGGCGGCCTTTTTCCACCGCCCTGCTTACGCCTGTCAGGTCTCTGCTTTTCATCCCATTTTGTCTGCTGAATGAGTTTCTGCCTCATTGGCTGTAGTATATGTTTCGATTGAAAAGCACCGTCCTCCGCTTTTCTTTGATCCAGCTCCAGACTGAGACCTTCGGTCGTAAGCTGATCGCTGGTAAAAGGCAAGGGCGGCCTTTTTCCACCGCCCTGCTTACGCCTGTCAGGTCTCTGCTTTTCATCCCATTTTGTCTGCTGAATGTATTTCCGCCTCATTGGCTGTAGTATATGTTCTGATTGAAAAGCACCGTCCTCCGCTTTTCTAATAAATAAAAGCAGTTTCCTCCTTTTGGAAACTGCTTTTTGCATTTCATTCTGCTGTCAGCCTTTAGTCTTTGAAGTAGTGTGTGATTGAATCGATGGCTGTGTTTTGAATGATTATTTTGCCGTATTCACCGATGCGGTGATGAGTCTGTGTGGTCGGGCATCCATATTCGGAGGCGATTGAAATGACGGTTTCATGAATTGCCTCCGGTACATCTTCGAGAAGTAAAAAATACTTATTCGAATAATGGTACATGGTCCCTGAATGAAGCCCTATTTTTTTAAGAAGGCGGCTCAGCCGTATTACATCCTCCAGGTCCTGGAATTCATAGAAGATATGGCATTCATCCGCATGCCTGACATCCAATTCAAATATGGAATCAAATTCATCGATGAGGTCTTCGTCGTCTTCCCTGGTTACAATGACAATAAGCCCTTGTGCTTTAAGAGAAAATATTTCAACTTCAATAGAGCCGATCATATCAAATTCCAGTTCCGAGCAGGCTTCTTCAATCATTGAATAGAATAGTTTGTGAACCTTAAGCGAATTCCCCTTAATATCATCCGTAGTTAATCCGCGGTCCATTAAGTCATCAAAGGTTAAGAAAATTTTAATCTTGTTGCTGGACAGTCGCTCAAGCTTCATGAAAATTGCCTCCTGAAAATTCCACCATCTTCTCTACATTATATGAAGGGGGAAAATTCAGGTGCATATCCGAACCGAATTACAATCTTTCCAGCTTTTTTCTCAACCAATGATCCCATTCCGCTTTGTTTTCACCAATGACATGGCTGCCATATGCTTCAGCCTGTTTTGGGGTAAGGCTGCCGGAAGCCTTCCCGCCAATTCCAATGTGGATGTCAGGATACTCCTTTTTCAACTTATCGATGAGGTTCAGTGCAGACTTTAGATGATCCTGTAGGGTACAAGAGAAAAAAAGCAATCTGGGCTCGATGACCGGCAGGGCATCCCGGAGATCTCCTTCTGCCAGGCTCGGACCAAGATATACAACCTGAAATCCTTTCAACCGTAAATGAAGTGTAAAAATCAGGAGGCCGAATTCATGCAACTCACCTGGACAGCAGACTGCACAAGCTTTTGGAAGCAGACTGTTCTGTGGGAGGGTATGGATGATGTATCCAATCCTTGACCGCAGGATGGCACTGGCAAAGTGTTCATGAGCCGAATTTATTTCCTTCCTTTCCCAGAGATCCCCTATTTCAAGCATCACCCCGGCGAGCACATCCCCGACCGCCTTTTCCAGTGAATACAGACTGAAGATGCGGTCTAACAGTTCGTGTGACTTCATCTCATTGAATGAAAGGAGAGCGGCAGTCAATTCAGCTGCCAGAACATTTCGCTGCCTGTCTTCCTCTCCAATATCCCTTCCCGTTATCATGGCGAATTGTTTTTCTGGTATAGCTTCCATAAGGGAAACCGCCTGACTGATTGTAAATCCTTCATGGATCTTGGAAATCAGCCATTTCAGTATTTGTATATGCTCTTCTGTATACATTCTGTGACCGGATTCGTTCCTGATGGGCGCGATGAAATGATATCTTCTTTCCCAGGCCCTTAGAGTGCCTGATTTAATGCCCAATAGAGTGGATGCTGCTTTTATATTATATTTAGGCACTTGCCTCTCCACATTCATGTCCTCCAAGAAACCATAATAACTGCCGAAATATTTTACCTTTTTGACAGCACTGTCAAAAGGTGGGTCTCCGGCTTTGCCCCGAGTCTAAGCGGTACAAGGCTAGTTCCATAACCATTGCTCACCAGGTAAATGGTATTTCCCTTTTTCCCGATCCGCCCTTTTCGGTATCTCCCAAACCCCAGAACTCTTATCTGGCCGCCATGCGTATGTCCGCTGAGGACCAGTCCGATGTCCATCTCAGGTTCTATCTGCCTGAGGACTTCCGGGGTGTGGCTCAACAGAATTTTAAAGGAATTTTCAGCGGCATCCTGAAGCGCAAGATCCAGCCTGTCCCTCTCGCCGTCGACAAAGTCGATCCCGAGCAGGCTGATCTTATCTCCGCTTTCTGATTCTAACAATGCCGCGGTATTATCAAGAATCTTCACGCCGTATTTTAGCAGTGTCGCATCAAGCAGATGGTAGTCCGTTTCATAGTCATTATTACCCCAAACAAAGTAGACAGGCCCAAGGATCCGGAGTTTGTTTATATTTTTTTCAATCCTTGTAAAAGGCACTCCGCCCTCTGCAAGGTCGCCTCCGATCACGACTAAATCTGCCTTTCCCTTCACCTGGTTAATGATTTCATCCGAGATTTCCCTTCGGTGAACATCTGATATAAAGAATATATTCAGTTTGCCAAAGCTTTCGGGAAAGCCTTCCAAATAGATGGTATGTTCCAGTACCTGATCGAGGAAAGCCAATTTTCTCATATATATCAACATGCCTGCAGCCGCAAGGATGATCAGGGCAGCGATAACTAAAAAATATTCAATCATAACTCCTTACCATCCAGTCTGTTTGTTTTTACTTCTTTCCGAAAAATCTATTGAAATCATACCATATAAAAAAGAAAAACCAAAAAGGAGAACAGCGGCTGCCGTATCCATGACCAGCAAAATAGCAAGTGACGGCAGAGAGGAACAGCTGAATAGAAGTCCTGGAATATCCTTATTCCCGCTCTTCCTGCTGGCAGCTGTTAAAGCTATGGCATCCCGGAGCATGGCCGCATGCATTAAAAAAGCTGCAATGAAGGCAATGCCAGCCGCAAAAAACTGCAGGGGCTCAAGTATAATCCCAGACAGGAATTCTTCAAAGATAAATGGCTCCGGTATTGAAAACCATGTAATGTATAAATAACCTGAACAAAATCCCATTAACAGCCTCAGGGCTCTCCAGTTCATAATAAAATCCCTCCCATAAAGAAATTTATGAAAGGGAATGAAAAAAATGATTGTATTAATCCTCAGTGACGTGCAGGATCCTAAATCCGGAGGACTCCAGCTTATCCATGAATTTTTTGATATTCGGATTCTTTTCCACCTTCATCACGATCCTCCTGACAAGCTTGTCGGAGTCATCGAAGGTAACTAATGAAATGATATGTTCATGGTATTGATGGGCGATATCTGTAAGTTTTGCTATCCGTCCTTCTGTCTCAACAGAAGTGAAAGCAATCCTGATTCCTTCCCTGTTCATTCCAAAGGCGCTCTGGAATTGTTCAAGCACATCAAACCTCGTTATAATCCCCAAGAATTTATTGCTCTCACTGACAACAGGAAGAATCGGAAAGTCTTTAAGGGCCAGCAGAGTTTTTTCAAATATTTCATCACCCTGCACGTACCGTTCCCTGTATCTGACGGCTACTTCCGACACTAAAGTCTCTTTCAGATAATCTTCCTTCAGTTTGGCAGAATTAAAGAAATCTTCATATAGATCGTATCTAGTTATGATGCCTGAATAATTGTCACCGCTGAGCACCGGAAGGGCATCCACCTTCTTATCCTCAAGGATCTCAAGCGCTTTTGAAAGTGTATCATCAGCCTGTACTGTGAAGCAGTTGTGTCTTGGGATCATTGTACTTTTTACAAACATCTCGCTCACCTCAACCGAAAAATAGAATCCATTGTTTAAATATTCGACAAATCCCCTGCTTTTCCTTTTAATTTATGAAATTATTTCTGCTTATTTATTTTCGTGGTATAAGTTTATGTCAAACTCCTTTTTCATCATCTCGAACACCAGATGTCTCTGCTTCCAGGCAGACTCCTGTTTCCAAAGATGCTTGCTCTTGTCGATAATTTCACAGCGAAGGGCATGAAACTCCTTTTCAGCCTTATCCGTCTTTTTCTTCAGGACAAGCATGTACCCATATAATCCGATAGAAGAAGCAAGATAGAAAAAGTGGAGCGGATCATTGATAAATGCAGAAAACATGGCAAAGAAAGAATACGAGTAAGGCTTTGCCACAAAGTAATAAATATAAAGAAGGAACATTGAACTGACAGCCATGCAGGCCCATAATGCCAAGAGGTGGTTATGCTTCATCTTTTTAAATTTTGCCTTCCTCTTTACCACAGCCTGAAGCATTTGTTTAGCTGCCTGGTCTGTTTCATTAAGGGTGATTATAGACGGTTCCATACCTTCACTCCCGGACTTTTATTCTTAAAGGTATTTTATGGGCTTGTATAACCGCCTATTACAGAAAATCATTGTTTCTTTATAGGAATCTTTAAGATCTGGCCAGTCTGTATTTCATTCGTTTTAAGTCCGTTCCATTGCTTGATCAGCTTGATGCCTTCCTGTGATTCATAATATGCCATGGAGATGCTGAATACAGTTTCCTTTGGCTTTACCACATGTTCTATTATTTGGTACATATCCGGGTCTTGCTGGGCATACTCCTCAGAGCCCGCTGTATTTTCAGGCGGGTCCATGGGTTCATCCCTGGCGTCCACCCCTGCCTTTGTTGCGGACTCTTGAAGATGACTCTTAGAATGCTGGTTTTTCTTGGGTGCGTCTTCCTCCGATTGAACTTCAGCCGTTACCTTTCCGTCAGCTCTTTCATCTTCGTATAATTCCACTGTTTCAAAGCCGCTTGACCCTAGATCTGCAGGCAATTCTGCGCCAAAATACTGATAGGCGCTATATATGCCGATTGGCAGCAGGATGAATGCAAGTGACAATATCCTGAGCAGCGGAAATTTTACCTTTGCTTTCTTTTTCTTTGCTTTTTTCTTTCGAAGTTCTGCTCTTGTAGGCAGCTTGCCTGCGTCCGGCTGACCACCCTTCCGGCTTCTGGCGGCTGTTCTGCTTTCCATGTTTATGCCTCTTTTCCTGGGTGTATCTTTGATGTTGACAGCCTGTACTTGATTACAAGGCCCAGCAGCAGGTCAATAATGAAATGAATGGTAATGGTCACAGCTAAATTACCAGTCTGAAAGTAAATAAAACCAATAACAAAGCTTAAAAAAACCATATTGAATAATAAGAACCAATTGAATAGATAGCGATAATGAACGAGTGCAAAAATGATACTGGCAAGAATCAGCCCGCTATGAGTCTGGATGACTCCCCTGAACAATACTTCCTCACACACTGCAACCACAGCCGGCACTAAAAAGAGAAGCGGAAGTGGAAGGCTCTTGAAAATTCTCTCGTTGATTCCTCCGTCTTCATAATAATGTGGCGGCAGAAATTTCATAAGGGCGAGGTCCATAGCCACAATAGCGAGCCCCGCCGGTACGCCTATAATAAAAATCCGGATATCGCGAAAATTGAAAATGGAGGCAAACGAAGCCCAGTCATCAAACAGGATAAATCCCAGAATCAGTGAAAGGATCAGCAGTATAAATTGAGTCAGGAACAAATGGAAAAATAATTCCTTGTCAGTCAAGGTATTTATGATTTCTGCCTGTTTGTTTCTCATTCGGAAGCACCCTTCTTGGGGACAAGCATTTCTGAAAGCTCTTCTTTCCAGTTGAAGACAGGTTTACGGAATCTTGTAACTTCCTCCCTGCGGCGGTATGCGGATAAGGAAACTCCACATCTGTCACAGCAATAGACAGGCTTAGGCGCTGCATCCTGCTTAAAGTATGCTGCAACTCTCTCCCTGCGGCATCCCGATCCATCAAGCCACTTGAGAAACACACCCAGTTTCTTCAATTTCACTTCCCTACGGTGTTCTGTAAAGGACAATATGGATTCCCCCACAGCCTCGAAGCTGTCCGTTCCGCCCTCCATTTTAAAAAACGAATGCATGACGCGGAGCTGCACCTCGCTTAGAGAAAATTGGTTTATTGACACATTGGATCCTAACAATTGAAGGACCTCTTCATGCTGCAGTTTTTTTTCTGAAATAAAGTTCATGAATCCTTTTATTTGCGAAGCGGATGGAAGCTCATTTTCTATCAGGTTGAGTTGAAGCCCTTCATCTCCATCCATATACAGCAGGATGGCAGCACTTTCCATCCCATCCCTTCCAGCCCTTCCTATTTCCTGAAGATAAGATTCCATTTGCATCGGCATTTGAAAATGGATGATGTATCTGACATTGTCTTTATTGATTCCCATACCGAAAGCACTGGTCGCACAGATAATATCAAGCTCATTATGAAGGAATTGCTGCTGAATGAGCACCCGCTGCTCCTGCTCCATGCCCCCGTGATAAAAGGCAGTACGGGAATGACCAGCCTGCTGGATTTGTTCTGAGAGCATCTCAGCAGTCTTTTTGCTTGATACATATATAATTCCCGGTCCCTGGAGTTCCCCCGTAAGCTCTATCAGCCTGTCAAGCTTTTGATTAAAGGAAGAAAACTTTTCAACATTCATGGATATATTCGTTCTGTCTACCGATGAAATGATTTGTGTAAACACTCCTGCCCCGAGCTTATGGATGATATCCTCCCGTACCTCGGGGGTTGCGGTCGCTGTAAGCGCGAGGGTCAAAGGATTGCCCAGGCTTGCGCGGACCGCTCCCAGGTTCAAGTAATCGGGCCGGAAATCATATCCCCACTGTGAAATGCAATGTGCTTCATCGATGACAAATAAGCCAATGTCTATTTCTCTCAGGGCATCCATCAGCCTCCTGCTATTTAACATTTCCGGCGACACAAATATGAACCTGTATTTAGAGAGGCTGCGGAGGGCCATTTGTTTTTCTTCAAACGTCAAAAAGGAATTGAAAGAAACAACCCTTTTTTCTCCCCAGAACCTGAGCTGTTCAGCCTGATCCTGCATTAAGGACAGTAAGGGCGATACAACAACCGCAGGCTTGTCCATAATATAAGCGGGAAGCTGATAACACAAAGATTTGCCTGTTCCGGTCGGCAGCATGCTGAGCGTGCTGTGTCCGCGAAGAATTTCAGACACTGTTTCTTTCTGTCCCTGCCTGAATGAGGTATAGCCAAAATGCTTTTCAAGATGTTTTTCCAGATTCATAGCGTTCCTCCATACCTTGCAAGCACCAGCCTGATCTGAAAATAGCTGGCCCTGCCCATGAGGCTTTCCTTTATTTCTCTTAATTTACGGCTGCTGCCTTTAGAGGCTGTTTGTATAATTTCATTGGTAAGAGTTTCGGGAATATAAGGGGATAAATCAAAATCAGGAATCATGAGTGCCAGCTCTACGATATGGTCTTCTATGGTGCTTTCCTTTAGTTTCCGCGCATTGCCGATACTTTTTTTATCCATCCCCTGGAGGAGATATTGGTAGGTTGCAAGCGTTGATTGTGTAATCTGTGCACTGCCGCCGGCTGCCCCGTCAATTAAACGGCTAAGGACAGGATACGCTTCCCTGCCTTCTTTTAAGGATCCGGCCAGCAAATGGAGGACTTCTAAAAATAAATAATAGGCATAACTCTCTTCAAGACCAGTTTGTTCCGAGATCTGCCTAAAGGTCAGGCCAGTTTTACTATAACTGCTGAGCCGCATGACGAAAATGCCGTTCGATCGGCTGTCTGAATGGTCGAGGAGTGAGGTCAGCTCCCGCAAAACCGCCTCTGACAATTCATCTCGGTTAAGTTTGTGGGAGGCAATAAACCCCTTTACCCATGCCTGGACCTTAAAATCCTTTTGAATTGGATAAAATCCCTTTTCATGCCTCACGATATAGGAAAGGGTCTGAATCAGGAGGGAAAGCCTTTTCCATACTATTTCTGCTGAGCTTTGAAGTTTCCAGCCATTCAAATGATGCGGAATGGGAGATTCTTGAAAATATATATGACACACCGACATTCCCTCACCAGTAAGTGCATACTTATGGTTTGAGAGGTTTTTTATGTAACCAGCTCTTTCATATTTATCAACAACAGCCGCTAAATCTTCCCGGCTTAAAGAGGGGTACGTCCCAAAAAAGCGATCCAATCCGAAAAGATGACTGTCCTGTATCGTTTGCGAAGTTTTTTTTCCAGTGAAAAGATGATAAACAGCGGATAAAGATCTTTCGCCATTTATCTTTTCGAGACAGTGCAAAATAATTGCATCTAAAAAACGGTCCATCTATTTCTCACCCATTCCAGGCAGTTAAAGTAGTATTGCATATTTAATATTAACAAATACTATGTACATTCAGGACTTATTTCTACAAAAAAGTCATCAATTTGTCAAAGGTTGTCTATTCACCCCGTTCATCCATAAAAATATTATGAGTCATCATATTTCCTGCAGCCATAAGCGGAGGCGCTTCGCATTTGTCCTTGAAAAGTTTAATAAACAGTTTTACAATGTAGCTTAGTAGTTATGTTTTCTTTTATACGGTAAAGGGAAACACAGTACATAATGATTAGTTATGGGAGGGTATTTAATGGCAAAATATACAATTGTTGATAAAGAAACATGTATTGCATGTGGAGCATGTGGTGCGGCCGCTCCAGACATTTACGATTATGACGATGAAGGCATCGCTTATGTTACGCTTGACGATAATGAAGGCATCGTAGAGATTCCGGATGTGCTTGAAGACGATATGATGGACGCTTTCGAAGGCTGTCCTACAGATTCAATTAAAGTGGCAGACGAGCCATTTGACGGAAATCCATTAAAGTTTGAATAAGAACAATCCCGCTGTTATCCAGCGGGATTGTTTTTTTATATATTCCGATAAACGGCCTGTTTATTCAGCCATGTATTTAACTTTGCAAACAGAAGCATGAACACTACAGTAATCAGCAGACCCTTCACTACATTGAAAGGAAGGATGGATGAAACGATCGTTTGCCTTGCCGCTTCGCTGGACATTGATTCAGCACCCAGGAATAGAGTATAAGCCGGAAGGAATACGAAGTAATTAAGAACACTCATCATGATGCTCATGGTGATGGTGCCGGCAATAAGTCCTGCAGCCAGCCCTTTTCTCGAGCTCAGCTTCCTATAGACATAATAAGTCGGAAGAACAAACAGGATCCCTGCTGCAAAGTTCGCAGCCTGTCCTACCGGTACACCAGTGGCAGCACCAGTCATTAAGTAGTCCAGTGTATTCTTAATCAATTCTACAAGCACCCCTGCAAGCGGTCCAAAAATGATTGCTGCAATCAATGCGGGTATGTCACTGAAATCCACCAAAAGGTACCCCGGAAACCCTGGGAACGGAAAATTTAAAAGCATCAGGATATAAGCGATGCTGCTGAACATTCCAATCCCAACCATTGTCTTGACTCTTTGCTGCTTACCCAATAAAATCTCTCCTCACTTTTTGTCTACCGCGAAAAAAAGAGGAAAGGTCCTTACTTGAATGCCAATAAAAACCCTTCAGTTATTACACTGAAGGGAGAAAGCGGCAAATTCAAATAGACGTTCCATTCATACTGAATTTTGAACGTATAAGAACCTCCATCTTCTCCCATCCAGACTATACTGTCGGCTTTGGAATCGCACCAAATCCTGCCCAATAAAAAAGGCTCGCGGGCTTAGAACGCTTAGGTTCATCACCGCCGGTCGGGATTTTCACCCTGCCCCGAAGATAGACTATTTAATTTTTATTCCCATTTATTATAAGACAATAGTTTCTCGATGTGAAGATATCTGCCTGACTTTTTTCCACACCATGGTTCAAAAAATTTTTTGACCGCCAATTTACCAATCGATCCGCCCCATTAAGCGCTTACATGAATTGTCAGGTAAATTGACAGGCACAGTCCCTTTCGTTAGAATAAACAAAAAATTCTATAAATTTATGAATGGCAGGTGTTCTCTTTGTTCAAAGTATTAGTTTCGGATGCAATCAAGCCTGAAGGGCTTGCACCTCTTCTTGAAGCAGCCAATATAGAGCTTTATCAGCAGCCTGCCTCACAATCATCGGACCTTCTCAAAGACATCGACGCTTTGCTCGTAAGAAGCGAAACCAAGGTGACAGAAGAACTTATGGAAGCGATGCCCCAGCTCAAGATTATCGCCCGTGCCGGGGTGGGTGTGGACAATATCGATGTCTCTGCTGCCACTAAACGCGGGATTGTTGTCATCAATGCACCGGATGGCAATACGATTTCTACGGCGGAACATACTTTTGCCATGATGGCCTCTCTTGCCAGGCATATCCCGCAGGCCCATTCCTCACTAAAAATGGGCGAATGGAAACGCAAGGAATATGTGGGCACAGAGCTTTATGGGAAGAATCTTGGGATTGTCGGGATGGGACGTATTGGGGGAGAAATCGCAAAGCGGGCTAAAGCATTTGGCATGAATGTCCTGGTGTATGATCCATTCTTTTCCGTTGATAGAGCGAGACAGCTGAACGTGCAGTCTGTTTCCCTTGAAGAGTTAATGCAGGGGGCCGACTTTATCACTGTACATACCCCTCTTACAGAAGAAACCCGGGGGCTGATCAATAGAGATACACTCGCCTTGTGTAAAAAAGGAGTATACCTCCTGAATTGTGCCCGCGGCGGGATCATTGACGAGGATGCTCTTTATGAAGCAATCGTGTCAGGCCAGGCTGCCGGTGCAGCCCTTGATGTTTTTGTCGAAGAACCGCCTTTTGGCAATAAGCTGCTCGAGCTTGACAGAGTCATTACCACGCCTCACCTTGGTGCATCCACACGAGAAGCACAGCTGAATGTCGCAGCGCAGGTGGCAGGCGAGGTACTGCAATATTTGAATGGCAGCCCGGTCGCCAACTCTATCAATCTTCCTGCGGTCTCAAAGGAAGTATTCATGAAGATCCAGCCTTATTATCTTCTCGCCCGGCAGATGGGAGCACTTGCTTCACAGCTTACTAAACGTGCAGTGCTGGAGCTGTCCGTCACTTATGCAGGACTACCGGATGATTTCGAACAAAGCATGCTGACTAAAGCACTGGCGGCCGGATTTTTCAGGAGGATTGTGGATGTTACAGTCAATGAAGTGAACGCACTCCTGGTTTCAAAAGAGCGTGGAGTCACACTAGGAGAAAAAACATCGGACAATACCTACGGCTATGCAAATTCAATTACACTGGAAGTCAGGACTGAAAACCGGAACTTTGAAATCAGGGGTTCTTATATCCAGCAGTACGGAGGCCGGATTTTAAGCCTGAATGGTTTTAATATTGATTTTTTGCCTTCAGGCAATCTTCTTTATATCCAGCATACGGATAAACCTGGTGTAATCGGGAGAGTAGGAAAGATCCTCGGGGACTATGAAGTGAATATCGCCACCATGCAGGTCGGCAGGAAATCTGCCGGTGGAGAAGCCATCATGGTGCTTACTTTTGATAAGCCTCTTGACACCAATATCCTGAATAAACTCCAATTAAGTGAAGATATTTCATTTCTGCATAATATAGTGCTATAGAAACAATGAAGGCTGCCGGGACAAATCCGGCAGCCTTCTTTTTACATTCCTTTTACTGGATTCTTCCCGCTTATCTTTTCCCTTTTCCAAGCGGCATCAATTGCCTCTTACCTTTAGAGAATGTCATTAAATCCTTATAACCTGAACCGATGGCAAGTGCTTCTGCCTGATCAAAGTCCGCACCTACATGTTCGGGAAAATGGGCATCAGAGGAAAATACAATCGGTATCCCTTTTTGAAAGCACATATCAAGCAGACGCTTATCCGGATACAGCTCTCCAACAGGTTTTCTTAATCCGGCTGTACTGATTTCCACACAGGTTTTCGAATTTTTTAAAGCATCGGTTGCCCGGTCAAACTGCTCCAGCAAAAATTCTTCTTCCTTTGGGACGTAATTAAAAATCTTGACGAGGTCCATATGGCCGATGATATCAAATAGATCGCTTTCCGCCAATGTGACTAGCTGATCAAAATAGGCACGGTAAATTTCATATATGTCTCTTTTATCCCATTCGTGCATATACTCCTTTAAATCGATTCCGAAATCTCCGATCCAATGAATAGAGCCAATTATGTAATCAAAGTCATAGGATTGAATGAAAGCCTGCATTTCTTTATGCCTGCCTGGAGTGTAATCCATTTCGATTGACATTTTAACGTCAATATCAGCCTCCCAGGCTTGTTTGAATAACGAAACATAATCTTCCATTTTATAATAACGCCTTGGATTTACCCATTCGTTTTGCAGAATGTCTGCCGTTTCATAAAAATGATAGGCATGCTCAGAAATTCCGAAAAAATCTATTTGTTTCTCCCGGGCGCTGTCAGTAAACTTCTTAAGATATTCCAGCGTCAAGGTACCTGTTTCTAAATGGTTATGATAATCAGTCAGCATACTATTCCCCCCTATATTCCTTTCATTATACAAGGGGGCTGGAAAATTACCAGGACTCCAACTCAAAAATTTATAATTTTTTGATAATATTCCCCCTCACTGCGGCAGAGTAAGTACCTGTCCAATCCGAATCCCATCAGTCTGCATGTTATTCATCCCTTTTAATTCTTCCACACTGATCCCGGCCATCACGGCGACAGACCATAGAGTGTCTCCCTTTTTAACCCTGTATATCTTTTGGGAACTCACACTCCTGTCTTCCTTCTCGACAGCCACCGCCGCATGAACGGGAGTATGTGCTGTGTCCAGCATGATTAATGGATCTATGGCGTTTTCCTTGCTGAATGTCCAATTCGTCTCATGGATTTCAAAATGGAGATGCACACCTGTTGAATGGCCCGTCGTTCCCATCAGGCCGACAGCCTGTCCGCCTTTAACGGAGTCTCCAGGCTTCACCAGTATGCTGTTTAAATGAGCATACACGGTTTCATACTGCCCCTCATGCTGGATAAATACTACATTTCCATAGGAATGCGAGAAGTAAGCCCTGCTTACTTCTCCCGCCTTGGATGCCATAACTTTTGTATTTATCGGAGCTGCTATATCTATTCCTTTATGAGCTCCCCCTCTGCTTCCAAAATGGTCGGTAATGACTCCTACAGCCGGCCAGATAAACCCTTCCGGCAGCTTTTCGGCTGCCTGCATCCGATTGCCCCCTATAAATAATAAGGAAATGCACAAGGCAATGAGCAGAGCAATCAAAAATCTTCTTCCATAGTCGACCATAACTTCCTCCTTAAAAATGCATATCTCTAAATCCTATGACGGCCTATGATCATCCATTACTCCAGATCATGGAAATTTATTCATACACATTTGTTTAGGATAGCCGGCATGGCATGAAATATTCACAAAACAGGAAAAAACCTGACCGGAAATTCGCCGTCAGGTTATGTTTTATTGGATTAGATTTGGAGCCGCAGGCACCGGCACTTCTTCAGTCAGATCATACGTACCGATCTTCGAAATTCCCGAGGACTTGAAGATAACCCCCGAAAACCCGTATTCTTTTGCTGTTAAAAGGATTGCTTCTATGACCCGCAGGTTTTCCTCATCTTCCTTTAAGGATGTTCCATCTGCAAATGTAAGCTCCAGCTTATCATCCTTTTCAACAGCCGATTCAATGCTGATTCCGGCTGGTATGGATGGGGAGATTGATCCTTGGGGCTCGGCAGCCTTCATTTCTTTCAGCGCATCCTGAATGGTATCAATCTCAGCATTTCCCGGTACCAAAAGCTTTGGCTTGCTCTCTTCCGCCTGGTAAATAAAGAATGGCCGCTTGGAAATAGGCGCTATGTCCTCCTCAGTCATATGGCCCGTTTCAGGCAGTTCCACCCCCGGGCTGCCTCCGGTAGAAAATGAAATTTTGGAATAGCCCTGATATTTAAATGTTTCTTCAAGAGCTCTTAATAAAGCTGGCTCATATAAATCATTAAAATCCGTATCTGCCGGAAAATCGACATTCACTGTATTTTCCTGGATTCCGGGTGTAATTTCAAGATTCAGCGGATAATAATCCTGCAGCCCGAGGGCGGCTTCATCCAAGCTGTCCATCTTCTCGAGAAGCAGCTGGAATAGCTGCTGCCTGTCCGCACCCTCTTCCACTTCAAAGGTCAGGGGGATTACATAATTGACGTTTTTGTCAGGTACACCAATGGTAATGAAAGCTTTTTCCCTTGATGCTTCTGTGCTTAATAAAGTACCGGTCAACGCAGAGGCTGCATGCAGCGGTGAACTGCTTTCCTCCTTTTCTACGGGTTCCCCTTCGTCAGTTTCAGGGGCTGTTTCATGCACTTCTTCTGTTTTCTTTTCAGGGGTATCGCTGATTCCCCCTTTACTTTCTGGAACAGGAGGCCGCGCGGGCTCAGCGCTTTTATCTGCTGTTTCAGGGGCAGCCGGAGAGTCAGGGCTCCCTGCGCTTTTAGAACTGCCGGACTGATCTTGATGAATAGCAGCGCTGTCTTCAGATTTTTGTTCTGTATGGAGATAGGAAGAGGCTAGTATCGAGAATAGAAGGACTGCGGCAGCACCGGCTGCAGCCGGAACCCAGCGTTTTTCCCGCTTTCTTCTCCGATTTGAGCGCAGCTCGATGTTCTGGAGAATCTCCGCTTTGCTTCTTTCATCTTTTACAGCCGGAAGTTTCCTTAGTGTCTCTTCAATCTGCTGTTCGCTGAAATCATATCTTTTCAATTCTCACCCCTCCTCTCTCAGGTTCTTCGCTGATAATCTTCTTCAAATTCTTCAGTGCCCTGTGCTGTGTGGTTTTGACCTTGCTCTCCGTCCAGCCCAGTACAGCTGCCGTCTCAGATATGCTTAATTCTTGTATGTACCGCAAGACAATGACCGTTTTTTGGTCGACCGTACATCTATCAAGACTTTCATATACCAGTCTGAACTCTTCCTGCTCCAGGATAAATTCCTCCGGAAGCGGCTGTTCATCCTGAATTTCATTCCTGCCCCAGTCAAAATTCTCAAGCAGTCTCTGCTTCCAGCTCTTGTGTTTCCTGAAATGATCGATGGCCGTGTTCCTCGCAATAGAGTAAAGCCAGGTCCGCTCACTGCTTTTTCCCTGGAAACTCTCATACGATTTATATACTCTGATATACACTTCCTGTACAAGATCCTCAGCAGTTTCCCGATTATTTACCATATAAAATAAAAATTGAAATAAATCCTGATGGTAATTATCATAGATCCTTTGGAAAACGGAGTCCACTTTACCCCACCTCCGTTACATTATTAGTCGGAACTGACTTTTAAAAAGTTACATTATAACTATAGTATTATTCTGGATAAATTGGAAGGAGCAACGAATAAGGACAAGCTGTGTTTAATAAAGACGGAAGAAATCATGCCTCGAGTTACCGGGCGGATCCTGGCCCAGCATCCTGGGAATGCTGACTGGATCGTTTACTTCTTTTGTAGGCCAGCGGCGTCATATTCATGTATTCTTTGAATTTTTCTATAAAATGACTGGTGCTGTTGTATCCAGCCTGAAACGCAGCCTCTGTCACAGTAGTCTCTGGCTGCTGCAGGAAAAGCAGGCTTTTTTGAATCCGATATTCTGATACATAAGTCAACGGTGTTTTCTTTAATATCCGTTTAAAATAGCGGCAGCATTCGGACCGGCTGAGCTGCCCGGCTCTAGCAATGTCTTCCAGCATGATTTTTCCTTCATAATGAATCTGGATCCACTGGATCATTTTTTTCATCCGTTCATTGCTGAGCATGCCTGCCTTCTCGTTTTTTGTTTGAAATCCATGGGTAATCATATTTTTCCAAATCAGCGCTAATTGTATGGAAATATCCATTTCATAGTTTGGAGCCTTGCTGTTCAATGATTTGGTAATCTCCCCCACGGAATGCAGTATATCCTTGGCCCAAGGCTCCTTGGGATTTAATAATAGAAATGGCAGGCTGCCTTCCTGGATATAGGGACTCATATACTCCGGGTATAGTTCAGGCAATACTATAAATTGAGGTGATACATTCAAACAGATGTACACACATTCAGAAAGGGCTTTTTCCTCCGCCATATGAAGGCAGCCGCTGTTGATAAACAGACCTTCCCCTGCCTGGAGGTCAATTCTTTCTTCGTTTACCTGATATATGGACTCCCCTTTCAAAATCAGAATAAATTGAAGTTCCTCGTGCCAGTGAAGCGGAATATATCCATGATCATTGTCCCTGATCTTCGTTTTATAATAGGCTATTGGCAGCACAACTGTACGATGCTCCGTAAGCTCCTTCAATTGGGGATCTATTACAAAATTTTTAATCTGCATGTACACACCTCAATATTGTTATACTTTTATACTCAATTCAGATATAAATATATGAATTCCTGCCTTATGATTACAATATCATTATATTTTAAATAGGTGGGATTAAAATGGGTGCGAAGAGACAAAAGGGCCTGATTCTTGTGATACTCGGGGCCGTGTTCTGGGGAATTGGCGGAACACTCGCAAAAAAGCTATTCATGGATTCAGCTGTCACTATTAACTGGCTTGTTACTACCCGGCTGCTCATCGCCGGTTTCCTGCTTCTGGCAGTACAATTTTTCACCAAAGACCGCTCACAAATTTGGTTAGTCTGGAAATCTAAAAAGAATGCGGCCCAGCTTATCACTTTTGGGATAATTGGCATGCTGGGAGTCCAGTATACATACATGGCTTCCATCGATCACGGAAATGCGCCGTTGCAACCCTCCTTCAGTATCTGGCTCCACTCTTCATAATCGGATACCTTCTGCTGAGCAGACAATCCATTCCTTCCTGGACTGACTGCATCAGTGTCTGCCTTGGACTTGCCGGTTCCTTTTTCTTATTGACAAACGGCTCTTTCTCCCAGTTGTCCGTTCCTCCTCCTGCGGTTACATGGGGTATATTATCGGGTTTGGCCCTTGCTTTTTACACCTTATATGCCGCTGCATTGCTGAAACAGTACGATTCCCTCGTAATCGTCGGCTGGGCCATGGCGATCGGCGGCATTTCCCTAAGCTTTATACATCCGCCGTGGCTGATGAACTTTAAAAGCTTGACGGCTGAGGATTATGTTTATCTCTTATTTGTCGTGATATTCGGCACAATGATTGCCTTTTGGTTTTATATTGAAAGTTTACAGAGCTTATTGCCGAAAGAAACTAGTCTTTTAGGCAGCGTTGAACCGCTCGCAGCTGTCGTGACTACCGTTTTCTGGCTTAAGGAGCCTTTTGGCATCTTTCAGTGGCTTGGCACTTTGTGCATCATTGCAGTTGTGCTGTTTCTTTCTATTGGAAAGAAAACAGGCACTGCTGAAAAGCAGACTGTCATGCAGGGCAGTGGGCTGGATAGGTAGATTTGGAGGACATAGGTTAGAGCGGATGGTACATCCCTTCGGTATAGTAGAGGCCATGGGGAGTTACTCCCCATGGCCTGTCCGTCTTTTGCTTGTCGGATGTCTGCTTTTCTAAGTGGTGTTCTGCATCGGAATAAGCAGCAGCACATTCTGCTCTTTATAGAATATTCTTTGAAAAGCACCGTTCTCCGCTTTTGGGTGTCATCCAGCTCCGAACTGACACCTTCGGTCATAAGCTGATCGCCGGGTAAAGGCAAGACCGGCCTTTTCCCGCCGCTCTTCTTATGCCTGTCAGGTGTCTGCTTTTCTGCAGAGTTTGTTGCTTCGGATGAGACAGCATTACATTCTGCTTTTTATAATACCTTCTTTGAAAAGCACCGTTCTCCGCTTTTGGGTTTGTTCCATAGGAAACAAGATTAATCGTGTTTTTTAATGGTTTTCTTTCATTTTTTGCGGGATGTTGAAGGTAAATATTGTTCCTTTGTCGAGCCGGCTTTTAGCGGTGATGCTGCCATCATGGGACGTGATGATGTTTTGGGCGATGGCAAGTCCCAGTCCTGTTCCTGATCGTCCTCGTGTCCTGGCTTTGTCGGCTTTATAGAAACGCTCGAACACGAAAGGCAGGTCTTCTTTTGGTATCCCGGATCCTGAATCTTGTACTTTAATAATCATGCCGAGCTGTTCATCTTCTGCCTGGAGTATGTTAACTTTTCCGCCTTCAGGAGTGTGCCGAATGGCATTGTCAATCAGGTTGGTCAGTACTTGTTCAATCTTATCCGGGTCAAAGTAATATTCTTTATCCGGTTCGTTTATGTCCATAGAAACCGATATGTTTTTATCCTTGGCAAGTCCCTGGAATTTATAGACTACCCTCTTCAGATAAGGAGCGATCTCTATATCTTCCTTCCGCAGGGCCATGTGTCCGGATTCCATCCTTGCCAGGTCCAGCAGATCATTGACCAGGCGTCCCATCCTGAGGGATTCTTCGTAGATAACCTGTGCCATTTCTTTTTTGTCTTCTTCAGAACCGATGTCATCGATGATGGCTTCGCTGTAGCCCTGCAGCATGGCAATAGGTGTCCTCAGTTCATGTGAAACATTAGCGATAAAGTCTTTGCGCAGCTTGTCCAATCTTCTTTCTTCTGTCATATCTCTTAAGACAGCGACCGCTCCCCTGATTGATTTGTTATTATACAAGGGACTGACCACAAGAACCCAGTTATGGCGCTGAACCGAGATTTCGCCCACCTGTTCCGCTTCAAGTTCCACTGATTGTTCAAAAAGCTTCATAAGCACGGAAGGGACACCTTCATGATTTTCCTGATTGAAGCCCTTTTCATTATACCAGTACTGCAGGAAGCGCTCGGCAGGCGGGTTGGTGATCAAGATGGTACCATCGCTGTTAAAGGTGATGACGCCATCCGCCATGCTGCTTAGTATGCTCGCAAGGCTTTCCTTTTCCTGGCTTAGTGCGTTCAGATTGAATTTAAGCTGTTTGCCCATCTGGTTAAAGGCTGTTGCCAGTTCACCAATTTCATCGTGAGATAAAATCGGCACCTTGGTATCAAATTTTCCCCTTGCCACTTCAAAGGCTGCTTCTCTCATCTTACGGAGGGGAGCCGTGATCCTTGTCGAAAGGAAGAAGGCGAAAATGGTGGTCAGTACAGCCGCTATTCCAGCTGCGAGCCAGATGAACTTAGTGGTCGAATGGACGGTTGCCTCCATGGCTTCTAAGGACTGATACAAAAACACGGCTCCTTTTTCACCATTAATATTGACCGGGACACCCACGATGATGACAGTAGAGGACTCCTTTTCAGAGCCCAGGAAAAATTCCATCTGTCGGCTGATTCGTTTCTCCTTTTCAATAACGTCAGAAAGATCAGGATTGGTTTTTATATTTTCAATCATTCCTTCTGGGTCGCTGACATTTTCTGATGCAAAATTATGGGTCCTGTCTTCAATGACGATTACTTTTGTCGCCTTGCCGACTAGCTCTGAAGAAATCTCAAGGGCTGTATTGATATCCTTATGCTGATGGAGGATGGTGACGATACGGCCGGCCGTGGCGGAAAGCTGGCCTTCAATCTCATCCTTATGATAGTTCTGGAAGAACTCCAGCAGCAGGACGGTAAGAATGACCAATACAAATGAAACCAGCAGCAGGATGGTTGCCCATAGCTTTCCTACTACACTTCTCCATAGTATCATTCATTAACTACCTCAAATTTATAGCCTACGCCCCACACGGTCACTATCATTCTAGCCGCATTCTCTGATACTTTGTTCAGCTTCTCGCGCAGCCTTTTCACATGAGTGTCCACTGTCCGGAGATCCCCGAAAAACTCATAATGCCAGACTTCCTTCAGGAGCTGCTCCCTGTCAAACACTTTATCCGGGGATTTGGCCAGGAAATACAGGAGTTCATACTCCTTTGGTGTCAGTGTCACTTCAGTACCGTCGGCCATCACCCGATGGGCATCATTATCAATGGTCAGATGCGGAAACACGATGATGTCCTTGGTAGAAGTTTCTGTCTGGATGAAACTTGTGCTCGAAGATCTCCTGAGGAGGGCCTTTACCCGTAATACTACCTCTCTGGGACTGAACGGCTTGACTATGTAATCATCGGTACCAGCCTCAAAACCCTGTACCCGGTTCATTTCTTCACCCTTAGCAGTCAGCATGATGATGGGAGTGGATTTCTTTTCGCGCAGTTCACGGCATACTTCAACTCCGTCCTTGCCGGGCATCATGATGTCGAGCAGAATCAGGTCATAGTCATTCTCAAGTGCCTTTTCCAGTGCCTGATTCCCGTTTTCAGCTTCTTCAATCACATACCCTTCCCTCTCCAGGTACATTTTCAACAAGCGTCTTATTCTTTCCTCATCATCCACCACGAGGATCTTATAATCTTTTTCCATGTACGAACGCCCCCTGCAAGTTTATTGATACTATGTAAAAACGAAATTAAAACATAAAATTGACTCTTCCATTATAGTTGAAAAAAATGCAATATGCTAAGTTCCTCCCTTACACGGGCTTCTTTCTATAGAAAAGGGGCGGAGCTGCATGGATCAAAAGGATTCCTGGAGTTGGGTCCGCACATTATGTATTTTTCTGGCACTCCTGGTGTGTCTTAATCCGCTCCACCGCCTTATTGTGTTTGATCCTGCTTTTGACTTGGTACCTTTCCATGCATCGGTTGCGAGTAGAAAGCTCATGTTTGTTTTCTATAGAAAAACCCGCCAGAAGGCGGGTTTGCCAGTCTTATGCATAAGAGTGCAGGCCTGCGATGATCAGGTTAACGGCAATCAGGTTAAACATGATGATGACAAAGCCGATAACGGCAAGCCAGGCTGACTTCTCTCCATGCCACCCTTTTGATAACCTCAAGTGAAGGAAAGCGGCATAAAACAGGAAAGTGACGAGAGCCCATACTTCTTTTGGATCCCAGCCCCAAAACCTTGTCCAGGCCATCTGCGCCCAGATCATGGCAAATATTAAGGCTCCGAGGGTAAAGATCGGAAAACCAATCAAGACGGAACGATATGCTATTTCATCGACAAGATCAAGGTCGATCCTCCGTACAAGCGGCTGCAGCAGGGCTGCAATCCTCCGCCGGAAGATCAGCCGCAGTATAGTATAAAGTACAATCCCGCCCATGATGGACCAGATGAAAGTATTCAGTTTCACTGAATTGATCAGGGAAGGAACTTCCACTAAAGGCTCCATTGCTCCTTCTGTCTTTGCCTCGTGCTTGTGAGGGCCGACCAGCGGCGGCATTTTATAAACGGCTTCTGCCTCTTTCCCGCGCTTATCAACCCAGCTGAATTCAGCCTTATAATCAGCCGCGGAAAAGGATGTGGACAATATGACGAACCCTAGAGTCGCAATCAATGAGAACAGCGTCATTTCAAGCCAGAACGTTCTTTTGCTGCTCCTGGACTGGTCAACGAACTTTATAAGATATATGAGTCCTGCAGCAAAGCTGATCGCAAGGACTGCTTCCCCAGCCGCTGCTGTGGTCACATGGATATGGAGCCAGTCGCTCTGCAGGGCCGGGATGAGCGGTGTAATTTCTTTTGGAAACATGCTCGCATAGGCAATGACAAGGAGTGCGACCGGCAGGGTGAAGACACCGAGCACCGAAGTCCTGTACATGAAGTAAATGATGATGAATGCACCTACGAGCATCATCCCAAAGAAAGTAGTGAATTCAAATAGATTACTTACCGGTGCGTGCTTTGCGGCAATCCATCTTGTGATAAAATAGCCGATCTGCGCGGCAAACCCCACTAATGTGATCAAAATGCCGAGCTGAGCCCACCTGCTGGTTTTCTTTGCTGTCTTATCCTTATTGATCTTGATAGATCCGGCAAAGAAAAACGTCGCGACTAAATATAAAACAAATGCAATATAAAGTAGATTACTGCTTATCTGAGCCACCTTGCTGCATCCCCCTTACTGACTTTTCGTCAAGCTGGTCCTCAGGTTCATTCAGCTCAGTATCCTTTAAGATTGAGCTTATTTCCCTCTTCAAACCATACCAGTTTTTATTTGTATGAGCGGCCACCCATACTTCGCCGCCATGCTTTTGCAGCCATATTCTCCTGTGATTCCAATAAGCTCCCTGGATAACACCGATCATGAAGATCGCTCCCCCGACCGCCAGGAACCACAGTGTCATGTCTTTCCTGATAGTCAGGCCGGATACATTCTGAGTCTCGACTCCGTTGAAGGCCATTTTGTATTTATTATTGCCTTCCGGTTCTATCGTCTGCTGAATGGCTACAAAACTGGCTTCTCCCTTGGGCTTATCGGGTGTGACCATATTGAAGACAAAGGCAGGATTGTTTGGAATCTTGGATTTTGTAACAGGCTCCCCATTATCGTCAAAATCATAATCGGGAAAATAATTCAGAAGTTCGACACTGTATCCATTTCCAAGTTCATACTTCTTCTTAGGATCATATAGATCAATTGTTATATCCCCGAAGCTTTTCTCTGTTTTCTGGTCGATCAGCCTGAATTTCATTTTGTATAATTCATCGAGCTTATACTCAGATTGATAGAAAGCAAAATGATTATATTTCATAGGCTTATTAACTCGGATACTATGAGACTCGACCTTTTTAAGCTCAGGCTGTTCGCCTGGCAGGGTGTTTCCCTGCTTTTCATACAAAACCGCATCTGTCTGGAAATTCTTGATTACTGCCGGATTTTTGCTGAGGGCCTCATCATAGACCTGGTCCTCATTTTCCTTGTCATAGACCTGGCGTGTAAATTTTTCATTCTTTATATAATATTGGCCGCCTGTCCCGGGAACTTCCTTCACTTCCCCTTCTCTCACCCAGACCACCTTGTCCACATACATGCCTGGGACAAAGCGGAGCAGGGCTCCAAATAAGAAGATAATCAGACCAATATGGTTTACATACGGCCCCCACCTGGAAAAACGATTTTTCTCTGCCAGAATATTCCCATTTTCTTCTTTTATTGTGTACCTCTTCGTTGACAGCGCTTTTTTTATAGGTTCAAAGTCTGCCACATGGACCTCGGTGGTGCCAAACAGCCTCTGCCTTTTCAAAAATCCCTCTCTGGGTGAGGTCCTTTGATTCTTCAGGGCTTTATAAAGCGGGATCACCCGGTCAAGACTGCATATGACAAGCGAGATTCCAATGGAGGCTATTAAAATCATATACCACCATGAGCTGTAAAGATTGTGGAAGCCGAGCTGGTAATACAGTTTCCCCAGCGTCCCGTATTCTTCTTCATAATATTGAACAGCGGGTATTGTTGGAGGTATGTACATTTCCTGGGGAAAAATGGTGCCAAGGGCAGATGCTGCAAGAGTAAGCACTATCAGCCAGACACCGACCTTGACAGAAGAAAAAAAGCTCCATATTTTATCTATAATGTTTCTATTGTAGTACTGCGACCGTCTTGGACTGGCTTCATAACGCATATCAAGAAGCTTGGAACTGCCAGCCTCCTCGCCGACCACCCTTCCGCATGCCTCGCACAGGGCTGTACCGACAGGATTGATATGACCGCATGCACATTTAACTTCTTTCATCTGTAAAACTCCCTAACTTAAGGTTTAATTCTATTCATGAAGTGCTCGATTTCAGCCTCAGTCAGGCTTCCAGTCATCTGGTCGATGACCTTGCCCTCCTTATCGATAAGGAAGGTTACAGGCAGCGGGTCCACCCGATAGGCATTTTGCACTTCACTTTTTTTATCGATCATGATGGGAAAATCAAGACCATATTTATCTGCAAAATGCTCCACGGCATAGTTGGACTCCCCTACGTTCACAGCTAATATCTGGACACCCTTGTCCTTGAACTTGGCATACTGGCTGTCCATATAGGGCATTTCCTTTTCACATGGCTTGCACCAGGTTCCCCAAAAATTAAGGACAACTCCCTGCCCCTTATAGTCCGACAGTTTATGCTTATTTCCCTTCATATCTTCCAGGACGAAGTTTGGTGCTTCTGAATTCAATTTCACTTTATCAATATCCGCTCTAGTCAGGTTGGCATACAATGCGTAGACCAAGGCCGCCGCAAGAATGAAAAGGATAACCGCTCTCATGGCCAGCCGCTGTTTCTTTGCCATACCTTCCCCCCCTAAATAAAAGTAGACTCACAGGAAATTATACCACTACAGCCAAATGGAAACGTTTTTTTAATTTGAATTGTTTGTGACAACCTTTTACTTTTTGCCGGGACTCTGTGCAAGCGTTCTGAGCTGCTTTACTTCATGAGGCGTCAGTTCGCGGGAATCTCCAGGCGAAAGTCCAGTTAAATCAAGGCTTGCATATCTTTCCCTCTTCAGCTTAATAACAGGGTGGCCAACCGCCTCGAACATCCTCCGCACCTGGCGGTTTTTCCCTTCATGGATTACGACTTCGAGGATGGACGTTCCTTTTTTCTTGTCAGCGGACAAAACCTTGATCCTGGCTGGTGCAGTCATGCCATCCTCAAGCTTAATGCCCCTTTCCAGCTTTTTAATATTTTCACGGAAAATGATACCTTTTATCTTGGCTACATATACTTTTTCCACTTCATTCCTTGGGTGCATGAGCAGATTGGCAAATTCGCCGTCATTCGTAAGCAGGAGCAGCCCTGAAGTATCGTAATCAAGCCTTCCGATCGGGTAGATCCTCTCGGTTACCTCTGGGAAGAAGTCGATGACTGTCTTTCTCCCTTTATCATCACTGACGGCTGAAATGACTCCCCGCTCTTTGTAATGCAGGTAATAGACCGGTACTTCTTTTTGCAGCGGGACTTCATTTACCTCTACCTTATCATTGGGCCCGACCTTTGTTCCCAGCTCCCTTACGATCTTTCCGTTCACTTTGACCTTGCCTTCTGTTATTAATTGTTCAGCATGCCTTCTTGAGGCAACACCCGAATGGGCTATCACTTTCTGTAACCGTTCCATTTATAAATCATCCTTTACATCATACTTCGACAAATGCTTTAAACACGTGATATACAATTATGACATATTTGCAAAAAAAAACAAAGAGAGCCCGGGAAACTCAGGTTCCCGGACTCTTACAGAATATCCTTATTTTCCAAAAAAGTAAATGACCGTAATGATGGCGGCAGTAATTCCGGCCAGATCGGCGAGAAGCCCCACTTTAAGGGCATCCCCCATTTTCCTGATGCCGACTGCCCCGAAATAAACAGTCAGGACATAGAAGGTGGTATCCGTACTTCCCTGAATGACCGATGCAAGCCTTCCAATAAAAGAATCAGGCCCGTGAGCCGATATAAGGTCGCTTGTCATACCAAGAGCAGCATTTCCTGATATCGGCCTGATGATGGCAAGCGGAACGATTTCAGAGGGTACGCCTATCAGATTGAACACTGGCCTGACCAGTCCGACCAGGGCATCCATGGCACCCGAGGCACGAAAAATAGAAATGGCAGCAAGCATACCCACAAGGAAGGGAATAATAGAAAATGCCATGCCTATGCCCTCCTTCCCCCCCTCTACAAAGCTTTCGTAGGACGGGGTTTTCTTCAGCATGGCATACAGCAGGATCGAGCCGATCAAAACGGGGATGATCCAGAGAGAGATTATATTCAGATATTGCATGTCACTCCAGCCCCTTCTTTTTTCTCCTATTATAAAAATACCTGTCAATGGCTATGCCGGCGAATGCCGAAAAAATGGTGGCCACCAGTGTAGGAAAGACAATATCCGTCGGGGAAGCTGCCTTATAATTCATCCTTATCGCAATCACAGTTGTCGGTATGAGCGTAATGCTCGATGTATTGATGGCTAAAAAAGTAATCATGGACCGGCTGGCCGACGATTGCCCGCCATTCAGCTTCTTAAGCTGCTCCATGGCTTTTATGCCGAGCGGGGTAGCGGCATTCCCGAGGCCAAACAGATTGGCCATCATATTGGAAATGATATATCCCATAGCCGGATGATCAGCCGGGACGTCCGGGAACAGCAGGCGGACCAGCGGCTTAAACAGCATGGATATCCTCTCTAGGAGTCCGGAATCTTCAGCCACCTTCATGATTCCAAGCCAGAAAACCAGAATGCTCACCAGCCCCAGGCATAGTGTGACTGCCTCGCCTGCACTCTTGAAAACTGCTTCATTCACCTGTTCCATAGTGCCGTTGAACATGGCATAAATGATTCCAATCAAAGTCATTCCTGCCCAAATATAATTAACCATGGCGGATGCCGATCGCTGTCAGGAACATTTTTTTAAAACTTTGGATCCAGGATGGCTTAGCCGGCTCTTTATACTTGCCGTAAAAAATATTCCGGTGGCCGATTTCCTTTCCATCCAGATAAAAAACCTTTTTCCCGACAATCTGGGGAACTTCCCTGCTGTCCTTCCAATCCTGTTTCGGCTTCAGCAATTTCAGCTGGGATGTGACCCCCGCCGCCTCTTCTTCTGTGAGGGGGTATGAAAAGCTGTTGCGGGCGTAAATCTTGCCTTTATAGACCTTATCCGCAATCCGTTTGATCTTCCCGGCTTCCATCAGGTCTGTTACTTCATAGTTATTAAATCCATATTCAAACATCCCTTTATGGTCATCCCAGTCATTTCCGTCGTTCAATGTGACAGCGATTAATTTCAGTCCGTCTTTTTCCGCTGTGGTAACCAGGGTCCGCCTCGCTAATTTTGTATAGCCGGTCTTGCCGCCGGTGCAGTATTTGTACAGCTGGGTAAGCAGCCGGTTCTTATTTCTCCACGTGTAATCCCAGTTCTCGTAAGGATTGGGAGCTTTATGCACTTTTGTTCCGGCAATCTCCCTGTAATCCTTAAGAGTCATCGCATACCGTGTCAACAAAGCCATATCAAAGGCAGAAGAATAGTGATCCTTCGTATTATCCAGACCATGCGGATTAGTGAAATGAGAGTCATTCATGCCTAATTGTTCAGCTTTCTGGTTCATAAGCATGGCAAAACCATCTAAACTCCCGCCGACATATTCAGCAATGGCTGCTGCTGCATCATTCCCGGATCTCAGCATCAGGCCGTACACCAGGTCTTCAAGCTTCATCTTCTGCCCGGGCTTTAAATAGAGAGAGGAGCCCTCTGTACCTGCCGCTGTACTGGTCACAGTGACGTTTTTGTGCATTTTTCCTGATTCGATGGCAATGACAGCGGTCATGATTTTCGTAATACTGGCTATCCTCCGTCGTTCGTGAGGATCCTTGGCATACAGGATCCTTCCGCTTCCCTGTTCCATCAAAACCGCACTTTGTGCACTGGTCGATATCCCTGCAGCCCCTGCCTTCAGCTGGAGCAGGGGTGCTGCCAATACAAAGATAAACAGAATAAGGACAGATTTATGTAAAAGTTTCATCCAAACGACCCTTTCCCTTTTATGTTTTGTACAAGTTTATGCAGGAGGACAAGGGTTATGACAGTTGCAGGATCATTGACCACAGACAGATTTTAAAAAAGCTCAGACACATAAAACAAACATGAGTTTTCAACTCCCAGTCCATGTTTGGAAAGGAACCTGGACAAGAGCAGGAACAAACAAAATAAGTCGGTGGAGCGGAGTAAGGCGCAGAATGCCAGCAAAATAAATGATGGTCACACCTAGCTGCAGGACTGCCTTTTGATACATGCATTTCGGCCCTTTTCCACAGAAAAAACCCTCAGGCTTCACTTAACCTTTGGGTTTTCGGATAAATCGTCATCTAATAGGGCTTCCACTGCAGCTGCTTCGCACCAGCAAAGCGGTTCTCGGCATTCGGCCAGTATACCACGCTCCACCAGTTATCTACATAAGAAGCCCGATTGTTTTTATATTGCAGATAATAGGCATGCTCCCATACATCCAGGACCAAGATGGGGATGGTATCCCATTGTGTGAGATTCATATGGAATTCCGACTGCAGGATTTCAAGCCTCCTTGGCCGTGCTGCCCATACTAGGAGGGCCCAGCCCACACCTTCCACAGCTTTTGCTGCTTCACTGAAATGCTTCTGAAATGCTTCAAAGCTTCCAAAGTCCTTCTCAATCTGCCGGAGCAGGCCGCCTTTTGGCCTGCCGCCTCCCCTGGGATTCATAATCTCCCAGAAAATGGTATGAAGATAATGGCCGGACCCGTGGAAAGCTGCTTCTTTTTCCCAATGCTTGATCAAGGAGAAATCACCGGTGGCCCTGGTTTTTTCCATCATGGCCTCGGCTTTGTTCAGACCGTCTACATATGCCTTATGATGCTTATCGTGATGCAGCCTCATAATTTCTTCTGCAATCGCCGGCTCTAACGAATTATATGGATATGTAAGAGGAGGCAGCGTATGCCGGCCTGCTCCTACCGCAGCTTCCCTATAGCCTTGCTGTGCCTGGATGTCGTGGGCAGCCTTCAGTCTCGAAGCCAGCAGATCCACATTTTTTTGCAGTGCCAGTACAGAAGCTTCATCCGGCCTCGCATGCTCAAGCTCTGCTGACATGTTCATTACATTGCACGCGAGACTGTACATGGATGGATTAGACTGCACCAGTCTCCCGGTTTCACTTTCCAGCACAGCATGTATCCAATCAGAAACTTCTCTTGCATATTGACTTAAATCAGCCACTTTTATCACACCCCCATAGTAATCTATGAAGGACCATCCGGCGGTTATGCCAGAGCGAATGCATGGAATAGGCATAAAAATAGCTCCCCCCTCTGACCGGGCGGAGCATTCTGCCTTAATTGGACTGCATGATTTTGGTGCGGTAATCCGTTTCATAAAACTCCAGCTCTTCACGTACAGACTGGAAGCCTGCTTCCATGGCCCCAAACAGCTCTGTAACCTGTCCGGGCGCTTCCTGGCGGAGTTTGATCGAGTTTCGGCCAGTATAGGCAGACCTGCTGTCCTCATACCAGACATCCGTCTTTGGAGAAAAGAATTCATCTATCACCTGGTGGTATACCCTGTATAAAATGCGTTCGGCAGCAGCCTTGTGAAAAACATCATTGGAAAGGATAACTTTACAGGCTTCGAGGTTTTCTTCACTATAAACCAGCAGCTTCCTGAGATTTGAAAGAAGCGTTTTATAAAAGGCTTCTTCTCCTGTCTTTTCTGCCTGCAGGTTCTTAAGTGTGACAGCATTCAGGAAATCCTCAAGCTGCGTGACCGAAGTTTCAAGGAATGTTTTAACATCTTCAAGCTGTGACTGGATAATTGTATTGGCCATTGTATACCTCCTGGAAATAGTTAACGGCTCTCCAACATGAATTCAGGAGGGGAAACGAGAACTTCCCCTTGGTTTTCGAGCTCTTCGAAGACTTTCTTTAACCGGGCCATGTCAAGTCCCTTAAATAGCGAAGTAAACTCTTTTTCCTCGCTGATATAGACTCTTTTTCGTTCATAGTATTTCGGGTGCTTGATTAAAGCAGCGAGAGCAGCAGCATCCTTCGGGTAGATATCCCTGCTTCCTGCAGAGAAAAGGGGTGTCCCTGAATATGGGACAGCTTCATCAGACAAGAGTCCTTCAAAGTAGCGGACATAGACGATGTGCAAGCTCTTTTGCAATCCTTCTACCCGATAGCAGGCAACTGATCTGTTAAAGAAATCTTCAGATGTAGTCGGCAGTGCCTTTTCTAATTCATACCCTTTACAGCTTAGGATAAGCATTACCTTTTCTCCTTCCGATTCTTCAATCGCTATGTAGGACGGCTCCGATCAAGAGAGCCAGGGGACACCTTAATTTTAACACAATTCAGAAAGTTGTGTCATTACCCCTTTTCACTGACATTGCTGAAAAACAGATCTGCCTCTTCTCCTTCAAAGCCTTCCTCGCTTTGTTCAAGCAGCGGCAGCTCTTCGATGGTATTCAATCCAAAATAATCCAGGAACTCCTTCGATGTGCCATACAGGTAGGCACGACCAGTACCTTCAGCCCTTCCGACATCCTTGATGAGCCCTTTTGATACCAGAGTCTGCAGCGGCCTTTCAGTTTTCACGCCGCGGATGTCCTCTATTTCAGCCCTTGTGATTGGCTGCTTATACGCGATGATGGCCAGAGTTTCCAGAGCTGCCTGGGACAGACCTTGTGCCCCCGGAGTTTCCACCAATTTTTTTAGATAATCTGAGCAGGCCTTCTTGGTGGCAAGCTGGTAGACCCCTGCCAGCTGTATGAGGTGGAGGCCTCTTCCTTCAGATTCATAATCGTATTGGAGCTCTTCGATCAGCTGGGCTGCCTCGGTATCGGAAATTTCCATTACCTTTGAAATCTGCAAGAGGGAAAGCCCCTCGTCCCCTGCTGCAAACAGCATAGCCTCGAGGGCTCCTTTCATTTTAGGTTCCAATGTACTCTGCACCTGCCTTAGCTGCTACAAATATGTCCGAGAAGTTATTTTCCTGCTCGACATGAATGCTTTTCTGTTTCATTAATTCAAGTATGGATAAAAAGGTGACCACAATATGCGGCTTTTCAGCAACCGGAAATAACTCCTGGAATTTGACTCTGCCGCTGATTTTTTGCAAGTGTTTCATAATATCATTCATTCGGCTTTCCATTGATATTTCCTGCTTTTCTATCTTGGCGTAAACCGGCTTTTGCAGTTTTTTCCGCCGGAGCAGCTTTTGAAGTGCACCAAGCATATCATAAAGGGTCACATCGAGATCCTGTTTATCCTGCTCAGCACCGGCTGCATATTCAGATAAATCGCTTGGAGGCTTCGTGAAAACCATCCCCCTGTCCTGCTCAAGCTGCTTAAACTCAGCGGCAGCCTGTTTATATGTCCTATATTCAATCAATTTTTCGACCAGCTCATCGCGCGGATCGTTTTCCAGGTCAAAGTTTTCATCTTCTTCATAGGAAGGCTCTTCGTATTTAGGAAGAAGCATTTTGCTCTTAATGGCCAGAAGCGTTGCTGCCATGACAAGATATTCGCTCGCCAGATCAAGTTCCAGCTCCTTCATCGTATGAATGAAGCTGAGATACTGCTCTGTGATGGCAGCCACTGGAATATCATAAATATCGATCTCAAGCCGGTTGATCAAATGGAGCAGCAGATCGAGCGGCCCTTCAAATGCATCTGTTTTAACATTATAAATCATTTATTTCACCAGATTTTCTTTATATTGCTTTCATCTTTACAGACTATCCATAGTATAGAGGATAACAACCCATTGTCCAAGACTAAACTTAAAATACCAAGGCATCTGAGGGGGTTGCAATGCCGCCTGCTTGGTTTTCTATGCTAAAATGGAGGAACAGGGAAGGAGGCTTTCAGATGGAATATCCTGAAGCATTTTTAGATTATTTGATTGAATTCCATTGCACCCGCGATTATTTCGAATGTCATGAAATTCTGGAAGAATATTGGAAGGAGGATCCTGCTGGTGAGCGCAGCCCTGTCTGGCAGGGTTTTATCCAGCTCGCGGTGGGCATGTATCATTTCCGGCGTGACAACAGAAACGGGGCAGCCAGGTCACTAAGGCAGGCCAGCCGGATTTTAGGATCTAGGAAAAATGAAGTTTTAGGCCTTGGAATTGATTTTGACCGATTGAAGAAAGTGCTTCATGAGACAGAGCAGCATCTGCTCGATGGAAAAGAATATAAAAGCATGGAAATTCCCCTTATAAATAACGTACTCTCACGATGCAGGGAAAAAGCGGCTTCCGCAGGACTGATGTGGAACATTCCAAGTGACAGGAAAAATATGGATTTAATACACAGGCATAAAACAAGGGACAGATCTGCTGTGATAGCAGAACGCCAAAGACAGCTTGAGCTAAGGCGCCGGAATTCCGGCCATCCCGGAGCACACTGAAGGGAGGCCGACATGAAAAGTCAGCCTCCCTTCAGTGTGGTATATATTTTATTCACATTCACACTTTTCTAGAAATGAAGCTGTCATCTCATTCGATCTTAATTTTTGATCCGGGAAGTGATGTTTGATGGCCTGTACCATCTTGGTCCCCACTCCCTGCTGGCGGTAGGAAGGGTTCACGGAGATATGCATAATTTCAATGTCTCCCCCATTTTCCAGCGAAACCCCGATCAGCCCGAGGATATCCTCCTCTTTCCATAAGAAGAGCTGATGATTTTCATCCGTTTCATACATCTTCATTGTGGCCTGAAGCTTCTTGATGTCTTTTTCGTTTGGCATGAATGAAAGCAGGCCCATAGCAATCTTTTCAAAGTTTTTCTTATACTTAATAAGCATTAATAATCCCTCGTTAATGGTAAGACTGTATTTTTGTATATTATCTACTTTCTTCCCAGCTCGTAATAATCATACAAAAATAAAATTTCTTATTCAACTTTTTTTCAAATATGAGGCCATTTGGCATGCTTACCGTGACTGAAATGTAATTTTTTTGTTGATTTTTTGAGGAATTGGTAGTCTACTAGAAGAGTGATTTTTTTAATATGTGCATCTTTCCCTGATTGCTGTCGTCTAATTGTACGAGGAGGTCAACAATGAAAAATATATATATTAAATGGGCAGCGGTTCTGCTCTTCCTGCTGGCACTGTCACCAATAACAGCACTGGCTGATGCCTCACCCGGCGAGAAGATCATTACCCTCGGCGAGGACCTTACAGAGGAGCAGAAGAACATGCTCCTGGCTGAGCTGGATGCGCCGAAGGATGCAGACATCGTTACCGTATCGAACCAGGAGGAACACAAGTACCTTGGGAATTATATATCTTCAAGGTTAATCGGCACAAGGGCCCTGTCTTCCTCATCCATCACGCTTGGAAAAAAAGGGGACGGCCTGAACGTTGAAACGAAGAATATTACCTGGGTTACGAAGGATATGTATTTGAATGCTCTTATCACAGCCGGTGTCAAGGATGCCAACATCAAGATAACCGCGCCCTTTGAAGTATCCGGCACCGCGGCTCTGACCGGGCTGATCAAGGCTTATGAAATCAGCGCCGATAAAACGATACCTGAGGATGTAAAGCAGGCAGCCAATGAAGAAATGGTCAAAACGGCCAAGCTTGGGGACCAGGTCGGAAAAGAAAAAGCAGCCGATCTAATGACTAAAATAAAAGAAGAAATGGCAAAAAACCCGCCACAGTCAGAGGCTGACATCAGGGCTGCCATTGAAAAGGCAGCTGCAGATCTCGGCATTAACCTGTCTGAACAGCAGCTTCAAAGCCTGATTGACCTGTTCAAAAAGCTGGTCGACCTGAATATCGACTGGAACAAGGTCGGCAATGAACTGGATAAAGCCAAGGATGCCGTGTCCAACTACTTAAAATCAGAGGAAGGCCAGTCCTTCCTGGATAAACTCAAAGCATTTTTTATCAGTTTAATAGATGCCATAAAATCACTATTTTCTTGATTGAAAGCAGCGGGATTCCGCTGCTTTTTTCATTGCCGGGATACATAAACAGCCCGGCCAAATCCCGGCCGGGCCTGCTTTATTTGACAGCCTTCTGCTGTAAGGGCCTGTCATGTTTAATCAAATCCTCCAGGCTTTCTCTTTCAATGACGAGCTGGTCCCTGCCGTCCTCCACAAACACTACAGCCGGCCTTGGGATGCGGTTATAATTATTTGCCATGGAATAGCCATAGGCTCCTGTACAGAATACGGCCAGAATTTCCCCGCGCTCAGCCCTCGGCAGCGGAAGGTCCCAGATAAGCATATCTCCGCTTTCACAGCATTTTCCTGCAATCGATACTACTTCTTCAGGCTTATCAAGCGGCCTGTTGGCAATAACCGCTTCGTACTTTGCATCATACAGAGCAGGTCTGATGTTATCGCTCATACCGCCATCAATCGCAAGATATTTGCGGATATTCGGCACTTCCTTGGTGGAGCCAAGTTCATAAAGTGTGGTGCCTGCATCCCCGACAAGCGAACGTCCAGGCTCAATCCAGATCTCAGGCATATCAAGGCTGGAGTCCGCGATCTGCTCTTTGACTTCCTCCACAATCTTTTCAACATAGACAGAGGCAGGAAGAGGTTCATCCTCACCCGTATAGCGGATGCCGAAGCCTCCGCCAAGGTTCAGTACCTTAGGCTGATAGTCCAGCTCCGCATGCCATTTCTTCATCTGCTCAATAATCTTCCGCGCTGCAAGGATAAACCCGGTTGTTTCAAAGATTTGCGAACCGATGTGACAGTGGATGCCCAATACCTCGTACGATACCGATTGGATGCTGAAGGCAAGGGCTTCCGCAGCCTGTCCGTTCATCAAGTCAAAGCCAAACTTTGAATCCTCCTGCCCCGTAAGGATATAATCGTGTGTATGGGCTTCGATTCCCGGAGTCACCCGCAATAGGATTTTTGCCTTTTTATCTAGCTCTCTGCAAATCTCGTCCAGTATATATAACTCTGAGAAATTATCTACGACGATACAGCCAATGTCCTCACGGAGTGCCATCTTTATCTCGTCGATGCTCTTATTATTTCCATGGAAATGGATCCGTTCACGAGGGAAACCAGCAGCGATTGCCGTGTATAGCTCTCCCGCGGATACTACGTCAAGGGAGAGTCCTTCTTCTTCTATAAGCTGAATCATGGCTATAGAAGAAAAGGCTTTGCTGGCATATGCAACCTGGGAGGAAACCCCCATCTTATCAAAGGTTTCTTTGAAGCCCCTCGCTCTTTCCCTGATCAGCGCTACGTCATATACATAAAGTGGGGAACCATATTTCGATACTAATTCCAATGTATCTGCCCCGCCAATTTCTAATGAATGATGTTCATTTACTCTGCTGGTACCATAATAATGCATCTTCTCATCCTTTCCAGTCACCACGAGGCAGCTTTTCTTCCATATAAAAAAGGGCTGAAGGCCCGTCATCCCATGAAAGGGAGCACCCCTTTTTTCTTTATCATATCCTTGTACCAGATATAAGGTTCCGCACACGATAAATGGACTTTTTCTCCTTTAGCCCAGTAAAAGACTAAACCTAAATTACCATATTATACGTTTTCCTTCAAGACGAAAAATTCTGAAGAGTCACCAGTCGCAGGGACCGTTCATGTCCTCAATGATAGAATGATCATATAGTGACAAGTTAAAACCACTCCTCTCAAGGATCAGCTCCACCGCTTTCCTTGTGATGGGCGACCCTTTTTCACTGGAATCCCTGCCATTCATCTTGCCTATATCACCAATCCCGATGACAACCGGAATATCGAGAGAATCTAGGCAATAGACCGTATCACCATGCAGTCTGCCGATTTCAGTATCCGGGATGCCATTCTTATCCACTCCATAAGGAGTCAGGGCCCCCTCCCTGTCTATAGAGAACGAGATTCTTGTCCACTCATTCTGCCTTGTATTAGATGCGACGGCTATCGCTCCGAGCACTTCAATTTCATGATGCTTCGTAATGTATTTCAATGCGGCTTCACCAAGGCCTTCACCCACCAGCCCGCTGTCATCAACCATGATAAGCACAGGATCGTACGGGGCCATCTTGATCAGCTGAAGCAGGTCAGGACCCGTGAGCATGGTTGGATTCCCGTATGAGAGTGATATGCATCTGCCGCCAACATCCCGGGCAACCCTTTCGACGGCGCGCTTGGCATATTCGTCTCCATCCGTTATGATGATAATCCTCCGTTTTTCTCCCATGGGCTGATATCCCTCCGCTTTGTTATAAATCCACATAAAAGATCCACTGGAAAAGCGAACCCAGCACTTTCCCAAGCACAAGCGCCATCATCAGGTATACAATCTTCTCCTGCACTCCGATCCGCTTTGAAAGAATCGGAAGTACATTCAGCACTTCGGTCAAGGCTGCAGCCAGCATACCGTTGAATATTCCGCTTGCAAGTCCGATTGGCATCAAAATAATAGGCGCTGCATGCAATACGGGTTCCCCCAGGCTTAGCCATCCGCCTGTCAAGGCACCCAATATGACTGCCCATTCGTACTGCCTTGTTTTATGGATGGTTTTTGTCAGCTGGGTAAGGCGCGGGACTATACCGAGCACTGTCAAAAAAGCTACAAACCCTGAACCGACTGCCAGTCCCCCTGCAAGCCCGACCAGGAGTACGGCCACTAATTCAATCATCATTTCAGGTGTTTAATATTCTCTCTGTTTTCATGCATAATGACATAACGATCTAAATCCTGCTGGTAATTAAATATCTCTACCTCAAGCGGGCTTGGCTCTTCATTGAATTTTTTCTTGAAAAAATGATTGAAAAATATAATCATCCCCGCTCCAAGGCCGATTGAATAGGGAATCTGCATGATCAACGGCTTACGTATGCTTTTTCCGCTTATCAGCCGGTATAATTTCTGGTGGACTGCCTGCATGCTGACATCTTCATGGAAGTTCATGATTGCCATGGCTGCGCCCACGAATAGAATGACCCATACAATGACGAACAACCCGACTGAATGGCTTTTTTCTTTGGTAATTACTTCAATGATGGTCTGGGAGGGGCCAATCGTCTGAATCTCAATTTCGGGATTTTCGGCAAGCAGCCTTTCGATCAGCTGCGCAGAATCTATAATGATCAGGTTATGCTCTTGCTTTGTGATGGTATGGATCACCGTTTCCCCGAGCTTCTGTATCCGTTTTTGGGACCCTATCAAAATGCAGATATCTTTCGCTTTTAATTCATTGAAGTCTTTTACTTCCACCCGATGGCGCATCCGGACATAGATGATGTTTTCCAATTCTGCCACATCCTATAATTTTGAATACGTACAATATAGTATGGATGCCTTTTGGAGGAACATACTATAGAAGCAGCGAAGACCATAAATTGGAATAAAAAAATCCGCATGGAGATGATCATTCATCCATGCGGACCTTCATTTCTTTTAAAATTTTCTTTTCAAGCCTGGAGACCTGCACCTGCGAAATGCCAAGCCTCAGTGCGACCTCTGACTGTGTTTGATCCTTGTAATATCTGAGGTACACAATCAGCCTTTCCCGCTCATCAAGCTCAAGTATCGCTTCCTTTAAGGCAAGCTTATCGAACCATTTGTTCTCATTTGAATCAGCAATCTGATCTAACAGGGTGATGGGATCTCCATCATTTTCAAAGACGGTTTCATGAATGGACGAAGGGGACCTGCTTGCTTCCTGGGCCATGATCACTTCCTCCGGAGTGAGCCCGAGATGCTCAGCCAGTTCATTGACTGACGGCACCCTTCCGATTGTCTTTGAAATCTCATCCTTTGCCCGGCGTATTTTATTGGCCATTTCTTTTAGTGACCTGCTGACTTTAACCGTGCCGTCATCCCTGATAAACCTTTGGATTTCCCCGATGATCATGGGAACTGCATATGTCGAAAACTTCACTTCATAGGTTAAATCAAACTTATCCACCGATTTAAGGAGGCCGATACAGCCAATCTGATACAGGTCATCCGGTTCATAGCCCCTATTCAGGAATCTTTGAACGACAGACCATACCAGCCTTAAATTACTTTGGACAATCAATTCTCTTGCTCCCTGGTCTCCATCCTGGCTGCGCTTGATCAAGTCCCGTACATCCTCGTCCTTTAAATGCACCCTGCCTTTATCTTTTTTGACCTCCACATCCATAGCAAGTCTCCTTAATTGCAAAAAGCATTACTTTTCAATAATTGCTTTTTCAATCTGATTATGGTTCCCTCGCCCCTATGAGAAATGACTTTTATTTCATCCATGAAGTTTTCCATGATGGTAAATCCCATGCCAGAGCGTTCGAGATCGGGCTTCGTTGTGAACAGGGGCTGCCTTGCCTCCTCCACATCATCAATCCCGAGCCCTTCGTCCCTGATTGTCAGCTCCACGCTGTCTTCATCTATCGTTACTGAGATGTACACCATCCCCGTTGGATCATTTTCATATCCGTGAATGATGGAATTGGTCACGGCCTCTGATACGACTGTCTTAATTTCAGTCAGCTCATCAAGTGTCGGATCAAGCTGGGCGATGAATGAAGCCACCGCTACACGTGCAAAGGATTCATTCTGGCTAAGCGCAGAAAATTGCAGGCTCATTTCATTTTTCATCTAAGCAACCCCCAGTCTTTGTAAAGCATTTTCTTCTGATAGCTCCAGTTTTATAATCTTAAACAACCCGGACATTTCAAAAAGCCGCTTTACAGGCGGGGAAATGGCACAGACGATCATTTCACCTTGTTTTTGCTTGATCTGCTTATACCGCCCCATGACCACCCCCAGGCCCGAACTATCCATAAAAGATAATTCTTCGAGGTTCATAATGATATGCTTTATATTCTTTTCCACTATCACGGCAGATGCCTTTTCCCTAAGCTCTTCAGCCGAGTGATGATCCAGCTCTCCGCTGAGCCTGATGCACAGGATTTCATCTTTTATTTCCAGGTTCATGAAAAGACTCACTATATTACAGCCTCCTTCTCTGTCTTATAGTGAGTCAATTCTAGGTTTCATTCCTGTATTCCTTCAAGGGTGACAAAACTAGTGTTCATTCATCTGAATTAGCCTTGAAATTCTATTTTTAGACAGGGAGTTCTATTCAGTACGCGTAAACATACCGAAAGACCGCTTAAAGCTCTTCCACCAGCCTGCCTTGTCAATTGTCGAAGCAGCGACCACAGAAGATCTGGAAACGGTCCTGCCGTCCTTCTGGATAAGAAGGGTGCCGATCCGGTCCCCTTTTTTAACCGGAGCTTTGAGATTTTCATCCATGACAATTTTCTTGGTAATCCCTTTTTTTGATTCGCCTTTCTTGGCTAAGACAGAGATAGGCTCACCTGTAACGCCGGCGACAGTATTCTTGCTCCCTTTGCTGACTGCTGCTTCTGTAAGCTTTTCGCCGCGCTTGTAAAGAGGATGGGTCTGGTAATGGGCAAAAGCGTAATCAAGCATTTTGGTGATCTGGGCATTTCGTTCTTTTGGTGTAGGAGCGCCCAAGATCACGGCAATAACACGCATATTGTTTTTCTTGGCCGTTGCTGTCAGGCAGTATTTGGCTTCATGCGTGAAACCGGTTTTTAAACCGTCTACCCCAGGATAGAATTTGACCAGCCGGTTTGTATTAACCAGCCAAAATTTTTTATCGGTATCTTCACGCAGATAATCCTCGTATGTGCCTGTAAATCTAGTTATTTTGGAATCATATTTAAGAAGCTCTTTTGCCATCATGGCCATATCATAGGCGGTGCTGTAGTGCCCCTGTTCAGGCAGTCCGGTTGTATTCTGAAATTGGGTATGCTTCAGCCCCAATTCCTTAGCCTTCGCATTCATCATCTTGACAAACGCTTCCTCTGAGCCGGCCACTCTCTCTGCCATGGCCACCGCTGCATCATTGCCGGAGCCGATGGCAATGCCCTTCAGCATCTGTTCTGCCGTCATTTCTTCTCCAGGTTCCAGGAATATTTGGGAGCCTCCCATAGAAGCGGCATAATCACTTGTCCTGACCTTTTCTTTCAGTCCCAGTTTTCCTTTATCTATGGATTCCATAATCAGCAGCATGGTCATGATTTTTGTCATGCTTGCAGGTGGCAGTTTTACATGTGCGTCCTTGTTATATAGAATCCTGCCGGTATCACGCTCAATCAAAATAGCAGACTTCGCATTCTTCGCAAGCTCATCTGTGGAACCTTCCGCAAATGCCTGCGGCAGGCCGAACCCTAGTGATACAAAGAATAATATTGTCACTGTCAACAGCCGTCTCATCGAGAAACCCTCCTACATCTTCTTCCAAAGTTTACTAACAGCCATCATTTTGTCCAATTCCCGCCGTTTTATACAGAATGCCCGGGAAATAAAAAAGCCGCTCTTCGTTTGAAGAGCGGGCTTTTCTGGCCTATCCGCCAGTCTTGATAGGTTATTGGGTAATTTCTTCGTAAATCAAGGTTGGCTTAGGTACCGGGTTCGCTGAAAGCTTGATGTTTTCAAGCAGAATTCCTTTTACTTTTTCAACATCTTCTGTATTGCTGTAAATGGTAACAAGTGAATCTCCCTTTTTCACTTCATCACCAATTTTTTTATTAAGCATAAGGCCCACTGCCAGGTCGATTTCTGATTCCTTAGTCGCTCTCCCCGCACCAAGCAGCATGGCTGCCGTACCGATTTCATCAGCGGTCATCTCGGAAACATATCCATCTTCCTCTGCAGCCACTTCAATCTTGAAGCTTGCCTGCGGAAGTTTGTCCGGATTATCGACTACAGAAGCGTCCCCTCCCTGGGAAGCAAGGAATGTCTTGAAGGTTTCAAGTGCAGAGCCATCCTTCATGGCTGCAAGCAATTGATTCCGTGCATTTTCAAGGGTATCTGCCTTACCGGCCAGAAGCACCATGTGGCTTCCCAGCGCCAGGCACAGTTCTGTTAAATCTTCAGGACCTTCACCTTTCAAGGTATCAATCGCTTCTTTCACTTCAAGCGCGTTCCCGATGGCAAACCCAAGCGGCTGGCTCATGTCTGAAATGACAGCCATGGTTTTGCGGCCTACGTTATTGCCGATTCCGACCATGGCACCGGCAAGTGCCCTGGAATCTTCAATCGTTTTCATGAAGGCTCCGGCACCAGTCTTAACATCAAGTACGATGGCGTCCGCTCCGGCCGCAATCTTCTTGCTCATGATGGAACTGGCAATCAGCGGGATGCTGTCAACAGTGGCGGTTACATCGCGGAGCGCATATAACTTTTTGTCCGCTGGAGTAAGATTGCCGCTCTGCCCGATGACTGCGATTGAATTTTTATTTACAAGTTCAATGAATTCCTTATTTTCAATTTCCACGTGGAAACCAGCTACAGATTCAAGCTTGTCGATCGTTCCGCCAGTATGTCCAAGGCCGCGGCCGGACATTTTTGCCACCGGCACCCCAAGAGCAGCGACAAGAGGTCCAAGCACCAGGGTAGTTGTATCTCCTACTCCGCCTGTGCTATGCTTATCCACTTTAACACCCTTAATTCCCTTCAAATCGATCTGGTCTCCCGATTCAACCATGGCCATGGTAAGATCGGCACGTTCCTGCCCGGTCATGTCCTTGAAATAAATCGCCATGGATAAAGCACTCATCTGATAATCCGGAATCGATCCATCCGTGTATCCTTTTATGATGAACTTTATTTCCTCATTTGAGAGCTCTTCACCGTTTCTCTTTTTCTCAATTAAGTCTACCATTCTCATCTTTATCACCGCTTCAGTTTATTTTCTCTAATACAAGTATTATGAAAGTTCTTTTACTATTGTTTTGATCAGGCTCAGAAAATCAGCTTTTACTTTTTCAGTGGTTTCAATTACTTCGTCATGTGAAAGCGGCTGATTCAGGATGCCCGCAGCCATATTGGTTATGCAGGAAATCCCGAGGACCGATATGCCCGAATGGCGTGCAATGATGACTTCAGGTACCGTAGACATGCCGACAGCATCTCCGCCGAGGGTCCTCACCATCCGCACTTCGGCAGGAGTTTCATAAGCTGGTCCTGACAATCCAAGGTAGACGCCTTCTTTAATTGGTATATTCAGTGCTTCTGCTGCCTTTTTAGCCACTTCCTGATATTCCTTGGAATAAGCTTCAGACATATCAGGGAATCTTACCCCAAATTCGGCATCATTTGGGCCAATCAGCGGACTTGTCCCGGTGAAATTGATATGATCCGTTATGATCATTAAATCTCCGGCACTCAGGTCCTGATTCACTCCGCCAGCAGCATTTGTCACGATCATTTTGTCTACACCAAGCAGCTTCATGACTCTGACCGGGAACGTCACCTGGCCCATGTCATAGCCCTCATAAAAGTGGAACCTGCCCTGCATGGCGATGACCTTCTTGCCAGAAAGTGTGCCAGAGACCAGCTGCCCGGCATGGCCTTCCACGGTAGAAACCGGGAAGTTAGGGATTTCCCCATAAGGAATTTTCACGGCATCTTCAATCTCATCTGCCAGGACGCCAAGCCCCGAACCAAGTATTAAGCCGATTTCAGGTGTGCCTGAAAGTTTTTCCTTTAAATAATCTGCTGCTTGATTGATTTTCTCATACATGATTATTCCACCTTCCCCTTTAATTCTGCCATGAAGCTGGTTCCATGCTCCGGCATACTTACCCCGAAGTTTTCTGCAATCGAAGCGCCTATATCCGCGAAAGTGTTTCTAAGCGGCAGTTCCCTTCCGGCCTCAAACTGCTTGGAATATACAATCAATGGCACGAACTCCCGGGTATGGTCCGTTCCGTGATGAACCGGGTCGTTCCCGTGATCAGCCGTAATGATCAATAAATCGTCTTCCTTCAGCTTATCAAGCACTTCCTCAAGTCTTGCATCAAATTCCTGAAGTGCTTCCCCATAGCCGATCGGGTCCCTTCTGTGGCCGAAAGCAGCATCAAAGTCAACCAGATTTAAAAAGCTTATCCCTGTGAAATCCATATCGAGGGTCTGGTTCAGCTTGTCCATTCCATCCATATTGGAAGTTGTCCGCAACGAATCGGTGATTCCCTCGCCATCATAGATATCTGAGATTTTTCCGATAGAAATGACATCCAGGCCGGCATCCTTCAATTCATTCATGACTGTACGGCCAAATGGCTTCAGGGCATAGTCATGGCGGTTCGGCGTTCTTTTAAAGCTTCCTGCCTCACCAATAAACGGCCTTGCAATGATCCTTCCAACCATAAACTCATCATTCATCGTCATCTCACGGGCTATTTTACAAATATGATAAAGCTCCTCAAGCGGTACAATTTCTTCATGCGCTGCAATCTGAAGTACGGAATCCGCAGATGTATAAACAATCAGCGCCCCTGTTTCCATATGCTCCCTGCCCAGCTCATCCAGGATCTCTGTTCCGCTTGCAGGCTTATTGCCGATTATTTTTCTTCCTGTCCTCTTCTCAAGCTCCAAAATCAGAGTGTCGGGAAAGCCGTCAGGAAACACCTGGAATGGAGTTTGTATATTGAGGCCCATGATCTCCCAGTGTCCTGTCATGGTGTCTTTTCCGTTAGAAGCTTCCTGCATTTTCCCAAAGTAAGCAAGCGGAGTTTGGGCTGCATCTATTCCTTTGATCGGCCGGATATTGGCGAGTCCCATGCTCCCCATTACCGGCATGTGGAGACCGTCCATCCGTTCCGCTATATGCCCGATGGTATCGGCGCCTTCATCACCAAATTTTGCAGCATCGGGTGCTTCACCGATTCCCACCGAATCCATTACGATCAAAAAAACCCTATTAAAGCGTTTACTCTTCTCCATATATTTCTCCTCCAACTATTAATTATAAGCGTAAATACTGTTATGTTACCCGCATGCTCATAAATTAACCGGATTCATTTATGTATTCGTCAGAAGTCTGACAACCTCATTTTATACGAAGGTGACTGTTTATCACAATGAAAATCTATTAAAACTCTTCCCTTATTCTTTATTTGTTCGATTCCTGTTCACAAAAACCTGCCAGACCACGAAAAAAGCAGCCATTTTCTAATGGCCGCTTATCCGGAGGAAGTCATGCCCTCGGATGGAATTTGGTATATACCTCTTTTAATCTCACATTTGTAACATGCGTGTATATCTGGGTGGTCGAAATATCCGCATGTCCAAGCATTTCCTGGACTGCCCTTAAATCTGCACCGTTCATAAGCAGGTGCGTGGCAAATGAATGCCTGAGTGTATGCGGAGTCAGTTCCTTTTCAATCCTGGCTTCCTCTGCCAGTTTCTTGAGGATTTTCCAATATCCCTGCCGTGTCAGCCTATTGCCGTGATGATTAAGGAACAGAAAGTCATTCCGGTTCTTTTTCATAAGAACATCCCTGCCCTTATTCAGATAATCCTCTATAGCCGACAGGGCAGCCTGTCCAATTGGAATGATCCTTTCCTTGCTGCCCTTGCCGACGCAGCGGACAAACCCCATATCTGTATGTACATCTGTCAGCTCAAGCGAAATGAGCTCACTGACCCGCATACCGGTTGCGTACAGGACCTCGAGCATTGCTTTGTCCCTGAGGCCAAGGGGAGAATTGGTTTCCGGTGCTTCGAGCAGTGCCTCCACCTCTTCCATGCTCAAGACCTTCGGGAGGCTTCTTTCAAGCTGTGGGCTCTCTATATGGACGGAAGGATCATGCCCCGACACTTTTTCACGCAGCAGGAACTGATGGAAGGAACGAATGGAAGCTACATGGCGGGCCAATGTTTTCGACGACTTCCCCTGTCCTTTCAGGAAAGAGAGAAAGTGGACAATATTGGCGCGCTGACAGTCATTCCAATCCCCAATCTGTTCAACATTGACTAAATACTTCATATAAGATTTGAGGTCCCGTTCATAGGAGACTGTCGTATTCTTAGACAGGCCTTTTTCTACGGTCAGGAAATGAAGAAAATCTTTTATCTGGTCCTGCATGCTTTTTACTCTCCATTCTTATAGAACAGCAGCAGCCGGTCCATCCATCTCCCTCCCTCAGAATGGACTGAGCCCGACACTTTGACAGCCGTCCCTTTTGGTTCATCATAACGATGATAATTCTCATATTCCTGATTCAGCCATACCATCCCAAAATAAAAAAGGACAGTGAAACTGACAAATAATAAAAATACCTTTGCCGTATTGAAAAGTAAATCGACTGAGTATTTCATAGGACAGCCCTCCATTTATTCAGCTAATTCAATCTATGCCCAGGGAGCTGAATTTTATACATAAAATAGAGGCTGAACCCCATGGCTTATGCGGATGCGAAAAACCTTTTCCGTGTGAGGAAAAGGCTTATGTAAGGTTTATGGCTGGTGTGCTGTCATCTTTATTTTCATGCTTCGCCTGGCATCTATGGCAGATGCCGTGGAAGGTTAACCGGTGGTCCTTGATTTTGAAGTGCCAATTGCGTTCAACCACTTCCTCAACGTCCTCGAGGAGGTCTTCCTGTATCTCATCAACGGCACCGCATTCTATGCATACTAAATGATGATGGAAGTGGGCGGCCCCTTCCTGCCTCAGATCATAGCGGGAAACTCCATCACCAAAATTTATTTTATCGACAATTTTAAGCTCAGTTAATAGTTCCAGTGTACGGTATACAGTGGCTAATCCGATCTCTGGCGATTTTTCTTTCACTAGGAGGTATACATCTTCTGCACTTAAATGATCCTCTTCGTTTTCAAGCAAAACCCGGACGGTAGCTTCTCTTTGAGGTGTTAACTTATAACTGGACGAGTGCAACAGTTTTTTTATTCGTTCAATCCTGCTTTCCATAGCTTTTCCCCTCCCTCGCCGCTGTCTTTTTTATTATATCAAATGAAAGAGGAGTGTCAAAATATAATTATTATAAATAAGCTCTTCAATTATTTATAATTATTTAGAATTATTATAATTTGGATCTATTTTTCATTCCCCACCAGGCTGACCACATTTTTCATAAGCTGCGGGGACAGATAGGTTTCAATCGCTCCCGCCGCAAGTAAGACAGCCACCGCACAGGTGAAGGACAGGAAGTACTTAATGATGACCGGCTTCAGCGGATCCCTCAGCTGTTTCATGAACAGCCTCCGGATAATTTTAATGGACAGCGAGAGTGCCATAGCTGTTATCAGGATGAATACCGGCACTATGAATATGTTTTGCGGGAAAATAGAGACAAATGCCAGCAAAAACCCGTTAAAGCCCATCTGATTCACCAGGAACCCTACAGTGAATCCGACCACCATCCCTTTCAGAAACAATAGAACCAGAATGATGGGCAGGCCGATGATCGAAATGCCCAATATCCAGATAAGCCCGATATACTTGACATTATGATTGACCGTCTGCCAGTACATCCCTTCCGAGTGGTCAATCCTTCCCTGCTTAACCTGTCCGAAAAATTGCGAGAGATAATAGAATAGGTCATCCTTCTGATTCAAGTTCAAGCTGTTTACGATGATGGCTCCGAAGATGACTCCCATAAGAAACAAAATGGTGATGAATAAATAGAGTGAAGAATTCTCTTTAACATGTTTTAGTAGAGTGAATGTTATCATGGATTTTTTCTTCATTATATCTTCCCCCCGATATTCTTAGTAAATTGTATGGAAGGTAAGCCTCTCTTATTACTCGCTGGGAAAAAATATATAAAATGAGCGGATGCTGTGGTATAATTTCTAGCAATTTACCGTATGGGAGTGTGAATGTCTATGAACGCCGTTTTACTAGATTTCCCTGAAAGGATTGAAACAGAAAGGCTTTATATACGGCCCTGCCAGCCAGGGGACGGAGGTGCAGTTTTTGAAGCGGTGGAAGCTTCCAGGGGAGAGCTTGCCCCGTGGCTGCCTTTTGCCCAGAAGCCAATGACGCGTGAAGAGTCAGAAGAAAGTGTCCGGAGGTCTTACGCCAAGTTTATTGCCAGGGAAGATATCCGCCTGCACATATATAGGAGAGAAGATGACCGATTTATCGGCAGCACCGGCTTACATAGAATGAATTGGAATATCCCCAAGTTCGAGATTGGCTACTGGATTGATTCACGCTGGGCTAAAAAGGGATATATGACAGAGGCAGTCAAAGGCTTGACATCCTTTGCCTTTGAATACTTCAGTGCGAAACGGGTGGAAATACGATGTGATCCTGAAAATGCGGCAAGCCGGCGAATTCCTGAAAAACTCGGCTTTCAGCTCGAAGGCGTCCTGAAGAATGACTCCTTAAGCGCGGACGGCCTAAATGTCAGGGATACTTGTGTGTTCGCTAAAACTGTAAAATAACGTAAAGGACAGAAGCGCAGCTTCTGTCCTTTCTTATTCATTATTCTATTTGACCTTACCGTAGGTGCCTCCACCGCCTGATTCTATGTTGAGGCCGCCCTTCCTCGCCAGATCGATATATTCTGCTATCCTGGCAGGTACGGTATCTTTCAGGTCAGCCAGACTGGCTTCATGCAGGATTCCCATTTCGGTCCCGAATGCCGAAAGAAGCCTTTCCCTCATCCTGGGACCGAGCCCTGGGATGAACTCCAGCGGCACCTGGTGAATATATGGCGGCCTCTTTCCCGGGGATGGATTGGGGAAATAGTTCTTTATTTCTTCAATCCTCTGTGAGACCCCTTTAATGAATGAAGAACTTTGGCATTCTGTGCAGACAGTTTCATTACCCGTCTTTTTGGCATGGCATTTGGCACAGACTGTGTCATGATATTTTCCAAGAAGCGGATTCAGTCCGTAGTTCACCGCTACTCCCCGGCCGTCCTTCTCCTTCAGTGCCAGGGACAGCTCCTCAAAGCTCGCCCTCAATAACCTTAGTGCCTGGTATTCCCTTGCTATTTTCCCAAGTGAATGCGCATCGGAATTCGTTAAAAATGCATATGGCTCCAGTTCTTTTATTCCCTGGGCCATGGCTGTATCAGAGCTCAGCCCGAGTTCTACCCCATCTATCAGGTCAGGGTCAAATACCTCCTGAAGACTCACACGTACTCCCCTGCCGAACAGGCTCTTGAAGGGGGTGAAGATATGGGCCGGGATAAACAGCCCTCCCAGCTCTTTCACCTTCTGCTGCAGAATGACAGCATTCACATAGATGCGCTGTGAGCTTAAATGAATATTTTTCTGATGCTTTTCCATCCATCCTGAAAACTCTCTGATTGACTCAAGATTCGGGAAGTAAGCCAGTATATGTATCGGCCCACTGCAGTTTTCATCATATATTTCAATCTCCGTTCCCGGTATCAGCACCAGGTCCCGGTACTTCAGGCCGCCGCCGAAAATGGATTCAAGACTGCCCCCTGCCGTCATTTCCTCCAATTCATCCAGCACACCCGGTGAATGGGCATCGATGATCCCGATGATATCCAGTCCCTTCGTATAGGCAGCGGTATCCAGTATATTTGATAGAGTCAGGGTCCTGGCCCCCGTGATTTTGACAGCCCTGCCTGCCCTTGTTCTTCCTATATGAATGTGCAGGTCTGCAAAATACTTATTCATTGCTTCAGCGCTGCCTCCTTAAGCTGTAAATATTGTACTGCATATACTGTCTTAGCATCATATATCCTCTGTTCCTTCATGTACTGAATCATCTCTTCAAGCGTCAGTTCCAATACCTCCACAAATTCATCCTCATCCAGCGCTGCTGCATTGACTTTCTTCTGCAGTCCGGCGGCTAAATACACATGGACAATTTCATCCGCAAATCCAGGGGACGTATAGAAGGCTGTTAAATAATCCATATGTTCACACTCATAGCCAGTTTCCTCTTCAAGTTCGCGGACAGCTGTTGAAAGCGGATCTTCCCCAGGCTCCAGCTTCCCGGCTGGAATCTCGACAAGAATTCGGTCCATCGCTTTGCGGTACTGTTCCACAAGGACAATTTTATTTTCTGCAGTTATGGCAATAATAGCTACTGCACCGGGATGTTTAACGATTTCCCTGGTGCTCGTCCTGCCGTTTGGCAGTTCTACTTCATCCACTTGAAGCGAAATAACCCTGCCGGAAAATATTTCTTTGGTCCCTAAGGTTTTTTCTTCTAAGTTCTTCATCATTACACTCCCAGTTCTAATCGCATTTGGCTTGTTCATACATTTTACCATAACTGGTTTAGGAGGTTGTCCAATGAAGGTTTATGTAACAGACAAAAGCGTCACAATGGCTGGCAAGTCGTGGGAGATCCGCCGGAAGCTTGCCGAATACGCCGCACAGCATGCCAATTTGTCAGACTGGATTTCTTCTGTTCAAGGCAGTGCCCGCCAGAAGCCCGGGCTCAAACTGATCAAGTAAACTTCCTCGTGCATCCGCCCAATTATTTGTGCATTTTCACACTGAAGCATAAAATATTGGGTAAATACATATGTAGGAATGCTATTAAAAGGGGCGGATATCTATGGAAACACGCAGGTTAGGAAACTCAGAGCTATATGTCAGCAAGATCGGCCTTGGCTGCATGTCGCTTGGAAATCAATATGAAAATGCTGAAAAGATCATTGGCACTGCACTTGATGCCGGCATCAACTATTTCGATACAGCCGACCTTTATGATGGAGGCCAAAACGAAGAATTTGTAGGAAAGGCACTAAAGTCCGTCCGGGACAAGGTGATCATAGCGACCAAAGTCGGCAACCGCTGGAACGAAAGCAGGGACGGCTGGAGCTGGGACCCGTCCAAGGCCTACATCAAGTCTGCTGTAAAAGACAGCCTTCGCCGTCTCCAGACCGATTACATTGATTTATACCAGCTGCATGGCGGGACCATCGAAGACCCGGCCGAGGAAACGATCGAAGCCTTTGAGGAACTCGTTCGGGAGGGCTATATACGCTATTACGGAATCTCCTCCATCAGGCCCAATGTTATTGAGAGATTTTTAAAGAATGCCAAAGGCCTCGCATCCAATATGATGCAATACAGCATCCTTGACCGGCGCCCTGAGGAACTGATGCCGGACTTTGAAAAACAGGGAGTCAGCATCATTGCCCGCGGCCCTGTTGCCAAAGGGCTGCTGACTGATAAAATGCTTGATAAAGCTTCGGACAAGATTAAGAAGGATGGGTACCTATATTACAGCTTCGAGGAATTGGAAACGGCGCTCCGTGAATTGAACGGCCTCTTTGAAGGGCGTTCCATGAATGAAGTTGCCCTGCAATATGTCCTCGCCCACCCAGCCGTTGCTGCCTGCATACCTGGTGCAAGCTCTGCACAACAGCTGGAGCAGAACATCAGCGCCGCAAACAGCAGACCATTGAATGAAGCAGAGGTGCGCGGGATCAAAGCCATCAGCAAGGCAGAAATCTATCGCGAACACCGCTGAATAAGGTTGGACTGATAGGTCCAAAAACACAGCCCCGGGAGAATGGCCGTTTTCCCGGGCTTTGCTGTGCCGTCTATTCTGATTTTTTGGAAGTTTATTTCAGCATGTGGAACGGCGGGTAAACTTGCCAGTGCGGATAGTAAAATGACGAGTTTGGATCTCAGCTTGGCAGGTCGCCGCTGACACAGGGCATTTCCGGACACAAAAAATGCACCAACCAAGCTGGTGCCGGTCTTACCTCTTATTTAAACTTCCGCCAATCCGTATTGCTTTCATTCAGCAGCTCCTCAAAGCTCTTATTTTTCTCCCGCTGCTTCCTTTCTTCCCGCTTGCGCTCTTCTTCTTTTAGCAGGGCAGCATGCCTCTCCTTTTCAAGCTCACTATGTGTTTCTTTAAGCTTTGACAGCATATCGCCTTTAATCATATCACCCAGTGTGATCTGGCCTGAGTCCGCTTCCTTACGCTGACTTCCGGCATGAGCTTGGTTATGTTTTTTTCTCTTTTTCATGGTTATGCCTCCCTTACGTCTCTATTGTACCATGCTTCGGCTTCCGATATTTTGTCAGAAGCCCTGCAGCCGCCTTTTCCTCCGCCATTTTGTGGTAGAATTATTTTGTTCATCCAATTCTTTATCCAGGAGGCAATCTTCATGAAAAAATGGTGGCTCATTCCGGCTGGATTCCTTGGCTACGCACTCGGAATCGGCCTCTATTTCTCGAATCGCGTGATGTACATGAAAAAGAAAGAAGATAACTTCATCCTCGAGCGTGAAACGAAGGCAAAACGCTATATAGCCAATGAGTACGAACTGCTCCCCAAGACTGAAGTACGTGCTGCCTCTTCATTCGGGTATCCGCTGCACTGTGTGTTTGTGAAGCCGCATGACCATTCAAACAAGTGGATGGTGTTTTGCCACGGCATAACTGAAAACAAAATGAACTCCATTAAATATATGAATCTGTTCATAAAAAGGGGCTTCAACGCCGTCATCTACGACCACCGGAGACATGGAGAATCCGGGGGCATCTCAAGCAGCTATGGCCATTATGAAAAATATGACCTTGAAACGGTCATAACGGAACTCCGGAAACGCGAAGGCACTGACATCACCATCGGCATCCACGGAGAATCCATGGGAGCCGTGACCATGCTCCTGTATGCCGGCATGCTTGGCGATCAGGCCGATTTTTATATTGCAGACTGCCCATTTTCGGATTTCACACAACAGCTGAAGCATAATCTCAAATCTGAGGTGCCCATCCCTTCATGGCTGGTGCTTCCATTCGGCAGTCTATTCTTGAAACTCCGCGCCGGCTTCTCCATAAAAGAAATCTCGCCTGCCAGGTATATCGATCATATAAAGAAGCCGGTCTTATTCATTCACAGTGAATTGGATACTTTTATCCTCCCTGAAATGAGCTCCAATCTCTACCAGGCAAAACAGGGCCCCAAGAAGCTATTCATCGCTGCAAAAGGCGCCCATGCCCAATCCTTTAATGAAAATCAAAAGGATTATGAGCTTGCAGTGGATGACTTCCTGGAGGAATATGGATTTAAAGATAAAGCTGGAGGGGCAGCAGAATGAAAAGGGAAGACGGCGAACACCGTCCCCGATTTAACGGCATTGCCCATTGGGTAAAAGTTGAAGGAAGCAGTCATGGGACTGTTCCTCTTTTTATATTGCACGGCGGGCCCGGAGGCAATCATTACACATTTGAGCGCACAGCCGGCCGCCTCTTGGCCCGCTCAAGGACCGTTGTTTATTACGTACAGCGCGGCTGCGGGAGATCTGAAGCCCCCGCATCAGAAGAGGATTACTCAATCTCCCTGCTCACTCAGGACTTCCTTGAATTGATTTCTTGGCTGGGTGCGGAAAAAGTTGATTTGCTCGGATATTCATTCGGCGGCGAATTGGCGTTGGAATTTGCTTCTTCCCTCGGGGAGCGCATACATACTATCATCCTTTCAGGTCCCAGCCTGATCAAATCCGATACAAACAAACTGGTTCAATTGGCCGGCTTTCTATCTGTGGCTGACCGGCACCTTGCAGAACGGATCCGGAGAATCCTGAACGACCCTCACTCCATTTCTGAAGCCTATGATAAGGTGTGGGAAATCGCCGATGCCCATACAGTTGACTCCCTGTTATTTGAAGATCAGGAGATTGCCAAAAAAAACCGGGCATTATGGGACGAAAGCGGGTTAATCAATACCGGGCTGATGGCAAGGGCAGTTACAAGAGATCCGGCCCTCCCTCTTCAGCACCGCCTCCGCGGCATTCTCCATCGGACTTTGATCATTACAGGCGCCTTTGACAGAAATACAGGAATTCCCATTTCAAAGATCATTCACGACGCTCTGCCTGACAGCCGCCTTGTGATCTTTAACAAGAGTGCCCATTTCCCTGATTTAGAGGAGACTGACAGATTCATCCGGGAAATCATTAATTTTCTTGACTGACAGAACCCAAGGACTCAACCTGGGCTTTCCGGAGCATTCGTATAATTCGATAAGGTTAACAATCCCACTGAAAGTATGTGTTGCTTATGAAGAATGGAATTTATCTGGCTTATGTATGCGCCCTCTTGAATGCCCTGATTGTCGGGCTCTCATTCCTGTTTACGGTCAAAGCCCTAGGCCCATCGAATCCCATGGATGTTTTGGCGTCCCGCTTTTCCGTCGGCTTTCTGGGCTTTGCCCTGCTGGCTTCCCTGAAATTGGTCAAGGTCAGGCTGAATCTGAAATCGCTTTACAAGCTTTGGCCGCTTACCGTGTTCTATCCGGCTTTTTTCTTTTTTTTCCAGGCTTATGGATTAAAAACAGTCCCTTCTTCTGAAGCAGGTATTCTTTTTGCCGTCATCCCAATTTTGACCGCTGTCCTGGCTTCATTATTTTTAAAGGAACGAACCACACTTCTCCAGAAAGCTTCCATTCTCTTGTCTGTAAGCGGAGTCATTTTCATTTTCTTCATGAAAGGAAGCACTGTCTCGCTTGCCAACTGGAGCGGCCTCGGTTTCCTTTTGATTTCATGTTTATCCATCGCTGCTTATTCAGTTATGGCACGGAACCTGTTAAAGTCCTTCAAGCCCCTCGAGGTCACTTATTTCATGCTGGGTGTTGGATTTATCTTTTTTAACGCCATTGCCGTCATCAATCATCTGCGAAACGGGGATTTAGAAGCCATGTTCACTCCTTGGGGAAATGCCGGCTTTGCGGCTGCCATCCTGTTTCTTGGTATTCTCGCTTCCTTCATCACCTCCCTGCTGTCCAACTTTGTGCTTTCAAAAATACCGGCGTCGCAGATGAGCGTATTTTCTAATCTATCCACGGTCATTTCCATCATAGCCGGGGCAGCCTTCTTGAACGAGAAGGTATATTACTATCATATCATCGGCTCGACGCTGATTATCCTCGGCGTTATCGGCACCAACTTATTCAAGGATAAACCAGCAGATGCCGGGTCCTCCGGGAAGGCTTCCTAGCTGCCGGGATAGAAGCTGCCCAGTACTACGTTTTCAGGAGTGATACGGATCCCGAAAAGAAACCGACGGCAGACATCTGATATGGCTTTATAGGCATTAAAAATGCCGGCACCCATCAGGGCGCCGGCATTCTTTTCATTTCTTTGTATAATCGATGAACCGCATCCGCGGATTAATGATCTGGTTAGGGCTTGAAAGCCTGAAGTTATTGCTTTCTTCATTATAGTCAATCTTCATTTCTTCATCGAGGAATATCGCCTTGGAGCTTTCTATATAAAGGGGGCCTGCATTTGTCTCGAGCTTCTGTTCATCGGAAGCTGCACTGCTCTCAAGCCAGAGGGCGGTGACCCCGCTCACTGCGCATCCGCATCCGTCGATATCGTATTTTAATTTAAGGGATCCCGCAGAATCTCCGATTTTTTCACCAATCTTGCTTTTCGCTTTTTCCGTCCATTCAACCAGCATGAAAAAAACTCCTTCGGCAGGAAATCAATCCAGCCATCATATTATTTACTTCTTCAGTTTAACAAAATTAAAAATCATTTAAAAATATCCCGACTTGCGATACCATTGATAATGAATATTCTTGAAGGGATGGATCATATTTGTCAAAAGTGCAGATCAAGGTAATGGATAATGGGGGGTTCCGTGTTACAGGAGATGTGGAATTGATTGACATGGAGGGCAATGCGTTTCCTTCAAAGCCGGCTTTCTCTCTATGCCGCTGCGGCCTGTCCAATAATCTTCCTTATTGCGATGCTTCCCACAAAGGAAACTTCGAGTCCCGCGTACGTGTCGAAAATAAGGAATAGCAGCAAGAGGAGGAAGCCTTGAGTGAGCTTCCTTTTTTATTTTCTCATGAATGCCGGAATGCAGCATATGTTAGGAAGAACCCTTACCATGAGGAGACTTGTTCATGAAACCTGCACCGAGAGTCGTTTTTCACACCGTCACCCGATCACAGGTAAAAAAATTTTTCATTACAGAAGGCTTATGCGGACCTGCTGTCTTTGCTGTCCTTGATAAAGCCTATGCCAATGAATTCATGGCCGCTTTAGGCAGCATGGCCAGCTCTCCTGTCATCCATAAGGGCTATCGTTTCTTTCAGTCAAGGTTCCGCCGAAAAGAGCATTCCATTTCTCTTCAGCGCTTCCTCTCCGGAAAATAGCCTGCTCCACAGGGCAGCATATTTCGAGGAATGCTGATCCAAATCTTTCAATTAATCTTCCGCCAGCTGTACATCCACTATTTCTGCAAGCCGCAAATAATGGAAGTCATTGAACCGGTCTACAACATGCAGCTTCTTCTCCCAGTCATTATAATAGTGGATCGTCCCCATCACGAGGCTGTGCCGTTTGTTCGCATAATACGTGATGGCAACGCCCTTTCCCCCTTCCATTGCTTCCCCAATGATGCTGTTCATATATTCGAACTGCTGCTCATCCGGCTCGATCTGCTGCTCAAAGGTGTCCTCATGCGCCCAGTCCCGCAGCAGCTTCACATGCTCCGGCAGCATCATGGAGGTCCATTTTATCCTTCCCCTGTCTCTGATCATTTCTGCATCTCTCCTTTTACGCTTTATGGCCGCCAAGCAGCCTGCTTCGATAAACCGCGGTACCCGCGTCTGTATAGGACACTGCCCGCAGGAGCGCCTTGGAGCCGAACTTCCTCCGCAGCGAATCGACTGTATAGCCCAGCTCCCTTTTTTTCCAGCGGTTCGGATCGAACAGGGTAAGCTGCATTTCGCTGTCATCGACAATATTGGAAAGGGCAATGGAAATCTGCCTCACTGTTTTGCCGGTGTAATTTTCCTTAAAAAGATCCAGGCAGACTTTATACAGATCCATCGTGATATTGGTCGGCTCCTCCACCGTCCGCGACCTGTGAAAGCCCCCTCCGAATTCATCCTGGCTGTAGCCGATCCCAAAGCTGACCGTCCTGCCCGCCTTCCGGTGGGTTCGTGCCCTTCTTGCCACTTCCTCGCACATTTCGAGGATTACATGCTTAATTTCCTTTTCTTCCTTATAGTCCCGCAGGAGGATTTGGCTTTTCCCAAAGCTGACCTGCCCTTCCATGATCGGTGCCCCGATATCGGATAAATCCACTCCCCAGGCATGATAGTACAGCTGGCTGCCCATGACCCCGAACTTGCCCTCAAGCTTTTCACGGCTGAAATGGGCAAGCTGCCCGACCGTGAAAATCCCCATCGCGTTCAGGTTTTTCTGCATCCTCCTGCCGATTCCCCACATTTCGCTCAAAGGGGAAAGCGGCCATAATTTCTGTGCCACATCCTCATATGTCCATTCGGCGATGCCTTTCTTTTTTGCTTCCAGATCCAGGCACAGCTTTGACAGGAGCAGGTTGGGCCCTATTCCGATTGCACAGGGAAGCTGGAACTCCCTTTCAATTTCATCCTTGATTTTTTTAGCGATTGTACGTGCATCCCCCCACAGGGGCAGAGCTCCGTCCACCTTGAGGAAGCTTTCATCCACACTGTAGGTATGAATGGCTTCTTTTGGGACGTATCTGTGGAACAGCCGCGTGATTTCAGTAGAAATCCTGAGGTATGAAGCCATCTTTGGTTCCACCACATGAATGCAGGGATCCGTGGGGATCTCAAACATCCTTGATCCCGTTTTAATGCCGAAGTCCTTTTTCATCCGGGGAGACGCCGCGAGTACTACACTGCCGGTACGGTTTGTATCGCCTACCACCGCCAGATGGCAATCGAGGGGATCCAGTCCCATCATCACAGCAGAGCAGCTTGCATAAAAGCTTTTCATATCTATGCATAATATTGATTGCCTGGGCAGCGTATTATAATCGACCATGCCCTTCCCCCCAAAATAACAGAATATACGTTCGTGAGTTATTATACCCATAATCTTAAACGAATACACGTTCGCATTCAATGGAAATTTACTTACAGTTTTCAACATATAGGGCGATTTGGAGGAAACAGGCAGGAGAAGAGATATTTTTTATCACAAAAAAATAGATAAGTCCGTGTAATCATACGGACTTATCTTTAAATTGGTCACTGGCATAGGAGGCATCCTGGGTAATATCCACTACCCATGAAATGACCGTAGCGCTGTCGGTGCCCCGGTGGCGATGGACCGTCTGAAGCAGCTCCTGCACACCTTTTTCAATATCCCCGCCGGTGAACTCAGCACGGATGGACGGGGGATCAGGGAAAGGATTGTCCGGGCATTCAAGCAGTCCGTCGGTTGTCAGCAGGATATGATTTTTCCCTTTGCGCAGCTCCTTCCTCCCTGTCGAATAGCAGGGTACTTCAAGCTCAAAGGTGTTGACAAAGCCCACCCATTCATAAAAGCTCCTGCTCGTGAGCTGAAACTGCCCGAATGCGGCAAGCTCATCATGAAAAAGATACAAAGTGTTATCACCAATGGATAACCACCAGATGTACTTGCCCTTCCTTGCTGTGAGCAGGCAGCTCGTCTCTCCCTGAACTCGTTTGCAGCTTTCCAGGAAACCCGGGTCTTGAAAAATGGATAAGATTACAGATTCAAGAGCTGCAAAGGAAGTCTTGAGGGGCTGTGAAAGAGCTTCAAGAATGCGTTCCCTGCGGCTTGTGACGGCGGACAGCACAAGCTCCACGCTCCTTGAAGAATTGTGGCCGTCCAGGATAGCAGCAAATTCCCAATCCTGACCCGAATCCCTCCAGGCGAGAGCGCCGTCTTCATTCTTCCTGCCGCCTGCATCTGAGCATCCTCCATACCGCCCTATTATCATTCCTTCATACACCTGGGCTGAGGGCTCGTCCAAAAAATGCCGGGAGCTCCCCGACCAGCTGAAGGGATATGTTTGAGTGTCTGACATGGGCTTGCCCTCCTATGTTAATGAATGCTGTGACAAATAGTTTTTTAAGCGGCTGCTTACCTCTTGCAGCCCGGCCTTATCAGCCATGGGTGCACCGGGCCAGCGCAGGACATCACGAGGTCCCCAGAATTCTTCCGGAGTGCCGGGATAACGGGGAACAATATGCATATGCAAATGGGCAACGGCATTGCCCGAAACCTGGGCATATACATGCTCCGCCCCTTCACTCTCTTTCAGCGCCCGGCTGATCCTGGACATCGCGATTCCGAAGGCAGCCGCTTCCTCCTCCGTCATATCACCAAGAGATGGAGCATGGCGTTTAAGGTCCAGCATGATATAGCCGCTATATGTAGTATCCCTGCCCATATCAATATGCGACGCAGCCACAAAATCGTCTTCATAGATAATTCCGCCGGGAATCTCATATTCCCCTCTGTATTTATTGCAGATAAAACAGTCTCCCATGCCATTTCCCCCTTTTATATATTCCACACATTATAAGATACCCGGAATGAAATTGGAAGATATTTCTTAAAAGGAGAGGCAGCCGGTTTGGTTATTGGAGCTTTCTCTAGTTATTTAATAATTCTTTTAAAGGAATACCTTGCATTATTAAGTAATGTTTTTTATATTGGATAAGGAGGTGAAAAAATTGGAAATTAACAAAGAGGTTTTAAAAGGTCATATTGATACCTTAATTCTTTCGTTACTGCATAAGAGGGATATGTACGGATATGAAATAGCGAAATTGGTGCGTGAAAAAAGTAAGGAACAATTTGAATTAAAAGAAGGCACCCTTTATTTGTCACTGAAGAGATTAGAAAGTAATAAGTGGATTTCTTCCTATTGGGGTGAAGAACAAGGCCCAGGCGGCAGAAGAAAATATTACAAACTTACCCCATTAGGTGAGAAAGGTTTTGAAGAAAAGCGCATGGAATGGAAATTTGTTAAAAGAATTATAGATACATTTATCGAAGGAGGAGAATAACCTTGAAACAAATAGACAGATATGTAAATTCTATTTACAAAGATGTTGCGGGCAACAAACAAGAAATAGAAGATCTAAGGCAGGAAATGCGTTCCCATTTAATAGAATCCGTGGAAGAGCAGCAGGCGAAAGGGAAATCTAAAGAAGAAGCTATTCGCATCGCAATCGAAAATTTCGGAAGTGAGAGTCAGATTAAAAAAGGACTATCGGAATTCTTTAAAGTCCAAAAGAAATTTACTAATTATGTTTTAACCTTTTCTATTATCTTTTTATTGTCAGGTATTTTCTTTCTCGCTGCCGGATTTTTAGAAGTTAAAAACATTGCTGATGTTGAGCAGGAAAGATCAGATATTATGACTGAAATTTTTGATGCGATGGGTTCTTCAAACAAAGTGACCGGGAGAGAAAAAGAACAATTGTTAACTATTTTTAAAAAGCATGAAGATAAACTAAATGTAGCAGCCGTTTTTAAAGCGGATGGTTTGGAAAATTGGTTAAGAGAAAATGAAGAAGTAAAAGGTGAACCGAACACACACTTTCCAATAGACTATACAAAAGCTGAGATTGTAATTAAAAATAATGATATTGTTGGAAACAAAGCGCAGATTGTGCCCGGCAGCTACGATTTAGGAACGGTTATAATGGCGGATGAACAATGGATTGTTCAATTTGAATATAAACCTTCGTATGAAGCGACGATTGAAAAGTATCATCAATTAAAACACTACACCGGACCCTCCACTTGGACATTTTACCAGCTTCCCATTTTATTCTTTTCTTTATTTATCGTGCTCGGTATTATTTGGCTGTTCTTAAAGAGGCAAAACAGGCAGTTAAAAGGAGTAATAAAGTAATAGGATTCATTGCTCCTGAGACATATCTGAATAACGCGCAAAAAAATCCCCCTGTCATCAGGGGGATCATTTTTTAAAGATAAATTTCCTGCCCACACGTTCAAAGGTGCGCGGGAAAAGAGAAAAAAAGACACTGCCGAGATTCATCCAGCCCGGGAGATTGATTTCCCGTTTATTTGTCAACATGGCGTCCACTACCTTCCCGGCCACGAATTCAGGCTGCAGCATGAAGCGCTGGACATTTTTCACATAGGTGCCAGACTCATCGGCAATATTGAAAAAATTGGTGGCAATGGGACCTGGATTGACGCTTGTGACATGGATGTGATCGTCGGCAAGCTCCATCCGCAGGCTGTTCGTATAGCCGAGGACTGCGTGCTTGGTGGCGGAATAGATGCTCGATTTTGGGGAAGCAATCTTCCCAGCCTGTGAAGCTATATTGATGATATGACCGGATTTTCTCGCCTTCATATGCGGGAGCACCATCTTCGTGCAGGCTGCGAGACCGAGGACATTCACTTCAAACATGGCTCTTGCTTCTTCCAGGTCCACAGCATGTGCATCCTTAAAGACACCGAACCCTGCATTATTGACCAGGATATCAATCCCGCCCGTACCGGCGAGTATCTGTGGAAACACTTTTTCAACAGAGGATGTGTCCGCTACGTCGAGTTGATATACATATGTACCCACCCCATATCGCGCTTTTATCTCCCCGCTCAGCGCCTCAAGCTTATCAAGACTCCTTGCCATCAGGATAACGTTTGCACCGCGTTCAGCCGACTTCAAGGCGATTTCTCTGCCGATGCCGCCCGAGGCACCCGTGATGACGATATTTTTACCTCTTAATTCAGCTGTCATCCTATTGCCCTCCCTGTTTTATACATAATGCCTGAGTCCGTTTTTTCTCCATGAATCTCACCGGCAGCAAGCAGATAATCCAGCTGTCCGACTGTCTCTGACAGCGTCAGTCCCGGCTCCTTCAGGAAAACCTTCGGGAACAGCATGGTGCAGATTTCAAAAGCTGTGGAAGCTTTTGATTCTATCATGCTTTTCACAGTCATGGCCCGGTCATGCTGGCGGTCAAGATTTCGTTTAATCAATGCAGTTGTGTCGCTGATATTTTCTCCGTGCCCCGGAAATACAAGGGAGATGGGCATTTCGCTTAATTCTTTGATGGATCGATTATATTGGAGAAGGGACTTTGGCCTTTCTCCTCCTTTTTCATGGGGAGGTTCGATCAGCGGGTTAGGAGAAATCCTGGCAAGCAGGTGGTCGCCGCCTATCATGCATCCATCCTGTTCATGATAGAGAGAAATATGGCTCTGTGCATGTCCGAGGGTTTCCACCACCGTCCAGCCGGGGTGGCCCGGAATTTCGCTTCCATCCTTTAGGAAGCCTGTAAGCGGCCTGTTGGAGGCATACTTCAGCGAGCCGCGCAGATATTTTATAAACCCGATATATTCATGCGGGACACCCAATTCCCCGGCAAGACCCAGGAAAAACTCATCATGCTCCCGGATAAAGTCATCCTGGAGCAGAAGCCAGCGCTGGTTGGCCTCATGGCCGAGGTAAGGCACGTGGGCAGGCAGGAATCCAGCTCCCCCGGCATGATCAGGATGATGATGGGTGATGATCACCTGTTCAATATCACCGAGTTGAAAGCCCTCTGACAAGAGGCCCTGCTGCAGGGCATGTTTTGATTCATCCGTATTAGTCCCGGTATCCACCAATGTCAGGACATCGCCTTTTAGCAGGTAGGCATGGACGTCCCCAACGGCGAATGGGGTGGGAAGAGGTATTTTGACAATCGAATTGACGGCACGAGACATAAAAAAGGTCCCCTTTGAAATTATATTTAAATAACGACAGTTTATTTTTTCACAGAAATAAAAAAGTTAACAACATCAGTTTAACTTTAAAGAGAAACGATGTCATTATATTCCTATAACGTAAATAAACTTTTTCATTATTTAAATAATTTGACTGTTGACAGAGCGCCTCTCCCTCATGCATAATCACATTTAATATCAATACGTATTTGCGATGAATAAGGCCAGTAAATGATTCAGGGCAAAAGAGAGTGAAGCCGGAAACTGCTGAGAGGCTTTGCTGCCTGCTGATTGTTGAAACCTACCTTATGAGCATTAGGAAAACCTGACGCATGATCCAGCGTTATCCGGATCTTCGAGTGCATCTGAAAATTTGATTCAGATGAACAAAGGTGGTACCACGGAAGATAAACCTTTCGTCCTTTATTTTAGGATGAGGGGTTTTTTTGTTTTAGGAATCGAAACACTACTGAACAAAAGGAGGATTTATTATGAAGAAGCTTGCATTTATCGGCGGGGGCTCTATGGCAGAAGCCATCATTTCAGGAATAACAGCGAAGGGCATATTAAATCCTCCGCAAATCAGCGTGTTGAATAAAAGCGACCAGGAACGGCTCTCTTTCCTGCACGATAAGTACGGGATCACCGCGGTTTACACGATGGAGGAGCTTCTGATGGGAGCGGATGCGGCCGTGCTTGCCGTCAAGCCAAAGGATGTGATTGCCGCCTTGGGCGCAGCAAAGCCCCATATTCAGGATGATCAGCTGATCATATCGGTTGCAGCGGGAGTTTCAATGGAAAGCATTGAAAGGATCCTTGGACGTGAAGCATCCATTATCCGGGCTATGCCGAACACTTCGGCAGCCATCGGAAAATCCGCTACTGCCCTTGCCGTTAACGAAAGAGCGGGCAGCAGGCAGGCAGACGACGTACACAAAATTTTCAGCACGATCGGCATTGTATCACAGGTGGAAGAGTCACAGCTCGATGCCGTCACAGGGCTTTCCGGCAGTGGTCCGGCTTATATCTATTATCTGGCGGAGGCGATGATGAAATCGGCCCGTGAAATCGGGCTTCAGGATGCCACAGCCAAAGAACTGACCATCCAGACTTTGGTCGGGGCTGCCCAGATGCTTCAGTACTCATCCAAAACACCAGAATGCCTCCGCAAGGAAGTAACAAGCCCGGGAGGCACAACAGAAGCCGGAATCAGGGTCCTCGATCAGCTTGGGGTCCATGATGCCGTCATTCAATGCATAAAGGAAGCCTCCAGGCAATCAACCGAGCTTGGAAAGAACCTGAGTGAAGAAATCCAGCGGCATCCGGGCGGGGGCTGAATAGCAGAAATGGCCCTAAATCAGAACCGGCCGAGATTGGAGATGTAAGTGTTCTAAATGGATGATAAGAACCAAAGCCGGACTAGATTCGAGATTGACATTTCCTAAACGAACGATTAGAACCAAAAACGGCTGGGATTCGAGATGAAAGTGTTCTAAACAAACGATTAGAACCAAAACCGGCTGAGATTCGAGATGAAAGTGTTCTAAACGGCTAATTAGAACCAAAATCGGCAGAAATCCCCACAGAAGTTGTCCTAAACGAATGATTAGAACCAAAACCGGCTGGGATTTAAGATGAAAATGTCCTAAACGAACCATTAGAACCAAAAACAGCCGAGATTTGAGATGAAAATATCCTAAATGACTAATTAGAACCAAAACCGGCTGAGATTCGAGATAAAAGTGTTCTAAACGGCTAATTAGAACCAAAAACGGCCGAAATCCCCACAGAAGTTGTCCTAAACGAATGATTAGAACCAAAACCGGCTGAGATTCGAGATGAAAGTGTTCTAAACGGCTAATTAGAACCAAAATCGGCCGAGATTCGAGATGAAAGTGTTCTAAACGGCTAATTAGAACCAAAATCGGCAGAAATCCCCACAGAAGTTGTCCTAAACGAATGATTAGAACCAAAACCGGCTGGGATTTAAGATGAAAATGTCCTAAACGAACCATTAGAACCAAAAACAGCCGAGATTTGAGATGAAAATGTTCTAAACGAACCATTAGAACCAAAAACAGCCGAGATTTGAGATGAAAATGTCCTAAACGAACCATTAGAACCAAAAACAGCCGAGATTTGAGATGAAAATGTTCTAAACGAACCATTAGAACCAAAACCGGCTGGGATTTATTATAAAAATGCCCTAAACGACTAATTAGAACCAAAAACAGCCGAGATTTGAGATGAAAATGTTCTAAACGAACCATTAGAACCAAAAACGACCGAGATTCGAGATGAAAGTGTTCTAACGATTAGAACCAAAACCGGCCGAGATTCGAAAGCTCACTCCTGAATATCCTGCCAAATCCTTTCGATGGCGGCGGATTCATTTGTGACATTGATTTCAAAGACATCCGGGTTGGTCATTCTCATCAACTCATCATACCCAAAGCTCCTGTCAAAATAATGAAGCATCAGGGTGCTTAAATTTCCATGGCTCACTAGGGCGATCGCTTTTTCCTCGGTCAATATGAGTTCATTGAGCAGTGATTCTACCCTGAGCAGCGCAGCACTGTTAGATTCGCCTCCTTCAAGGACAGAATCCATATCGAGAAAGCTGTGCTTCAGCAGTTCTTTCCAATTATCATGCATGGTGGAGCTCAGGACCCGTTCAGCGAGCCGGGCGTCCTGCTCAATTGGCAGGCCCCTGTGGAGTGCAAGCGGCCTTATAGTCTCGACTGCCCTCATAAAAGGGCTTGAGATGATTCGATTCAGTTCCCGGCCCTTAAAAAACGGGATGAGCTTCTCAGCCTGTTCCCTTCCCTCGCTGGTAAGGGGCGCCCCGAATGGCTGCCCCTCCGCCTTGGCATGGCGGATTAAGTATATTTTTTTGCTCATTCTGCATCTCCTTTCTCATCATGCAATGGAATTTTAATCTTCAATAAATCTTCAGCTATCACGGTGTTCTCAAATACCTCCCGCGCTTCTGCCAAAAGATCTTTCACATCGCCATCCGTATAGCGCGAGCTGATATGGGTCAGGATCAAATGGGCGGCACCGGCCTTTTTCGCCGTTTCCGCTGCCTGCACGGTCGTGCTGTGCCAGTAATCAAAAGCCATCTTTCCCTCATCCCCGGCAAAAGTCGCTTCGTGAACTAAATAATCCGCCCCTTCCGCAAGAACAACTGAATTATCGCACACACGGGTGTCGCCCAGTATTGTGACTACCCTACCCTTTTGGGGGCTGCCTAAATAATCCGTTCCCTGTACGACCCGCCCGTCTTTAAGCTCGACCGTCTTTCCCTGCTTTAAAAGGCTGTAGACAGGACCAGGTCTTATACCGTCTGCTTCAAGCCTGTCCGCCTGAAGCACCCCGGGGCGGTCCCTCTCGACGATGCGGAAGCCGTATGAAGGCAGTGCATGTGCCAGCAGTCTTGCTTCCACGGTGAACTGTTCATCTTCAAAAATGATTCCTTCCTCTATTTCAATGACCTTCAGAGGATATTTTAGGTGCGTTTCGCTAATTCTAAGACATGTATGAATATATTCCGAAATGCCTCTCGGGCCATAGACAGTGAGTTCACTGACCCCTCCCTGGAACGACCTGCTTCCAAGGAGACCGGGAAGCCCGAATATATGATCTCCGTGGAGATGAGTAATAAAGATTTTTTCAATTTTCCTCGGTTTTACGGGTGTGCGCAGAATCTGGTGCTGAGTCGCTTCCCCGCAGTCAAACAGCCAGACTGCACCTCGTTCTTCAAGCAGCTGAAAGGCAATGCTTGTCACATTTCTATTTTTCGCAGGAACTCCGGCTCCTGTGCCTAAGAAAACAAAATCCATGACCGGTACCCCTTTTCGTTGGTATTCTTTCTTTATTTTACTTTATATAAGGCGTCAAGGAAAACTCCTGTTAAAGCAAAGAAAGCGTTTGAATGAAAAAGTATCTAAAAAGAAAGCTGTTATATTTGATTAAAGGAACCACAATAATTAAAATTGTATTGGAGTTTAAACAAGGTCTAACAAAAAGTGAGGGTCCTATTGTGACAGAAAATAATACACCAACCGCATTAATCATGATATTCGGTGCTACCGGAGACTTGGCACACCGCAAGCTCTACCCGTCCTTATACCGTTTATATAAAAAAGGGAGGCTTACCGAGAAGTTTGCAGTCCTGGGGGTTGCACGCCGTTCGCTGACGCTTGAGGACTTCCAGGATTCAGTCAAAACATCCATCTCTGCTTCCATAGGCGAGCATGACGGATTGGATGAATTCGCCTCCCACTTCTATTACCATTCTCATGATGTAACGGATTCCAGCTCTTACATACAGCTTAAAGATCTGGCCAATAAACTGGATGAGGATTACAGCCTGGAAGGAAACCGCCTGTTCTACCTGGCCATGGCCCCGGAATTCTTCGGCACCATAGCCGATCATCTGAAGTCAGACGGCCTTACTGATACAGCAGGATATAAGAGGCTCGTGATCGAAAAACCTTTCGGCCATGATTACAAATCTGCTGAAGAGCTGAACAACCGTTTAAGGAGAGCATTCTCCGAGGAAGAAATCTACCGTATCGACCACTATCTCGGAAAAGCGATGGTACAGAATATCCAGGTCATCCGCTTTGCCAATGCGTTGTTTGAACCGCTTTGGAATAACCGGTATATTTCCAATATCCAGGTTACCTCAAGCGAAACGCTGGGCGTGGAAGAAAGAGGCCGTTACTACGAAAACAGCGGAGCTTTAAGGGACATGGTCCAGAACCATATGCTCCAGATGGTAGCACTTCTCGCCATGGAGCCGCCGATCAAATTAAACACGGAGGAGATCCGGAGCGAAAAGGTTCGTGCTCTTCGATCCCTCCGTCCTATGAACAACGAGGAAGTAGGCCAATATTTTGTCCGCGGACAATATGGCGAGGGTGAGATGAATGGAAGCCAGGTGCCTGGATACCGCGAGGAGCCGATGGTCGACCCTGCATCCAATACTGAAACCTATGTGGCCGGGAAGCTGGTGTTTGATAACTTCCGCTGGGCTGGTGTACCGTTTTACATCCGCACAGGGAAAAGGCTCAGCAAGAAATCCACTAAAATCGTCGTCCAGTTCAAGGACATACCGATGAATCTTTATTACAACACGGATGAAGCACTCCTGCCTAACCTGCTGGTCATCCATATTCAGCCGGAAGAAGGAATCACGCTTCACCTCAATGCCAAAAAAGTGGGCGCAGGCATGAAAACAACGCCGGTCAAGCTCAATTCGGCCAGCAAAAGTGAAGATAAAATGAACACGCCGGAGGCATACGAGAAACTTCTGTATGACAGCATGAGAGGCGATGCCACCAATTTCACTCATTGGGATGAAGTGGCCCTGTCCTGGAAGTTCGTTGATGCTATCTCCGCAGTCTGGGAAAACACCGAAGAAGGTTCGTTCCCTAACTACGCAGCTGGTACAGAAGGTCCTCAGGCAGCCGATGATATGCTCGAGAAGGACGGCTTCTACTGGTGGCCGGTAGAGAACTTGGATATCAATGATTGCAACTGATTTTAAGAGCCAGGCAGATGCCTGGCTTTTTTTTATACAAGGAGCATATCCGGCCCGGCATATCAAAAAGATCCGGCCAATAATCCGGATCTTTGTACGGGGAACTACTTTAAGAATTGGGTACTATAGCGCCCTGGAATTATGATGTCCGCCCTCTTCATAGTTTTCTGCATAATTCTTTTCGTCGGGAGTTATTTGGTTCAGAATTTTGTCGTCCTTATTAAGCCAGCGTCCCACGCCGGTTTCAATTGCGAAGATTAACACTATCAGCACGACGGCTGCCGTAACAAAAGCTGCCATGTTATCTCCTCCTTCTATAACTATATATGCTTTACATACCACTATATTTCGACCTTAAAAACACTTTTCAAAACTATTTTTTCAGCACCAGACCTTCGTACGCCAGCACCATGGAAGGAAGAGAGTGCCCCACTCGGGCTGGGGATTATCAGAAAAGGACCCTTCTCTTTATATTGCAAGAATTGTCGAAATAATTTCAGGCTAAATGGTTGCGAACGGGTGTTCCTCATGTTATTATGTAATCAAAGAACAAGACGAATCGCGTCCAACGATTCATTCTTCATATATACGGATCAAATCTTTGCCGCAGGTTGTATCGCTGAGCCCGCAGTGGTTGTATCAGTGAGCCTCGCAGGCCCTCTGACCCGGATTTTTCAATTATTTGGACAGGCATCTGCCGCTGACGTACCTATATGCCGCAATTTTGCCAGCCTCTGGATCAGGCCTGAACTACAGATATATGACCAGGCCCTTATTATTGAAGACTAGGCAGCAACCTATAAAAAGTATGATAGTCCACCCCTGAGGTGGACTATTATTGTTTTCAGCTGTCCAGTATTTCTTTGACCATCTGCATGGCATCATCTCTTGGATAGCTGTTATATATCCCCGTTTTAATTCTTTCCGGATCTCCAAAAAAGAAGCGTTCGTATAATGTCTGCCTTCCTCCATAGGCACTTGTACTTATATCCCATGCAAGCCTGAAAATCTGGTTTTTCGTCTCGGCATCACAGGAGGCTCCTTGAGCATAAAGCAATAAGTCTTCCTGGATCGATGATTGAAAGTCTGATTCTGTAGGGATGGAAATGATCCCTCCTGCACCGAGGAGCTGAATGATCTCAATCAGCCTCGGATATAGCTTTGGAAACATGGCAATGGCTGCATATAATGAATTGCCGCTTGGGATCATGACTCCCCTTTCATCTTTTTTCGCCTCCAGTTCAGAGGTCAGCAGCAAGGCTCGCATGACTTCAAAACCTGTTATCATTTCACAGACTTTGTCTTTGACATGGTGATAATCACCTATATCGATGGCATTGACCATCAGCTGGGCAGCCCCAAGGAGAAATTGCGTTTTAATGACCTGCCTTGACACAATCTGATGCAGCAGGAATGGATAGAATTTTGATGCTTCATACATAGAAATCAGGACGCCATAATTTTTGTGTAAAAAAACTCTCTCCCATGGAACCAGGACTTTATCAAAGACCACGGTTGCATCCATTTCCTCAAATCTCGCTCCAAGCGGGTGATCCCATTTGGATGGGCGGTATGCAAATGATTCCCGGCACAGGAACTTCAGACCGGGTGTGCTGCTCGGAATGGAGAAAGCATAAACAAATGGCTCATCTATAAAGCTTCCGCCCACTGGCAGCAGCAGAATCTCATCTGTTAATCCCCCCTGTGTTGCCATTACCCTTGCTCCCTTAATAATAAGGCCGTCTTTCGTGGTCTTGACCACCCGGGCTGATATCGGTTCATCCGACTGCTCACAATATCCAGCAGACCGATTTATCTGGGGACTCATGAAGGTGTGGGCAAATGTCAGGTCGCTTTCTCTGGCATGTTCGTAAATTCCTTTTAAGTGCCGCCCGAAATGATTATCGTCCTCAAATTCTTCCCATGCAGCAGCCAGGGCCATCAAGCCCGTATTCATATAATCCGGCGACCTTCCCATCATCCCGCCGGAGGTTTTTGCCCATTCCTGGGTAGTCAGCCTTCTTTTTTCCAAATCCTCTTTGGATTTCGGAATTAAATAGGAGGTACCCACTCTTTCCCCTGTCAGGGGAGATGTAAAAGTCATGAAGTCTTTTTTCGAGTCTTCCAGCTGAAGGTCATATAATCTCGCTTTACTATTGAGTATTCCTTTGAAAGCCTGATGCTCTGTGACGCATCCGGTAATTTTTTTACCTTCAAGCCAAATTTCGGCCTTAAGGTCCTTTATTCTTTTCAAATATGCTGAACCATTGATTGCCGGCATACTTCCCCCTCTTCTCTTGGTCAGGGCTGCCTCATTTCTTCAAGCGCTGCCCCCGAGTGAATATGCTTATATGCATAACCTATTCAGCTGGTGCACCGCAAGCTACCGCTCAGAGAAGATAATTATTCAGCCTGACATTCACGTTCCATACAACACTAAAGATAAGGGATATAAAACACAGCGGCCAGGCATGTGCTGATAATAAAAAAACCTCCGTGTGAAAAAGCGGAGGTTTGCAGGGGTTTTATCCTCTATGGAAGGAACCCAGTACTTCTTTTGTTTCTGTTACATTGACAAATGCCTGCGGATCTATTTCGCTGATCAGCTGCTTGACTTCTGTCAGCTGATATCTTGTGATGACCGTCATGAGAATTTTTTTCTCCAATCCGGAATAGGCGCCTTCCCCGTCCATCAAAGTCACACCGCGGTATAGATTTTTCAGCAGCTGTTCCTTTAATTCGGTTCCTTTAGAGGTCACGATGGTTAGTGTCAGTTTGATATGGTTCGTATGGATGGCGTCGATGACTTTGCCTGTTACATAGATGCCGACCAGAGTATTCAGGGCAGCGTCCCAGTTAAAGATAAAGCCTGAGGCAATGACTACAATTCCATTCATGGCTGAAATAAGGGCTCCTAATGGAAAGTCCCTTTTTTTAGTGAGGAGCATCGCAATTATATCAAAGCCTCCTGAAGATCCTGAGGCACGGAAGATGATTCCGATGCCGATTCCTGTCAGCAGCCCGCCGAACACAGACGAAAGGATAGGTTCAGATGAAACCTCATACACAGGAATGATATATAAGCTAACCGTAAGGGCGACTACGGACAGAATGGTGTAGCTGATAAATTGTCTGCCAAGCTTCATGATGCCCAGTATCAGCAGCGGAAGATTGAGGAGAAAGTTCATGATTCCGGTACCAAGCGGTGTAAGGATACCAAGCATTATGGCAATCCCGGCGATCCCGCTGCTTAGAATCTCATGAGGGATGAGGAAAAAATTATAGGCAAACCCGATTATAAATGATCCTAAAATAATTTGTAAGATTCGTGACATTTCTACCTCCTGCATCTACTGAGAGTGTTAAGTTTTATTATAGTAGAGAATTAAAGAATTCATTAAATAAAAGTATTTTCAGAAAATGCAGGGTGAGTAATTACAACAACAGCTTTGGGAAAGATTATGTACCTCAAAGAACTCATAAAAGTACCAACATTTTTTCAAAACAGCATTAAATAAAGAAAGGACTGCCCCTATTTAAGGAATCAGCCCTTTCTGACCTTGTTCTATTTGTTCTATTTTGATCCGCACTATCTCAGTACTTACTAACCAATCATTCCATCCACTCGGTATGGAAAATTCCTTCTTTATCTGTTCTTTCATAGGTATGTGCACCGAAATAGTCACGCTGGGCCTGAATGAGGTTTGCTGGAAGTGTTTCGGTGCGGTAGCTGTCAAAGTAAGCCAGGGCAGCCGAGAAGCATGGCACTGGTATCCCTTTGGCAACCGCGGTGCCGATGACCTCGCGGAGTGCCGCCTGATAGCTCTCGGCGATTTCCTTGAAATAAGAATCGAGCAATAAATTATTCAGGGCCGGCTCGCGGTCATAGGCTTCCTTGATCTTCTGCAGGAATTGCGCCCGGATGATGCATCCACCCCTGAAAATCATGGCGATGTCCCCGTAGCGGAGATCCCAGCCATATTCAGTGGAAGCAGCCTTCATTTGTGCGAATCCTTGTGCATAGGAACAGATTTTACTCATATACAGCGCCTTTCGGATGGACTCGATAAAGCCCTCCCTGTCTCCGCTGAATTCAGTGGCAGCAGGGCCGTTCAGTACCTTGCTCGCTTGTATCCGCTCATCCTTGAGAGCTGAGATGAAGCGGGCAAATACCGATTCGGTGATAATTGGAAGCGGTACGCCAAGATCCAGCGCACTCTGGCTTGTCCATTTCCCCGTGCCCTTCTGCCCGGCCTTGTCAAGAATGACATCAACAAGCGGCTTTCCTGTTTCATCATCATATTTCTTAAAGACATCAGCCGTTATTTCAATCAGGTAGCTGTCAAGCTCCCCCTTGTTCCACTCGGCAAATACTTGATGCAGCTCATCAGCTGATAAGCCCAGAATATTTTTCAAGAGGAAATAGGATTCTGCAATCAGCTGCATGTCTCCATATTCAATGCCGTTATGGACCATCTTGACATAATGGCCTGCTCCGTTTGGCCCGATATATGTACAGCAAGGCTCCCCATCTACCTTGGCGGATATTTCCTTCAGGATCGGCTCGACTAGATCATAAGCTTCCTTCTGGCCGCCGGGCATGATGGACGGCCCTTTTAAAGCTCCCTCTTCACCGCCTGAAACCCCGGTACCGATAAAATTAATTCCAAGCCCGCTTAATTCCTGATTTCTCCGCTGTGTGTCGACAAAGAACGTATTTCCTCCATCGATTAATATATCCCCCTTATCCAGGAGTGGCTTTAACTGTTCAATCGTTGCGTCCGTAGCGGCCCCTGCCTTAACCATTAATAAGATTTTCCTTGGAGACTCAAGAGACTGTACAAAATCTTCAATGGTATAAGATGGAACAAGGTTTTTACCTTCCGCTTCCTTTATCACGTCATCCGTTTTTTCTCTGGAACGATTGAAAATAGAGACGCTGTATCCCCGGCTTTCAATATTGAAAGCGAGGTTTTTCCCCATTACGGCCATCCCGATCACACCGATTTGCTGCTTTGACATGTTACAACACTCCTTTTTAGATAAATTCATCATATATTCAAGTGTTTAGGTGCAGGGCAAGAAACCATTGTATACGGTACCTTTCTTTAACACTCACTCTTATTTTACACATATCTGTCCCGCTAAAAACATGACAAACGCCATTATAGGTATCAGTCGAAAATATCCTTGCCAAAACTCGTTTCAGATGAAGCTCCCCTTGCAGGGGCACTGCGGTCTGATCCCCGTTGGATCGCCTCTTTCCCCCACTTCTGCCGAATCTTTTCAAGAGCAGATATCAAAGGTTCTTTTTTCGCATCCTGATGGTAGGAGAACAGATCGAGCTGCTTGTATGCTTCTTCCTTTTCTACGACATCGAAGGCGCTGACTCCGAGCAGCCGCACCGCATCCCCATTCCAATGCTGTTTGAATAGCGCTTTTGCCCTTTCGGCGATTTCTTCCTTTTGGGTGACTGGATTGGAAAGTTTTTTGCTTCGTGTTATCGTTTTTCGGTTTTTGTAGCGGATGGTAATCCCGATTTTCTGACCGGCGAGGTTTTTTCTTTTTAATCTGGCGGCCACTTTCTCTGAAAGCTGATTCAATACGGTGACCAATTCTTTTTCATTTGTTGCATCATAGGGAAGAGTTGTCGAGTTCCCCACACTCTTATGTTCATAGATGGATTCCGGGTCGACCGGACGGTTGTCCTCTCCATTGGCCTTGCTCTTAAGCTTCAGGCCGTTAATCCCAAGGACATGCCTCAGCTGAACATCATTGGCTGCCGCGAGATCGCCGATTGTATGGACATTTATATTCCCAAGTTTCTGGGCAGTTTTTTCGCCGATTCCATGCATTTCACCGGCATGAAGGGGCCAGAGGATATGAGGAACGTCCCTTTTCCGGAGGACGGTGATTCCCATTGGCTTCTTCATGTCCGAGGCAGTCTTGGCAAGAAATTTATTCGGAGCAATACCAATGCTGCAGGGCAAATCCAGCGTTTCTAGGATTCTCTGCTGGATATTATGCGCGATTTCGAGCGGCGAACCCAGATCACTGCACTCCGTGATATCTAAATAACCTTCATCTATAGAGACCGGCTCAACCAGTTCGGTATACTGCCTCAGCAAATCGAATATCGCGATGGAAGCTGTACGGTATTTATCAAAGTCAGGGCTCTTCACAATAAGCTGGGGGCAGAGTTTTTTTGCTTCCCACAGCGGCATCGTCGTCTTGACGCCAAACTTCCTTGCCTCATAGCTGCAGGTTACAATGATTCCCCTGCGTTCCTCGACATTCCCTGCAATGGCGAGGGGTTTTCCTTTCAAACCAGCATCATATGCCATCTCAACAGAAGCATAAAAGCTGTTCATATCCACATGGAGAATGACTCTCCCCTTTTTCGGGTACATTTCCCTCATCGTTTCTCCCTCCTTCCCCTTTAATCCCTGCTAAAACATCCCTGTATAAAAGAAAGAGCAAACCATGCGGCTGCCCATCAAGTGTTCTGCTCTATGTACTCCTTCAGTGCCTTTATCCCTTCGAGGGAGCCGATGAATTCTTCTGGGTCGATCACAGGTATCAGTCTGCCCTTCTCGATGCTCACAATCCCGCTGATAAAATGGGTGCCGGGATAATTGGCCAAGCCAAGCTGCTTGAGCTGATCTGCCTGGACTTCGATAATTTCCCTGGCATCCTTGACTGCGAGGCCCGCCTTAAACCCGTCTATTTGGATGACAATCCACTTAGTCTCCCCTGTTCCATCAAAGAGCGGGTACAGGGCTTTCTGTGCATCCACCAGTGGAATCATTTCCTCCCGGACAGTGGTCATTCCAAGAAAATGGTCCGGCATATGAGGCACAGGGGTTACCGGTCCCGGCTTGTCAATTGAAATGACGTTTTCAATGGGTATGGCATATTCTTCAGAGCCAGCCAGAAATACAACCGCTTTAATAGATTCCATTTGATTTCCCTCTTATCTCTCTTAGTTTCTTTCCATTCATTATACAAAAAAAGAAGGGATGTATGCTATCCCTTCTTTTCACTGTTATTCCCCTGCGGCTTCCTGTACCACCGCCACGGTCATTTCCGCAAGCTTGTACAGTTCTTCCACTGGAATTCTTTCATTCGTTGTATGGATTTCCTCATAACCAACTGAAAGGTTGACGGTTGGAATACCAAATCCGGCAATGACGTTGGCGTCGCTGCCGCCGCCGCTCTTCTGTAATTCAGAAGGACGCCCGATTCTTGCGGCCGCTTTTCTCGCTACCTCTACCACATGGTCACCTTCTCCGTATTTGAATCCTGGGTACATGACTTCGATGTTTACATCAGCCCTTCCGCCCATTTCAGCTGCGGCTGTTTCAAAGGCTTCCTTCATCCGGGCAGTCTGTGCTTCCATTTTTTCCGGAACAAGGGAACGCGCTTCCGCAAGGATGTCTACACGGTCAGCCGCAATATTTGTCTGTGTGCCGCCGGCAAAGCTTCCAATGTTCGCAGTCGTTTCTTCGTCAATCCGGCCAAGCGGCATCCTGGAAATGGCGCGGGATGCGATGGTGATGGCCGAAACACCTTTTTCAGGAGCAACGCCGGCATGCGCTGTCCTGCCATGGACGGTAACGGTCACTCTTGCCTGAGTAGGGGCGGCAACCACAATGTTCCCTACCCTGCCGTCACTGTCGAGTGCAAAGCCATATTGCGCCGTCACAAGGGAAGGATCGAGCGCCTTCGCACCTACAAGGCCGGATTCTTCCCCGACTGTGATGATAAATTGAATGGTGCCGTGTTTGATGTTCTGCTCTTTCAAAACCTGTATCGCTTCAAGCATGGCAGCAAGCCCAGCCTTGTCATCTGCACCAAGGATCGTTGTTCCGTCTGATACTACATAGCCGTCCTTAACAGAAGGCTTGATTCCTTTTCCTGGAACCACTGTATCCATATGAGAGGTGAAATAAATACTGTCTGCCCCTTCTTTTGTCCCTTTAAGGGTGCAGACGAGATTCCCCGCTCCATGTCCCGTTACCGAGGTGGTATCATCTTCTGTCACTTCGAGCCCCAGAGATGTGAATTTTTCTTTAAGGACTTTGGCAATTTCTGATTCGAATTTTGTTTCGGAATCAACCTGCACCAGCTCTAGAAACTCATTTAACAAACGTTCCTGATTGACCATTAGGGTTACCTCCAATATGTAAGTTCAATCCTAGTATACCTATAAACTGATTTTAGGGGCAAATTTTCCTGACTGCCGGTGTTCCTACAGCGGGATGTTTCCGTGCTTTTTCTTCGGCCGCACCTCTTGTTTGTTCCGCATCATTTCAAGTGCCTTTATAAGGACAATCCTCGTATCCCGCGGATCAATCACATCATCGACCATCCCCTGTCCAGCCGCGATGTATGGATTTGCAAATTTCTCACGATATTCTTCTATCTTTTTAACCCGTGCTTCTTCAGGGTTCTCGCTGTTTTGGATCTCCCGGGCGAAAATGATATTCGCCGCGCCCTGCGGCCCCATCACGGCAATCTCTGCATTGGGCCATGCATAGACCAGGTCGGCGCCGATCGACTTGCTGTTCAGTGCGACATATGCGCCTCCATATGCCTTCCGGAGAATAACGGTCATCTTAGGTACGGTTGCCTCCGAGTAGGCATACAGGATCTTCGCTCCATGACGGATGATTCCCCCGTGCTCCTGTTTGACTCCCGGGAAGAATCCGGTAACATCCTCAAAAGTGATCAGCGGGATGTTGAAACTGTCGCAGAACCGGATGAACCGGGCTGCCTTATCCGATGAATCGATATCAAGGCCTCCTGCCAAAAACTTCGGCTGATTGCAAATGAGTCCTACCGTCTCCCCTTTAATGCGGGCAAGCCCGATAACAATATTGCGGGCAAAATCTTTTTGAACTTCCATGAAAGAGCCGCTGTCGACCACTTCATCTATGACCACCCTGACATCATAGGGCCTGATGGCATCAAATGGGATCTTATCCGTAAGATCAGGACGGTAATCATCTTCATCCGCTGAAGGGACAATCGGGGATTTTTCATTATTATTGGCAGGAAGATAGCTTAGCAGCCTCCGTACCATCAATAGCACTTCTTCCTCTGTTTCCCCGCCAAAGTGGGCATTACCCGAAATGGTATTATGCACCCTTGCCCCGCCAAGATCTTCAGAGCTGATTTTCTCCCCTGTTACCGTTTCAATTACCTTCGGCCCTGTGATGAACATCTGGCTTGTCTTCTCAACCATGAAAACAAAATCGGTAATGGCCGGTGAATAGACAGCCCCGCCTGCACAGGGGCCCATGATGACGGAAATCTGGGGAATGACTCCCGAATAGACAGCATTGCGGTAAAAGATATGTCCGTAGCCGTCCAGTGAAACCACGCCTTCTTGAATCCTCGCACCGCCCGAATCATTCAAGCCGATGAAGGGAGCCCCATTCTTGGCAGCCATGTCCATGACTTTTGCGATTTTTTGGGCATGCATTTCTCCCAGGGCTCCGCCAAAGACGGTGAAATCCTGTGAAAACAAATATACCGGCCTTCCTTCCACTTTTCCATAACCAGTTACCACCCCGTCACCAGGACCCTTGACTTGATCCATTCCAAAATCCGTCGAGCGGTGCTTGATGAAAGGATTCAGTTCTACAAAGGAACCTGGATCCAGCAGGAGATCAATCCGTTCCCTGGCTGTCAGCTTCCCCTTTTCATGCTGCCTCGCGACTCTTTCGTCTCCTCCTCCGAGTTCAATTTCTCTTCTCTTATCATAAAGCTCATTAATCTTTTCATAGATGTCCATCAGTCTTGTTCCTCCCCGAGACTTGGCTCACATAATTCAAATAGGACGCCGCCTGCTGCTTTAGGATGCATAAATGCAATATCCGAGCTGTGCGCCCCTTTTCTTGGCTCCTTATCGATCATTTTGATTCCCTGTTCCTGCAGCTCTTTAATCCTAGCTTTAATGTCTTTAACTCCGAGTGCTATATGGTGAATGCCCTCGCCTTTTTTATCGATGAAACGGGAGACGGCACTATCTTCTGACAGTCCTTCCAGCAGCTCAATCCTTGTATTGCCCGCGAGCAAAAAGGCAACCCGCACCTGCTGAGACTCCACTTCCTCCATGCCCTCAAGCTTGAGGCCGAGTGTATTCCTGTAAAAAGGAAGAGAAGCTTCTATCGATTTAACCGCAATCCCAATATGATTAATATCCTGGATTATTCCCATCATAATACCTCCGCCGTTATGGAAAGCACATTTATGTAAGCGCTTATTTTGTCGAACTTTAATAAATATTCTATCTTATTTGGGCAAATCCTGCATCAATGGGGTTTTCTTATAGCAGCTTGTCAGAAAGGGGAAATACAGTTAAAATAGGAGGAGAATTTTTCTTCAGGGGAGAGATGTTGAATGGGAAGAAAAAAAACACAGAAAATTATCGTTTACATCATGCTGATCACAATGCTGGTAACAACCCTGCTTGCCGGTGTGAGCCTGGTATTTTAAATAAGGAAGAAAGTAAAAACCCGCCTTTCCGGCGGGTTTTGCTTTGCATTATAAGAAAAAAGGACCGGGTCAGGTCCTTAAGATCCGCTGCCAAACTGGTTAAAATCATTGTGTTTAGCGTTCTGCAACGCGCTTTCTGTATAGATCTGCTGTGAATCGGATGCATTCTTGATTCCATGTTCAATGTCGGGCAGGGAAGAATTCCTCCGTTTATGAATATAGGAAGCTACTCCAGATATTAGAGCCATCGCTCCAAAGAGGCCGATCCATATCATGGCACCCACTCCTTTTATACAGTATACCATACGAAATGAGAATATTTACCATGTTATCTAAAAAAGGGGGATGACTTCGTGAGTCATCCCCCTTTTTAATTACTGCTGCAGGCCTTGATATTGCTTAATCAGCTCTTGAAAACTTTTTGGGGAGTTTATTACCAGTATCTTTGAACCTATCGGAATAAGGGGATACAGCTTTTCGATATCCTGGTTCCTCATCCGGATACAGCCTGAGGAAACGCTTGTCCCCACAAGCCAGGGCTGGTTTGTGCCATGGACTCCGTATTCTCTCCCATCCGTCCCTCTTGCATTAAAGCCGATCCATCTGGTTCCAAGCGGATTGCGCGGGTCTCCGCCGGGTATATCTTTCTTCCTGTAATAAGGGTTCACAGCTTTTACTATGATCGTAAATAACCCTTCCGGCGTCAATTCCTTCGTCTTGCCGGTCGCCACCTTGTAGACCTGCTGTATTCTTCCGTCTTTCACGTATGCGAGCTGATGCGACTTTTTGTTTACAATAATAAATGGCTTAGTTTGTGCATGCACAGTTGGGGCTAAAAAACCGAAGGCCAAAACGACAACCAGAATATACTTTGATAACTTCACGAAAATCGCCACCTAAGCTTTTTCCTTAGTCTTCTCCTGAAGTTTTGGTTTAATTCTCGTTTTATGTGTCGGAAACCCCCGGGATGCATCCTTGATGGCCAGATACCCTTCAAGCTCCTTCACAAGCTGAAGCAGCGCCGCCCGGATCTCGAATTCCTCCCTTGTCTTAGGAAGCTCCATTTCCCTGAAATCCCGCCGCAGCTCCTCAAGCTTATCAATATAAACATAGGCAGTATTATAAGGATGAATATGATCACTCAGCTCCTCAATAAAATCCGCCACCTTATGTCCCTGATCAATGGCTGACGGGATAGAAGAAACGAGCGGCAGCATCCTTTCAATGATATCGAACTGTTTGTCGCGCATTTTAAAATAGGAATAAAAGATGTCTTCATTCCTCAGCACACGGTTTTCCACCTCTTTAAGCGCAAGCGATTTAGCCTCTGACAAAAGGCGGGTCGTTTCTGTAATCTCCCCCCCTGTCCAAAGATTTTCATTTGTCCTTAGATAGACGACAATCTCCTTGAAGATCACCTCAAAGTTCTTCTCCACTTCCTCCTGGTATTTCATCAATTGGTTATCCACACTCGGCATATAGAGATTCATAATCAAGGCTACACCAATTCCAATGGAAATCAGGAGCACTTCGTTAACGGCCAGGCTCCAGGATGCGTGCTGTGAGGAATAAAAGTGAAGAATGATTACACTGCTCGTTACGATCCCTCCCTGCACGCCAAGCGCAACAGTCACCGGGATAAAGACTAAAAGCATAACACCGATCACAAGGGGATTGTAGCCAAATAATTCAAAGAATAACGAGGAAAAAGCCATCGCCAGAAGACAGGCAAGCATCCGGTCCCATGATGTACGGAGGGACCTCTTTCTTGTAACCTGTATACATAGAATGGTCAAAATCCCTGCCGAAGCAAAATTATTCAAACCGGCCAGCTGAGCAATAAAGATGGCCAAGCCGGTTCCGACTGCTGTTTTCAAGGTTCTGTATCCAATTCTCAAGCTTTTCAATCTCCCATATTTGTATTTAACCCATCATACCAGTAAAAGGAGGTGAAATTACAGTAAATCGCGCAGATTTTTAAGTTCTATCCTAGCGGTATGGGCGATTCTTTTATTTTTCTTCTCGGTGATAAAATAGGGCGGGAAGTAAAACCTGAATGACTCCATCAGATTCAAATTAAAAGCCCCGAAGAGACTAATAAGGAGCAATGCTCAGAGAGAGTATTAGCTTATTACTTCTTCGCGGCTGTCCCGTTGCCATTCATGTGTATGAGTTAATATTAAAGGAATATAACTACATATGAAAACAGAAAATTAGTACCATATTATTCTATTAAATGCATAACCCAAATATATTCCGTCTACCTTTTTGTTTAAATAGGTGAAGTGCAATTCAATATTGTTTTCACGATCTACATATCCAATTTCATATATTTTTTGTTCTCTGTCTGTATAAATGAAGTAATCTTGTCCGTAGGCTTTCTTAACTTCTTCAATAGAGGCTCCTACTTTTATTCCTTTTTTAGTTGAGTACTTTTTATTTTCTCCTGTAGATACATATAAAATCTCCGACGATGGTTTGTGGATTCCAAGTTCAAAATACTTGTTGTAATATTGATCGTAATTCCGCTCATACTCGTCATTTTCAGGGCGTGGTTTAAAAGGATTGCCAGCATGAAGGAGTTCGACATCTTTCATATACACACCTATCTTGATTCCACCAATGGATTCACTGGAAAGATCAGTTGATTTAACTTTCTTCATTGCTTCTTCATGTTCAATATAATTGCAACCAGTAACAGAAAAAAACACCAATAAAATTAGAAGTAAAAGTCTGAAACCAGGTATTTTCCTTACTGGTAATAATGTTTTCATAAGAATATTATCACCACTATTTCCAATCTTATTTACTTTCTGCCGATTATCTAACCTGGCGATAAGTAATTAATTGCAGTTTTTACGGAGTTCATCAATTATCTTTAAGATTAGCCTGTCAAATTGGTTTCATGAAGTCCTTTTTAGTTGGAGACATGATACTGGTCATTTTCTAAAGAATCAGCTGCAATAATATATTATGTCTTCTAGTTTGAATACCCTCTTTTTAACTTTAGTAATGAAAAAAAGCCAAAACTATGCAACTCTGTATAAAAAAACTAAAAAGCTGTATAGTTCGGTTCTAAGGTTTTTATACGTTCTAGAAAATTAGCTTTTCGTTACGTTAACAGAGCCTTTCTAATTAAAAATTATAGGAAAACAAAATGTAACGAAAGCTGCCCAAAGTCCGTATACCGGCAAATACTTAGTAACGGCATCTTGGATAGTTGAAGGTCCGGATTTGTTTTGTAGAAAACGCATATAGGAGAGCATAATCCAAATTAGATTTGCCCAAATAAGTATGTTTACTCCTAAAACAGCAAGTCTGTTAGGCGTAATTCCGTAAGAAGAAAGTCTGAACACGATGGCTGACAAAGCCACACTGTCAATGATAAGCGTAAGAACAATTAAGGAAAAATTTATGTGATCTGAAATGTTCTTTTTCTCGTCTGAGTCACTCTCGATAATGGAAAATATGGTAACGGCCAATACACCAAGAAGTATTCCGTTGAAGGCTATCAAGAAATTGCGGTCCAAGAATGGATTTTTCCCGACCCATATAACCGTTATAAGATAGACCATCAATGTGACCAGGACAAGAGGACTAAAAATTTTAGCTAAATATGGTGTAATATTCTTAGCAAGTTTAAGATTCATTGATACCAGATATGCAGCCACAATAGCGAGAGCGGCAGCACCAAATAAAACGACATTACTAAAATAGAGGTCTTCTATATCCAAGCCAACAAAGCTAAATAACTTCATGGTTAATGCTGCTAGTACCATTCCGCTTACTGCCATGCTGGCGTAGAGAATACCATATTCCAAATTAAATTTAATATAGGCTAATCTTGCACTGCCTTTTGAATATTCATTCCCTGTAAATGCAAGTCCCACCAATACCCATAAGAATATGGGAAGGTGTAAATAAGCAAGGATAATACTGTCATTATAATTTAATGGCAGCATATTAAGATAAAACCCGGAAATTAGGAACAACGCTGCAAGGGAATAAATAACACTTTTTTTCGGAGTATTATTGTAAACAAAATAGGCAGCAATAAAGGGAATTATACCAAAAGCCAGGTTAATTGGAGCAATTGCTTCTTGTTCGACAAAATGCCAAATGATCCTGGTGCTCATCCCGGCCAGAATGGCTAAAATGCCCATGAATAAGAAACCTTTTTGAAGCAAGGAAGATTTTTCTGCATTTGCCGTCTCCTTGAAATGCAATCTTTCATACCAAACACCAAGAACCTGAGAATCAGGATTTTTTTCCAATGCGTATGGGAATGACTTTTTAAAAGCTTTCGGGTCTTTTCTATACATTCTCTCCAGCTCATGAGGGTTAGCGATATTTTCAATAATCAAATTGTTAATGTCCATAGTTACACTTCCTCTAATAATTGTTATATTAAGTTCCCTCCACAATGTTTAACGGTAATCGTCACTTTTATATTCTAAAATATCTCCAGGCTGACATTCTAAAGCCTTACAAATTGACTCTAAAGTGGATAATCGAATCGCCTTTGCCTTTCCATTTTTCAATATAGAAAGGTTCGCCATTGTTATTCCAACCTTCTCCGAAAGTTCTGTTACGCTCATTTTCCTTTTTGCCAACATCACATCAATATTGATAATAATTGCCATTGTTATTCACCTCAGACCGTTAAATCATTTTCTGATTTAATATTAATTGCTTCTTGTAAAAGTTTTTGGAGAACAGCCGCAAAGACTGCAATAACCATCGAAGCAAAAGGAACAACTAGTCCGACAAAGATAACCCCTGGTGAGTCATCTACTTCCGCAAAGATATAGAAGAGCGGCCAAACTAACACATGCAAAATACTGATTGTGATGGCAGAGTATTTGATTTTCTTTAAAGCTTTTACAGATAAATTGGAGAAAGCTTTATTTTTGTCAATATAGCGTAAGAGTTTGAATGCCTGATACAAAGCAAAGTAAAAAGGTATCGCCGATGCATCAAAAGCGATGAAAACGAGATATTTTATAAAAGCAAACCCTGGAAGTAATTTTACTGCAATATTCGCCATCTCAGGCACCAAAAAGATGCACAGAGCAAGAACTGGGACTCCTAAAAGAATAACAGCTATTTTTAAAAACAACGTTGTTACTTTTACCATAAAAAGCACCTCACTTATTTGTACTGATTTTGATTTTAATATGTATTTTATCGTTTATCAATAATTTTTTATTAAATTAAACAACATTTTTATTGTATGTTATTTATTTTAAGCAAAAATAAAAAGCATTCCTTATTCAATGAAATGCTCTATAACTTTAAACCATTAAATTTATAACTTGTATAGCTAACCTGCTCTTTAGTTGAACAACCGAAAAAAGCTGACGAAATAGCCATCCGATTTTCAACTAACGCAGCCTATTGCTTAAGTACGTAGTTTACAAACTTCAAACTCATTTTCAATTATTCAGGAATGCTGCCTGTTTGTTCAATAGAGTAAAAGGCATCCCTTCATTAAGGAATGCCACCGTTAGCTTAAGCACATAGACTTACAATCTTCCTCGGAGTTAAAATCTTTTCAATAAGGTTTGGTTTCTTTGGATGTGATATAACCTTTGCAGTCGAAGGACGTTCTGAAAAAGCCATTACTATTATCAATTTCATCATCGATAAAGGGGAAAAAGTCATTACCATGGGCGGGTCATATTGAACTGTCCAGATTTTATAGGCATTCATAAACAATGCCAATACGGCAGTTAATACAAGGTCGCTGCTATTAAAGTTAGTTAATGCCTGCAGTGGAAATCCACTTCCTTATACAATAGTCAACCATATATGCGAAAAGAGCCTTTCATCAATAATTTAAAAAAGTCGCAATTCCAAGATGAGAAATATAATTGCGGCTGCCAAGATCTTCACGCAGCCTTTTAGGGTTGAGTTTAGATGAACCATAGCTATCTTTATACGTACAGCTTCCAATGTTAATCTCAACAGGCTCCGGATGCCTCAGCATATTCTGTTTATACTCATCGAATGCATGCTGATTTGGCACCGCGTAAATTTCTATAACGTCTCCCATTTTCAAGTACTTTTCTACATATGTCAGAAATAATCGGTTTCCGAGTCCATGAACTTGATAAACATACGGCATGGTAAACAGTTCCTCTATTTTTCGCACCCAGTACTCATCAAGTTCCCACACAGTGAAAAAGACAGCATCTTCCTCCCGTTCAAATATTCGTCGATTGTTATATTCTTCAATTTCCTCAGGGATTAAAAAAGGTTTGGAAGAAGCTAAAAATGCGATTTCTGTCATGGTTCACCCTCCTGATTGGGCTTAATTTAAAGATATGGACCCCTGCGGCATCGCCGCTATCGTGTAAGAAACTCATCGGCTAAAATACTAGTTCATTTATGTTCAATATGATAGTGAATCTCTAAAAAGGGAACACCAAAAATCTTCATCTTATGGTGCGCCGCCAGAACGCCTGCTTGTTTCTCCTCAATCTGAAAACGTTCGGACAATGGCAGCCGGAACAGGCTGCTGCCCACCGCAAGATATATGCCAGGGTCACCTTCTCCGCTGCTTGAGAGAATAAGGGATTTGTCCTTTTCTTCAAGCTCCAGGATGCCGATCATGGTTGAAAAAGGCAGCGGAAGGGCAATGTTCATATATACTTTCCCTGCCGTTTCATGGTGCGAATAAATTGCCGTGAACACGGTCTGATTCCTGACCTTCCTTATCCAGGCTCTCGGGCGGTACCTGCCATCTACTAATGAATCAACAGCTTTGATTTCTCCCGTCATTTCACTCGTTCTTCCTGATAAAGGCAGGTTCAATTGCTGGATCTGTCTGCTGATGAGCTTATAAATGACAGCAAATGGTTTAAACCATGGTGTCCATTTTACGCTGGCAAATAAGCGGTATTGATCGGTGCTTTCATAAAAATGGGTGATGGTCCGGGGCAATACAGAGGTATCCACAAATAGAGCCATGTCATCCACCAGTCCCTGGACAGGGCTTCCTGTCTGTGTCAGCATTCCCCTGACTCTGCTTACTGGAAAAGACCAGTTTACAAGCCTTGCCGGAGGGACCGCGATACTCCAGCCTAAAACCCCGAACAGCCCAAAACAGACACAATTTACAAACCCATGGAAAGCAAGCATAAAATCAATACTGACTTTGTATCCACCAAGACTGCCCCCGGCTGCATACAGCATGGAAAATAAAATCGTGACGCCGACCGCACTGTAGGACAGACGGATGAATACACCCTGCAGACGGGCAGCAAATTTTGTCCGATATGCGAGGATTATTAAGCTGTATAGGGCAAAGATGTATACCAGGACTGAAAGCAATTCCAGTATCGGCCAAAACGTAATGCCGATGGCAACAAGCATCGGTCCTGCCAGGATGAGAGGAACAATCCCCCGGTAAAGCTTCGAATCGTGCAAGCGGCCAAAAAGTCCCAGCGAGACGGGAAGCAAAAACGCAGAGTAATGAAAATGAATGGCAGTCAGCCAGGTAATCAGCGGACTGAAGCCTGTTTCAATCCGAGCGGTATAAACGAAGAACCAAAGACCACCTATAAATAAGTACATCATTCCCAGATCAATCGAGAATTCCGCCAGATTCACAAAGCCCCGGTTCAAAAAGCGGCGCAGCCCGGACATTGCCACCGTTAAGGTAAATACCAGATAGACGGCAGCACACACAATCTTCCATGGATCAGTTGAAAAGAAATGCCACAAGGCAATGGAAATCATCCCAATCCATATAAACAGGGTATATCTCCTATCCATTACAATGATCTGCCTCAGCACCAGCGGTACGAAAACGAGCTGTGCAGCAGTCAGCATGAGCAGATAGGGGGAATCGGCCGCAAGGCTTGCTGCAAGGAAAAGGAGGAACCCGGCTAATATCGTAGAGTTAAAGAGATTTCGCCTTAAACACTCCTTCATAAGCCATCAGCCTCCCTGCTATGCGGTTTTGAATGTCGACTTTGATTGTATATACCTGCTTCTCGTCGTCATAGCCTTCCTCCACCGTTACAGCGCCCATCAGCTGCCGTGGAATCGGGACTTCCATTCTGCCTGCCACAAATCGCTGCGATCCAGAGCAAATTTGAAGGTGCCCTTCCTCTGTTACCGCAAAGAGCAAATCGGAATAAAAGAAGCTGGGTTCCCCCAGGTAATCCTTCACAAACCCCCGCTTGTGATCCAAGGTCATGAAAGCATTAAAATGGCGTGTAACATGGGGAAAAAAGAAAGAACGCTCCCAATAGATCTCTTCTCCGCCCTGCGGCAATGACCGGCAGGTATTTCTGATAGAAAACGGTACATCCTCCCCTTGTTCTGGAAAAAGAAATTTCCATCGGGCCGCAAGAGTCAAAAAGGGCTTCATCCACTTAGGGCCGGTTCTGATGACCGACATAATTCCCTCCGCATAAAACGGCTCATCGATTGAAATGGCATAGCGGGCTTGAAGTCTGGGATGAAGCCTCCCAAAGTCTTTTCCTAAGATACTGCGATAAATCGACACTATTAATCTTCCTTTCTACGGCGTTTACAACTGGATGCGGAAGGTAAATCTGCGGATACAAAAAAGCCGATGATGGAAAGTATCCATAAACTCATATTGAAGGAAACGGGATTGAACGGGTGAAAAGCAATGGATGGCTCAGCAGCAATCGATGCAAATGTCAATGCCGGAAAAATAACCATCTGAAGAGCCATAAGATGTTTCTTTTTGCGATAAAACAACCAAAGCAGAGCAAAAAGCATTTCAAGAAAACCAATGATCATCACAGCCTGTATGGCGGAGTCTCCGAGGATGGCAGATAAACCGCTTAACATAGAAACCTCTGCCGGATGATTTTCAATGATCTTTGGAACTAGGCCCTGGTAAAACCAGACAAAGAAGAAGAGCGCGGAAATTAAGGCGCTGATAAAAAAACGCAGATATTGTGAGCGGGGAGCTTCCCCTTTTTCCATCCATCGTTTCAGCACATCAAAGCTTAGAGCCGTCGCCCAGCCCATCAGCGGGCGGAAAAGTAAATCCAGCAGCCGCCCTATTATTCCGTAACGCACATCATAGTCATATTGGGTAAGGAAGGTGCTGCCCTCTTCTGCCGGAACGTACCTCCAATACCCTCTGCCTTCCCGGATAGGGGATATCTTTTGATCGGTGCCAAAATGAAGGGAAGAGCTTCGTGAACCATCCTTTTTGTCATATGTACCCATGCTTTTTCCCCAGCCGGAAACCTTGAGGCCAAATCCTATTTTCGTTTCATATAGAAATGATTGTGGCTCATCTTCACTTTCTTTTGTCAGATAAGTTATGGAGGAAAAACGCAGGTCCCATTGTTCATGGAGTTTGGGATCCTGACTCCTATCCCATACCTCTTCAATTTCAGCCTTCATTGGAATTTCTACATAAATGGGTTTTGCTTTCATAGACGGCACTTCCTTATTAGTTACTCAGTGAAGTTAACGTAAGACGCTTTGACTGTATTCTATCTCTCAATAACCGAAATGATGGACTCAAAGAGCTATCTGTCAGATGTTCTCTGTAAACAATACATGTTTATTATGAGTTATACGATAAATTTACACAATCAGCCAAGTATATTATCATATATAAACTTCAAAATTTACAATAAAAACAAGCATGTGTTTCCTGCTCGCAGCCCATGCATGGAAAGAAACTAGACAAGAGCAGGACAAACATAATAAGGCGGTGGAGCGGAGCAAGGCGCAGGCAGGAATACCAGAAAGATAGGTTATGTTCACACCCTCTTGCAGGAAGCCTCATAGTACATGCAGTTCCGCCGCTTTTCCACAAAAAAAGCCGTCAATGGACAGCTGCAGCTTTTACCGGCTAGTATTCTTATGCGAGGTAGAAATGAGACATGATCAGAATAAAATTAACAACTATCCTCTTCAACATCATAGCGGCACCATCCTGTTTCAGAATATCCTGCTAATAATCCGAACAGCTTTAATGTAACATGACTTTGTTGAGGAGATATTAAGCTGGTTTAAATGTTATTGAAAGGAATGATGGACGGGCTATAGCTCCCGCTCTTTTGTTGGAAATGCTTCCTGTTTGGACACACGTATGATGCCCTCGTTGAAGTATTTTTTGAAGTATTTCTCTACAGCCCAATGGATATTATCTCGATACCATTCAGAAAGCTCATATTCTGAGAATAATTGCGGCATACCGAGTCTCATAGAGCGTTTGCCCATCGCTCCATCTCCTATATTCAGTGTATCGATCCAGATATGATCGACTATCCCTGCGAGCAATTCCGGAAAAGCGGGTGTGAATGGCAGGACAGGCGAGATGGCTGCCTGTGTGGATAGGCCGGCATCATGGATTTCCTTTAGTGCCTTGAGCCGCAGCCTGATCCCTGGTGCTTTTGGGGCAAAGATCCGCTTGATATCTTCCCGGTCGGTTTCAATGGTCATCGATACTACTACTCTGCATTTCTCAGCAAGCTGAACCAGCAAATCGATATCCCTTGCCACAAGCGGGCTCCTTGTCTGAATTTGGAGAAAATCCGGCGGATTATCAATCATTTCCTTCAAGATGCCGCGGGTTATCTGTGCATCCCGTTCCAGCGGCTGATAGGGGTCGGTTGCGGAAGACATGAAGATATTCACTGGCTTTTGTTTTTTGCGAAGCGACACGAGTTCCTTCCGATAATTTTCAGCAGCATTCCTTTTAATGTCTACCCAGTCACCCCAGGGTATTTCCTTGAACTTTTGGATCGGCATTTCCCGGACATAGCAATAGCTGCAGGAGAAGGCACACCCGCTATAAGGATTCAAAGAATGGGTAAAGCCCACATCAAGATACCCCTTTGCCTCTGTCAGGACTTTCTTTGAACATATATCCTTTATCTCCATTCTCTTTCTCACTCCTTTGTCCGGATTCTTTTTTTCAAAAGTAATTTCTTGTGGAGCGTAAGCCTTGCCAGCTCTGTTAAAGAAGCACACCTCCCCTGCTACCTGCGCAGAATTCTAATTGGGATATTTTTGTATATAAGTAATCACTTTAATATGATAAAATTCAAGGAAGATGGACTATGTCTATATTCCGCTAACTTAATGGGGTGTATTTTTGGAAATAACGAATTTAAAAGAAATTGGACACATTAAAGGCCTCACCGAAGGTCATATACTATATTTCTTCGAAAACCAGGATAAGTATCTCTCCAATATCGTGGATTTCGTTTTATCTGGATTGGAACGAAATCAATATACGATCATCATAGAAAATGACCGGATTGCCCCCTTAATCCAAAGCAGATTAAAATCGCTATTGGATTCAGACTCTCTTAATAAGGTGAAAATCGTTAATAATTTCGATTTTTATTATGCAAAGGGAGATTTCAGTTCAAATTCTATCTTTGAATTTTTCCCAAGCCTCTTTGAAGATGGTTCATCCCCCGGTTCTGTTGTCCGCAGCTGGGCTCATATTGAGTGGCGCGATGAAAATGGTGTTTCCAGGAAATTAACTCAGTCTGAAAGTGATGCTGACAGCATCGTGAACAAGGCCAGGCTTCTTTCTGTCTGCGCCTATGATTCTAATAGAGTGAGCGAGGAACTGAAAATGGGCCTGTTTGGCACGCACCAACTCCTGCTAAGTGATGAAAACAATCATCAAGTAAACTGATTGGATCTTCAGATATTAATAGAAATCAGGCTCATCTTTAGCAGATGGTCCATTTTATATTCTTGGATTTTCAAGTTTTCGAAAACCGCTTCCCGGGCTAAAAAAGTCAGGATGATTCTCATGCATCAATCTTCATCTTAAACACTTCGGAAAATTGAGCATAGTGCGTAAGGTGATAATCGGCTGCACCTTCTTCGTTTTGAAACAGACATGCCGGGATCCCTAATTCTTTTGCAGGCAATACATCAAGAAGCCTGTCACCGATCACAAGATCTATATGATGCTTCCTGTGGAGATAAGCATAAGATGCGGCATCCGGCTTTCTTGGAAAACCATCATCAATCGTTACCATGTCGGCAAAGTATTTCTCCCAGCCATAATGTTTAAGGATGGCTGTCACCCCAGCCCTGCTTTTGTGGGTCATGATAACATTCTTATCCGCCTGCTTTAATATTTTTTCCACACTTTCAAAGGGTTTCATATCATGAGGGGATATCAATTGATTCAACCGTTTCATCTCGCTGATCTGGTCTTCAGACAGCTGAAAATAATGGATTGCATGTGAAAAGGAAATTTTCAATTGTGCCAGGATGTCTCTTTCATCCGCTGCTTCTCCCAAAACCTGCTTCATCACTTTTGTATATGCTGGATAGGTATCAAATAAAGTTCCGTCAAAATCCCATAAAATGTTCAAGCTTCCTACCTTCAATCCTCTTTATTTCGTTAAGACTCCCAGGATTATTTTATCACAGGCTGTGCCGTAGAGCACGATCCCAATATAGCAAGTCAGTGGAAATGCAGCCGGCTCTTTCTTAAAGCCGGCCGCATTGGAATTGTTCATTACTCCAAGGACAGAGCTGGCCGTTTAATACAGCTAATTCAGGAAATCCCGAGCCGTATCTCTTCTTCTCCAAAAGCAGCGGTTTCCATATCATCGGTGCTTGAGAAATATATGTGATTTAAAATTACACTGCTGCGGAGCAATTCCTCATGATTCCTGATTATTTGCAGGATGGCAGGAGAGCAGGAAATATAAAGGTCGATTCTCTTTTCTACAGGCAGGTTGTATTTTTTCCGCAGATCCTGTATAAACCGGATTACATCCCTTACCTGACCTTCCTGCTTTAATTCTTCACTGATATGGATGTCCATGATAACTGTAAAGTCACCGTTGGAAGCGTAAGCGGAACCAGGCAGTGAAGCGGTTTTTTGGACAGCCACATCCTCTGTTTCCAGGGTGATGCGGGTAGAGTCCTCCAGTTCAAAAGTAAGCGATCCAGCGGTAATCAATTGACTGGCTTCATCTGCACCTGCTCGGTTGAGCAGGGCATTCACTTCATTCACTGCCCTGCCAAGCTTCGGTCCTGCCGATTTAAAATTCAGCTTTAATTTATAGGCGATATATTCACTCGATGAATCTGCCCATTCAATTTCTTTTATGTTCAATTCATCCTTGATGATCTCTTCAAAAGGCTTGAATGAGTTTACATGGAGGTTTGTCACGATCACCATTTTCGCCAGAGGCTGTTTGGTCTTTATCCGCCTGGCGTGGCGGATGCTCCTGCCTAATTCGACGATTTCCATTGCTGCCCCCATCCGATCTTCCAATTCTTCATCAATCAGCCCGGTCTGGACCTCAGGATAATCTGAAAGATGGACGCTGTCTCCTTGAAGGTCATGATACACTTCCTCTGAAATAAAGGGGACAAATGGAGCAAGCAATCTTGCTGTGTCCCGCAGCAGCGTAAAAAGGGTCTGGAAAGCCGCCATTTTATCGTCAGTCATGCCCTTGCCCCAGAAACGGCCCCTGTTTCTCCGGATATACCAGTTGCTTATTTCTTCAATAAAAGCTCCGCCTAATCTGGCAGCGCTGGTTACCTGATAGTCCTCCATTTCTTCTTTCATCCGCTTGATGGTCGTATTCAGCCTGGATAAAATCCACCTGTCCATAAGTGTATAGGAATCACTGGAATGTCTTTCGGGATCAAATGCATCGAGTTCTGCATAAAGAGTATAAAAATGATGCATGCTCGACAGCGTATCAACCAGCTTTGATCTTGCTTCCTTGACATTACGTGGAGAGAATTTCTTCGGATTCCATGGCGCACTGTCCGCCACAAGCGCCCATCTGAGTGCATCAGCACCATACTCCTGCATCAGTTCCACTGGATCCAGGGCATTTCCTTTGCTTTTGGACATCTTCTGGCCATGTTCATCCAATACATGTCCAGTCGCTAGTACATTTTTATATGGAGCCTGCCCTGTATAAAGCATAGATACCGCCAGCAATGAATAAAACCAGCCTCTTGTCTGGTCAATTCCCTCCACGATGACATCCGCGGGGAATTGTTTTTGGAACAATTCAGCATTCTCAAAAGGCGCATGATATTGAGCGAATGGCATGGAGCCGCTGTCAAACCAGACATCGATCACTTCGGGAGTCCTCTGCATGGTCCCATCGCAGGACGGGCAGGCAAGTTCGATTTCATCCACATAGGGCTTATGGAGTTCAGGGTCCCTGACATTCCCTTTTGCTCTTGAACTTAATTCTTTGATGCTTTTTGGGGAGACTTCTTTCTTGCAGGAAGAACAAACCCAAACGTTAAGCGGAGTGCCCCAATACCGGTTCCTGCTTATATTCCAGTCAACCAGGCCTTCCAGGAAGTTCCCAAACCGGCCGTTTTTTATATGCTCCGGATACCAATTCACCCCTTGGTTTTCTGAAATAAACTCTTCTTTTAAGGCAGTGGTTTTGATGAACCAGCTCTCTGTTGCATAATAGAGCAGGGCCGTATCGCACCGCCAGCAGTGCGGATAGGTATGTTCGTATTTCTCCTTATGATAAAGAAGTCCTTTATCGTGAAGCAATTTTACTATATCTACATCGCTCTCCTTGACCGGCTGTCCGGCCAAAGGGGTGACGGCGTCCATATATCTGCCCCTGTCGTCAACAAGATTGATGAAGGACAGTCCATTTTCCTGGACCAGGCGGTAATCATCTTCCCCATATGCCGGCGCAATATGAACAATGCCTGTTCCGCTGTCTTCCGTCACAAAGTCTCCGCCAATGATTCTGTGTCCATTATCCACTTTCGCAAAATCAAAAGGCGGTTCATATGACAGTCCTATAAGGTCCTTCCCCTTCATAACGTCCAGGACGGTGAATGGTTCCTTAAGCACCTTTTCTGCCAGGGCATGGGATACGATGTATACTTCTTCGCCGCACCGGACCTTCACATAGTCAAAGTCAGGATTCACGGCAAGGGCAACATTTGCCGGCAGTGTCCAGGGGGTAGTCGTCCAGCCGAGGACATAGACCCCTTCAGCAGCTTTTAGCCTGAATTTTACCGTAGCGGTCAAATCTTTGACATCCTTATAGCCTTGAGCGACTTCATGGGAGCTAAGGGAAGTCTGGCAGCTCGGACAGTAAGGCGATACCCGGTGTCCCTTGTACAGCCAGCCCTTCTCATGGATTGTCCCGAGTATATGCCAGATAGATTCGATATAGTCATTGTCCATGGTCATATAAGGATGATCCATATCCACCCAGTAACCCAGATTCCTTGTGAACTCCCTCCATTGTTTTTCATATGAGAACACACTTTCCTTGCATTTTTGAACGAATGATTCGACACCATATGCTTCTATTTCCTGTTTCCCTGAAATACCGAGTGCTTTTTCCACACCCAATTCAACCGGCAGTCCATGAGTATCCCATCCGGCTTTCCTGATCACCTGCCTGCCCCCCATCGTATGGTACCTGGCGATGATATCCTTGATTGTCCGTCCCAGGGCATGCCCTGCATGAGGCAGCCCATTGGCAGTGGGAGGACCTTCATAAAAGACAAACGGAATTCCACTGTCTCTGTTACTGACTGATTTCTGGAAGATCTGTTCCTGCTCCCAATACTCCAATATCCTTCTTTCGCGCATGCTTCCAGCTTCTTTTTCCTTTTCTGCCATTGTAGGCCGCCTCCTAGATATAATTCTCTGTTACATTATTGAATCACTGTTAAATCATTCAGCGATGAACAGAGCTAAAAAAAAACACCCGTCCCTGTAAAAGGGACGAGTGTATTACCCGCGTTACCACCCAAATTCTGCCGCAAGCCTGCAGCAGCACTTATCAACGTACCATCATACGCGTTCCTTTTAACGGTGGACCTCCGTCAGCGCTTACTGTGTTTCAGCCCTGCATCTCAGAGATGATTTTTCCGGAAAAATTCCCTCACTGGCTCTCACCATACCCAGTTCGCTGTATAAGTTCGTTTATCCATACTTGTTCTCTTCATAGATTTTCATGGAATAATTTGGTTTATAATACCACTTTTTATTTCATTTTAGCAAGCATTTATTTTTGCCTCATGATATTTATATGATTCCCATTGGCGGCCGGTGCCCGCGGGAAATGATCAGAGCACTCCCCGCCCCTCAAGATTCGATCAGGTCGGTATCAGGCGGAATGTATCCAAGCTGCCTCCCGATCTTCACAATCTGCCCTTTATGATGGAATTCATGTGTTGCGGTATGTGTAAAAAGCCATAAGGCGGTGGGTTTAAAGATGCTCCCGTCCCTCAAGTGCATAGACACGGTCTGCTCCCAGGATCCTTTAAATGCATCGAGAAAATCGTGTACAAGGCTGTCCGTCTCCCGGAAAACCTCCCGCATGGCTGCCACCGTGCCAGTCTGCTCCGGCACGAAATAGGGAATCTTCCTGCCGAGGGCACGTTCACCCAGCCAAATCCGGTAGCAATTGGCGGTATGGACGTGCAGGCTGCGGATGGAATCACCGCCGAAGGATTCGAGCTCTGTGACATAATGCTCCTGGGACATCTCTTCACAATACCTGAATAGTGTTTCCCTTGTCCGCTGGATCCAGTCATACTGAATCTTGAATAGTTCCATAAAAACCGCTCCTCCCATATTCTCTGTTATTTTTGAAATTCGACATTCAGGAAGGAAAACCTCTAAATTATTACACAAATAAGCTGCAAAGACTATTTCATCTTTGCAGCCAGTTCGGTGTATTGAAACATGGGTTATCTAAAGTACTTTCTCCAGGAAGTTCTTCGCCCTTTCTGTTTTTGGGCTTGAGAAGAATTCGGCGGGGTTCGCGTCTTCTACAAGGACTCCTTCATCGAGGAAGAGCACCCGGTCGGCTACCTCACGGGCAAAGCCCATTTCATGCGTTACGATGGCCATCGTCATGCCGGTATGGGCTAGAGACTTCATGACATCCAATACTTCCTTGACCATTTCAGGGTCCAGTGCAGAGGTTGGTTCATCAAAAAGCATAACTTCAGGATCCATGGCCAAAGCACGGGCAATTGCCACCCTCTGTTTCTGGCCGCCAGAAAGTTTACTGGGATAGACACCCGCTTTCTCAGCGAGCCCCACTCTTCCAAGGAGCTCCATTCCTTTTTCTTCAGCCTGCTTTTTTGAGAGTTTCTTGACTTTCATTGGTGCATATGTCAGGTTCTCGAGTACCGTTTTGTGCGGGAACAGGTGAAAATGCTGAAACACCATCCCGACATTGGACCGGACCTTCAGGATGTTTGTCTTTTTACTGGTGACGTCTTCGTCCTTGATCCAGATGCTTCCCTGTGTCGGCTGCTCCAGCAGATTGATGCAGCGAAGGAGGGTCGATTTCCCCGATCCGGATGGACCGATGATCGCAACAACCTCTCCATCACTGATCTTGGTATCTATTCCTTTTAAAACCTCGAGCTTCCCGAAGTTTTTATGGAGATTTTCTATATTAATCACTGCGTCTCATTCTCCTTTCCACAAGCTTGCCTGCAATGGTCAGGATCATGACCATTACATAATAGATCATGCCCGCGAGCAGGATGGGTTCAAAGAACCGGTAAGTTTGTCCACCCACGATATAAGCCCTTCTCATAATATCATTTAACCCGATGAGGGTGACAACTGCCGATTCTTTTGTAAGAGTGATCATCTCGTTCATCAAAGCGGGCAGGATGTTCTTCATGGCCTGCGGAAGGATGATATCAAGCATCATTTTCCGGTATGGCACACCCAGGGCCATCGCCGCCTCTTTCTGGCCTTTATCGATTGCCAGTATGCCCGCCCGGATGATTTCGGATATATAGGCAGCGGAATTCAGGCCAAAGGACAGGAACGCTGCGGTGAACGGGGAAATCTGCCCCCCGAACACCTGCGGCGACCCAAAATAAATAAGCATCAGCTGCAGGATAAGCGGGGTGCCCCGGAAAATCGAGGTGTAAAAGTCCGCAATCCAGTTCAGCGGCTTAACGGAGCTGATCTTCAGCAGGGATAAAATAATCCCGAGTACAAATCCGAGGATAGCAGCCAAAACTACTACTTTCAAAGTGACCGTAATACCCTCCAATATGTAGGGAAGGGATTCAATGACACGGCTAAAATCAAGATTCAATTTATTCAATCCTTCCTGATGGTTTTGCCAAACCGGTAAAACCGGTAAAAAAGGAATGACTTTTTAAGAGCCATTCCTTTTTGAATGATGAAAGCCCGAGTTTACTTAGCGTTATCGAACCATTTTATAATCAGCTTATCAAGTTCTCCATTTTCTTTCATTTTCTTCAGTTCAGCGTTGAATTCTTTAGTCAGCTTGCTGTCTTTCGGAAATGCGATCGCAGAACCGGCTTCGCCTTCAACATTAAGTTCATGGCTTACTAAATTTTTATCGTTCTTCATATAGCCTTTTGCAACTGTATCTTCAATGATGGCAGCATCATAGCGTCCAGCCGATATTTCCTGGATAAGTTCAGGAATCCGGCTGCGGCTTTCAACCTTCATGTCTATCTTATCTTTTTTCTTGATATCATTGGCGATTCCTTCCTGGATAGATCCAAGCTGGACTCCTACATTCTTGCCTTTCAAGTCTTCCTTTGTTTTAATTCCGCTGTCTTTCTTTGTGATGATCAAATGTTTCGCAGAATAATAGACATCACTGAAATCCACACTTTCCTTACGCTCCTTGGTTGGAGTCATGCCGGCAAGGACAAAGTCTACCTGCTTGTTCTGCAGCGACGTCACAAGGCCGTTGAACTCCATATCCTGGATTTCCATCTTGTAGCCGAGGTTTTTAGTGATGGCTTTTGCGATATCCACATCAAATCCGATGATTTCGTCACTCTTCGCCGTATCAATGTACTCGAATGGCCGATAATCAGCCGATGTTCCCATCTTTAACGTTTTTTCTTTTCCTTCCCCGCTGCTGCCGCTGGTATCTTCGGACGAGCCGCAGGCTGCAAGGATCCCCGTTAATAATAAAATAGCAAAAGAAACTGACAACCACTTCTTCACTAAATATTCCCCCTAAAATAGTAATCTGAAAATTAACATAAGTCAGTTTTCATTAATTATGAACTATATCACCATAATTTACAAGTGAAATCAACGGATAATATATATGCAATATCATGTATTTTAACACAATCTTTTAAGATTGAAAACTATTAATTTTGCTTATTTACAGCCCTATAAATTATTATTTTAAAATATATACATAATATTTATGCACCAATATACAAGCTCATATAATGTTTTTACAGCATAACTTTAGCTGGAAACATAAAAAAGCTGGCTCTTCAGGGGCCCCAGGGAATGAACCCTGCCGGCGGCCTGAAAAAACCAGCCTTCCATTGTTTAGATTTCTTCGCAATATTGATCAAAGTAAGTTTGAAGCTTGTTGACCACGCTCATTGGCTCATGTCCTTCAATTTCGTGACGTTCGACCATGGTAATCAGTTCGCCATCCTTAAGGAGTGCAAAAGATGGAGATGATGGCGGATAACCAGTAAAATAGCTCCGCGCCTTTTCTGTTGCCTCTTTATCCTGGCCGGCAAATACAGTCACCAGCTGGTCGGGGCGTTTGTCAAAATGTATGGAATGCGCAGCCGCTGGCCGGGCAATCCCTCCAGCACAGCCGCATACAGAATTGACCATAACCAGGGTCGTACCTTTTTGATTCAATGCCTGGTCCACTTCTTCAGGTGTCTTTAGTTCCGTATAACCGGCAGCCGTGATTTCCTGGCGTGCCTGGCGTACTATATCATTCATGAATAAATTAAAATCCATGCTCATATCTGCTTCCTCCTTCATATGTACTTCAACCATATTATATCAACATCAGGACATTTTCCACAACGAAGCCAGCTTAAAAATGATTGAAAATAATACAGCCTGAAAGTTTAATATTTGCCAAAAAGGGAAATATATAACTACATCTAGAACCATACCCCTAAACTCCCTAGATTGGATAGCACCTTGTGCTATCCATTTTCTTTTATATTAACCTTTTATTGAATGAAGGCACGAAGAGATAAATAGATAGAAAGAATGGCACACGCAGCCAGGATGGCTGCTGTCGATCTATTCCTTCTGAATTTAACGAAATAGGAGGCAAATATGATGGCGGCCGCTGACTTGGATAAGCCGTCATAAAAGCTTTTTTCTTTAAAATAAGAACTGCTGAAAACGACGGCTGCAATAAATGATGTAATAATCATGATTCGAAACCAAAGAGGCTCTTTCAAAAATTGCCCCGCCATGAATCTAAACCGCCGCATACCGCTGATCCCCCTTTAACATATCAATCTAACTCAGCATATGGAGCCTTTTCCGGAAGCATGACTTTTCTTTGGTTTACAGGCTGTCCGGCTGGGTTGGGATAATCCCATTGGATGGTGCCTAAACAAACATAATCTGCCTGTATACAGGCAGATTATGTTTGTTCCTCTATGATGGATGCATAAAAAGCTGAAAAAAGTTCATGGACCGCCTGTACTGCCGGCCGCTGCCCTGCCATAACTTCAAGCTTGGCCTCCGGAAGCAGCCGTTTCATTTCTTCGTTCTGAAAAAAGAGCGCTTCAAGCTGTTCGGTGATCAAGGAGTTCATCCAATTGCCGAGCTGTGACTTCCGCCTTTCTTCAAATACTCCCGATTCTCTTGTTTTCGTCCGGAAGCGTTCGATCACTTCCCAAAATTCGCTTATCCCTTCTCCTGTCACAGAGGAACAGGAATATGCTTTGGTAATCCACCCCCTGGTCGCCGGCTGGATGAAATGGAGTATGGAATTATATTCCCGCTTCGTTTTCAGGGCTGCAGGCAGATTGCTTCCATCTGCTTTATTGACTAAAATAGCGTCGGCCAGCTCCATAATGCCCTTCTTCATCCCCTGCAGCTCATCTCCGGCTCCCGTCAAGGCAAGGAGCAGAAAAAAATCGACCATTTCCCTGACCTTTGCCTCACTCTGTCCTACTCCCACCGTCTCGACCAGAATGATATCAAAACCTGCCGCTTCACACAGCGTTATAGTTTCCCTCGTTTTACGGTGGACTCCGCCAAGAGTTCCTCCGGCCGGGGAAGGCCTGATAAAGGCACTGGGATTTCGGGACAGATTCTCCATCCTTGTTTTATCACCGAGTATGCTTCCGCCGCCGAGGCTTGAGCTGGGGTCTACCGCCAGGACCGCCACTTTATGACCTCGATTGCACAGGAAAGTCCCAAACGCCTCGATGAAGGTGCTCTTTCCCGCGCCGGGCACTCCTGAGATCCCGATCCTGATGGATTCCTGCTCACTGTCACCCAGCTTCTTCAGCAAAAGCTGGGCACTTTCAAAATGATGCGGCGCATTGCTTTCGATGAGGGTTATGGCCTTGGCGAGCATGGTACGGCTCCCGCCTGACACACCCTCAAACAGCTCATCGATGTGTATCCCGGCTGACTTCTTTTTGAATTTCTTCTCCTTCTCCCCCGGCATTACTGAGACACTTCCTCATACCCAAGGCTTTTATAGACTGCTTTGATCAGCAGCGCTGCTGCCCTGGGGATAATGGTTCCCGGTCCGAATATCAAGGCCGCACCCTGATCCATAAGGAACTGATAATCCTGAGCGGGGATGACTCCGCCGGCAATAACCAATATATCTTCTCTCCCCAGTTTCTTGAGCTCTTCCCTGAGCTTAGGAAGCAGGGTTTTGTGGCCGCCTGCAAGTGAACTCATGCCGATCACATGCACATCGTTTTCTACAGCCTGCATGGCTGTTTCTTCCGGAGTTTGAAAGAGCGGGCCGATATCAACATCAAAACCCAAATCGGCGAAAGCGGTAGCCACGACCTTTGCACCCCGGTCATGGCCATCCTGCCCCATCTTGGCCACAAGGATCCTTGGCCGCCTTCCTTCATTTTCAAGGAATTCTGCTGTCAGCTCCTGAACTTCCTTTATTTCTTCCTCATTGGAGTAAGAGCTGCTATAAATGCCGCTTATCGACCGTATTACCGCCTTATGCCGGCCGCAAACCTCTTCAATGGCATCCGATATTTCACCTACTGTCGCCCTTTCGGCCGCCGCCGCGACTGCAAGCTCAAGCAGGTTGCCATCTCCGGAACGGGCTGCTGCTGTAAGACATGCAAGTGCCTCTGCCACCTTCTCATCGCTTCTGCCTTCCTTCACGAGTTTCAGCCTTTCAATCTGGCTGAGCCTTACTGCTGTATTATCCACTTCCAGGATTTCTATTTCGTCTTCCATGTCCGGCTTATAAGCATTCACACCCACCAGGATTTCTTCGCCGGAATCGATCTGGGCCTGCCTTTTGGCTGCTGCTTCTTCGATCTTCATCTTAGGGAGTCCAGTTTCATTGGCTTTGGACATCCCGCCGAGTCCTTCGATTTCCTCCAGATGTGCCCAGGCCCTTGTGATGAGGGCGTCTGTCAGTGATTCTACATAATAAGAACCGCCCCATGGATCAATCACATCTGTGATATGCGTCTCTTCCTGGAGGTATAGCTGTGTGTTCCTTGCTATCCTTGCCGAAAAATCAGTAGGCAGGGCAATCGCCTCATCAAGGGCATTCGTGTGAAGCGACTGGGTATGGCCCATGGCTGCAGCGTGTGCCTCAATCAGTGTACGGGTGACATTGTTAAACGGATCCTGCTCGGCAAGGCTCCAGCCCGACGTCTGGGAGTGAGTTCTAAGTGCCAGGGACTTCGGATTCTTCGGGTTGAACTGCTTCATGAGCTTAGCCCAGATGTATCTTGCAGCCCTAAGCTTGGCCACTTCCATAAAATAATTCATGCCGATCGCCCAAAAGAACGACAGCCTCGGGGCAAACGTATCAATGTCTATCCCGGCTGCAAGCCCAGTGCTTACATATTCGAGCCCGTTGGCAAGCGTATAGGCAAGCTCAATGTCAGCCGGTGCTCCCGCTTCCTGCATATGATATCCTGATATGGATATACTATTGAATTTCGGCATATGGCGGGATGTGTAATCAAAAATATCGGCGATGATTTTCATCGACATTTCCGGCGGATAGATATAGGTGTTCCGTACCATATATTCTTTTAGGATGTCATTTTGGATCGTGCCGGAGAGCTGTGCCGGCTCCACTCCCTGCTCTTTTGCGGTCACGATGAAATAAGCAAGAATAGGCAGAACGGCACCATTCATTGTCATGGAAACCGACATTTGATCAAGAGGGATATCCCGGAACAAGATCTTCATATCCTCAACAGTGTCGATTGCGACCCCTGCCTTTCCCACATCGCTGAAAACCCGGGGGTGATCGGAATCGTAACCCCGGTGGGTTGCCAGGTCAAAAGCGACAGACAGCCCTTTCTGTCCCATGGCAAGATTCTTTTTATAAAAAGCATTGGATTCTTCCGCTGTTGAAAAGCCGGCATACTGCCTGACTGTCCATGGCCTGTTCACATACATCGCCGGATATGGCCCGCGGGTGAAAGGGGCAAGTCCCGGAAAATTCAAGTGATGTTCTGCATGTTTAATATCCTCTTCCGTATAAACAGCCTTCACTTCGATTCCTTCATTGGTCTGGTGTACCGGGATATTTGCTCCGCTTGAGTTATCTGCTTTTCCCATGCTGTTCATTGAATCCTGGCTGATCTTTCGAAAGTCTGGTCTTGTCATCGTGTTTTACCCTCCATCTCCACCAAGAACGTATTAATTAGATCAAGGCTGGTGTTCTGGTGTATGCTGCCGTTAAGTCCCGCTTTTTCAGCCGATCCGGCCAGCTCCTTCGCCAGCCTGCCTGCAATATATATCCTTTTATGAGGAAACGCTGCCTTAATGGCAGAGATATACTGAACAGCTTCATTTTCATACGCCTCATCAGTGCCGCATATCAGGAAGTGCTCGACGTCCTCATTCGTGCTGATAAAGGAAAGCGCCTGGTTCACGCCATAAATAGGCGGGCTGATGTCTGAATGGATTCCCCCAGCCGCGAAAAAACTGCGGATGAAGTCGGCTCTCGGTTTGAATTCCTTTAAAGCACCAAGTCCAATTAGACCAACTCTTGGTATCGTTCCCCGCCTTTCGGCCATTGCCGCTGCTTTATGGCGGATCGCCTCCGCCTCTTCCGACATCCTTTTGGGCTTCAGGGCATTAATGCCCTTTTCTACATGATTCTCAGGTGCTGCAGCGGTGCCATCCGATGTTCCCTTTCCCGGTTTTGCAGACTGGCTGAGATCTGCATAAACATTGGTCCCGACCAGCTTCTCTTTTCTTATCATCACATTATGTGCCTTATCATTAAATGTTTTGCCGATCTGCTCCTGTATCCATCCGCTTTCAAGGGCAGCCCATGCTCCCCCCATGTCTTCAATTTCAAGGAATAATTCCCACGCTGATTCTGCAAGCTGATCGGTAAGCTTTTCAACATACCATGATCCCCCTGCAGGATCTGCTGAATGCTTAAGCTGAGCTTCCTCTGACAGGATGTGGTGGATATTGCGGGCAATCCTGCCGGCAAGCGGGCTCGATGGCACCGCAGGCAAATCAAAGGGATGAATCTGGAGATATTGGACATTCCCCACTGCCGCCGCAAAAGCCTGTCCCGCTGTTCTTAAAATATTCACATGCGGATCAAAGACCGTCTGTGAAAACGCGGAGGTTTCAGCATGAATTTCCATCCTGAATGGCTTTATCTCATCCTTGTAAGCTTCTCCTATCCTCGACCAGAGCCTGCGGGCTGCCCTCAGCTTTGCGATTTCCATAAAGAAGCTCGAACCAACTGCAAAGGAAAATACCATTTTCTCAGAGAGTCCGCAGGCGTCGATTCCTTCCTTCCGTCCCATTTCCAGATATTCCACACCAAGGGCCAGGGCAAAAGCCAATTCCTGCACAGCACTTGCCCCGGCATTATGGTAGACAGAAGCTTTGACAAGGAGGCTCCGGAGCCCTGGAAAAGTATCATTCATTGCCTTAAGGCGGGCCGCTAGTTCCATTGAAAACTTGTCTTTATCTACAGGCAGGCTCCCAGCTGACGCTCCGTCCGATATCAGGTCCTCGGCAGCAGCTCCCCGAAGTCCGGCTTGAAGTTCCGGGTCATCTTTGATGCTTCTGAATAAAACTTCCTGCCTTCCCTTAAGATCGAGGAAGAAAGGAAGATTGACTGCACGGAGTTTTCTCATCAGTTCCTGCAGCCGGCCGGCATCCAACGAATCGAACAGTTCAGCATCAAAAGAGATTGTATTCTGCCCTTTCTTTACAGCCTCCTCTACGAGAGCGAATAATTCCTCATGATCTTCCGCCCTCAGGCACTGGGCAATCCCCCATGTCCCTTCCCGGCTTCCGGCAGGTTCGGTTCCCCGGGTATACGGTCTCTGTCCGGGAAGTTCTGTTATAGTTCCATTTTTATAATAAAGCGGATCGATTTGTATACCTTCATATGTATTTCTAGAAAGACTGCTGACACTCTTCCCCTTCAGACTTTTCGCAGCAGCATCTTCCCAGCTGGAAAAATCCGCAGCCGGAAAATCAAGCTTCTTTATTTCGCTCGTTTTCATGTAATCGCTTCCAAATAAATAAATCATCAACCTGGAAGCATTTCCCTCCCTGCAAGTAAAAGATAGCATTGCTGATACTCATATTTTAGAACAGTCAGTATATTTGTGCAATTACAGGCTTACGTATAAAGATCCCTGTACACCAGAATCGCAGGGCTTTACTATTCTAAAGCTTATTATTTTTATATTTGAATGCCCGGAAATATAATAGATATTTAAGCTATGAAAGTCATGCTCGCATGATATATTTCAGCCTGAATTGCAAAGCCTAAGAAAGAAATTATGGAGAGAAGGTACAACTGTGTTTATAATTGGCAGCCGGACAATAAAAACAGCTATAGGAGCTATGGTCTCATTGATGATTGCCGGAATGTTTTCACTCGAAAACGCGGCTACCGCCGCTATCATAACACTGCTTAGTGTCCAGAGCACAAAAAGGCAGTCAGCCGTCATAGCCTTAAGGCGATTTGCTGCCGGAATTCTCGGCATGGCCCTTGCAGTCATCCTGTTTCAATGGGGATCGTTCACACCCATTTCTGTGGGTGTCCTCCTGTTTATATACATCCCCCTGATGGCGAAATTGGGACTTCATGAGGGGATCATCCCCGGTTTTGTCATCGTGATGCAATTATATTTAACAAAAAACATTACATACGCTTTTGTTTTAAATGAAGTGTTCATCATTACCATTGGGATCCTGGTTGCACTGCTTTTCAATCTTTATATGCCCAGCGTCGAAAAAGACCTTCGCAGGAAATCTTCAGAGACAGAGGAGAATTTCAAACTGATTTTCCTGCAGCTTGCCCGCTTCATCAGAAAAAAAGAAAAAGTATGGAATGATGAAGCTGTCTTAAAAAGTGGAAATGCTATCCGGGAAGGGAAGGACCTGGCCCGCCGGAGTGTGGAAAACTCCTTTTTTCGCAAGGAAAATTACTATCGCGATTATTTCAATATGCGCGGACAACAATTTGACATCATCCAGAGAGTCATCCCGATCATCCTTCATCTGCCAACGACCTTCGAGCAGAATGTAATGGCAGCCGAGCTGATGGAGGAAATCGGCCATAGCATCCGTAAGGAAAACCCCGCTACCGGACTGCTGGTTTCCCTGCGTGCTTTGCGTCAAACCTTCGAGAAGATGGAACTTCCGAAAACACGCGAGGAATTCGAAACCAGGGCAGCGCTCCTGGTATTCATAAATGAAATCGAAAGGTTTCTCCAGATTAAATCTCAATTCATCCTTGAGACAGGGAATTCTCCTGCTGAGTAAGGTACTGCCTGATAGAAAAGCACCTCCCAATTGATTATAGCCTTTCAATTGGGAGGTGCTTTCTATTTTAACTGATCAACTATTTAATAGGCAGTTTCGGGAAGAGTATAAAATAAGAAGGTTCATTTCCTTGCCGCATTCTCCCACAGCCGCCTTTTATAACCTGGTCCTAATAGATCGGTGTAGTCTCCGGAGATGTGCTTTCCAGTATTTCTTTTACTCTTGCAAGGAAACGTCCGCATACTAAACCGTCGAGCACCCGGTGATCAAGCGACATACAGAGATTCACCATGTCACGCACGGCAATCATGCCGTCGATGATGACCGGACGCTTTACAATCGATTCTACCTGCAGGATGGCCGCCTGCGGATAATTGATGATTCCCATTGACTGCACGGATCCGAATGAGCCTGTGTTATTGACCGTGAAGGTCCCTCCCTGCATTTCATCCGATCTAAGCTTTCCGGCTCTCACTTTGCCTGCTAGCTCCGTAATTTCACGGGCAATGCCTTTTATTGTTTTTTCATCGGCATTTTTGATGACCGGAACATACAGAGCATCCTCTGTAGCAACGGCAATGGAGATGTTGATATCTTTTTTCTGAATGATTTTATCTCCAGCCCACATGGAATTGATCTGCGGGAATTCTTTCAGCGCCTGTGCCACTGCTTTCACGAAGAAGGCGAAGTACGTCAGATTAAAGCCCTCCTGCTGTTTGAATCCTGACTTCAAGGAGTCTCTATAGGAAACAAGCTTCGTCACATCCACTTCAACCATGGTCCAGGCGTGAGGGGCTTCATGTTTGCTTCTTAGCATATTGGAAGCAATCGCCTTTCGTACGCCTGTCACTGGTATTTCGATATCCCCAGGAGCGGATGATACCGCAGGGCTTTCTGTTTTTCTTTCAGGGCGGGCAGCCTGCGGTTCCTGCTGGCGGGCTGCAGGCTTTGGAGCTGGCGTGGCCGGCTGTTCAGGCTGGGGAGTACCGCCTGCCTCGATTACGGCCAGCAGATCTTTCCTCGTGATTCGCCCGCCGGCACCCGAACCTGTTACCTGCGCAAGGTCAATTCCATTTTCCTGTGCAATTTTAAGCACAGCAGGGGAGTAGCGCGATTTGCTGGAGGTATCCTTCTCCGGCTCTGCCACTTTCGCTGATACTCGTGCGGCCGCCGGCTTTTCACCGCCAGCTGTTTCTTCCTGAGCACCGCCTTCGGTTTCAACCGAGCAGATGAATTCCCCGACAGACAGAGTCTCACCTTCTTCAGCGATTAATTCCTTGATGATGCCTGTAAAGGATGAAGGAATTTCTGCATTTACTTTGTCAGTCATCACTTCAGCGATCGGGTCATATTTATTTATCTTATCTCCAGGGGCAACCAGCCATTTGCTGATTGTCCCTTCCGTTACACTTTCTCCCAGCTGCGGCATTTTCAATTTCTCGATGGTCATCGTGTACCCTCCTTCCAGTTTCTTTATTAAAATTCAGCCAGCTCGCGCATAGCTTTTTCAACTTTGTCCGGGTTGACCATGAAATACTTTTCCATCGTCGGTGAATATGGCATAGCAGGCACATCAGGTCCGGCAAGGCGCTTGATTGGTGCATCAAGGTCGAACAGACAGTTCTCTGCAATAATGGCAGCCACCTCGCTCATGATGCTTCCCTCTTTGTTGTCTTCCGTCAAGAGGAGCACTTTCCCTGTCTTGGATGCTGCTTCAATGATCGCTTCCTTATCCAATGGATAGACTGTGCGAAGATCCAGGACATGTGCTGAAATGCCGTCACTGGCGAGACGCTCAGCGGCCTGCAGGGCAAAATGCACGCAAAGTCCATAGGTGATGACTGTAATATCTTCACCCTCGCGCTTCACATCTGCCTTCCCGATTGGCAGCACATAGTCATCAGCCGGTACTTCCCCCTTAATCAGCCGGTAAGCCCGCTTATGTTCAAAAAACAGGACTGGGTCTTCATCACGGATGGCCGCCTTCAAAAGGCCCTTCACGTCATAAGGAGTGGACGGCATAACGATCTTAAGCCCCGGGGTACCGGCGAAGAGAGCCTCTACAGACTGGGAATGATAAAGTGCACCATGGACTCCGCCTCCGTATGGGGCACGGATGACCATTGGACAGTTCCAGTCATTATTGGAACGATAGCGGATTTTAGCGGCTTCCGACACAATTTGATTCACAGCCGGCATGATGAAATCGGCGAATTGCATTTCAGCAACCGGGCGCATCCCATACATGGCAGCCCCGATCCCTACTCCTGCAATGGCAGATTCAGCAAGCGGTGTATCGAGTACTCGGTCTTCGCCAAACTGGTCATACAGTCCGTAAGTCGCCTTGAATACCCCGCCTTTTTTCCCGACATCCTCACCAAGGACAAAGACACGCGAATCTCTTTCCATCTCTTCCCGAAGCGCCATGGTGACCGCATCGATATATGAAATAACTGGCATTACAATTCCCCCTGTTCCTCGGCATATACATATTTCAGTGCCTGCTCCGGCTCTGAATATGGAGCGTTTTCGGCATAATCAGTAGCTTCATTGACGACCTGCATCACTCTTTTGTTGATCGTTTCCTCCAGCTGATCGTCCATTACGCCCGTTTCTTTCAGATAAGCACCGAAAGTGATAATCGGATCCTTGGTCTTCGCTTCTGCCACTTCAGATGGCGAGCGGTAGAGACGGTCATCATCATCGCTTGAGTGTGCTGTCAAGCGGTAGGAAACCGTTTCGACCAGACTTGGGCCTTCACCCCTGCGTCCCCTGTCAGCCGCTTCCTTCACGGCTTTATATACTTCAAGCGGATCATTTCCATCCACTGTAATTCCCGGCATTCCATAGCCGATGGCCCGGTCTGATACATTTTCACAGGCCAGCTGCTTTTCAATCGGAACCGAGATGGCGTATTTATTATTTTCACACATAAAAACAACCGGCAGTTTATGTACTCCTGCAAAGTTTGCTCCTTCGTGGAAGTCTCCCTGGTTCGATGAACCTTCACCAAATGTAACGAAAGTCACAAGATCCTCACCCTGCATCTTTCCGGCCAGTGCGATGCCCACCGCATGCGGCACCTGTGTGGTTACAGGGGATGAACCTGTTACGATGCGGTTGACTCTCTGTCCGAAGTGGCCAGGCATCTGCCTGCCTCCGGAATTCGGATCCTCTGCTTTTGCAAACGCAGAAAGCATTAGATCTTTGGCCGTCATCCCGAAGGTTACCACCACTCCTACATCACGATAGTAAGGAAGAACATAATCCTTTTGATGATCCAGTGCGAATGCCGCCCCAACCTGCGCTGCCTCCTGTCCCTGGCAGGAAATAACGAACGGGATTTTGCCGGAACGGTTCAAGAGCCACATGCGCTCGTCGATGCGCCTGCTGAGGAGCATCATTTCGTACATGTCCAATACGGTTTCATTTGAGAGACCCAATGCCTCGTGGCGATTTTCAACCATGTTTAAACCTCCTAATAATTTATATAAGCTTATGAATGGATAGCAAGCCCGTCCACTGCCTGGGCAGCTTCACCGATAGCCTCTGAAAGTGTCGGGTGCGGATGGATCGTATGGCCGATTTCCCAAGGAGTCGCGTCGAGAACCTTGGCAAGTCCTGCCTCTGAAATCATGTCTGTCACATGCGGACCAATCATATGCACTCCAAGCAGGTCGTCATTTTCCTCATTGGCAATGATCTTCACAAAGCCATCTGATTCTCCGTATACGAGAGCCTTTCCAATGACCTTGAATGGGAATTTGCCGATTTTGATTTTGAATCCCTTCGCCTTTGCTTCTTCCTCTGTCAGGCCCACGCTTGCAGCTTCCGGACTAGAGTAAATGCATTTTGAAATGGTCGTATAATCAATCGGAGCAGGATTTTTGCCTGCGATATGCTCCACAGCCTTGATTCCTTCATGGGACGCCACATGGGCGAGCTGAAGTCCTCCTATACAATCGCCGATAGCATATATATGAGACTCCTTTGTCTGGTAAAATTCATTGGTCAATATGTATCCCTTATCAAGCTGGATTTCTGTATTCTGGAGGCCGATGCCTTCTGTATTGGCCATCCTCCCTACCGAAACCAGGATCTTTTCCGCTTCAAATTCCTGAAGCTCATCCTTGACCTCTGCCGAAATCTTGACGCCAACAGACTTTTCAAGTGTTTCAGGCAGCACCTTTGCGCCGGTGATGATCTTGACTCCCTTTTTCTTCATAAGGCGCTGCATCTCTTTGGAAACATCCTTATCTTCTGTAGGAATAATTCTGTCGGCATATTCAATCACTGTGACCTCAACTCCAAAATCAGACATCATGGATGCCCATTCAATTCCGATGACCCCGCCGCCCACAATGATGATGGATTTAGGAAGCTCTTCCAGTTCAAGTGCTTCATCTGAAGACAATACAAGTTTCCCGTCAAAGTCCAATCCAGGTAGTGTCCTCGGCCTTGAACCGGTCGCTATGATAACGTTCTTAGGAATCAGCATTTCATTATCATCACCATTATTCATCTCAACAGAGACTGTGCCCGGCATCGGCGAAAAGATGGAAGGTCCGAGTATCCGGCCCATGCCTTCTACTACATCGATTTTCCCCTTCTTCATCAGGTATTTCACGCCGTTATGCAGCTGTTCGATGATTTTGCCTTTGCGCTCCTGGACCTTAATGAAATTAAGACTCACTTCACCAGTGATTACACCGAATTCTTCACTCTGCCTGGCTGTCTTGAACACTTCTGCGCTGCGGAGCAGTGCCTTGGAAGGAATGCATCCTTTATGCAGGCATGTGCCTCCGAGTTTTCCCTTTTCAACTATGGCGGTACTCAGGCCGAGCTGGGCAGCGCGGATCGCTGCAACATATCCCCCGGTGCCTCCGCCAAGGATGACTAAATCATATTCTTTTGCCATGTGCATTCACTCCAATTTTGTAGTATGGCTTTCCTTTGACTGTGGATTTGGATATACCTTGGCCGGCTCCTCCCCGAGTAAAACCCGGAGAGCTCCTTCGGCAAGCGCCTGCAGTTCATTTTCGCCCGGCTGCACAATGACGTCTGCAATCCAGTTGACCCGTGAAGAAATATCCCGGACAAATTCTTTGCCGTATGCGAGGCCGCCCGTGAGGATAATGGCATCCACTTTCCCCCGGAGAACCGCGCTTTGTGAACCAATCTCCTTTGCCACCTGATAAGCCATGGCTGAGTAGACCAGCTCTGCTTCTTTATTGCCGGAAGCAATCATTTTTTCTGCCTTTATGGCATCGCTGGTGCCGAGGTATCCGGCCATGCCGCCCTGTCCTACCAGCATTTTCATCATTTCTTCACGATAAAAGTCCCCTGAATAGCAGAGCCTGACCAAATCTCCTGCCGGAACAGTACCCGCTCTCTCAGGGCTGAAAGGGCCGTCGCCGTGAAGGCCGTTATTCACATCAATCACTCTTCCCATGCTGTGGGCACCGACCGTGATCCCGCCGCCCATATGGACGACAATCAGGTTCAGTTCATCATATTTCCTGCCTAATTCCCTCGCTACCCTTCTTGCCACAGCCTTCTGGTTGAGTGCATGAAAGATACTCTTCCTTTCAATGAGGCTGAATCCGGATACCTTTGCAACCGGCTCCATTTCATCCACCACTACGGGATCGACAATGAAGGCAGGGATATTTAAACCCTTAGCGATTTCATTCGCGATAATTCCGCCAAGATTGGAAGCATGCTGACCGCTGTAGCCAACCCGAAGATCATTCAGCATCTGTTCATTCACTTCATACGTACCGCCCTCGATTGGCCTGAGGAGCCCGCCCCTGCCGCAGACGGCGCTGAGCTTTGAGATATTGATGCCTTCCTGATCAAGGGTTTCAAGAATGATTCTCTTTCTGAATTCGTATTGATCAATGATATTTTCAAAGGTGTTTGTTTCTTCAGAGCTGTGGCGGATGGTACTTTCAATGATCGGAACATCATGGTCAAACACACCTATTTTAGTGGAGGTAGATCCCGGATTGATGACAAGTATTCGTTTGTAACTCTCGTGCACTGTATGTACCTCCAATAACAAAGAAAAGGAAGCGGCCCTCACGGCTGCCATCCTGTTCTCTTATTTAATGAACTGCTGTTTAGCGGCGGCGGTTCAAAATGTTTCTTCCATTTTGAAGAAAGGTGTTTGTTGATGTCCTGACGCTTTCGATTCTCTCTTCTGCCATTAAATCCGCGGCCCTGTAAGTCGGGATGGAATCGCGTTTTGCAATTTCAATGACTTTTTCAATGTTATTGTAAATAAGCTCGACTTTTTTCATGGCCCGTTCGCGGTTATAGCCATAGAGCTCATCTGCCACATTGATGACTCCGCCGGCATTGATGACATAATCCGGTGCGTATACGATTCCCAGTTCATGAATCAAATCTCCATGCTTGGTTTCCTTCAGCTGATTATTGGCAGCTCCGGCGATTACCTTAGCTTTTAACATAGGAATCGTTTCATCATTGATGACGGCCCCAAGTGCACAAGGAGCATAAATGTCGCAATCCACGCTGTAAATGTCCTCAGGATCAACAGCCTTTGCCCCGAATTCCTCGACTGCCATGGCAACTGCTTCTTTATTGATATCGGTCACAATCAGCTGAGCTCCTTCTTCATGAAGGTGGCGGCATAGATTGTAAGCGACATTGCCTACTCCCTGAACGGCAATTACTTTGCCTTCAAGCGAGTCATTTCCAAATGCCTCCTTGGCTGCTGCCTTCATTCCGCGATATACCCCGTAGGCAGTTACCGGAGAAGGATTGCCGGAAGAACCGAACGCAGGAGAAATACCTGTTACATATTCGGTTTCTTCATGAATCAGATCCATATCCGCCACTGTTGTGCCTACATCCTCTGCCGTGATGTAGCGGCCGTTCAAGCCCTGGATATATCTTCCGAATGCCCGGAACATGGCCTCATTCTTATCTTTTTTAGGATCGCCGATGATGACGGTCTTTCCACCCCCAAGGTTCAGGCCGGCTGCCGCATTTTTATAAGTCATCCCGCGTGATAAGCGGAGAGCATCCTCGATTGCAGCAGCTTCCGAAGCGTATGTCCACATGCGTGTTCCACCAAGAGCAGGGCCAAGTGTAGTGTCGTGTATCGCAATGATGGCTTTTAGGCCTGAACGTTTATCCTGACAGAATACAACCTGCTCGTAGTCATAAGTTTCCAGATACTTGAAGATTTCCATGTAAAAAAACTCCTCTCGAGTGCTAATTATTATAGTTGGTTATTTGATGCGGAACAGATGGCCATGGCAAGCGAGTAAAGCTTGCTTTCGGCAGAATCTGACCGTGATGTCAGCACGATGGGCGCACTTGCCCCGCTGACTACCGCCCCTACCTTGGCATGGGCAAAGTATATCAGTGATTTGTACAGGCTGTTGCCTGTTTCTATATTCGGTACAAGCAGGATATCCGCCTTCCCTGCAGCTTCACTGTGGATCCCCTTATGTTCTGCAGCCTCTATTGAGACGGCATTATCCAGTGCCAGCGGCCCGTCTACCAGACATCCCTTGATCTGTCCCCGCCTGTTCATTTGGGTGAGGAGGGCGGCATCCAATGTCGCCGGCATCTGCTGGTTGATCAGTTCAACCGCAGCCAGTACCGCTACCTTAGGGGTGTGGATCCCGATTGAACGGGCAAGTGCAGCGGCATTATTGATTATTTCTGCTTTCGTTGATAAATCGGGGAGAATATTCATAGCGGCATCCGTGATCAGCAGAAGTTTTTTCTGTCCAGGTATCTGGAAGGCCGCTGTATGCGAAAGGATTCTGCCAGCCCGCAGGCCCCACTCTTTATTGAGCACAGCCTTCAGGATGATTGCCGTGGGGATGCCGCCCTTCATCAGGACTGAAGCTTCCTTGTTCCTGACCGACTTGACGGCAAGCTCTGCTGCCGTTTCAGCAGAATCAGCATGTATAATTGATATTTTCGGATCGTCAGAGAGTCCTTTTTTCCTGCGTTCAAGCAGGAATCTGGTTTTTTCCCCATTTCCAAACAACTTGAAGACAGCTATATTTTTTTCTGCCGCGGCTGCAACTGCCTCGATGACATCTTCATCCTCCGAAGCTGCGACCGCTACCGTCGAAACATCTGCGTTCCCTGCCTTGATGAGCAATGCGTCTAAATCCATCCTTGCAACTCCTTTTGAAGAAATCTTGCCCCACTGTCTTATTATGCAAGTTCCGTGCCAAGTTAAAAATCACTGAAATGTAAGGGATTACTTTCGAAGATTCACGCAATTGATTGCATAGTGCGCAAATTATTGCATGCCGTTTGTTTCAATCCCTAATTTCTCCAGCTTATAATACAAGCTTCTAATGGACAATCCGAGTGACTTTGCAGCAGCTGTTTTATTGCCCGAATGATTTTTAAGTGCTTCCTTTATGATTTCCCCTTCATATATATCCAGCTGTTCAGACAGCTTCCTGCCGGGCGGCCGTGAGGAAGGAGTCCCGGCACGCTGCAGCTGTCCATCCAGACCAGGGATATAGACATTTTCAAGCACCGTCTCCTGCAGCCCCATAAAGATGATGGATCTTCCAAGGATGTTTTCAAGCTCGCGTACGTTGCCCGGCCAGCTGTATTTCCCGAGCACTGACAAGGCTCGGCTGGAAATGCCTTCAATACTCCGGCCATACTCCTGGTTCAGCTTTTGGATTAAATATCTGCTCAGCGGCTCGATATCCTCCATCCTGTCCCGGAGGGGTGAGATATGGATAGGCATCCGGTTCAGACGAAAATACAAGTCCTCACGGAACTCACCGGTGGTTATGGCTTTTTCGAGATTCACATTAGTCGCGGCAATGATGCGGACATTGATTGGTATCGCCTTTGTTCCGCCTACTTTCATGATTTCCCTTTCTTGAAGGACACGCAGCAGTTTGGCCTGAATGCTGGCCGAAATTTCTCCGATTTCATCCAGGAAGATGCTGCCGTTATTCGCTTCCTCAAACAAGCCCCTTTTTCCGCCCCTTCTGGCCCCTGAAAAAGCGCCTTCTTCATATCCGAATAATTCACTTTCAAGAAGAGTTTCAGAAAGAGCCGCACAGTTCACCCTGACAAATTTGTTGTATTTCCTGTCGCTCGCATTATGTATGGCATGGGCAAACAATTCCTTGCCAGTACCGGATTCCCCTCGCAGAAGGATTGTCGCAGGTGTGCTGGCAGCAAGACGTGCCTGTCCAATAGCAATTTCCATCTCTTCTGATTTTCCGATGATATCTTCAAACGAATACTTAGCCTCCAGAGTGCGGATGATCTGCCTTGCCCGGTCGAGCTCCCTGGTCAGGCTCTGAATTTCAGACATGTCATGAATAACTCCTACACTGCCCTTCAGCCTCCCATCCACTATGATAGGAGCTACATTCACCACCACTTCCTTTTTATTGGGGCCTACCCGCATTTTTGCCCCTCTCACTGACCTCCTGGTCTGTAGCACCTTCATATGCATGCTTTCTCCTTCATGGATATCGGCTTCTGCCGGGAGGCCGATGACTTCCTCTTCCTTAAGGCCGGTTATGCGGGTATAAGCCGGATTGATCATGATTCCGCGGCCTTCCTCATCCACAACCGAAATCGCCTCATCGCTCGAGTGGATGATGGCCTGAAGCATCACCTGGATAGATTTGAGGTTAGTTATTTCTTCAGCGAGCCCGACTACCTCCGTTATATCCTTGAACACAGCAAAGGCACCGATGCTTTCCCCATTTTCATTGACCATGGGCATCCGTGTGGTTATGATCTTTGTGCCATTCTGCAGCAGCTGCTCTTTATTCGCCTCTACCCTGCGTGAATCCAGGACCTTTGGCAGACGGCTTGTTGGAATGACTTCCAGGACATTTTTCCCGAGTGCGTCACTCGGCGATACTCCGGTCATTCTTTCTGCACTCTTATTGAATAGAATGATGCGGCTCCATTTATCTATGACAAGCATTCCGTCATCGGTGGAGTCAAAAATCATATTATATTTATGGGCCTGCTCCTGAAGCTTGGTAATCAGGCTCTCTTTTTCAAGGAACACCTTCGTCATGATTTGGGCCACTGTCCCCGGGACCAGGACGGTCTCCCGGGATTTATATTGCCGGATGCCCTGCAAAACTTCATCATCCCCGGTCACTTCAAATACAATGTCCAAAGATTCCGAAAAAAATCCCCGCCAATCGCTGCTCACCGGTATTCCATGCCTTTTGGCAAGGCTGATTCCCGGTGCTCCCTCATTGATGTCCACCATCCCGGCGACGAATAAGGAATCAATATCCAGCAGGATTTTCAGGATGGCTGTCCCGCCTTTTCCAGCACCTACAATCAGTACCTTTTGCATCTGTCTGCTTCACTCCTGGGTAGCTTGCAATTTTTTTCATGCTGTTTACGCAAATTCTTTCACAGTATAAATTGTAAACGAATCAGCAGCACCTTGACAAATTTTATATATAACTTATGATTTTAGGTAAGACAACTGTTAAGAAGGGAAGCCCTCATGAAGAGACTTATCGCAGTATTAATCCTATTCATCCCCGGCGCTCTGGCCGTTTATGGAATAAAGTTGATGCGCGACATGCTTTTTGCAATCCAGCAGCCTCCTTTCCCTGCACTCTGGCTTCAATTTTTGGCCGGCCTTATCTTTTGCGCAGGCGGAATCGGCTTTGTAGCCGGTTTTGTCCTTCACCGTGACAGAAAGCGCAATAAAGTGCAGGACCGGTTTAAGATGGGCAGCGGGCAAAAAGGCAGCTGACATAAAAAATTCCCCGGCGCGCTAAAGCGGCCGGGGATTTTTTATTGGGCTCTGCCTCTTAATTTTTCTCTGAGTGCGGCAGCTGCCGCCGGAAAATCCGTTATGATGGCACTGCAGCGCATGCGGAACAGATTTTCCATCTGGGCTTCATTGTTAATGGTATAGGGGCGGACGGCAATACCGGCTGCCATGGAGTCGCGGATAATAGAAGCATTGACTGTTTTAATGCTTGGGTGGATTCCCCTGCCCCCGATTGCCTTCGCATACACCCATGGCATATATAATCCATTGCTGTAGAGTGGTGCCACTTCTATCTCAGGGGCGAGCATGTGACAGTGAACAATGCTGTAATGATTGAAGGATGAAATGATGATGCGTTCTTCAAATCCATATCTCCTGATCATTTCGATGACTTTTTCTTCCATGCCTGGATACAGGAAAACTCCATTTTTCAGCTCTATATTGCAAATCAGGTTTGTATCCTTGAACCAATCCAAAAATTCGGCAAGAGACGGGACGTCTGTTTTCCCATAAGCTGATTGAAAGCTGTGGCTTGCGTTCAGCTTCTTAATTTCAGACAGAGTCATATTCCTGACATAGCCCCTGCCGTCTGTCGTGCGGTCCACCTTTTCATCATGGATAATCACAGGCTTCCCATCCCTCGTCAGCTGTACATCAAGTTCAATTCCTTCTGCACCGCTGGCTAAAGCTGCCGTGAATGAAATCATTGTGTTCTCCGGATGAGTGCCCGCAGATCCCCTATGTGCAAAAATCTGTGTCATTCTTCCCCTCCTCCTTCTAAGTTTCCCTATTACCCAATATACCGTAATTAACTCTTTTTATGTCCGCTAAAGCTGCCCGTTTTTTACCCAGACAAAAAGCACCCATGCTGAACTGCACCCCAATTGTTAGACATGATCTAATAATTGGAGGTGCAGTTTTTATTTATGACTAAATATACAAGTGATGTAAAAATAAATATCATTCAAGGCTATAACCAGAAAATAATATCTCAAAGCGAATATGCAAAACAAATGGGTGTTCCCAGAGCCCAATTTCAATATTGGTTGAAATTATATGAATTACATGGGGAAGATGGGCTGAAAAACTCCTATACAAACGGTCCTGCTAGTTTTAAACTTGATGTACTAAACTACATGGTTCAAACTGGTGCGACATTTATGGAGACTGCAGCCCTCTTTAAAATCTCTAGTTATACAATGGTGTATGATTGGCAGAGAAAGATGGAGGCCGGTGGTCTAGAAGCCCTTGAACCGATTCAAAAGGGGCGTCCATCTATGAAAGGTAAGTCTAATAAACAACCTAAACAATTACCAGTTGAAGGATCTGTAGAGGCACTCGAATTGCGCATTAAACAACTAGAAATGGAAAATGAGTATTTAAAAAAGTTGAATGCCTTAGTTCAAAACAAGGAAAAATCACCAAAAAAGACAAAGCGCAAGTAGTCTATGAATTAAGGCATGAATACCCGGTGAAAGAACTCGTCAAGCTCGCTGATATTCCACGCAGCACCTATTATGACTTAGTGAAGAAAATGAATCGGCCAGATCCAGATCGCGACTTGAAAGCTGAAATCAAGGCTATTTATGGGGAACATGACGGCCGTTATGGTTACCGTCGAATACGTGATGAATTAGCGAACCGTGGACAAAAGGTAAACCATAAAAAGGTCCAGCGTATTATGAAAGAACTTGGGATAAAATGTTTGGTTCGGATGAAAAAATATAAATCGTATAAGGGAACGGTAGGAAAAATCGCACCAAATCATTTAGATCGTCAATTTAAAGCGGATTCCCCAAACCAGAAGTGGGTCACGGATATTACAGAGTTTAAGTTGTTTGGTAAGAAGCTTTATTTATCGCCTGTATTGGATTTATTTAACGGGGAAGTCATTACATATACGATCGGCTCTAGACCCACCTACTCCCTTGTTTCGGAGATGCTAGGGAAAGCTCTAGAACGCTTGCCGGAAGATCATAAACTAATGATGCATTCGGATCAAGGCTGGCATTATCAGATGAAACCATATCGTCATGCCCTCCAGGAAAGAGGAATTAAGCAAAGCATGTCCCGTAAGGGAAACTGTTATGATAATTCAGTTATGGAGAATTTCTTTGGAATCATGAAATCAGAATTTCTTTACTTTAAGGAATTTAAAAGTATAGAGCATTTTAAAAAAGAACTACAAAAATACATACAGTATTATAATACGAAACGGATGAAGGCAAAATTCAAAATGAGTCCGGTACAATACCGGACTCATTTTGAGCAAGCTGCCTGATGTAATAACCGTGTCTAACTTTTAGGGGTCACTTCATGCACGGGTGCTTTTTAGTGCCTATCAAGATTCCTAACCCTTTCAAGAAGCCTTATGCTCGAGGCGGAGCTTATCGGCCACCATGGCAATGAATTCCGAATTTGTCGGCTTTGCTTTTGTCATGCTCACCGTATAGCCGAAAAGCGAAGAAATGGAATCGATGTTCCCCCTGCTCCACGCCACTTCGATTGCGTGCCTGATAGCCCGTTCTACGCGGCTTGCGGTTGTATTGTACTTCTTGGCAATATCAGGATAAAGGACCTTCGTGATAGACCCGAGCAGTTCTATATCGTTATAGACCATGGAAATGGCTTCACGAAGATACAGATAACCTTTAATATGCGCAGGAACTCCGATTTCATGGATGATGCTTGTAATGCTGGCATCCAGATTCCTTGGCTTTGAATCGTGCTGGGATTTATATGAAAATGATGAAGGCTTTTTCAGCAGGCTATTGCTTTTTCCGCTGATCTGCCTGACATTGTTTGCCAGGTTTTCCATATCAAAAGGCTTGAGTATGAAGTAAGAAGCTCCAAGGTCCACCGCTTTTTTGGTCACATCTTCCTGTCCAAAAGCTGTCAGCATGATTACATTCGGATGGGAATCCATTTTGATGTCCCTGATTTTCTCAAGCACACCCAGTCCATCAAGATGGGGCATGATGATATCGAGAACAAGCACATCCGGCTCGACCTGGCTCAGCATCTGGAGGCAGTCCTGGCCATTATGCGCTACACCTATCACTTCCATATCTTCCTGAGACGAAATATATTCTTCAAGGAGACCAACCAATTCCCTGTTATCATCCACAATACACACTTTAATTTTTTTCAACCTGGATTTCCTCCTCTAGACCTCTTATTGTCTATTTTCTATTCTAAATTAAGTTTTCGACAATGCAACTCAAAATCCTTTTAAATTTTAAAAAAAGAGAAAAAATAACGATTTATCTCTATATAGCTCCTGATTTCTCGTGATTTCGACCAGATTCGATTAATTGTCCGGTGTTTGTCGAATTTTCTTGTATTAAAAGAAGCAGGCCGCAGCCTGCTTTCCAGTCAACTCGCCTTGGAGGCAGAGTGTTTTTTATTATATATATTGATGCCTGCTTCATGCAGCATCCATTCAATATGGACGCCATATCCGCTGGTTGGATCATTCACAAATACATGAGTCACTGCGCCAATCAGCTTTCCATTCTGGATGATCGGACTTCCGCTCATCCCCTGGACGATCCCTCCGGTTTTATCGAGCAGTTCCGGATCGGTCACTTTCAGGACCATCCCCTTTGTCGCAGGAAATTTTTGCGGGATACTGCTGACAATTTCTATATTATATTTTTCAACTTTATCTCCATCCACAACTGTCAGAATCTGGGCGGGACCTTCCTTTACCTCATGAGATAAGGTGATTGGGAGAGCCCGGTCCATGATGTTATTATTGACCTGGGAATACAGTTTGCCGAAGATCCCGAAAGAGCTGTTCTTATTGATGTCCCCGATGATCTTGTGATCGGAGGAAAATCTGGCCAGCTTTTCCCCGGGATCACCGTGGCTTCCCTTTTCAATGGATGTGACCGTGGATCTGACAATCTGTCCATCCTTAACGACAATCGGCCTCTTGGTATCCATATCTGATATAACATGGCCGAGAGCCCCGTACTTTTTTGAATTGGGATCATAAAAGGTCATGGTGCCGATTCCCGCTGCAGAATCCCTGATATAAAGTCCGAGTTTATAGACTTCTTCCGACTGATCCTTCAGCGGCATCAATTCTGTTTTGAACCTCTTGTTTTCATTTTCACGAAACACGCTGAGTTTCAAAGGCTTATGCTGTTCGCCGGCCGCTTTGACAAACGGGGCAACGTCCTCCATTTTCCGGATGTTTTCCCCATTAATTTCAGTGATGATATCACCGACCCGCACACCAGCTTTCTCTCCCGGTGACTTTTTTCCCGAGGGAGTTGAGACTAAGTGATGGCCTACTACCAAAACGCCAAGAGTATTAAGCTTCACTCCGATTGACTGGCCGCCGGGTATGACCTTGAAATCCTTGAGGACCTCTATATCGACTTTCTTGATGGGAAGGCCGGCAAAATCCAGGAGAAGTTCATTTGTACCCGGCTTATCAGCGCCGAGAGTCAAAGAATTTTTGCTGTCCTGTATATTCATATTGCCATTTGAAATAGAGGCAGATACCGAAAGAGCTTTTGGTATTTTATAGTCCTGTCCTTGAAATAGGACAATTTTTTCAGGAATGGCTAAATAATTCTTCAATGTTTGGTTAAAACCAAGTAGTAAAAGTGATACAAGGAGAAGGCCGCCAATAATTCTTTTTATCCAAGCTGATTTCAATCCATTCACTCTCCTCGCTTCTAGTCCACACTCACTTTTAAGGCTACACTGTTAGATTAGCCCTACCAGCGGCCATTTATAACCGGGAGCAAAAATAAAAGCTATCCGTTTATGGATAGTATTTGAAATATGACCAAGCGGGTATTTCAGAAGAATGAGGTTATGGTTCACATTCCTTTTGGGGGGACGAATAAGTAAAATTAGAATAAAGGGTATGAATGAACCCATGGATAGTCATTCGCAATATCAACACAACCTGCATCGGATGGACATCATTAAAATCGTTAAAAATGGTTGACTCTGCCTTGCTGGACAATAGAAAGAATGCCCAATATTGGGAGAACGTTAAAAAGCTTCGAATGTTATTTCTTACATGATTGGCCCAGCAAAGGAAATAATATTCCTTGTAAGTTAATTGAAGGAGTGATTCTATGCCATTCGGAGCACATGAAACAATGGAAGTACATGAATGTTTAATGGAAAAAGTAAATATGCTTAATCAATTTAATTTCTACTTGAAGCAGGCAAAAAATCCTCAATTAGTCGATATGATCATACGCCATCAGCAGGAAGAAATCCGTTCATATAATGAAGTGCTTGCATATACCCATGATTATAATAGGTTTACCCCGATTTCCCCTAATACAAATATAAGAGGAATTGAACCTCAGCAGATACATTATGGTGTTCAAAACCCTCCGCCGCTGCAGCCAGAATCTTCATTGAATCAGCTGGGTGACAAGGAAGTGGCAATAGGCATGCTGCTGTGCCATAAAAATGCTGCAAAGAATTCTATGTGGGCCACTCTGGAAACAGCCGATCCCAACCTGAGAAAGCTGCTCTTAAATTGTGCGGCAACCTGTGCAAACCAGGCTTATGAAGTCTTTTTATTCATGAATCAAAATGGAATGTACCAGGTACCAGAGATGAATAGCGAGACAGCTAAAACTTTCCTTCACAGCTATGTGCCTACAGGGAAAGAATTGGAAAATACCTATTTTGGGCGCCAGGGTCAAAACCAAGCCTTTTCTGGACAGTCTAAAGGACAAGGAGCATATGGCCCCACTGGAAGCAATCAAGATTTTAATGTGAACTCTTCGCAAAGCGTGCTGTATGGCGGCAACCAGGAAACAGGACGCCAGCAGTACCCACATACAGGAAATCAGGGCTTTGCAGGCAGTCAGGGAGCTGCACCATACGGCAGCCAGCCTTACGGCAGATAATGGACTAAACTATGAATCCACCCGGTAATCCGGGTGGATTTTGAATTAGTCCGCTTCAATGAACATACGCCGAAAAAAAAAGCCTTAAAAAGCACTGTTTATCAATGCTTTAAAGGCTTTTTCACTTGCTTAACCGCTGTTGCATTACATAAAATAAAAAGAATTTTGAATCAGGCGCTTTTAATCTGGCTTGCCAGGTGCAGCAGTTCTTTTGCATGTTCTTTGGTCAGCTCTGTGATTTCAACGCCTGAAATCATCCGGCCGATTTCATTGATTTTTTCTTCTTCACTCAGCGGATCGACTTTTGTCTTGGTCCGCCCGCTCTTTGTCTGCTTGGAGATGAACAGATGGGTATCGGCCATCGCAGCTACCTGCGGCAGATGCGATATGCAGAGCACCTGAGATCCAATGGAAACTCTGTATATCTTTTCAGCCATCGACTGGGCCACACGGCCGCTGACACCGGTATCCACTTCATCAAAGATGATGGAGGTGACACCCTGATGTTCAGAAAAAATGTTTTTCAGTGCCAGGATGATCCTTGAAAGCTCCCCGCCTGATGCAATCTTCGCGAGCGGCTTCAAAGGCTCCCCGGGGTTTGTGGAAATGTAAAATTCCACATGATCCATTCCGCTTCTTTGAATTCCTTCAGGCCCATCCTGCCCGGATGCTTTATGATGAAAATGGACTTCAAAAACTGTTTTCTCCATATATAAATCCTTCAGTTCCTTGTGAATCTGCACAGTGAGCTTTTTAGCATATTTTTGGCGGAGCTGGGAGAGATTCTTCGCTTCAACCAGAAGGTCTTTCCGGATGGAAGACAGCTCCTTCTCAATTTTCGCGATATGCGTTTCACGATTTTGGATGGTTTCGATTTCTTCTTCAATTCCGGCCGCATACTCAAGAATATCTTCCACAGTCCTGCCGTATTTTCGTTTCAGGCCATTGATTTCATTAAGCCTGCTTTCAATGAAATCAAGGCGTTCCGAATCAAATTCCAGGGAATCCAGCTGGTTCCTGATGGACGAAACAACATCCTCCAATATGTAGAAACTGTTAGCTGCATTTTCCTGAATGCCGCTGTAATCCTCATCGAGTGATGCCGCTTCTTCAAGCTGGCTGACAGCCTGGCCGACCCAGTCAAGGCCCCTCTGCTCCCCGCCAAGTGTATGATAGGCAGACTGAAGAGCTTCATGGATCCTCTCAAAGTTAGATATTTTCTGCTTTTCCTCTGTAAGCTCATCATCCTCTTTGATCTGGAGCGCCGCCTTATTGATCTCATCGAACTGAAATTGAATCAGATCCAGCCTGTGTGCCATCTGCTGCTCATCCTGATTCAGGCTCTTAAGCTGTCTGGCACTGGCTTCGTATCTTTTATACAATTCCTGATATTCCAGAAGTGCATCTCTTATCTCAGCACCCCCAAAATAATCGAGGAGAGGCAGGTGGTGATCCGGGTCCATAAGCTCCTGGCTTTCATGCTGGCTGTGTATATCGATGAGCGAGCTGCCTATTTCCCTTAAAATCGCAATGGTCACAAGCTTGCCATTTACCCGGCAGACACTTTTTCCTGAGCTTGATATATCCCTGCGGAGAACAACCATGCCATCGCTGATATCCACGCCGAATTGCGCTGCTTTCGCATGAATGGGATGATTTTCGTCATCAATCTGAAACAGACCCTCAAGCTCCGCCTTCGTCTCTCCGTGCCGGACAAATTCAGAAGAGCCTCTCCCTCCTACAAGGAGACTAATGGCATCTATGATGATGGACTTACCCGCACCAGTCTCCCCGGTCAAAACAGTCAAGCCCTTTTCGAAAGAAACAGAAAGGGCTTCAATTATTGCAAAGTTTTTAATCGACAATTCCGCTAGCAATTTCTGCACCCCACTTTGTTAGAGCATGTCCAAAAATCGATTTTTGATGATTTCGGTATCTTCAGGTGTCCTGCATATAATCAGGCAGGTATCGTCACCACAGATCGTGCCCATGATTTCCTCCCAATCCAGGTTATCCATCAAGGCACCGATGGCCTGTGCGTTTCCGGGCAGTGTCTTCATGACAAGAAGATGGCTTGCCGAGTCGATGCGCACAAAAGCATCCATCAGATTCCGCTTCAGCTTCTGCAGCGGGTTGAAACGCTGATCGGCTGGGAGGCTGTATTTGTAGCGCCCATCCATGAGCGGTACTTTAACCAGATGTAGTTCTTTTATATCACGTGAAACGGTCGCCTGCGTTACATTATAGCCGCCTGCTTTCAGTTCATCGACAAGGTCATCCTGGGTTTCAATATCGTTATTCGCTATGATTTCTCTTATTTTTATATGCCGCTGCCCTTTGTTCATGCAGTATGAGCACCCCTCAACTAATACTTATATACCGTTATGTTAGCGTTTTTACCCAAAAAGCACAACTTTCTGTGCATATTTATAAACAGCCAAACTGCTTCCAAATAAAAAGCCGGCACATTAGCGGGAATTCCCCTGGTCGACAGGACTCCCGCATTTTTGCCTCTCTCGAATTCAGAGCCAAATACACAGTGCCCGGCGGACAGCAGTATTCCCGCTTAAAGCCAGCTTTATCATAAATCCTTGTTTTCTTTTTGTTCCTTGAATGTCTGATGTGCGCTAAGGACGATTTCGTCAAGAGAAAGGCCTGTTTTCATTTCTCCCTGCTCCTTAGGTCCATCCCAGTACAAATGAAGCAGAAATTCAATGTTCCCGTCTCCACCGGTGATGGGCGAGAAAGACGCCCCTTTAACATCATAACCTTGTGCCAGTGCAAAGTCTGAAATTTTCTGCAGCACCTCTTTATGCACTTTGCTGTCCCTGACAATCCCCTTTTTCCCTACCTGCTCCCTGCCGGCTTCAAACTGCGGCTTAACAAGGGCTGCTACATCACTTCCCGGCAGCAGCAGGGTTTTCAATACTGGAAGTATCAAGGTAAGAGATATAAAGGATACGTCAATCGATGCAAAATTGGGCATATCCCCGGCCAGGTCCCCAGGAGTGACGTACCTGAAGTTGGTCCGTTCCATAACAATGACCCTTGGATCCTGCCGAAGCTTCCAGGCCAGCTGGTTATATCCTACATCGAGTGCATAGGACAGCCTGGCACCATTCTGAAGTGCACAATCAGTAAATCCACCGGTTGAAGAACCGATATCAAGGAGCACTTTGTCCTTCATATCCAGTCCGAAAACCTGCAAAGCCTTTTCGAGCTTCAGCCCTCCCCGCGAAACATAGGGCATCACTTTCCCCTTGAGCGTGAGAGGGGCATCAGCCGGAATCTTTTCGCCAGGCTTATCAAGCCTTTGTTCATTTGAATAAACAAGTCCTGCCATGATGGACCTTTTTGCTTTTTCCCTGGTTTCCGCCAGCCCTCTTTCCACCAGCAGAACATCAAGTCGTTCTTTTTTTATTTTCATGCATTAAGCCCTTTTTTGTTTTTTTAGTGAAATGGATTTAATCCTTTTCACTGCTTCTTCCGCTGTAAAATGAATTTCTTCTAGGAGGCTGTCTACATCGCCATGCTCGATGAATTGATCGGGAATTCCCATACGGTCAATCACTGCCGAGTGATAGCCCCGCTCCTGTGCAAATTCGAGCACTGCGCTGCCGAAACCTCCCTGAAGGACCGCCTCTTCAATAGTTAAAACCGGCATTTCATCCCTGAATAGCTGGATGAGCATATCCTCGTCCAGAGGTTTAATGAACCTGGCATTTACCACTCTCACTGAGTAGCCCTGCCCCTCAAGGGTGCTGGCTGCTTTCAGAGCCATTCCGATAGTGGTCCCGAATGTCAGGATGCAGGCATCTGTTCCATCCTTCAGGACCTCCCAGGTACCGATAGGGATCGGTTTTAATTCTTGATCCATCGGGACGCCCAGACCGTTGCCCCTTGCATATCTCATCGCAATCGGGCCGTCATCATAAGTAAGTGCAGTATATACCATGTGCTGGCCTTCATTTTCATCCTTAGGCATCATGAGGACCATATTCGGCATATGGCGCAGGAACGCTATATCGAAAACTCCCTGATGGGTTTCGCCATCAGCGCCCACAAGCCCCGCCCTGTCGATGCCGATAAAAACATTCAGGTTCTGCCTGCAAATATCGTGAAGCATCTGATCGTACGCCCTCTGAAGGAAGGTAGAATAGATGGCCAGAAACGGTTTCATATTCTGTGAGGCAAGTCCTCCCGCAACAGTTGCGGCATGCTGCTCGGCGATGCCCACATCAAACATGCGGTCTGGAAATTCGCCGGCAAAGCCCTCAAGCTTTGAGCCGACCGGCATCGCCGGAGTGATGGCGACAATCCTATCGTCCCCGCGTGCCATGCGCCTCACCGTTTCACTGACAAGCGAGCTCCAGGAAGGAGCTGCAGAAGCAGGCTTGACGAATGCCCCGGTATCCATCTTATATGGTCCTGTTCCATGCCAAGTGCCAATCCGGTCGCTTTCAGCAGGGTGATATCCCTTCCCTTTTTTCGTGATAACATGCAGGAGCACCGGACCGCTTGTTTTCTTTGCATACCGCAGCTGATCGATCAGGCATTCATAATCATGTCCGTCTACAGGCCCCAGGTATGTAAAGCCCAGCTCTTCAAAGAACATGCCGGAAACAAGCAGGTATTTCACAGTATCCTTAATCCGCTCAGCTGTGGCAGCAAGCTTTCCGCCCACTGCCGGGATTTTCTTCAGCAGCATTTCGAGCTCATCCTTGGCCCAGTTATACTTGCCTGCTGTACGAAGCCGGCCCAGGACATTATGAAGGGCTCCTACATTGGGTGCAATGGACATTTCATTGTCGTTCAGGATGACAATCATGTCCTTCTTCTCTGAGCCAATATGATTGAGTGCTTCAAGCGCCATTCCGCCTGTAAGGGCACCATCGCCGATCACAGGGAGGATATAGCTTTTTTCCTTCTTCAGGTCGCGTGCAATCGCCATTCCCATCGCCGCAGAGAGAGAGGTGGAGCTATGGCCTGTCTCCCAGACATCATGGCTGCTCTCCGACCTCTTCGGGAAGCCGCAGAGGCCTTTATGCTTGCGCAGTGTATCAAATTCGCAGGCACGCCCTGTTAGAATCTTATGGACATAGGACTGGTGCCCCACATCCCAGATGATTTTATCATCAGGGCTGTTGAACTCACGGTGCAGGGCAATCGTTAATTCAACCACCCCAAGGTTGGGGCCGATATGCCCGCCTGTCACAGAGAGCTTTTCAATTAAGAAATCCCGTATTTCCTGACTTAAGTCCTCCAGCCCGCTGATATCCATATCCTTCAGGAATGAAGGGTCCTGTATTGATAGAAGATCCAAATTGGATCACTCACTTTCATTTCGGTTTCGTTTTGCTTGCTTATCTGATTATATACAATTGCCTGGAAAAAAAGCCGCTAACACGTAAGTGATAACGGCAGCGATTCTGTATCCTTATATCGTTTGATTGATTATCAATCATTATAGCATATTTCTACATTTTACTACAAATAGGGGTTAATGATCCCTCAAGGCTATGAGGTCAGCCAGCTCCAGCAGCAGCGAAATCTCAAGCCCTGTGGCGCTTAGTGCCTGCTTGGCAAGACCCGCATGCTCCGAAAGCTTTTGCTTGGCACCCTCCAGAGTCAGGAGGCCGGGATACGTATTTTTATGATTATTCAGATCACTGCCTACCGGCTTCCCTATTTTCTCTTCAGTTCCCTCTATGTCGAGGATATCATCCTGGATTTGAAAGGCTAAGCCGATATGATGCGAAAAGGTATGCAGATGCTCCTTCTCGGCCTCACTTCCCCCGGCGAGGATGGCACCTGCCTGGACACTTGCCGAAAGGAGTTTCCCTGTCTTATTTTCATGTATATGCTGAAGTCCCGGAAGGTCGAGCTCCTTTCCTTCAGCAAGGATATCCTCGGTCTGGCCGCCCACCATGCCTTCAGCTCCTGCCGCACGGGATATCTCTCTAATCAGAGCAATGACAGCCTCAGGGGACGCTTCATCTGCAGGAAGCTCTGTCAGCACCTGAAAGGCCAGCGTCAGCAGGGCATCTCCGGCAAGTATGGCATTAGCTTCACCGAATACCTTATGACTTGTCGGCTTGCCCCTTCTCAGGTCATCATCATCCATGCTCGGCAGGTCATCATGGATTAATGAATACGTATGTATCATTTCAATGGCGGCAGCCGGCTTCAAGCCTTTATCCGGATTGTGCCCGAATGCATGGAGCACAGCAAACACCAATAGGGGCCGGATCCTCTTCCCGCCCGCATTTAATGAGTATACCATCGCTTCCTTGAGAGCGGCCGGAGCAGAGAGTCTCTCTACAAGGGAGACTGCTTCTTTTTCCACCAGCCGCTTATATGTTGAACTGAATTCTTCGAGCATCGGATTTTTCAAGTATTATTCCTCCTCAGCGGCAGTGAAGGTGCTGAGTTCACCATCTTCCTTCAGAATCTGAGTCAGCTGTTCTTCAACGGAACTTAATTTTTTGTGGCAGATACGGGAAAGATCCATGCCTTCCTTGTAGATTGCAATTGCTTTTTCGAGCGGCACTTCGCCGTCTTCAAGCTGCTCGACGATTTTCTCAAGATTTTCCATGGCTTCTTCAAAGCTTAGTTCTTTATCACTCATCTATTGGTCTCTCCTTTTTATCTTCTACAAGGCAAGTCAGCTCTCCATCCTTCATCCTCACCTGGATTTTATCTCCGGGACTGACATCAGCGGAGGTTTTGACGAGCCTGTCTGCTTCAATATAAACAAGGCTGTAGCCCTTTTCCATGATCTTCAGCGGACTTCGTGCATCAAGCGTTGCGGCCAGATGGCCGAAGGACTGCTGCTTTGATTTATATATGCCGTCCATCAGCCGCTGCAGCATTTTTGACTGTACTTCAAGACGCGAGGATGCTGCAGCCAGCATCTGTTCCGGATTCCGCTTTTCCAGCGCGCTGGAAAGCCTGCCGATTTCATCTTTTTTTGAGGCAAAGTATTTTTCAAAACTCCTTGTGAACCTTTCCGTTGTTCTGTCCAGCTGTTCGGTTTTTTGCTCGTATAGCCTCTTTGGGTAGCGGAAGGCATAGGACCGCTCGAGCCGCGTAAGGCGCACCCGCCCATCGGTGAGGAGCTGCCGCATTTCGCGGGCAAGTTTGTTTTTTTGAACCATCAGCCTTTCCAAAATCTCATTCAGATGAGGCACTGCAAGCTCTGCTGCTCCGGTTGGAGTCGGCGCCCTCAAATCTGCAGCAAAGTCGGTTATCGTAAAGTCCGTTTCATGACCGACAGCCGAGATGATGGGAATGGTTGATGAAAAGACCGCCCTCACTACTTTTTCTTCATTGAATGCCCATAGTTCTTCAATCGATCCGCCGCCCCTGCCCGCTATCAGTACATCCGCTTCGCTGCGCTTGTTCGCAGTTTCGATCGCCCGCTTGATGGATTCAGCAGCCTGGGCGCCCTGGACGAGGGCCGGGTAAATAATGATATTGGCGATCGGATACCGCCTCTTCAGCGTTATCAGGATATCCCTTACAGCTGCACCAGTAGGGGACGTTATCACGCCGACCGTTCCCGGATAGGCTGGAATCGCTTTTTTATGTTTCGGGAGAAAAAGGCCTTCCTGCTCAAGCTTTGCCTTCAGCTGTTCATATGCCAGATAAAGCTCCCCGATCCCGTCAGGTGCCATCTCCTTTACATATACCTGATACTGTCCGCTTGGAGCATATACCGAGATATCCCCTTTGATGAGGACATGCATTCCATTTTCAGGCACGAACTTCATTCCGGAAGAATAGGTCTGGAACATGACGGCAAGGATCCTCGATTTATCGTCCTTCAGCGTAAAGTACATATGGCCGCTGGAATGCTGCTTAAGGTTTGAGATTTCACCTTTTATGTACAGATTCTGCAGATGAGGATCTGCATCAAATTTTCTTTTGATATATTTAGTCAAAGCCCCTATGGTTAAATAAATAGGCTGTTTCATTTTATTACTCCCTTTGATCAAGGCGTTTGCCTTCAATAGAAAAGCTGTCTATTTGTTATTATAAACAAGCAGACAGCTTCTTTGAACATTTAAGCCTTAAAAAGTCATAAAGGTATCCCGTTCGCCATTTTTGCGGATTTCACCGTATTGAATAAAAGCATGGTGATCGTCATGGGCCCTACCCCGCCCGGGACCGGGGTGATGTATGCAGCTTTTTCCTTCACACTGTCAAAGTCCACATCGCCGCACAGCTTTCCCTCTTCGTTGCGATTCATGGCAACATCGATAACGACGGCTCCTTCTTTAATATGGCGGGCCTCAATCAGGCCGGGCTTCCCGACAGCAGCAATCAGGATATCAGCCTGCCGCGTAAATGATTCGAGGTCTTGGGTCCTTGAGTGACAGAGGGTGACCGTTGCGTTGGCATTGAGGAATAATTGGGCTGCCGGCTTTCCAACAATATTGCTGCGCCCAACTACGACCACATGCCTGCCTTCAGTCTTGATGCCGATATATTCCACCATTTTCATGATGCCAAAAGGGGTACATGGGTAAAAGGTTTCTTGATTTGTCATCAGCTTCCCGATATTGATCGGATGGAAGCCGTCCACATCCTTATCAGGAGAGATGGTTTCAATGATGGCTGTTTCATCAATATGTGCCGGGAGGGGGAGCTGGACCAGGATCCCGTGAATCCGGCTGTCTTCGTTCAGTGCTGCAATATTTTGTGCGAGTTCTTCCTGGCTCACATCTTCAGGCAGCTCAACCATAACAGAATATATCCCCATCTCCTTGCATGCCTTTTCCTTCATTGAAACGTAGGTCCGGGATGCCTGATTGTTTCCGACCAGAATTACAGCCAGACCCGGTGTTACATGACGGCTTTTTAGATCTTCCACTTCAGCCTGGAGGTTCTTTCTTATATCGGCAGCGATTTCTCTTCCATTGATAATAGCGGCAGTCATGTTACCTTCCCCTTCCAATTCTCTATATTTTTAAGACTCTTACTTCCCCAGGTCGTCCTTTACTTTAGAGAGAACTGCATTGACAAACTTGCTGGACTGATCATCCCCGAATGTCTTGGCAATCTCAATTGCTTCATCCAGAACTACATTGACCGGCACTTCTTCTGATGAGGTCATCTCAAATACCGCAAGCCTCAAAAGATTGCGGTCAATGGCCGCCAGCCGTTCAATCTTCCAGTTTTCAAGATGGGCTTTTATCTTTTCGTCAATGCTCTCTATGCTTTCAGTTGTACCATTTACAAGAAATTCTAAATATTCGTCCTTTTCCATTCCATCCAAAACATTTTCAAGGCTTTCCTGAATTTCCGCCTTGCCTACTTCTATTTGAAAAAGAGCCTGCAAAGCCTTTTCTCTAGCCGTTCTTCTTTTCATTGTGTAGCTCCTTTGCTTTTTCAATTAATGTATTAAGATAATAGCATAAACGAACATTAAACGGTAGTGTCGAGTAAAATATTAAGAAATTTCGTTATGCTATTCTCTCGTGACTTCTCTTAGATTATGCCATACGCAGGGAATCAAATCATGAAAAGTTCCTTTGGGACATTTTCAAAAGTCCAAGAAGAGAGAATCTATTCCTATTAAAATCAGCTAAAAGAAAAAAACCAAAGACAAAATGCCTTTGGTTACATTTCCTGATCGTACTCCGCTTCAGGCTTTTGATTCTCAAATTGTATTCCTACAATATGGACATTCACTTCTTCCGGTTCAAGCGCAGTCATGTTGATCAGTGCCTGCCTGATATTATCTTGTACTTCCTGTGCAACGCTAGGTATGGATACGCCAAACTTCATGGTGCAGTATATATCGATTTTGATGCCTTCTTCGCTCAGGTCGACCCTGACACCCTTGCCGTGATTTTTCTTGCCAAGCTTCTCCACGACCCCGGATGCAAAATTGCCACGCATATTCGCGACGCCCTCTACTTCGTGAGCCGCAATCCCTGCTATGACTTCTATTACCTCTGGTGCGATTTCCACCTTGCCGAAACCTTTATCGCTGTTGCTCATTTCAAGGGTTGTTTGATTTTCGCTCATGTGAGCACCTCCTGTATCTTCATTATGAGTTCATCACATCATATAATTCAAGAAACTTTGTATTGAAGTTACCCTCGACAAATTTCTCATGCTGAAGAAGCTTTAAGTGGAACGGTATCGTGGAATGTATGCCTTCCACTACAAATTCAGATAATGCCCTTTTCATCCGTTCAATAGCCTCTTCCCGAGTTTCGCCATAGGTAATCACCTTTGCGATCATGCTGTCGTAATAGGGAGGGATGGTATACCCTGGATATGCGGCTGAATCAATCCTTACACCGAATCCGCCGGGAGGCAGGTACATTTCTATTTTTCCGGCTGAAGGCATAAAGTTCTTCTCCGGATTTTCAGCATTGATGCGGCATTCAATCGCCCAGCCCTTGAAGGTCACTTCCTCCTGTGTGAGGGACAGCTTCTCTCCTGATGCGACTTTGATTTGTTCCTTGATTAAATCCACACCTGTGACCATCTCGGTTACGGGGTGTTCAACCTGGATACGCGTGTTCATTTCCATGAAATAAAATTTGCGTTCATGGTAATCGTATATGAATTCAATGGTGCCGGCCCCTGTATAGTCTACTGCCTGTGCAGCCTTCACAGCTGCCTGGCCCATCTGTTCGCGTACGTCGCTGTCAAGTGCGGGAGAAGGAGTTTCCTCCAGCAGCTTTTGCAGGCGGCGCTGAATGGAACAGTCGCGTTCACCAAGATGGATGACATTCCCGTGGCTGTCGGCCATCACCTGTATTTCCACGTGGCGGAAATCTTCAATAAATTTTTCAATATAAACACCAGGATTGCCGAAGGCTGTCATGGCTTCTTGCTGGGTGATCTGGATCCCTTTTACAAGCTCTTCCTTCGTCCGCGCGATCCGGATGCCCTTGCCGCCGCCGCCGGCTGTTGCTTTGATGATGACTGGAAAACCGATCTTCTCGGAAATTTGAAGGGCGTCATCGGCATCCTTGACGATCCCTTGCGAACCAGGAACAATCGGCACTCCAGCTTCTTTCATTGTTTCCCTGGCTATATCCTTTGTGCCCATCTTGGAAATGGCTTCCGGAGACGGGCCGACAAAGATGATGCTGCACTCGCGGCATAGTTCGGCAAAAGCAGAGTTTTCTGCCAGGAACCCATAACCCGGGTGAATGGCATCCGCTCCCGTAAGTGTAGCTGTAGAAATGATATTCGGGAAATTCAAATAGCTGTCCTTGGACGCTGTCGGCCCGATGCAGTATGCCTCATCTGCAAGCTGGACATGCAGCCCCTCCCTGTCTCCCTCGGAATAGACAGCAACCGTTTCGATTCCGAGCTCCTTGCAGGCACGGATGACCCTGACGGCAATTTCTCCCCTGTTGGCAACTAATAACTTTTTTATCATTTTGAAACGCTCCCTTATTCAGCCTTGACTAAGAATAATGGCTGGCCGTATTCAACCAGCTGGCCGTCCTTGACCAGCACCTCCACAATCTCCCCATCCACTTCAGCTTCAATTTCATTGAAGAGCTTCATGGCTTCTACTATGCAGACCACACTGCTTTTTGACACTTTAGATCCCTGTTTGACATAGGCATCCTGGTCAGGGGATGGAGATACATAGAATGTTCCTACCATCGGCGAAGTGATTTTATGTAAGTTTTCTTCCGGCGCTTCAGGCTTGATCTCAGCTGCCGGTGCTGCTTCAGCAGGTGCCGCAGGAGCTGCCTGCTGGACCGGGGCCTGTCTGACCGTCTCAGCCGGTAAAATCTGCTGTATGACCGCACCTTCCCCACCCGGGCTGTTCTTTTTCATTTTCAGCTTTGCACCGTTCATTTCATATTCAAATTCATCCAAACTGGATTGATCAACCAATTTAATTAGCTCACGAATTTCCTGTACCTTCAAAACCTAAGCACCCCTTGTCCTTTTTGCTAATAGTATCATATCCATTGCTAAAACACATGCGCTGAATAAAACAGCAGATCTTTATGTAACTCCTGCCAGCATTTATGACTAGCTACTAACATCATACGATAATATCTCATCAAAATTCAATATCCACCATTGATTAACGTTATAATTCCACTGTTTGCCTAAATCAGAAAGCTGTCTTTACAATTTTATCCATAATCTAGACGATGAATCCATCTATAGTTTGGCCTGCCGGCTCTCCCTCTTCCCTGGAAAGAAAAAAGGAAAGGCCGCCCGGCCTTCCCTTCTCAACTGTTTCATTTTTCCGGCTGAAATTGTACGACAACGTTGGCAGCATTTCCAAGTTCATCATTCACGACGTTCATAATGTCATTGGCTGCAGAACTGGATTGTTTTTTGGATTTTACGGTCACATGGACGTCATTTCCTTCTATCTTGACGAGGGCTCCTTCGTAATTCATGGATACGATCAGGGATTCGAGCAATCCTTCTTTCATTGTCAGATCATCAAGGCTTTTAATTTTATCATATGCCTCAGCCTTCTCCTTCGACGTCACATCGCCGGTCATCCCTACCGCCAGATCCTCTTTTTCCTTGTTGCGCTCATCCTCTATGGTCATCCTCATGGCTTCAAACACTTCATCATTGGCAGGTGTAATGACCGATTTACTCTTTGTATCCTTTTCCTTGGCTGCCGTTTCATTGGCAGCAGCCGGCTTCTTAGCGGTCTCTTCCTTCTTTTTTCCTTCGGAAACGGCCATGTCGCCAGCCGGATTCTGCGGGGTCGTGATGTAGTAAACGGATAGAACCACAACTAAACTTAACATTGTAAGTAACCATACTGTCTGTTTCTTTAATAACATGAATAATCCTCCTTTATTATCGGTCATTTTTTGGCCAGTACTGAGACACGGTGGCTGGAAACATCAAGCACCCTTGTTACGGCTTCACGTATCCACTTTTTAACTTCTATGTTATCGGCGCCTTTCGCCACGACCAGCACTCCCCGTATCGATGGTTTTTCTGTCTGAACGACAAGCGGGACTTCTTTTTCTCCGTCTCTCGTCATGACCAGCTGTTCATCGATGGATGAGTCCTCAACCTGGCGCTTTCCGCCGTCACGGTCTTCTTCGTTTGTGGTCTGTCTGCGGGTGACTTTATTTTTTTCAAAAATCTTTTTTTCGGATGATTCAACATTTACCATTACCGTTACATCCTCAATGCCCGTTACGTCTTCAAGTGCATCCTTCAGCAGCATCTCATATTGCTTTTCATAGTCGGTGAATAGTTTTTTTCCACTGTCCCTCTTCATTCCGAATGCTGCCACATCTTCTTTTACATCCCCGGCAGCCGGGATGGCAGAGCTGCCCTCGGTGCCTGTTTGACTCTTTGAAAGAAAGCTGCTTGAGATCATCAGCCCAATGCCTATAACAAGGACCACTAGAACGTATGCATGCTTGGAAGGTTTTCCGGGTCCGTTACCCTTTTTCAGAAGCTTGGCCAGCAGCGAAAAAGGATTATTATCACCTTTCATGTTCATCACCCTCCTTCAAGCTCAATCGCCAGAATTTCTTCTTTGATTGACCATTTAGCTGCGAGTAATTGTTTGATAGATTCTACATCTGCATTGTGCTCCTGCAAGGGTTCCGAAGTATCAATGCGGACCGGAGCGATGGTTTCTTCTGCCCCGCCCCCTGCCGGCGTTAGAATCACTTTAATGCTGTTAATGTCTTTCGGGGACTGGGGCTCATCCTTTTCGGCTTGGACAATAATGGATTCTACCTTCATCTGATACTTGTTCATCAACTCCTCTTTGGCATCGGCTTTCAGCTGGACAGCCATCTGTTCTAAAATATATGCACGCTGTGAGGCTTGTATTTCTTTTTTCTTCACTTCGATTGCATTTTCTATGTTTTGCTGTTTTTCCCCTGAGTGAAGCGCAACGGCAACAATGTGTTCAAAGTCTGTGGAAAATAGTTTAAGTATGGGAGAAAGAATGATTGCAATCAGCAGCAGGCCGATGACCATTTTTGCGTACTTCTGCATGGAGGAGTTTGGCAGCAGCATGTCTATGACGGTTGCAAGCAGGATAAATAGAATGATATTGGTTACCCAGGACGTGATATATTGCATGATTTCACCTCACCATGAGTGTTACATTGCCGGCTGCTATTATGACCGTTATGCTCAAAAAAAACATGATCGAGACAATGGCCAGGGCTGCGAATATGTAGATCATGCTCTTGCTGATAACACTGAGGCAGCTGATGACCGGGCCGCCGCCAAGAGGCTGGAGGATGGCGGCCGAGAGCTTGTACACAAAAGCGACTATGAGTATTTTAAGTGCAGGGAAGACGCAGATCAGAAGCAGGATAACAACCCCTGCCAGCCCCACCGTGTTTTTCAGTAAAACCGATGCACTCATGACGGTGTCTGTTGCATCTGAAAACATTCTGCCCACCACCGGGATAAAGTTGCCTGCAATGAACTTTGCGGTCCTGAGAGTCAAGCCGTCTGCAACAGCTGTCGATGCCCCCTGGACGGAAATGACGCCGAGGAAGATGGTCATAAACGTCCCGATCAGCCAGATGCTTCCATTTCTCAGAAGATTGGCCAGCTGAGTGACTTTGTATTGTTCAGAAAGTGTGCTCACGATGCTGAGGATGGCTGAAAGCAGCAGCAGCGGCAGGACCACATGCTGCATCAAAAGGCCGCTCGTGTTCATGAGGAACACTAGGACCGGATGAAAGAATGCCGCTGAGACGGCTCCTCCAGAAGCCGCGATCAGGGCCAGCAGCAGCGGGATCAACGCCATAAGGAAGGAAATCATCAATTCTATTGTTTCCTTTGTATATTGGATGGCTACATGGAAGCTGTTAAGTGCCAGAATGATCAAGACCATGAAAACGATGGCATATGCCACCTTGCTTACTGAGCTTTTTTCGAAGGCGGACTGCAGGGACTGCAGAAACATGCTCAGCACAGTCAGAATCACCAAAGTGCCGAGAAGCCTGCCGTTGACCAACAGCTCATGAAAAACAAATTTCCCCAGGCCTTTTGCCCATTCGCTGATGGAAAACTTCTTTTCACCGCGGATAAAATCCATGAAGCTGCCCTTTTGGCTCTCCGGAAGAAAGCCTCCATATTCAGTTGAAACCTTTTCCCAATATTCTCTCAAGGAGTCGACCCCAAGTTTCTCAAGCTGGGAATTCATAATTTGTTCAGTGGCAGGCGGTTTCCCGCCATCTTCGGCGGAGGCTTCAGAATGATTCAGTGCTAAAAAAAAGGCTGCAAATAAGATCAAGATACGGATATGTTTGATGGTCCGTTCACCTCCCAATCAGAATCGGTTCGCTCCTAGCTTGGTATAAGTTTGATTATGGTTTCGATGATGACTGTGAGGATTGGGATGGCCATCGCCAGGATAATGATTTTCCCGGCCAGTTCGATCTTCGATGCGATGGTCCCCTGTCCCGCATCCTTCGTAATTTGGGATGCGAATTCTGCGATATAGGCAATGCCGATAATCTTAAGGATGGTTTCAAGATAAATCATGTTCACATTTGCTTTAACAGCAATCTTCTCTAACATGGAAATAATTTGTGAAATCTGGTCGAGCAGGATCAAAAAGATTGAACAGCCGGTAAAAACGATCAATAGGAATGCAAACGATGGCTTCTGTTCTTTCACAATCAGGGCAAGGAAGGTAGCGATCAGCGAGATACCGGCTATCTTCAGGATCTCAGGCAGCAATCTCTGTCACCCCTCGAATAAAAAAACGGATTTAATCTTCTGGAAGAGGTCGTCCATCACAGAAGCCACCATGAATAATATAAAAATGAAGCCGACCAGGGTGACCCATTGTGCATATTCCTTTTTCCCAACCTGGTCAAGTACCGTATGAAGAAAAGCAACGATTATGCCGACTCCGGCTATTTTAAAAATCAGATCCACATCTATTCCCATATCCTTCTCTCCTTAGGTTACAAAAGTAAAATGACAAGCAGCAAGCCGGACAGGAACCCAAGACTTTTGAGCATTTTTTCATATTTCAGCTGGCGGTCCGCCGCCTCTTTTTCTTCCCGCTCCAAATGGGTGAGGGTCAGGTGTATCTGTTTTTGCTGGCTCGCCCTGTCATGCATGCCAAGTGTTTCTCCGAATTGGGCTAGAATTTCGAACTCTTCCCGCTTCAAAGAAAGCTCCGGCCAAACTTCCTTCAGGCTTCCTTCCCAGGCATCACGGGCAGTCGTTCCTAGATCCCCGAGTCTTACAGCAAAGGAATCGAACAGATTTGATACAGGTTTTGGCAGCTGACGGGAAAGCTTTACGGATGCGTCCTTTAAAGGGGTATGGCTGTACATGATTTCCGCCTCAAGCGCCTGCAGGGAAGATCTGAGCTGCCTGATATGCCTTGTCCGCTCCGTATACCGCCGGGCCATGTCAAAACCGCCCCATGATGCGGCAGACAGAATCAATCCTGCCCCAATCAGCTTAAGCATGCCGGCCTGCCGTACTTCGGTCCACCCGATTTCCATCCTTGTCAAGGATGCCGGCTATAACGCCTGGTACACCCGCACGCCCAAGTTCAATAAACCGTTCAAAGATTCCATGCCTCAATATTTCATGAATGATCGGGCGCTTCCTGATTTCCTCCAGGGAGGCTCCGTGTGTGGTAATGAACAGCCTGATGCCCGCATTCGCTGCTTCAAGCACCGCGTCTGTATCTTCCCTTCTTCCGATTTCATCTACAATCAGCACCTCTGGCGACATGGATCTGATCATCATCATCATCCCTTCTGCTTTTGGGCATCCATCCAGTACATCCACACGGTCCCCAACGTCCAGCTGCGGGACTCCCTTTAGAGAGCCTGCAATCTCAGAGCGTTCATCCACAATTCCTACTTTACTCGGTTCGATTCCAGCAGAGGCGGAACCGCTTGATATGATTCTTGCCAGGTCGCGGAGGATAGTCGTTTTTCCAGTCTGGGGAGGCCCGATGATCAATGTATGGAGCCATTGTTTCTTCTGGTGCAGGCAGGGGATGAGAGGTTCACCGGCTCCGATTTTTTGTCTGGCAATGCGGATATTATAAGAGGATATATCCCGGACCGCTTTCACAGATCCGTGTTCAAGTATCACCTTGCCAGCAAGACCTACCCTATGCCCGCCCTCTATCGTCACATAGCCCCTTCTCAATTCCTCGTCCAATGTATATAAGGAAAATTGGCTGAGGGCGTTTAGAAACCTGAGCGAGTCCTCCTGTGTGGCCCTATAGGGCAGGAAATGCGGTTTACCCCCAGTTATGATCTCTATCGGCCTGCTGATGCGTATTCTGATTTCTTCCAGGGAATCCAGGATATCCCGGGGGAGGGTGCCTATCAGGCTTGAAATGCTCGCGGGCAGGAATGCTAGAATTGTTTTCATATTTATACCTCCAGCTTCCATTTCTCATAATTAAAATGTATGCCGGCTTGTACACAATATGACTTGTGCCGAGTAAAAAGGACGCTAAGACCACAGCATCAGAAATGCCGGCCATCAAAGTGACGGCCGGCATCTTATTTCGCATCTATATGTGCAGAAAACAAACATGAGTTTTCTACCCGCAGCCCATGCATGGAGAAGATTTGGACAAGAGCAGGAACAAACACAGTAAGGCGGTGGAGCGGAGCAAGGCGCAGGCAGGAATACCAGATAATTAAATGATGTTCACATCTAGCTGCAAGAAGCTTCATGATCAGCTCCGCCCCTTTTCCACATAAAAAAGCCCGGATCTGGCCACGGGCTTTTCTCATGAATGATCCTATGTGTCTTATTTCCCGCAGAAAAGGCCGGCAGAAATCTGCCGGCCCAATCAAAAGCATTCATTTACCCGCGTGATACATAGCTGCCGTCAGTGGTATTGACAACGAGCTTATCGCCCACGTTCACAAAGAAAGGAACTTGGACCACAAGGCCTGTTTCAACTGTTGCCGGCTTAGAACCGCCGGATGCAGTATCGCCTTTGATGCCCGGTTCTGTTTCAGTCACTTCCAGGGTAACTGTGTTAGGGAGCTCGACGCCCAGTGTTTCTGCCTGGAAAGTCATGATGTAAACTTCCATATTTTCTTTCAGGAATTTAAGCTCGCGCTCGATTTGGGATGCAGGAAGCTCAATCTGCTCATAAGTCTCATTGTCCATGAAAACATGGTCATCGCCAGATGCATACAGATATTGCATTTTGCGGTTTTCAATATGAGCCTTCGCTACCTTTTCACCTGCACGGAAGGTCTTTTCCTGAATGGCGCCAGTACGGAGATTGCGCAGCTTGGAACGGACGAACGCAGCACCTTTTCCTGGTTTGACGTGCTGGAATTCAATGACTGTCCAAATTCCCCCGTCCACTTCAATGGTTAAGCCTGTACGAAAATCATTAACTGAAATCATGTATGTACCTCCTATTGGGTTACAAAATAACTAGTTCCTTGGTGGAATGTGTGAGTGATTCATTGCCTTCAGCCGTAATTATAGTATCATCCTCGATCCGGACGCCTCCGAGGCCGCTGATATAAATTCCCGGTTCCACGGTCACGGCCATACCGGGTTCAAGGACCAGGCTTGATTTTACCGAAAGCGCTGGGCCTTCATGCACTTCAAGTCCGATTCCATGGCCGGTGGAGTGGCCGAAATATTCACCATACCCTTTTTCTTCGATGAGGTTCCGGGCGAGTGCATCCGCTTCCCTGCCTGTCATTCCCGGCCTGATGCCCGCCATGGCGCGCATCTGCGCCTCAAGCACAACATTATAGATCTTCTTGAGTTCTTCAGCCGGCTCGCCGACACTTAAGGTTCTGGTTATATCAGATACATATCCATTAAAGTATGCCCCATAATCCAGTGTGACAAAATCGCCTTTTTGGATAACTTTATCAGAAGCCACGCCATGCGGCAGGGCCGAACGGTGTCCAGAAGCAACAATGATATCAAAGGAGGAAGACTTTGCGCCCTGCTTCCTCATAAAGAATTCCAATTCATTCGCCACTTCGAGCTCTGTCTGGCCAGGACGGATATATTCAATAATATGCTTAAAGGCCAGGTCTGCTATCTTGGCAGCATCCTTTAATATCTTAATCTCAGAAGGAGCCTTAATCAAGCGTAAATTTTCCACTGCCCCCGATATAGGAACCAATTCACCGCGAAATGCCTCTTCATACGCCTTGCAGGCTGCATAAGACAGATAATCCTGTTCAAAGCCGAGCTTCCGGATGCCCATCAATTCCGCCTGGTTTCCAACTTCTTCAGGGATCGTCCCTTTATGCTGGACCACCTCATATCCTTCTGCCTGCTCCCCCGCCTGATTTACATACCGGAAATCCGTAATGAATTTCGCCCCATCCATAGAAATCAGCGCAGCGCCGGCAGATCCGGTAAACCCGGTCATGTATCTCCTGTTATAAGGGCTCGCAATCAGCAGGCCGTCGACCCCTTTTTTCACAAGCGCTTCGCGCAGACGATCTAATTTTTCCATTATCCTTCCCCCTCGATAAGCCTGATCAACGCCTGCAGGGCAAGATGATATCCCTGCATGCCAAGGCCCACTATCTGCCCCTTTGTTACAGGCGCTGTCACAGATACATGCCGGAATTCTTCGCGTGCATGCACATTGGTTATATGTACTTCTATTACAGGTACAGATATGCCTGCAATTGCATCCCGGATTGCATAACTGTAATGGGTATATGCCCCGGGATTCAGGATGATCCCCCTTACCCCTTCATCCTCGGCTTCATGGAGCGCATCGATGATCGCTCCTTCAAAATTGGATTGAAAACAATGAAGCTCGAAGCTGGATTCCTGTGCTGTTCGGGCAAGATCTTTTTCCAATTCAGGCAATGTTGTGCTTCCGTACTTGTCAGGCTCCCTTTTTCCCAGCCTGTTTAAATTAGGGCCATTGATAAGCAGTAATTTCGCCATTCTGATTCTCCCTGTGCCGTTAAGTAGGTTTCGTAAAAGCCGATACCAACATTCTAACATAATTTAGAATTTTCATACCATAAGATGGGGGGTATCGGGTTATAATATTGTTCTAGTGCTATCTGCAATTTTTCGGTAAAATGGAAATACAGAATATCCTACCCATTAGTATTATACGGCAGTACAGCAGGCTCGCTGCCTAATAAGCTAAAATCCTAACAACACAGGCTGGTGTATACATTGTCAGATCAACAGAAACCCATCTACGGGGGGCAGGCTGTCATCGAAGGCGTCATGTTTGGCGGCAAACATTCCACAGTCACTGCCATCCGCCGGAAGAATGGCGCAATAAATTACTTCAGAGTCCCGAAAAAGACCCATCCATTTCTGGCCGCATTAAAAAAGATTCCCTTTCTAAGAGGCATAGCCGCCATCATTGAGGCAAGCGCCATCGGGTCAAAGCATCTTAATTTCTCTTCCGACCGTTATGATCAGGATCCGGAAGATGATGCGGACCTTGTGAAGGAAGAACCCTCCAAGCTTGCCATGACGCTCGGAATAGCAGCTGTCGGCGTGATTTCATTCCTATTCGGGAAATTTGTTTTCACACTTGTCCCGGTCTTTCTTGCTGTGTTATTCACACCGATTTTTTCCAGCGATTTCAGCCAGGTGCTGCTTGAAGGATTTTTCAAACTGATCCTGCTGCTTGGGTACATCTATATTGTCTCACTCACGCCGCTGATACGCCGGGTCTTCCAATATCATGGCGCCGAGCATAAAGTCATCAATGCCTACGAGGCTGATCAGGAGCTGACTGTTGCGAATGTCCAGGCGGCATCCCGCCTCCATTACCGCTGCGGCAGCAGCTTCATCCTGTTCACAGTCATCATCGGTGTGTTCGTCTACATGCTTGTGCCGACAACTCCGCTGTGGCTCAGGGTGCTTGACCGGATTGCCTTAATCCCGGTCGTGCTCGGCATATCGTTTGAAGTGCTTCAGCTCACAAATAAATTGCGCGATATCCCGGTATTGAAATACCTTGGCTACCCGGGGCTGTGGCTTCAGCTCCTGACTACAAAAGAGCCGTCTGACGATCAGGTTGAAACGGCAATCTGCTCCTTCAGCGAGCTGCTTAAATTGGAAAAGGAAGCAAACGAAGGTTTAAAAACAGAGGAGATTGTGTAAAAAACAAAAAAGAATACAATTTTTAGAAACGGGAACTTTACGATATATAGAAGTTTAAAGTTTGGCAAAAATGCAAATGATGCTCTTAAGGAGGTGGCTTTGTTGAATCGTCCAGTATCATTTTTGGTTTATCTAATAATCTTCCTGGGAGCAATAGGCTTAGCAAGCAGCATGTTCTCAAATCCGGCCGGCTTTATGAAAAACGTCATTGTCCTGGCTCTGACTATAGGGATTATCATATTTGTGGTGAAACGATTAACAAGAAGCAAGCCCAGCCAAGGGAATGAGCGCGCCTTTATGAAAGCGGCACGCTATTCCAAAAAACGGTTAAAATCCAGAGAGGCTTCAAAAGCAAAAACCAATAATGTCCAAAGCTTTTCCCTTGCCAAAAAGCGCAAAAAGGCCAGAAACAAGGATCGCAGCGATATTCACCTGACTGTGATTGAAGGGAAAAAGGGCAAAAAGAAAAATCGAGCACTTTTTTAAGAGCTCGATTTTTTAATAGCACCATCTTTTTAAAAACTGTTCGGTATACACCTTGCCATACTGCATCAGCTCCGATTTCTTATCCCCTGCCAGATGGAACTCTGTAGCTCCTGCCCCTTTAACAGGGATGAACAAGATATTGGGTGTCAATTTCCTCGATACATACCTGGAGTCATGGGCGTCCTTCATCGTCTCAAACAGCCCGGCAAATAAATCAATGGCATTCCCAATCTTTTTGGGCTTCCCCAGATAGTCTTCAGATGCCAGCTTCAGCCCAAGCACCGGCCGAAGCTTTTTAACGTTCTCTGAATCAAACAGCCACATGGGAAAATTGCTGAGAACCCCGCCATCCACGATAATATTCTTCTTCTTTTTCACTTTCAGTGTCACAGGCTCGAAAAAATAGGGAATGCTGCAGCTCATCCTCACCGCCCGTGCCACAGAAAACAGGGCCGGGTCAATGCCGTATTGGAGCAGATCATCAGGCAGTACCATCAGACGGGCATTCGTCAAATCTGAAGCGATGACCCGGAAAGTCTGCGGCGGGATATCCGAGAATGTATAAATTCCTTTCTCTGCCAGAATCAGGGCTATCCACTCCTCCAGCGCGTCGCCCTTATACAGCCCCATCCTTTTATAAAGGAGAAGCCATTTGGCAAACGGCATGGGAAACCTCAGCTTCCTTTTATCCAGCATTTTGTGAAAATCAGTTTTTTCTATCATTCCCTTTATTTCACCGCTTGAATAGCCGGCCATAATAAAAGCTGCAATTATGGCTCCTGCGCTTGTACCACCGAGCCGGACAAAGCGGAAGCCCTTCTCTTCGAGCGCCTCATACGCACCGACAAAAGCAAGCCCCCTCATCCCACCTCCTGAAAAAACCCCATCCAATAGCATCCAGCCATCCCCCTGAAGTCCATATTGATACATCTTTAATCAGGAGGGCCTTTCCATATTCCAATGGAGAATAAGCATGACAGGGCTGACTGGCTGTTTTTTTTTGTGGAAAGGGTCGAAGCTGCATGGATCATGAGGCTTCCTGCAGCCTGGTGTGAACATCATTTATTTTGCTGGCATTCCTGCCTGCTTCTTATTCCGCTCCACCGCCTTATTGTGCTCTTATCCCGGTTCCTTCCCATGCATGGGCTGAGAGTAGAAAACTCCTGTTTGTTTTATGAATGCTCCAGGCGGGAGGGGCGCATGAGTGGATTATTCCATATCAGCCGCCTTCTTCATCTCATTTATTTCTTTAAGTTCCCCCACCTCCTTCATCGCTGGAGTTATATATACATCTGAGCCCGGATACTCTCTTTTGATAATGCCGATCACCGGGAGGCCTGTATGCTCCTTTATAGCCTTGATATCTTCCGGACCGTTAGCCCTTATTCCCGCAGCCCCGCCCTGTTTGGCAGCCAGAGCCATCCGCTGCATGTATTCTGGTCCATGCAGCGGTTCATTTTCAAGTGCCTGTCAGGATACGGCCAATCTTGATTTTATTTCAGAGAGCATGGGATGCCTCCTTCTTTTTGATGATCATCCCGCATTTTCATAATTATTGGATATTTGAAATTTATTTTCATTTTTTCTCGATAGATACAAATCAATAAAATTTGTTATATTTATATATATAAGGAAAATAAAGGATAGGGGAATGTCAAATGGTATTTAAAGTAAAGAAAGATTCGTTCTTCATTTTCTTCTTGGCGTCTGCCTTTCTCTTGGTTGCGTCAGTTTTCCTGGTCCCTCTATTCCTGGATCTGGAAAGGACCATCTTAGATACAGCGGTTATCCTGACACTTTTGCTCGTTTCGGCCGGATTTCTTCTCTGGTGCGGGTTAGGTGTTACCTATGTGATGGAAAGAGATCACCTCTATCTGAGGGGCGGTCCGTTCAGGAACCGGATTCCATACGAAGACATCACGAAGGTCAAAAAGACCAGCGACATATTCACCGGCTACCGATTATTATCATCAAGAGACGGACTGGAAATCTTCTATAAAACAGCATCACTCGGAAGTGTCAAAATTTCTCCTGCAGATGGTGAGCGGTTCAAGGCGGAGTTGAAGAAGAGATGTCCAGGGGCGGCGATCTAATAGTAAGCATCGTAAAAAAGGGTAGTAAAACATAGAGGTGTTTTGATGGGGAGATTATTCTTTTATAGTGATCAAGCGGCTGAATCTCCTGGTAATCATAGACTGGATCGAATGCTCTTAAATGGTTTAGATCCCAATTCAAATCAAAATAGGTTACATCCCCTCTACAGAAGAGGGAGCAAAAACGTATTTTACATCCTAAGCACACTATTATAATCAATACGGAATTAAAAATATCATGTGTTTTGATCTTTATCGTGATCAAAAATTGCCGAATTAAATAAATGTGACATTATTCACCTTTCTGCGGGAAATCCCATTGCTCTTTGGAAAGCTATTCAGCATCGTAATATGAAAGGAGTTCTTTGCGAATATTTTAACCAAGGCGGAACATTTGCTGGGATAAGCGGCGGAGCAGTTCAACTTGGGAAATCCATAAAATTATTTCAAATCTACAGCGGCGATTCCGAAGTTCAATTAGAGGGATTACAACTGGTTAATTTTGAATTTTTACCCCACTTCAACCGCTGAAATGAGGATTTTATAAGGAAGGTCCAATATTATGCTGAAAAAACAGGGACAACCGTTTATGCTGCCAATGATGGAGATGGAATCATCGTGGAAAATGATAAGATTCAAATGATAGGCGATATTGCAGTAATAAACGCCAAAGGCTGTTTCAGCGGAAAAAAAACGCCAGAATGTAAGGCTGATGGGTTCAGTTCAGTTTTCTTGTACAAAAATTCAATTTGCTTAAAAACTAGCAGTTCAAATTCGCAGCTGAATTTGGACTGCATTTTTTTATATAAGGATTTATGTGCTTATTAGGGTGTTTTACCACCCGAATTCTCAACCCACTTAACAGTATGACAGAAGTTATTGTCAGCATGCTAATTAGTATGCTAGTGGCTATGTGATTTGGTGCGTTAAGAAAATTATTCAACGAACGGGAAGTTTAGTGGAACGAGGAAATCTTATTATTCTAATTTACAAATTTATGAAACAAATTGCTTCTGGCCAACGTACATAAGGCAAAGATTTACTACGAAATGAGGTGTTGCCGTTGAAAATTAACAAATATAAAATGGAAACATCGAAAGGAACGTTACAATATAATATCAGTGGAAACGGAAAACCTAATATAGTTTTAATTAACGGTGGTTCAGGACCAATAGAAGGCTGGATGAAAATAATACCAGAAATTTCTGGATCAACATCAGTATTCTCATATAATCGGTTTGGTGTGGCCGGGAGCGATAAACCTAAAGAAGCTCAGGATGGGTTAACAATTGTCAGAACTCTACGTGAAGCACTAACACTAGTAGGGTTTGAACCTCCATTCGTATTAGTTGGTCATTCGTTAGGTGGACTATATGCAAATTTGTATGCCCGACTCTACCCAAACGAAACAGCAGGTATTATCTTTCTAGAGTCTAGTCATCCAAAAGACTTAATTCTTAATCAATACCAAGGTAAAACCGTAAAGGCAATGAATAAAATATTAGAAATATTTGATTTCCTATCTTCCCATAAACAATTCAATGAAGTTAATTTTGTCAAAGAAACTGTGAATCAAATTCATCAATTAGTCACTTTTCTTGAAATACCGGTATATGTAATTACAGGTGGAAAAGAAAATCGGATGATGCCGGAGGAAGTTAGAAAAAAGCGATTAGAAAATCAATTAGAATTACTTTCGTTGTCTCCTAATAGCAATCATATTCTGGCAGAAAAAAGCGGGCATTTCCCGCAATTAACAGACCCAAATCTAGTTATTGAAACCATTATGGATTGTGTAAAGCAAATAAATAACCGATAAATAGTTAAGTCTTACATTTAATTAATAGATGACAATCTTCAAAAAGTGATCCTATAAAAAAGGCTCGGAGCATAATGGCTCCGAGTATTTTGCGTCCTGATTTTACTACTAAAGTGTCGGCTTATACACTTTGCTGTATGTGCGCCTGAATAATGTGTTACGTAAAGTATTGCACCGTCGACTGCGGAAAGTATTCAGCGATGTAACCCCTGATCGTATCTTCAAGTTCTTTCGCCTCTTCATTCTGATAGACATATTTACCGATACCATAGCGGCCCCATTTATATTTACGTTTACTTTCATCAAGCTCAAGTTTTGATTTTGGATAATTCTTGAGTATGACCTTTTTGGCAGGGGAGGTGAATCGGTGCTGAATCAATTCAAAAGTAAGATCTGACAAGTCCAAACCCTCAAGGGAACTGTACAGACGTTCGAAAAGCTCATGATAGCCTTCCTTCCAGTTTTCATGCCTATAGATCGGGGCCACGATAAATCCGAGTGGATACCCTGCATGAAGTACTTTCCTGGCCGCCTCCAGCCTGCCTTCAAAGGAAGATGTCCCAGGCTCGAAATTTTTGATTACATAGCGTGAATTCACACTGAATCTAAAACGTGTCTTTCCATTATGTTTGGCATCCAGGAGATGATCCACATGTTCAAATTTGGTGACAAAACGGAGCGCTCCATACTCCTGCTGCCCAAAAAATTCAATGGCCTTCTTGAGAGAATGCGTGATATGATCAACGCCGACAATATCCGAGGTACAGGCCGCTTCAAATCTCGTGATCTCAGGCTTCCGCTCTTCCATATATTTGACCGCCTGCTCAAAAATTTCATCTGTATTCACATAAACACGGATATAGGGTTTGCTGCCAAGGGTGGTCTGGAGATAGCAATAATGGCAGTGCCCCATGCAGCCAGTTGCGAGGGGTATCGCATATTCGGCGGAAGGCTTTGATGTATCAAACTTCAATGTTCTTCTCACACCAACGACCAAAGTCGATTTGGCAACACGGTATTTTTGAAAATCAGTTTCCCCCGGAAGGTTCCTGATTTGGTTATGTGAGGTGGTCTCACGGATCTCAACATTCAGGTCCTCAAACTTTTTTTTCAATTCCCTTCCAAGCGGATATTCAAGTGCCTTCGGCTCGATATAGACCAGCTGAGGCATAAACGGCTTAACCAGCTTTCTCACCACACTTTAATTAGTTTTTTACAGCATTAGTATGGGCCTCGCACACTCGAAGCATGAATTCCTTGTTTTGGGAACTTATTTCAAAAAAACAAGCCGCCTAAAAAAGGCGGCTTGTGATGGATAGGAAGAAAAGTTTTCCTATCCTTTATATGTAGACTGGCAGTTTAGATGCCCAGAACATTGATGGTCTGTCGAAGCCCCTCCAAAGCAAACCTGCTCAGGAATCGATAGGCAAAAAGGGCAATGATTGGTGAAAAGTCGATTCCTCCAAGCGGAGGGATGAACCTCCGGAATATGGATAGAAATGGCTCTACCACCTTCGTGATCCAGCCTCCGATTTTGGATGCCTGGAATCCTGGGAACCAGGAACCGAAGATCGATATGAAAATCAACCAATAGTAAAGGTCAAAGGCATACTGCCCAATCTGAAAAATCATATTACCCAATATAGTTACTCCTCTTTTGTTGGTATAGTCTGGCCGAGCCCAGCAATCTTTTATATGTATATTACGTTATTTACCCAAAATGGTTTCATTTATACGAAAAAAAATTTCAAGTTTGTGAATCAGGATAACTTCTGACGGGGTGTGGATAAAAAAGAAATGAGGCCGTCCCTGTAGCTTTGGATTAAATTTTGATCAAAGACACCTCACAAACCCACATTTTACGTGAATTTAAAGAAACCATTTTGAAAAAAAGTTTGATCAAAACGGTTTCTTTATTTGTGAAGCCTTGCACATTTTTTGTAAAAAAGTTTGATAATTCTCTGTGGGCTAATCTTCAACATAAGCTTCCTTTCATACAAAAACCGAACCGATTGTCCCTGAGCAGAACTTTTTACCCTTTCAGTGCGCTAATTAATTCAGAAAAAGTGCTGACCACCAGTGCGGTAATACTTGACTATATCGGGGGTCAGGCACTTTAAAAACTCTGGCCTTAATCTATTTATACATGGATAATAAACTGTTCTCTTTCTTCGTCCGTCAAATCGATTCCCCTGGTTCTACATTACCCCATCCGAAAAATGACTTTAAAATTCTTCAATTTCTTTGAGCCTTTGTTTAAGACATATGAGTATTAGAAAAAGACTCGTTTCCATTTAAACCCAAAAAGCATTAAACAAAATGCAGCCCGTCAACGACATATTGACCAAGCGATTAGCTTTCACTTATAAATTCATAACACAATTAAAAATAAAGTATATTAATCGTATTTTTACAAAAAATTAATATCTCAATCATTTTATGATGCTATAGTAACAGTTAATACAACTATAGGGGGCTATTATGAAACGCATTTTTGCAGTATCACTCTGTACAACATTATTAGCAAGCTCACTTTTAGCGGGGGCAGCCTCAGCTAAATCTAATATTGATGTGAAAAAATATTCAGTAAGCGTCAATTCTCATTTAAACGCACCTGCACATGATTCAGTTTCTGAAGTATTTCCTTATGGTTTTGCTGGAGGTTTTGGTTCTGCACTAGCCTTCAAATCATACGACAAGAAAACCGGAGAATATGAATTTTATGCCCTGACAGACCGAGGTCCAAACGGCGATGCACCAACCTACTTAGAAAATGGACAAGCATCAGCAAGTAAGTATTTCCTATCACCAGCATTCAAACCGCAAATTGGGATTTTAAAGATTAAAAAAGGTAAAGCACAAATTAATGAAAGTATTAAATTAAAGAATAAAAATAACTCTTATATTACAGGACTACCAATTGCTCCTGGTAAAACAGGTTCTTCTCTAGAAATTCCACTTTTACCAACGATGGAAAAACTAAACTACGATCCTAACGGGATGGACCCAGAAGGAATTTCTGTAGATAAACAAGGTAATTTCTGGATTTCTGATGAATATGGTCCATTCATCGCGAAATTTTCAAATAATGGTCAATTAGTACAAAAACTTCAACCAGGTAACGGTCTGCCAGAAATCTTGAAATATCGAATTCCAAACCGTGGCATGGAGGGATTAAGTATTAGCCCTAGCGGTAAGGTTTTTTCATCCGCACAAAGTATTTTAGATATTAACGGAGAGACAAACAATGCCCTATTTACACGTATTGTTGTTTTTGATCCAAAGAGTAACAAAACAAAAATGTATGCCTACCCAGTCAATATGTCAAAATTTAAAAAAGCTAAGGACTTGAAAATTGGTGACATTTTCGCAGTAAGTGATAAGCAGCTTCTCGTTATTGAGCAAGGTAAGGATATTAATGGCGAGATGAGAAACGTTATTAACCTTGTCGATCTTACAAAAGCAACAGACCTAACCAATAAAAAAGTTAATGGAAAAGAGCTTGAAACAATTAGCGATCCTGCAGAATTGAAAAAGCTTAACATTCAAATGCCCTCTACGAAGGAAATTCTTAATCTCCGCGAGCACGGGTGGGATATGGAAAAAGCTGAGGGCTTAACATTACTTCCTGATCGTAAAACATTAGCCATTGTAAATGACAATGACTTTGGCGTCGCAGTCTCAACGGATAACGGTGAAAAGATTACTGACTTAAGCTACGATTCTTTAACAAAGAAATGGACTTTAGATTCAAAAAAATTACCAACTAATGTGAAATTTAGTGCTAATTCACCTACTGAACGAAAAAATGTGGTATGGCTCTTCACAATTCCAGAGCTTACTAAGTTACTGAAATAAAGAAGTAAATAAAGCAGTGAAGCTATAGTCTTCGCTGCTTTATTTTAAGATCTAGAACTTGATTTCAGTTTGATAGACTCATCGGATGGCATACGTACAAAAGCAATATTATGAGCCATTGTCTTTGGTTTTTCTAATTCCGTTACTATTCCCCAATCATTTTCATGTCTCTCCCAATAAACCCGTTCAATTTCGAATTTCTCTAGAACACGTTTATCCATTAGCTCATTTTATATTTTTAAGTTCTAGCGAAATGTTGTATTTCACCACTAATATTAATTGTGACTAAAAAATCTGTAGTCATCTCAGGGCTGGTTCACCAGTTTTTAGATTAGCAGGGTGTTTTATTCCTAGTTCATCCTGATATAACAATTGTATCTTCCAACGGCAATAACGGAAATTGTTCTCGAACATCAACCATAAAGTCAGAATATTACGTTAAATAGAAGTAATTCCGTTCCAAATCTGATAAAAATTCATGTTGCCTAGCTGTTTTCTTATTTTTTAAACGCGAAGATTTTCCCAGTTAAGAAACGTCTTGAATGTTTAACCACGGCTTATATTCAGCGCCAATTCCAGAGCTACGACCTTCTGCAATCCACTTTTCAACTTTGGATGTTCCAGTTCTTAGAGACATAAAAACACCCCTTTGGATTATATTAATCCAAAGGGGTGTAACGACGCAACTTCATTTCAAACGGTATAACTTTATTTCAAACGGTGCATCTTTTTTTTATAAACAGTACGACTTTATTATCAAATCTACAGTCCCTCCGGCCTCTTCATCTTTATAATCCGCACTTCAGCTGGGAACCGCAGTTTGTGCAGGTATTGCATCCGCCGATATCCTTGACCTGGCCCTTACGGCAGACCGGGCATGTATTCCCGACTTCTGAACCTATGGTAACATCGGTTGAACGCAGCGGTGAAATGGTGTCCACCAGCACGACTTTCTTTTCTTCTTTGACTGTTGTTTCTTCTTCATCAAATGTGTTTTCTTCTGCTTTCAATGTCAGCACCTGCGAGTCACGGCTTCCATCAACATAAACCGTGCCTCCCTTGGCACCACCCTTGTAAAGGCGTTCGTACACTGCTTCAACCTGATCGACAGTATAGCCCCTCGGTGCATTGACTGTCTTGCTGATTGAGCTGTCGATCCAGCGCTGGATGATGCACTGAACATCTGCATGGGCTTCCGGCGAAAGCTCCATTGCCGAGATGAACCACTCTGGGAGTGAGCTCGGATCTGTCTCAGGATTTTTCGCAAGATATTCCTGGACAATGTCGGCTTTCACTTCAATAAATTTACCCAGGCGCCCGCTTCTGTAATAAGTGAAGGAGAAGTAAGGCTCAAGACCTGTGGATACCCCTACCATCGTGCCGGTAGATCCGGTTGGCGCAACCGTCAAAAGGTGGGAGTTCCTGATACCTGATGCAAGAATGGATTCCCTGACATCTGACGGCATTTTCTGCATGAATCCTGTTTCTGTGAATGCCTGGCGAAGACGGTTCGTCTCCTCAGCAGTTTCTCCTTCAAGGAACGGGAAGCTTCCCTTTTCCCTGCCAAGCTCTATGGACGTGCGGTAAGCCGTCACTGCAATCGTTTCGAATACTGAATCGATCAGTTTGTTGCCTTCCTCGGAGCCATATTCAGTTTCACAGTAGATGAGCAGATCATGAAGCCCCATAACACCAAGGCCGACACGGCGCTCTCCCAGTGCCTGTTTTTTGTTGTCTTCGAGGAAGTACGGAGTCGCATCTATTACGTTATCCTGCATGCGTACACCGACTTCCACTGTCTTTTTGAGTTTATCAAAATCAACGGTCTTCTTTTCTTTATCAGCCATTTCAGCCAGATTGACAGCTGCCAGGTTGCAGACTGAGTATGGAGCGAGCGGCTGCTCTCCGCAAGGATTCGTTGCCACTACCTGCTGGCCGTATGCCTTTGCATTGGTCATATCGTTCGCATTATCTATGAAGAAGATCCCAGGCTCGGCGGAATAGGTGGCACAGACGTTGATCAGGTTCCAAAGCTCTTTTGCTTTGATTGAACGGTAGACGCGGACCTTATGGCCGAGTTTTTCCCATTCCCTGACGTCCCCGATCTTGTGCCATTCCCTGTTGTAAACGTCCATTTCCTCCTGGTCATAGCTCTCGACATCCGGGAAGCGGAGCTCGTACATTTCGTCCTTTTCGACAGCTTCCATGAATTCCTTTGTCAGGCAGACCGAGATGTTGGCCCCGGTCAGGAACTCGGAATTGTGCACACTGTATGTTCCGCCTGTGCGCAGCTTATTCTCAGCATCCCTGATGATTTTTTCGCTGAAGCCGCCAAGGCCTGGCATGGTTTTATAGTTGACTATCCCCTGATACATCGCAGCTTCTGTTTCTGCGAAAGGGGTAAACTTTAATTTTTCATTGGCATACTGCTTGATGGTTTCATCGGTTGTATTTTCAATGAGATAGCGGAGAATCCTTGGATTCTGCATCTTGGAGATGATGAACTCCACGATATCCGGATGGGAATCGATCAGCATGATCATCTGGGCCCCGCGCCTTGATCCGCCCTGCTCAACAAGATGAGTGAGCTTCGCAATGTCATCGAGCCAGGATACAGATCCTGATGACTTGCCGTTTACCCCCCTCGCCAGTGCATTCCGGGGACGGAGCGTCGAACCATTCGTGCCTACCCCGCCGCCGCGGCTCATGATTTCCATGACCTGTTTGCGGTGCTCTGATATTCCTTCCCTTGAATCCTGCACAAACGGCATTACATAGCAGTTGAAGTAGGTGACATCCGTATCGGCACCTGCCCCGTATAATACCCGCCCTGCAGGAATGAAGTTAAGGGATGAAAGCTCCTGGTAAAACTTCTCGAACCATTCTTTTCGCTTTTCTTCTGTTTTTTCCACTGAGGAGAGTCCTGCTGCATTTCTCTTGGCAATCTGCTCATAGAAGATTTCAAGCGGCTTTTCAATGACATCGAGCGATTTTGTGATCACACCCGTGTCTGCCTCTTCCCCCTGTAGTACTCCCCTGAACTCTTCTTCAACAAGCACCCGTGCTTTTTTGTTTTCCCAATCAATATCCATGATGTACCCAAGGCCCCTGGCAGGGAACTTAGGATCTTCCTTGATGGTCAATACAACAAAATCACCAGATGTGAGCGTCACCTTCGCCGTGTCCTTGAATGAATAGCGGTCCAGCATGACGAGCCTTGATACACCTTTGTGTGCAAGGTTCATATCTTCCGTTACCGGGAATACCTGCGGGAAGATCTTGATGTCTTCATTCAATCTCTCAATATTAAGTTTCATATTACTATATAGTGCAACAGACAATGCTATCTCTCCTCCAAAAACCATTTTAGAAAAGCGACAAAATTCGCCTTTCTAATCGATACCCTTAACTTATCACAAGCAAACGTAAATAATCAATATATAGGTATCTTCTTTTTTCGACACCACTATATGTGGTGTAATAGGTCAAAGAAAAAGAAGAATGTCAAATGAAAGAATAAAGGGGAATAAGGCGGATCCATGAGCAATTTGCCGATTTATATCATTTTTTGCGGTTTTTTAAACAGTTTTCCCATTTGCTTTTAGGGTCAGTTTTTGAATTCCTTGCCGTTTCTGAAGCGGCCGCGTGTCAATTAAAAAGCCTGCAAAAAAAATTAAATTTCTGTGCTATTGACATCGAAAAAATGGTTATCTGCCTGATTTTTGACAAATTACTGACTCTTTATATGGATGGATAAAATAGTTTTGATTCTTAGCCCTATCAATTATATAATGAATAGTGCTGGAACTTTCAGGGTAAAAGGGGGTACTACCATTGACAACATTGTATATCTTACTGGTGATTTTAGGAGCTGTCATCATCTATACATTAATTATGTGGCTGAATCAAAAACGCATAGTAAAGACATTGAGCCAGGAAGAATTCATTTCAGGCTACCGCAAGGCGCAGCTGATAGATGTCCGTGAGCCGAACGAATACGAAGGCGGTCATATTCTTGGTGCCAGGAACATACCAATGACTCAGCTGAAAATGCGCTTAAAAGAAATCCGTCCGGACAAGCCTGTTTACCTATACTGCCAGAGCGGCATCAGAAGCGGCCGTGCCGCACAGATGCTCCACAAAAAAGGCTACCGTGACATCTCCCACCTTCAGGGCGGCTTCAAGCGCTGGGGCGGAAAGATTAAAAGAAAAGGTCAATAACGATATAAAAGGCTCCCTGTGAAGGGAGCCTTTTTGCTGTCATTCAAGTAGGTCAACGGATTTAGTTCGATTCAACTTCAGCAGCTATGCATGACCATTTCCGTGTGAAGATTTTTTGCCTGGTGCAAACCATCCCCAAAGAGCGATGGCCACCAGGACGCCGTAGAAAACAAGGGTCCAGCCGGTGCTATGGGGAAAATCATGATCCAATACACCGATATCCTCATGTGCAAGCGTAATGACAGCGAGCTTGACTCCCACCCAGGCGACAATGGCATAGGCAGTCGTTTCCAATGCGGGACGTTTTTCGAGCAGCTGTACAAACCAGGTTGCCGCAAACTTAATCAGGATCAAGCCAGCAATTCCTCCCAGGACGACGATGATAAACTTTCCTCCATCCATACCTCCAAAGTCATCGAGGGGCGAATCCGGAAGTCCCAGCGCAAGGGCTACAGCAGCCAGGATGGAATCAATCGCAAAGGCAAGATCAGCCAGGGCTATTTTACCTACTGTCGGCCAGAAGCCTTTACCGGCAGCTTCCTCTTCTTCTTCTTTATGTACATTTTCATTCGCTTTCCCGAACCTTGCCTGTATCACATGCTTCAATCCCAGGTACAGCAGGTAAGCGGCTCCTATCGCCTGTATCTGCCAGACATTGGCAATGAAGGAAATGGCAAACAAGGCTGCAAACCGGAAAACGAAAGCCATGATGATACCGTAATTGATCGCTCTCTTTTTTTGATCATCGGGCAAATGCTTGGCAATGACTGCCAGCACAAGGGCGTTGTCGGCAGAAAGCAATCCTTCCAGTCCAATCAGGATCAACAATGCCCAGGCATACTCCAGCCATAATGACTCCATCCAATCTCTCTCCTTCTAATTCTAAAAATATAATGCAAATTGTGCTCCTTGAATAGAATCCCCCATAAACCGCAGTAAATCCAAATTATACGGTAACAAGAGTACATATCCGTTTATAACTACCTTTCCTTAATCGATTATAAACTTTTATCCGAATAAAAATAATGTGCTTACAGCTTATTGTAATAAATTCGTCACTATTTCATTACATTTTCCTATTTGAGGCCGGATTATCAGAGGTTTAGGTAAGCTGAGATTTATACAGAAGTACCGGAAGTACCGGAAGCTCAGTTGCTCTTCTCCCCTTCATAAGATGTGAACATAAGATCATTATGTTAACGGCATAGCAAAGCCCGGGAATAACCAGTATTCCCGGGCTTACTTTGGCATCCGCCCCCGGCAGATGCTTTATCCTTCTTTGGAATAACGCAGGACCGGCTTACGGGCTGCAAGTGTTTCATCCAATCGTTTAATCACCGTTGTATGCGGCGCTTCCTGTACAATCTCAGGATTTTCCTCGGCCTCTTTTGCAATCTGGATCATCGCATTAATGAAGGCATCGAGTGTCTCCTTTGACTCTGTTTCAGTCGGCTCAATCATGATGCATTCTTCGACATTGAGCGGGAAGTAGATGGTCGGCGGATGATATCCGAAATCAAGCAGGCGCTTGGCGATATCCAATGTCCGCACTCCCAATTTCTTCTGCCTTCTGCCGCTCAATACGAATTCATGCTTGCAATGCCTGTCATATGGCAGGTCATAATGGGACGCGAGCCTTCTCATCATATAATTGGCATTAAGTACGGCATACTCAGTCACTGCTTTCAAACCATCCGGGCCCATAGTGCGGATATAGGTGTATGCCCGCACGTTGATTCCAAAGTTACCGTAATAAGGCTTGACCCGACCAATGGATTGCGGTCTGTCGTAATCCAAGGTATACTGACCATCCTTCTTGGTAAGGATCGGCGCAGGCAGATATGGAATCAGATCCGCTTTTACACCAACAGGACCGGATCCCGGCCCGCCGCCGCCATGAGGCCCGGTGAAGGTTTTATGCAGGTTAAGGTGGACCACGTCAAAGCCCATATCCCCCGGCCGCGCTTTTGAAAGGACCGCATTGAGATTCGCTCCATCGTAATAGAGCTTGCCTCCTGCACTATGGACAATCTCAGCCATTTCCAGGATATTTTCCTCAAATAACCCTAAGGTATTCGGGTTCGTGAGCATAAGCGCAGCTGTATCGGAACCCACTACTCTTCTCAGATCCTCCAGGTCCACCAATCCGTCTTCATTGGATTTAACCGTCACGGTCTCAAATCCGGCAACGGTGGCAGAAGCAGGGTTTGTTCCATGAGCAGAGTCAGGGACTATGACCTTCGTGCGCGCCGTGTCGCCATTTGCTTCATGGAAGGCACGGATCATCATCAAACCCGTCCACTCACCGTGGGCGCCTGCAGCCGGCTGCAGGGTCACTTCGTCCATTCCTGTGATTTCAATCAAATGCTCCTGCAGATCATACATCAATTCAAGGGCACCCTGAACTGTGCTTTCATCCTGAAGCGGGTGGATATGCGCAAATCCATTGTATCTTGCCACAGCTTCATTGATCTTCGGGTTGTATTTCATTGTGCATGAGCCGAGCGGGTAAAAGCCTGAGTCCACACCATGGTTGCGCTTGGAAAGGGCTGTGTAATGACGCATGATATCAAGCTCTGAAACCTCGGGCAGCTCTGCATCTTCTGTGCGAAGATATTCAGCGGGTATAATACTCTCAAGCTCCACTTCTTCTATTTCAAGGTCCGGGAGGCTGTATCCGATCCTTCCCGGAGTGCTTAATTCAAAAATCAATGGCTGGTCTTGTTCATGGTTATTCATGGCCATCCCCCAATTCTTTCACGAACATATCGATTTCGTCTTTTGTCCTGAGTTCGGTGACTGCAACAAGCATATGATCCTTCAGCTCCGGGAAACTCCGGCCCAGATCATATCCGCCGATGATTCCTTTTGCAATCAGGCGGCGGTTCACCTCGGCAGCAGGCTGGCCGAGCTTGATGACAAATTCATTGAAGGACGGGCCTTCAAAAACGATTTCCCTGCCGCTCTCCTTAAGCTGGGTCTTGGCATAATGAGCTTTCTGGATGTTCCTTACAGCCATTTCCTTTACGCCATTCCTTCCGAGCGCTGTCATCGCCACAGATGCAGCAAGAGCATTGAGCGCCTGGTTGGAGCAAATGTTTGAGGTGGCCTTATCACGGCGTATATGCTGTTCGCGGGCCTGAAGCGTCAACACAAAGCCCCGCTTGCCGTTTTCATCCACCGTCTGTCCGACAAGCCTGCCTGGAACCTTTCGCATCAGCTTGCTGGTAACAGCGAAGTAGCCGCAGTGCGGACCGCCGAATGCGGATGGAATCCCAAATGGCTGGGCATCGCCCGCCACAATATCGGCGCCGAATTTACCTGGAGGCGTAAGGGCACCGAGTGCGGCAGGATTGCTGGAAACGATGAACATCGACTTCTTCTCATGCACTGCTTCCTCTATATCCTTAAGCGGTTCGATACGTCCAAAGAAATTTGGATACTGCACGATAACACCGGCAATATCATCCGTAATCATTTCTTTCAGCGCCTCGACATCAGTCACGCCGTCAGAGTATGGAATTTCTTCCACTTCGATATACTGTCCCTTTGCATAGGTCTTTACAACATCCTTTGTTTCCGGGTGGACAGCACTTGATATAAGGATTTTCTTGCGGCGGGTGTGTCCGGTCGCAAGCATGGCTGCTTCTGCGATGGCGGTGCCTCCGTCATACATGGAGGAATTCGCTACATCCATACCGGTAAGCTCACAGATCATCGTCTGGAATTCAAAGATCGCCTGCAGCTCGCCCTGTGAGATTTCCGGCTGGTAAGGCGTATAGGCTGTATAGAATTCGGAACGCGAGATGACGTGGTCCACAATGGTAGGAATATAGTGGTCGTACACACCCGCACCGAGGAATGATACATTCTGTTTCAGGTCAGCATTCTTGGCAGCAAGCCTCGTCAGCTCCTTAAGGAGAGTCGACTCAGGCGCGGCGGGTTTAATATTATATTCTCCCTTGAAACGAACTTTCTCAGGAATGTCCTGAAACAGTTCATCTATAGAAGCAGCGCCAATAGTTTTCAGCATTTGCTCTTTATCTTGTTCAGTCATCGGCAGATATCGATGCTTCATTATATATTCCCCTTCCCTATTAACCTCTTGGCCTTTTATAAAATGGTGTAGCCGAAACGACAGCTTTCAGCTTTTTAGAACGGATCTCGATTTCCACTTCTGTCCCAATCGCAGCGAATTCCTTTTTCACGAGCGCGAGACCGATATTTTTCTTCAAAGTCGGAGATTGTGTGCCGGTTGTGACCTCACCAATCAGTCCGCCGTCTGCATAAACCGGATAGCCATGGCGCGGGATACCGCGGTCGATCATTTCAACGCCAACCAGTTTGCGCGGTGCTCCATTTTCCTTTTGATCCTTCAAGACTGCTTTTCCAATGAAGTCTTCCGTTTTCTTCACATTGACCGCAAAGCCGATGCCTGCTTCAATCGGGCTGATGTCCGCTGAAAGCTCCTGCCCGTAAAGCGCCAGATTCGCTTCAAAGCGCAGGGTATCCCGTGCGCCCAGTCCAATAGGCAGGACGCCTTCTTCTTTCCCAGCTTCTAAGATATCCTTCCAGACTTTTTTGGCATCACTGCTCTGACAGTAAATCTCAAAGCCATCCTCACCTGTATAGCCGGTCCTCGATACGAGGGCCTTGATGCCGTTAAGCTCCATTTCATCCTTGAACTTAAAGAAGCCGATCTCACTCAAATCCTGGGAGCCTGCAAGCTTCTGAAGAACCGCTTCAGCCTTCGGCCCCTGCAGGGCCAGCTGTGCAACATCTGTTGAAATGTTTTTCAGCCTGCAGTCCTCTGTACGGTTCTGTTCAAGCCATTCGTAATCTTTTAGTATATTAGCAGCGTTCACGACAAGAAGATAATCGCCGTCCGCTTTTTTATACACGATCAAATCATCAACCGTTCCGCCATTTTCATAGCACATGGCTGTATACTGGGCGCCACCGTCCACTAGCTTCGACACATCATTGGTCATGACCTTCTGCAGGAACTGAAGGCTCTCAGGCCCCTTCACTTCAATTTCGCCCATGTGGGATACATCGAACAGTCCGGCCTTTGTTCTTACTGCCTCATGCTCTTCTTTAATGCTGGAAAATTGTACAGGCAGATCCCAGCCGCCGAAATCGATTGTTTTAGCTCCATGGTCTGCGTATACCTCATAAAGCGGTGTTCTTTGTAGTACAGACAAATTAATACCCCCAGTCAAAAGAATGTTTACTAGTAAAACCTAGGATAAAACGCAAAAAAAGACAGGGAAACGCCGCTTTCAAACGTCATTTCCCTGTCCTGATACCTGAAAGTTTACCCTTTTAAAAAAGGCTTTCCCCTTTGGTGGCCCGGCATATTGCAGGCGCTCTCCAGAGCCGCGTCCAGCAAGAGTACTTTTGCCTGAGAGATTCACTTTTAATTAAAAAGCTTGCTCCTTCGGCGCCGTCTTGGAAATACAGTCTCTCCCCTTGCCTTCATCCGCTTATATTAAATTCATTTATGGTCATACTAAAGGCTATGTATGTTACTTAAAAAGTAAGAGTAGTACAAATACTTTGAAAGCTAGTTTCATCCTATCATTATTTTTTATATTTCTGCAATAATTTTTTATGCAACGCGACGAAAAAACCGTTTTCATTTATGAAGTTAAAACAAATAGTTCGTTTTTACGTTATTAATTCAATTTAATATTAGTATTAACTAAGAAAAAGATAGTAAAAACCGAACATTTCTCTTCAAAGGAGACAGAAACCATGAAAATACAGGTGGCTTTTGATTCAGAATGGGAAAACGGCCTGCAGACTAAAATTGACCAGGACGGACCCTGGGCGAATTGGGAACTTTATAAGCTTGCCGTCGAGGTGGAAAAACAGCTGGTGGTGCCGGAATTTGAAGGCCTGCAGGCCCCAAGGCATCTTCCCCAGCTCAAGCCGCTGCCCCATCAGCTCGAGGCAGCGAGGGAAGTGGTCGAAAACATGCACGGCAAGGCCATTCTCGGAGACGAGGTAGGTCTTGGGAAGACCATTGAGGCCGGCTTGATCCTAAAGGAATATATGATCCGCGGCCTGGTTAAAAAGGTCCTGATCCTTGTGCCGGCTTCCCTCGTCTCACAATGGGCGTTTGAATTGAATACAAAATTCCATATCCCTGCGGTGGCACAGCGGAAGAGCTATGTCTGGGAGGCTTACGATGTAGTCATTTCTTCCATTGACACGGCAAAAAAACAGCCCCACCGCGATATTATCTTTGAACAGCAGTATGATTTGATCATTGTCGATGAGGCTCATAAGCTGAAAAATAACAAAACTAAAAACTATGAGTTTGTGCAGAGCCTGAAAAAGAAATTCTGCCTGCTTCTCACAGCAACGCCGATCCAGAATCGGGTAGATGAAATCTTTCATCTTGTATCCTTATTGAAGCCGGGCCATCTTGGCAATGCAGCCCTCTTCGCCGAAAAATACAAAAAGAAAAAGCGCGGCCTGAATGAGGATGAACGCCTGAAGGAGCTGGTGAACAAGGTGATGATCCGGAACAGGCGTGCAGATACAGGGATTGAATGGACAAAAAGGCATGTCGAAACCATCCTGATCGACTTTACTGAAGAAGAACGCGCCCTTTATGACGCAGTATCAGCCTTCAGGCCATATGGCAGCGAGTCAGCCGGAAGTGCCTTCTCTACCCTGACCCTTCAGCGCGAGGCATGCTCAAGCAGAGAATCGGTGTATTATACCCTGAAGAAGATGCTGCAGAAGGCCGAAGACCCGGATGCTTTCTATGAGGAGAAATTGAAGCCTATATATGCGCTGATCGACTCTATTGAACAAAACTCCAAGGCTGAAAAGGCGCTCGAGCTGATTCAGAAAATCGATGATAAGGTCATCATTTTTACTGAATACCGGGCTACCCAGATGTACCTGCAGTGGTTCCTGAAATCCAACGGAATCAGCTCTGTGCCTTTCCGAGGCGGCTTCAAGCGGGGGAAAAAGGATTGGATGAAAGATCTTTTCGAAAAGCAATTTCAAGTCTTAATTGCAACAGAGGCAGGCGGCGAGGGAATCAACCTTCAATTCTGCCATCATCTTATTAATTTCGACCTGCCCTGGAATCCGATGCGCCTGGAGCAGCGGATCGGCCGTGTACATCGGCTCGGACAGGAGCATGATGTTATGATTTATAACTTCGCGACAAAAAACACCGTCGAAGAACATATCCTCAAGCTGCTGTATGACAAAATACAATTATTCGAGCGCGTGGTCGGGGAGCTTGATGATATATTAACCCGGCTAGAGATCGGGAAAATCGAGGATTATCTGATAGATGTGGTAGGCCATTCCAAAACGGAGGGTGAAATGAAGATCAAAATGGAGAATTTGTCCTCCATGATCTCCTTTGCCCAGGATATCAAAAAGGGTGAGATGGATGCAGCAAGCGGAAATTCATGAGTTTTTACTAAAGTACTTTAGAGCCAATGACTGCAGGATTGAAGAAAACAAGCCGGGTTATTTAACAGTGGAGCTGACGATTGAACAGGATAAGCTGCTTATGAACCGACCCTTCTACTGGCATTACCTGGAGAAGACAGGCGGTGAACCCAAGCTTTCCCGGCTTACACTTATTACAGATCCTGCCCTTGCGCCAGTTGACCTTAAAGGGGAGTTCATCCATTTCGGCTCTCCCCGCCTGCACCAGATATTCGAGACAACCAAACAGCTTTCAAGCTATATCAGGCTGTATGAAGAAAACACAGTCCAGAGTCAGAATCCGCTCTACCCCTGGCTTGGGCTGAATGTGAAGGTTTCGTATCAGTGCAACAGGAAGAAGGACATCTTCCTCTCGCTCGGGGTGAACTTAATATCCGGCAACATTGACGAGGACTTTCATAACAAGGTATTAAAGCTCTCTGTCACGCCGAAGATACCCGACTTTTCCTACACTCTCTCACCACTGATCAAGACCCAGAGCGGCCTGGCAAGGATAGACACCCATATCCGGACAAGCCTCTCCTTTGATGACCATAGCTGGGCAGAGGATGCTTGTTCGCGATGGGAGAATGACCTAAAGCTGCTGGAAGACTTCTATCAGGACTCGGAAAAGACAGAAAGCTATGAAACAGAAAAAGAAGCGCTGCGGGAGCAATATGAACCGAAAATATCGATAAAAATCATCAATGGCGGATTGTTTTACTTGAGCCAGCAGGCGATGTGATATAAAGAAATATACCCGATATAAAAAGGGTCCATATTAACTATTGAACAGAAAGAGGCTGCTTAAAAGGCAGCCTCTCTTTCATAAGTAGATACCTCTGCGAGAAAAAATGGAAATAGCAATCGTCTTAAAAATGATTTTATAGAACATAAGACCCGATTAACAAAGTAATAAATAGGATGTTTGTTATTGCAAAATAAACAAATTTCCCGGCGGGGCTAATATCACATAACTTACTAAATTTTAATATACAAGAGGAAACCAAAAATAAAACTGTAGGAATGATGACAAAACTGCCATGGAATGTTAAATATGCTGGAGCATAAATGTAGCTATCTATTCTAAAACTTGTATTAAACGTGTAAATTTGGCTTACTAAGTATAAAGCCATAGGGACGTAAACCAGCCACTTTGTATTCTCTTTCTCGAGTAGATTATTTTTCGAAAAAAAGATATATGCAAAAAATACACAAGGTAATATTATCCATAAAATAGAAAAGAAAAAGATAGTGATACTTCCAAAAGAATTCGTTATAGTATTATATATTGCATTCTTCACGTCTGCTGTTCTAACCTTTTTACTCTCTGCAACTACACCAGCCTTAGGTGAAGCACCATATAAACTATAATCCTCTCCAGAAAAACTCAACCATAATATTCCTTCTCCATTAATTCCAAAAGGATTAATCGGCAGGTTTTTAGTCGTACTAACCCTTTTGGCTATCCAGTTTTTCCCCTTTTTTTCTGCTAAATAGAGATTATAACCCTGATATTTAGAAACCCTTGAACCATAAGCTGTAAATAAGATCTTATTGTAATTTTTTCCGACCAATGAAATACTTCTAGGGTTGTTATATTCTTGATTATTCCTGTAATCGATAAAGTTTAGTTTATTGGTTATTGGTCTTATTTCTGGATTTTCAACATTTAATATGACCTCTTTAACAGTATAGATTTTGTTCCCTTGGGAGTTAGTTAATATATTCATATATATATGTAATCTGTTATCTTGACGCTGCACCTTTAATCCTTGTAAGCTCTCATTATAACTTAAAGAAAAAGTGGGGAACTGGGTTATTTTATAACCTTCACCAGTATGCTCAAAATATGTATATAATAAATTCTCTTGTTGAGGTTCTGTAGTAATGATAAATGAATCTCGGTAAAATGCAACTTCAGTAATATTATAATTAAATTTATACAAACTTCTAATTTGTTCAGACATGGGATCTAATTCAAACAAATGACGGTCCACCCAATAAAGTATACGATTTTGGTTCGTTACAATACTGGTAACATTGTCAGCTATTTTTCTTTTGTCACTACCATTAACCAAATATATAACTCCCCGATCTAGGTATATCACTCTTTTATTGTTCATCCAAAATGCAGTGTTCTCGGGAACATTAACATTTATATCTTTACTTGTTTTGCAATCTAACAGCTGGCTACATGTTACTTTATAAATAATTTTGTTAGCTGGAATATATGTTGTTGAAACCTTATCTTCATTAATATTAAAGGGAATCATTTTTTTTTCTGTGCTAATTCCCAAACTAGAAGATCGACTCCAACCATTACTGGGTGTTTTCAATTCTAAGTGTAAATTTTCATAAAAAATTGACAATATTATAAGAATCAAGATTATTATTGGTAAAATAAATGCCCTCCTGGTCACGCTTATCCTCCTTAACCATTATCCCCTTCATTAATTAGAATAATTTAAAGTTATTAGATGAACTGTGATGAACATAAAAAGCCCAACAAATTAAACAAGTTGCATGCTGCAATTACAAGTTGTAACAGCACATTCTAATACATCTGCTTGATAGCTTGAATATTCTAGATACATTACTTTATTAATTAAATATATAGGCATAACTGAGCTTAAATATTTAATAATTTCAAAGGATGCTACATTAGCTACGTTACCTGCCATTTCTGTTGTGCTACTCAAAATAAAGTTATTATTCCCCAAAGGTTCATATCCTTCATATGAAGATTCTTCCTGCGTAATTTGCTTAAGAACACACTGTAATTTATGACTTTTTCCTGGAATGTATAGTGGAAATATTCTTCCTGTATGCCCGACATAACCACCTGTAAATGAAATCGGTATATTCTTTTCGTCAGCTAAACGAGTTAAAGAGTATTCTAAAGTGGCTTTATCATTTTTGATTATCCTTTGCATGTTTCCGCTGTCACCAGCAAAAATAATGATGTCAATATCGGGATAAATATTGCTTATATCTAAGAGTCTATGATAACTTTTTATTTTTTCCTTTAGACCTACAACTACTGTATTTTCATTTCGGAATTTTATCTTTTTCTTTAATGCATCAACCTTATACACACCTATATCTGAAAAGTCAAAATGGGGTTGTCTCCTTAAATTACTCTTATCCACGACATCATCATCAACTAAAATGAACTTGCTAATTCCATAAGTGGCTAAGTTCATAACCATAGAAGCACCTATAGTCCCGGTTCCAATAATCATCACTTTGCTATCCATAATTTTTTGTTGGATATCATAGCGTGACATCTTTTCTGTTTCAAATTCAGACCATAGATTTATTTAACGATCGTATTGATCAACTAATTGAGGGTTAATGTGATCTAGTTCTTTTTTTATTGTAATAATCTTTTCACTAAATAAGAATTGTATAATTCCTTCAAATTCTTGTTCACCATACGGAAATTTCGTTAATATACGAATTTCTAATTCTTTTAATGAAATAGGCTTATCTAGATTTAAAAAGATTTCATAACCAATATCAGTTAATTCATAAATGAGTCCATTATCTTTATCTGTTATCGGTCGCGATATAATGACCTCTTTAGTCCTATGATTTATGTATACTTTTAAATAAGGTCTAATTTCTAACATATTTCCTCCTGTATAAAAAAAACTATAAAACCAAAAAATGATTTTATAGTTTTTATTAATAATATTATCTGTAAACTTGCCAATCAAAACCAATACAAACAGCCATTTTCACTGGAGTACCTTTCTTTTTCAATCTTCTCACCTCCTCTCTTGAATAAATATTACTATTAAAATAAATAAATAAAAAAGGTAAAAAGCGTAGAAATTAAGTCTATAAAGACTTAGAAACTGCAGTTTCCTTATATTTACTAATAGTATCCTATCTTTTAATAGATATAGTTATATTTAAGAAATAGCAATATTGTTCATATCCGATATAGTTGTTCTTAAAAATTTCTTTAAAAGGTCAGACAAAAAAAAACCCCAGTGGGGTTTGGTTAAGAATATGACTTAATTAAAGATTGGATATCTCTTTATCTACCATTTTTAATAAATCTATCCTTTCATTAAGATTATAAACCAACCCAGCCTTCTCAAAAGCTATTTTTGATAGAGATAATATTTTTAAATGTTTATATATTAATCCTTGTTGGAAAAACAAATCTCCTAATCCATACATTAGATCGAAATCTAAGCAAAATCTTATACCTTTCATACATTTCTCTAGCGACTCCGTAAACTGACCCACCTGTCTTAACGCTCTAGTATGATTATATAAAAGACGTATATACATCTTAGGTTCAAGCTTTTCTGGAATCCTTTTTAAATAATTTTCTATATAATTATACAGTTCGATTGCTTTTACATGTAAATTAGCGTCCTTATAAATATTAGCCTTACTAATCATAATTTCTAATTTGCTAAAATTATAATAAGGTACAACTTTTAATTTCAATGCTTTATCATACATCGCCAAAGAACCATCAATATTACCATGGAGATAAAATTGGCACATCCCCTTATGCCAATAATAAAATTGACTTAAAGAGTCTTTTTTCATAAAAATGTTTTTTTCTAATTTCAATAATTCATCTACTTTTTTATAATCACGCTTAGTAACTTCTTTTCGGATTAACTCAATTGTGTTGTTAATATAGTCTTCTTCTACATCTTCATTTAATAAATATGTTATCGAAACTCCTAGCCTGGAAGCTATATGTTGTAAAACAAAAGCTGATGGTGATGTATAGCCCTTTTCAATATCACTTAGGTAGGGCTGCGAACATATACCAGTACACAACTCCTTTTGAGACAATTGCTGTTCCTTGCGAAGAAACTTAATTCTTTCGCCTAGTAACTTCAGTGCAAATTCCAAACTTATCCCTCCGATATATAGCTATATTTATATTTTATATTGTTAGTTACAAAAATATAGACATTTTTTCTCAAATTTGTTCATTTTTCGCTTTTAATAGGTCTAAAGGTTCATTAATGCATGTGATAAAATTACTATAAATTTTATTACGGAGTGATTGTATGAAAAAAATAATACTTGTTATATGTTTTGTTTTTAGTTTAACTATTGGCAATACTACAGCGATAAATACAAATTTGGGCAAACAAAATGACTTAGCTGCCCCATCAATTATGTTTAGCAAAGAAGATGATCCAGGCTCATTACATTGAATAATTAAAGATACATCTTTGGACCATTACTCCTCTTTTGTATTATCAGATATATTATCTAACTATGAACTACCAAATGATTTCGAATAGCTTGAAGAAGTAGAACTTAGTCCCTGCTTTAAAAAAAGAAGCAATAAAAAGGGGGCAGCATTCCTGCCCCCCTTTTTATTGCTTCTTTTTTATAACCATCAACAGCGCCATCGGAATCACGCCAAACCAATTATAAGATAGCGGAGGGCGTGACTGTTTCTTCTCCTGCCGCACCTTCTTCCGCTCTTCCTTCGGCTGGTTAAAAAATGTGACAAACTGCTGTGTGATGAATTTTATAATATCATTTGTTGACATACAATCACCCAGCATACAGCATGCCCAAACCCTCAAGGATCTATACGCTGAAGGATCTCGGCGGCCGCTTCCTCTGCCGTCTGTCTGTTTATGGAAATTGTGATTTCCGCCTCCCTGTAGACAGGAAGCCTCTCCTCATACAGGCGGCGGAGATCCGCTCTTTTATTCCCTGCCAAAAGCGGTCTGCTTGAATCCGCTGCCAGGCGGCGCTCGATTTCTTCAATCCTGCAGTCGAGAAAGACTACCCTTCCGTTTTCCTTCATGTACTTCCGGTTTTCTTCCTGCAGCACTGTGCCGCCGCCGGTTGTTATGATGGCATCGGCTGCAGGCAGGCTCCTCAGCATCCCGCTTTCCCGCTGTCTGAAATAGGCTTCCCCTTTATCAGCAAATATCTCGGAAATGTTCATGCCTTCTGCTTTGATCACTTCCTGGTCGATATCATAGACAGGCAGGCCGGTCATGTCTCCGAGTATGGCGCCTACTGTTGTTTTCCCCGAGCCCATGAACCCGGTAATATAAATGACTTTCATTATGAACACCTCAGGCTATATTTCTGTCCATTCTATCACTTTTTGAAGTGCAGGGTCATATTTAAATACAGCTTCGGCTTTGCGATTGCTTTTGGTTGAAGCATACATATGGACCTCTATGATTTCTTTATGATTCCATTCGTAGTAAAGATCTCCATGCATGTAAAAGAGAAAGCCATTGCCGGCAGGGCCTTCTTTTTGTTCCATAATCTTAATCAGTTCTCTGCTGCCGAGCCTCAGCATGTAATCAGCTTTCAGCTTTTCTTCTGCCTCATAATAGAATTGTTTCTCAGAAACAAAGAGGGATATAGCCGCGATCAGCGCCATCCATACTAAAAATGAGAAAACCATCACCATGGGCAGAACATTCCCCTTTTCTCCCATCAAGGTCCGCCTGCCATCACCCATAAAAACCCCTCCATGGAAAACCCCATTTTATCGCCAGCCTTAATAGTCAGCCCGCCTGTTTCCACCACGGCTTGAAAGGAGCTGATGTTTTGCAGGAGGATTTCGTGGCCCGTACCATCTACCCTCCTCCTGATTTTGTCCTGATATTTTTCCACTATGACCGCCTTGTCTTTAAAAAAGAAGGTTATCCCAGAGGAGTGGACATGTATCCCGGAGGCTGAGGCGGCATCTTTCTTAAGCTGTCCAAGGAATACTTCCCATTCCATCTCATCGATGCTTCCCTTCACTTCCATATCTTTTTTAACATAAACAAACAAGCTCAGCACCAGCGCTGAAACAGCAGATAAAATCATCAGGCACAACAGCATTTCGATCAATGTAACCCCCCTGTCATTCCTTGAATAAATCACAAAGCTCCACTCTCTTTTTCTTGAAATTCAAATAAGTCAGGCACCCCTCCTGGTAGCCTGGGAATCCACCTGCTGCCCGGATTGAAAAATTGTATTCTTTATTTTCAATCGAAAAGGTGCCAGCACTCATTTTTCTGTCTCCCCTTCCAGAGAGAATCAGATTTTTATCGAGCATATGCCTGGCTTGCATTCGAAGAGTATTATCCTTTCTGTCCACCTGTATTTTTGAATAAAGGGGCAGCCAGGCAGAAATGATTATGCATAGAATGACCAGCGAAGCCAGCAGCTCGGCAAAGATATATCCTTTATTGTTCATTGAGATAAAACCTCCCCTTGCCAAGCTGAAAGGTCATCTTCCAGCTGCGGTTCCCGCATTTTATATGGAGAATTCCCGCTTTGCTGATATTGCCTGAAGCTGTAAAATGAAACTTCATTCCAAGCGTCCCCGGATGCAGTTCGATTTCATCCGGAATTTCCCTCGTATAAATTTTTTCGGTCAGGCTTCCCGCCGAGTACCTGCGGCTATTCATATCGATTGTCACAAACAGAACTGACTGGCTGCTCATGGCATATTGTTGGGCAAGCAGGATATCGGCAGCGAACTGTCTTATAAATAATTTAGCCTGAAAGGTTTCCTGCGGGTGCGTCTTTAAGTTGAGCACTATACCGGAAATCAAAAGGAAGATGGTTAAGACAACCAGAGCCTCTGAGAATGTAAAGCCTTTTTGGTTAAAGACTGCGATTTTAAGAATCTTCTTTTTTGATGACTGCCTCACCATTTGCTCCTATTACAACAGCCCTGCCGTCAGGACAACTTGTCTGCTTCAAGTAGCCATCTGTTTTAAGGGTTTCGATGCTGTCCGGTTTTGCATTTTTATCCAGTTCATATGATTGTATCTGGGCATCAACGGTCCGAAGAAATGCATCGCACCCTTTTGTCTGAATGGTGGATTGATTTTTGGTTATATTCGGGATCGTAATGATTAATAATACTGAAATGATCAGCAGGACAATCATCATTTCAATAAGTGTAAATCCCCTTTCATTCATACTAAAATCCCCTCCTATAAAGTGTTGAGCAGCGAATACATCGGCATAAGCACTGCCATATAAATGCTGACAATCAGCAGGCCGATAATGGTAAACAAGGCCGGCTGTATGATCCGCTGGTATAGTTCTATCCGCTCTTCCATGACTGACAAAAGCTTTTTACTGTAATAGTAAAGCTCCTTATCCAGCTTTCCATACTTCTGGCCGCTTGCCGTAATTGCAGCTAAATTTTTCTCGAAATAAGGCAGGCCTGATAGAATGCTTTCGAGAGTACTTCCCCTCGTCAGCTCAGCCTGGATCTTTTTACTCAGCTGGTGAAAGAACGGCTGCTGCTTTGTTTTGGAAAACAGCTGGAAAATCTCATTGATGGACAATCCCCCAGTGAGGAGCCCGCTCAGCTGGCTGGTGAAAAACTGGGTGGTATAAAGTCTGATAAAATTTCCGGCTATGGGGATTTTCAGGAGGAACGCCATTTTCTTCAGTGGATTCAAATTTTTGTACCAGATAAAGTAGACGGCGAAGCATAACGCAATAGCAGCGCCCAAAAAATAGGGTGAAAGCTTGATAAGTTTAGAAAAAGTTATCACAGAATTGAGGTATATATTGGCTGAGGTATCCATGGATGAAAACAGCATCTGGAACTTTGGCAGGAGCATACGATCGAATCCATAGAAAACAAGAAGGGCAAAAAAGAGCAGCAAAACGGGGTAAAACATGAGTTTTTTTATCTTATCGCCATCCTGGCTTCTTTTCAGCCAAAATGTCCCAGCATCTTTTAAGGAGGAAGAAAGCATGCCGTGCTGTTCTGAAAAAAACACATAACTGGTCATGCTCCGATGGAATTCAAGGGAGTCAAGAACGGAGTGCAGCGGGTGCCCGCCCCTTAACAATTCCACTGCGTAATCCAGGTCCCTTGCCTTTTTGGTGCTTTTATTAAGCTGCAGGAAATGGAGTGCATGAAGCAGCGAGTAGCCAAGCTCCAGCAGTTCTCCCAGCTCAATCAAAAAGAGTGCCTGTTCCTTCACTTGCCATTTACTCGTTTTCATATTCATAGACCCATCTGTAAAATTCCGCATCTGTAACATATCCAAGGGCAACAGCCTTGCTGATTTCATCCTTGAGATCTCTTGGCTTGAACTTTTCTGATTTTCCTTCTGCTTCTCCGATGACGGCACCCAGAGTCTTCCCATAAAGCAGTTCATATACACTGACCCGCCTGCTTTTCAGTCTTCTGCCGCAATTCCCGCTGCATTCCCCTTTGCAGACGGGACACTTCAATTCAAGAAGTCTCTGAGCTGTCACCGCAATCAGGGTCTGCTTTATCTCATGCAGACTCAGACCGAATTCCAGCAGCCGGTAGACGGCGCCTTTAGCATCCCGGGTATGCATGGTCGAAAGGATAAGATGGCCGGTCAATGAGGCCCTCACCGCGATGCGGGCTGTCTCGGCATCCCTGATTTCACCGACCATAATGATATCAGAACTATTGGCACTAATTTACCTAGTATGAATCAGTATGAACCAGTGTTTAATTTCCTTACTCTCTTACTTTTTATTCTCTGTTAAATATGAAGAACTTCGAACTAATCCTATCTAGTTCGTGGTCATTCTGTGGTCATGTGGTCAATCCGCACGGCCTTTTTTTTATCCTATCTTTATCTTCACTTTTTGGTCTTTCGCTTGTACTGGTGTTTCCCTTTGTAAAGACTGGATAAATTGGGTGAAGGATTCAGCCTGGAATAACTTGAATGGGTACCCGCCACCAATGCCATAACGCTGATCAGAGAGAATAAGAACATGTGGAAAGGGTCCCTGGATAGTTCTGCTATTATAAAGGTCCAGGTATCGATCTAACTTCTCCTCCATTTGCTTTTCATTAAAATAGGAGTTTTGAACTTCCACAAAGAATTGTGTTTTACGAAAGACACAATAAACATCCGGTTCCGCGCCTTCTCCCTTCTTACCGTATTTAGGTTCAACCAGAAAAGATTCGAGCTGCCCTAGTATCTTTAATTCCTTATAAACATTTACAATCGCAAGGAAGTGTCCTATCTTTGCACTGTTCTTCTTCATCTGCACATCCGGCCCAAAGTATACATATGGGACAAATGCTGTAGAGCGCTGAATATGGCCCTCTCGAAGTAATCTAAGCAATACATTATTAGCAGCCAGTGTAGGATTCTTCAACTTGGAAAAATGCAATGCTGCAATCGAGTCCCGATCCATGACACGAAATTTGTTGAGGTCCTTAATAATCTCTTTATCACGGTTGGTCAATGACATCATTGAACACGTCCTTTTCGGTTAATTGTTTGACTGCCTCTTTTACCTCTGGAGCTACTTCTTTAGCGTCCTTGGATACCATCAAAGGGCTTAATATCTTCTTCGCCTTCTCTAATTTCAAATAAGGTGCCTGGAGCTCATATAATTTATCACTGTTCATGATCATCCGGCCTTTGGTATCAATTTCATCTGCACCAGGAGTATTAACAATTCGTGATTCAATTTTATCCCTCAGCTTAAACCCCATGCTTACCGTTAAATTAGCCCTTATTGTGGTATCGAGTACTTTACCATTCGGGCGCTGCATGGAGAGTATAGCGAAGACTCCCAGGGTCCTCCCAATTGCCACAAGCTCCGTTAATATCTCCATCACTTTTTCATCTTTTCTCAGCATGACGAATTCATCAATACATACCACGATGTACGGCCGCCGGTGCTCAGCTGGGAGATCATCCACATGACTGACTTCAAATGTCTCTGTTAAATCACTACGTTCATCCAATTCCTTCTTGATGTGTTTAAGCATCTTGGCTATAGATTTCCCATCACTTAAAACGCATTTTGTATGCTCAACCTTTCGGAATATATGAAACTCGGACTTCTTGCAATCCCCCAAATAAAGCTCTAATTCTTCAGGCTTTTTAGAGCAAATGAGTGTGGTCAGAATCGATCGCAATTGTGTAGACTTCCCCGATCCGGTTTCTCCGGCTATTAAGATATGTGGTTGCTCGAGCAAATCAAAAGATACATACTGGCCGTTGCGGTCCTTTCCACAGATGATGCCTAATTTGTGAGCAGCAACGACCTGCTGTATTTCCTCAAATTTATACATCAATTCATTGGGCATTGTGGTCTGGAACACCGTCAATGTGAATTTCTTAAGGTCACCATCAATTTGAATGTTTTTACCAAAGTATTGCTTAAAGACATATTCCTTCTTTTTAACCTCTTTTGGATCCGTACCATTGATCAGCGTGAAAACAAAAGATATCTTCTGGTTTTCCTTATCCACATTAACCGCATGTATCTTAGGGTATTTTGAAGTTTCCTTATCTCCTTGCTTATAGTGAATAGATAAGCCGGCACTCCTAAACGCTTTCTTCAAATAAGTTTTGGACCTCTGTTTTAAAATCCATATTCGCATTCCCATTTACTCATCCCCTACAGAAATAATAGCACCCAGACAATGCCGCATAGGCCTGCTGTGGGTATAAGAAACTTTGAAGTTGTGGATATAACACTCGCTACATCATCTAAATCGAATGCTTCTAAAAACTTTTCAGTCAGGGCTATTCCTGTTATAGCTCCTGCAGCTACCAGGAATAAGGTGAATGTCGGGTCTCCCATAGGAAACAATGATTTAATCGTAAAGGCAGGGAAAATTGAATATACTTTCGTAGGTAGAGGTGTTTTCCTTGTGGATGGAGCTGGCGGGCTCATAAAGTCCTTAAAGGGAATAACCTCTATTTTCTTTGCAAACATGACTGCACCTTCCTCTGCTTGATTTCCTTTTCAATCTCCTTAAATAAAGCAATCTGGCTCTCTACAAAATTATAATCTGTGGACTTCTCCATTCTTATTAGACAATGAGTCAGATAGGTTTCTAAAATGACTGAGTTTAGCTCACTAAGCTCAACGACAAACCGAACCCCCTCACACTTCCCCACGTCACTCACTTCGTTCCCTCCTTTAAACATGTTTGTTTATTAGCCACTTCCCTGCTTTTTTTCTTGTACTATTGCATTAGTGATAAAGAGTAGATAATGATTAAAAAGATAAGAAAAAAACAGTTAGTACTGAGTTTATTCTGTTTATCTACTGTTTAGCTTTCGTGTTAACAGCCTATGGAGAACTGTATGTCCAGTTATCTTGTCCATATAAAAAAATTAAAAAGGATATTGTATATAGACAGTGGAATAGATATTTGAGGTGAAACATATATGATTTTTAAATGCAGATTAAAAGTGATGCTTGCTGAAAGAGATCTGCAGCATGGCGATTTTGCAAATAGGTTAGGTATTAGCCGAGCAGCCATGAGTTCTTTGGTAAATAACAGAACTTTACCTTCATTCTCAGTGGCTTACAGAATCTCCGAGGAATTACAAACAGATATTAGGGATATTTGGATTAGAAAGGAAGGTGAAGAATGAAGATCAATATCGAGGTAGTACTCCTGGTAAATGAAGCGAGGTCTCTTCAAAGGGGAACCTTTCCGGTGAACAGCCGTAGATTTACGGAGGATTCAGACAAAGAAGCAGCTGCAGTAGCTTTTGAATGGATCAGGAAATTAAGAAGGCTGTCTGGCTACTTTGCTGAGGCATCGATTGTGAAAGTTACCTATGAAGAGAAGGATATTACAGAATTAGTAAAAACTTTAGAAGGAGTGCAACAATGAGTAATCTATTCAAATCACTTTTATGTATCGGCTTAACGTTCACTTTGTTTGGATGTAACGAAGAGGAGAAGGCGGAACCTGCAGCAAGTGAGCCTAAAGCTGAGGAGAAGGCGGTAACTGAGCCAGAACCATCACAGGAAGAGCTCAATGCGGCATTGAAGAAAGAAGCCAAGGAGGCTGACTTTGTTGCAGTAAATGGTGGTGAAGTTGCTGAGAAAACGAAATTGTTTATAACCGGCGAAATCACCTTAATTACTCAGCCGGATGGTCCAATCTATGAATTTACTTTAACTTCAAATGAAGGCGACGGTTTCGGAGTGTATTCTGTAAAGTTATTAGGAACTGATTTTTCCATTTCTCAAGGGGATCAGGTAACTGTCTACGGAGTGTACACTGGAAAAAATGACTTGGGTATGCCATCCATTACCGCCACAATTTTAGAGAAGAAATAAAAAATGGCCCCTCTCGAATGAGAAGGGTCTTTTTTTATATTACATGAAGACTCGAATTACCGTTGCGACGGTACCTATTAGTGTAAGTCCCGTTGCAATTGCTGTTATAACTATCCAAAGCTTTGCGCCTGATATTTCTTTGGAAACAAAATCTTTAGATGCTAAGTTTTGCCTATCTTGAGGTATATCTTGACGTAAAGAATTAATACTTTCCTGAATTTTGTCCAGTACATCAAGTTTTTTGGATCTTTCTTCAATTACAGCCAGTGAAGTTTCTATTTTTGCGATTCGTACATTTGTATCATCTAATTTCTGTATAACTTCTTTTAGCTCATACATATAGTTATCCTCCTCCTTATCAGGAGAAATTTGTTCAATCACTTGCAATGTATCTTTTACACTAATCAATTCGGCTTTGAGCGCTTTTATTCCTTCAAGAATTGATTTTATTTCATCGGGTTCTTTGCTTTTATAATATGTTCCAGTAGCAGAAAAGGACTTCCCATGAAAGGATGAATTCTTATTGCTCACTTCAGGACGATTAGCATAACCTCTAATGATTCTAGATAGCTGCTCCGGAATAGAATGGTCTAAATGTACTTTTTCTTCTTTCCTAGAGTTATCAACCACGATTTTAAGTGCTTGATTATCTTTCATCTTCTTCATCTTCTTCATCTTCATCTTCGTCAAGCTCAGCTGGTTCTAGAATTCCCATCTCTATCATTAAGGAATAATGATTATACATTAATTCATCAAACTTTTCCTCTGATGGTCTTTTTGAACTGAATTGTATAGAAGAGAGCAAATGATAAGATAAGCGGGCTATCATATGAGTTAGCGAATCTTGATCAAGGTTAAACACTAAAGTTGATTGGTCTGACCTAATTAGCCTTATCATTGTTCTATCTTGTTCATTTGTACCTATATACTGGCTGGTTGAAAAATCCATCTGATTGTTCACATATTTCATTGCACTTACAAAGAGTATCCCGAATTTTTTCACCATTACGTATAACTGAAAATCAAAATCCTTTGAAAGGTCTGCTTGGTCAAAACCTTTCGCGAGTATATGAACCACAAAATTAGCAGCTTTAGATCCTATAAACCTAGGGAAAATGGTCTCAGCTAAGTCAATTAAGAAAAAAGGGTAATTTTCTTCTGCTTTTAAATGGCTGAGTAGTTCTTCTAACTTGCTAACTATGCTTTTATCTCTCTCGAATTGAGATAATAGGTCCGCATACCCCTCGTTCAAATATAACTCTTCTTCTATAGTTTCAAATGAAACTTCTTTTCTCTCCATAAGCTCTCTCCTTATATTCAAAGGATATAAACCATCTTTTTATTACAAAAAGTTACAAAATCCATAAGTCATTACCATTATAATCTATTATTCTCCATTTTTGTAATGTTTCTGTAAAGTGTAAATACCCTTTCTTTTTTTAAAAAAACAAAAAGCCCTTCTCTAATAGAGAAGGGACACTTTTCATTAAATTTCCAGCTTCTTGTATTTAAAGTTTTTATCCTTCATGAATTTCTCAAAGTCCTCGATTGCTGGATAACCTTCCGTGAAGGTCCCTGTGGTGAAGATGAACTTTTTCTTTGGTGCTACAGTTGCAGGCTTTGCGGGCGCTTTATAAGCAATGCCCAGGTATGCAAGAATGGCCTTAGCGTGGATTAAAGATAGGGAATCATAAAACCCGTCCTTGTTCTTGAAAATTAATTCAAAGTCATCAGGATTGGTCATGAAGCCATTTTCTGTGATGACGGCCGGCATATCCGTTTCCCTTAGCTCATGAAAGTTTGTCCAATCGCCGCGCTGTGAAGGATATGTGCCACCTGAATAAAGCGGGAATCCATACTCTTTGGCAAACTTAGCATACAGGTCAGCCGCCCTTTTGCCATCCGGGGAAGTTTTCCAATAGAAAGCGCACAAGCCACGTGCTGAAGGTGAAGCTGCGTTTGCGTGAATGGACCAGTATAGATCGGCTTTCCATTTATCAGCCTTGTCGGTACGAACCTGTAGAGGGACGTCCTTACCCATTGGTGGCTGAACGACTAGAACGTCTACCCCGTGTCTTTCCAGGATAGCACGGACTTTTTCACCGACTGTAGCATTGAAAGTGTGTTCTTCATAGACCTTGCCGCCAACAATTACGAATTTTGAGCGCACGTCCTCATATGTGTTGGCACCGTGGCCATATGACAATGCAACTTTTGGCATCTTGTTTTTCCCCTTTCATTAAAAAAAGCCACCCGCAGGCAGCTCATTTAGGTTCTGTATAGTTTTGCGCCCTGGCACTATCCCCCAGGCCGGCTGTGGTCGGATCCTGAATATTCCCCAATGTGGAGAAAACTCCAAAAAGAGCATTGATGACGGCCAGAACCCAGCCCTTAATTTCCTCTGTTAGCTGAAAATCCGTGAGACCAACAGCATGAGCACCCACCAATAGAATTTCTGCCAAAATAAAAAGTTGTGACACAAAGGCCATAACCCAGAGTTTATTCTTGAATCGCACAGTCCAATTGATCATGTCTTTAGCCTCCGAACCATTTCATAATGTTGTCCCATTTAGTAATAACAAAAGATACCAATCCAACTATGCCAGATCCGCCGCACAGCCCTAGGAAGAGATCTTTTCGAGTCGTTATCTTTGTCTTCGTGATTTCTCCTTCTTGGGTAGCCCTGATTTTATTCATTTCCCCTTCTTCCACAGTCTTGAGCTTCTTGATATCCAATGTATGCTCTAACAATTTCGTGGTGAGTTCTTTTTGGGAACTGAATTCTTTTAATACGGTATTTTCAATTTGGACTTGTCCTTGCTTGATTTGAGCATTTTCTTTTCTAACCTCACCCAAATCTTCAATGACTTTCCCGTAATTTAGTTCTAGCTGTCCAATCCTTTTTTCATGATCTTCCAATCGATGTGGCATATCCATCTCCTCCAAGGATATTCCCCCTTATCATGTTCTCTCTGTCTCACCCTGCAGCTTTGATACAATAAAAAAAACACCTCCTTTACGCTGGTGCTTTCAGTCTTACTTCTGTGTTTTTGTTTCCTTTTTCTCTTGTCCCTTATCAAGTTCGAGCCCCTTCACTCTTGCCCTGAGGATCATGATCTCACGGTTAGCAGCCATCAATTGTGCATCGTACTCATTGAGTACCAGGTTGATATCTAATGCCTTTTCTTTTTGTTCCATGATCTATTCCCCCAATTTAAGATACTTTTCCTGATAATTCTTCCACTCGCTTCTGTAAGGACTGGATTTGCGCCTCATACTCCGCAAACTTGTTTTCTACTTTAAGATTCAGCTGCTTAGTTGCGACCATGTTGTATGAAAGCGTGGAAAGCACATCATAGCTTAATATCCCATATTCATCTTCCTGGATAATCTCAACAGGCGCTTCCTGAGCAAAGAATCCAATTCTGGACTTTGCATCAAGATCATCCCAGTGGTAATTAAAATTGATGTAATTCAAATCAGTAATTCCCTTCAGCGCATCGGTTTCAAAGTCACTAACCTCACACTTTAACCGTTGATCAGAAGGATTTGAGAATGTACCACTTACTGTTAGATTTTTGTCTATGGTTGCATTGCCATAATCTTTAAGAAACGCACAGTACACGCTGCCACTGCTGTTCCAAAAGTGTGTACCATTTCCAATTTCTATAGATCCGGCATATACAGCGCTTGTTGCCTTTACTGTGTATCCCCAAACCTGCCCATCAGCGTCAATGTTACCTGAGCTATTTACATAACCAAAATAGGCACTGTCTCCGGCTTGATAACCTGCAGCATTCTCTAAAACCCAGTTTCGAGTGGCAACTGTTTGGCCGTTCCAATATAGGTTACCAAACTTCGTGTTGATTTTAAGGTCCGATAGAGCCTCAATTTTAAGATTCACTTTATCGATGTTTTCGTCTGTACTCCAGGCACGTAGTCGATATGTTGCAGTTAGAGCATCAGATTCGGTTTCATAATAATCCAAACGCATGCTGGCATCAGGGGTTTGATTTGAATTGATTAAGAAACCAAGGTTTCCATCGATCCGCACGGTCTGGAGAGTACCGGTGATATCTGACCGAGTCCTAATCTCCAGCTGCCCATTCCTTAGAACTACATATTCCTGGCCGCCAGTTCCGTATTTTTCAGTTTTTAGGATGCTTCCTGTAATGGTAAGCTTTCCGGAATCAGGATCTGTGATTGTAGCAAAGTTAACTCCAGTTATGGTACCTGAAACAATATTTCCACCGTTGATAATTGTTTTTGCTCCGGACTCACTAAGTTCAATTAATCTATCCAGAGCGTCAGTAGCAGCCTCTTCCGTATTAGTAATTAAATCCTGCATGCTGCTATCAAATGAGCTAAAGGTTACTTTCCCAGTTAAATTAATGCTGTTACTTAAGATATCAATAGCCGTTGGGCTTATTGAGATGGAGGAAGCAATATTTTCTCCATTGATCTCTCCAGTTTCAGAAACAATCAATTCTATACGGTCAGAAGTAAGTTCAATCTTAGAAAAAGCTTCCTCAAGGTCTCCATCTAATCTTTTAACCTCTAAAGAAATCTTTTCATTAGTCTGTTCTATTTTAGAACGAAATTCCCTTTTGTTCTCGTCAACTTCGATGCGGGTTTCTGTCAGGATATCAGAAATCTTAGGTTTGATGTTTCCAATGGTATAGACACTCCTGCCCTTCTGATAAGGCTTGAGTTTCCTTGCAAGAATCCTGGTTTGAAACTCTATTCCTAATGGCTCATAAATCAGCCAAACTTTGTCCCCCAGGCCCCTTGGTTCACCCAAATCCAACTCTTCAAGATCAATGGACACTTCCGGTACATCGTTGAGACTTTGCTTGATATGGTCCATGAGATGTTCCGCCACAGTGAACCGATCGTCTGAAATCGGTTCAGCGTATTTAAGACCATAGATGGCCACATTAGGAGAGCGATATTCCACTTCCAATCCGTTTGCTCCATAACCCTTTATAGCTGTGGTCAGATTATCGGTGTTAACTTCCCTCTTTAGAGCCTGGATATTATGCTTATACCTGAATTGAAAATCTTCATCCGTTCCAATTTGCTTAGAAAGAACGATGTGGCGGCCTGGCAAGATCTGCAGCTCACAATTGAAGGTTTTACAAAGCTCTTTCATCATGGCCAAGGTATTTGAGTTTCCAAAGTTGAATAGCAACTCTTGAGCATAATCACCTTGTATTTCATAAGTCCAGCCACTGCCGGCCATCGCAAATGCGGCTGCTTCCTGAATAGTTTTGTTACCGCCAATAAGCTGATCTATGGGATTGTCGATGGTATCAAAGAAGGTACTGGGGGCCCGAACCAGTTTTGAATTCTTGACCTCTGTAAAGCCCCTTATCCTGAATTCATAACCTTCCCATTCCACAATGGATTCCTCTTGGATCAAGGGAAATACATGACTAGTCTGCGGTATAGAAAACGTGGTAAACGTAAGGGAAAAGTCTCCATTCACTTCATCATTTAGTTCCAGATCCTTAAAATGCGCTAAGGGTTCGGATATACCGTTCCGATCTGTGATAATTAGCATTTATTCACCGCCCTTCCTGGAAAATAAAAATCCCCTTTTTACGGAAAGGGGATTTGAATGTATATATTTAGATAAATGGATGCCTTAGTAATCTCTAAAGGTGCTATAGTTACTATTGATCCACTTCATGATGGACATATAAATGACTTTTGCCAATGTCACATAACCAATGGTATTATAATGCACCCCGTGAGTTTGGTTAGCGCCATTGAGGTGATATTCATTGCTCATAATGTTAAATAGTCCATTATTCGCTAAATCCAGATAAGGTAGATTATATTTTGCTGCAATTTGCTGAATCACTCCATTGGATATAGCATCATTAACATTTTCTATGGAGCAAAGGAAAATCTTAATCTTAGGATTTTGCGCTTTCATACCCTCGATGATTTTACAATAGGCTCCTGTGTTTGTATCGGCATATGGTGTGGAAGCGGTATCTGCTGCCAGCGTATCTGTTAAACCTGAATTTTGCCCTAATTTTATAATCGCAAAATCATAATCCGCAAAATTGAATTTTGGATAGTCCACCTGCCACCATCGGAGTGTAGTTGCTCCGCTTTCACCGCCGTTTGTCACATTCCACCCACTCATGCGGGATAAATAAACCGGGTAGGATTTTGCCCGAAATGCATCGTTTGTGGTTTCCCTTGCTCCTTCTGTGATGCTGTCCCCGCAGGCAATCCCGTTGACAAATAGTGCTTTTAAATAATCATAGGCACTTAAATTGATTTTGTTGATATCAATAGGAGTATTGGCTAACGCATTGTAAGGAACCAGTACATTTTTAAGTTTTGGAGTAGGATCTTCATACGGCACTAAGGTTATCCCGGTCTGTGCTGCATCGAAAAATTTTATAATCGTTCCAGGGTTTAAAGTTAATGCCCCGTTGTAATTGGCTCCTGTGATTCCCAGAATCATATAACTGGCATTGGAAACAATTTTTCGGGAAGCTACACCATTTAAATTTGCAAAAGTGGAAAGAACTGCCCCATTTTTATCGAATACCGTGGCGGAAGCAGGAACAGACGAGACAACAAACTTATTCAGAAACTTGGTAAGATCAATCCGTGATGACGCATAATCCGTGGTGCTGGCTGAAACCGTACCCGTTGTGTAATCCAGACTCCCCTTTGTTAAAAGACTGTCTAATTTTATAGCAGATGTGTTAATCTCCATAAAATTGGTCTTCTCCGGGCTTATACTGGATGCTGAGAGATTGGCGGAAATATAGGCCATAACATCTTGTGGAATATTTTCACTTTTTAGAGTTAAATCTCCGAACTTTATATAATAATCTTCATAGGCGGGTGTGCTTGGAAAGGTTGCTGGACTGGAATTTAATTGAGTTTTTTCTCCGTTTGCCCCTACCCAGTTGAAATTTGTTTTAGTTAATCCGAATCGGATAAAGGCAGCGTTAGCGGGCGCTTTTCTATTTGTGGAGAAATTCGTATTTGTGACACCGCTAATAAACACTTTGTTTTTATCATAAAAGGAAAATTGACCACTTGGATAGGATCCGTAATATAGATTAGGAGAAGCTTCAATAAAATCTGTTACAACATCATTTGTGGAGGCTGTAATGTTCCCTGTTGTATGATCTAACAACCCATCCGTAACTTTGTTTCTGTTGAACAAGTTAGTGGATTTTGTTAAGAATTTTGCCATTCTGGGAGATATAGAATCCTCAGCTATTCCTGTACTTTGATATGTTCCTCCTGCAACCCAAGAGGAAGAATTCCAATAGTACCATTTTCCATCTTCTTGAACTACGAAAATTCCTGTTGCGCCTGTCGGGAAATCAGTTTGTAGTGCTGTTAAAGTAGCATATGCACTTTTCGGTGAAGCATTGCCAATATAACTGAGTTGTGTATCTAAGTAAATCTTATCAGCTTTATTTTGCGATAAATCCCCAATTTTATTTTGAACATCAGTTAAAGCATTGGCAGAATATTGTTGAGTAAATTTCCATTGTCCATTTTCGTAGCGATATATCTTGCTGTCATCTATTGTCTGAACCGTATCCCCAAACTTTGGAGAAGGGTAGGTGGTAGCAATGTTGGAATACGTATTGACTGCTGTTAACCATTGAGTCTTAACGTTATCACCTATTTGTTTTGCATAATCACCCTGCGATTTAGAATAATCACCTTGCTCTTTAGAATATGTGGCCTGTGCTTTTGCAAAGTCACCTTGTTCTCCAGCATATGTCCCTTTTTCTTCCGCAAAGTTCCCCTGTTCTTCTGCATACAAAGCTTGCGTTTCAGCTTCGTTAGCTGCTTCTAACGCCCCTAGCTGAGCACCATTTAATTCCTTGATGTCAGATTCGATGTCTTTTAGAGTTTCATTTAGGTCATTTCTGAACTCCCGATCTATGCTCACACCCATTTGTTTGTAAGGGAATTTAGGCATTTCATCACCGCCTTTATAAATAATAAAAACGGAAGTCAAAACTGATTTCAAAATCAGTTGCTCCCGTTACCGTAAAATCATTCCATCCTGGTTGAATGGTAATGAGTTTTTTATTTGTATCTTTAAAAATACTAGTTCCATTCTTCAAGGATCTAATTCCGTTAATCCCGATGATATCAGTCGGCACTGTGGAAGGAGTATAAGACCATTCTTCTCCGGTGGTATCATTTTTGATTTTAAGACTTGTAGATGCCCCTTTAAACGAAATGACCAAATGATGCTTGCGCGGATCCACAGGGATATCTCCAGGATTGTAAATCTGAAATGTATTCGTGGAATGAACATACTTAACATCATCCGCTTTGATTCCCATGCCCACTCCCCACACATCAGATTCAAAAGTCAGAGGATTTAAAGTGGTTCCCACACTCTCAGCAAAAGGGCTTTCTGTAATAAACTCTAAATTAAGAGTTCCCCTTTTACTATTTATCTTGTTCAATTTGAATGCTTCCGCCAACCTGACAAGCCATCTCTTATGTGGTTCTCGAGGGAAAACCACATAGAAGGCTTCTTTGGTTGCGAACAGCCTATTCAATTCTGAAGCTAGTAAGTAATAATCCTCTATGTCTTTTGATCGATAAAATAATTCAGGCACTATCGGTCTGTTTTCATACCGAGAATCAAGAACTATGTCTCCGTCTTGCCCATCTACCGTCTCCCTGGTATAGGTTAAAGATGGAGAAGGAATCTCGACTTTTAGAAACCGCAATCCATAGGATTTAATATCAATCTGAGAACCATCTGATTTATAGATAATCATGGCCTTACACCTGCAATTCTCATTTTAGAAGTATATCGGTTGCTTAGGCCCTGATCAACATCATCCAAGCTAATACCACCGAGAGCCCCGCCCTCAATAACAACTGTTGTATCCTTCAAAACCAGCTGAGCCAGTAAAGCAACGATGTCTTTTGTATCCTTCACTTGTTCACTTAGCTTTTCGAGTATTTTTTCCACATGAATATTATTAGCCGCGCTTGTACTCGAGGACTTTGAAGAATTGTTTCGCTGAATTTCTTTGCCTGTGATGGCCAATAAAGCCATGGCTTCTGTTCGCTGATCAGGGACACCAAGCTCTTTCCCTAATTGATTATATAAACCAAGGGAACGCTGCCGGTACCTGGGCTCAGTCGTGATTGCATATTCCGGATATCCATTCTCTGCAAATGCTGCAATCTGTGGCTTGGTGATCCGGCCTCCAGCTGCATAGCCTACACCTCTATAAGCATTCGCCAAAGTCCCATAACGAGAAACAGCATAACGGATTGAGGCAAGCATATTAGAAAGTGGGTCCCAGATGTCTTTTTCATATCCCGGCATGGCGAAGCTTCTAAAGGTTGGGTCTATCACCTGCATGAGGCCTTTACTTGGAGTTCCGTATTTGGTGGCGTTGATGTCCCACAGGTTTATAGCCCGTGGATTACCTCCAGATTCAGTCTCCATTTGGTGCAGCATCCTCTTCAGATTGTCGGCAGTGTATTGGCCGGTCATCATCAATGCTTTGGATGCTAATTCTGCCCACCTCTGTACACCCGCGCCTGCGGAAGGAACTGAGGACATAAACCCATCCATTTTCTCTTTTACCCATCCCAAGGCCATGTCTTTGACAAGAGATAGTGGATTTCCAGTAATGCTCTTGAACCATCCTGGCAGCAGCTGATCCGTCACATTGAATTTCTTGAAACCGTAATTAAGCAGAGCCTTTGGACCTTTCATAATCCAGTCGAAGGCATCTCCAATGCCACCCTCGTACCCAGGAAAGCCATAGCTTTTCAAAAGCTTCTCTGTATGCTTGTTTGGCAAAACGGAAGTACCTTTTGGGAGATTGCTATGGTATTCTGCTCCCCGGCTTCCAAGCATTGTGAGACCGCGTCCTGGGATGTGGGCTAATTCCCTTCCTTTTTCCCCGACAATTGCCGGGCCGCCCGGGTGCCCGCTTGCTGAAGTACCCTTTGCATACTGTTCTCCAGATACCCTCTGGACCGGCCTGCCCCCAACAGTAGGAGGTGCGTCCCTCACTTCGACCTTGAACACTTTTCCAAACCAGCTTATTACTTTGTGGACACCCTGCGAGATTTTATCCCAGGTACTTAGTACTTTTCCGCTCTCACGGTCTATTTCATCCCCGTGCTTCCCTGCTTGCTTAACTGCCTGATCTACAACTCTATTGTGCATGTCCTTAGCTGCTTTAACAGCTTCATCCCGCTGTCTTTTGGCTTCCTTAATCAGCTTGTCCGCCATGCTCCTGCCGATGGATCCTGTCTCATCGCGCTCTCGTATAATGGCTGCTATGGTCTTGTTGTACTTGTCATTCGCTTCTTTCACGGTGCCATCTTTAGCCTTTTTGCTATTTTGAATGGTTTCGGATGCCTGGCGAGCTGTAATTGATGAAGACTCAGTTCTTAACTTGGCCATTATCACTCTTTGCTCTACAGCGCTTTTGGACAGGGTTTCCACTGCCGTGTTCATCATTTTTTGCTGGATTGTATTAATCTCCATCTGTTCTTGTGAAGTTAATTTCCTTTTATCCTTAGAAGCAGTGTTGAAGATCTGAGTTATTCTTTTTTGTGAATCTTGAACCAGCTTCTCTTTTTCAGAGTTTTTCAGCCTCATATTCTCCAAGATCGCTTGCTCTGTATTGGAACTGATAGCCTTACTTTTCTGGAAGAAGAGAGTCATGGTGCCATAGGACTTATCATAATCTTTTTTCAAGTTACTTGAAATTTGATTCCCCATATCAGCGAATGTTTCGGTTAATTTTGTTGCTATATCTTTGGAAACTTTCTGCCCTGACCAGTTCAGCTGGTTTAACTGTGCGGTGGCATCATCATTCAACTTTTTATAGCTAAGAATGGATTTTGTCGTGGTGTCAGAGACTTTGCTGCCGAAGTCTTCCATAGCCGGAATGTTTTCCTCTTTTAGATGCTTAGTCAGCTTTACGCCGCCGGCTATTAATGCAGGAAGACCAACAGTTGCCAGCAGTCCCACAGGCCCACCAAAGGCTGCTACGCCCACCCTGGCTATCCCCATGATCCGAGACATACTTCCGAAATTTCTTACCGCTGTTAGCGCACTTGCTCCCAGCCCTGCCAATCTTCCGCGAGAGGCTGCCGCCCCTGTTCCTAAATTACCGGCCGCCGTTGCGGCTGTGGTGGCTGTATTCCCCAATGCCGCCACATTACCTGCCGCATGTTGAGTAGTTGTATTTAGATGATTCACATTTGTTGCAGCTGCACCCGTTTGGTTATTTAAGTTATTCGTTGAATCAGATGCGCCATCAGCATTCTGTCTGAAATCCTCAAATCCATTTGTGGAATCGGCTACTGAAGTGAGCACTCCAAGAAAGCCTTCCTCAGCATTGCCGAGTTGTGGGACTAACCTGCCGGCAAGGTCCGCCGCAGTACCAAAGTTTCCTCCCAGGGCAGTGACTGCTGTACCTGCGACACCGGCCCCTCTCCGGAGCAAAGTCATCCCTCTGCCGGCTCGGGTAGTTGCTTGATTGGCACTATCCACGCTGTTTGCGGCAGTCCGCGCTGTGTTACCCATGCCTTCTACAGCCTGACCCGTGGAGGAACTGCTCTCATTGTAATTCTGTAGAGCCCTCTCCCCATCATTCAGCGCTTCTGTAGTACCTTCTATCCGCCGTGTTGCATCCCGTTCTGAGTCTCCGAGCTGGTCAACACTTCCCCGGGTAGGATCCACAGCGTCATTATAATCCTGGACTGCTTGAGCCCCATCATTTAGAGCATTGTTTGTAGCTTCGATTCTATTAACTGCATCCGCTTCAGCATCTCCAAGGTTTCTGACGGCTTCTTCGGTGTCTCCGGTGCTATTCCTAAGCTTCCCCAGCCAGCCAACAGCTGAGCCGATGCCCCCTGATATTGCCCCTATGCTTGTAATTAACGCGCCGAGGGCTATGGTGACCGGGGCGATGCCGGCCGCGATAAGGCCAAATATTATAATGGCTTTTCTGCCTTCTGGACTTAAATTCTGGAACTTTTCCCCCATTGCTGTAAGCCATTCCGCAAGATCCCTGATATAAGGAGTGAGCTCATCAGATATTGTGATCCCAATGGACTCCATGGTCCCTTTCAGTTCCTCCATGGCCCCGGCAAAGTTATCTGTCATTGTGGCCGCTGCCTTTGCAGAGGCTCCCCCGCTGTTTTCGAGAGATTTGGTCATCTTATCTATTTCTGCCGGGCCGGCCTTCATCAGAGAGAGCATTCCGGAAACAGCCTCGGTTCCCACCAGGCTCGCCAGCGTGGCTGCTTTTTGAGTTTCAGTTTGCCCTTGCATGGATTCGGATAAGTTTCTGACCAGCTGGGAGAGGCCCACAAAGTTCCCCTGGGCATCCGTAATTTCGATACCCATCTTGTTCATGAGCTTGCTGTTTTCTTCTGATGGATCCAAGAGTCCGAGCAAGGCTGCACGGAGAGTGGTCCCTGCCTGTTCCCCTTTCATACCGGCATTGGTCATAATACCAATGGATCCAGACAGTTCTTCAAGACTGACACCCAGGGCGGCCGCCGGCGGTCCTGCGTACTTCAATGCATACTGCATGTCCGTAATATCTGCTGCCGATATATTAGCCGTTTGTGCTAAGATGTCGGCAACATCCGAAGCTTTTCCTGCCTCTAAACCGAAAATGTTAAGTGCCGCGGACATTGTTTCTGCTGTCTGGGCCATGTCTGCTCCCGAGGCTTCACTGGCAGCAATGACCCCGGGCATCGCTGCCATGATCTCATTTACAGAGTAACCTGCGGCCGCCATTTCTTTCATGCCTGCTGCAACTTCAGACGAGGATTTGGTAGTGCTGGAACCTAATTTAATTGCCTGATCCCGCATCTTGCCTAATTGGTCCCCAGTTGCCCCAGATATCGCCTGCACCTTACTCATCTGTTGGTCGAATTCCATGCCTGTTCTTACGGCTGCGATCCCCACACCCGCAAGAGGAGCTGTTACACTTATGGCCATCGTTCTGCCCACAGCTTGCATTTTCTCTCCTATGGGCGTTAGACGGTTGCTCGTTTCTTCCAGTCTTTTGCTAATACCTGTCCAGCCTGACTCATTCAACCGCTGTTCCCGCCGCAGCTCTCCCAGCCTGTCGGTTGTGCGCTGGATGTTCCGCTCCAGATTGTTTAAGGCTGCCACTTGATGGTTGACTTCCCGGGCCGCTTTCTCAGCTTGCTTAGATCCTTCCCCGTATTCCTGGACCATCCTGTGATATTCTGCCCGCACTTCCTGGACAATTCTCTTTTGTACTTCAACCCGGCTGTTAAGGCCCCTTAATGTAGTCTCATATTTCCTTACGGACTGATCAGCGCGGTCGAAAGCAGATAAATTCGCCTTCATTTCACTGTTCACTGTTTTGAGCCGGTCTTTTAAGCCGGTCAGGCCCCGGTCGAGCGCCAGGTGGTCTAAGTCCAGACCTATCGCTAATCCTTCGATTCTTTCCGCCATTGATTTACCTCCCTTCTACAGAAAAAATCCTTAACCGCCGAATGCTGCGATTAAGGATTTCTTTTTCTGTGGTTTGTTTCTTTCCCTGAGGACTTCAACGACAAAATGATAAGGCATGTTGAGCACTTCATTGATGTCCTTACCATTCTTCATCAGGTCCAAGATGAGTTTGTCCATATACTCTTTTTGCTTGGCGTAAGAAAAATCCTCATCCTTTAATTTTTCTTCGCCAGGTAGTTTTTTGCTTCTTCGGTCTGGAATCCTTGGGTGACAAATAACAGCTGCTCCCATAAAACAGCGCTGGCATTAGGTCCATGAATGCCATTGAATAGATCTTCTTTTGTAAACTGGTCTTTATATATTTTATTTGCTATAAAATCCAAGAGTTTATCCATAGAATCTTTTTCAGATTGCCCTTCCTGGTTCAACCCATCTGCCAGATCAATAGCTTCATAAACAACCGAGAGAGGAATAAATACTGGAGTGATATACTTTTCCGTTACAACTTCGCCCTCTTTAACCTCTTTAACCAGCTCGATCATATTTCTTTTTAAATTTGCCATAGTGTTCCCCTTTCAACATAAAAAAGCAGGATTACTCCTGCTCTCTGATTTCCTTGATTAATGGTTTACCAATCTTGTTATTTGAGGAAGACAATTCTTTAATCCGCTCTTTGCTGACCTTTTTATTTGCCGGGTTAGGGTAAGTGTCCCCTACTGCATATACTTTGTTTTTATCCTGCAAATCTTTAAAATCATGGATGACTTCGTATTTCATGAATTACGCCCCCTCAGGTGCTGTAGTACCAGGATAGGCTTTGCCAAATACCGCTTGGAATAAGGCGTCGCGCTGCGCAATCGATCCTTTGGCATCCCGGCCAAAAATCACGGACTTTTCTTCATTAAAGCCTGTTACTTCCCGGTCCATGAACTCTGCAGAAACTTCTTCAGAAGAAAACTCAACGCCATCTTCTTTGGTTTGGCCGTCAATGTTCGGGCGCATAAAGATCCCTTTTGTTAAGCCCACCCATTCTTTTGAACCGTCTTCATAGGTCTTTGCAAAAACACAGGCCACGTATGGAGGTGTATCGTTAGATCCGTAAGAATACAAACCTCCTGCTGATTTCTCCAAACCAAACAGGACTGCTTTATCCTCATCAGGGAGCTTGTGGAAAGCAGATGTAACAGTGGTATTCCCGCTGGCTACTGCAATTTCTGCTGTTTGGTTGTCACCATAAGCTCTGACCGCTTCCTGCGGCATTTCAATATTGAGGGTTTGTAAAAACTTAACCCTCTCAGGAGTCCCGAGTGTTACCCCTGCGCCTGCTTCATCCAACACCGCATAATAAAATTCATCCACACCTGTGGAAGCTCTGTAATTTTTTTCTGGCATTCTATTTCACTCCTAATTTAGGTTTTTTTAAGACTCAAATTCGTCTGTATATGCCTTGCCGCGGTACCGGCGGGCATCCCGATAGATTCCTGTATCTTTGTCGTATTCGTCCACGCTGCCGGCGAAATAACCAAAGCCCAGGGATCTCATAACCTTACCGACTCTGCCGGCTAGTTCCTTTGTTGTCAGCCGGTTTTTCGTCCACACATCAATTTGATAAAGGTAGTCATCGGTTATAGGGTCATCATCCCCATAATCAGCAGATTGTGGAGGACCCAGTGGATCAATGACAATGCAAGGGCCAGATATATCCCCTGCAATTGGGTATTCATAAAACTTAATGCGTCCGGCTGCCTGATCTTTGATGTAGGAATCAGCCAGGAGGGCGTTGTAAATGACCATCATCATATCCATTAAAATCCCTCCTGCACTGCCCTTTTGATCGCTGCCCGGTATGCGCCTTCCGCATTTCTCAATGCTCTGGCAATGGCTCCTTTCCCCGGAGGGTTAGGATTTTTCACGGTGCCAAACTCATTAAGATGGATAATCCGATAACGACCTTTAGGGCCCCGCCAGTGGACTTTAATCGTCCTAGCAGATCCCACAGTCATTGGTTCAGATATTGTGATCTCATCAATGGAGGCTCCAGTGTCCTTGAAGGTTTCAAAGTGCCGTTTGAGTTCTTCAACGAATACCTGCGCTCCCCGCCTCAGGGCCTTATCGCTCACACGCTGCACAGCCAACTTTCCGAATCTCTTTTCCAATTCAGCTAACAGCCTGGCTTCACCAGTTATTTTCACACTCATGATTCAAGGCCTGCCACAATGGTGATAAACTGCCTATTAAAGTCAGGCTGGACATGCTTGATGTTATAGCGCTTGTCCTGGTATTGCGGATCATCTATAGACAAATAGTGTCCATTGCCTGGGATATAGTCGGCCTGCGGATCTCTTATGATAATGGTCACATCAGATAAGGTGCCATTGGATTTTGCCTGCTCCATGTCCTTCATCCAGACGGAGTCCACTTTCGCCCAAGCCTTATGAAGTGTTCTGCTTTCAGATTCCCCCGGCTCCGGGCCGTCATTGGCTGCGTACTCATAAAATGTTACTGGTGTTCTCAAGTCCCCGGATTTTACCAGGGGTTTCCTATACTCAAATCGGATCAATTAAATCACCTTCCTCCGGATCAGGCAGCAAGGTAAAAGAAAAGCTATGGAGCTCACTCAGAAAGTTCTTTTGGAAGAACTCCAGAGAATCGTTATAGGCATACCGAGCACGCCCGAAGACAAGCTCTTTACCCATTTCATTCTCTTCAATATCGAACTCTCCGCAATCCCGTTTAATCGCCTTATAAGAAGAGGATAGTAACCCTTTCAGGTGGATATCCTCCGAGGAATGCGTAATATGCATACTTCTCTTGAATTCTTCTACAATTTCAGGCGTGATCAATCAGACCACCTCCGTTTATGCTCCTGCAGGCGCTGAAGCAGTAAATTGAATATCCAGAGTATATAGCAGCGCTGTTTTGTTATCGCTTGGTTTACCGTTCGCGAATTGTTTGATTGTATATAACATGGCATCTTCAATAGCCAACGTTTGATCAAATTTATTTGTTTTGTATCCTCCAGCTACTGCAGCTAGATATTCGCCCTTAACAAAGAACAAAGATCGATTTTCTGGAATTTCTTCTGATTCCACAACTTGAATATTGTATGGTAAGGCTGTTACCCATTGGCCATTGGCTGTTTGGATTGTATTTCGGGCTTGTACACTAATAGCATCAATCGGGTTTACCACCATCACTACTTTATTTAAGACTTTCCGAGCCCCGCCGGAAGCAGATGTAGCTAATGCCTTTATAACATCATGAAGTTCTCCGGCAACTGTTTCACCAAATTGGGAAGGAGCAAAAGTTAAGGTACCTGAAGAAGTTTTAGTTGTGACAGCACCTGTTTCAGCATTAACATCTTTCATCAAACCAATTGGTTCATTTTGTGCAGGGCCACGGCCATTTACAAGACCATATTCCAATCCAACTGAATAAGATTCAACCAGTAGATTACGAACATAACGTTCCACCCATACTGGCCCAAGTTCCAACATATCCTTCGGAATTACTGCGAAAGCAGTGAGCTTCAATTGGCCAATTTGTTCTTCACTGAAGGCTGCACTTACTTGTCCCTTAATATCCCCGAACAACGCACCCCATGCATAAGCCTTGGTTGGGTCTGATTTGATAAAACGCGTTACAGCTCCAAGATCCTGAAGGCCAATCGCGTCAAGCAATGGGTGGGCAGCAATAAGATCATCAAATACTCGATCTTGTGTGGTTACTGGTAGAATAGAATCCTCATTGAAACCGCCACTTTGTACAACTTCATTGAAAAACTTCATTTCTTCAGAAGTAAGTACGTTTTGGCCGCGGGCAGATAAAATTTGTGCGTCCATATGCTGTGTGCGGACTTGGTCAGTGATTTTATCTGATAAGTCATTTGCAAGGGCGTCCTGCATTTCATTCCAGGCTGCAGCTAATTTAGCGCTGTCCTGCTCTTCTGCTTTTACCAAATTCATATAAGCTTCTTTTTTAGCTTCGAAATTTTCCATTTTCTTGTTTTGAAAGGTCATGACCATTTTATACATTCCTCCAATTTTTCAATTAAAAAATGAACCCTTTACGCTTCGTCTGCACTGGTGCAGGTGGAGCAGGTTCATTTGTTTGATTATTATTTTGTTTTAAATTATTTGTAACTGCTTTAATGATTTCTTGAATCTGCTGTTGATCGATTTTCATTGTACTTGCAGCAGTTGCAGAAGTAGTGGATTCTTGAACTTGATTTGCAAATCCGATATCTATGGCCTCATTTGCCGTAAACCAAGTTTCGTTTTCAACTAAAGAAACAATTTCATCGCGTTCTTTAGTTGCTTTTGTCATGTAAATATCGACGATAGAATCATCTAGTTTAGATAACATGTCGGCAGTTTTTAAAAAGTCACCTTTCTTACCCCATGCAATAGTCGAACCCTCATGAATCATAATCATCGATCCAGTACCCATTATTAATTCGTCTGCTGCCATAGCGATTATAGATGCAGCTGAGCACGCCCAACCATCCACATGGACTTTCACCTTACCTGTATGTCGCTTCAAACGGTTATAGATACTAATACCATCAAAAGCATCACCACCAGGGCTGTTCAAATTGATTAGAATATCATTGTTACCAGCTTGTTTTAGAGCATTGTCAATATCACTTGCCGAAACAGAATCTTCCCACCATGAATCACCAATTACTCCATAAACCGTTATTTCTGTTGTACTAGATTCTTCATTGTGGATAGCGCTAAATTTATGGGGAATCTTTTTTAACTGTTCAATATATTGCTGATTTTTGAACCTTTCAAAAAAACTACTACGAATTGTCATTCTGATTATCACCTCCTTCAATTACCTCGGAATAGTTTTTCGTCATAACGTATTTATCTAGCATTGGATCGTCCACCCTTTCCAGGCCAAACTTACTTCTAATTTCATTACCATTCATGATTCCGGAAGCGCGAATCTTATCTATTGCTGTTGCCAAGTCAAAAATATTCTGATAGGAAACCTGCCAAATATCAATGCATTTTCCTTTCAGATAATCTTCCTTGGTGAAGAATTTAACATCTGCTTCATCCTTAATTTTTTTCAACAAAGGACTAACAGTGAAAAGCATATAATTTTTGGTTTGCTTCTCTACATCGGCCATATCACCATGCAACAAACTGGTAGGTATCCCAATAGCCGTTGCTACTTGATCCAAAAAACCGCTAGTAACCTTATTGAGGTCATCCACACTGTTTGCAGGTCCATTAGATTGACCTTGCTGTTTCTCTTCGTAATTAAATCCCTTTTGTTGAGGGACAATAGCTACGGCCTTTTCATAAATCGCTTTATAGACCCTATCAATATAGGACTGGATTTTTTTCGTTTTCTCTTCGTCGGTCCCGGTTAACCCCTCAATTGTTACCGTGGATCTTATTTGATTTTTTCGCATCTGAAAATCAAGCAGCCGGCCGAATAAGTCTCCGAAGTCTTTGAATAAACCATCCACTAAGGTAGACAATTTTTCATTGCTATTTCTTAAGTGAATTACCTCATTTTGAAGAAAACTTCGTTTGAATTCGTATTCTTTCACCTTAACTTTGGTAAATGTATCATCGAATACTGCATATTCATTATGTTCAAAGTCATCAGCTATAAGAAGATCACCGTCATCGGCCTGGATAATTAAACACTCGTTGTCATACACCAATTTGTGAATGAAGGTTTGCCAAAAGGTGCTTGCCGTCATGTTTTTGTTTGGCCTTACATTTAAACGATAGTAAAGTTCATCTTTAACAAACTCTGTACCGTTCCGAACCCTGAATTCGGATTGACTGATTGTTCTCCCCAGGAATGCCACACATGTATCAATCGCAAGCTTTTTCATATAAATCCTGCTGGAGGTGTCTTGTACAAAATCCAGGTCAAACATTGATTCGAGTTCACTATTCCTTCTTAATACATCTGCTAACCATCCCAATTTCTCACCTCCTTTTAAAAATTAATATCCGATAGCAAAAAGTCCATTTCATCCACAAGGATTTTGTCTGCCTGCCATAGCGCGTGGATGAATGCCTGGAAGCCGTCTGTCTTTCTCCGGTATTCGTCTTTTTTCAGATACTCTTTGTTACCATCTTTTTTTATTTTCACCTCAACATTATTTGTGTACCAGCGCATCAACGGATTATCTCCAAAGATAATTTGATGGTTTGCAAATAACGTTTCAACTCGAGGAGCAAGCAAAGAATGAATGGCTTTGGGATTTCGAATGTACAACAAGTTAAACCCTTCCGCTTCTAGTGATGATTTAACCAAATCCAACCTAAAGGTATCAGCGACTATGGTGTCCACACCGTAAATCTCACGCATTTCTACGAACCAGTCCACAATATTGGTGATTGATATTACTGGCTCATCAACTATAGTCAGAAGTCCCTGATGCTCCCATTCATTGATAGGGGCCTTCAACTTCACAGCATCCAAGAAACCTTTCCTAACAAATGAATGTGTTTTCCAGATATAATCACCCTGATATTTAAACAGCAGCCCAACGGCCGCGAAGTCTTTGATGCTGGCGAAGTCGAGACCGCCCACGGCGAGCTTGTGCGTTAAGTCCGGAATCGGTCTATCTGTCGCTATTATATCTTCCCACGGCGCAACCGACCGGGTTAAATCTTCAATCGGAATGTTCATCCGTTTAGTCATGAATTCTTCACGATTGGACGGATCGTTTGCCAGGTCCCGGAATTCTTCTTGAACAATGTAAAAAAGCCCTTCAGCATAATCGCTTCTAGGCTCACAAAACATAGGATTAGATTTTTCCCAATTGCTTTGATCTTCGACTTCTTCAGCAATGTCCAGCTTGCAGATAAACGGAAAGAGTGAATCTGTAATGTCCCTTTCTTCCAGAATGTTCTGGGCCCGCTCTTTCATTTTATCGAGGTACCCGTCCCGCACATATCCGTCTGTACCAATAAAGAACTCTCGGGGATTTCTCACTTTCCCCAAACCACTGGAGAAAACCCTGACAACTTCATTGTTTTCGTATTGATGTATCTCATCGTAAATAACGCAGCCATCACGAAGACCATCTTTTGTGGATGCATTAGAGGTTCTATATTTAACAATACTTTTGGTGGAATTATCCTTGATCTCCACCTTGGTTTTATAGAACATTTCCTCCAAAATCGGATTGCCGTCAATGGTATCGTACATCTCCTGGAAAGATGTTTTGGCCTGGTCTTCAGAGTTGGCCACGATCGATACGTTATATTTCGGAATGCCATGCAGCTGACTAATGAAAAACTGGCACAAAGCAGTAATCAGACCGTTTTTACCGCCGCCGCGGCCCATCATAATTAAGAACTTCCGGAAGAAGTTCCGGTCATTTGTTTTGTAGTAGAGAAACACAAATGCTGCTATGAACATTTGAAACGGTTCTAAGGGGAAATACCATTTTTCAGTGAACCTTTTAAAGTTATCAATCTGCTCTTCATCGAAATAAAGATCATCCCGGCTTAGAACATGCACCCTCAAAAACTTGATTAAATTGACACGTTCTTTATTGAGTTTGATTTTTCCAGATTCATATAAAGCGATATACTCATCTACATACTTCTGACGGATCATATAAGATCACTTGCATTGTATTTGGGCTTCTTTTTGTCATCTGGATCATCATCCCCAGGCTTACCTCCCAGAGATTTCTCAATACTCAACAAAGAGGCGTTTATTTTATTACGTTCCCCAATAAGGGGATGGGCTTTCAGAAACCTTTGCTTTCCGTTTTCGGTAACAATCGTCTCGCCTTCTTTGCTGATAATTTTACTGATCCGCCTGAAGGATTTGACCAAATCGATATACCGGTCCACCTTATCCACCTGGACAAAATCGGTAGCATCAATTCGGGTCATTAATTGTTTTTTGAGCTCTGTAATGTTGACTGCCATCGCACCCACCCCCCTTATGTGAGAAAAATTTCGCTATAAATCTGGAAAATCGAGCCCCCTCCCCGGTGCCCCGGAACGAAAAAAAGGCCAAAAGTTTTGACCGGGGGGTTTCTCAGTATTTTATAAAGCGGTATAATAACCTAGCAAAATACTTCAGTAACCAAAGGACGAACTATGGATAAAAAAATATTGATTACTATTTTTATTGTTTATATTACTTTAGATGCTATGAAAGGTATTGAGATATCTCATTTATGGATACTGAATCAATTAATTAAATTAGTAATTTGTTATACTGTATTTTTTCTTTTTGTATTCACCTGGAATCGTATTAAAAAAGAGAAATTTTAAACTCATTACCACCTCTCATCATCCCACTTAGGTTCCTTCTTCCCAAACTCCCTGCCATGCTCCTTGTTATGGCAGCCCACGCAGATGGTCTCCAGGTTATCAATGTCTAGCGCAAGATTAGGATGCTGCTCGAGCTCCTTGATGTGATGGACCACCAGTTGAATCTTCTTACGCTTGGCACTCTCACTGTATTCATTGGTATCGATTGATACTCGGCCCTTACGTTTACACTCCTGGCATTCGTGATTGTCACGCAGCTTCACCTGTTCACGCAGCTGCTTCCATGGTCCACTGTCATAGAACTTGCGCTTCTGTTCTTTAGTTTTGTATTCAGTCATTGCTCACCAACTTTTTTCCAATTTAATACAGGACATAAAAATATAGTGTCGAAATGTATAAATAAGGAGGTGATAGTAATGATTATGCAAAGAGTCCAATCTTCAAACTTAGTTGCCGTTGGATACGATGATGTAACCAATACTCTTTATATCCAGTTTAAAAATGGCACATATAAGTATTTTAATGTTCCTGATAATATTTATAGAAATCTAATGAACGCATATTCAAAAGGTGAATATCATGCAGAATACATTAAAGATGCTTTTCGATATCAACGAGTGTAGTAAAACTCTACTTAAAAGACCCAAGTATGAAATGCTTGAGTCTTTTTAATTACCTTCTCCTCACAGCTCCTCCCACACGCTTATAGGTATCCCGGTTCATCCCCATGATATCTATCCAGTCCACACGCTCATCCTTCTTTACCTGAGGCTTAGGGTTCTTCTTACGTTTACCCTTCCTCTTCTTCATCTGGCCAGTCACTTGCTTTAGCTTACTTCTGTCTTGATTACTTATGTGGTCACCTATCTTCACCTCAATCACCTCTTTAGGCATAATAAAAACGCCTACCTGAGTGATAGACGTTTAGGAAATATATTTAACAAAAGAAGGGATTCGTAAGAGCCCGGCCTTTGTATAGTTTCTAAATTTAACTCGACACTTTATCTTTGGATCCAAATAAAAGAACTTATCATTCTCTTCCAGAATGTAGTCTCTGTACATCGAATAGAATTGTTTTCTTGCTTGCGGCGTCATAAACTCCATTAGGCCAGCTGCTTTAATTCGTTCCCCATCTTCCACACCGATCAGAACACCGAATTCATCTTTTCTGAATCCCGTAATGTATGCATCCGTGTATTGGTAATTGATAACCTTTAACCAATCTTGGGACCGTTTATTAATCTGGTACTTTGAATCAGCTTTCTTCTGGACTATCCCTTCAAGTCCTTGCTGCTTCACTAATTCGAAATAGGCAGAAGCATTACCTGTTAACCACTGAGAATATCCAATATGCTCTGAAGGCTCCAGAATGGATTGTAATAGCTCTTTCCTTTCGAGTAAGGGTAAATATGTCACCTTATCCCCTTTGTAGTAAATAACGTCAAATACACAGAAATAAATCTTATGTAATGACCTTTTTGATTGGAACCTTTCCATCATAGCCTCGAAGTCTGGTTTACCTTCCACATCGCTGACAATAATTTCTCCATCCAGGATAGTCCCGTCTGGTATATCTACCTGCAGCAACTCAGGAAACTTACTTGTGACCTCGTTATTATGACGAGTATATAACTTTATCTGATTATTAAACTTGGATAGCGTTAAGCGGATGCCATCGAGCTTTAATTCAGTAATGTAATTTTCATCTTCAAAGGGCTGATCTGATTTGTGCAATAGCATTGGTGAAACAAACACCATTTAATCACCTCTGTACAATACTAGCACAAAAGACCTATATAATCAGGCTATTTGAAACATGTAAGTTCTTCCGGTATTTCTCACCTCAATCATCACATTTTATAATAAAAAGCACTCTCGAAAGAAATGCTTTAGATACTTGATTCTTTAAATTTTTCTTTTAATCTTGCCTCATGAACGTTTTCTATTGTTTCGGTAAGTTTATCAACAACAATCGCTAATTCATCCAAATCTTCAGTTATAAGGTGCAAAGTTAGTTTTCTTGACGTCTTTACAAAGCAATCAATTTCATTGAAAAATTCCCAATCAACTGAAGAAGCGTCTTCTAACAATTGATTATGGAGTGGCAATATAAAATTGTAGATTGCATTATCTATTTGTTGTGGATCCTCAGGTTCATGATTTTCGTTCCATCCAAATTTTCTACATTGAAGCATTCTATCCAATTTATAAATAACTCTTTTAACCGTATATAATTTATTTAATTTTGGTCCAATTGTTTCTTTGTATCTTTCTTTCTCTTGATGCATAATTGTTGTTTCTATTCCTTTAAAAGATGCATCGACAGATTTTCGGACACCTACCAAAGTCAATATCCCTGAAATTACCCCTCCAATGATAGCTCCCCAAAAAGTGCCTAATGTTGAAATCCAGGTATTTATTTCTCCTTTGACTGGTAATAACTTTAGATACATTAAATAGTTAATTACTATAGGAAATATTATCAAAATACCAATTACACAATAAATTAATCGCAAACTTTCTTTCTTATCCATATAACAGAAATCCCCCTTAATGTCATAAATTCGACAAAAGAAGATTTTTTCCTTCAAACAAAAAAAGAACTGCAAAGATCCCTCTTGAACAGTTCCTGATGATATAAATATAACACGGATAAAGCCTAATGCTCTGCCCTTCTTCTGCCAGATATCTGCCTTTTATCTGTCATCTGTTGTTAAATTTAATATCTCTCCGAGAATTAAATATGTATTTAAAAAGAGCGCTTTTGCTTCCTCAATACTTACATCATTATGAACACCAGTCGAAACACGATCATATAAGTTGGATAGATTTTGTCTGAACTTCCTTTTCCTCGAACTACTCCCGCAATTCTGATGAACATATACATTTATACGATTGAGTGTCTTATCGGCTTTTAGTGACAATTGATTTCCGTCTATTTCATACACCTCGTCTGACGGTGGCATTACGGAGTTAGCGAAAGAATCAACTATCCTTCTACAAGTTACAAGAGCTTGACTCACTGCTTCTTGGTCTCCATCACTTAATCGGTCCATTACAGATGGGATTTGTTGCATAACACTTTGACTATGTTCTCCAATCAAAAGATCGGTGTCTTTTTTATATGAATCAAATATGCTTTCAGCTAAATTATCAAAAGTCTTCTCATAATAAACATTAGAAACAAACTGATGTAATAAGCCAAGCACTCTACTCCTTATAGCCGTATGGGTTATTATTTCTTGTGTTGCATATCTTATTGAATCCGTAGCTATCCGTGTAGCAACTGGCGCTGAATCACCACTAGTGTTTGGAATGGACATAGATTGAACTCTTAATGTATTTGCATTTACTGCTGCTTCCTGAGAAGATAATGGGCCCCAATATCCTTTCATTTCCTTTCTGTTAGTCCAACGTCCAGTTTTCCCCATATACTTGAGAGATATAGGATCTGAAGAATTATAGCCAATTAATTCATACTCCAACCACTTTGAAATTTCTTCCGAACCTGCATAACGGGCAAGTCTAGTACACTTTAATAATAATGATTCAGCAGATATTCTATTAAGCTCAATGTCATCCAACAATTCAGACGCCAATTCAAGAACGTGCTTAGATTTACTACTTTTTTCCACTCTGTAATTCCTCCAGTATTTAAGTTTAAATTAAAAAAGAGCATCTTATGGATGCTCCTCCGTTTTGTAAACCTCAACCTTCAACAAAAAAGCAAGCTTATAAAATATTCTCGCTTTTTGTCGATAATACCTTCTTTCGCTGTAACCCAATTCATTATAAATTTCATAATCGTAAACTTCCTCATCCCCAAGGTAACGTTTTATAATAATTTCTCGCTCCTTGTAGGTAAGGCGGTTAACAGATTTCCTTATCTTTTCGATGTATTCTTCTTTCTCCCTTTCATAATCAACCTTTTCAATAACTGCGGCTTCTGTGGTCGAATGAAATTGATTAGAGGGTCCTGAAGATACAAGTGAATAAGTGGCAGTTACTTTCGGCAGCCTTTCCTCGGGAACAGTAAGTAAATAAAACCTGTACTTTTCTAATGCAGCTTCTACAGCTGCCCTTGTTTTTTCTCTGTCTATCTCAGGCAATTTAAATAACATTTTGGTCCCCCGTCTATTAAGAGGTACCCTGGCCCGGAGACCAGGGCTTACTACATCAGTTTTTTACTTCTTCATCCATCACCAATTGTTCCTTGAGCTCCACATGGCCATTGCCGTCCACACTGTACTCCACTCCCTCACACTGTTCTTCCAGATCTTCAGTGCTCATTTGACCATCTGGAGCACTATCCGGCCGGCTTTCCATCACTTCTTTAGGAGTTTGATAGGCGAAGGTTAAATCAATCAAGAAATACTGGCCGTACTTGTTATACTTCTCGGTGATCTTGTGCATCTGAAGGTTGTTATTTTCCTTAGCAGCTGAAACAATTTCTTCTGCCTGTTCATGAGTATCTGCGTAGTGCTGTTCTTTTTGATTAAGTTGAATTTTTGCCATGTTATTAGCTCCTTTTTAATTAGCCATAGCTGGCTTATATCGATTTTCTTTAACACACATTTCAGGAAGGTTTGCTCTTACCAGTGCATCTGCAAAGGGTGGTGGTACTGAATTACCTACGCGGGCAATCTTTTCTGTTTTCGGATATATCCTCCCGGTATGGTCTTGATCAATAATGTAGATGTCTGGGAATCCCTGCCCAGCATACATTTCATGTGGCTGCAGCATACGCATGCCGATGTCAGCAATCTGATATTCTTGTCCACTTACTGTCACCAGCCCAAACCTGTCTCTGGTTGTAATTGTGTGCAATGGTTCTTTTAAGTCCTGTCCCACACTTGCTCCGTAATAGGAAACCAGGAAAGCAGATACTAATGCATTGTGGTCCTTGGTGGTTATTGTGGCTAAAGGTTGCTCTAATTGAGCGCCGGGACCGTTATAATTTCCTCCATAGTGTTTAGCTAGAAACGCAGTAACCAATCCAAATCGATTCCCGCCTGCCGTAATCGTGTGTAAAGGATCTTGGAGTGATATTCCCCTTACCTCGTTCTTGGTTGTTTCCGTGTAATAGCTTGTTAGAAAAGCAGATACTAAACTACGATTATCCTCGCCATCAGGCTGAACTGGAGCAACGAATGGAGCAGGACTATCAATGACAAACTTCTTAAGCCCTCTCGCTATCCTCCGCATCGTGTTATCAGCTAACGGCTTCTTTCTGCTGAAGATAGAAGGAGTACCGATGGACCAATCAATAATCTCTGAAGCTGTTCTCCATGGCTTTAATTTCCCCGCCTGCACCTCAAGACTTTTTGGATCCCCATGGGTAGGTTCCGGCCAGACAATCGGCATTCCATCACGGCGAGCAATCAGGAAAAATCTTTTCCGTATAGTGGGAGCTCCATAGTCACATGCCCTCAGCTCCCGCCATTCCACTTCATATCCCAGCCGTTTTAGAGAATCTACAAAGCTTTTAAAGGTCCTGCCTCTTTTATTAAGATCAGGCTGCCCGTCCTTTACCGGGCCCCAGGTCTTAAACTCTTCCACATTCTCAAGCATGATTACCCGCGGCCGCACCTTCGCCGCCCACTTCACTGCCACCCAGGCCAGTCCTCTTATCTTCTTCTCTACCGGCTTCCCGCCTTTTGCTTTACTAAAGTGCTTGCAGTCCGGGGAGAACCAGGCCAATCCAACCGGCCGGCCCTTTACCGCCTCTACAGGATCTACGTCCCAGACAGATTCACAGTAATGTTCAGTATCAGGATGGTTTGCCTTATGCATGGCTATAGCTGCAGGGTCATGATTAATGGCTATATACACCGAAAGGCCGGTGGCCATTTCAATTCCAGTGCTGGCCCCTCCGCCGCCTGCAAAGTTATCAACAATAATTTCTCTGAATAAATCCAGTTGCAACTCACAACCTCCCTTCTTTCATTTCTTGATGTCTGTATCCTAAATAAATCACCGCCAGCACGACTACCTGTCCAATTACATAACCAACGATGAAATTCATCATAGAGCTTCCTTCAACGCTTCCCGGAAGATTCGGTTTTCTCTCTGAAGTTTACCTATTTCATCCGCGGATACCGCTTCAGCCTTTGCCCTCCACAGGGATGCTTTATCCTCCAAGTCCTGGGCAGCTGCCATCAAATCCTTAATGGATGTATTGGCATGTTCCAGTTCTCTCTGCATCCGGATCCGATCCTCAATTACTCCAGCCAGGTCCTCTTCCAATTGAGCGTTCTTTTTTTCCACTTCTGATTTCCTAGTCTTTAATTCCTGGTATCCTGCCAGCTGATCCTTTAAATCTTTGATCACATTTTTATATCCGATTATCAAATTTGCATTATCCACTGATGCCTTAGGGGCTTCAGCCTCCACAGCTGGCTCTTTCCATGACGATTTATACTTTGATAAAGTGGGAGCCGAGATGCCCATTCTTTCCGCGATACTTTTGTCAGTTTCACCCTTGGCCTTTAGGTCCTGATATATTGCAAAGGAAATCTTCAATGACTCCTTTTTTTCCACCTTGCTTTCCCTCCTCGGTTTTGAAGAAATTAACTGGCTGCGGTATGAAGCAATCTCATCACAGACTTCACAGCCATTACATTTAGAAAAACTGTCCCCATGCTTATCGATCAAATCGTTTATTAGGACCGTTAATTTTTTCATTATTCAGCCCCTTAACGCAGTGAGACTTACTGGGAATTTTTCAGTGGACAATTCACAAACCGCTTTCGCATATTCCTGTATTTCCTTCTGAGCATCGTGTTCCAATCTCTGCTGTAGGAAGTGGGCTACACCCTGCAGGCTGCTTGTCCAGTACCATCTGACATACATTCCGTATGCTGGGAGAAACAGGCGGGCTTGTTCGGCGCAGATTCCATCATTTAACGCTTGTTCGTAGAGCATTTCGCCGTGTGAAATCAATATTTCTAATTCCTTGGTATACAAGCTACCTATGTGGCGGTTAACTATTTCTCCGGAACCTTGTTTTGAACTTTCAGGAGCGGATCTCCACTCGTCTAAAGCTGGTATATAAAACTCAGCCTCTTCAGTAATGTATCTCCGGCTGCTCTCATTCCAGGCATCCATCACATGATCCGAGCCGACTACGTATTTCCACCACTGCCGGGCCACCATGAGAGGGGCATATATTTCAAACTGCATTGTAGCGTGTCTAAATGGGCTTGTATGGCCTTCTCTAGCCAAGAAGCTAATTAGCCTTTCATCATGTTCTCGGAGCTCATCCACAGCCTTGTTGTAGCTCACCCTGGCAGCATTCACCACCGTTACATCCGTTCCCATGGTATCTACTAATCTGACGTATCCTTTATCCAATACTTTTTTCACGTTTTCCCCTCCGTCCTTTTGACATATTCGCATTCCTTATCTTCGGTATTTCGGTACCACCTAACTTTTTGCAATCACTGCCGACTCGAGAAGAACAATTATTGTAATAACGGCAGCGCGTCATGCAGGCCATCGTTCGGTCTTCTTCAATCATCCATCGGGGACGGTCATCGGCAATGATTACCTGGTACATATCAGTAACCTTGCTCTTGTCGCAGATGGTTTATTTCGTTTTTATCCATGTATGCTCGTTCGATTTGCTCCCAGGTGAATCCAAGCTCATTCCCAAGGCCCAAATATGTCTCGAGCATATAAGAATAATTCCTGGGCGCCTTATACAGCGAGAATTGAGAGATTTGGGAGTAAAGAAAGTTAAAGAGTGTTGTAATGTTGCTCACCTGGATTGTCGACGGCGTACAAGGCGTGCAGTTAATTTCGATGCCCAACTGCAGGACAAAGTGTAAACCGTCCACATATTCTTCTAACAGCGGGTTTTCATAAATATCAATAAACATCCCATTTTCTATGCCAGTTGAATATTTCCATGCTCCTTTTGTTCTCGGCAACTGATCCTTGCTCCAATACTTAAATCCCCGCCACTCATTCGCACACTCTCCAACTTCAACCAGCAGCGCAAGAACCGTCTTTTCAAACTTATCCGGCTCCTGGTACCCTATCCGATCAATGAGCACTTTCTGCATATCGAAAAGGTTTTTCAGATTCATTACACTACCTCTTTCCACACTTTATTTTTACGTATATTGAATATTAGCTTCCGGGATATTCCGTAATAATCAGCTTCTTCTTGCTTGGTTTTAAACTGACGATTGCTTTCTCTAATCTCCCGGACAATCTCTTCGTTCAGCTTCTGCTGGCTGTGTTTAACCGCTTTAGGCTGCTCAATTGTGAAATGGCCTAATCCAATTTTGTTTAATGCTTCATAGAACTTTTCACGGACGGCCGGCCCATATGTTTTTTCTGTGAATACTTGCTTGCCGATTTCTCTGAAGCTGTACCCTCTTAGAAACATGATCAGAATGTCTTTTTCTTGCGGATCCAGCATGCATAATTTTGTTTCAAAAGCGATTTTTCTAATAACCGCTTTTTCTACGTTGGATTTGCTTGAGAAAGTAGTAATCAACGGTTCTCCACTTTCCATCGGAACATCATAACTGCTGGTATGCTTATTGATTTCTCTTTTCTTCGTATTTTCGGCATCCAGAAGGTGTATGAATTCACTTCTGATGTTCAGATAGGCATATGTTTTAAAAGATGACTTACCTGGCTTCCATCGAGATAAAGCAATTAGCACTCCACAATAACCGATTGATAAGATATCCTGATTTTCCATATTCCAAGCTTCAACTGTTTTGCGCCAGTCTTTCATTAACTTCTGAAACACCCAATATATAAGTTTGTTGAATAAACCACGTTCCAAACTCTCATGCACTACCCCATGCAGTAAGTGGGCTGGGCAGCTTTTATCGTCCTTAATAATTAGCATCAACTCTTCATTTGTAGCTGATTGCCATTTCATCAGAACCACCTGTTGGCATCCGATTCAATATTGGTGTTTTGATATTCAGAAATCGTCATGACATGCTCCAGCTCATGAAGATTAAGTTTGTTGAGGGGAGTGCCCTTATACTCCAGTACTCCCATCTGCCTCAGCTTGCTGATCAAGCTGCCCTTCTTCATTTCCCGGGTCATCATCGCAGTGTCGTATAGAATCCCCATCCTCGGTACTCCCTTCTAACTCATATTTTTTTGCCAAGTACTGATTGATCCGGATGATTTGCTCGTTCTCTTGTACCAGCTGCTGGTTCTCTTGCTTGAGCCTGACGATTTCCTTTACCAGGTACTTCTGTAAGTCCGCAGCTTCTTCCAGGGCCATAAGCGGCCAGTTCCAATCCGTGTGCAAGGCATCATCTATGGTTTTTCCGTATTTGAGATATCCTTTGGAATCCTGTAAGTCTATTACTTTGGCAAACTCATCAATAACCATTTGCGACACGAATGGTCTACCCTTCAATACCGGACCTCCTCTATGGTCCATTTGCCTTCGGTTACAGCAAATGAATTTATTCCGATTCCACTTTTTCGAGCAGGCAGAGTGAACATGTCATCCCCTCGTGTTATATTCCTGTATAAAAAATCTCCATCTCTAATTTTGTACTCAAATATTTCTTGAGTAGTTTCAGCCCTAACGAGTTTACCTTTAGATAATGCTTCCATCGCTTCACCAAAGCTTACGTATTTGGGAAGAATACGCCATTTAAAATTGGCTGCACCTCCACCCATTTGAAGGAACAGATAATCTGGATTTAACGTACCGTCTGCTTCACACCATTTCACATCATCCTCAGTACGGGTTACATGCTTGTGGATTCCCGGTTGTTTAGTTAAACATTTTGCTACTTGTCCTATATTTAACTGATCAATCATCTGTCCAGTAGTTAACCATTCACTCATCTTGCATCCACCTCACTTTGCTTTTTTCATTGCTTGATAGGCCTGCTCAACTATCGTCAATCTCTCAACCTCTGAAATCAGATAATTGATATCATCAATTTCCATCTTGCCTGCTCCCCACTTCTGCTTAATCTCTTGCAGTCTTTCCGTATCAGTCATTTTAAAAAGCACCCGTCCTTAAATAATGTTTTGCCTGGTAATAAAAATGGTGATATATCCAATTTCCTGAAAATTTTTGGTCTAAATAGACGATTTCGAAATTATATTTAGCCTTAAAGGTATTGAGTCGGCCAAGCAGTGCTAATGGATTGTATTTAGACCGGTAATCACCCTTCAGCATCTTTTCGTATCCGTGGAGGTCTTCCACAATCAGAGTGAAGGGAATGTCCTTGGACCGAATTAATTCATTTTCAAATGCTGTGGCCGTATCTTTTTGAAGGTTCCCTGTGATCTCATCGATGTGGGCTTTCCGCTCCACTCGGCTGTTCAGGAAAATATCACGAGCAATACCCAGATCCTGATTCTTAGGAATCATGCAGCCATAATCGCCGGTATCCAGCTTTTGAATCTTTATAGGTACATCCTTCTGGTGTAAGTAGTTCAGAATATGACCGTTTACATTCTCACGAGTGTCGATAACGATTGTGAGAGTTTTGAGTATTTTGTTTAGTTCCGTGTCTGTGTAGCTGTAATGAATCATTCAGCTGCTCCTTTCTTCGCATAGTTAACAGCAGCCGTATACAATTTTTGTGACATCACATTAGATTCATCATTCTCAAATTGCCGATAGTCTTCATAAATGTCTTTCCAGCCGTTCTTAGCCAGGACGATCATCCATTCATCAAGCAACATTAGAGAGTCATCATCAGTGCACAACCATTTATCCAACTTTTCATTGTGCTGCCAGCCGCACATATGATGAACCATTTTCATAATGGTGACTTTCTCCGCGCCGGCATCTTTCCAAGACTTGAACCAGTCATCAATTCCTTGAAAGTTTTGTTCAGCAGCCTGCATCACTTCAGCTGGGATCAGCTTCTGATTATCTATGGCAATCCGATCATCCTTTTTATCCAGATAGATATTTGCACCAGATTTCCAAATTTGGCTTAGGATTAATAACACTTGCATGGAATCACCACCTGAGTTACTTAAAAATAACTATTTTTATCGAAAAGTTACTTTTTGAATCGCCTTTGAACCTTACAGCCCCAAGGGTTTGTCCCACTTAGTTACTAAAAGTTACCCATTTTGGTATTAAGCGTTACTAATAGACTTATATTTATATATATTTTTTTGTTTATATATTTTTTAAGTAACAAAAGTAACTAAAGTAACTAAAAAGGTAACTAAAACCCTTGATAGATAAGGCTTTTAAGTGATTTTGAAAAAGTTACTTTTTGAAGAATCAGCCTGATTTTCGTCTATATTCTGTAACTTTTCTTGAATATGGCTAACTTTTCGCTCCTGTAAAGTAACTCCATGAACATAAAACTTGTTTGCCGCCCCTCGTTCCTTTTTAAATCCTTTCGTTTCCAGCGCCCGGTAAAATGCTCGATTCTTCAAAGCAAATTCTCCGTTTTGGTAACACCAGTCTGAGTACACCTCATAAAGTTCTTTAGCCGATATTCTTTGTTGATCCCCGATGTAGCATCGTTCATATAAGAACGGGCCTAAGATATCCATGTCCTCTTTATATTCATTTGTTGCTTTCATAACTGTTTTCGGATCGTTCAATCCCATCTGCTGCCACTTCAAGCACCCTTCAATCGCCCAGTTTAGGATGCCGGACATTTCCAAACTCAATTTCTCTGGTAGCTTCTTATCACGTTTTTCTTTTGGTAGCTGTAGATTGAATGGCACCAACCGAACACGCCTCCAGATCCCTTCATCCACACCTTTGATTACCGGTTTATGGTTGGTTGTAAAGAAAACCTTAAACTCTGGGACAAACTCAAAATATTCTTGTCTCAGGAACCGGGCCAGTACCGGCTCACCTCCGGTTATCTGTTTTACAAAAGCCTCCGAGAGCTGCTCACCATCTTCACTTTCGATTGCAGAGACGAAGCGTGCTCCTACCAATCTGGCAATATCATTATTTGCACCGGTCTCTTTTTTCTTGATGAAGGTATCTGACTTGGCTTGCTTTCCGTATTCGCCCATTAGGTCTTTAATCGTATTGATAAATGTTGATTTTCCATTGGATCCGCCGCCGATCAGGAAGACCATGATTTGTTCTGTAATTTCTCCGGTGAGGGAATATCCAATCAGTCGCTGCATGTATTCAACCAGCTCTTTATCCCCTTGGAAGATTTGCTCTAAGAAATTCATCCATTCGGGGCACTTTGCTTTGTCATCGAATTCTATGGGAGCGATTTTCGTCAGTCCCAGTTCCCGGTCATGCGGCTGCAGTTTCCCGGTCTTTAAATCCACTATGCCGTTTTCAACATTCAATAAGTATTTATGCCGGTCGAAGTTTTCACGCTCTCCTGGAACCAAGGGCATAAGGTCCTTGATGCTGTTCATCCGAATGTTTCTCCGTTCGCACATCCGAGCCCATTTTGTTTCAGCTTCATCCTCCGATTTATAAAGGCTCCGGAGGACTTTAGCTGTAATTCGCTCGATTTCTTTTCTGGTATCCAGCTTCCAGCGCTTCCCGTCCCAGATCAGCCAGCCCATATCGCTTACATATTGGATGACATGTCCGTATTCGTAAGCAATCCGTTCAGCATTTCCGAGCTCCGTTAAGCGAAATTTCTTTTTCGGCTTTTCCTCCACAACTTCTTCAGTTTCCCCTGACTTGAAATCAAAAGAGAATTCCTGGAATTGCTCTTTGTTGTCTAATATCGTTGTAGATGTTGATGAAATCGCGGTTGCAATGGTTCTCTCGCCGTATGTCTCATTGGTGTCTCTGAAGTGGATAACATCCCACTTGTCACGCATCAGGCCTGATTCCCGGAACATGGTATCCATTCGTGTTGCTGAGTTGCCGGTCCAGAAGGCTAGATGATTGCATAAGGCCAAGTCGGTGGCCGAGTGGTCACCATTTACCAAGTTGCCATTGAATAAAGAACGTATTTCATCACCATTTTTGGACCGGAATATCCTCTCCCAAAGCGCATCATTTGAAATCTTTATTTCATCGTTTTCAAATTCCGCCAGGTTGATTCGTCCTTGAATATCGCTATCATCGAAGTATTGCTCGAACACTTCGGCCAGTTCATCCGTGCGATCATATATCTCATTCGAGTTTTCTCTATTCCCAGTGAAGGTGAAATAACGACCATGTGCGTAAATTTCCAAACCGTGCTTTGTGTTCTTGCGGCCGGTCCCTATTACACCTTGCGGAAGGTTCCCTTTGACAATAATGTGGATCCCTTTGCCAGATGGAGAGAACTCGGTATAGCTGTCCAGAGCGTCTATAACCTCAGTGGCAAAAGCATTCGGCTTTTCATCAGTTACACATTTATCAATATCAATGCCTATATAATTGTCCTGCCGGCTAAAGACAAATCCAATACCGTCATATTCTCCCTGTAGATAAAACTTTACGGCTGTAGCGAAGGTGCTCCAGGTGCGCCGGTTGTTTGCCTGCGCCATCTCTCCATTTGCTTGATAGGGCACCTTTGTTGGTTTATTATTTCGCTTCTCTGATTTCCACAATATCCATTGAGGAAGGGCTTTTAGTTCAGCTGGGATATCGTTAAAGTTGTATGGATTTTCTTTCATTTCGCCCTCCAAATAACGCTAAACTTCGCTTTTTTGGTATAAAAAAGAGAAGCCGGCCAAAACCAACCTCTCTATTCAGTTACTATTAGAACGGCAAATCCTCATCACCAATGTTGATTGCCCCAGCTTGCATGACAGGATTTACGTCCGACAAGTCATAATATTTTGCCTTAGCAGCCGTACGTTTTTGCTTTTCACCGTCAACCACTTTTTCATATTCTTCATGCTTCACTGTGATTTTTAAGTTTTTATTGATCAGCTGCTTTGCCATGTCTTCTGGTGAGCTGAATGGATGTCCATTTGGAAAGCCGCAAGCCTTCAAGAGTGAATTGACAATTTTTACAGCAACTTCATGCTCGAAAGTGAATGTATTGTAGAGAATCTTGGCCCCTTGATGATTTTGCGGGACATCGCTGCGAATCTCGAAATCTACTTGAATCTTGGGCTTATCAGCTTGTGTTGTTCCAGCTTCAGCGTTCACAATCACAGCTTCGTATTTACCTTCTGCTACCAGTTCAAATCCAGTGCTTGCTTTTTCTTCATCGAATTTAAAGAATGACATTATTTATTTCCCCCTGTATTTTCATTTGTGGATGACACCAGTAATTCTTCTTGTACGCAGCCTTTACGCTGGTCTAAATGGTTCTTGGCAAAAATGCTCTGATTGCCCTCGAGCATAAATCCTCTAGTTCCATCTGCCTTTCTGATCAACCGTGCCACCACATGTACAATTCCCATAACGTGATTGACGATTTTATCTCGAATATCCGGGATGAATTGGTTATACTGCTGGCCATCGTCATGAATGATGCTGCGCGTTGTTTCCCAAGCTGTGTAGATGACATTGGCATCTAACCCATTGAATGTCTCGACTACCTTTAACAAATGATTGTCGTATAAGGCATAGTCTTTTAACTCAGGCATTCCGCTTTTCGTCTTTTCTCCCCTATTCATCAACCAAAGTTTTTGATAATGGGTGAGGTTGTCCACAAAGATGTTGTCGTACTTAGAGATATTCGCTTTGGCATAGGCGTAAAAATCTAAAATGCTTTGATGTGGATCTGCGCCATTGATTTTTGCTACATCGACATTTGAGTATCCTTCTAACACTTGACTGGTTCCATCAATGTCGAGCACTAGTGTTTTTCCTGGCAGCAAGCCGGCTACAGTTGTTTTGCCATCACCGGGTTTTGAATAGATGATGATTTTTGCTTTTTCGCTTTTTTTTATATCAGCTCCGTTTGTGATGTCCAAATTTACACCTCCTTACTATTTTTGTAATCGCAGTATTTCTGAGCGATTTCTTTATTTTTAAATAACGTTCTATACGCATAACCAATATCTTCAAACTGCTTTTCATCTGTTATTAATTCATCTCCAGAAATGCTGTCTTCGTAATAAGATAACCATTCATCGCTACGGTCTGTTTTAACCCGATACCAGGCAGAAGCTTTTCCATTTCTATAACTAAATTCACTTAACATAATCGGAATTGGCTCATAAGTGCTAATTCTTTCAGCACAATCACAAGTTTCATATGTTTCTCTTCCTAAAGGCGTTTTGTAATGTATCCTCCGTTTTTCATCACACTTGTTGCACTTTGGTTGCTCTTTACTTGTAGAAGCAACGGAATATAGTTCAACTTCAAATTCCTTCAAGAGTTGGCTTAGACGTTCCCTTCTAACCTTGCGCTCCAGATCACTTCGGTCATATTCAAGCTGCCGTTCTTTGTTTTCAAAGTCCATTTGAATTTTTTTGTAATTAGCCTTTATTTCTTGGAGCTCTGCATTTTCCTTTCTAAGGCGTTCCATTTCAGACAGGAAATCTTCCTTAACTTTTTGAGATAAGCTTTCCTTCAACTCATCAACCAGCTGGTCAAATTCACTTGGCTCATGATAAAAATCTTCATCAAAATAACTCATTTAAAACGGTCCCTCCTCTTCTGGCGGGCTCACCAGATTAATAATCTGTGTGTATTCTTTAATCATCTGCTCATGACGTTCAATAGCCTGTGCAAGGGCCTCTGCAGCCTGCTGATGCATTTCGATTTTGCCTTTTGCCTCTTCTACCTCTCTAACAAAGTGGTCACGATCCTTGATTATGCGTTTGAGTGCGCTCATTAGCTATCTCCTTTAACATGAACTGAAGATATTCATAGTTCTCGATTAGATCATCAAAGAAGGTGCTGCCGCCCAAGATTTGATGATTATCCTCCAGCAATTTATAGAGTGGATCAAGAATTGGATGATCGGGACTAAAGACTGTTCGAATCTTCCGGTTCTGAACATCGAATGAACTTGTCAATTTTTTCCTCCCTTTCTTGTCTTTTAACTAAAAGTAGGATAAACTTATTCTCAGAATGAATAATTAAAAGTAACTACTTTAATTTTCATTCCCCTATAATCTCTCTCATGCTAAATGCATGAGATTTTTTTATTTAGCTTTCAAAAACAGAAACTGTTTTACCTCAATCAAGTAATCTTCCAAACTATCTTCTAAAATTATCTCTCCAGTATCTGGGTCCTTAACAATGGAGTCACCGACTAAGATTTCATTACCAAAGTAATCTGTTCCGCATGATTCCGGCTGCTCTTTCTGTGGATAGCCAGTCTTCAATGTCTGGGTTATTTCCGGATGCTCGAGTTCCATTTATGTATCACCTCCTTTAAAGAAGCGTTCTCCCGGATGAGTGCCACGATTATTAGATAAATCGTCATTAAGAAAATGATTGAAGCTATATCCATTTCTCCCACCCAATCTTTATTCCAATTTTTGTTCACCAATTTCTGCAAAGTTAGTAAAAAGAGAAAGCCTTGTGAGGCTTAAAAAATTTGATGCATGGTTGCTTTGTAATTTTGTAACCTGATGTTCCGTTGTCGCCAGGCTTCATCTCTTCTTGTGGGATGAACCGCGCCTAGCTGAGTGATCTTTTTACAGTAGTAACTGATTCGACCTACTCGCTTATCCATAAGAACCCTCCTAATTAGCTTTGTTTAGCAACCAGGAAAAGAACGACTCCCTCTGTACTCTCTTGAATCGTCCCACCCTGATTAATGGGAATCCTTTACGTTCCATTACTTCATAAGCAACCTGTTTGCTTATATTCAAAATCTCAGCAACATGTTCAGCTGTTAATATCACAGGGTAATCATTCACTTCTTTTACAGGCACATTATTGTTTTTCAATGGTGCTTCCATGTTTTCCATTAATTTCTCCTCTCCCTTGTGCCTATATGGCACCATTTAGTCTAAAAAAATATCTTCGATTCTTTTCTCAAGAGCAGCTGCTATTCTTAATGCTAATCTCAAGCTTGGAATTCTTTTCCCATTTTCGATTGAGTTAAGATATGGAACCGTGATTTTTAACATATCTGCCAATTCAGCCTGTGTCAGTTCTTTCTGGATGCGTATCTCTTTCAGGCGGTTAGCCATTGATCAACTCCTTTCTTTCCCCTGTTGGTACCAAATAGGCACCTTGTAATTCTTATTATAACTAATGGTGCCTAATTGTCAACAGTTAAATATAACTTTATTTGGTGTGATTTAATAAACTTGATATAGGTGTTTTTGTCATACAGGAATTGTATAATAGAAAGCGGAATTTCATGTTTGGCACCAGAAAGGTGGGTCGTTGTGGAAGTTGGAAAGAGAATAAAACAGATAAGAGAGAATAAGGGTTTGTCTGTTCGTGAATTCAGTGATCGTTTGGGTATTTCCCATACTTACCTATCAAGGATGGAAAATGGAAAAAGACCAATTAAAACTGAATTTCTGTTAAAAGTTGCTGAGTTGCTGGATACTCCAATTGAAGATTTCTATCCAGATACTCATAAAAAGAAGATAACTGTCGAAAACGACTTAGATATATTCATGCTATCAAGAGAAAAGTCTAATTTAGACGGCTATACAGACGAACAGATATTAGAATTTATAAAAAAAGGCAAAGAAATATTAGAGAAAATCGAAAAAGATGTCGAATAATGTCATTTTTGTTTAATAGGAAAAAACTTTCAGAAGTCGAATTTTTAGATTATAATGGAACAAATGAGAACGTTCGTTCGTATTTTTCCCTTATGTGACTTCTGGGAGGGGCTAACATGAAACAAATTGTCTATTTGGAAGACATGCCTGAAGGTTTAATCTTGATTCAAGGTAACTTAGTGCTGATCGGAACCAAACAACAAGAAGGTGATCAGCAATGAAAGGTTATATTAGGAAAAGAGGAAGTTTATACAGTTTTACTGTAGACATTGGTAAAGATCCGGCAACAGGTAAGAGGAAGCAAAAAACCAAAAGTGGTTTTAAAACAAAAAAAGAAGCTCAACAAGCTTTAAATGAGCTGGTTTATGAAGTGCATAAGGGAATTAATGTAATTGACAAAGAAAGCACAATTAAAGAACTTTCCCTGGAGTGGTTTGAAAATACAAAGCGTAAATGGGTGAATACCACAGCTGATACTACGAAGCATGCAGTGGAACGATGGATTATTCCGAACTTAGGTTTTTTGAAGATACAGGATATTACTCCTCAGCATGGGCAGCGTTTCATGGCGATTCTCATTGAAAACCTAGCCACCTCCACAGTTAAGCGGGTATTTAGCTTACTGAACCAGATTATAAACTATGCTGTTGATATGGATATCATCGCAAAGAATCCTTTACGTAAAATCCCTAATCCTGTGGAAAGGGACAGTGACAAAACCACATGGACATTTGACCAAATCAAAGATTTTCTCCGTGTTGCTATGATTGACCGTCCGTTTTACCATAATGTCTGTTGTGTCGCTATTTTTACGGGAATGAGGAAAGGTGAAATATTCGGATTAAGAAAACAGGATATTGATTTTGAGAAATCAGTAATCAATATTCGCCAAAGTATTCACGAAACAAATTCACACGGATTGGAAATCGGTGGTCCTAAGACAAAGACCTCCAAACGAACAATCCACATAGATAATAATGTGGTAATGACTCTAAAAAATCAGATAAGAAGAAATAACGAATTAAAATTAGCGCTCGGTCAGCATTATGAAGATAATGATTTAATTTTTTGCCGAGAGAATGGCCAACCTTATAGGCCGAGCAGTATTAATCGGCCATTTAATCGTCTCACAAAAAAAGCAGGTGTGCCGCAGATCCGCTTTCATGATCTACGACACACCCACGCTACCTTGTTATTGGAGATTGGCACAAACCCTAAGTTAATCGCTGATCGTTTGGGCCACTCTGATGTAAAAACAACTCTTAACACATATTCTCATGTTACTACAACCATGCAAGAAAAAGCCATGGAAGAATTTAATGCTGCTTTTCAAATAAAATAAGAAAAGTGGTCAAAATGTGGTCACCCACACAAAACGGCAGCTAAAACCCTTTATATATCAACATTTATTTAAGGTATGGCATGATGATATCAGGATCATGCCTGAGGGCTGCCTTAAGACCGACCGAGTAAGTGATGCCGGCCTTTTCATTGATTTGGACCTGCAGCACCTGTTCAGAATGATTTTCAATCGGGTCTTCCAGTGTGATGATATTGCGGTTGATGAATTCACCGGCGTGGTTCAGCAGGGAATATAGAGTTGTCGTCTTGCCGCTCCCTGTCGGACCGGTAAAGATCATCAATCCGTGTGAGTGGCGGAGCAGTGCAAGAAGCCTGGATGTTGTTTTGGGAAATAGAGAGATTTGCTGAAGCGGGAGAATCTGCTGCTGGGGAATGAGGCGGATGACAAGGCTTTCTGCAAAGGCTGCGGGGAGTGTGGACAGCCTGAGGCCGATTGTGGTCTTCCCGATCACCACGGAGAAAGATCCGCTCTGCGGCCTTCTCTTTTCACCAATATCCATGGATGCCAGGAACTTAAAATGGGACAGCAGCCGGTGGGCCTGTTTTACGGGTAGAACTTCGAGGGGGACAAGATTGTTAGCGATACGGAGCTGGACGAGGAAGTCCTCTTTTCGGGGGATAATGTGGATGTCGGAGGCCTGCTCCTTATAGCCGAACGTCAATATTCGGTCGGCTGTCTTTTCAATAGCTCCAATAGAATCACCTTCCTTTCTGCCTATTGTATTCGACAAGATGGATTAAATTCCTGCTTGACGCAGCATAAAATGTCTATTATTTGTAAAAAGATATCGTTATATGAAAACAACAAATTTTCAGCCTGAACGAAAAAAAGGAACCTGCAGGTCCTTTTCAGCTCGATGGTTAAATGCCCGTCTCCCCCTTTTCAGGCAGGAGATTGGGTGTCAACCGCTATTTTCCTTTGATTTCAATCGATCTTATTTATGGGATTCGAGCCCTGCGATCAGAAGAAGCAGAGCACTCTTCCTCCTCCCGCTGCAGCAAGAATCGATAGGATTTCGCCTTTTGGGACCAGATTCAATATCTTGTCTGGTTTGTTTCCTGCATTTTTTAGTGAAAGTTTACATTTTTTAATTCAAAAAAGATGGACAAGCTTTTTATGATGATAATCAACAGGGATGCTGCATCAGTTTCAGGAATCATTTCAGTTACGTTTGATTCCACCCTCCTTGGTGGTATGGAATCTGTAAACACTTACAATCAGCCGTCCGCCCTGACAAACTATTCTTTACATTACGGTTCTTGTTAATTTATAATAATTTAGGATAATACTGTTACAACAAAGGAGGGGAACATATGGAGCGTATGTATCGGGTGCTTGGCTTCTGGACTGGGATCTTCGCGATCTTCTTCTACATGGGGGACATGCATACAGCAGCATTGCTATTTTTCGGACAAACTGGATTCTTTGTTTTATTAAGCTATTTAAAATTATCAGAGCGTATGTATATCTATGTTTTTGGTGCATATCTTACCGTCTTTTTCGCCGGATTTACTTACTGGACGACATTCATGATGACACCTGGTGCCGGCGGACACTAATTCATACATAAAAACCCATGGAACTATTTCAGTTCCATGGGTTTTTCATTTGGAAAGAGAATGGCTTCTTCCATATTCCTTGTATCAAGGCTGACGCGGAAGCTTGAAGAGATGCCGCCGGGTGTTATTAAACTTCTCGCTGCCCGGTTCCGGCTGCTGACCGCAGAGAATGGATCAGGATCGGTATGGGCAGTGAGCTCATCAAGGATGCCTGCCTTTAGGAGGAACTCGTCCTGCCGCAAGAGGCTCCTATGTACAAATCCAGCACCCCTTAGCTTATCCCGCATGGCGTCCCAGTGAATATGGGCGGTAATGTCCATTTCCCCGGCACGAGCGAGGACATCATGGTTCTGAGTATGTTTGTGATAGGCCCTCAGGCTTCCCGACCGCACCTCGGGAGCCATCCATTCCTCTTGGGTGTACCCGTAATCAAGGGTAAGCATAACTCCCTTGGAGAAGCTCCTGTCTATCTTGTCCAGATAATCCAGCATATCAAGCGGCACCTCGAGCCTCTGGCCCTCAGAAAGCTGCCATCCTCCTTCTGCAAGGAAGCGGAGAATGGCCGGGTCCCGAAGAATGACAGGCTTCTCTATCAATCTTCCATCAGCAAGCCCGACAAAGACTTCAAAAAGCTCCCCATCCCGCATTTCAATCACCGAAACGGGAAAGGCATCGAAAAACTCATTAGAGAAAAGAATTCCCTCAAGGTTCCCCGCTTCTTCAATGTCTGTGAGGAAAACAGCCGCGGGATGCTCCCTCAGTGACTCTTTCTGCAGGCTGATATGATAGGGACTCGTCTCTACCATCATATACTTGATCTCATGATAGATTTCAGGAACGGCCAGCTTCAAGGCATCCAGTACCGAGCGGGCAAGCCGGCCTGTGCCTCCGCCAAGCTCACAGATCACCGGTGCGGTTTTACCATGCGCTATCAGGAAGCCGAACCACTTTCCAAGGACTGTCCCGAGGATATCGGATACATTTGCCGAGGTGTAAAAATCCCCGCTTCGCCCGATTTTAACCCGGTCACTTGCATAATAGCCGGCATTCGGCGCATATAAGGCAAGCGAAATGAATTCCCGGTATGAAATCAGACCATTCTCACTCTGTCTGATTGTTTCCTTGATCTGTTCAAGCATCCTGATCCCCTGCCTTAGTTAAGGGTACTATTAAGTCAGAAACGGGTTCTCCCTGGTTTCTTCCCGAATGGTTGTGGCATCGCCATGGCCTGACAGGACAACCGTGCTGTTCGGCAGCTTCAGCAATTTGTTTTTGATGCTTTGGATAAGCTGTTTATGATTGCCCCCTGGCAGATCTGTCCTGCCAATGCTCCGGCGGAACAGGGCATCGCCGGAAAAGACGGCTCCTGCCTCTTTAAAATAGTATGAAACACTTCCTGGAGAATGTCCAGGTGTCTCGATCAGCTCGAAATCAAAGCCCTTCACAGTCATTTTCTGATCACCCTTCACCACATTTTCCGCCGGGTTCATGCGCATGGCACCACCCATAAAGAATTTGGATCCGTTCAAGGCGGGATCAATGAGCCAGTCTGTTTCCTTTTCATGGATATAAGCTTGGATGCCATATTCCTGGCGAATGTCATCAAGGGCACCGATATGGTCAAAATGAGCATGCGTCAGCAGCACTGCCTTTGGCTCCAGGCCTTTTCCAGAAATAAAATCAAAAAGCTTCCCCGCATCCCCGCCCGGATCAAAAATCAGGCATTCCTTCTTGCTGTTTGCGAGTACATAACAATTGGTCTGCAGACTTCCAAGCGGCAGCTGAAACCATTTCATATCGCGTCACCCTTTCATGGATAGATGCTTATATCTTACACCATCCCGCAAAGAATCTGAATTCTATTGATTCCCGGCGTTTTATCCTCAGGAGAAGCGGGCAGTGTCCTGACTGCGAATCAGAACATATCGTTCGATATGGCACATACTCAGGCGATTGTTGATATGCTGCAGAAAAAGGGATGGATATTTATCAATTCAAGTCTGATGGTAAGGTTCACACAAAGGTCTATACCCTATCCAAAACGTTAACAATTATCACCGAAGGCTTAAAGGATGGATACAACGTTTTAATGGAGTTGCAACTAAATATTGAATAATTACCTTGCTTGGTTTCAGGTGTTAGAATCCATTCAACATTAAAGGAATCCTAATACTATGAATGACTTGATGATTTAAGGAAATTTAACACAAAATATGGAAACAGATGATACAATTAGGTTATCTAGACTCACGATATAAACGTTACTGCTTGTTCAACGAACGGGCAGTTTAGTTCGACAACAATACCCAGCCGATGTTTTTTGCTCTGTTTAAGAATAATGGTGATTTTTGATAACTTTTCGAAATCTTACTTTCAGTTACCTGTCAGATGGTAAGAAATATAGGAATAGTATATTACTGGATTAATAAAATTTAAACAGGAAGAAAAATGAGGTGATTTTATTTTAGAAAAACTCAGGAAAATTAATATGAAAACAGCTGTATTTATGGGAATTATTTTTTACTCCTTGACCATCTTAATCCACTTTCTTATTATAAGCAAAAGCATTCCATTCACTTGGGTTAATGGTGGGAGGTCTGAATCATTCGCTGAACAGCTGCCAATATCTGTTATAAATCTCGTTATTTCTATTATTGGAGTAGTTTTTACGTTGATTGTTGGTAGAATAAAACTATCTAAATACAAAAGAGGAATAACCGTTATATGTTGGTTTTTTGTTGTACTTTGGTCTTTTGGATTTATACAACAATTGTTTGGAACACCTTTTGAAAAAATGGTTTGTTCGTCAGTATTGCTTATTGGAGTTATCTCGAACTTGCGAATGGCGATTGAAAAAAAATAACAATTACACTTAAACAAAAGTGGTTCGTTAGTTTAACAAGCAAATATTATAAAAATGGAACTTTCACAAATTGGGAACTTCCATTTTTATAAGTAATATCAGCATTAAACTTCAACAGAGCCTTATAAAGTAAATACATTGTGCATTAAGGTTATTAAGCTTAACAGGCACCGTTCTCCGCTTTATTTGGAGCTGCGGGACAGGTGAGACCCCTCAGGCGAAGACGAGGAGGATCACCGCCCGCCCCGCGCAGGTGGAGTGAAATCCACTTACTCGTTTAAAAGCCTCCATATATGCGATAAGAGCTAATATAAATAAAGTTTATGCAAACAATGCAGCTGCATCCGTAACCGCTTGCACGAAACAACCCAAGAGTTTCTAATTAACCTCGACAAATATTTGAAAAACCATTAAAATAAAAACGGATGCACAAATATCTACATATTTTTAGCAGGCCTGCCGCCATTTGGGAATGGACAAGGCCCGGACACTTAATTTGTACAACAGGGGGACATAAAGATGGGTTTGCCAATCATATTTGCACTTGTTACACTTTTTGCTCTTTTTGGTCTTTTTAGTTCTTTCAAAAGCAAAAACCTATTGGGTATCATTTTTGCCGGAGGATCGCTTGCAGTATTCGGGTGGTTCACCGTCATGACCGTTCTAAACCACGGCTATCCTGCCGGCCATTAATCAGGAAAAAAGACACGGACTCCTGGTCCGTGTCTTTTTTTCGGATTTATTCGTATAAGGGATAGACTTTCCGCTCACCAATACTTACTGCTTTTTCGAGCTGGCTGCCCATCAGGCACACCGTCCCGTCCGGAGAGAGGGAGATGGGTTCATCAGGACAATCTTCCAATATGGTCTGTTTCGTGCCGGTCTTCCAGTTAAAGACAACCAATTCAAATCTGCCGCTATCCGCTGGCACAATGGCAGCACAGATTGCCTTCTCCGGATTGATAGACAGATGCAGAGTTGCAGAATGGCCGGACTGCAGAGCGAGCGGGAACTTGTGATACGTCTTCATGTCTGGTCCAAAGAACGAAAGTCGCCCTTTTTCCGGACCTTCTTGTGACAAGACCGCAAGCACATCTTTTTCACGCTGAAAAAACAAGACATTATCAAGCAGCTTTCTTTTTCCCTGCCCGTTTGCCGCCTCTGCGAGAAGCGGTCCGGTTTCTTTTGCCGGATCTTTTCCTATATCCTTTAAAAGAAACTCTTTTTCTGAATTCCATTGCAGGAAAGGGACCTCCATCCCAATTTCCTCGACCTTTTGAGCGGATGTATCCACAATATAGCCGCTGAACGTCCAGTCTCTGTCAAAGGCTGAAGCCAGATACTCTCCGCTTCGAAAAGGGTTCCACTGAACGCTGACTTCCGCCGCCGGAAGGCTGAGGGTATGAAGCCTCTCTCCATTCCCCGAAATGGCCAAAAGTTCCATTTTGCCGTCTGCTGAGGAAGTCTGGATCAAAAATTGTTTCCCGTCGGGGCTTAGTTTTATTGATGAAATAGGGAATGCTCCCTCGAACAGGACAGCTTCCTCTCCTGTCTTGATATTATGTTTGACAGCCTTGCTTTTAGATCCTTGTAGGGCTGTGAATAGTATAGTTTCTTGGTTCAGCCAGCCGGCAATTTCGGTCATTTTATACTGCCTGCTGCTGATGGTCCGGGGATTAAGGGTTGAACTAACCTGCCGTTCTTCTTTATGAGGTTTTTTTGCCGGTTCTTTTCCGGCTTCGTCACTTAAATTGCAGCCTGACATCATTGATACGGAGCAAAGCAGTATACATACCCAACGCGCCCCCTTCACTTGCCCTTCACCCCCTGATCACTTATTGCCTTAAGTATATAGGAAATCTGCTTCCAGCATAAGACCATAACAAACATGATTTTTCTTCCCGCAGCCCATGCATGGAAAAGAACCTGGACAAACGCAGGCACAAACATAATAAGGCGGTGGAGCGGAGTAAGGCGCAGGCAGGAATGCCAGCAAGATGGCGATCATACCTAGCTGCAGGAAGCCTTATGATATGAGCTCCGCCCCTTTTCTACAAAAAAAAAGAATGAGATAGTCTCATTCCTTTTTATGTGAAAAACGCAGGAGATCGCCATAGATGATTTCATCCGAATATTGAAGCTCTGTTTCTGCCCTCTTCATGTATGGCTCGCATCCCAGTGCCGGTACGGGCTGTCCGGTTTTTCTGGAATAGCATGCATCCTGAGTATAAACATAATCTTTTGTAATAAAATTCCCATTCCGGAGGACCGTGAACGGCTCTTTGCCGCCATCAAGCAGATCATGGCCAAATGAAAGATCCTTGCTGTCCTCAACACCTAACAAATTCAGGAGAGTAGGCTTTACATCAATCTGCCCTGATACGGAAGAGAGGGTCCTTCCCTTCCTGCCCGGTATATGGATGAGCATAGGAACCCTCTGCAGCTGGACGGCTTCAAAGGGTGTAATCTCACGGCCTAAAAACTGGGCCATCGCATCATTGTGGTTGTCTGAGATCCCATAATGGTCCCCATACAGGACGATGATGGACTTATCATACAGACCGTTATCCTTCAGTCCTTCAATGAACTTCCCGATGGATTCATCCATATACCTGACCGCCGGAAAGTATCGGTTCAAGGTCGTGCTGCCCGAATTGAACTCCTCGATTTTACGGTCCTCCTCCCCCAGTGTAAAAGGAAAGTGGTTGGTAAGCGTGATGAGCTTTGTATAAAAAGGCTGTCGCATTTCTTTCATATGCCCGAGGGACTGGTCAAAGAAGTCCTGATCCTTCAAGCCCCAGCCCACCGAATTTTCCGGACTCACCTTATAGTCAGGCAGGCTGTAAAACCTTGAATAGCCGAGAGCTTTATACATGATATCCCGGTTCCAGAAACTTTTATTGTTGGCATGCATGGACACTGTAAAATAGCCCTGGTCTGCAAGAATCTCTGGTGTGGCATGGTATTCATTCTGGGGATTCGTAAAGAAAACGGCACCCCTGCCCAGGGGATACAGGGAGTTTTCAGTAATAAATTCCGCATCCGAGGTTTTTCCCTGTCCTGTTTGATGGTAAAAATTATCAAAGTAATAGCTTTCTTTGATAAATTCATTCAGAAACGGGGTGATTTCCCTGCCATTCACTTTTTTGCCAATGACGAAGCTCTGAAGGGACTCCATGGAAATCATGATCAGATTTTTACCCCTGGCCTCCCCGAAATGGCTGTTTTTAGCAGGGCTGTGTCCGGCCTCTATATAATTCTGAATTCCCGAGAGCTTGCTGCCGTCAGCGAGCGCTCTCTTTGCGGACGATGTTGTCTGCAATAGGGCATCATAGAGGTGGTAATTGAAGGTCCCGATATTTTTCACAAGGATCTCACGGTCAAAAGTCCTTGTCAGCAGCTGCGAACGCTGTGTTTCCGCAAGCCCGAGATTCACGGCGGTGATGACAGCCGCCAGAATGAAAAGATGCTTGCGTCTTCCCCATGTATAAGATTTAAAGTCAACCCAGGAAGGCATGCGTGACGCAATCACCAAGAGGAGTATAACATCCAGAAAATAAGCGGCATCCGACAAGGACACCAGGTCTTCGATGCTGCTGCCGAGGTCGCCCATATTGCTCGTTTGAAAGAGCACCGGAAAGGTCAAAAAATCATTATAGAACCGGTAAAAAACCACATTTGAATATAGGATGACCGACATCAGAAGGCTTCCAGACACTATATAAATCCGCAGTCTCTTCTGTTTAAAGAAGGTTCCGGCACCGAACAGGACCAGCAGAAAGCCGAGGGGATTTATGAATAGAATAAACTCCTGCAGAATACTTGCTGTTACAATATGAAAACTGGTTTTATACAATATATACGTTTTGATCCATAAAAAGAAGATGGCAAGCCAGAGAATTGGAACCGCTTCCCTTTTGTTTGTCAGCTGCAGAAGTACCCCTCCTTTCTGTCCTTTTCGTACAGTAAAGCCCCTTACCCTGAATACCGGTTGTTCAAACAGCACGAAGTAAAAGGGAAGGGAGCTTTCCTATTCGGAAGCTCCCCAGTTAGTATATGTGTTAGTACGATCCAGCCATGCAGGTATCATTCACCAAATGCATTCTTTGCAAGCCAGGCTGCCCCGATGACGCCGGCATCATTGCCAAGTGTAGCAATGGCAAGCTCGGTCGATTCGCGGACCCTTGTAAATGCATATTGATTAAAGTAATTCCTGACAGGCATCAGGAGGTCATCTCCAGCCTTCGATACCCCGCCGCCAATCACGACTTTTTCCGGATTCAGAATGTTGGATACATTTGCGATGGAAAGTCCCAGATAAAAGGCCAGTCTGTCACGCACAGAAGCTGCGATTGCATCTCCTGCTTTCGCCTGCTCGAACACATCCTTAGACGTAAAGTCTGTTATTCCCCTCAGGGATGATGCTTCTGAGCTTGCCTCCAGTGCTTCCTTTGCCAGGCGTACAATGGCCGTAGCAGAGGCGAGCGTCTCAAGGCAGCCTCTTTTTCCGCAGTTGCAAGGCGCACCGCCTTCGGTGAGAACAGAAATATGGCCTATCTCGCCCGCTGCCCCGCTGACACCGGTTACAATCTGCCCGTTAGCAATTACGCCGCCCCCGACACCAGTCCCGAGTGTTATGCAGACCAGGTCCCTTGCCCCATTGCCGGCACCCTTCCACATTTCTCCGAGTGCAGCCAGGTTGGCATCGTTTTCAATAACTGCCGGAAGTGAGGTTTCTACTTCAAGCAGCTGCTGCAGCGGATAGTCCTTCCAGCCAAGATTGATCGCTTCATAAATGATGCCGGTTATAGGATTGACCGGTCCCGGAGCACCCATCCCGATACCAAGGATCTTATTCTTAGTCTGCCCAAGGGCATCCAGCTTTGCATCGATTGCCTTTGCGATATTGGTGGTTATATTTTTTCCGATACCGCTGATGTCTGTTGGGATTTCCCATTTATGCAGAATCTCGCCATAATAGCTGATAAACGCCAATTTTGTTGTAGTTCCGCCTAAATCTACTCCGACTAGCCACTTTTCCATCTCATCACCCTATTTATTATTTTTTCTTCTATCATTTTCGATTTGAACTTCCCTGCGCAGTACGAGAATCGCCTTTTGGAATTCCGATGCAGGAATCAGCCCTGATTGATAAAGTTCCCTCAGCTCATCCTCCATCAGCTCCATGTCGATAAGCCGGTCTCCCAGATAGACAAAGATTCCAAATCGTTTTAAAAACTGCTGAATATCATAAAAATTCTCCATGTGATCCCTCTTACTGCAATTTGTGTCCACTTCAAAAGTATAATGTAACCTTTTTCATCTAACAAGTGGGCAAACTCGCGTTTCCAATCTTTCATTGTTCATACTTGTACACCCGGCCTCATATAGTGGAGCAAAGACACGAACGGGAGGGCTGTATGAAAAGGCTGTATGTATCAGGTATCCTCATGCTTTGTACCTGCCTGGCATTTTACTTTTTTCATGCGGGCAGGAATATAGAGACGATCATTTTTTTTCCTATTGATAAAAAGGCCGTGTTTGAGAGGGCCGAAACCCGCCTCAGCCCCCGCCGCTCAGGAAATATTTATAAGCTTATATGGGAAGCAACTTCCCTGACTGACACGCCACATTACCTTAGACAGGACGTCTCATTGTTATTCAGGAACGGGCGGCTTTCGGGAATCATGAAAAACTGGAAGGAAGATACCCAAAGTCTGCAGCAGGCGGAAACCATCAAGGTCAATCAAAGCAGCCTGCTCCAGGCAGTCACCTTTCATTATGGGGAGATTCACCGCGGGGAAATTATAACCAGTGTCCAGCAGATGAGCTCTGGTGCTGTATACCTTATCCTTTCCAGGCTGACCGGTCCTGACTATTTCGGCAGCCCTATTACAGCAGTGCAGCAGGAATGGAAGCAGGCACTCGACAGCAAAGCCCGGGCGGTCCAGGAATCCTCCTGGAATCGGGCCATGGGCAGACTCTTCATAAATCCGGTGAAATATAGGAAGCTCCCCTTGACTGAGCTGCCAATTGGGCGGGCAGGCTTTTTTGCCGGCATCCCCCCATCCATTCAGGAAAAGATCATCGGGAGGCTCTGGGAAGGGATATACAAAAATTATGCGCTCGGCATCAAGAAGCAGGACGGATCCATCACAGAGCCGCTCGGAAGCACTGTCCCCCTTCTTCTTCTGAACACGGGGATGCGGGAGCTGCTGTTCATTACCGAAACGGCTGACGGAGAACCTGTGCTTCTGAAACAGCAGTATTAGCGGTATTCTTCCAGCTGCTTATAAAATTTTTGATATTGTTCATTGTCAGGGTCGATTTCGAGCGCCTTCCCTGCCATCTTGTAAGCATCGTCCATTTGCTGCTTTTTTATATACACCAGCGCCAGATTGTAATAAGCCTCATCAAACTTTTTGTCCTGTTCCACTGCCTTTTTCAAATGATTTTCAGCCTGGTCTGTTTCGTCCTTATCTGCCTCGATATATGCCATAAGGAAGTAGCTTTTTGGTGCAAAGGAATTTTGATTTGTATAATCTTTCAACACTTGATAGGCTTCATCTTTTTTACCATCCTTAATATGCTGCTGGGCAATGGATACAGATGTTTCCTCGCTGCTTCCTTCAGAACCGCTGGCAAACCCGTGCTGAAGCAGGAAGAAGATCAGGAAGGCGGCTGTCAGGAATGAAGCTCCCTGGAGAACCGGTTTTTTTCTGCCGGGCATGCTTACTATGGCTGCTGCAACGAAGCCGCCGATGAGACCCCCGATATGACCTGCATTATCAACCACCGGAACCGTGAAGCCGATGCCAAGGTTGATCACGAGCAGCACGATGATATTCGTCCCCATCGTCCTGAAGAAAATGCGGGGATTTAAGATACCAAAGAAGAGCAGTGCCCCGAAACAGCCAAATATGGCTCCGCTGGCGCCGGCTGAGAGGCTGTCATTGGTCAGGAAGCTGGCGAGGGTCCCGCTGAACCCCGCCAATATGTATATAAACAGAAAACGTAACCTGCCAAAGATCCGTTCGACAAGTGTCCCCATATAATACAGAGACAGTGAATTTGTCAGAAGATGGAGCAGGCCGATATGAATAACGATCGGCGCAAAAAACCTCCACCATTCCCCCTCCAGGATCAGCGGGTTATATTTTGCCCCAAAATCAATCAATGTCTGTGAATTCTGGCTGCCTCCGTTCAGCTCAAGCAGGACAAAGACCGCAATCTGCATAAACAGAAATACGTATGTAAAGAACGGCTTCCCCGCTTCAAACAGCTCCTGGCCGCGGGCGGGCGGGCGGTCCCTTTCCTGAAGTGCTGCTGATTTCAGCTTGTTAATTTCACTTTCCTCCGAAGCCGCAGCAACCACCAGGGAAAACGGCAGTTCAGTCTGCAGGACAGCTTCCAGCCTTTGCAAACTGGAGTCTCCGGAATTTGTGTCCGCGATGATGGAGGTGACCTTTGTCCCTTTGAATTCTGTTGGATCTTCGATGGCAGATTGATAATCGTCCACTGGCGGTGCCGGCGTAACGTATACATTCAGAATGGATAGATTCCGGGCTCTGAAGGCCGGCCTGTTATTTTCGCCAAATACTGCAGTCTGTTCGATATCCCTTTTCAAAAGATTGGTCCAGGCAAGATCGGCAAGGGCCAGCCTGATTACCTGATGGGGCAGTCCCGGATCTGTATTATGAAGCCAGATCTCCCTGCCATCGCTTCCCTGGTAGATGACCCCCATATTTCTCTCCCGTACAAGATGGGCTGCCACAGCCCAGAATAAAAATTCTTCTCTGTTTCCCATGATTCCCCTCCCCGAATAATGAACGGACATTTCTATCTATCACCATATTACCTTAAATAAAAAGGGGCCTAAACCTATATTATATATAGGAGGCCCATTCTGTTACCTATTCAAACATATTCTGCATCATTTTATTCCTGATCAGCGGACTTTTCATCGATGTGGAAACCACAAGCCCTCTCACGGCAGGCAGTGAGAGCATCCTGTTCATCAGGCTGTACCGGTACTTATATGCAGCCGCTGAGAGCGCAGCCAGCATGATAGTTTTTGCCAAAAATCTTGCCATCTTCATCCCTCCTGTTTTTATTGTTCTAAACAGGAGAAGTTTTTATGATATTAAAGCCAAATTTTTAAGAAAGTGAAGCAGGCTGCCGATGCAAGGACAATGCTCAGGAGATTGACGCTGTCATTGTCAAGAAAGCCGAGGCCTTTCTGCCTTTGTGCAGCCTCCCCGCAGTGAACGGTCCTTTCTGTCTGGATCCCGCAGCCCCTGCATACGTATTGCGGCTGGATAACCGCACCTATCAGTGTATCGAGCAGGCTTCCCATAAAGCCAAATCCCGCTGCCACGGCTGCCGGCAGCAGAGGCAGATCAAAAAGCAGCAGTGCTGCAGAGGCAATGAAAGCCGCTCCGGCAGCAGAACAGATGGTCCCAAAAAGGCTGACTGCACCGGATGTGCCCCTTTCCACACGTTTGAAGGTGAGAATCGAGATTGGTTTTGATTTACTCAGAACACCAAGCTCTGATCCCCATGTATCAGAATTGGCAGCCGCGATGCTGACCAAAAAAAGGATAAGCGCCTCCTGACCAGGCAGCCAGCCATGGACAAGGGCGATGACAGCCGGAACTCCGCCGTTTGCCAGGACCTGGACGCCATCCCGCCGGCTCCCCTTCTCAAGCATATCTTCCAGCTGCTTTTTGCGCGATTGTCCAACTCTTGACCACAAACTTGAACTGACAAAGAATAAGCCAAGCATAACCAGTCCATAGAAACCAAATCCCCAGGCTATGGCGGCACCTGTCATAAAGGCAATCAAAGCTCCTGAAGGAGTCAATAATCCCAGCTTCCAGCCGAGAAGCGCTGCTCCGGCAATTAGTAAGAGATAAAAACTATAAATCACAGACAATCATCCTGCCTTGAGTAATGATTCTTGAAACCGGAATATCATGAACCTCTTTTGGCACACTGTCAAGAAGCTGGAGATCGAGAGCCAGGGAAACCGTAAGGCCGCTGTAGCCGGCCAGAATCCGGTCATAATACCCGCCGCCATAACCAAGCCGGTATCCGCCGGCATCAAAGGCAAGTCCCGGAACGAACATCAGGTCGATATCTTCGGCTGTGACAGGATTGGTCACTTCAGGAATAGGCTCCTGGAGGCCATAAAAAACCATTTCCAGTTCATTGAAGCTCCGTATAAGCCTGAAATCGAGCTGCCGGCCGTCCGGTATGCATTTTGGCACGGCCACTGCCTTTCCTGTGTCCCATGCTTTCCTGATGATTTCAATCGTATCGGCTTCAGGAAAATTCGACAGCGTGATGCCTATACAGCGGGCTTCCCTCCAGAAATTCTCCCCGAACAGCCGTTTTCGGATTTCTTCGGATTGGTGCTGATGATCATCTTTGGTGAGCTTTTCCTCCAACAGTGCCTTGACCATCTGCCTTGTCCTCTTTTTATCCATTGAGCTCTCTCCTAACTGCAGTTCACATAGCTGGCATCTTACGCCATACTTCTATTTTAAAGTTTTTTTGGCAAATAAAAAAGCAACAGGATATCCTGCTGCTTACTTTGTTTCGCGGTGCACAGTTGCACGCTTTTCTCTTGAGCAATATTTTTTAAGCTCAAGACGATCTGGATTGTTACGTTTATTTTTCTTAGAAATATAGTTACGGTCTCCACACTCTGTGCAAGCCAACGTAATATTCACACGCATTATATTTCCCTCCAAACTTAAATCTCTCTTTTACGACTTTTCTATAATATCACTTTTCAAACTAAAATGCTAGTAGGTTTTTTTCTTAATGATTGATTTATTGCAGCAGCTTCTTCTTTTCCTGCAGCAGTCACTGCCCAGACGGATCCGTGCACATGGCCATCGGGCTCAATTGTTGACTCCAAAGTGTAAATGATGGATATACTGCCCTTGGCGAGAGGTGAAAAAAACAGCTCTCCGCGCGCCATTGATTTGAAGCATCCTTCATATCTGAGCCTGGCATTGTCGAGGATGGCATATTGGCAAAGACCTCTTTGGCTGATCATGCCGCTTGCATAGGTATATTTCTCCTCATGCATTCCGATCACAGAGTCTTCCTGAGGACTGTAGAAGGCGGTCATGCTCCCAAGGAAAGGGTCGCTGAGAATGCAGACCATTTTTATGCTGCGGGTCGTTGTGCCCATATTGGACAGAGAGAACTCCGCAAGGACTCCATCACTGTTTTTCAAAGTTTCATGGTATTCGAACCTTTGGATGCCAAGCATTTCAAACCGGCTTTTATCCTGCAGGTCATAATACCGCCCCTGCTCCCAGAGCCCCACTCTGAGATGAAGCGGCCTTGAGGGTCCAGAATCCAGAACTGACATTTGCCGGGGCATGCTAACAACGCTTTTCATACATTTCTCCTCCTTCAGGTTCTTCTATAATCAGATCCATGAATACTTCCACCGTTTTCTGTGCAATGGATACCCAGCTGTAATTCCTTTTTGCCAGTTCCTTCCCATCCGCTGCAAGGCGGGCGGCGAACGCCGGGTCAGCAAGAAGAACCTCAATCCGGCCAGCAAGTTCCACGGGATCCCCCGGTGTGAACATCAGCCCTTCTTTTCCTTCCTCAATAATCGATTTCAATCCGCCCGTCCTTGAAATGATAATGGGCTTTCCGCCCGCCATAGCCTCCAGCGCCACTATTCCAAAAGGTTCGTAAAGACTCGGAAAGACAGCCGCCGAAGCCATTTTTATCAGTTGATTCCTTTCCTTGTCCTTTACAAAGCCCGTAAAGCTCACAATCCTGCCGACACCTTCGTCCTTCACCAAGTTTTTCAGATAAGGCAAATAGGGTCCTTTTCCAGAAATCACAAATTGTACTTTTATATTTCTTTCCTTTAGGATGGCAGCTGCCTGAATCATTGTCTGAAAGCCCTTTTCCTCAACCGCCCTTCCCCATGTATAAATCAGGGGAACAGCGGGGGCGCATCCGCTGTCTCCTAAGTCCGGGGAAACCTCTGACAGTGAGATTCCATTTGGTATAACCCGCAGATCCAATGATGGCAGGTCAAATGCCTCCCTCAGTTCCGTTTTCATATAATCACTGCAGACGATGATCCTGCCGGCAGATTGGATCAGCTTCCGCTCCTGATCATGGATTCTCCGCTGTACTTCATTGTAGATCCCGCCGCGCCTGCCATATTCGGTAGAATGAATGGTTACGGCCAGCGGCAGCCCCAGCTGCTCTCTTGCTGCCTGCGCGGCCGGCGAGCTCAGCCAGTCATGTGCATGCACCAGGTGGACCGGATATGAACTGCAGATCTCCATGATCTTATCAGCCATGGCAAGATTAAGCGAAGTGACCCAATCTAAAAAGCGGCCTTCACGCCTTGCCAAAGGGGTGACTCGATGGATGAGCATATTCCCTGCCTGTTCGACTCCGCCTTCACTCCCGGCTGCTGCCGTGATGATATGGATGATATGGCCGCCTTCCGCCATCGCCTTTGCCAGGCCATGAACATGGCGGGCAAGACCTCCTTCTATATGGGGCGGGAACTCCCAGGAAAGCATGATAACTCCGAGCGGACTCTTTCCTGCTTTCTGATTTTTGCCCCGCAGCGGACAGGGCCTGACAGCGGGAGGGGCTTTTTCCGTCACAAGGAGGCCATCAATATATTTCCCCCACAGAATCAGGTCCTCTTTTTCCTGTGCAGACCTTTCGATACGGAAAGCTGCTGCAATTCTGCCTGCTGCTTCGTCCGGGAACAGTTTTTCCAGAGTACTGCCATAAGGAATCCCCTCCACGGAAGGAAGAAGGATTGTACAGCCTTCCCTGCCCGTTTCGCCATCCAGGGTATATGGGCATGCGGCCAGCCCTTCCGGGAAATGATCATCACAGCCGGCTGCTTCGTTTTCCGGCAGATCTTCCGCATGTATATAGATATTCCGAAATCCGCTGCCAACTAACATCCGAACCATGCCCTCGCCATACTCACCGGGGGGAATGTAAAAATGTGAAGGCACCTCATGCAGTACTTCCTCACAAACCCTTGCCGCTTCGGCAATTTGATACTCCAAACCAGGATGGGTGCCTATAAGCGGCAGTGGATAGAGGGAATAGGCCGCTGCCGCAAGGAGGACGTTTCCTGAATCAGCCAGCTTCTCAAGCAATTGGAGGGGATGTCTGCAGCCTGTATATGACCAAAATGCTGTTTGAAATAATCCTTCTCTTAAGCGTGAGTAGAATTCTTCCTGAAAACCAGCAGAGGACATCTCTTCTAGCAGCCTGCCGTTTATAGCGGCATGAATGACAGATTCCCGGGCCAGTGCAGCCAGGGCACGAACTTCTTTCTCGAGCTTATCCATGTAATTCTCAGAGCTGCAGCTGGTTTTAAAGGCGAAAATCACGGGTATCCCCTCCCTGCTGCCGCTCATATATGGTGTAGGTGCTTACATCTTCAAGCCAGCCTGCTTCCTCCCTGCTGCTCTGTTTCCAGAGAGATGCCCCGGGCTGTTTCTGTGACCTTTCCGGACCTGCAGGGGTCTGTACATGCTCTGAACGGAGAATGGGGATGAAATGATCTTGTCCCATCAACAAGCCGATGTCTGTAATATATGTACAGTTCTGTCTCAGGCCGGTAATTTTCCAATGTGATGCTTTGGCTGGCACAGGTATATCCATATAGGCAAGTGAATTTCCTTCATCAGATCTAATTCCGGTAACATCATGAATCCTAAGTGCCAGCTTTCCGCCGGAATGGCCTGGACCATTTTTCAGTACAGCTTTCCTGTATCCACTGATTTCCCAAAATACAAATAAGGTTCCTGCTTGATGCAAAACTGCCTTAATCCAGTCTACGCCTGATTCCAGCCCTGGCTTTCGAGCCGCGTTTCCTGCTTTGTGCCCCGTTTTCAAATACTCGTCCATGACTTAAGCTCCTTATGACTTTCTGCTAATTTGATGTAAGTTAATCCTATCATCCCCATTCCATATGGACAATGAACGCATTTTGTCGATTGACTGTTCATTTTCGTGGAATTATCCTATATTTCTTTGCAATAAACAGGATTACTATTGTCCCGATTTATATAAATCTATCCACTCCTTTCATATTTCGGTGTAAAATGGATATATGACTTATATATTTAATTACATCAGGGGTGAAACATGGAACTTGTAATCTTGAGCTTGCTGATTTTGTCAGCGGTCCTTTTTGTATTATCGTTTTTGAGAAAAGATGGAGTGAAGGTTCTGGAAAAGGAAGTGGAACAGCTGTCTCTTTCTTATATGCAGGATATGTATCAGCTGAATAAGAAAATATCAATTCTGGAAGAGGAATTGCTGCAAGATTCAATTGGCATGGGCGGCTTTCACAGTCCTGGAAACCACGAACCTGAGAAAAACAGCGTGAACGAAATCCTTAAGAACCAGGTGCTCGCCCTTTACAGGCAGGGGCTGTCGGTAGAGAGGATTTCTGCGCAGTCTACCCTGTCTCAGGAAGAAATTCTGGAAATTATCGAAGATGGACAGCACAGGGGGAACCGCTCATGACCAGAAAAGGCATACAGTCCCTGGCAGCTGTCTTCTTCCTTGCAGCAGCGCTGCTGTCCCTGTTCCATTTTGAACTGAAACCGGAGAAACCAAAAGCAGAAGTGACGTTCGCACAAGCAGAACAGGTCATTAAAAAAGCTGGCTTTACTATCTCAAAGAATCAGCCTGCAGGAGAAAGGGAGCCACAGCCTAAAAAGGCTGTACAGCCTGCCCGGCAAAAGGAAGAAAATGCTGTAAAAACATATATCCTTCATGTCAAAAGCGGAATGACTGCCCCGGAAATAGGGAAAGTTCTGCTTAAAGAAGGCATCATTAAGGATCCAAAGGAATTTGAACGGTACCTGGCCGAGCAGGGCCTTAACGGACAAATCCAATTAGGGGAGTTTGTCCTGACAAGCAATATGTCCATAAGCCAGATATGCCGAACCTTGACAAAATAAGGATCAAAAAAAGCTGACTATCGCTGTCAGCTTTTTTCTGTGGAAATAGGGCGGAGCTGCATGGATTAAAAGGCTTCATGCAGCAGGGGGCGCACATCATGCATCTTCCTGGCATTCCTGGTGTGTCTTGCTCCGCTCCACCGCCTTATTGTGTTTGTTCCTGCTCTTCTATATGTCCTTTCCGTGCATGGGTTGTGAGCAGAAAACTCATGTTGGTTTTTTGTTCTATTCATTCAGGTCATAATGACGCCCTTTTACCATGAAGAAAATATTTTCGGCAATATTCGTCGCATGGTCGGCTGTACGTTCCAGGTAGCGGGCAATAAATGTCAGCTGAGTGACCTGGGCCATGTTCTCGTTCGTTCTCTGGAGCAGACTTTTAATCGTTTCTCCATAAAGCTGGTCAACTCTGTCATCCATTTCACTGACTTCCTTGGCTTCAGCAAGGTTTTCAGTATCATAGGATTGAATGGCAAGGTCTATCATTTCAATAGTGATTCCGTGCATTTCCTTTAAGTGATCCAGGGGTTTAATGAATGGTTCCTTTCCGATGCGGATCGTTGACTTGGCGATATTAACCGCAAAGTCCGCCATTCTTTCAAGGTCGGCTGCAATTTTGATTGCTGCAATGATTGTCCTGAGGTCGCTCGCCACCGGCTGCTGCTTGGCAATCAGCAGGATGGCCGCATCGTTGATTTCTTCCTCAAGGATATTGATTTTTACATCATCATCAATAATCTCGAGTGCCGCTTCAATATCCTGGTTTTCTAAAGCTGTAAAAGCCTGTGTCAAGGCCTCTGAAGTTACTGTACCCAGTTGAATCAACCGGCCTTTTAGCTCTTTCAATTCGGATTCGAATTTTTCCCGTACAACCATTTGTCTCCCCACTCCCTGTCAGTCTTTTTAGCCGAATCTTCCTGTAATATAATCCTCAGTCCGTTTATCGGATGGATTAGAGAAAATCCTGTCTGTTTCGGCAAACTCGATTACTTCCCCATTCAGGAAGAAAGCAGTCTTATCAGATATGCGCCCAGCCTGCTGCATGTTATGAGTTACGATGATGATGCTGAACTTCTTCTTAAGCTCCTGTACCAGTTCTTCAATTTTCAACGTTGAAATTGGATCGAGGGCCGAAGTAGGCTCGTCCATCAAAATCACATCCGGCTCGATCGCAAGGCATCTTGCAATACAAAGACGCTGCTGCTGGCCGCCAGAAAGGCCATAGGCATTTTCATGAAGCCTGTCTTTTACTTCATCCCAGATGAATGCACCGCGGAGACTTTTCTCGACGATGGCATCCAGGCTCTTTTTGTCGCGGACGCCGTGTATTTTCGGACCATAGGCCACATTTTCATAAATGGATTTAGGAAAAGGGTTTGGCTTTTGGAAGACCATTCCCACTTTTGTTCTTAATTCTTCCACATAGTAGGATTTATCAAAGATATTGCGGTCACGGTACAGAATTTCTCCGGAAGTCTTGACGCTTGGCACAAGCTCGATCATCCGGTTCAGTGTTTTGATGTACGTGGACTTCCCGCAGCCGGATGGCCCGATAATTGCTGCAATTTCATTTTCATATAAGTCCAGATTTATATTTTTCAGGGCATGATTGTCACCATACCACAAGTTCAATTCTTTTGTTTGATAAACAGCGGACTTTTGGCTGTCTATCCCGGCCGTTCCTTCTCTGTTTCCTGCTGACTTCTTATCTATAACGATAGAGTTCATCTAAAATCCCTCCGAATTGGCCTATTTATTTTGAATGAGGCTGAGCTTAATCGTTTAGGCATGATAGCTCTCTCTTTCATCCCTGACTATTTAGATTGTAAAGCTTTTTCATTAACCCTGTTTTAACTGTTTGTAAATTCTTTGTAAATGCGGGCTGAAAGTCCCAGGGTCTCTGCAGTGTAATTCCCGGTGCTAAAAAGGCATAAAGTAACCCGGAAGCATAACAGCCGCCGGGTTCATCTCTTCTATTTATTCACTTGCCTCAGGCTTGTTTTCCCCGGCAGAGTTGTCCTTGTTCTTTTCCTTGCCCTTTGCGCGCTCTTCCTTCAATTTAAAGTAGGCTTCATATACCTGCTTTCCGATATCAAGATTCATATGATGCCCATCGGCCGATTGATATGCCCATGGAACCACCACTGCCATGGCCACTTCCGGATTGTTATATGGCGCATAGCTGACAAATGTCAGGTTCATGGTTTGTGGCGGCTCCTTGAATTCTTTTCTTCTTGGGCCGTCATAGAATGCCTCTGCTGTACCTGTCTTGCCTGCCGGTTTATATTCTGCTGTCAGAAACGCGGAAGCGGCGGTTCCCCGGGGATCCTGGGTAACCTGCCTGAATCCTTCCTGCACTCTGTCAATCCATTCCGGCTTCAAATCAAGCCGGTTCAAAACAGTCGGAGGCATCTCCTGTACTACAGGGCCCATCTTGCCGTTTGCATCAATAGGCTCCCTGATTTCCTTCACAACATGAGGCTTAAGACGCGATCCTCCATTGGCAATCGTGGATACGTACTGGGCCAGCTGAAGCGGTGTATACGTATCATATTGTCCGATTGATAAATCGAGGAGCAGCCCGGGAGAGGTTTCTTTTCCCCTGAACCCGTTCTGCTCATTCGGCAGATCAATCCCAGTCCGGACACCCAGCCCAAATTGGTTATAACTGTCACGCATCGTAGAAAATGCTTTCGGTTCCACATACAGGGATTGATTCGGCACATAATTCCCTTTGCCGATGGCGATTGCAGTCTTGAACATGTAGACGTTTGAAGATCGTTTCAGGGCAGTCAGGTCATCGATTACACCCATCGACTGCCATGATCCCTTGTCCTTGGTCCCTTTGATTTTCATCCGGGCGTCCAATATCGTCTGTCCAGGAGTCAGCGCCCCTGTCTTGTATCCGGTCAGCACCGTGGCTCCTTTGACAGCGGACCCCATGGCGTAGGATGTCGAGATATTGCCAAGGGCAAAGTCCTGCATCTTGTATTTCCCTGTTTTTTCATCCTTCTTATAATCCTTGCCTGCCATCGTTAGGATTTCTCCGGTATTAGGGTCCATCATCACAACAAAGGCCCGTTCGAGCAGCTGTGTGTCACTGTAATTATGCTTCTTGTCCTTCAATTCCTTTTCAAGGATTTTTTCGACTTCCATCTGAAGATCCATGTCAATCGTGAGGACCAGATCTTTGCCACGCTGTCCATCAGAGACATTCTGGGAGTTAATGACATTCCCGGCTTTGTCGGTTACGTTCTTAACCTTGGCCTTTTGGCCATGCAGTACATCTTCATATTCTTGTTCAATATAACTTTTGCCAACACGGTCATTCCGGCTGTAATCGCTCGCCAGGAAGTAATCAAGCTGGTCGCTTGGAAGGCCTTCTTCAGATGAGGTCACACTCCCAAGGATCGTCCGGAGCGGCGAGCCATAAGGATATTTGCGATCCCAGTCAGTCGTGGTCTCAACGCCCGGCAGCTTTTCCAGGTTCTCACTCACAACCGCGAATTCTTTATCTGTCACACCTTTATTCTTTACAATCTGAGGGGTCAGGGCGTATCCGCTGCTGAACTCGCGGTAGATGGCCAGAACCTCCATCTCATCTTTTGTGATGGTACTCAGTTCGGCTTCTGTGATTCTTTCAAGCTGTTTATTGTAGAGCTCTTTGTCTGTTATTTTCTTTTGGGCATATAAGGTATTTTCTGCTTTGGTGATTTTGGCTTTTGCTTCTTCCTCATGATTCATGATCCAGAAATCCTTTTTATCCCGTTCCGTGACTTTCTTAGGATCAACATAAATCAAGGCTGCCAGCTTCTTGGCTGTATCCATCATTTCTTCTGTTTTCGTGCCCGCCTGCCTTGTATATGTAATGGCATTCAATGGCTTATTGTCGACGATGGTCTCCCCATTCCGATCATACATTTTACCCCTTGGTACAGGATTATTTACTGTAACATCTTCCGTTCTTTCAATTTCCCGCTTATAGTCCTCGCCATAAACGATCTGGACGACTCCAAGGCGGAGAATCAGAACGGAAAACAAAATAAATACAACAAAGAAAAGTAAATTTAACCGAAGAGGAATATGGGTCTTTTTCTTGCTGCCTTTCTTCAATCAGGACACACTTCCTTCCATATCTATAACGTTCATCCCTTCATTTTATATAATAATCCATATTTTTTCTACAAATTTAGACATATAGAGGCACTAGAAAAGGAGGGGATTATTTCCATCACCCTCCTTCAGCCGTGACCAGGCTTTAATTTTCTCACAAAAAAGTAAATACATGTATGGCCCGCTCCCAAAATCAGCAGGAGATAAGGAATGCTTTCATTAACGCCGAATAGCGAGACAGACCCGATAAAAGCAAGCAGTGACACCATCCGCCCGCCATTTAGGAACAGCTCTTTTACTACAACATATTCGATTCTCATCTCAGCTGCCTTCCATCCGCTTCCTATAACATCGTAGGATGTAGAAATGAACGGCACCAGCAATAAGGGATAGCATACCGCGATCAAAGAGGCATAAAGCAGAAGTCTGGCATAGCTCAGGTCAAAGACGATCAGGAATATGGATATATAAAGCCCTATTCCCCCGATCAGGATGGATGTTTTCCTTTGCGGCCCTTTTATATAGCGGGATACAAAATAATAGGTTATGAATGAAATACCCGAATTGACCAGTCCATATGTGCCAAGTGCAAGCTCACTGCCCGTTGCCACGAAAACGAAGATGGAAATGATGAAAGCAAAGGTCCCTTCCCTCAGCCCCTGGAAGAAGTGGGCATTTGTAATGAGGCGCCAGTTGTAATTCTCCTTCCTTTCTTCAATGATGCGAAGGAAAAGATAACGCCCGTCCGCCGGCCGCCTCTTTAAATAAAAGCTTAAGACTACGGCAACCGTGAATAAGGCAAGCGATATGGCAAAAACAATCGTATATCCGATGAATGTTTCAAACCGGGAAATAATCAGCCCGGCAAGTATCGGTCCGACCATCCCTCCAGAAGAACTAAGGATGCCCATGAATCCATTGAAAAAATCTCTCGTATGAGGCTCTGTTATCTCAAAGGTAAGCACATTGAAGGCCAGCCAGTAAAAGCCATAACCAATCCCGAGCAATCCTCCCAGCACAAACAGGAAGGATGTCGCATGTTCGCCGATTATGAGGACAGCCAGATAGAACAGTGCCAGGAAGATGACTCCTATCCTGAGCACAATGGTGCGGTCCATCTTCTTAGCCCAGCGGCCTGCAAGGATGAATGTGAGAATCTGAAGAAACACCACTGAAAGATTATAGATGCCAAGGTCCATCAGCCTGCCGGACTGTTTCCACAAATACACATTGACAAACGTATGGGATAAAGCCCCGCTTAAAGAATAAAGCCCGCCGATCACAAGCAGCAGGTTTAAATCCTTCGGCAGGTCCTGATCGCCCACCCATTTTTTTATAAAACTCATATTTGAACTCCCCTTTGTGGTCACTTCTAGTTTGGGGAGAAACCGTTCAAATTATGTAAAAACAGGGGAAATCCATATGAAGCCGTTTAAATGCCCTGGAAGAATACCAAAAAGGCGGCGAATCCGGTTTAAAAATAAAATTGACTGAAAGTCTCTTTATGAATGTTCTTTTCATTTTTGACAGATGACAAAACCTCTCCTTTATAAAGATATCTACCTTCTTTTCGCCGGACAGTCAGGGTGAATTGTATACAAGCACCAAACAAAAAACGCCCAGAGCTTTTATTCTCTGGGCGGTGTGTTGAATGTATTCCCGATTCACCGAAGAACCGTGATCCCGGTTCCTCGGTAATCTATTGTCATATCACAGGGTATTACTTAGCTTGGCTGTAACGGCTGCTGACTTCATCCCAGTTTACAACATTCCAGAAAGTGTTGATGTACTCTGGACGGCGGTTTTGATATTTCAGGTAGTAAGCATGCTCCCAGACATCCAGTCCAAGTATTGGAGTTTTGCCTTCCATAAGCGGGTTGTCCTGGTTTGGTGTGCTTGTCACTTCAAGCTCTCCATTATTGACGGCAAGCCATGCCCAGCCAGATCCAAAGCGTGTTGTGGCTGCTTTAGCGAATTCTTCTTTGAAGTTTTCGAAGCTGCCGAATTTGCTGTTGATTGCTTCAGCCAGCTCGCCTGTTGGCTCGCCGCCCCCATTTGGAGACAGAATCTGCCAGAACAGAGAGTGGTTAGCGTGGCCGCCACCGTTGTTGCGTACAGCAGTACGGACGTTTTCTGGTACTGCATCAAGATTTGAGATTACTTCTTCAACGCTCTTTGAAGCAAGCTCGCTGCCTTCAAGTGCATTGTTCAGGTTTGTTACATAAGTATTATGGTGCTTCGTATGATGTATGTTCATTGTTTCCTTATCAATGCTTGGTTCTAATGCATCATAAGAGTAAGGTAATTGCGGTAATTCAAAAGCCATTTAAAATACCCCTTTCTATGTACCATGATTTTTAGTTCCTGCCCAAAGGTTCATATGAAGCAAGACTTTGATTTTAGATTAACAAAGTTCATGGGGCGTTTCAAATTTTTAGTATCCAGCATGCCTATCTTTTTTTTCCCTACAGCACTTTTATCAGGAAATAGATCACCATGGCGAGCTGGATGACCCCCTTGGCGGCAGCTCCTGACAAAAATCCGAACAGAGATCCGATTCCAATTTTAACCGCAGCGGCAGGATGTTTCCTGTGTACGAGAAGTTCGGCAAGGACTGCACCAAGGAAAGGCCCGATCAGGATGCCAAACACAGGGATGATGAACGGGCCGGCAATAAGGCCGATTGTGCTTCCCCATACACCAGCCCGGGAGCCGCCGAATTTTTTCACGCCGAATAAATTTGCCAGATAGTCTGCTGCAAACAGCAGGATCACGAGCAGCCCCTGTATGATCCAAAACGGGACAGTGAATGGCTCAAAGGAGAAAAACAGGCCATACAGCAGCATCCCTCCTGCAAGGAATAAAACCCCCGGAATGATTGGAAATACCAGGCCGGCAAATCCAATCGCAAACATAACTGATATAATGATCCAGTATAATACACTCAAAATTCAAACCTCCCTTACCTGATATCATACAGGAACACTGCTCCCCATTTCCAAAAGCTTGTTGTCTAACGATTGAATAGAGGCTAAAATAGAGGGATAACTGACGTTCTGAGGTGTTTTCAAGCATGAATATTTTTACACAATTCATTAAAAGTCTTTATTCCCCTAAGGACATTGCCAAATTCAGGTTCCAGGGGATCGGCAAGACCATTCTCTATCTATTTTTCCTATCTTTCCTATCAGTGCTTCCCTCCCTTATCCTGATGAACACAGAAATTGTACAGGGAATCAAGGCGGGCAGAGAAATATTAAAAACAGAGCTTCCTTCTTTCGAGATAAAGGATGGCACACTTAAAACTTCGAAGGATGAGCCTTACACCACAGAAAAAGGAAGCTTCACTTTCATAATGGATGATACCGGCTCTATCAAGACTGAGGACATAGAAGCAAAATCCGCGAGGACCATTGCCCTCCTTGAAAAAGAATTTGTATTTACCGGAGGAGGCAACTCACAGTCCTATCCCTATTCAATGGCTGGCGGTGTTACGATCGACAATGACTCTGCGGCAAGCACACTTCAGTCTGTCCAGAAGCTTTCCTTCATCCTTCTGCCTGTTTTGTCACTCGTTGTTTATTTATCATCAAGCGCCGTCTTGTTCTTTGAGGTAACACTGATTGCTGTGGCAGGGCTGCTTGCGGCCAGACTATTAAAAAGAAAGCTGCAGTACAGGCATTTGTTCAGGCTGACAGCTTACAGTATCACCCTTATCACCGTATTCTTTACCATTATGGATTCATTCATGGCCTATATGTATTACCGCTCCGCGCTGATTTGGGGCGTCACACTCGTCATATTATACTTATCAATCCGGGAAATTCCAGCACCGAAACAAAAGACGCGGGCATAAACGCGGCTTTTTTCTGTGGAAAAGGAGCGGAGCTTATGGATCACGAGGCTTCCTGAAGCCATGTGTGAACTCCATTTATCCTGCCTGCGCCTGACTCCGCTCCACCGCCCCATTGTGTTGGTTCCTGCTCTTGTCCAGGTTCCTTTCCATGCATGAGCTGCGAGAAGAAAACTCAGATTTGTTTTCAGTGGAAAAGCGGCGGAGCTGTATGTATCATGAAGCTTCCTGCAGCTAAGCGTGAACAACATTTATCTTTCTGGCATTCCTGGTATGCCTTACTCCGCTCCACCGCCTTATTGTGTTTGTTCCTGCTCTTTTCCAGGTCCCATTACGAGCATGGGTCCGGGTTGAAAACTCATGTTTATTTTCTATGATTTCTATCTATTTTATCTTCCAAACAGGAATATATGAAAAATGATGGAATATAGTTAATCAAAAGCATCTCCCCGGAGGTTCCCGCATGAAACGGATTATTTATTTACTGGTCCTATGCTTTATACTCTTCATCATCTATTATGATCTCACTTCCGGAACTCTCCAGAAACAGGCGTCCGCTACCCCGGCCGAGCAGGCTGAGCCTCCCGAAAAGGCTGAACGAACGGAACCCCGGATGGATTACGTGGAGGTACAGATAGAGCCGGGTGACACGATCCTTTCGTTAATAGAAGAGCAGGAAGGGAAAATAACAGAGCCGATAGAAAACATCATCAAGGATTTTCAAGCCTTGAATCAAGGTCTGAGCCCTGAAGATATCCAGATTGGCAGAACCTATAAGATTCCCTCTTATTGAATAATCAACAAATATGCGTATTCTTGTCAAAAACAGCGTAAAGTTGGTACAATAACATTGTGTACAGAAATAAAAGCAGGCTGTAAGCCGCTTTTTCCTGAAGGAGAGAATACACGTGAGTGAAATCATACATCGTACTAAAACCCGTCCCGTAAAGGTAGGAAACCTGACGATCGGCGGCAATAACCAGGTCATCATCCAGAGCATGACCACCACAAAGACACATGACGTAGAAGCGACTGTTGCCGAGATAAAGCGGCTGGAGGAAGCCGGCTGCCAGGTCGTCCGTGTAGCCTGTCCAGACGAAAGGGCTGCAGACGCGATTGCAGATATAAAGAAACAAATCAATATTCCGCTTGTAGTAGACATCCATTTCGATTACAAGCTGGCCCTGAAAGCAATCGAGGGCGGTGCTGATAAAATCAGGATCAATCCCGGCAATATCGGCCGCAGGGAGAAAGTCGAAGCAGTGGTCAAAGCTGCAAAAGCAAAGGGAATTCCGATCCGTATCGGCGTCAATGCCGGTTCCCTGGAACGTAAGATCATTGAGAAATACGGATATCCAACAGCTGACGGCATGGTTGAAAGTGCCCTCCATCATATCAAGATCCTGGAGGACCTTGATTTTCATGACATCATTGTTTCCATGAAGGCATCCGATGTCAATCTTGCCATAGAAGCCTATACGAAGGCAGCCAAGGCGTTCGATTACCCCCTTCACCTCGGCATCACCGAGTCAGGCACCCTGTTCGCTGGAACGGTAAAGAGTGCAGCCGGCCTTGGTGCCATTCTGAGCATGGGAATCGGCAATACACTCAGGGTATCACTGAGTGCCGATCCTGTTGAGGAAGTGAAGGTCGCAAGAGAACTCCTGAAGTCATTTGGACTGATTTCAAATGCTGCTACATTGATTTCCTGCCCGACATGCGGCCGTATCGAAATTGACTTGATCAGCATTGCCAACGAAGTGGAGGAATACATCCAGACCATCAAGGCTCCAATCAAGGTGGCAGTACTCGGCTGTGCAGTAAATGGTCCCGGTGAAGCACGCGAAGCAGATATCGGCATCGCAGGCGCCAGGGGGGAAGGTCTTCTGTTCAGAAAAGGGAAGACCGTCCGCAAAGTCCCTGAAGCAACCATGGTCGAAGAACTAAAAAAAGAGATCGATAAGATTGCTGAAGAATATTTCGCTAAACAAGCGATGGAAGTTTAATCAATTGGAAAAGAGGCTGACCAGGTCAGCCTCTTTTTCTATGCTTCGGCTAAAAGAAGGGGAGAATCAACACTCCGATGATTAACGAAAAGATTCCAATGCCAATAGCCCAAGCCCCAAGCTTTCGGGATGCTTCGCTCCTTCTTGCGATAAAACCAAGGACGATTGCGATGCCTCCGAATAATACCGGAACTGCAAACAGGGAAATGATGGCCAGAATCAAAGCAGCATATCCCATGCCTTTTCCCTCGCCAGCACGGTTCTGCTCTCCATCTTTCGCCACGCCTTTATCAAGTTCTCCAAGGCCTGGCGCGAGCTCTGCCGCGCTTTCTTCCCAGTATTGGTTATGCCGGGATCCGGACGAGTCATCCGTATTCATCTGGCTGTCACCGTGGTTCAGGATATTTCTGCCCTGTGCCGTGGTTTCAAGATGTTCATCTTCTGTTGTATTCTCCGATGTGAAGTCATTGTTTTGTTTGTTCTCTTCCAAACGGCATCCCCCACTTTCCTCCTATGAAGCATCTTTATTATTTGAGGCTTTAACACTTTTCATTAAGACAATACTTACGAAAAAAGGAAAAATATTCAGCCTGGTTTGATCCATGGCATGACCGGCCCGTATCCCATGCTGGATTTTTTATGCTAAACTAACATATATCCCATTGTTAAAGGAGACAATCATATGAACAGAAAACGACTAGGCATTGATATCGACGGAACCCTTACAAGGCCCGATGCCCTGCTTCCATACATAAATAAAAAATTCCAGCTTAATTTAACATTAAAGGATATTACCCAATATGAACTTCACCCTCTTGTGAATATTCCGAGGGAAATATTTTCTCAATGGTTTAAAGAGACAGAGCCCGAGATTTATGCCGGTTCACAGGCAGCCGAAGGGGCTAAAGACGCGCTCCGGGATTGGAAGGATGAACAGGACCTCTATATCATCAGCGCAAGGAGCAGCCATTTGATGGATGTTACGCAAACCTGGTTTTCACAGCAGGAAATCGATTTTCATCATATTGAGCTGATTGGATCCCATAACAAGGTTGCCACAGCAAAGAAGCATGGCATTGATATCTTCTTTGAGGATAAGCATGACAACGCAGTGGACATTTCTGAGGAGTGCGGCATTCCTGTCATCTTATTCAATACACCATACAATCAGGATCCGGTTCCAGAGAGTGTGGTCAGAGTAAACAACTGGACAGAGGCGAAAGCCTGGGTTGATGGCTGGCTTAAAATAGCGGATGTCAAATAATTTAATTTACTAAAAAAGGCTGGCCAGATGCATTAGCATCAAGCCAGCCTGCTTTTTATCTGAACGTTTAATTCAAACAGCCGGGACACTTACCGTAAATCTCGAATTTATGTCCCGAAATATCATAGCCTGCCAAATCTGTCTGAACCTGGTCCATTGGACATGAATCAAGTTCCTTGGTAATGCCGCATTCGAGACAGATGAAGTGGTGATGATGATGGCTGTGCCTGCAGGTAAACCGGAAGTGTTTTTCTCCTGAAAGCTCCGTCATTTCAAAAATCCCCAATTCAGCAAACATAGAAAGATTCCTATAGATTGTATCAAAGCTCAGACCGGGATAGTCTTTTTTCATATACTCAAGAACTTCCTTGGCTGTCAGATATCTGTCTTTTTCAGCAAATAGCTCCAGCATCTGTTCCCTCTTGTCTGTATGCTTATAACCATGCTCCTTTAAAATGTCCATAGCCTGTATTAAGTTCATAGTAACCTCCAATTAACTCATCCTAAGGCGGATTTTTCTATAAAGAATGGCTGCGGCGAGAATGATGATTGAAATCAAGACAATCGTACCGCCTGGTGCCCAGTCAAGATAATAGGACAGAAACAACCCTCCGACCACTGCCGTTTCCCCAAACAGAATCGATAAGAGAATGGTCTGCTTAAAGCCATTGGCAAGCCTGATGCTTGCTGCAACCGGAAGGGTCATTAGCGAGGAGACAAGGAGGATCCCCACAATCCGCATGGAGGCTGCGATTACGAGGGCAACCATGATGATGAAAATGAAATGCAGTGTCTTTGCCGGTATGCCCGAAGCCCTCGCATGTTCTTCATCAAAGGATAACAGGAATAACTCCTTATAAAGCAGTACCACAGTGAGGGCAACAAGAAGACCGATTGCCGCAATGATCCAGAGGTCGACCCTGCTGACCGCACTTACGCTCCCAAAAAGATAACTCAAAAGATCTGTATTAAAGCCATCCGCCATTGAAATGAAAATGGCGCTCAGCCCAATCCCTCCTGACAGGATAATCGGGATGGCAAGCTCCTGATAGTGCTTGTAAACGCCCCTTAAGCGTTCAATGAAGAGGGCCCCAATCACCGAGAAAGTCATGCCCATATATAGCGGGCTGATGCCTGCAAAAATCCCCAGCTTCTTTTCCACAAGGAGACTGAATGCTATGCCGGCGAGCGTAACATGGCTGAGTGCATCCGCAATGAGCGACATTCTCCTGACAACCACGAATACTCCCAGGAGCGGCGCAAGAGCGCCGATGATGATGCCGGTCAGGAAGGCATTCTGTAAAAATTCATATTGAAATAACCCCGAAATCATAGGATTTCCTCCAGCTGCAATTAATGTTGATGAGTAATGACTTGTACATCATGGCCATAAATGCCTGACAGTTCATGTTCCTCCAGGGAATGGTATTCCTTTGACTCCCCGTGGAAATGAAGGTTCTTATTCAGGCAGGCAACATGGGTCACCTTATCACTTATGACCCCAACATCATGCGTCACAAGCACCAGGGTAATATTAAGCTTTTTGTTCAAGTCTTCCAGCATTTCGTAAAATTGGTTTACGTTTTTGACATCGACCCCGACGGTAGGTTCATCCAGGATCAGGAGCTCTGGTTCACTCACCAGTGCCCTGGCAATAAAAACGCGCTGCTGCTGGCCGCCTGAGAGTTCGCCGATATTCCGGTCCTTGAACGGAAGCATGCCGACCGAATCAAGGACTTCTGCGGCTTTTTCACGATTCTTTTTATCCGCAAACCGGAACATGCCTATCTTCCTCGTCAAGCCGCTCAGCACAACCTCCCCCACCGTTGCAGGGAATCCTGTATTAAATGAGCTCGCCTTCTGGGATACAAATCCGACTCTGTCCCATTCCTTGAACGAGCGGATATCCTTGCCAAAAATCTTGATGCTCCCCTGCTGAGTTTTCAAGAGCCCCAATAGAAGCTTCAGCAAAGTGGATTTTCCAGACCCGTTCGGTCCTACGATCCCGAGAAATGAACCCTTGGGCACCTTGAATGAAACATCCTCCAGAACCATATCTTTTTCATATTTATAAAATAAATGATTCACTTCTATCACAGAATTTTTCATTACTTATCACCTATCATTTAAGAATGATTACGATTTAACTTAGGTATTATACCTCATAACTACTTGATTGTAAATGTTGCGAATGATTTTAAATCTGTTCACTGTTCCGAATATGAGTCATATCTTAAATGGAGGAGGGTGAAGCCGCCATGAAATTTTACGAAATGATGGTCAACCAGAAAATAAACAACATTAAGCCCGCGGAATTATTAAAAATAGGAAGGCAATATGGAGTCGTCTTATCAAACGAGCATGCCGAAAAAATTTCTGCCCTTTTATATGGCAAACAGATCAATATATTCGATCCACAGCAAAGGAAATCAGTCCTCGACCAAATCACCGTGATTGCAGGAAGAAAGACAGCCAGCCAAATCGAAAACCTGTTCACTCAGTTAACCTAAAAGCGAAAGAGCGGTGCCTTCCAAATAATGAACGATATAACTTGCCATGATAACTTAGCTGCAATCTAAAACCACCACAAGTTATGGAAGGCAGAGACCTGAACAGATAAGACGGGCCGGCCATGAGAAGCGCTTTTCCTTCTTATGGGCGGTTCAGTTTGAGTGGCAGCTTCCATTGAACACAAGATATTGCACCACCCTATACTCGCGCTGCGGCGGGAAACCACGCTGAGACCAAAATATATCAACCTTAATAAATAGGCAAAAAGCTGCAGGATTGCCTGCAGCTTAGTTTATGGCTGGCTTAATGCCAAGTCCAGGAGGTTTTCATTGAATTCTTTATTCCTGAACATTTCAATTTCCAGCTTATATGGAGCTTTTTTGTTCTTTTTGTCTTCTCCAATGAACGGAGTTTCAAGGATTTTAGGAACATCCATCAATTGTGGATGATGGACAATATAATTCAAGGCCTGAAATCCTATGCGGCCGAATCCGATATTTTCATGTCTGTCTTTCCTCATGCCGATTTCATTCTTGCTGTCGTTGATGTGAAGAACTTTGAGGCGTTCAATCCCGATAATCTTATCAAATTCTTCCAGTACACCGTCGAAGTCTTCGACGATATTATAACCAGCATCATGGGTGTGGCAGGTATCAAAACAGACGGATAGCTTATCGCTCAGGTTGACTCCATCCATAATCATGGCAAGCTCCTCAAAGTTCTTGCCGCACTCTGACCCTTTCCCTGCCATGGTTTCAAGGGCAATCTGCACCTTCTGCTCCGGCACCAGCACTTCATTCAGGCCTTCAATGATCTTCTTGATTCCCTCTTCTGTCCCGGCACCCACATGAGCCCCGGGGTGAAGGACAATCTGCCCTGCCCCAAGCGCCTCGGTCCGTTCAATTTCAGATCTCAGGAATCTCACGCCCAATTCAAAGGTGTCAGGATTTTGTGAGTTGCCGATGTTGATGATATAAGGGGCATGCACAACGATGTCGCTGATTCCGTTGAGCTCCATATGCCTGCGCCCTTCTTCAATGTTCAGATCTTCGATTTTTTTTCTTCTTGTATTCTGAGGAGCACCTGTATAGATCATAAAGGTATTGGCTCCATAGGAAACTGCTTCAGCACTTGCGGCAAGCAGCATATCCTTGCCGCTCATCGACACGTGTGACCCAATTTTCAACATACCCATCTCTCCCGGTTTTCTATTTCTTTTTCTTAAGGCGCCTCTGGCGCTTTTTGAAGTTTTCTATTTCATATTGCATCTTCTTTTTGTAGCCTGGTTTAACCTTGGACGGCTTCTGAATCAGGCGCTTCGCTGTGTCATTGATTTCATCCGGCTGCCGTTTGCGTTTTTTTCGCTTGTTCCGGTCCTCGGTCTCCGTCCACTCTCCATTTTGGAGATCGACATTTTTGAATTCAATGCCCAGCTTCTCCAGCCTGTTCAGGGCATCTTCATCAGATGGTTCGTAAATCGTAGCCGCTATGCCGGAAAACTCAGCACGGGCGGTCCTTCCTGTCCGGTGGATATAGAAGTCCAGATCACTCGGCAGCTCAAAATTAATCACATGGCTGATTCCTTTGATGTCAATTCCCCGGGCCGCCAAATCTGTAGCCACGATATATTGAAACTCAAGATCATTGATCTGTTTCATCATTTTCTTGCGCTCTCTCGGTGTCAGGTCTCCATGGATCCTGCCTACTTTCAGCCCTTTATTATTTAGAGCATAGGCAACTTCCTCGGCCTTTTTCTTCGTGTTGGTAAAGATGATGGCCAGATAAGGATTATAGGCAGTAAGCACATCATGCAGAAGGCTGTACTTATTCCGATGCCTGAGCGGAATAAGTACATGCTCAATTTTCCTCGCGGTTGCCTGTTCCGGTGACACCTGTACATACTTCGGATTTTCCATGTATTTCTTTAGGAAAGGCATGAGCTTTTCAGGAATGGTGGCGGAGAAGACCAGCATCTGCGTTTTCTCCGCCATCTTGGCAGCAAATTGATCTACATCCTCAATGAAGCCCATATCCAGCATCAAATCGGCTTCATCCACAACCAGCAGGCCGGCTGTATACATATTCAGGGCATTTTCGTTCACAAGGTCCTTGATCCGTCCTGGTGTTCCGATGATAAGCTGAGGCTGCCTTTTAAGCTTTTCAATGGTCCTCTGCTTGTCAGTTCCCCCGATGAACAGTTTGACCGAAAGCGGTGTCTCCTCAGGGAAGTGTTCCGCGATCTTCTGTGCCTCCAGGTAAATCTGGTTCGCAAGCTCCCTTGTTGGCGCTGAGATGACTGCCTGAACCTCTTCTTTACGTGGATCAAGCTTATCCATGATAGGCAGGAGGTAGGCATGTGTTTTCCCTGTACCTGTCTGGGACTGCCCAATCATGCTCCAGCCATTATTGATTGCCGGGATTACCCGCTCCTGAATTTCCGTCGGCTTATCAAAGCCCAGGTCTTTTACAGCGTCTATTATGTAGTTTTGAAAGCCAAATCTTTCAAAATTGTTTTTTTCCATCCTTAATCTCCTTAATAAATCAGCATTTTAAAGCCAAAGCCGATATTCTATACATCCTGTTATCATAATATACTTCCGCTTAAAAGCGCAACCCCTATAAGAATGCTTTTGTTCCCGTTCTCTGCAAAGAAAAATATTGTATTCATTTCATTTCCTTCCCTCATTATTCCTCAAACCTTTTCGCGCTACTTGCATAAATTAATAATGCAGAATTATTTTTACCCGAGCTCTGTTAAATCAGACTGTTGATTTTCGTTCCAGCCGCTTTGCTTCCCTCTGCAATCAACAGGTAAATCTATCAACAGAGCCATTTTTTAAAGAAAGGAGTGTCACTATGCCCCCCAGAAAGCCTTTTATGCCATTTGGAGGAATGCAGGGAAATCCCCCCTTCCGCCAAGGCCCCCCAAGAATGCCGAATCAGTTTCCCCCAGGTTACTTTGGAAACCCGCAAGGCGGATTCTCTCGTCCGCAGCCGCCGCAGCAGACTGGAAGCGGAGCTTCGGGCCTGCTGTCCAAGATTCTGGGAAAAGGCTCGTCCGGTTCTGCCAAAACCGTGCGTTCACCGTTTTCCCTCCCCGGAGGTGCAGCTGCCGGAACTGCAGCCAGTGCAGCGGCTGGTGGAGGAATCCTAAAAAGCCTCACTCAGCCTGGCGGTCTTTCCGGACTCCTTGATAATACCCAGCGGGTATTGAACACGGTCCAGCAGGTCGGCCCCGTGGTTCAGCAGTATGGACCCCTGGTCAAAAACCTCCCCGCTATGTGGAAGCTTTACCGCGGCCTGAAAGCAGCAGGCAGCACGGCTGAATCAGACAGCCAGGAAACTGGCAGCCAGGAAAGCCAGGCCGGTACAGACGCCGGAACTCAGGCAGCTCAGGCTCCTGCCCGGGAAGCCGGCCGGAACTCAGATCCCGAAGGGGCTTCCGGATACGCTGGTCCTAAAATATTCTTTTAATGAGGATGCGAAGGATGCGCATTCTTTTTTTCTGCCCTCCCTCCCCCCAGGGTCTTTGTAATTCCATGCACGCTCATATATAATAGAGCTGACTGGTTTATTTTCGCCGGTTCTTGTAAGGAGGATACTAACCTATGAATGTAATTAAAATATCACCGCGCGGATACTGTTACGGAGTTGTGGATGCAATGGTCATTGCCCGCAACGCAGCACTCGATAAGACCTTGCCGCGCCCCATATATATCCTGGGCATGATTGTCCATAATAAACATGTTACAGATGCCTTTGAAGAAGAAGGCATCATCACCCTGGACGGAAACAACCGGAAAGAAATCCTGGAAAAAGTCGACAAAGGGACTGTCATATTCACAGCGCATGGCGTATCCCCCGAGATCAGGCAGATAGCAGAAGAGCGGGGGCTTGTATCAATCGATGCGACCTGTCCCGATGTGACAGCCACTCACGACCTTATAAGGGAAAAGAAGGAGCAGGGCTATCAAGTCATTTATATCGGCAAGAAAGGCCATCCTGAGCCTGAAGGCGCTGTTGGTGTGGCTCCTGACATCGTCCACTTGATTGAAAAAGCCGCAGAGGTGGAAGATTTGGACATCCACTCAGACAAGCTGATTGTCACAAACCAGACAACCATGAGCCAGTGGGATGTGTCTGAGATCATGGAAGCTGTCAAAGCTAAATACCCCCACTGTGAGGTACACCGTGAAATCTGTATGGCCACACAGGTCCGCCAGGAGGCTGTGGCTGAACAAGCAGGAGCAGCCGACGTTTTAATCGTGGTCGGAGATCCGAAAAGCAATAACTCCAACCGGCTTGCACAAGTGTCTCAGGAGGTGGCGGGAACCAAAGCATACCGAGTCGCCGATGTTTCTGAGATAGAAATTGATTGGCTGCTTGGCGCCGAGACAGCCGGAGTCACCTCCGGGGCATCGACACCGACTCCCATCACCAAAGAAGTCGTCGCGTTCCTTGAGCAGTTTGATCCAAAAGATGAAGCGACCTGGCAGAGAGAACGCCGAGTTCCGCTCCATAAAATACTGCCAAAAGTAAAAAAAGCAGCAAAGGCCTAAGCCGATGCTGCTTTTTCTCTCTGGAAAAGGGGCGGAGCTGCATGTTTCATGAAGCTTCCTGCAACTAAATATGCACATCATTGATTTTTCTGGCATACTGTTGTACCTTGCTCCGCTCCACCGCCTTACTGTGTTTGTTCCTGCTCTTGTCTGATTCCTTTCCCTGCACGGGCTGCGGGTAGATAACTCAAGCTGGTTATTAAATGAAAATGAATGGATCTGTATGGACAGTGGAAGCGATGAATTTGGTTTCATAGCCCTTTGATCGGCTTACTTCTGTCATCACCTTTGCCGTTCCTTCCTTCATAACCTTCTCAATATTATGTCCCGGATCCAGGAGGTTCAGCCCCATCATGGCTGCGTCATGTGCTGTGTGGTAATAGATATCCCCCGTTACGAAGCAATCCGCTCCGCTGTATTTTGCGGCTTTAATATATTTATTCCCGTCCCCGCCGAGGACCGCGACTTTTTTGATGACTGCCTCCGGGTCACCGGCCAGTCTCACATGCTCTACATCAAACGCCTTTTTTACATAAAAGGCGAATTCTCTTAAGCTCATAGGATCCTTAAGGGTTCCAACCCTGCCAAGCCCGAGCATCTCCCCTTTGTTTTCCAAAGGATAGACATCGTAGGCCGCTTCTTCATATGGATGTGCAGCCAGCATTGCCTGGAGAATCTTTTTCTCCCGGTTTGCAGGAAATATGGTCTCAATCCGAACTTCAGCAACGCTTTCAAGCTCTCCAGGACGGCCGATATAAGGGTTTGTCCGTTCCCCAGGGAGAAAGCTGCCGGTGCCTTCTGTCATGAACATACAATGACTGTAATTCCCTATATGCCCTCCGCCTGCATCTCCAATTGCTTTCCGCACTTCTTCCGCATGACTTTCCGGACAAAATACCACAAGCTTATTAAGCTTCTCCTCATATGTCGGGGACAAAACTTTCGTGTTTTGAAGCTTTAATGCTTCGGCTAGAAGGTCATTCACTCCGCCTTTTGCCACATCGAGGTTTGTATGTGCGGCATAGACGGCAATATCATGTTTAATCAGTTTTTCATACAGAGCTCCGGGCGGGAGATCTGTCCGGAGATTTTTAAGGCTTCTGAAAATGGGAGGGTGATGGGCGATAATGAGCCCTGCGCCGGCTGAAATGGCTTCCTCCACAACTTGATCTGTCACATCCAGGGCAATAAGGACTATATCCAGACTCTTATTCAGCCTCCCAATCTGGAGACCGATCGGATCTCCATCCATCGCCAGATGTTTAGGGGAAAACTGTTCAAAAAGGGAAATGACTTCATGACCGTTCGCCTGTTTCATCAATTAACACAGCCTCCACAATTTTAATTTGTTCTGAGAGCTCAAGTCTTTTACCGGCATTGCCTTTCTTCGAAGACTGATCCAGCTGCTCGTGGATACGTTTCATATGGTGAAGCTCATGCTTCCACTTTTTCATGAATGCCTCATTTCTTTCGGTCATTAAATATGGTCCCAGCAGCATGGAAGCTTTTTCGTTAACCCGGTATGGCTTGTGGGCATCTCCACGTTCAGCCGAAAGAATTTCATAAATCTTTCCATCCTCTTCCAATATGGACTCGGCCATCAGCTCCCAGCCGTTTTGACGCAGCCAGTCCCGGACATTCGGAGCACCAATGTTCGGCTGCAGAATCAGGCGTGACACCCCCTCAAGCTTTTCCTTGCCATTTTCCAGGATGCTCGAGATCAAGGTACCTCCCATTCCTGCAATCGTGATGCACCCTGCCTCATTTGGCGAGAGCACCTCAAGTCCATCTCCTTTTCTTACGGTAATGACTTCTTCTAGTCCCGAAGCCCTTACCTGATTGACCGCGGATTGAAAAGGACCTTCACTCACTTCACCTGCTATCCCGGCCTTGATTAAATTCTTCTTGGCCGCATAGCAGGGCAGGTAGGCATGGTCAGAGCCAATATCCGCAAGCGTGCTCCCCGGAATGATATATTCAGCAACCTTTTCCAGGCGCTTTGATAATTTTTCAGCATTCATAAACGTCAACTCTCTTTAATAGAAATAAAATGACAGGAGACCTGCTCATGCCGCCTGCACTCTATTCAGTATAGAAAAAGTCCTTTACATATGCAAAGGACTCTGTCATTTTTATTAAATTATTTAATCTTTTCAAGCCATTTCGCCATTTTGTCAGCGTTTTCTGCTTTGACAAGACCTGCCGGCATGGCGCCTTTACCTTCTGTAATGATTTTCTTGATTTCATCTGTGGAATAGCGGCCGCCTACACCTTTAAGAGACGGTCCTGCCCCTCCCTCATACTGATTCCCATGACAGCCTGCACATGTCTGTTTGTAGAATTCCTCAGGATTGAAAGCCACGTTTTCGGATTTCTTGTCTCCGCCTTTTTTCTCTTCGGCCATTTCTTTACTGTTATCAAGCCCAATGAACGATAACATGAAGATAAGCCCGATACCCATGACCATGATAAGGATGAATGGAACAACAGGATTGCGATTCATAGTATTACCTCCCTATGTATGAAAACTATCTGTCTATAATAAATATCACAACAGATTTATTTTACTTGAAAATACTTTCAAGGAAAAGCCCTAATATGTATAAGTTTCCTAAATTCGCAAATCTGACAAAAATATGGTTAATCAGAATTTTATATTTTTCTCCCTGCCTACTCCATAATTATCCAATCCGCACGATTTTAAACTCTTTTTATTATATGGGTATAAGTATAGCCGATTCTTTCCGGCAATTTAATACCATGAGCTTATCATAGCATTTTTACAAGGAAATAGATAAGCAGCAGCGTTCCAATTATTGATCCGAACATAAAGCTTTTTATTTTGAATTTCCAGCCCGCCGCCATCCAGCCGGCACAGTGCAGGCCAAGTACGATAAAATAGGCGGTTCTGCTTCCAGGCGCAGCAGCATCCAGGATCTTCACCGTCAACAGCAGAATATTGAAGGCGGTAAGGACCAGGGCAGATTGAAAAAGGATTTTATCCTTCTTCAGTACGAAAACTGCAGCGGCAGACATCAGAATAAAAATAACTGCCAGGAGCATTTGCAAGTTCAAATCCAGTTCTGTAAAATAGTTTACATATAATGTAAGCGCCACACTTAAAACGGCAGCAGCAGCCCCGAATGGTTTACCCAGGAATCCTGCTTTGCCTTCCCTTCCAGCCGGCTGGCTTTCGCCGGAATACAGCGTCAGAAGATAGTCACAATACTGGGCAGGGAGCAGCCTGTTTGCTTTCCAGTACCGCACTTCGTTCAGGATGATTTTTTTTCTTGTTTCATTCAAGGAATTTCCCCCTTACAGGCAGTCTACCTTGTAAGTATAATCCTTCTTGCAGTGCTGGGAAAGAAATTTTTTGGAAGCGGTTCAAGCGTTATGCAGCATATAGAAAAAGCCCGCTCCATAAAAGAGCGGACTGTCAGGTATAGTCATTATTCAAGGAAATCCTTAAGGCGTTTACTCCTGCTCGGATGGCGGAGCTTGCGGAGCGCTTTTGCCTCGATCTGGCGGATACGCTCGCGCGTTACACCAAAAACCTTTCCAACTTCTTCAAGGGTTCTTGTCCTGCCGTCATCAAGGCCGAACCTTAAGCGGAGAACATTTTCCTCACGGTCGGTCAGGGTGTCGAGTACATCTTCGAGCTGTTCCTTCAGGAGTTCGTATGCTGCATGCTCAGAAGGAGAAGTGGCATCCTGGTCTTCAATAAAGTCGCCAAGATGTGAATCATCTCCCTCACCGATCGGAGTTTCGAGTGATACAGGCTCCTGTGCGATTTTCAGGATTTCACGGACCTTATCAGGCGTCAGGTCCATATCTTCTGCAATCTCCTCAGGAGACGGCTCACGGCCCAGGTCCTGAAGCAGCTGCCTTTGGACACGGATCAGCTTATTGATTGTCTCCACCATGTGCACAGGGATCCTGATGGTCCTGGCCTGGTCGGCAATCGCTCTTGTGATGGCCTGGCGGATCCACCATGTAGCATAGGTACTGAATTTAAAGCCCTTGTTGTAATCGAATTTTTCCACAGCCTTGATCAAGCCCATGTTGCCTTCCTGTATCAAGTCCAAAAACAGCATGCCGCGGCCGACATATCTTTTGGCGATGCTGACAACAAGACGGAGGTTTGCTTCAGCCAGCCGGCGTTTGGCTTCCTCGTTGCCCTGCTCAATCCTGTGCGCCAATTCTATTTCTTCCTCACCAGACAGGAGGTCAACACGGCCGATTTCCTTTAGGTACATCCTGACAGGGTCATTGATTTTAACCCCAGGCGGCACACTCAGGTCATTAAGGTCGAATTCTTCTTCTTTTTCCAGCTCCTTGACATCAGGATTTTCTTCATCATCGCTGTCTTCACTTTCAGCGATGATTTCAACGCCCTGATCACCAAGGTATTCAAAGTATTCATCCATCTGTTCGGAATCTAGATCAAAATTAGCCATGCGGTTAGCAATTACTTCATAATTGAGAGAACCTCTTTTTTTACCGATCTCGAGTAACTGTTCTTTCACCTGCTCGAGGGTCAACTCACTATCAACTTCTCTGGAACGTGCTGATTTATCAGCCATCAGTTCCCCTCCTTCCAAAACTGTACAACGGTGATGCTATAGCAATTTTCTTAATTGAATAATTTCCATTGCAATTTTTGCAGCCTGCAGATGGTCATCCTGCATTTCAGCCTTCTTGCGCTCAGCCTCTTTTTCTTTTATCATTAACATTTTTTGATACTTCAACACCTGATTTACATAATCTCTTATCTCCTGGTCGGTAAATTCTTCGTTGATTGTCATCATTTCGATATCTGACACAAGATTGCGGAGATTATTATCAGGCAGGAAGCTTAAAAAATGGCTGGTTTCCGGTTCGTGCCCCTCTTCATAAAAGGCATAGAGATAGGTAATGATGGCCTGGTATTCATCATGATTGAAAAAGGTTCCTTCCATCAGGTTTTGTACCTTGGCGGCCGTTTCCCGATCCTTCAGCATATGGGCAATAAGTTTCCGCTCGGCGCTCTGGTGGGCAGGCATCAGTTTTCTTTCATACTGCAGCCTGACATTGGCTGACTGCCTGGGCGCCTGGCTGCCGCCCTTCTTTTGCTCAGCAAAATACATTTGCTTCTGCTGCTGTTCGAGCGCATCGAGGGAAAGCGTGAATTCAGAAGAAATCTGCCGCAGATAATGCTCCCTTTCCACAGCGCCCGGAAGTTTGGATATTTCCTTCAGCACCTCTTCAATGTAATGGATGCGTTCTCCTTCATTATTCAGGTTTTTCCCTCTCCGCAGATATCTCATCCTGAAGGCGGTATGAGTCAGGCTTCCCCCTATTACTTCATGGAGGAACTTGGTGCCGCCATGCTTCTTAATGTAGTCATCGGGGTCCATCCTGTCAGGCATGAGGGCCACTTTCACGGCAAAGCCGGCTCCAAGAAGCATGGAGGCTGCCCGGTTGGCAGCCTCTAGGCCCGCCGGGTCTGAATCAAAGCAGATGACTGCCGTATCGGTATTCCTGCGCAGAAGGGAAATATGCTCTTCTGTAAGCGAAGTGCCCATTGTGGCTACCCCATTATCCACCCCGGCGCTGCTTGCCGAAATACAATCGGCGAAACCTTCGAACAGGATGACCTGCTCTTTTTTTCGGATGGGCGCCCTCGCGCTGTGGAAATTGTACAATAAGCGGCTTTTATTGAAGATTGGGGTTTCAGGGCTGTTCAGATACTTAGGTTCTCCTTCTCCCAGCGCCCTGCCGGAAAAAGCTACCGTATGTCCCTGATGATCCACTATGGGAAACATGATTCTATTCCGGAAGCGGTCAAAATAACTGCCGGTTTTTTCACTTTTGATGATTAATCCTGATTTTTCGACAATGTCTTCTGAAAATCCTCTTTTTATTAAAAATTTATATACAAAATCCCAGGCTTCAAGCGCATAACCAATCTGGAATTTATCGATGGATTCTTGGGTGAAGCCCCGGTCCAGAAGGTATTCAAGGGCCTCTTGCCCTTCTTTTGTGTTTACAAGCAAATGATGATAGAATTTCTTTAACAGCTCGTGGGCTTCAAGCATCTTGCTCTGACCCGGAGTTTTTTCCTTCTCTCCAGATCCCTGAAGCTCAATTTCGAGCGGGATCCCTGCCCTGTCGGCCGCTTTTTTTGCTGCCTCAACAAATGACAGTCCTTCAATCTCCATTATAAAGTTAAAGCTGTTGCCTCCTGCACCACAGCCAAAGCAATGGTAGATCTGCTTATCAGGCGAGACAGAGAAGGAAGGTGACTTTTCACCGTGAAATGGACAAAGGCCGAAATAATTCCGCCCTTGTTTTTTTAACTGCACATATTCACCGACCACATCGACAATATCTACAGCTGCCCGGATCTCATTAATCTTTTCATCTGGTATGCGGGTCATTGACATATCTTTCACCTTTAGCTTCACGAAAATTTGACCTCCGGCATATTTCAGCGGCATGTTCAGCCGCAGCCAGAAAGCAATTGCTTTATAAATGATATTTATAGTCGGAAATCATGGTATAGGGTCCATCAGCTATGGATGATACGTTACTAATTCTCCAAAGAGCTTTTATTTCCTGCATGATTCGACAATATTTTCGAAAGCTGCCGCACAAAATTCAAGCGGTCCTCGTTGGTAAATGGCTTCGGGCCTTTTGTATACTTGCCCTGACGCCGGCTTTTTGCGGATAAATAGCGCATATCAAGCAGAGTGTCTATATTGTTTTCCGTGTATTCCTTTCCCCTGGGTGAAAGCACATAAACATGTTTAGGCAAAAGTGTGCCCGCAACCCCTATATCCCCGGTGATGATGACATCGCCTTTTTGGCGTGATTCAGGATATACAGATCTGCAGCTTCCTTTGTATTCCCCAACATATACCCATTTTCCCGGAGAAGGCTCACTCATCATATTATTTATGGAAGTGACGAAGCACACATCTATGCCATGCCGCTTTCTTCTTCTGATATTTCCCCTTTAAAAGGACATGCATCGGCATCTACATAAATGACTCTGCCTTTTTGTAATTCTACATTGTTCATCATTATCCTTCTTATGAAGCCTTTTCTTTTTTCTTAGAAAAGGAATTTGTCGAATTATTTAAATAGGTAAAACTTGACAAGTAATATTTTCTAGTTTATTCCTTATTTACTAAGTCTAAACCTATAAAATACTTTTTTATCACAGCTTTTTATTATAGTACAAATTGTTTAGAAAATCTATTGTTTTTACTCGCCCGCCAGCATAGCATCAGCGGCTCCAAAAAAATGGATGGGATTTCGGAGCGGAACTCCGCCGCCAAAAAAAATAGCACTGAAGTGTGCTATCATTCCTGCCCTTTTTGGATAATGTTAATGATGGTATTAGCCGTTTCTTCCACAGCCTTGTTGGTCACATCAATAACAGGGCAGTTCAATCTATCGACAATCTTATCGAAGTATGTAAGTTCTTCTTTAATTCTTTCCATGTTGGCGTAGATGGCATGATCGTTCAGGCCCAATACTTTAAGCCTTTCCTTGCGTATGTTATTCAGCTTCTCAGGGCTGATCTTCAAGCCGATGCATTTGCTCGGCGGGACCAGGAACAATTCCTCGGGCGGGTCCACTTCCGGGACCACCGGGACATTGGCAACCCTCAGCCTTTTATGGGCCAGATACTGCGACAGCGGTGTCTTGGATGTCCTCGATACGCCTACAAGCACGATATCAGCACGCATGATTCCCCTGGGATCCCTGCCGTCATCATATTTTACTGCAAATTCAATCGCTTCTACCCTCTTAAAATAATCTTCATCCAGCTTTCTGACCATGCCTGGTTCATATAAAGGCGGTGATTCGAATGTCTCCTGAAGCCTATCCACAAGCGGCCCGATGATATCGTAAGCAAAAATACCTTCCAGCTCTGCCTGATCCTTCATATACGTCCTAATATCCAATTTGACCAGCGTGTAAGCGATGATGCCTGAATTTACCTTTGCAAGGGATATCACTTCATCAATGTTAGAGCGCGTCTCTACATAGGGAATGCGTTTGATTATAATATCATGCCCTTTGAACTGGCTTGCTGCTGCCTTGGTTACGAGTTCTGCAGTTTCTCCCACTGAATCTGAAACAACATAAATCATTTTACTGTTCATAAGTATATCTCCCCTATATATCATCGTCAGCAAGAGCAACAAATGCCTTGGCAATATTGGTTTTTGTAATTCTTCCTGCCACTTCATAGCCTTTTTCTGTTTCCCTGACAACAGGAACCGCATCAATCTGTTTTTCAATCAGTTTCCTTGCTACATCAATGAGCAGATCGTCCTTTGTACAGACTGTTATGTTAGGCATTCTTGTCATAATGATATTGACTGGTATCGATGTTAATTCCTGTTTTCCGATGCTTGCCCGAAGGAGGTCCTTCCTCGAAAGCACACCGCGGAGTATGCTGTCTTTATCAACAACGAACAGAGTGCCTACATCCTCCAGGAACATGGTGCAGATGGCATCATATACCGAAATATTGTCACTTACTACTACAGGTATGGATTGATAATCTTTGACTGTTATTTTCCGCAGGCTGTCTGTCAGAAGCTGGGTTTCGCTTTTGCCCGAATAAAAATATCCGACCCTCGGCCTTGCATCCAGAAAGCCGGCCATTGTAAGGATGGCAAGATCCGGCCGAAGTGTCGCCCGTGTCAGACTAAGCTGATCAGCGATGTGTTCACCGGTAATGGGGCCGTCCTGTTTGACGATCTCTAATATTTGCAGCTGACGTTTATTGAGTTCTATTTTAAACACCACCTAATCTATAAAAAGCCACTTCTTAACTAAACCTTGGATGGTTCATCTTAAGCATATCGGGTGACGATCTAGCTGCTTAGCATCAATCCAGTTCTTAAAATTATACTTTTATTTGGGGTAAAATGAAAGAAATAAGTTATACTGTTTAAATAAATTATATACTAATCACAAAACAAGGGGCTGCCAAGCAGAGGCAGGCTCCTTATGGCGCAGTTCAGGAGCATTCTGCCCTATAACTGATCAGCACTTGGGAACCGGCCTGTCACTGACAGCCGCTTAGTCTTGTAGCTGACTTTTCGTCAGACGAAATCAGCCAGTCATGACTTTATTAATTTCAGCAAATCCGCGGATGGACTCCGTCATCTCAGATAACAGGGCCAGGCGGTTATGCCGCAGGCTTTCATCTTCCGCCATTACCATGGTATGTTCGAAGAATGCTTCAATCGAAGGCTTAAGCGAAGCCAGAAGGGCAAATTTTTCATCTTCGCCCTGCCGCTGTCCATATTGTTCCTTGACGTCCCGGAACAGCTGGTGCAGCTCTCTTTCGTATTGGTTCTCAAACAGCTGCGGATCGGCACTGCTTCCTTTTTCAGCCTTCCCGCCAAGATTCATTACACGGCTCAGCGCTTCGATTGCGCCCTTGAATTCCGGCTGTTCACTGCGGGCATTCAGCACTTCCGCACGCTCGATCAGGCTGGCTACATTTCCTGCCTTCCCGGCAAGGACTGAATCAATCAGGTCATAGCGTACGCCGCGCTCGGTAAGAAGATGCTTAATCCTCATCTTGAAGAATTGGAGCAGCTCCGATGAAAGATCTTCTCGTTCTTTTTTGGCAAAGCCGGCAGCTTCTACCTCATCAAGCGAAAGCGCCAGCAGCTCTTCAAGTTCGATATCCCAGCCGCGTCCCGCAAGGATCGCCACAATACCGCTCGCCTGCCGTCTCAGTGCATAGGGATCCTGTGATCCTGTAGGAATAATCCCGATAGAGAAACAGGAAACAATAGTATCCAGTTTATCAGCTATGGACAATACAGAGCCGGCGAGGGATTCAGGCACATTGTCCTCGGCATTGCGCGGCATATAATGCTCGTTTATGGCTAGAGCCACTTCTTCAGGCTCACCCTTGATCCTTGCATACTTTTCACCCATGAGCCCCTGCAGTTCAGGGAATTCATAGACCATATTTGTGACCAGATCAAACTTGCTTATTTCAGCTGCCCGATCGGCATGCTGCCGGGTACTCTGATCAAGTTCAAGCTTCTCTGAAATAGCGGCCGCAAGCTTCCTCACCCTGCCGACTTTATCAGAAAGTGTCCCGATTTCTTCTTGATACACAATGGATTCAAGTTTTTTCAAAGAGGCCGCGATATCTGTTTTTAAATCTTCTTTATAGAAGAAAGCCGCATCGGCAAGCCTTGCACGCAATACCTTTTCATTTCCCCTCGCAACAGTCTCCAGGTGATCTTTGTTTCCATTCCTTACTGTAATGAAGTGAGGAAGCAGCTCCCCTTCATTGTTCAGGACAGGAAAATATCGTTGATGTTCCTTCATGGAGGTGATCAGCACTTCCTGTGGAAGCTCAAGGTATTCTACCTCATAGCTGCCGAATAGTGCAGACGGGTATTCCACTAAATTATTCACTTCTTCAAGCAGTTCTTGGTCAAGTGGAATCCGCCAGCCCTGCCGGGACTCTATTTCCCGAATTCCCTCAAGAATCATTTCCCTGCGCACATCAGGGTCAGCAATGACAAACTGCTGTTTCAGTGCCTCTTCATACTGCGCCGGCACATTAATTTCTGCAGTATTCCCGAGAAAGCGGTGGCCCCGGCTTGTGTTTCCAGCCTCGACTCCAGCGATGGCAAATGGAATGATTTCATTACCGAACAGGGCTGTCAGCCATTTAATCGGTCTGACAAATTTCAAGTCTTCATCTGCCCATCTCATATTTTTTGGGAAATGAAGGCTTGTGATCACTTCCTTCAATTGAGGCAGCAGTTCCTTAGTGGGCTGTCCTTTAATGAACTTCTTGACATAGGCATATTCAATGCCATTCAGCTCTTTAAAAAAGATGTCATCAGCCGAAACCCCCTGGCCGCGTGCAAATCCCATGGCAGCCTTGGACCAGTTCCCTTCACCATCAAGGGCAATCTTTTTCGCAGGCCCTTTTGCCTCTTCATGGATATCACTTTGAGCTGCCGCAGCACCCCCAATCAGGACTGCAAGCCTCCTCGGAGTAGAAAAAGCCTTGATTTCATCAAATTCAATGCTATGTTCCTTCAGCCAGGCTGATACCTTTTCCTTCAGCTGGTTCATAGAGGAAGTAACAAACCGGGCAGGCATTTCTTCAAGTCCGATTTCTAATAAAAAGTCCTTCTTACTCATGAGCATTTACCTCCCCTTTCTTTAAAATTGGAAAGCCAAGCTTTTCTCTTTCTTCATAAAACGTTTTAGCGACTTTTCTGGCCAGGCTGCGCACTCTTGCCAGGTAGCCGGTCCGCTCCGTCACGGATATGGATCCTCTTGCATCCAGAACATTAAAGGTATGGGAGCATTTCAATACATAATCATAGGCCGGGTGGACCAGTCCATGCCCCATTTGCCTGTGCGCTTCCTTTTCATAGATATTAAACAGCTGGAACAGCATTTCCGGATCAGAAGTTTCAAAGGTATAGGTGGAGTGTTCAAACTCCGGCTGGTAAAAGATATCCTTAACTGTAAAGCCTTCAGTCCACTCCAGGTCAAAGACATTTTCCTTATCCTGGATGTACGAGGCCAGCCGCTCAATTCCGTAAGTGATTTCCACTGAAACCGGTTTACACTCAAGCCCTCCAACCTGCTGGAAATAGGTGAACTGAGTAATTTCCATTCCATCAAGCCATACTTCCCAGCCCAGTCCGGCACAGCCAAGTGATGGATTTTCCCAGTTGTCCTCTACAAAGCGTATGTCGTGCTTGAGCGGGTCTATTCCCAATGCTTTCAGCGAGTCCAGATACAGCTCCTGAATGTTATCAGGCGAAGGCTTCATGATCACTTGGAATTGATGATGCTGATAAAGCCTGTTCGGGTTCTCACCATACCTGCCGTCAGCAGGCCTTCTTGACGGTTCCACATAGGCCACATTCCAAGGCTCCGGCCCAATAGCCCTAAGGAAGGTGTAAGGACTCATCGTCCCTGCCCCTTTTTCCACATCATAAGCCTGCATCAGCATGCAGCCCTGTGCAGACCAATGCTTCTGAAGCGTAAGTATCATATTTTGTATATTCATTCTTTGCACCTCCACTATTTTGGCCCTTCAATAAAAACAAAAAAACTCCCGTCCTATGCTAAACGCATAGGGACGAGAGTTTACCCGCGGTTCCACCCTATTTGCCGGATGATCCGGCCTCTTTTGCTGTAAATCCAGCCGCTGCTCGGGACTGCCTTCGCATGGTTCTCAATGCCCTGCTTCCACCACCGCAGGGCTCTCTGGGAAATGAGGGCTTCCTTGCTACTACTTTCCTTCAACGCAGCTCATATAATAATAAACAAATTTTATAGGATTGAGAGTCTGTTTGTCAATAGCAAGGATGGCAGTGAATGCCATTTTTATATCTGATCCTTGAACTTATCCATCTGATCAAGAAATTTCCTTGATTTTAAATGAAGGCCGGAATATTCGTCATAGTATGTTCTTATCACCCTGTCCAGCTCTTTTTTCGTTTCAGGCTTAACAGAAACGGAACCCAGGCGATTTATATCAAAGTAATAAAAGAGCCGCAGCAGCTTGACTGCGGCAGGCGATATCTTGATGTGATATGGATCTTTTCCAAGGCAGCGGTGGCAGAGGAAGCCGCCTTCGCGCACTGAAAAAGAAAATTCCCCTTCGGCTGCCCCGCAGGATGCACATTGATTTAGGATAGGGTGCAGCCCGAGAACATCCAGCATCTTCATTTCAAATATGAATTTAAAGATTTCATTATCATAGCCTTCATCAATATAGTGAAGGGATTTATGCAGCAGTTCGAACAGGTAGGGATTCGGCTTTCGGTCATCCACGCTTTTATCGAGCAGCTCCACTATATAGGAAGCATAGGCCGTCGAAAAGATGTCCTCCCTGATTCCCCTCATGGCTGAAAAGGTTTCCCCCTGCTGCATGAGGCCGATTCCTTTGGATGTCTGCACAAGATAGGAACCGTAATTGAACAATTGGGTGACGGCAGTGAAACGGCTGCTTGGCTTGTTAGCGCCCCTCGCCATCACCGCGATTTTACCCCATTCACGGGTATAAAGAGTGATGATTTTATTGTTTTCTCCGTAATCGGTCCGCCTTATTACGATTCCCTCACATTTTTGGAACATGATCAGAATCCCGCCCTTCAGATGGCGGCCAAAATATCTTAAGATATAGGAAATTCGGTATCCGCTAGTACAGTTTCAACAGTTTCGGGTTTATCGCCATGCTCCAGCTCCAATTCTTTAAATAGGAGATAGGTATCAATATTACCTGTGCTGCTGAAGACCTTCCAGGTAAAATCCAACAATATAAGCCCACCTTTCGATTGTAAAACTAGCATCATTCAATTCTTCCCAAGCCCTTAAGGATATTTTGGCCCTTCAGTCTTCATTTCATGTTAGACATTATTTTCTAAGTATAAATTCCAACTTAATACTCATCTTCCCTGAAGCCGTAATCCCTCAGCTGGCCGGGACGGTTTCTCCAGTCCTTCTGGACCTTCACCCAAAGCTCAAGGAACACCTTTGAACCAAGCAGGTTTTCTATATCAAGCCTGGCACGCTGGCCAATTTCCTTCAGCATTTTCCCCTGCTTGCCGATCACAATGCCCTTTTGGGAATCCCGCTCTACAATGATGGTCGCCATCACATGGACGGTTCCGCTGCTGTTGTCCTCGCGCTTGATCGATTCAATTACAACAGCAATGGAATGGGGAATTTCCTCACGTGTGAGGTGCAGGGCCTTTTCCCGGATCAATTCGGAAATGATGAACCTTTCAGGGTGGTCTGTCACTTGATCTGCAGGATAATATTGCGGTCCTTCGGGCAGATAGGATTTAATCTGCTCAAGAAGCGTGTCTACATTATTTCCCTGAAGTGCAGAGATCGGTACAATCTCCCTGAATTCCATCTTCTCTTTATATTGATCGATGAGCTGCATCAGCTGGTCGGGATGCACAGTATCAATTTTATTGATAACAAGGAAGACAGGAGTCGAAACCGCCTTCAGCTTTTCAATGATGAATTCATCACCGCGTCCGTATCCTTCCTCAGCGTTGATCATGAACAGTACGAGGTCAACTTCCTTAAGCGTATTCTGTGCAACCTTCATCATGAAATCACCAAGCTTGTGCTTGGGTTTATGGATTCCAGGTGTATCAATGAAGATCATTTGTGAGTCCGCGAGCGAAAGCACTCCCTGAACTTTATTTCTTGTGGTCTGGGGTTTGTCGCTCATGATGGCAATCTTTTGACCGATAACCCGGTTAAGGTAAGTGGATTTCCCGACATTCGGCCGTCCGATGATTGAAATAAAGCCAGACTTAAAATTCTTTGATGTATTGTCATTCATATTATCCATTTAAATCCTCCGGTGTAAAGGCTCCTGGAAGCAGGGCTTCCACGGTTGTTTCTTTAATTTCCCCTTTTAAATTCGTTAAAACTACTTTCATGTCTTTCGGACAGAACTCAGAAATTACCTGGCGGCAGGCGCCGCATGGCGATACAGGGCCATCCGTGTCAGCGGTGACCGCAAGCATGCTGAATTTGGTATCTCCTTCGGATATGGCTTTGAAGAAGGCTGTCCGCTCGGCACAGTTCGTCATGCTGTAACCGGCGTTTTCTATATTGCAGCCTCCGTACACTTTCCCATCCTCAGTAAGCAGGGCAGCGCCCACCTTAAATTTCGAGTAAGGGACATAGGCCTTTTCCCTGGCTGCTTCAGCCAGTTTAATCAGTTCATGGATTTCCATTTTGTTCTTCCTTTCTGCAGGGATTATAGGAACAGATTGTAGCTCTGCACAAGCTTTGGTACAAAGATGATGATTCCAACAAGGATGGATAGCAGGGTGTACACAAGAACGGCACCCGCAGCCATGTCTTTCGCTTGTTCCGCCAGGGGGTGATACTCCTTGACGGCAAGATCCACCGTCCGTTCAATGGCCGAATTCACCAGTTCAAGGGCAATGGTCCCTCCAATGGCAGCCAGGATGAACAGCCATTCTATCGCGCTCAGGGAAAAAAACCAGCCAGATATCAGCACCAATACCGTGACTGCCGTATGTATCCGTACATTGCGCTCTTGTCTGAAGCCGGTAAGGATTCCTCTGAGGGCATAGAATAAGCTTTTATGAAATGGATGCTTCTTCCCGGACTTACCGCTTGAGTCCATAGGCATCCAATATTTCTTTCTGTTTTCCAAACATCCTCTTTTCGTCTTCTTCCGTCATATGGTCATATCCCAATAAATGAAGAAATCCGTGAAGGGCAAGAAAACCCAATTCGCGGTCAAAGGAATGGCCATATTCGTCCGCCTGCTCCCTTGTCCGATCAACAGAAATAATGATATCGCCGAGCACTCTTGGCATATCAGCCCCAACAATCTCGATTTCATCCTCCCCCATTTCCTCCAAGGCAAAGGAAATCACATCAGTCGGTTGATCCTTCCCCCGATAATCACGATTAATCTCCTGGATCCTCTCGTTTCCCGTGAAGGTTATGGACACCTCTGCACCTTCTGTGACTTCGAGCTTACCGGCCGCGAATTCGAGAAGCCCTTCAACAAGCTCCCTGCCTTCACTGCTGGTTTCATCCGTTTCATCAATAAAGTCAATATTTAAATACATCTCATTCACCTGCTCATTTTTTTATGTCTGGATATTCGATGCGGTTATGGAAAATCCCCTTCAGTGTCTCACCCAGCGACTTGTTTACAATATCGAGTTCTTTCATGGTGATATCACATTCATTAAATTGCCCATCCTGGAGCCTGCCTACAATAATGTTTTTGATCAGTCCGTCAATCGCCTCTGCCGTCGGCTGTTTCATAGAGCGGACCGCTGCCTCGACACTGTCAGCGATGCTTATGACTGCTGCCTCTTTGGATTGGGGTTTAGGGCCTGGATATCGATAATCCTGTTCCTTAACGTCCCTGCCTTCCTGCTTCGCTTTATGATAAAAATATTTCAGCAGGGTTGTTCCATGATGTTCCCTGGCTATCGCAATGATTTCCTCCGGCAGGCGGTGCTTCTTCAGCGACTCCACTCCATCGGTGACATGAGCAACAATGATTTCCTTGCTTGTATCCGGATCCAGCCGGTCATGGGGATTCTCGATGTTCATTTGATTTTCAATGAAAAACTGAGGCCTTTCTGTTTTCCCGATATCATGATAATAGCAGCCAACCCTAGCTAAGAGCCCATTGGCGCCGATTGCCTCTGAAGCAGATTCTGCAAGATTGGCGACCATGACGCTATGGTGGTATGTTCCTGGTGCATCCGTGAGGATTTTCCTCAATAATGGATGGTTCGGGTTCGATAATTCAATCAGCTTCATGGAGGTCAGTATGCCAAATCCCATTTCAAAAAATGGAAGGACGCCTATTGTCAAAATGGATGATGCGAGTCCTGATACCGTCGAAGAGATGATATAGAACACAAAATCGGTTTTAAGGGTCCTGGCATCCATGATCAGCAGGAGGGAGCAGACGAGAAGCATATTCAGCAGGGACAGAAGAAGGCCGGCCTGCAATATCTTGGATCTATAGTTTTTAGTATTCAGGAGGATGATTCCCGCCGCCCCGCTGAGCAGGATATAAAGTCCGGCAGCTAGATGAAGATTGGACGCAATCCCTTCATTGAAAACGATTGTACCAAAACAGGAAAGGACAATGGTCATGGCGATGGCCAGCCTTTCGTTGAGAAGTATCTTGATCAGCATCGCAGCAAACGCCGCCGGGAAGAAATAAACCATATCGATGTATTCCGATTCCTGGAAAAGGCTGACTGTTTTCATGACTATAAGGGCCAGCAGATAAACCATGCCAAAAAGAAGGATATCAGATTGTTTTTTGTCTGCCGGATCCCTGATTGCCTGAAAGTAATGATAGAGCCCTCCCATGGCAATCAGGATAAACAGCCCGAGCCCGATGAAAGGACGGTAGGACTTATCATTCTCTAGAAAGCCGGCGATTTTCAGCTGATGGTATATATCCCTGTCAACAAGCTGGCCTTCCTCGACAATGACCTCCCCCTGCAGGATCCTGACCGGCTCTACCCCTTCAAGGGCTGCCTGCACTTTTTCTTCCGATTTCTGCTTATCGTAGAACTCATTCTGGATGATGGCGAAGCGGGCAAGTTCGATTGCCGCTTCCTTAACATCCCGTGGAAGACTTGAGATTTTTATTTGTTCTTCAGCCCGGTTCTTCGCATAGCCTACTTCATCCGCCGGGATCCTGGTGCCCATCACATTATTCACGGCAGTCAGGGTCAGGTCCTTCGCCATGTCTGTATCATATTTGCCGGCTTTCAAAAGGGCCGTGAAGGCCGAATCAGAAAGTTCCCTTGTCACATCACCGGTAAGCTTGTCCTTCACCATTGAGATATGCGCGGGAAGTACGGCTTTGAATTTCTCGGGAGGCTCTTCGCCTTCTTTCGACCCTTTTGTTTTCTTTTCCAGCTCATCCTTCACTTCTTGTATCGATTCAAATATGGAAGCAATCAGATCCACCCGGTTTTCCGCATACTCCTTCTTAAGGGTGTATACATCTTCGACAGAGCCTGCCGCTTCCTGTCTGGCAGCTTCCGTCATCTCTTTATCTATGACTGTCTGGGTAGCCCGGATGGTCTTGTCCGCCGGAGTCAGCAGGCTGACATCGACTTTTTCAGTCGTCACATTAGAAAACATGATGAAATAAGATATTACCCCTAATACAGCAAAAAGCAAAGCTTGAAAAACCTTCATTCTCAGAAGATCTTTTAATTTAGCGATCACCTTATATACACTGCCCATGCACAGTCCCCCTGACAGACCCTGTTTAAGCTCTCTTTAGTTTTCAATTCTGTTACATAAAATAATATCAGTTTTCAGGATAAGTTTCACCCTAATTAAAACCCTGCAGACAGCAGCCCTAAAAAAGAGCCTGCCAATGCAATGGCAGGCTCTTTCATTTCATGAATCAGCTTTTTCATAAGCACCGATGATTTTGGAAACCAATGGATGCCTGACTATGTCTGTCTGTTCAAGGATAACAAATGATATTCCAGGGACATTTCCCAGGATTTCCTCGGCAGCCAGCAGTCCCGATTTCGCACCTTTCGGAAGGTCAATTTGGGATCTGTCGCCCGTGATGACCATTTTCGAGCCAAAACCAAGTCTTGTGACAAACATCTTCATCTGTGCGCCAGTCGTATTCTGGGCTTCATCCAGGATGATGAAGGCATCATCAAGCGTACGTCCCCTCATATAAGCGAGCGGTGCAATCTCGATAGTCCCCCTTTCGATCATCCTTTCCGTATGGTCGGTGCCCAGAACATCATGAAGGGCATCATACAGCGGACGCAGATATGGATCCACCTTTTCTTTCAGGTCGCCCGGAAGGAAGCCGAGGCTCTCTCCGGCTTCGACCGCAGGACGTGTGAGGATGATCTTTTTGACACTCCCGTTTTTAAGGGCATTGACAGCCATGATGACCGCCAGATAGGTTTTGCCTGTACCGGCCGGGCCGATTCCGAAGACGAGGTCGTTCCTCCTGATTTCGGAAATATATTGACGCTGTCCAAGGGTCTTGACACGAATCGTCTTTCCCTTGGCATTCTTCATGATTTCTTCATTGTATAATTCCATAAAATATTCGATGGTGCCTCGTTCGGCCATCTGTATCGCATATAAAGTATCACGGGTACTAATGTTAATGCCTTTCCTTATCACCGTAAGCAGTGATTTAAGGACAGTTTCAGCCTTCTCGGCAGAACTCCGGCTTCCTGTAATGGTAATATCTCCTCCACGCGTGACAACGGTTACAGCTAGTTCTTGTTCAAGTACCTTTAAGTTTGTATCAGAATTCCCCAGCAAAGCAAGCGCTTCGGCAGGCGATTCGAGGTGCAGGTTCACTACTTTGGCTTCTTCTGGCATTCCTTAGTCTCCTTGGATAATTGGTTGTCCGACAGCAATATCTTCTATCACCTGATAGTGTATTGTTATTTTAACTTTACCACTGTCGATTGTCTGGTGCAAAATATTCTCCCCCACTATTTTTGAATCCTCGGGCAAGAGCTTCTTTAAATCCCCTTTTCCCATCTCCCTTGCCTTTAAAACGGCCTCTTTTTCATTATACGTCCTGACCGTATCTTCTCTTTCCCGGCGGGTTACCGATTTGTAAGATATGGGGAGTTCCCATTTCAGGAATTTAAGCGGCCTTTCACTTGTTTCAGTTATATACCGCTTGAATTCATTCTTCTTGAAATTCCAAACGGGAATTGTAAAATCAACTATTTTTATATAATGTTTCACGCTTTCCCTTCCGTTAAACACGGAAAATTTGGTTTTTAACGGCACTTCCACCTGGGACTTGTACCATGTCTCGCCCCAGACCTTCCCGTCAGCAGGTACGATCCGCGGTTTTTTTTCACTGCCGATATTCCCCGATATAAGAAGCTGGCCTTTTCTTACATAATCATGCACTGCCGCCACCGGCTGCCCTTTAACTGCAAAGACACCTGTGATGACCGCTTTTTTCCTGGCCACTATATTCCTCGGGGAGAGCTTAACCGGCTCTTTCGGCTGTTTCTTTTCCACTACCTGAAAGTGATACTTGGTTCCTTTAAGCTCTACCCCTACCCAGGTAAGCTGTGATATATTATTTGTCAGCCTCCGCTGTATTTCATCCTCGCCAGCTATAAGAAATTGAATTTTGCCGGTCCCCACGCCCATCTTATCCAATTCCTTCCTGATCTTGTGCTCAGTAGCAGGTTTTGCGCCGCTTACTTCTATTCCCCAGACCATATTGGAGAGCAGAAAAACGACCATCAGGAAGGCAAGGAAGCCTGCCAGGAAGCCGCTGTTCTTAAGCGTCCTTTTTATTAAAAAAGGGCCGCCCCTGCCTTCTATAAAAGAAAGTCTGCTGTCGCCGCCCCTTACTGCTTTTCTTAAATTATGCAAATCCCTTAGATGAATATTGAAAAGCACGGAATGAGTGCCGGTCCTTTTAATATTCCAAACGTAGATATTATGTTTAACGATTTGATTGATCAGCCGTTCATTTCCCCTGCCATCTGCCCTTACCCTTACATAGCCCCCCAGGAAGTTTGTCCATTGATTTTTCATCTTTTTTTCTCCCTCACTAATCATTTATGAATGATACTTGGTCAATTTTTCCTTCCAGCAAAATTTCTTCCGGAAGAATGGCTCTTATGGAAAAGGAAGTCCCTTTGATCAATAACTGTCCGGTTTTAAGCATCAGCCTCAGCTCTGTGTCTGTAAAGGTCAATAGCCCCCTGTGATTTTCAATATATATATGCAGCTGCCCAATCATGGTTATGCGGGGCAGATCCATCACTACGTCCTGTGGAAGGTCCATGGTATTCATCATGAGCTGCCGGATTTTTTGTCCCCATTTTTGCGCCATACAAAAAGAACCCCCTTTTATCTCAAATGTATGAGACAAAAGGGGGTTCTAGCACCGCTTTTTTAACTTTTCAGGCTTCTGTATCTTACTGTACTCCGGCCATTTCTGCTTCTGGGCCGTCCAAGTATTTCAGCCATGATGACCCCATTCAGGATCTGGTCCTCTGTAAATGGTCCAGCCTTTCCTGTTTCAATCTGATCGAGCGGGGGGATCTGCTGGACGGGCGCAATCTGGCGTTTCCTCTTCATGCTGTCTGCCAGTTGTGTGGCAGCTATCTCTTCTTCCAGTATGGCATCATGGTATACCGCTGATTCAGGTTTATTGCGGCTCTCAATCTCAGGCTGCCGGCGTCCCGCTCCGGCAGGAACAGGCTTTTGCACCGGTCTTGGCATCTGGCCTGCAGGGCGGGAGGCATTCGGTTTATTGACCTGCCCTTCCTCCTGTCTTTTCCTGCCTCCCCTGCCAAACAGAGTGGAGGCAAGGCCGATCAGGACGATTAAAAAGGCAGCATTGCCGAATAAAAAGTCGATGAGCTGTTCCAACGAGTACCCTCCTTATGGCAGAAGGACATTATTTGTTATCCTTGTCCTTCCCGCCTGATGACATCCTGCCGATTGAATCCCTCATATCCGTATCAGCATTGATGTTTTCGTAATTGATATAATCCATGACCCCGATGTTCCCAGCTTTAAGCGCATCCGACATCGCAAGCGGAACTTCTGCTTCCGCTTCTACTACCTTAGCCCTCATCTCTTCTACGCGGGCTTTCATTTCCTGCTCGTAAGCGACCGCCATGGCACGGCGTTCTTCCGCTTTTGCCTGTGCGATTTTCTTATCGGCCTCTGCCTGCTCCGTCTGAAGGTTCGCACCGATATTAGAACCTATGTCCACATCGGCGATATCGATGGAAAGAATTTCAAAGGCTGTACCGGAATCGAGTCCTTTGGATAAGACAGTCTGGGAGATCATATCCGGATTTTCCAGGACCTTTTTATGGCTGTCTGAAGAACCGATGGTGGAAACTATCCCTTCACCCACACGGGCTATTACGGTTTCTTCACCCGCACCGCCGACAAGGCGGTCAATATTTGCTCTTACCGTAATCCTCGCTTTAGCTTTAACTTCAATCCCATTCATGGCCACACCGGCAATGAATGGTGTTTCAATAACCTTCGGATTAACGCTCATCTGTACCGCCTCAAGTACATTCCTGCCCGCGAGGTCGATGGCGGCGCTCCTTTCGAACGGAAGTTCAATATTGGCCCGGTGGGCGGCAATCAATGCATTGACAACCCGGTCCACGTTACCCCCTGCAAGATAATGGCTTTCCAGCTGGTTTGTGGAGACATCGATACCCGCTTTGTGGGCTTTGATCAGCGGGTTGATGACCCTGCTCGGTATAACCCTCCGGAGCCTCATACCGATTAATGTGAAAATGCTGACTCTTACACCTGCAGCGAGTGCTGATATCCACAGCATAACTGGAACGAATGTCAATAAAACCGCCAGCAGGATTACAGCGGCTATAATGATGATCAATAGCATGATATTGCTTGAAATCATTAGTTTCCTCCTTGCTCTCCGGCTTCCCTGACTACAATGCGGGATCCTTCGGCTTTTATGATCATTACAGATGAATCCTTCTGTATAAAGCTTCCTTCAGAGACCACGTCGATCCGCTCCCCTTCCACCAGCGCTATGCCGGATGGCCTGAGCGGTGTCAGTGTGATCCCTTTTTTTCCGAGCAGCTCGGTCCTGCTCTTATTAGAAATATACCCTTTTTCCGTGGCAGTGGAATCACTCAATATGATCTTCCTGAAAAATTTCATGTTTTTACCATACACCTTTACCATTATTATGCTTGCCACAATCGTTATGATGAGGGCTGCTGCCAATGACAGGCTTGTATACACAAAATTCCCCGTCGTCAGATACAGGCTCCCCGCAACCGCGGAGGCACCCAGCACTCCGGCAATCCCCCCCGGGAGGACTAGCTCCAGGAGAAGCAGGATGATTCCTGCAGCGAATAGAAGAACAGGTTCATAACCAGTAAGGCCGGCTGCCATATGTCCGAAAAAGAACAAGCCAAAAGCTGTCAGACCGGCAATGCCCGCTATTCCGAAGCCTGGTGAAAACAATTCGAGCACAAGGCCCAGGCAGCCTATTGTAAAGAGGATCGGAATAACGGCGGGATGTGTAAGGAATCTGGCTGCTTTTTCTGCAAAGCTTTCATTCACTGTCTCAGTACTTTTTTCATCAAGATTAAGTGTTTTCAGCAAATCACTCCTGTCCTTGACCGTGCCCTCATTATAGCCGGCTTTTTCAGCCTGCTTGGCGGTGAGGGTCAGCAGTTTGCCAGGACCAGCCCCAAATTCCGTTAAGTCATTATTCTCACTTGCCATTGCAAGGGCGAATTTAGGATCACGCCCGTTTTTCTCGGCGGCTGACTTCATCGCCGCAAGCCAGTAGGACTGTGCCTTTTTTGATGCTGCATTACCCGACCCGTCAATGACGGCCGCCGATCCAATGACCGCGCCAGGCACCATATAAATCTCATCTGCATGCAGGGCGATATAAGCACCGGCGGATAGTGCTCGGCTGTTAATGAAGGCAATTTTCCTCAGAGGTGAATCATCAAGCAGCCCGCTGATTTTTTCTGCTGCAGCCACTGCTCCCCCCGGAGTATTTATTTCCAGTATGACGGCGCTCGCACCGTTCTTTTCAGCCTCATCCATCGCCCGTTTTAGGAAGGAATACAAGCCATCCTCCACTGTGTCTGTAACGGGTATGAAATAAACTTTTCCTTCTGCAGCCGGAGAACTTTGCGGCGAAAGAAAACAAAAAAATAACACGAAGCAGAATGCAGCCCAGCTAAGCCTCAAAATGTGGTCACCCCCATTCTCAAGTATATATACGTTTACAAAAGGGAAAAGTTTCAATTATTGGAAAAGACGGACTACTTTCTTTCTCCCTCCACTGCCAGCTCAGGCAGAAGAAAGAAGAAGGCTGTCTGCCTCCCCACATAAATCTCCCGCTTATGAAATACGGGATCACAGGAAATGCCCCTCCTAACCGGGTAAAAACGGCGGCCCTAAAAGGGTTTCCGCCTGAACGTAAAAAACCGCAGGCAATAATTGCCTGCGGTTTATAGTTAGTTAGTTTGTTTGAGATAAATGCTGCAGTACTAGCTTGTTTACCAATGAACCATCAGCTTTGCCTTTTACTTTAGGCATGACAGCTGCCATTACTTTTCCCATATCAGCCTTTGAAGAAGCACCAGTCTCTGAAATCGTCTGTTTTACAATTTCAGAAACTTCATCCCCAGAAAGCTGTTCAGGTAAATATACCTCAACGTAATCAATTTCGGTAAGCAGTTTGTCAGCCAGGTCCTGACGGCCGGCTTTTTCAAACTCTTGAAGGGAGTCTTTGCGTTGTTTAAGTTCGCGAGAAAGTACTGTCAATTCTTCCTCTTCTGTCAATTCTGATCTGTTATGCTTAATCGCTTCGTTTTGAATCGCAGCTTTAAGCATCCGAATAACAGAGAGTTTGTCTTTTTCTTTGTTCTTCATCGCTTGTTTCATATCATTATTTAAACGCTCGAGAAGACTCATGTTTCTACCCTCTCTTACCATTTACGTTTTCTAGCTGCTTCTGACTTTTTCTTGCGCTTTACGCTAGGCTTTTCATAGAATTCGCGCTTTCTAGCTTCTTGAAGTGTACCTGTCTTAGATACAGTACGTTTAAAGCGACGAAGAGCATCTTCAAGCGATTCGTTTTTACGAACGACGGTTTTAGACATCTCTTTCCCTCCCTCCGAACACAACACACTAACTCATAATGCATAAATACATCATGTACTTAACAAGTATAATATAATAGCATTTGCAGGTCAACTACTAAAGAAGATAATAGTGGCTCTGCAAAGCATTTTTTATCAAATTAATTTGGAGGCATGTCCGCCCCGCCCCTTCCATATAATTCGGCAAGGGGGTGTGCGTTAAATGAGAGAAATATTGGCCTTTTCCATCTTTCTGCTGATCTTCCTGTCCGGAATGTCCATTCTGCGGATCGGCCTGTTCAACGCTTCCGGCGAGAAGCTGAAGCGTTTCTTAGAACGGACAACAAAAACCCCTGTCAAAGGGTTCTTCATGGGAATCATCGTAACAGGCATCCTGCAAAGCAGTTCTGCCGTCATGGTCATGACAATCGGACTTGTATCCTCAGGGAGCCTTACCTTCTCCAAGACCATCGGCATCATACTCGGTACGAATGTCGGCTCAACCTTCACGACTGAATTCATGGCCATCCCACTCGAGAAGTGGGCCGTTCCAGGCGTCCTGCTCGGGGCTGCACTCTGGCTGTTCCCCCATATTATATGCAAAAGCATCGGGACCACCCTGATCGGCTTGAGCTTTGTAATAACAGCCATCAATGGATTTAAGAATCTGGCCGGTCCTGTTTCGTCCCTCGATTCTGTCCAAAAGCTTCTGACAGGGATGGAAGATAATCTGTTCCTCGCTCTCTGCACCGGAATGGTCATCACTGCTATCATTCACTCAAGCTCGGCCATGACTGGGATCGCCATGGGCTTTTTGGCTGCCGGGCAGATGGATGTTCAGGCCGGAATCGCAATTATGCTGGGATCAAACATCGGAACGTGCATCACGGCTTATATGGCTGCCTTTGGGGCAGGAAAAGAAGCCCGCTTTACTTCCTATGCCCATATCTGGCTTAATTTGATTGGGGCAGCGTTATTTTACCCTTTCATTCCTCCCCTTGAAAAGCTTGTCTCTGCCTTGACAGAGGAAAAGGATCTCATGCTTGCCCATGCCAGTGTCATCTTCAACGTGGCTGTCTCATTGGCTGCACTTCCGTTTACAGAAAAATTCACTGCACTGATCTTAAGGTTTCACAGCAAAAAATAAAAAGCTTATCCATCCGGCCGTAAGCCAGTGGATAAGCTTTCTTTTAATAATCCGATTCTGCATTCCAGCCGGACAGGATGGCCGGTCCGGCGCTGGCGCCGATCCGGTTAGCCCCGGCCTCCACCATCTTCAGGGCATCCTCTGTACTTCGGATACCCCCGGAAGCTTTTACCCCGATATCAGGTCCGACCGTCTTCCGCATGAGTTCAATATCCTCAATAACAGCTCCTCCGGTTGAAAATCCGGTGGACGTCTTGACGAAACTGGCACCTGCTTTAACGGCGAGTTCACATGCCCTTACCTTTTCTTCATGAGTCAAAAGGCTGGTCTCGATGATGACCTTGGTGAGCACCTGGGCTCCCGCAGCATCCACTACCGCCTTAATATCACGTAAAACCAAGTCATTATTTTTATCCTTAAGGGCGCCGATATTAATGACCATATCCACTTCCCCCGCGCCATTTTTAACGGCATCGGCCGTCTCAAAGCTTTTAGTTTCGGGTGTGGCGGCTCCCAGAGGAAATCCGATTACCGTGCATACCTTCACTTCGGAATCCTTGAGGATATCTGCACACAGCGCCACCCACGCAGGATTCACGCAGACAGAGAAAAATCCATATTCTCTGGCTTCCTCGCACAATTTCCTGATTTCCGCCTCTGTCACCTGCGGCTTCAAGGCTGTATGATCAATCAGCTTGGCAATATCATGTTTCATCGAACGGCCCCCCTTGATCGTTTAATAAGACTGGCTGACCGGACTTTAGCCCGGGTCAGGCTGAAATACAGGACTGGCTCCTGCTGATATAATCCGGTACCGCAGTTCCTGCTTTTGGACAGCCTTACTTCATTATACGATAGCTTTCTCAATCTCTTCCACTTCATCTGCTATGCGGAGAAATTGTCCTTCATTATAAGGGTAACCTGCCTGGGTTATTTTTACTCTGACCAATTTACCGATCATGTCTTCGTTCGCAGGGATTACGACCTTCAGATAATTATCGGTATAGCCCACATACAGACTGCTGTTTTCTTCCTCTTTGAATTTCTCTTCAGGTATGATTTCGAGAACTTCTCCTTCAAATTGGGAAGCATACTCTTTGGCAAGCTGGTCTGAAAGAGCAATCAACCGGTGGACACGTTCATTTTTCACTTCTTCATCGATCTGTCCATCCATCCGGGCAGCCGGCGTTCCTGTCCTTTTGGAATAAGGGAATACATGGAGCTCGGAGAACTTATGGGCTTCGATAAAATCATAGGTTTCCATAAATTCTTCTTCTGTCTCACCAGGAAAACCGACAATGACATCTGAAGTCAGAGCAAGGCCGGGCAGTGCTTCCCGGAGCCTGACAAGGCGTTCCGCGAATGCTTCCATGGTATATTTCCGGCGCATTCTCTTCAATACAGAGTTAGATCCGGATTGAAGAGGTACATGAAGATGCCTTACTACCTTTTTCGATTCTCTAAGAACTTCAATGACTTCATCTGAAATCTGGCTGGCCTCTATAGAGGAAATCCGGATTCTTTTCAATCCTTTAACTTTCTCAAGGTCCTTAAGGAGCATGGCAAGGTTATAGTCTTTTAAATCCTCGCCATAGCCTCCAGTATGAATGCCGGTAAGTACTATTTCCTTATAGCCGGCGTTCACCAGCTGCTCTGCCTGTCTGATGACTTCCTCGGGATCTCTTGATCTCATTAAGCCGCGCGCCCACGGGATGATGCAGAAGGTACAGAAATTATTGCAGCCTTCCTGTATCTTTAAGGATGCACGTGTCCGGTCTGTGAATGCCGGAACATCCAATTCTTCATATACCCTCGATTTCATGATGTTGCCTACACCATTAATCGGCTGGCGCTCTTCTTTGAATTGTTCAATATAATCAAGCATCTTAACTCTGTCTTGTGTTCCAACTACGATATCAACACCAGGAATGGCCATGATTTCAGCAGGGGAAGTCTGGGCATAACAGCCTGTTACGCAGATAACGGCATCCGGATTCTTCCTGATGGCTCTCCTGATCACCTGGCGGCTCTTTTTATCTCCTGTATTAGTAACGGTACAAGTATTGACCACATAGACATCTGCTGTCGATTCATATTCCACCCGGTCATAGCCGGCACCTTTAAATAACTGCCAGATGGCCTCGGTTTCATAGTGGTTAACCTTACACCCTAAGGTATGAAACGCTACTGTTGCCAAATGAATCACCTCATTAATTCTGTATGATAGGAAATGGCGGAAAGGGCATAAAGCGGGGCGGTTTCAGTCCTTAATATCCTCGGCCCCAGGCCGCATGCCAAAAATCCGGCTTCCTTCAGCTTCATAATTTCTTCAGGCGTAAAGCCGCCCTCCGGCCCAAAAACCATAAAAATGGATTCATGATCATTCAGCCGGTTTAAAACCTGTGACAGTACGGAAGATTCTCCCTGCTTAGCTTCTTCTTCATAAGCAATGAGCTTGTGCAAATAGGTTTCAGACACCTTCAATAATTCACTGAACCTGATTGGGCTGTGAACCTCAGGCATTACTGCCCTGTGGGATTGTTCTGCCGCTTCTTTAGCTATCTTTTGAAGCCTTTCCTGCTTCTTAGCCGCTTTTTTGTCATCCCACTTGACAACGGAGCGGGCTGCAACAAAAGGGACAAATTCAGCTGCTCCAAGCTCGGTCCCTTTTTGCACGATATAATCCAATTTATCCCCTTTGGGCAGGCCGCTGGCAATTGCCACTTTTACAGGCATTTCCTTGCTTTCATCCTTCCATTCTATAATGGAGCCTGCAATGCTTTCATTAGCAATTTCTGTAATTTCCACAAGGGCCGTTTTATCCCTGCCGGCCACACATAAAATTTTATCGCCAGGCTTTCCACGGAGTACATTCGCCAGATGATGAAAATCATCGCCTGTTATGGATACACTTCCGTCCTTTATATTTTCCTCAGATATAAAGTAACGCTGCATTTGCAACCCTTCTTTCGCAATTAATGCGTATGCCGAATCTCAATAAAAAGAAAGCAGAGGAAGGTCCTCCACTTCCCCTTATTTATTTCTTTGAAATGATGGCAACCCAATCATCCATTTGTATTGTTTCTTCTATTTTAAAACCGCATGAAAGGAGTTCTTCCTTCACTTCGTCCTTCTTCTGCCTGATAATGCCTGAAGCTATAAAATAACCGCCTGGCTTTACTACCTCAATAACATCCCTGGCAAAGCGGATGATTACCTCAGCCAATATATTGGCCACCACCACATCGGCCTGTTCTGAAATGCCATCCACCAGATTATTCTGCGAGACATTCACGACATGCTGGACTTTGTTCAGCTTCACATTCAGCTTTGCAGCCTGCACAGCTACGTCATCGAGATCCAATGCCTCGACACGGCGTGCCCCAAGCAGAGCGGCAGCAATACTCAGGACACCTGATCCCGTCCCAACATCGACAACCATATCATCTCTTTGAACTGTTCTCTCTAGAGACTGGATACACATCACTGTAGTCGGGTGGGTACCTGTCCCAAATGCCATCCCCGGATCGAGTTCAATGATCAGCTCATCTGTATTCACAGGTGAATAATCTTCCCATGTAGGCACAATGGTAAATCGGTCTGATATTTTCACCGGATTATAATATTTCTTCCAGGCCGTTGCCCACTCTTCTTCATTTACTTCGCTGATGGTAATCTGGTTCCTGCCCAGGTCAATATCATAAAGCAGGAGGCTGTTGATGGCTTCCTTGATTTCCTCAACTGCCTCGCCAAGAAAGCTGTTTACAGGGAGATAGGCTTTTACGATGACACCTTCTTCAGGATAATCATTTTTATTGAGCTGGTAGATTTCACCGAATCTGTCTTCTCGCTCTTTATATAACTCGGAAGGATCTTCTATAACGACGCCGCTCGCACCTGCTTCATGCAGGACGTTGGAGACAGGCTCCACTGCTTCGTTTGTTGTATGGATTGAGATTTCCGACCATTTCATTTTTCTACCAGCTCCTAAATAAATTAATCTCCCTTGATGGCCCGTTTCACTTTTGCGAAAAAGCCCTCTTCTTGCTCATCAGGCGTATTCTGCCCGCTTAATTCGGCAAATTCCCTAAGCAGCTGCTTTTGCCTGTCTGTCAGTTTGGTAGGGGTCACAACGCGTATCGTGATATGCTGGTCACCCTGCCCATAACCCCTGACATTTGGCACACCCTTGCCTTTTAATCGGAATGTCTTTCCGTTTTGTGTTCCTGCCGGTATCTTCAAGCTGACTTTACCATGCAGGGTTGGCACAAGTATTTCATCCCCCAGTGCTGCCTGGACCACAGTGACCGGCATCTCACACAGGATATCGTCTCCCCTGCGTTTAAAGAACTCATGGGTCCTGACCTGGAACACTACATATAGATCTCCTGGAGGTCCTCCATTCACACCCGGTTCCCCCTGGCCGGAAACACGGAGCTGCTGCCCGTCATCTATACCCGCAGGGATGTTGACATGAATTTTCTTGCGCTTGGTGACTGTTCCCGCACCGCCGCAGGTGGAGCATTTGTGAGGGATAATCTTTCCGGTTCCCTGACAATGGTTACACACACGCCGATTGACAATTTTGCCGAATGGCGTATTCTGCTCTACATTCAGCTGGCCAGATCCATGACAGTGCGAACAGGTCTCTGGCTTAGTTCCCGGTTTGGCCCCAGTCCCGAAGCATGTTTCACACTCCTCGTCCCGCGGAATTTCGATGTCTGTCTCCTTGCCGAAAACTGCCTCTTCAAATTGAAGGGTCATGGTATACTGCAGATCGCTTCCCTGGCGCGGCGCGTTAGGATCCCTTCTGCGGCCTCCGCCGCCAAAAAAGGTACTGAATATATCTTCAAAACCGCCAAAGCCGCCAAAGTCAGCACCGCCGAACCCGCCGCCCATGTTAGGGTCGGTGTGTCCGAACTGATCGTAATGCGCCTTTTTCTGGTCATCGCTTAATACTTCATAAGCTTCCTTGATTTCCTTAAACTTATCAGCAGCATCCGCTTCCTTATTAATATCAGGATGAAACTGTTTGGAAAGCTTGCGATAGGCTTTTTTTACTTCATCCTTGGAAGCACCCTTGCCCACTCCCAGGACTTCATAATAATCTCGTTTGCTCATTTATTTACTCACTCCAGATTCTTCACATAAAGATAATTTTATCATTCGGACTAACAGCAATGCAATAAGGAATAATGACAGCCTCTGCATATTTAACGTAAGGAATGGAATCACTAACGCCGTCCGGCTTGGCCTCGCTGCCTGACGGGGAAAAACGCCCGGCACCGGCTCAGGCTTTTCTTGATGTCCAGCCTTCTCCTGAGACCTTCGAGTCATAAGCCGTCCGCTCTGTGGAAAGGAAACCCTCTTTCCACCGCCCGGCCGTCTTATGCTTGTCAGGTCTCTGCCGGGAAAAACGCCCGGCACCGGCTCAGGCTTTTCTTGATGTCCAGCCTTCTCCTGAGACCTTTGAGTCATAAGCCGTCCGCTCTGTGGAAAGGAAACCCTCTTTCCACCGCCCGGCCGTCTTATGCTTGTCAGGTCTCTGCCGGGAAAAACGCCCGGCACCGGCTCAGGCTTTTCTATTAAAAAAAGCCAAAGTCAAGATATCCTGACTTTGACTTTTTTTCTCGATTGAACTATTACTTGTCGTCTTTAACTTCTGTGTATTCAGCATCGACGATGTTGTCGTCGTCATTTGAGCCGCCGCCTGCACCTGGCTGGCCTTCAGCCTGCTGTGCTTTAGCTGCTTCTTCATATAGCTTCACAGTAAGGTTTTGAACGATTTCCTGCAATGCATCCTTTTTCTCGCGGATTTCAGTCAGGTCATTCTTCTCAATGGCTGCTTTAAGTGCTTCTTTCGCTTCCTCTGCCTTTGCAGTTTCCGCTTCGTCCACTTTTCCTTCCAGATCTTTCATTGTTTTTTCAGTCTGGAATACGAGCTGGTCTGCTTCATTGCGAAGCTCTACTTCTTCTTTGCGCTGCTTGTCGGCATCTGCGTTTTCTTCTGCTTCGCGGACCATGCGCTGAATTTCATCTTCTGAAAGTCCTGAAGAAGATTTGATGGTGATGGTCTGTTCTTTGTTCGTACCAAGATCTTTGGCTCGTACGCTTACGATACCATTTTTATCGATATCAAAGGATACTTCGATCTGTGGCACTCCGCGCGGTGCCGGCGGAATGTCGCTCAATTGGAAACGGCCAAGCGTCTTGTTGTCGGAAGCCATTGGGCGTTCACCCTGAAGCACATGGATATCAACGGCTGTCTGGCTGTCAGCGGCAGTTGAGAACACCTGTGATTTGCTTGTAGGGATCGTTGTATTTCTGTCGATCAGTCTAGTGAAAACTCCACCCATTGTTTCAATTCCGAGTGATAGCGGCGTTACATCCAGAAGGACAACATCCTTAACATCTCCTGTAAGTACTCCGCCCTGGATAGCAGCACCCATCGCTACTACTTCATCCGGATTTACACCTTTGCTCGGCTCTTTTCCAACAGCCTTGCGGATTGCTTCCTGGACAGCAGGGATACGGGTTGAACCACCTACAAGGATCACTTTATCTATTTCAGCAGGAGTCAAGCCGGCATCTTTCATAGCCTGGCGTGTAGGACCCATTGTACGCTCTACAAGGCTTGAAGAGATTTCATCGAACTTGGCGCGCGAAAGGGTAACCTCAAGGTGAAGAGGGCCTGCGTCGCCAGCCGTGATGAATGGCAGGGAAATCTGTGTGGAAGTCACACCGGATAGGTCTTTCTTAGCCTTTTCAGCAGCATCTTTCAAGCGCTGAAGGGCCATTTTATCCTTGGAAAGATCAATTCCATTTTCTTTTCTGAACTGCTCTACTAAGTAATCGATGATTACCTGATCAAAGTCATCTCCGCCAAGCTTATTATCACCGGCAGTTGCTTTAACTTCAAACACGCCGTCCCCAAGTTCAAGGATGGACACATCAAAAGTACCGCCGCCCAGGTCAAATACAAGGATGGTCTGGTCCTCGTCCATTTTATCAAGGCCGTATGCAAGAGCTGCAGCAGTCGGCTCATTGATGATACGTTCCACTTCAAGGCCCGCAATCTGTCCGGCATCTTTAGTAGCCTGTCTTTCGGCATCATTGAAGTAAGCTGGAACAGTGATAACCGCTTTTGTCACTTTCTCGCCAAGGTACTCTTCCGCATAGCCCTTCAGGTATTGAAGGATGATAGCAGAAACTTCCTGCGGAGAATATTCCTTGCCTTCAATCGTTTCCTTATGGGAAGTACCCATGTGGCGCTTGATTGAAATGATGGTATTCGGGTTAGTGATAGACTGGCGCTTAGCTACTTCCCCAACCTGGCGCTCCCCATTCTTGAATGCTACGACAGATGGAGTGGTACGGTTGCCTTCCGGATTTGGTATTACCTTTGGTTCTCCGCCTTCTAACACGGAAACACATGAGTTCGTGGTTCCTAAGTCAATTCCGATAATTTTGCTCATGTTTGATGGCCTCCCTGAATTTTTATGTAACCATTTACTGGTTTACTTTTACCATTGAAGGGCGAATGACACGGTCTTTCAACATATACCCTTTTTGGAATTCATCTACAACAATATTGGATTCGAATTCTGCATCTTCCACCTGCATGACCGCCTGGTGGATATGCGGGTCAAACGGCTTTCCTGCGGCTTCGATCGGCTCAACGCCTTCTTTCTTAAGAGCGTCAACGATGCCATTGTATATCATCTGCATGCCCTGGAGGAGCGTTTTTGTCTGCTCGCTCTCCGCTTCAATGCTCATTGCACGCTCAAGATTGTCCAGTGCCGGAAGCAGATCAGTGACCAGGCTTTGGGCCCTGTACTTGCTGGCTGCTTCCTGGTCAAGCCTTGCACGCCGTCTGGAATTGTCAAAATCAGCCTGCAGGCGCAGATAACGGTTATCCAGTTCTTCTATTTTAGCTTCCAGCTCTGCTATTTGCTTATCGGCAGCACCTGTGCCTCTGCCGGTTTCACCAGCTTCTTCCGGTGCAGCCGCCTCGTCAAATATCACTTCAGCCTGTTCTGCTGTTTCATTGGAAGCGTCAGTTTCGGATGGATTTGCATTTTTTCGTTCTTCTGTCATGAATTTCACCTCCCTAAAAGTGTAACATATGCTGCGGTTTATACAATCAAAGAGGCATCCGCGCACTGCCTCTTATGCTTGCGGCAGCGGGCGTCCCTCATAAGCCGCGGTCAATTGTTCTGATACAGCCTGGTCAGCAATGACGATAAATCATGCGAAAATAGATCAAGCAGGCTGATCACTCTTGCATATTCCATTCTGGTTGGCCCGAGGATGGCGATGGTACCGACCTTTTCGTGGCCAATCGAGTAAGATGCCGTGATCAAGCTGCAATTTTCCATGGCGCTGACCTCATTTTCCCTCCCGATCTTAACATGAATGCCGGCAGGTGATCTCCCTATGAGGTCATACATGCCCTTTTCATGGTCAATCATGGAAAGGAGTGCTCTTATTTTATTGATATCATGGAACTCCGGCTGCTGAAGCATATTGGTCTTTCCGCCAAAAAACAGCTTTTCATGTCCCGGCAGATCGAGCGACTGGACCATGAGCTGGATGACCTCGTCATAGCTCTTGATATGCCTGCTGAGCAGAACAGCAACTTCCCGGTATATTTTATCCTTAAGGTCGACAAGGGAAACCCCAATCAGCCGTTCATTGAGGATATTGACCATTTTTTCTATATCCATCACATCAAGGCCGGGCGGTATAGAAATCATTTTATTTTCCACATGCCCGGTATCCGTCACAATGATGGCGATAGCTGTTTCATTATTTAACGGGACAATCTGAAGGCGCCGGAGTTTGTTTTCCGAGACCCCCGGTCCCAGTACAATTGTAGTATAGCTGGTCAGGTCGGACAGGATCTTCGCTGACTTTTGGACAATCTTTTCAAGTTCGTAAATCTTCTCGGCAAAAACCGATTTCAACACCTGTATATCATTAAATTTAAGTTTATGCGGAGACAAAAGATGGTCTACATAATACCTGTATCCTTTTTCGGAAGGCACTCTTCCAGAAGACGTGTGAGTCTTTTCAAGAAAACCCAGCTCCTCAAGGTCCGCCATTTCATTGCGGATAGTCGCTGAGCTCAAAGTGATTTCTTCTTTCTTGGATAAACTTCGGGAACCTACTGGCTGTGCGGAGCGGATAAAATCATCTATGATAACTTGCAGGATTAACAATTGGCGTTCTGTTAACATTCATGATCACCCCTGTTAGCACTCTATCTTATCGAGTGCTAATTCTACATAATAAATTATCAAAACAACTAATTCATGTCAACGTTTTAGGTTCCCCTACTTAAGAAAAGATTGAAAAACTTCATTGCCCAGGAATTTCCCCTGCTGAGTGAGCCGGACCCAGCCATTTTCAGAAACAAGCCTGCCCAGTTTCTTTTCCCTTTCGATCTCTTCTCCAAAGACATCCATCATTGGCTTTTTGAACTTTTCATAAAACCCTTCAATCGATACTCCCTGGTTTTTACGCAGTCCCAAAAACATCTCTTCTTCCATCTGTTCTCTGACGGTGACTGGATTTTCTTCAATGACAGGCAGTCTGTTTTCCTGAAGGGGAGCAAAGTATTTTTTCAAAGGACCAAAATTTGCTCTCCTGGTTTTGGATAGATAACTGTGCGCGCCAGCACCAAAGCCATAATAAGCCTCATTATTCCAGTATGTCAGATTATGCCTGCTTTCATAGCCGGGCTTTGCAAAATTGCTGATTTCATACTGCCTGTACCCATGCTTATCCATTTCCTCCATCAGGAGTTCGAACATGGCTGCCTCCGATTCCTGCGGCGGGAGGGATAGTCTGCCCTTTTGCATCAGGTTATAGAAGACAGTTTTAGGCTCAATGATCAGGGAATACCCGGAGAAATGAGGCAGGTCAAGAGTCATGGCCGTCCTTAAAGTTTCCTGGAAATCCTCAAGCGTCTGTCCCGGCAGGGCGTAAATCAAGTCGATGCTGATGTTTTCAAAGCCGGCGGTCCTGGCTTTTTCAATCGTTGAAAACACATCCTTGGCACAGTGGGTTCTTCCTATTTTCTTCAGCAATTCGTCATTGAAGCTCTGAACTCCGAAGCTCAGCCTGTTCACTCCATTTTCCTTTAATACTGCAAGCTTTTCTTCTGATAAATCGCCGGGATTTGCTTCGAAGGTGTATTCTACGTCAGCCGGGTCAAAGGGAAGAGTACTGCTGACAGCACCGCACAGCCCGGCAAGCTGTCCGGCATTCAGGGAAGTAGGGGTGCCGCCGCCAACGAAAATGGTGTTGAGTCTATCTGTAGGGAATTCCCTCAGTGTCAGCTCCATCTCCTTTTTTAGCAAACTCAAATATTCGCCAACCGGCTGATTTTTCAGAAACACCTTATTAAAATCACAGTAATGGCAGATATGTTCGCAAAAAGGGATGTGTATATAAGCGGAAGATATCATGTGTCTTTCACATCCTGTTTTATTTATAGTAAAAAAGAGGCTAGCTGGACTCGGCCCACTAACCTCTTGCTGTTTATTTCTTTGTGCCGCTGTCATCCATTTTCAGCACGGCCATGAATGCCTCCTGCGGAACCTCGACAGAACCAACGGATTTCATCCGCTTTTTACCTTCTTTCTGTTTCTCAAGAAGTTTTCGTTTACGGGAAATGTCCCCGCCGTAGCATTTAGCCAATACATTTTTCCGCATTGCGCTAATGGTGGACCGGGCAACGATTTTCTGTCCGATGGCAGCCTGGATCGGTACCTCAAACTGCTGTCTCGGAATCAATGTCTTCAATTTATCGACGATCACTTTGCCGCGTTCGTAGGCGAAGTCCCTGTGAACGATAAAACTGAGTGCGTCCACATTTTCCCCGTTCAGGAGAATATCCATTTTGACAAGCCTTGATTCCTTATAGCCGATCAGCTCATAGTCGAAGGATGCATATCCTTTTGTGCTTGACTTCAGCTGATCGAAGAAATCATAGACAATTTCTGACAATGGAATTTCATAGACGATGCTTACGCGGTTCTCATCAAGATATTCCATGTTCATGAAGTCGCCGCGCTTATTCTGGCAAAGCTCCATAATTGCGCCGACATAGTCCTTAGGGGCCATCATGCTTGCCTTGACATAAGGCTCTTCAACCCGCTGAATCTTCTGGGGATCAGGCATCGCTGATGGATTGTCGACATTCAGCTCGGCTCCGTCTGTCATGACTACATGATAGATTACGCTTGGTGCCGTGGTGATCAGGTCAATCTTGAATTCACGCTCAATACGCTCCTGGATGATTTCCATATGGAGAAGTCCAAGGAAACCACAGCGGAAACCGAAGCCCAGGGCCTGGGATGTTTCTGCCTCAAATTGCAGGGCAGAATCATTCAATTCCAGCTTTTCAAGCGCATCCCGAAGGTCATTGAATCTCGCCGAGTCGATTGGATAGAGGCCGCAATATACCATCGGATTCAGCTTCCTGTATCCAGGCAGCGGCTCTGCAGCACCATTTTTGGCGAATGTAATGGTATCCCCGACCCTTGTATCGCCTACATTCTTGATGGATGCAGCAAGATAGCCGACATCCCCGACTGTAAGCTCCTGCCGCGGGGTGGCTTTTGGTGTGGAAACACCTATTTCGTTCACTTCGAATTCCTTGCCAGTGGCCATCATCCTGATTTTGTCTCCAACTTTGACGGATCCTTCAACAATACGGATATACGTCACAACTCCGCGATAAGGATCATACATGGAATCGAAGATAAGAGCCTTAAGCGGTGCATCCGGATCCCCTTCAGGCGCCGGCACTTTTTCTACGATCTGTTCCAGGATTTCTTCAATCCCAATACCAGCCTTGGCAGACGCAAGGACTGCGTCAGAGGCATCAAGCCCAATGACATCCTCTATTTCACCGCGGACTCTCTCCGGATCAGCACTCGGCAGATCGATTTTATTGATGACAGGCACAATTTCCAGGTCATTATCAAGTGCCAGGTATACATTCGCAAGAGTCTGCGCTTCGATCCCCTGGGCCGCATCGACCACCAGGATGGCTCCCTCACAGGCTGCAAGGCTCCTTGATACCTCGTATGTGAAATCCACATGCCCCGGGGTATCAATCAGGTGGAAGGTATAAACCTCCCCATCCTTGGCTTTATACTCAAGCTGTACGGCATTAAGTTTAATGGTAATACCACGCTCACGTTCAAGGTCCATAGAATCCAGGAGCTGATCCTTCATCTCACGGGAAGTGAGGGCATTCGTCTTTTCAAGAATGCGGTCAGCAAGCGTAGATTTTCCATGGTCAATATGAGCAATGATAGAAAAGTTCCGAATCTTTGATTGTCTTTTTAGTTTCTCTTCTCTGTTCATCATTTCACTCCTGTTAACGGCAGAAATACACTATTTTTGATTATATCAGCCCTAATTGCAATAGTAAAGCAGGTGTGCGGGGAAGCGGAGAAAGTTCAGGCTGTACAAAAGGAAAAAGGCCCGCCCCGGAATAAGCGGAGCCGGCCTTCTATTTTTGATTTTTATGGCCTTCTAGTCGGAAGTGCCAAAGAGTGTATCAATGCCGCTTGATACTCCCTCTGAGATTTTTCTTCCAGTCTGTGAAAAGAAATTATAAGCCTTCATCTCTTCAAGCTTTTGTTTCTTTTCCGCAAGGTCACCGCCGGTAACGGTTTCACCTAAGATGGAAGCCTGCTTTCCGCTTTTGTTTTCATGTATGGAAAAAGCGCTGTCCAGGGAAGGGTCGTCATATCCCTTCATCTTTTTCATGGATTGATTGGCATGCTGCATGCCGAGCAGGACCCCGAAAAAAAGTACCAGTATAAGCATCAGCACCTTGAAAGAAAACCGGACCATAGTCTGCACCTCCCGGGGTTATTGCGCTTTCGGCTTTTGTGATTCTCCATTCACTTCTTTTGCATTCCAGAACACTTCGCTGAATGCATCCGCAAATGCATCCATGGAGGAATACAATTCATCGAATGTATTGTCCACCCCGCCCGCTTCCACAAGAAGGGCATTAGCCGAAAGATCTTGGTTATATTTCCCATTATTGCCATGACCTTGTTTTTGGAATACACCCCTGCTCAATCCTGGATATTTTTTTTGAAGAAGCTTGTGAATTTTCTCCGCCAGCTCATAATTTTTCAGATAATTCGCATTTTCTCCACCAACCACAAAAGCAAGCTTTGCATATGCCTTTCCATTAATGGACACAGTGGTCAGCTTTTTACGGCTGGCATCGCGGTGGATATCAATGAGGTAATCGATGTCCTTATTCGAGGCCATTGCCTCCTGCACAAGCGGTCTCGATTCCTCATATGCCTGCCAGAACTGCTTGTTCTTTTTATCAAGGATGCCCATTACGTCAGCGGTGGACACAGATGTGCCGATCCCAGTTTTCTCAAGAGATGTCTGCAGCTTCAGCGAAAGCCTTGTGACATTGACTTTGGAACTGTAGGCAAGATTAGGGTTGGTCACTCCATCGAGATAGGGCAGGTAAGATTCCCTTGTATGGGTGTTATAGATATGAACCACCTTTTTCCCGCCTGTCGTGAGTGCGGGCGCGGAGCTATCTTCCTTTACCGGCTCTTCCTTGATCTGCTCTACATTTTTTACAGGAGCTTCCTTGCCGCTTGTATTGGGAGGAGCAGATTCATAGGGCATATTCGTATAATTCGTGCCTTCACCCGCCAGAAGGATTTCATTGTCATACGCAAAGAATCCCGGCAGTTCACGTCCGAGCAGGCTTCTCGGATCATCGAATGATATGTTAGTGAACATCCTGAACACCGGCCCGGCAATGTCAGTTTCTATCCGTTCATCCTCCATGGCTTTAGCAAAATAGTGATTCTCCCTGCTCATCAGCAGGTATAGGAGCTCTCCCGGGAAATGGTTCGCTGCAGAATGGACAGATTCAGAGGACAGCCTGTATTCCGGTTTGATAGAGGTCAGCAATCCACTGATCGAAAAAAGAAAAACAAGAAGCATCAAGATAAAAAGGACTGATTTTATCACAGAGCCAAGCTGAATGACAGCTATGGTTCCTGCATAAATTTTCCGTTTCATGGCTACACCCTTTCCAAGCCTTGTCTACTAAATAGTATGACATTGCTAGAAAAAGTAGAACTCCGCCTTATCTCGTATAATAGCCAGTATTTCCCTGATCCACTGCTTGATGCAGCGCCGCATTCAATCCATTTGCTATAAGATTGGCCATATCTTTTATAAACACATCCACTTCCTTCGGTGTGACCATCAAATTATGGCCTATTGGGGCAAGGACTTCATAAATCAGCTTTCTTTTTTCCTCTTCGGGAAGTGTACCGATAATGCCCAGGAAGGTTTTCCTCTCCTCTTCACCCGGAAGGTCCTCTTCGGTCAGCTTAGGAGTATCGCCCATAGAAAAGCCTGCAGGGACAAGCGAACGGGATGGGCTTCCCCCTTCACGCATCTCCCGGCCGAAATGTTTCAGGATATAATCGATTGTATCACTCGTGATGGAGACTGCATCCACCACTGTGGGTACACCTATGGCAATAACCGGGATTCCCAGAGTCTCCTGGCTCAATTCCTTTCTTTTATTTCCGACCCCAGAGCCTGGATGGATGCCTGTATCCGATATCTGGATAGTAGAATTGACTCTTTCCACCGATCTTGCGGCAAGCGCATCGATGGCAATGATGAAGTCGGGATTAGTCTTTTTGATCACTCCGTCGATAATATCGCTTGTCTCTATTCCCGTAAGGCCCATCACTCCTGGGGAGATGGCACTCACAGGCCGGTATCCATCCTCGACCTGTCCCGGCTGAAGTTCAAACAGATGCCGGGTCACCAGCAGGTTTTCCACGACAGAAGGTCCCAGTGCGTCCGGTGTCACATTCCAATTCCCAAGTCCCACCACCAGACAGCTCGCATCTTCGGGGATATTCATCTGTTTCATATAATGTCCGAATTCATGGGCGAAAATGGAGCTCACCTTCTGCTGCAGGTCTGTATCCTGCTCCCTGATTCCCTGAACTTCCAATGTCAGATAGCTTCCCTGCTTTTTGCCGACCGTCTTTTCGCCGGCCTCCGTCACCTGAACGAGCGAAATCTCTATTCCATCCACATTCCGCTCCTTGATGATCACACCTTCAAGCTGGGAGATATTTTTTTCATCATGAACCAGCCTTTCAGTGAGGGCCATTTCTCTTGCCTCTACCGCAAGATCTGTCCTGACGTTATATTTACTAAGATCTAAGTTTTTTTCCATAGCTGCCTCCAGACATTTTTTGACTACAGGTATTTTTTCCGGATTTCTGTCTCTCATTCTCTATTTTTGCCTATGCGGCTCCAGTTTTATGAAAATAATTTATTTCTGCATAATCGCTTCAAAGAGTATTGCATTATAAAAATAAGTTTGATAAAATATCTTTTGTTGCATATTGTTATGTATTTGATAAATCGAGCTCATAGATATCTCGGTTTTAGTAGGAGGTGAACGGAATGCCAAACATTAAATCTGCTATTAAACGTGTTAGAACTAGCGAAGCAAGCAAGGCACAAAACATCACAGTCAAGTCTGCAACCCGTACTGCTGTGAAAAACGCTGAAACTTCAATTTCAGCCAACGATGCTAATGCTAAAGAAACACTAATTACAGCTGTTAAAAAGTTAGACAAAGCTGCATCTAAAGGACTTATCCATAAAAATGCGGCAGCCCGTAAAAAATCTCGTCTGACAAAGAGACTCAACTCTTTAAACGCGTAAAACGAACGATCCTTATGGGTCGTTTTTTTTTTGCCTCCATTCCTCCCCAGCAGGCAGGACTGCCTCATACATAGCTTTTCCTTCAAGAAAAAAAAGCCGGCAGCTCAAGCCAGCTTTAACAAGATAATTTCAATTGCCAGACGCTTATCGGCCTGACCGGTTTTTATTTGGTAATCAGCCTCGGCAAGTTGATAAATCAAATTCATCAGTTCTCGGTCGCTGAATTTGGCGGCCTTCTCCTGAGCAAGCTTCACCCTATACGGATGAACCTTGATCACCCCTGCTATTTTCTGCTGTCCATAACCAGCCCTAGAAAGCTCCTTTACTTGATACAAAAGCCGGATCTGCCCTGCCATGACAGCAAGAATCTTGATCGGTTCCTCATTCTGTCTCAGCAATTCATAATAAATCCGCAGTGCGTCCTCCACCCTTCTTTGAAGGATCCGGTCCACCAGGGTGAAGATATTCTGTTCAAACGACTTGGCAGTGAGCATTTCAACCATATCTCTCGTAATAAGATTTCCGCTTTCTGCATAGAGGGCAAGCTTTTCCACTTCATTGGAAAGCAGCATCAGGTTCGTGCCTGCAATTTCAATCAAAAGGTCTGCTGCATCTTCTTCAAACCCGGCTCCTGTCTGCTGGGCCCGGTCCCTGACCCACACCTTTAATTCCTGTTCACTCAGCTTCTTCGCCTCTACAATCGCCGCCTTCCGTTTAAGCTCCTTGGTGATTTTCCTGCGCTCATCCAATTTTTCATATGGAGCAGAAATCACCACGATGCTGTACGGCACCGGATCGGCGAGATAGGCTTCGAGCTTCGCAACATTATGCTCGACCTTTGACTTGTTCTTTTCCGCTGTCAGGAAAAAAGGATTCTGCAGTATCACAAGCTTCCGTTCCCCCATGAAGGGCAATGTTTCGATGTCTTCAAGTGCTGCTTCGACCGGCGTTTCTTCCAGATCAAAAACAGACAGATTGAAGTCCAGTTCGTCTTCTTCCAAAACATGACTGATCAATAACTGCTTTGTTTCATTAATAAGAAAAGCTTCTGTTCCATATAATAAGTATACTGGAGCAAACTGCCTGCGCTTTATATTTTTCCATACATCCAATACCATTTTTATCCGCCCCGATTATGTAAATAAATGAACATACTCTATATGGTATATTGGCTTTCCTGTTTTGACAAGCTTAAGGGGGAATCAGCCGGGGCCAATTCCCTTTTTATATGAACGCATGGACATAAGCGCCTAGGAAACCTTTGTTCATGCGGGATCTGGATGCGGCCGCCACTTGGCAGTGCGGGATTCTCTATACTACTATCTTTGCCCCCGGCTTTCTAAATATTTGTGACAACTCTTGTCAGTATAGGAAAAGGGTCTTGTGGATTTTTTGTATAACATCGCTTATACTAATTATTGGAACAGGAGGGGTAGAAATGAACGAGTTTGAAAAGAATATTACAAGCAAGCGCAATGATGCGGTCGATTCTGGTGTCGGATTCGCTGTATCTTTCGGATTTTTCGCAATCATGTTTATCATTGCTACCGTTTTTAAATTTGTTGGTTAATCCTTGCCGCGCTTAAAAATGAGAACGTTTTATTACGCTTAGGGACTGCCCGCATTGGGGCAGTCTCTTTTCGTCTCTTCATTTCCCTGCTAGTTTATGGCAGCATAACTGAAAAGGTGCCCTTCCCCCTAAAAAATTTATATGAAATGGCTCCATGGGTATCCGTTCGGAGAATGACCATGTTTTCCCTGTTTAGAATATCCAGCACTTCCTGGTGCGGGTGCCCGTACCGGTTATTTCGTCCTGAAGACAGAATGGAAACATCAGCATCCAATTTCTCTATGAACAGGGGTGCAGATGAATGCCTGCTTCCATGATGGCCCGCCTTTAAAACATCCGCCCGTATGGAAGGATAACGCCTCAGCAATCCCTCTTCCCCGCTTTTTCCCAAGTCGCCGGTGAACAGCCATCTTTTCCCTCCAATAACAGCATAAATAACGATGGAAGCTTCATTCGTGTTCCCCTCTTCGCCGCTTGCGCTGACAATATGGAATTGGTCCCTGCCCTCCGTCCATCTAAATCCTTCATTGACAGCAATTGTATTGATCCGCGGGAAATCCTTCAGCAGCTCCTCATAACCTTCCGCAGCACCGCCCGTGATCATGAGCTGCCTCACTTTTATCTCCTTTAGAACCGCTGCCGCACCTCCGATATGATCCTGATCGGGATGTGTAAGAATCAGTTTATCCAGGCTTGTAATTCCTTCAGCTTTTAAAAAAGGGACCACAATATCTTTTCCTGGATCAAACTTCCTGACCTTTTCCACCCATTTTTCCTCACTGAAAGTCATTTGTCCGCCGGTATCAATCAAATAAGTTCCTCTGCCCATCGGGAGCCGGATAAAGATAGAATCTCCCTGGCCTACATCCAGAAAAACAATCTTTCCATAAGGATTAAAATACTCACTAAAATATTGGAAACCTAAAAGAAGAAATAACAGGACCAAAGCCCTTTTCACTTTTTGAACCTTCTTCTGGTCCCAATAATTGAACACCAAGAAGATCAAAAGACTGAGGATGGAAATTACGATACCAGCCGGCTTTCCAATCAAGGCAGCCGCCAGCGGGAAAGCGGACGCTTTTTCCAGTACAATATTCATCCATTCAATGAGCTGGTCAAACAGGAAGATGAATCCCCCTGACAGCGCTGGATAAATGAGGAATGCAGAAAAGGCTGCTATGGACAGCGGAAGTGCCACAAATGAGAATAGGGGCACAAATAAAAGATTCATCCATAAACCGGCTATGGATACTTCATAAAAATGATGGAGCATAATAGGGACTGAACTCAAAAGGCTGATGAGGCTGATGAGGAATGAAGCTTTCAGCACGTGTTGTCCATGAGAGAGGATATTAACGGAGAGCAGCAGGGCAGCCGTCACAGTAAAGGAGAGCTGAAAACCTGCATCAAAAAGGCTGAAGGGCTGAAGGGCGAGCATAGCAAGAAAAGCCAGTGACAGGGTGTGCATTCCGGATAGATGAAATCCGAGTAATCTTGCCAGAAAAAATAAACCAGCCATCCCGCACGCTCTTACTACAGGCGGGGACATTCCAGTCATGACTGCATACACCGGGAGGAGAATTATCAGGATTATACTCATTTGATTCCTTGTCAGACCCGCCCTTATTCCTCCAATGAACAGGGCACCGGTAAGCAGGGCGACGTGAAGGCCTGAAATAGAAAGAAGGTGGACAATGCCAAGCTTCCTGTAGAGATTCGTGGTTTCTTCATGGATCAAGCGGTCTTCCCCGAATAACAGGGCAGCCGCAATCCCTGATCCTTCCCTGCTGAAATGCTTCTGCACTAAACGTATGCCTTCATAGCGCGCCTGACTGATCCTGTCAGTTAAACCCTGACTTTTTCGGGCGCATGACTGAAATTCCTGGACTTTCAATATCCAGTGGATGCCATGATGACTCAGATACTTCTGATAGTCGAAGGAATGGGGATTCCGGGCGGGATCGGGCTTTTCCAGCCGGCCGGACACCGTGCATTCCATGCCGATCACGTATGACTCCTCCATCCCTTTCTTCTCCAAAAGGGTTTGGAGCCGTTTTTTTACAATTACTGATTCGCCGCTTTTTATGCGGGCCGCTGTTGTGAAAGAATTTCCATCAATGAAGGGTGTTTCGGAGAAAATGAGGACGAATGTTTGGCCGGCAGGATCCAGGCTGCTCTTATTCAAGCTGTCCTGAACCAAATAATTCATGGTGAATAAAATAAATATTCCGGTTTGGATGGCTGCTGTTTTCCACGTTCCCTTCCAAAATAAAAAGGATAGATAGGCGGCTCCGCAGCATGCCGCCTTCCAGCCTGCCAATGACCAGGCCCCGCCTGCTGCTGCTGCAGTCAGGGCTGATAAAATCAGATTCATGTCAATCCCTGCCCATCCAAGGATTTTCAAGCACCAAAGTGGGTAACCTCGATATCCTTCAAAAAATAACTGTTCCACTTATTCGGGTAGGCATATCTATATACGATTCTTGCTATCCCTGATTGAGCAAGCGTCTTAGAGCACTTCTCACAGGATTCATGGGTTATGTACGCAGTCGCTCCTTTTAGATCATCACGCTTTGCATGAAGCACCGCATTCTCTTCTGCATGTACGCATCTGATGCACCGGCCATTATCATCCTTCAGGCAGCCGGCTTCCTCACAATGCTCATGGCCATGGATGGAACCATTATAACCGGTTGATACAATATGTTTATCTTTTACGATCACACAGCCTACCTTTAGGCGCTGGCATGTAGAACGTGTAGAAACTACATCAGCAATGTCTAAGAAATACTCATCCCAGCTCTTCCTCGTCATTTAGTCTGCCTCCAAGCATATTAAGATTCTTCTTCAAACAGTTTACATCTTCCATACACTTATTGCACTTTAATGCTCTCTTTCAGCTTCTCAAACGTTTTTTCCCCAATGCCGCTTATATTTTTTAAGTCTTCCGGTTTCTTAAACCCTCCTTCCTTCGTCCTGTATTCAATGATGGCGGCAGCCTTTGAAGGCCCGATGCCGGTCAGTGTCAATAACTCAGCCTCATCAGCCGTATTAATATTCACTTTTTCATCCCCTCCCGGAACAGATCCGCCTGCAGCACCTGGCATGGCAGCTGGTGCACTTCCAATTTCGGGAACAAAAATGACCATTTGATCAGATACTTCTTGTGCAAGGTTGACTTGATTCTGATCAGCTTTCTCCTTAAAGCCTCCTGCTTTTTCAATGAGATTGACTACCCGCTCTCCCGGCTGTGCCTCGTATACCCCAGGTTTTCTTACGGCACCTTTGACATCGGCCAATATGATTTTCTTTTCTGCCGCTTCAGCTTTTTCTCTGCCAGACTCAGTCTGTTCTTTCTCTCCCATGATTAAGGGGACAGGCTCGGCTGCTTGATCTGGTTTTAAATAAACAAATAAAAATAATACGAACAGCAGGATCCCACCGGCAATGAGGGCCGGCTTTTTATAAACCAGAAACTTTTCCAATTTGGATACCTCCATGATAGATGGCATACAGCCGGTTTTATTAACATACCATTTTTATGACATGCAAAAGGCGGGAAGGTGGTTTAAATAATGAAAATAGGAGTTATCGGTACTGGGAATATGGGGACGATTTTAATTGAGTCACTGCTGGCGGCCGGCGCCTGTCGGCCAGAGGATTTTGTCATCACGAACCGGACGAGGGCAAAAGCTGCCTCGCTTCAGGAAAGGTTCCCGGGAATAGCCATCGAAGAAAGCGGGGAGAGCACTGCCAGGAGGGCGGAACTGATTTTTATCTGCGTCAAGCCCCTGGATATACACGATGTACTCTTGAGAATCAAGCCGCAGCTCGGGAGCGAAAAATGTGTGGTTTCGATTACGAGCCCCATTTCGCCTGCTCAGCTGGAATCCGTTCTGGACTGTTCCTGTGCCAGGCTTATCCCAAGCATTACAAACCGGGCACTTTCCGGGGTTTCTTTAGTCAGCTTTGGTGTACAATGCGAGACGGCTTGGAAGGAAACCATTCTTTCCCTGGCTGGCCGGATCTCAATGCCGATAGCCATCCCGAATGAAGTCACACGGGCAGCTTCTGACATTGTCAGCTGCGGTCCTGCATTTTTCAGCTATCTGGCAAGGAGATTCATTGAAGGGGCATGTTCGGTATCCACCATCGATAAAGAAACGGCGACGATTCTGACAGAGAATATGCTTATAGGTCTCGGCGACTTATTGAAAAAGGGCTTTTACAGCCTGCCTGCACTGGAGGAGAAGGTGTGTGTCAAGGGGGGAATAACCGGAGAAGGTATAAATGTGATGGAAAAAGAGCTGGGGGATGTTTTTATTCACTTGTTTGAAGCTACCCACAGAAAGTTCAGCCATGAGCTGGAGAAGACCGAAGAGCAGTATAAGCTCCCCTATTCTCAATAATTCGCCGGCATTCTGAAGTTTCCTGCTGCAAAATAAAAAAAGGCCGCCTGATTCATAATCAGCGGCCCATTTCTATTTCTTCCTGGCGATAAATAAGATACGCTCCGCTTCCTCCGCATCTTTATTTTCATCAAGATCATATATCGTTTCCAACAGTTCAAATCCCAGCTTCTCCAGCCAGTCCAAGTATGTTTTTTCAGGATAAGTCCTTTGATAATGATGCTCATCAAACCTGTCATATTGACCTGTCGAAGGATCCAGCACAAAAAAACTGAGCTCATGATCAACACTGTAAGGTTCTGCTCCTTCAAAGCTGTTCCAGATATAAGAAATGTCTTCTTCATCATGAGTGAAGGCAGCATTATAAAAGATATGCTCAAGCTTGTATATGGAATGTACATCAAACATAAAAATGCCTTCCGGTTCGAGATGTTCATGGACGGAACGGAAAGCAGCCCTTACATCTTCAGGCTCCTTCAGATAATTCAGCGAATCACAGAAAATGACAGCCGCATGAAAACGTCCAAGCCCCTCAAGCTTGGACATATCCTGCTGGAAGAATGGAATATCCAGGTTTTTCCCGGACGCCTTTCCACTCGCGACGGACAGCATCTCATCTGATAAATCTACACCAGTTACCCGGTACCCTTCTTCTGCAAGCCTGATGGAAATTTCCCCTGTCCCGCAGGCAAGGTCAAGGACTTTTTGCCCCTTTACATGATAGCGATCCATCCTGTCCCTAAGGAAATCCACCCATTTTGAATACGGGACATCCTTCATCAGCTCATCATATAAATAGGCAAACTGCCCATAGCTCATTGTGAAAGCTCGCTCTCGATATCTTCCCGGGGAGCATCGCCCCAGAGGCGCTCAAGATTGTAATAGCCGCGTTCTTCCCGATGGAAAACATGGGCGATCACATCCCCCATATCGACCAATATCCACTTCGCCTCATCGAAGCCTTCCATCCTTCTGACCGTATATCCGCTCTCTTCCGCTTTTTCACGAAGTTCCCTGGCAATCGCCTGGACTTGTTTATCAGAACCGCCGTGGCAGATCAGGAAATAGTCGGCCACAAGCGAGATACCCTTCATATTTAAGACGATAATGTCTTCTGCCCTTTTATCGTCAGCTGCTTTTACTGCGGTTATCAATAACTCACGCTCTGTCATAAGCAGAATCCTCCTTGTTCATAATTAAATAATTGTACGCTTCAAATGTTTCAGGAAATATCGGCTGATTTTTCGTTAGCAGAAACATGATGGTATTCCGCATAGCTTCAATCACAGCACTATCCAGATCCCTTTCGGCTGTCTTCCTTACTTCATTTACTCCGGGAAAGTCACGGCCGGGCTCGATATAGTCCGCCAGGTAAATGATCTTATCAAGCAAGCTCATCCCAGCCCTTCCGGAAGTGTGAAACTTAATAGCATCGAGGATTTCCGGATCCTGAATTCCCGCTTCTTCCATCACAAGATAAGCACCAACGGGCGCATGCCATAGTTCAGGATGATACAGCAGGAGCTCTGGATCCATATTCTCATTTACCAGGATATTTTTCATTTCCTCTTTAGGGCGGAACTTGGCATAATCATGGAATATAGCAGCCAGTTCAGCTTTCCTGGGATCTGCTCCGTATTGTGCCGCCAGCCTTACAGCTGTGTCTGCCACTCCAAGGGTATGCTTATATCTTGCCGCCGTAATCTGATTTTCAACCAGCTGCAAAGCTGTTTTACGATCCATATAATCCATTCACCTCAATATATGAACGCACTTCCTCCGTAACCAGGTAACGAATCGGCCTGCCTTCTTTGATCCGTTCCCTGATTATGGAAGAAGAAAGTTCAATCTGCGGCATCTCTACCATTTTTACAGGATAAGGAGTTTCAATACTATGATTGGGGCGCCTCACTCCCGCAAACTGCACAAGCTTTACAAGTTCATCTATCTTATGCCATTTCGGCAGATACTCTATCATATCGGCACCGATTATGAAATAAAAAGCACTGTCTGGCTCAAGTTCTTTCAATTCTGCTATCGTATCATAGGTATAGGACAAACCTTCCCGGTTGAGTTCGATGCCTTCTGCCGATAAACCAGGATTTGTTTTAACCGCAAGCCTGACCATTTCAAGCCGGTCATCTGCCGCAGCCTGACCATTTTTCTTTTTGTGTGGCGGCACTGAATTAGGCATCAGCCTGACTTCATCCAGCTCAAGTGCCTCTCGTACCTCGTTTGCCACGATCAGATGGCCGATATGCGGCGGGTCGAAAGTTCCTCCGAGTATCCCTACTTTTTTCATGTCAGCGCGGCAGCTCAAGCTGCTTATTTTCCTTCGACTCTTTGTACAGGACGATCGTATTGCCGATAATCTGGACCAGCTCAGCACCGGTTCCTTTGACAAATTCCTGTGCAGCAGTGTCCTTGTCTTCGTCACTGTTTTGAAGGATGCTGACTTTAATCAGCTCACGTGCCTCCAGCGCTTCACCAATCTGTTTCACCATATTTTCATTTACCCCGCCTTTACCCACTTGGAAAATCGGGTTCAGATGGTGGGCTTTTGACCTTAAAAATCTTTTTTGTTTTCCTGTCAGCATTGTTTGCCTCCTAGCTTTCGTAATACAATATTCCTCATTGCTTCAGTATCGGGGTATATGCCAGTCCATATTTCAAAGGCAAGTGCTGCCTGATAAACAAACATATCGACTCCATTTTGGACGGCGGCCCCAAAGCTTCTGGCCTGTTTCAGAAATTCCGTCTCGAGCGGGTTATAAATAATATCACTTACAAGAACGCCGCCCTTAAGTCCGCCATCAATACGAAGGGGTACCTCATCTGTCAGCGGGCTCATTCCTGATGACGTCGTCTGGATAATGATATCATAGTCCCGCAAGCGTGTTCCGGCTTCTTCAAGTGACAGGGCCCTGGACTCCCCATTTCCATATGGACAGTCTTCAATAAGCGCCTCTGCCTTTGAAAGCGTCCGGTTGCCGATATCCGTCTGGAGAACACCATCCTTCATAAGGGTGAAAAATATGCCCCTGGCGGCCCCTCCGCTGCCAATCAAAAGGATTCTTCTGTCTGCAAGCGAGCCTCCGACCTTTTCTTTAAGGGCTCTGATATATCCAGGGCCGTCTGTATTATATCCAATAAGCCTGCCATCTTCGTTTTTAACCGTGTTTACAGCTCCGATTGTTCCTGCCAGACCATCCACTTCATCAAGATAGGGAATGATGGCTGTCTTGTGGGGAACGGTGACATTGAAACCGCCAATTCCGAGAGCCCTGGCGCCGCGGACTGCATCACCAAGGTGATCGGAAGTAACATGGAACAGCACATACTCAGACATGAGCGCGGCGCGGCTGAATGCATCGTTATGGATGTCCGGGGACATCGAATGCTTGATGGGATCCCCCATTACTCCGTACAGCTTTTTCATTTGCTCACCGCTTTATATTAGAGATTTTCGAAGGAGCACATTGACGCCCCTTGGTACATACGCCGTGACTTTTGCACCCGGTTCATTGACTGTTACCCAGCCAAGGCCGGAAAAGACGATATCGGTCTTGGCTTCCTTGATGGAAAGTTCATGCGGCACAAGATCCGGAAGTTCTTCAGAACTGTCCTTCCTCGGAGGAACAAGCAGACCGCCGGCATGGTTTTTGTAAAGCTCATCTGCTTTTTCAAGCTTTGTACGGTGGATTTCAAGATCATTGGACAGGTAGCAGGTAAACGACCTCCTGCCTCCGCTGATATAATCAAGCCTGGCCAGTCCGCCAAAGAAAAGGGTCTGCTCTTCATTGAGCTGAAAGATCCTGGCCTTGATTTCTTTTTTGGGTGTGATGGCCTTAAGGTCTCTCTTATCGATATGATGTGCCATCTGATGGTGATTGATGATTCCAGGAGTGTCAATCAGGCTCCTGCCGTCATCCAGTGGGATTTCTATCACATCAAGCGTCGTGCCGGGGAAATGAGAAGTGGTGATGATGTCACCCTCCCCTGTCACTTCTTTAATCATTCTATTAATAAAAGTAGATTTGCCTACATTTGTCGAGCCGACCACATAAACATCTTTTCCCTGCCGGTAATGTTCAATGGCTGCGGCGGCTTCCTTCATATTTTGGCCCTTTGCCGCGCTGACAAGCATGATGTCCACCGGCTTTAAGCCGAGTTCCTTAGCAGAGGCCTGCAGCCAATTGATCAGCTTATTATGCTTGACTGACTTTGGAAGCAGATCGAATTTATTGGCGATCAAGAGCACATCATTGCTTCCCGCAAACCGGTGGAGCCCGGGCAGCCAGCTTCCATTGAAATCAAAAATATCCACGATCTTAACAATCAGGGCATCCTTGCTGCCTATTCCATTCAAGATTTTCAAAAAATCGTCATCCGTAAGGGAGACGTCCTGCACTTCATTGTAATGCTTCAGTTTAAAGCACCTTTGGCAGACAATGGTTTCCTTATCCAATGATGAAGGCGGTGCATAGCCAAGCCCTTTTGGGTCCTCAGTCTGGATTTTGACTCCACATCCCACACATACATAATTTGTTTCGTTCAATTCTAATCCTCCCAATTTATCATGCCTTTCTTCCTGAACCATGATAGAATCCTGCGTTCAATTTTCCTGTTGAACCTTGTGATGAAACCGTCCGTCTGTGCTACGGGAACCACCAATATGGTCTTAAAGCCGTTTCTGTTTCCGCCGAAAACGTCCGTCAGGAGCTGATCGCCGATTACAACTGCCTCCTCGCGCTTGATGCCCATTTGATCTATTGCGCGGCGGAATGCCCTGCCCATAGGTTTCCTGGCTTGGAAAATAAATGGGATATTAAGAGGTTCCGAAAAACTGTTCACTCTTTTTTCATTATTATTAGAAACAATCGTCACCAGAATTCCATGTTTCTTCATATTTTCAAACCATTCTATCAGCTGAGGGGTGGCGCTCGGCCTGTCCCATTCAACCAGCGTATTATCCAGATCGGTGATGATTCCTTTGATTCCCTGAGCTTTTAACTTTTCAGGCGTTATATCCAGCACGCTCTTGGCGTGTTCGCTGGGAAGAAATGATTTTAGCAATATATTTGCACCTCAACGCTTTCCGAGAAATTTACCTTTTCCATCATAACCAATTTCATGACTCCTTTCAAAAAGAATTTAATAAAGAGCTCCCGGTGTGAAGCAAAATCATGGAGAAGCTGACTCTATGTCCATTCCCTTACATATGCTCCATAGAATAAAAACTTTTCGACAAAAACCGTCATAGCCCGCTTCTGTGGATAATTATATACACATTATACCCCTTTACAGGAGACAGGACTATTTTACTTGCTAACATATTAATCACAGTTTATCCACTCTGCACTGTGGATAAGAGAACGATTGTTCCAATAGCTTGATTTTGCTAAAGTTGGTTATATAACAAATAGACCTATCATATATGATCTCATCCTTACATTCATTCAAAAAATAATAATTATTTACCAGCCAGATTCCGCTGTCTCTCAAGATGGATAACCCTTGGGACGGCAGGCTGAAAAAATCTTTCTGGCAGGCTGCATCCCCAGAAAATCCAGCGTTCAATACTTTTCGTGGAGGTGACTGGCATACGCCATCTAAAATGAACAAGCTCTCAGATGATCTATTGATTGAATCCTATCACAAAGCCAGGGAATTGAAGCTCAGCCCGGATTTCATCCAGCTGATTGAATCTGAAATCAACAGGCGGACCCTGACCCACAAAATCAGGGCTTTCTCCTAGCCTGAGAGGCTGTTCCGAAATCCGGGACAGCCTTTTCCAGCTCTATTGATTTAAAGAGACATGATTATCGGTTATGAACCCGATTTCCTGTCCAACATGTACATCCATTGGGTAGGCAGCATCCGCAGAAGCCCGGAAAGTCCCCTTCTCAAACAACAGCACGACTGTCGATCCGAAGCTGAAGTATGCCAGCTCTTCCCCTTTTTGAATCTCTGTGTCTGAATGTGTAACAACAATGGAATTTACGAACATGGCGCCAACCTTCACAACTGCAGCAGAGCCTTTATCATGCTGGATTTCTGTGATGATCCGATAATTTTTGGAAAGCGTATCCCGGCCATATTTCATCCCCCAGGCATTAACCGGGTAAGACTTCTTCCCAAGGAGCCAGCGTTTCGTCACCTCTCCGGCCAAGGGACTGTGTATCCGGTGATAATGGCTCGGACTGAGATAAATCACCATATAGCTCCCTCCGATATACTTATGGAGCACCTCATTGTCACCCAGCATTTCTTCAATTGAATAAACCTTTCCCTTTACAGCGATATGTTTATCCGGCCTGACTTCACCTGTATCCTCCAGGATCCCGTCAACCGGGCTGACTACGGAACTCGTTCCGTCATGGATAATCCTTGCTCCCTCTTTCAGCTTTCGGATGAACAGATCATGCAGGGTAGGGAAATCTTTACTGTTTTTTTCCACTTCTTCAAGATTCAATTTGTATACCTTCACATATGCAGGTATCAAAAACCTGCTCCACTTTGATTGGGCAAAGCGCTTTAAGGCACCGGATGTGATCCGGCCATTTGTAAGCTCAATCAGCACTCTATAGAATGACTTTAATATCAAGGATGGTTCCTCCCGATTCGAAAATAGTCCTTTACCTTTTGGCATAAAAGGAATAAAATAAAATATTATTATATAACAAATATTAGGGTGATTTCCATCATCACGTATGATTTTAAGGAGTGAAGAGCTTGTTTTTATCCGGCGTACTCGATTTAACCATAAAAAAAATCAAATCCCAGACTGCTAATGTTTTAACACTGATCAACTTATCCCTTGGCGGGTTTTCTATAATCTCTGTTCTTCAGGGAGAGCTGAACCTGGCTCTTCTATTAATATTTCTTGCGGCTCTTGCTGACCGTTTCGATGGAATGGTCGCCCGTATGCTGCACTCTGAATCGGAGCTCGGCAAGCAGCTGGACTCTATGTGTGACATCATTTCCTTTGGGGCAGCCCCGGCACTCCTTCTATATCAGGGCATCATTTCCGACTTTGGCGCTCCTGGCTCATTTTTTACAGTCCTTTATATTGGCTGCGGGGCATTCCGGCTTGCGAAATTTAATATAAGTGAAAACAATGGCTACTTTACCGGCCTTCCCATCACAGCCGCAGGATGTCTTTTGACACTCAGCTTCCTGGCGGTTCCCCATGTACCCTCCGTCTGGCTTCTATTCTTGATGATTATATTATCATTCTTAATGATCAGTCCATTCAAACTTAAGAAAATATAGCTGCCAGCCCAAAAAAACAGACTTCCTGCGAAGTCTGTTTTTTCATCAATGGACTTTTGCTTCGGTGAGCTCCAGGAATTCCTCTACATCCTTCATGCACATGGCGACCGCATCATCCCAGAACCCGCGCTTGGTAAGATCGACGCCTAAGTGTTTCCGGGCGAGGTCCTCAACCTTCATTGAGCCTGTGTCCTGCAGCAGCTTCATGTATTTATGTTCGAATTGCTCGCCTTCATCCATTGCTTTTTTATAGATGCCGAGCGAGAACAGATAGCCGAATGTATAAGGGAAGTTATAGAATGGCACACCTGTGATGAAGAAATGGAGTTTTGACGCCCAGAATTCAGGATGGTACTCTTCAAGTGCTCCTGCATAGGCTTCTTTTTGCGCGTTTTCCATTAGTTCATTCAGTCTGGCAGCTCCAACTACACCTTTTTTACGTTCTTCATAGAAGGCTGTTTCAAACAGGAACCTTGCATGAATATTCATCAGCAGGGCAACAGTCCTCTGTATTTTATCCTCGAGCAGGGCAAGGCGCTCTTCGGCACTTCCCGCTTCACGCACTGCAGCATCCGCCACAATCAGCTCTGCAAAGGTCGAGGCAGTTTCTGCGACGTTCATGGCATAAGCCCTGTTCAGGAAGTGGGAATCCTTGAGTGCATAAGAGTGAAATGCATGCCCCAGCTCATGTGCCAGCGTCGAAACATTTGATGGAGTACCGGAATAAGTCATAAAAATGCGTGACTGGCTGCTCTCGGGAAACCCAGTGCAAAATCCGCCGGGAGCTTTGTCTTCGCGGTCTTCAGCTTCTATCCAGCTCTCTTCAAATGCCTTTTTTGTAAAGCCGGCAAGCTCCTTGCCGAACTTTGAGAACTGCTTCAGGATAAAATCCGCTCCTTCCTGATAGGGCATTACTTCAGCTGATTCTGCCAGCGGGGCATCAAGATCATACCAGCTCAGTTTTTCTACCCCAAGCAGCTCAGCCTTCCGCTTCAGGTATTGCACCAGTGGAGCCTTCTGCTCAGCGATCGCGCTCCACATGCTATGTAAAGTTTCCTTGCTCATCCTGTTATACTCGAGCGGCTCTTTCAGGACATCGTCCCAGCCCCTCTTTTGATATACACTGAGCCTGAACCCGGATAGGTGATTAAGCGTACCCGCGAATAAATCCGCTTTTTCTGACCAGGCTTTCTCCCAGCTTCTGAAAACCTCCTGCCGCACTGTCCGGTCTGGATCAGAAAATTTATTGAAAGCCTGCCCTACAGACAGTTCCTTCGTTTGTCCTTTTTCTTCCACCGCGACCTTAACAGAGCTGACCAGGACATCATACATCTGTCCCCAGCCATGGTAGCCGTCAACCGCAAGCTGGCTGATGAGTGCTTCCTCCTCGACAGAAAGCTTATCCATCACTTTCTCCCTGCGTTCCTCGAGCACAAAGCGCAGCTCACTCAATTCCTTGTCCTTCAGCACGGTCTGGAAGAATTGCTCATCAAGCTTCGCAAGCTTTACATCAAACCCGTTCAGGGCAATGGAGAACTCAGCGCTTAAGCCCGTGATTTTCACCCGGTGCTCCCTTGCCCTGGCATCCTTTGTATTCTGTGCTTCAAGGCAGCTGACGAATGCGCCTGCCTGACGCATGCTTGCCCCTATCTCTGTAAACCGGCCAAGAATATGCTTGATGATATCTGTATCTTTTGCCTCAGACGATGGGTTCCATTCCGCAACAAGGCTTCTGAACTCTGCAAGGCTTTTGTCCAGCCTGCTGAGATGCCCGGCAAATTCCTGGGAATCGCTTCCGCCATCAAAAAACACATCTAAATCCCATGTTAAAGAATAGTTCATAATTCGTACCCCCTTTTCATTCTATATTATAGTGCCTATTTGGAATTTTTTCTATTTTTATTATTTTCTGCATCCTAGAGCCCAGGCTGTAGAAACATGCCCCAAATCACTCTTTCATCTGTAAAATTATATGGTACAGACACATCCTCCCCCCGCGGCACATAGATATGTTTTAGGCATTTGCCCAAAATAGACGGAGGTGTTGCTATGCCAGGCATACTTGCTGCTATCGGCTATATGGTAAAGGAGTTTTTCCTGCTCGTATCTTATGTAAAGAACAATGCGTTCCCCCAGCCCCTTTCCTCAAAGGACGAACGGAAATATCTTAAGCTCATGGCCGAGGGCGATGGCGAGGCCCGAAATTTGCTCATCGAGCACAATCTCCGCCTCGTGGCACATATTGTCAAGAAGTTTGAAAACACAGGCGAAGATACCGAAGATTTAATCTCCATCGGCACCATCGGCCTCATCAAAGCCATTGAAAGCTATTCGGAAGGAAAAGGAACAAAGCTTGCCACTTATGCGGCCCGCTGCATTGAAAATGAGATTCTCATGCACCTGCGTGCGACTAAAAAGACAAAAAAGGATGTATCTCTTCATGACCCCATCGGACAGGATAAGGAAGGCAACGAGATAAGCTTGATTGATGTTCTGAAATCGGAATCAGAAGATGTGGTCGACACGATACAATTAAATCTGGAAATCGAGAAGGTTAAACAATTCATCGATGTGCTTGATGAACGGGAAAAAGAAGTAATTGTCGGCCGATTCGGCCTGGATCTTCAGAAGGAAAAGACCCAGCGGGAGATCGCCAAAGAACTGGGTATTTCCAGAAGTTATGTTTCAAGGATAGAAAAGCGCGCCCTGATGAAGATGTTCCACGAATTTTACCGTGCTGAAAAAGAAAAAAGAAGAAGCTGAGCAGCTTCTTCTTTTTTTTCAAGAATTATCATACCGGTAATAGTCCTGTGAGCTGTAGGATTCAAATCCGCAGGAAGTATAAAGCCTCAGGGCATTGGCATTTTCCGCCTCTACCTCCAGGAAGATATCCCTGCCTGCCCCCGATTCCCGGCTGATAATCTGCCTTAGTACTTCCCTACCAATGCCGCGGCCCTGAAAATCAGGCAGGATGGCAAAACCATAAATCCAGGCCTGTTTCCCGCCCGGCCATGAAATCCTGGCCTTTCCCACAGCATTCCCTTCATTTTCAATGATATAGGATTGTGAGCTGCTTTCATCCTGAATCCGCGAGTTGTGGCGGACCGCTTCTTCCCGCTTAAACCCGAAGCACTGTACATCCAGTTCTATCTCAAGATCCCGGTCGGAATCAGCGGCCGGCCTCATATTGACGTTCTTATCATCGGGGACAGCCGGCATGCCTCCCCATTTCATTTGATACTCCGTAATGGAATAAGAAAATGGACTTTGAGCGATGAATTCCTTTGCCGTGGCCGAATTACCCGGCGCATTCAGGAGTATTTGCCTGTAATTTCTTTCTGCAATCCCGGCAAGGGCACTCTGAAGAAGTCCGGTAAAGATGCCCTTCCTCCTGTGCCCGGGATATACCATTCCGCATATCTCTGCTTTACTGCCAAAATCATAGACCGCGATGAATCCGGCAAGTTCGCTTCCTATGAAGTGCGTGCCGCCCATCAGCTCTTCTTCGTCCATCTGCTTCAGCATATCCCAGTTCAGCTTCAATTCGATTCCATCGAGATGTTCACAATCCTTCTGCAAATTTTTTATCTCTTTTAAAAGTTCAGCTTTCTGCAAACAAGTTCCCCCTCTAAATTATTTCGCCGTTTCAGCCGTTCAGTTAGCCGGTATCCTTATAAATGTACAATAGTCCTTTTCGTATTAGAATGCTTTTCATATTCATCTCCACCTTTTCTGATTGATGTTTTACATGATTCTGCCGATGCCGGCTGCATAATCCCTGTTCTTATCATGCCAGGCTTTTATGGTTTCTTGATGCATAGCCTCACCGGCCGTCATTCCCTTTTTCTTGATTACGATAGTAAAGAAAAGCATATGAAGAGTCATAATATCACCTCCTGTCTTACCACACCTTGTTCTGCATCACATTGCTCAGCCGGACTATATCATCCACTTTGCGGCTATGCTCTTCATGGAAATAGTCCTCATGCACTTCTTCCTTCTTCTTCCAGTTGATTATGATCGTAAAGAATAATAATTGTATGGTCATATAACTTCACCTCTAAAAATGTTTTTTTCTTACATGATCGTATGAATCTGAAACATTCTATCCACGTTCTCATCGTGCCACTTTTTAATCTGTTCTGCGTGGAATGCTTCCCGTCTTGTTTTCTTGACCGGCTTGATGCTAATGGTAAAGAAAAGCATGGAAATCGTCATAAAATCACCTCCCCTATTCGTGTTATTACATTACATAACATTGATGATTTGAAGCATTTTATCTGCCTTCTCTTCATGCCAGCTTTTTATCTGTTCTTCATGAAATGCAGCCTGCCTTGTTTTCTTTAGAGGTTTAATGAAAATCGTGAAAAATAACATTGGAATACCCATGGTATCACCTCCTTTTTGTTCATAATCCTAAATGAAGGCGCAAAAAGGCCGCAGAGAAGCTTCTGCGGCCATAAAAATGCCGCAGGCAAGATCCCAGACGGCACAAAAAGGCCGCATGGAATATTCTCCCTGCGGCCTATTATCACTTTCATTCACTCAAAGAAATAATAAGATTAAACCATACCACTCAGGTCGAATATAAAACTATGAAATATGAAGTTTTCAGCTTGAACTTTTGCCTGAATATCCAACATGTCATTCGACCTCCTTTGGTTTTTTTGCTCCTCTTAAGAGCTTACATTGGTAAGTATATCCAAGAAGCGTTGTTTTGTAAACCAGTTATTTGCCTAAATTATCGACATTTTTCACAAAAAGGGCTTTTGAACCGTAATCGGTCTGCTGCCTGCCCGCTAGGGGATAATGAATTTTCAGCCATACAAAAGCCTTTCCATCAAGGAAAAGGGGATCCTAAAATTTTCGGACAACCACCCCTCCTTTGCACATTTACCCGCCGTTTCTGATGGCGGAACAGAACTGAAAAAGCGCTGTCAGAGATAAACGGCACAGCAAAGCCCGAGGAAAACAACTGTTTCCCCGGGCTCTGTTCTAGAACTTATGTTATACTGCTGTCCTCTGTTTCCGAAAGCAGTTTTTTATATTTTGCTGATAGTAAGAAAAATAATCCGGCTCCTGCCATGGCAATAACCATAGCCCACATTAATGAAAAGCTTGGACTCAATCCTTTTCCATAAGAATCAATCAGCACCCCCAGGTAAAAGAAAACGCCCAGGCAAATAAGGGTATAGGCAAATCGCTTATAATCCGTCATCTTTTCACGAAGCATCTTAAGCTGTTTATTCTGATTCACTAGTTCCTCACCTGCCCTTTCCAATTATGTTAATACCTTAACATACTTGGCTGGCAGGTTAACTAGTAGATTACTGTAAATACAGCAGGTTAATCCTCCAGGGCATGCGCCAGATCTTCTATCAGGTCTTCCGCGTCTTCAAGTCCCACTGAAATCCGGATAAGGCCCTCTGTTATCCCGAGCTCCGCTCTCCGCTCCTGCGGGATGGATGCGTGAGTCATCCTGGCCGGGATGGAAATGAGGCTCTCTACTGCGCCAAGGCTTTCAGCGAGGGTAAAGTATTTCAGTCTGCTGAATACTTTATCTGCCTTTTCACCGCTGCCGACATCAAAGGAGACCATCCCGCCAAACCCTCCTGCCTGCTTTTTGGCAATATCATGATTTGGATGTGAGGCAAGCCCAGGATAATACACTTTGGAAACAGCCTTATGGGATGACAAAAACGCTACGATTTCAGCCGTACTGCTTTCGGTTTCCTCCATCCTTACTCCCAATGTCTTGATTCCCCGGATCAGCAGCCAGGAATCCTGCGGTCCTAATACCCCGCCAGTCGAGTTTTGAATAAAGTGCAGATCATTTCCAAGTTCCTCGGAATTGACCACCACCAGTCCGGCCACCACATCGCTATGGCCTCCAATATACTTGGTTGCGCTGTGAAGGACAATATCAGCACCATGAGCGATTGGCGTCTGCCAATACGGAGTGCTGAATGTATTGTCCACGATAGTCAGCAATCCATTTTCTTTTGCGAGTTCTGCAATGGCTGCTATATCAGACACCTTCAGCAGCGGGTTTGTAGGCGTCTCCAGATAAACCGCCTTGGTTTCAGGCCTGATTTCCTTAGTGATTGCATCGATATTGCTTGTATCCACAAATGTCGCTTCAATTCCGAAGCGGTTCAGCACCTTTGTCATTACCCTGAAGGTCCCGCCATATACATCATCAGTCATGATGATGTGATCTCCTTTACTGAATAACATCATGACCGCAGTGATTGCCGCCATGCCGGAAGCAAATGCAAAGCCCCGCTCCCCATTTTCAAGATCTTTGATCAATTCCTCAAGCGCATGTCTTGTCGGATTGCCTGTTCTGGAATATTCAAAGCCGCTGTGCTTCCCCACTTCTTCCTGTTTATATGTGCTCACCTGGTATATCGGGGTAGAAACGGCACCTGTTACAGGGTCTCCGAAAAGACCTCCGTGGATCAGCCTGGTTTTCTTTTTCATTTAAATGCCTCCTCTGTATATTTGCTTGCTTAAATATCTCTCGCTTGAATCCGGAAATATCACGGCAATATGGGTTCCGGGCTCCGCTTTTTCCGCTTCCTTCAAGGCAGCGGCCAAAACGGCCCCGGATGAACTCCCTGCGAGGATCCCTTCCTTTGCGGCGAGTTCCTTTACCAGACGGAAGGCATCCTCATCTGCCACAGTATAAACCTCGTCAAAATAGGAGCTATCCATATAGTCTGGCAGGAACTCCATTCCTATTCCCTCCGTCCTATGAGGCCCTGGCTCTCCTCCATTGAGGATCGAGCCTTCGGGTTCCACAATCACGGTTTTGATCGCCGGGTTTCTTTCCTTTAAGTATTTTGATGTCCCCATGAAAGTCCCGCCTGTCCCCGCCCCGGCAATGAAGACATGAAGATTGCCATCGAGCTGCTGCCAGAGCTCCGGGCCAAGTGTTTTAAAGTAGGTTCCCGGATTATCAGGATTTGAAAATTGTGCAGGGGAGTAAGATCCGGGGATTTCCGCCAGAAGTTCATCAGCCTTTTTGATAGCGCCTGCCATGCCTTCTACTGTTGGTGTATTAATGACTTCAGCCCCCAATGCCTTCATCAGCTCCTGCTTTTCCTGACTGAACTTTTCAGGCACACAGAAAATGACCCTGATTCCTTTTTCGATGGCTGCGAGTGCAAGACCGATTCCCGTGTTGCCGGCTGTAGGTTCAATGATGGTTCCTTTTTCAGGAAGCTTCCCGCTTTTAAGGGCTGCAGTGATCAATTCCTGTCCCAGCCTGTCCTTTATACTGCCGCCCGGGTTGAAGAACTCAAGTTTGGCAAAGAGCTTGACTCCTTGGGGAAGATTGAAGTTATTTATTTGCACGAGGGGGGTGTTGCCTACTAATTCATGTATATTGCGATACACATCCATATGAATGCTCCCTTTAAATGGTTGATAACTAACTTTATTCTATTTTTTTTGCAGCTAAACCAGCTGCTCCTCCAAAATCCGGGTGTATCCAATTTTTTGGAGAGTTCCTGTTAACTTTGATTAAGGCTGTTTTTGTAAACATTGTGGCTGTTAAACAAGAAAGTTGATTTCCGCTGCAGGCACTCGCTTTCCTCAGGAGTCTCGCGCCTGAAGCGGAAGTCCACTTGCTATAGGTTTTAATATGCTCAGAGCACTGATTTAAAACAGCATTTTTTTAGAAAAGAGTCTTGATTAAAGACGGTCAACGATTTTTGTAACCAGGCGGGCTGAATTTTTTGCTGCTGTCACAAGGAATTTATCAAAGGAGATATCGGATTCCTTGCCGGCGATATCTGACAGGGAACGGATGACCACAAATGGGACACCGAACTGGTAAGCTGTCTGGGCTATCGCTGCAGCCTCCATCTCTGCTGCATAAAGCTGAGGGAATTTCTCTCTGACAAATTCGACTCTGCTGCTGTCGCTCATAAATGAATCACCAGTCGCAATCAAACCCTTTACCACCTGGATACCTTCAATTTCACCTGCTGCTTCTTCAGCTGCCTTCACTAATTTATCATCAGCAAGAAAGGCTGCTGGAAGCTGGGGTACCTGGCCGTATTCATAACCAAAAGCTGTTACATCTACGTCATGGTGGCGGACTTCGGAGGAAATCACAACATCCCCAACCTCAAGGGAAGAAAGGAATCCGCCTGCAGAGCCGGTATTGATGATCACATCCGGCTTGTATCTTTCAAGCAGGATTGCCGTTGACACGGCCGCATTGACCTTTCCGATGCCTGATTTAAGCAGGATGATTTCCTTGCCATTCAATGTTCCCATATTGAATTCACAGCCTGCTATCGTTTCCTGTGTCAGGTTTTCTACTTGATCTCTAAGTATGGATACTTCTTCTTCCATCGCTCCTATTATTGCTGCTTTCATGGGGACAACCTCATTTCAATTCTGTTTTTCCGCCTCTACTATCCAGACAAATTCATTGCATCGTTCAAAGGAAGCGGTAAAGCCATAGGCATGTAATATACTCTTTAAGAAGGGGATGGTCGTATAATACTCCGACTTCAGATCCTGCGCCAGATTATAATAGCCTGCCCGTTCAGCCTCTGCCACTGCCCTTTGATAGTCAGCATTTGATTCATACATCGTATCGGCAAAAACTATTTTACCACCTTTACTCAGGAGGCTGCCATAAAGTTTGACGGCCTGCTCCTTTTCAGCATCGGTCAAATGATGGAAGGCATAGGAACTGACAAAAGCATCGGTCATTATTCCTGTCTCAAAGGCAAGAAAATCCCCATCGAGGACCCGGACCTGCCCGCCTAATTTTTCAATCATTTTACGTCTCATGGACGGCGAGGGTTCGACAGCTGTCACCCTGCATCCCCTTTCCAATAATATGCTGGTGAGATTCCCGGTTCCCGGTCCGAATTCTATGACCTGCCCAGAAACCTTGGCTGCCACCCGGCCCAGAATTTCATCATAATGTTCAAAAACCTTGCGATATTCTATATCATGGCCTGTCACGGTATCATCATACGTGCTTGCCCACTCATTGAATAATTCCACAAACTCCCGCCCCATCTTAAACACCTTCTTAATTTTATTATTCCTATAGATATACTATGTTTTAAATAATAAACGGTTCCGGTTCTATATAGCAAGGATTTTATTCAGTTGTTAAGATATACTTACTGGCAGGGGGTGATCGTATTGAATTTCCAGATTGAGATCATGGAAGACAAAATAGAGTTTTTTGAAGCTTTATCTATCAAGGAATTGGAAGAAAAGATTCAATCACAAATAGAAGTGAATAAAGCCATTTTACTTCAGGTTCATTCTGTTTCCCATCAGATGCATGTTTCCGAAGAAGGCAGGAGGTTCTACAGTGCTGCCGTCCATTTTAAAGCAAAAAAATAGAGGGGCGCTGCGCACGCCTCCCTTTATTTTTTATCATTCACTTTCAGTTCCTGCACCTTCACCGGTTTCCAGCCCTGTCCGTCTACCCATTCAATGAAAACCCGGTAGGCCTGGTCGCTGTCACTGGCTGAAACAGTCCCGGCTGCACTGTTTGGCGACCCATTATTCTCTATCCACCATACAGTAAGATTGCCAGGGTCGATTTTCGCGCCATATGCAAGCGCCTTTTCCATTTCAACCCAGTCTGCAGAACCCTTTTCATAAGTGGCCGTATGCTCACCCTGCTGTGAGGTTCCCACCGGTTTCCATGATTCATTCACATAAGATCTTTTTACATTCGGTGAATCATCAGGAACTTCGGTCACCTTATCAGGATCTTTTTTCTCTTCCTCAGGATCCTTTTCTGGAAGGTCTGCTGCGCTATCCTCTTTTTCCGGGCTGGCTTTTTCATCATTGCCCTTATCTGGTTTGGCAGCTGTCTCGGCCTTCTGTCCTGACGTACTCTTCTCAACACTTTTGTCTTCTTTTCCTCCCAGGAAAATGAAGCCGGCAACCGACAATATCAGTATAGAAACGATGATGATCAGGAAATTATAAATCCGGTTTGCTTTTTTCTGTTTGGTTTTATCCAAACGCGAATTGTTATTCAAGTCCCGCTCCAAAAAAATCCCCCCGCTTATCCCAGGCAGGCAAGAGCTCTGCCTGCTGTTATTCGCTTCTATCTTAACATGATTAGCGCCATGCTTCTAAGAAAAAGGTTATTTCCGCATATATTCTGGTTATTGAACAAGAAAGTGGATTTCCACCTGCAGGCACTCCAACTGCGCGGGGCGGGCGGTCACCCTCCCCGGCTTTGCCTTTCGGGGCCTCACCTGTCCCGCTGCTCCCGCAATGAAAAGCGGAGAACGGTGCCTGCTAAATTAGATAATATTAACTGCACAATGTTTAACACTTTAAATTAGAACAAACTACTTTGGCAGGCAGAAACCCGATAAAGAAGACAGAAGCTTAGTCGCGCTTATGCGTAAGCTGCATAAAGCGAGCAGACCGGGGGAAGCGTTCTTCTTCCCAGGGTCTGTTTGACTTATGATTCGAAGGTGGAAAGTCTAGGCGGACCAGGAGTCTCACCTGAAGCGGAAGTCCACTTGCTTAATTATTTGATTTCCACACAGAACTTAGAAAAGACTCAATAAAAAAGGCTTTTCCATTATCTTTCTGTTCCTTTGCCGCCTTTTCCTTCGTTCTCCTGCCGGTATATTTCTTTTACCATATCGTAAAATAACGGATTAATCCCTCCCTTGTTTTCAGGTACATCAAGGTTGACAGCCACCAGGGCGTATTTAGGATTTTTAAAAGGGAAATATCCTGCAAACCATTTATTATATAATTCTTCACCATTCTGTTTTTTGCCTGTCTGGGCAGTTCCTGATTTCCCTGCCACCTCATATGGGAGCCCCTGAAAGGCCCTGCCTGTCCCCTTGCCTGAAGTTACAACTTCCCTCAGCATAGCCTGAAGCTTGATCGCAGTATAAGGCGAGATCCCACCGCTCATATTCTGCCGGGTGAAAAGGGCTGCGGTTGATCCATCCTTAAATTCAACCCTGCTTACCGCCTTGACCATCATCGCCTTCCCGCCCCGGGCAATCTCCGCCATCATATTGGCGGCAGCAAGCGGGGTGACCTGGACATCCTGCTGTCCGATACCGGTATGGGCAGCAAGCCGGCTGTTCTGTTTGTCTGCCTTTTTATCCCAGACTATCCCGCTATCTTCTTGATATAGCTGCTTTATCTCAGAGTGAAATATCTGCCCCTGCCAGCCTGTTAAACCAACAAGATGCAGCTTCCTTGCATATTCTTCTATAATTTTCGGATCTTTTTTTGCCAATTCCCCTGCCAATTCCCCAAATGTCCTGTTACAGCTCTGGGCGAAGCTTTCTTCAAAATTCAGGTAGCCAAGCGGGCGCTTCTTATCCGTGGTTCCATTTATTGTAAGCGAACAGTCAAACTGCCGTCCATTTTTGGCCAGCCCATGATCAATGGCTGCCGCTGCCACTACCGTCTTGAAGACAGAACCTATTTTTTCCTGGCTGAACATCTTATTTTCAGAGTGGGCATTGGGATCATTTTTGCTGATGGCCGGTCTTGACACAACTGCCCGGATTTCACTTGATTCTATATCAAGCAGAATCATTCCCCCATTTTTTACCTCATGCTGATCCACAAGGGTCTCCGCAATATGCTGCAAATCACTGTCTATCGTCGTAACGACTGAGACAGGATATAACGGATTTGCCGGCTCACTGTACTTTACGTCCACGCCAAAGAGCGGACCGCCCCTGCCGTCTACATGATAAATGAGCTTTGATTCCCCCTCTGACAGCAGAAATTCATCAAAGGCAGCCTGGAGCCCTGTATTGCCGACCTCGATGCCGGGAGGAAGGTTCCGGTCACGGTAAAGTTTCTCCTTTTGGCTCTGGGCTTTGGTCAAGGTACCGATCAGATGCTCGGCGGGCATTTTCTTCTTAAAGCTCTGCCTGACAGCAAAAACACCCGGTATTTTCAACGAGTTGATTTTCTCCATCTGGGCGTCTGTCAGGGTGACGGGATGCTTACCTCCATATGCAAATGGCTTCTTTGCATTCTTTACCGCATTCAGCAGGTCTTCTTCCTGAATTTCGGCAGCTTCTGACACCTCCCGTGCCGGCCAGTCCATCTGCTTCAAGAACGGGAACAGCACAAGTGTCGGTATCGTTATGTGTCCAAGCGGCACTCCATCCTTATCAAGAAACTTCCCTCTTCCATTATCAATGGGCAGCACCTGTATCCTCTGGTTAACGCTCGCTTCCATCAGATTGATACGGCGGTCGGTGAAAGACTCTGCCTGAAGCAGCTGAACCTGAACAAGCCTTCCCAAAAGGAAGATAAATAACAGAATACAAGCGGTCCCGATGAATTTAATCCGTCTTACGGCCATAATAAAAACACCTCATCAACAGTGTTGACTCGGTGCTTTGTTTTTAATCGGCTATATCAGCTAATGGTTACGATCCGGACGAACATATCTCCGCCTGGTGTCTGTACAGTAACTTCGTCTCCGACCTTTTTGCCGATCAGACTCTTGGCAATCGGTGAGTCGTTGGAGATTTTCCCCTCGAAAGGATCTGCTTCAGCGCTTCCCACAATGGTATATGTTTCTTCTTCCCCATCCGGAAGCTCGACAAATGTAACAGATTTACCCAGGGATACTGTATCTGAATTAAGATCATCTTCCTCGATGATCTTAGCGTTGCGGACCATATTTTCAAGTGTAGTGATACGTCCTTCGACGAATGCCTGCTCTTCCTTCGCAGAATCATACTCGGAATTCTCGGACAGATCGCCAAAGCTCCTCGCAATCTTGATTCTTTCAACAACTTCCTTACGTTTTACACTTTTTAAATATTCAAGCTCCTGCTCGAGCTTTTCTTTTCCCTGCTTGGTCATCGGGAATACTTTTTCTATAGCCACAATCCTTCACTCCTTCTAGTCTTTCACAATTCCCCATGTAGATATTGTGAGTTATATATGTACGTACACATAAAAATATACAAGGTGCGCGCCTTTTGACGGGCGCGCATTTGTCTCTTATTTGTAAGATTATTGCCTTTTTCTATTTTTGTCTACCTTTTTTATGAAATTTTCAAAAAAATGGATGACACAGGAAAAGGCTTTCAGACCTTTGGCATATCTTTATTTATGCAATGTTATTATAAAAAAGACTTTTCTTCAAGGATAGTCTTTATTTTTGTGACCATGAGGTCGATTGCCACATGATTCTGGCCGCCCTCTGGGATGATAATATCGGCATAGCGCTTTGTGGGTTCAATAAACTGATTGTGCATTGGCCGCACGACGCTTAAATATTGATCAACAACAGATTCAATGGTCCGTCCCCTTTCATTGATGTCACGGACCATTCTCCTAAGAATCCTGATGTCAGCATCGGTGTCCACAAAAAGCTTAATATCCATCAGGTTCCTCAGCCTTTCATCCTCCAGCACAAGAATTCCTTCCAGAATGATGACATCCTTTGGTTCAACAGGGATGATATCCCTCGAACGGGTGTGGAGCGCATAATCATAGACCGGCTTATCTATCCCTTCATAGGCAAGCAGCTTATTCAGGTGCTCAATGAGCAGGTCATTATCAAAGGCAAGCGGGTGGTCATAGTTTGTCTGAAGCCTTTCTTCAAACGGCAGCTCGCTTTGGTCCTTGTAGTAATAATCCTGTTCAAGCATGAGAATGGAATGCCCCTGGAAGCTTCTGTATATTGCCTTCGTTACGCTCGTCTTGCCAGAACCGGACCCTCCCGCAACACCAATTACTACCGGTTTTTTACTCATTTTAAATCTCCTTCTCTATCTCGAATAAGCATTGGATAAAACAGGCTTCAAAACCATGGTTCCACAGCGGGTCTTTTTGCTATGTTACCCTGCCCATGTCTCCTTATACCTTATAACCTTCTAAACATTCTTAAAACCTGCCGGCACGGCTCATTTCCTCTTGCTTATTGCCACGCCGTCCCCTATGGGAAGAATCACCGTATCGTAGGACGCATGATTCATAAGCCATTCGTTGAAGTCCTTGATTTTCCTGACAAGGCTCCTGATCCTTTTTTGTTCAATTTCTTTTATGTTTGCAGCAACCAGGCCCTTGAATAGAACGTTGTCTGTAACAATCAGCCCGCCCTTGTCCAGAAGCGGCTCATACAGCTCGAAAAATTTTCGGTACTGGCCTTTTGCGGCATCGATGAAGACGGTGTCAAACGGCCCTTCCGCCTCTGCTTCTGCGTACGTATCCAAAGCATCGCCGGCAATGATTTTCACCGCCTGCGGATTTGCGGCCCTCGTGATGTATTCCCTGGCTAGTGAAATTCTTTCCTCATCCCGCTCCAGGGTCACAATCCTTGCCTCGGGCAATGCGTCCGACATCCTTAAGGCCGAATATCCAATCGCAGTCCCTACCTCCAGGATCCTTTTGGAGCCATGAAGCCTTAAGAATTGAAGGAGTGCTTCCATCCCTGCCTTTTCCATGATCGGCACTCCATTATCTTCTGCATACTTTTCCATCTCAGCGAACAATGGTGCCGGCTCCGGTATCAAGGACTGAAGATATTCTTCTACTTTTTCATCCATCTTCTTTCCTCCAAGCTACAAGACGATCTATTATGCAGGTAAGGGCAAGGCAAGACCGCCAAAAATCACTCCGAATATTTTAACATAAAAAGAGGGAGAAAGTGAATAAACTCTCCCCATCTTAGTCTTTTGCTATTTTTTACTAGTAATATGTTCTTTCTTAAGCTTGTTATGCTCATCCAGGCTTTTAGAAAAGTATACCTTTCCATCCGCCGCTGCCAGGAAGTACAGATAATCCGTATCTGCAGGATTCAGTGCAGCCTCAATGGAGCTCACACCGGCATTGGCAATCGGCCCGGGCGGCAGCCCTGTATTAACGTAGGTATTATACGGGGATTTTACTTCAAGATCTTTGTAGAATACCCGCTTTTGGTGACTTCCCTTCGCATACAGGACTGTAGGGTCCGTCTGAAGCTTCATGCCGGCATCCAGCCTGTTATAAAAGACAGAGGAAATCGACTCCCTGTGCGTCTTCTCTGTGGCCTCTTCCTCGATCAGTGAAGCCATGGTCAGCAGCTTATGCGGTGTAAGCTTCTTTTTGGCCATGCTTTCCTGATACTGAAGGATGATCTCATTTTGCTTTTTTAACATCGGCTGAATAAGATCCTCCAGAGTCGGCTCTTTTTCGTAATAGGAATAGGTGGCGGGAAATAAGTAGCCTTCCAGTGGATACTTAATGTTCTTAGCCATTATCTCAGGCTTAAGAAGATCCGGATAAATGGCCTGCATCTTACCAACAAACGCCCTGCTGTTCAGGGTTTTCCAGATATCCTTCTTCTCAAGCTTTGTCTTTTCAGCCAGAATGCCCGCTATCTGGTCCAGCTGCTTCCCCTCAGGAATGGTAATCTTCAGGGCTGCACTCTGCATAACCTTTCCCGTCTTCAAACTGGCTGTTATTTCTTTCAATTTCATTGATGGCGAAAATTTATAATCCCCCGCCTGAAAGCCTGTTTCATTCTTGAATTTCACATAATAACGAAATACACGGGCATCTTTAATGATTCCCTGATCTTCCAATATGCTTGAAATGCCCGATACACTCGAACCGATGGGGATTTGGACATTCGTTGTCTCTTTATTCCCCGGATCAGCGGGCTTTAAAGCGGACTGGACATAAAAGTACCCTCCCGCTGCTATGACCGCAATCAACAGCAGAACAGCCAGGACCGAATACAAAACAATCCGCCGGACTGTCTTTGCTTCGCTTTCCCGCTTTAAAAGCTGCTGCTTAATATGTTCTTTCCTTGGATCCTTGCCGTTCATTATTTCCCCTCCATGAAACCAGTCAAGAAGCGTTTATTAGATTATGTACTGAGTCATTATACTATAAATAGGAGGGCCAATCATACAAAATACCCGAAATTATTACAAATAGGAACAAATCGGACAAGCTCCGGCACCAGAAAACGCCTGCCAATTCATTGGCAGGCGTTCATCCCATCTATTTTATCCAGCCATACGGCAGGAATAATTTACATCATTCTCCTTCTTCTTCAAGGAAGGTGTTCAGCATTTCCTCGATCATGTCCCATTCTTCTTCAGTCTCGATCGGCTGGAGCTCGCCATCCTCATTGTCTTCGCTTGGCACGAAGGAGGATGCGTGTATCTCGATATCCTCGTCGTCCTGATCCGATCCTAATGGGTAGTAAAGGACGTAAGACTTGCCTGTCTCTTCTGAATCAAAGGTGAAAAGCACCTCACAAAGCTGTTCGTTTCCGTTCTCGTCTACCACTGTAATATTTTTTTCGCCGTTTTCCATGTGTAAACACCTCTTATAAGTTAGTTTGTCTGTCCAGATAGCCCTGAAGGATCATGACAGCAGCCATTTTATCAATCAGTTTTTTCCGCTTGCTGCGGCTCATGTCAGCTTCCAGCAGCAGGCGTTCGGCAGCCATGGTTGTAAGCCGCTCGTCCCAGTATTCCACAGGAAGGCTGAACTTTTTTTCCAGGGCCCCGCCGTAGGCCTGGCTCGCTTCGGCCCTTGGCCCGATTGTATTATTCATATTCTTCGGCAGGCCGACTACGATTTTCGTTACTTCATACTCTTTAATAAGTTCTCCAATTCTTTTGTATCCAAACCTGTTTTTATCCTCGTCGATCTGGATGGTTTCAATTCCTTGAGCGGTCCAGCCCATGGCATCGCTGATTGCGACCCCGACCGTTTTTGAACCGACATCAAGCCCCATAATCCGCATATTATTTTCCCTCGCGCTGATGCTTCAAATACGATTTCACCAGTTCTTCAATGATTTCGTCACGTTCAAGCTTCCTGATGATGCTCCTGGCATCATTATGTCTTGGTATATAGGCTGGGTCGCCTGAGAGCAGGTATCCGACAATCTGATTGATCGGATTATACCCTTTATCCTGGAGTGCATTATGCACCTTGAATAATACTTCACGCACATCCCGTTCAAACGGCTCTTCCGGAAAATTGAATTTCATGGTTTTATCGAAGGAACTCAATACCAGCACTCCCTTTTTGGATGGCGGCGGCCGCCGGTCTGCCGTCAGCATCGTACACTGCAGCCGCAGCTGTACGGGATAAATGAGCCTGCTCCTGCTTTGGTCCGCTCCCGGCACCTGCCATCCAGAATTTTGTTCACGCATCTGCCGGACTGCCGGCACTGCCTTTCTTGCATCTATTCTTATCGGAATGTCTATTATTAATAACTTCGGGCTGAAATGTCAATTTCCTGCCCGTTCAGCCAGGCAAACTTATTTATTAGATAGATTTTACCCATTCCTCGACATAGCTAAGCGCTGAATCCAATTTGGACGGATCCTTTCCGCCTACCTGTGCCATGTCCGGCCGGCCGCCTCCGCCTCCGCCGCAGCGGGAAGCAACCTCTTTGACCAATTTACCGGCATGATAGCCTTTTTCCATTAAATCATTTGTTACCCCGGCAATCAAGTTTACCTTGTCTCCCTGGACGGAACCAAGCAATACGACTGCAGATCCCAGCTTATTCTTCAAGTCATCTGCCATTTGACGCAGGTTATTCATATCCTGTGCCGCGACCTTTGCAGCAAGAACTGTTACACCATCCACCTGTTTTGCCTGATCCACAAGGCTTCCGGCTTCGATATTGCTTAATTTGGCAGCAAGGGATTCATTTTCTCTTTGAAGTTCTTTTAATTCAGAAAGAATGGCTTCAATCCGGACAGGAACATCTTTTGTGCTGGATTTCAGTCTGCCGGCGGCATTTTGAAGGATTCCGACTTGTTCCTTCAACTGGGCATATGCGGCTGCGCCAGTGACTGCTTCAATACGTCGCGTGCCTGCACCAATTCCGCTTTCTGACACGATCTTGAAAAGACCGATGGCAGAGGTATTGGGAACATGGCAGCCTCCACACAGCTCAAGGCTGTAGTTTCCTACCTGTACGACACGTACAATTTCGCCATACTTTTCGCCAAACAGTGCCATTGCGCCCATTTCCTTGGCTTCATTGATATTTTTGTAATCAATCTGGACCTCGATGCTTTCCCAGATTTTGCGATTCACGATTTCCTCAATTTTTTCCAGCTCTTCCGGCTTGATCTGACCGAAATGAGAAAAGTCGAATCTCAAGCGGTCACTCTGTACCAATGACCCAGCCTGATTGACATGGACACCGAGTACATCCTTTAGTGCCTGATGAAGAAGGTGGGTGGCTGTATGGTTCTTAGTGATTTCCGTACGGTTTTTCCCATCCACTGCAGAATGGACAGCATCCCCTTTCTTGATGGACCCTGATTCCACAACAGCATTATGGAGATTCTGTCCGTTAGGAGCCTTCTGGACATCCTTTACATGAATGACTGCATTTCCGCTCCTGATTGAACCGATATCAGCAATCTGGCCGCCGCTCTCGGCATAGAATGGTGTCTGGCTCAAGATGATCTGCACTTCATCACCAGCTTCTGCAGCTTCTGCAAATCCACCATTTTTAACAATCGCTTCTACCGTTCCATCTGATTCAAGATGAACATAGCCGACAAACTTGCTTTCGGCTGTTATCTCCCCGAGAACTCCGCCCTGTACCTGCATGGAGCCGACATCCTGGCGTGCAGCCCTTGCCCGCTCCCGCTGCCCTTCCATGGCCTGTTCAAAGCCATCATGGTCGACCTTCATGCCTTCTTCCTCGGCGTATTCTTCTGTCAGTTCAACCGGGAAACCATACGTATCGTACAGGCGGAATACGTCTTCACCTGGAATGGTCCCGCTGTTCTTTTCCTTGGCCCTCTTAATGACCTCTGACAGGATACCCAGGCCGTCATTCAACGTTTCGTGGAAACGTTCTTCCTCATTTTTGACAACCGTCTCAATGAATTCCTGCTTATCTGATACCTCAGGGTAGAAGTCCTTCATGATTTCTCCCGCTACAGCCACAAGCTCATACATAAATGGACGGTTTATATTGATTTTTTTAGCATAGCGTACAGCCCTTCTGAGCAAACGGCGGAGCACATAGCCGCGGCCTTCGTTCGAAGGGAGCGCCCCATCGCCGACTGCGAAGGATACTGTCCGGATATGGTCTGCAATGACCTTGAAGGCTGTATCCAGCTCTTTATCCTTCCCGTACTGAACGCCTGAGGTTTTCTCAACCGCGTGAATGATCGGCATGAACAGGTCGGTATCGAAGTTGGTCGGCACTCCCTGCACGACACATGCCATCCGCTCAAGGCCCATTCCGGTATCAATATTCTTCTTTGGAAGCGGGGTATAGCTGCCATCAGGATTGTGGTTGAATTGCGAGAACACGAGATTCCAAACCTCCAGGTAGCGTTCGTTTTCGCCGCCCGGGAATAATTCCGGATCGCTCGGATCATCACCGTACTCCGGTCCGCGGTCATAGAAAATCTCTGTGTTAGGTCCGCTTGGGCCCTCCCCGATATCCCAGAAGTTTTCTTCCAGCCTGATGATCCGCTCTTTCGGAATGCCGATTTTCTCATTCCAGAGGGTGAAGGCTTCTTCGTCCTCCGGGTGGATCGTGACAGACAGCTTTTCCTTATCGAAGCCAATCCACTTTTCATCGGTTAAAAATTCCCATGCCCAGGTAATGGCTTCTTCCTTGAAATAATCGCCGATCGAAAAATTCCCGAGCATTTCAAAGAACGTATGATGTCGTGCTGTTTTGCCTACATTTTCTATATCATTGGTCCTTATTGATTTTTGAGCATTCGTAATCCTTGGGTTTTCCGGGATTACCCGTCCGTCAAAATATTTCTTAAGTGTAGCCACACCAGAATTGATCCATAGAAGTGACGGATCCTCATGCGGGACCAGTGATGCGCTCGGTTCGATGCTGTGCCCCTTTTCTTTGAAAAAGTCCAGATACATCCTTCGAATCTGTGAACCGGTATGTTTCTTCATACTTCTTCCTCCTTTTAAGCGTTCAATCTTTTTAAGGCAACAAAAAAAACCCTTATCCCAAAAACAGGGACGAGAGTTTGCTCGCGGTACCACCCTGATTATGCATGGAGTCCCCATGCATCACCTCATTACCAGCCTTAACGCGGCAGACGGCAGGGATTAGCTGCACTCAGGATTAGCCTTCTGTTAACCTTCATTTAGAATCCCTTCCAGCCCCGGGGATCCCTCTCTATTGTGCCAGGCACTTTAAATGGTCATTAACATACTCGATCCATCATTGTGTTGCTTATTAAAAGTTCATTATTTTACCATGATTATATGCATTGGAAAATATTTTGTCAATGGCTGTCATGTTTGTTTTCACCACTTGCTTCTGCCAGCTCCTTTCTTTTATTGGGGGCAAAGTGCTCCATGGCATGAATGACGGCCACTTTAAGGATGGCGAGGAGTGGAACCGCGACGATCAGCCCCGGGATTCCTCCCGTTTCCCCGCCGAGGAGAAGTGCCGCCATAATGACTAGAGGGTGCATGGATAAGCTTTTACCGACAATAAATGGAGACAATACATTACCTTCCAGGAACTGAAGAACCAGTACGATCAAAGCTACAAGCACAGCCATTTTCATGGAGGTGGCAGCGGCGATCAGCATGGCAGGAACAGCACCAAAGATGGGGCCGAAATATGGAATGATATTGGTGATCCCTATGATGACCCCGAATAAAAGGGGATATTGCATGCCGATTCCCCAAAAAATAAGGGTGGAGAGGCCTCCGATGGCTGCGCAGACAATGAGCTGCCCCCTGATGTAGCTTCCAAGGGAGTCGTCCACATCACGGATGAAGGATATGCCCCCTGCCCGCCATTTATGAGGTGTAAGATGCCAGACAAAACGCTTTATGGCGGAAATATCTTTTAGAAAGTAAAAAGCAACGAATGGAATGAGGGCGATGAAGAGGATGAAATCAAGAAGTCTGGCTAAAACCCCCATGGCCATATCAAACAAACTGTCAAGCTTCCTTTCAAACATTAAGATGCCCTCTTCTAGCCTCTCGTGCAGGCCAAATGGCCAGGATGCCGTCTGCCTGTGCATGGAATCGAACCAGCTCCTGTATTGTTCAGCCACGGCTGGTGCGCTATCAGACAGCTGTCTGATCTGCCAGATAAAGGCCGGCACCCCTTTATAAAGGGCATAGCCGGTAACCCCGAAAAAAAGGCTGTAAATGATAAAGATGGCAAGCACCCGGTGCATCCCTCTGCCATGAAGCTTCTCGACTATAGGGTGGAGAAGATAGGCGATGAATCCCCCTATTATAAAAGGGAGGAGCACAGCGGCCAATACCTTGAACACCGGCAGCCACAGCGGCCTTAAAATAAAGAAGACATATAGAACAATAAACAGAAGCAGCAGAAAACCGAGGCGATAATACCACTTCACCCTTATATTCACAATCTCCCCCCTTTTTCTGTAGGGTTTGTATCTCTGTGCATTTCCATACAGATTAAGAGGAAAGAGGGAGCATATTTTCTGGTGGAAGAGCTCTTTATGAAAAACAAGAGCAGTCCACATAAAACAAACATGAGTTTTCTACTTGCAGCCCATGCAGGGAAAGGAATCTGAACAAGAGCAGGAACAAACACAATGGGGTGGTGAAGCGTAATAAGGCGCAGGCAGGAATACTAGCAAGATAAATGATGGTCACACCAAGCTGCAGGAAGCCTTATGGTACATACCGCTCCGCCCCTTTTCCAAAGAAAAACCCCGGCTGCCAGAAGGCCGGGGATCCATCCTTAATATCCGCCGCTTATCCGGCGGCTGTCTTCTTCAAAAAGATCATCAAGAGAGCTGAGCGAGCCATCCTCTTCCACTTGATGTGTATGTATTAAGTCTTTCGAAATGGTCATCTCAATGAAGCAGTTCCAGCAATAAAACTGATTCACTCCGATCTTGCCGATATCCTTGCTGGAACAATTCGGGCATTTCATCTGCAAAGTAAGACACCTCACTACACTCTTAATTATGATGGCCGCGGGTTAAATCTCTGCAGGCAGCCATCCATCTATGTCCCTACCATTCTGCCCAGGGTTTTCGCATTATATACCACTTTCTGGCAGACTTGCCGTCCTGCGGGTTATAGTGCAGACAATTTTTACATTGCCCAGGATGCCGGAGAACAGCAGAAAACAAATATGAGTTTTCTACTCACAACCCATTCACGGAAAGGAACTTGAGTAGAGCAGGGACAAACACAATAAGGCGGTGGAGCGGATTAAGACACACCAGGGGTGCTGGGAAAACACATGAGGTGCGCACCCAGCTGCAGGAAGATTTTTAATCCATGCAGCTCCGCCCCTTTTCCACAGAAAAAGGCTGCCATCTAAGCAGCAGCCTTCCTGGATTATTGTATTTTTTCGCCGCTCATAAAATCATAAGGAGTCAGCCCGCCCATGCCGATCATCGGGTCGGCAGACATCATAGATGCAATCATATTCTGGCTGTCATCTGTATCAGCAGACGGAACTTCTTTTTCGGCCATCGTTTTTTCCAGTCTTTCACAGAGGGTCGTTTTCCGCCCCAGTTCATTATTTCTCTCTATCCCGAGCCGCAGGGCTTCTTCCTCCCCGCAGAGTATGAGAAACTTTCTGCTCCTTGTGATTCCGGTATAAATCAAATTCCTCCTAAGCATCCTGTAATAGCTCTTAACCACAGGCATGATGACGATCGGAAATTCGCTTCCCTGTGCCTTGTGAATGGAACAGCAGTAGGCAAGGGTAATCTGCGATAGATCGGATTTGGTATACGTTATCTCAAGACCGTCAAAGGATACAATAACCATATCCTGCTTTTCCGTGTTCTCTTTAGCATATAGGATGGCCGCAATCTGGCCGATGTCCCCGTTATAGACACTGCTTTCCGGCTGGTTTACAAGCTGCAGCACTTTGTCCCCGACCCTGTAAGTAACATCTCCGAACGAGAGCTCCCTCTTTTTGCCGTCTTCATTCGGGTTCAAAATCCCCTGAATCAGGACATTCAGCCTGTCAATCCCGGCAGGTCCCCGGTACATGGGGGCAAGTACCTGTATATCGCGGGCTGAATAGCCTTTTTTCTTGGCGTTTTTAACCACCTTTTCAACCACTTCTGCAATCTGTGCGGCATTGCACGGAAAGAACGAGCGGTCCGGCTGTTGCCTGCGGATATCGCCTGGCAGCCTTCCCTGCTTGATTTCATGGGCAAGGCTTATGATGGAAGATCCATCGTCCTGACGGTATATATGCTGAAGCTGCACAGTCGGCACCTTGCCCGAGCGCAGCAGATCCTTCAAAACCTGACCCGGTCCGACCGATGGAAGCTGATCCTCATCCCCAACAAGAATAACCTGAATATGTTCAGGCAGTGCCTTGAACAGCTGATTAGCGAGCCAGGTATCTACCATGGACATTTCATCTATGATAAGAATCTTTCCGCCGATTGGATTGTTTTCATTATGAGTGAACTCGCCTGTTCCGTTCCAGCCGAGAAGTCGGTGAATAGTAACGGCAGGCAGTCCGGTTGATTCAGTCATCCTTTTGGCGGCACGCCCGGTAGGCGCAGCAAGGACAAATGGGAAGGGCTCTTCCTTTTTATAATCCCTGGGATCAAGCGATGCCCCGTGGAGCTCTGAATACAATTCCACGATGCCTTTAATGACTGTAGTTTTTCCTGTCCCCGGGCCGCCAGTGAGAATCAGCATGGGGGACATCAATGCAGTTTGAATGGCATCTTTTTGGGCAGAGGCATACTCTACCTCAATCCGCTCTTCAAGATTTCCCAGCGCCAGCAGGAATTCAGATTCAGGGAATTGATCTTCATAGTCTTCCTGTTCCAGGATTTTCTCTATTTTCCCGGCCAGTCCTCCCTCTGAGAAGTAGAGGGAAGGTGTATATATCCGCTCGTCCTCCACAATGATCTTGCCTTCTTCACCAAGCTTAATGATTTCAGCTGAAATATTGGTATATTCAATCACATCCCGCTTATTTTCCTCAAGCAGGGCTTTTACGCGCCGGAGAAGATGCTCCGTTTCAAGAAAAACATGGCCTTCCTGAAGGCAGTCATTTTCAAGAGTATACAGACAGGCTGCCTTAATCCGGTCCTCATGATTGCCGGCAATCCCAACCTGGAAGCCCAGTTCATCCGCGCGCCCGAAGCCGACACCCTCTATGTCCTCGACAAGCTGGTATGGATTCTTTTGTATAACAGACAGCGTTTCATGTTTATAGACCTGGTATATACGCATGGAAAGCTGCGGCCCGAAGCCAAGCTGATTCAGGCTGATGATTACCTTCTCCAGCCCCTGGTGCTCCATGAGATTGTCATATAGGTCTTTGGCTTTTTCCGGGTTCAGCTTGGGAATTGTATCAAGAAGGGAAGGGCTTTCCAGGATGCGGGAGATGGCATTTTCTCCAAGTGTGTCAACAATGCTCTCTGCGGTTTTCTTTCCGATCCCCTTGAAAAGCTCACTGGATAAATAATTGATAATTCCATCGCGTGTATGGGGCATATCCTTCCTGAAATGCTCCACATGAAATTGCTGCCCAAACTTGGGATGCTCCTTCATCGTGCCAAAAAAGATATATGTCTCGTGCTCGTGGATTCGGGGAAAGTATCCGGTGACGACCGCTTCTTTTTCATCATATTCCAGGTTGGTTTCGTCCAGGCGGATCCGGACAACTGAATAAAGATTCTGCTCGTTATGAAAGATGGTGACCAGATGCCGTCCCTTCATGAACATTTTGTCACCGTCTGCAAATAGATTTAATGAATCCTGCTGAAGCACGCTTCCCCCTCCTTCCCCTTATTTTTAATTCTGTTCTTCTTCCTCTTTTAGGATCAGCTCCATCTGCGCCTTTCCATGGGCAGCAAGAATATGATCCGGCTGTACTTCTACAGCCTTTTCCATCAGTTCCATTGCTTTGCGGACCTTTCCAGTAAGCGCGTAAGCTACTCCAAGATTATAATAGGCATCTCCATGCTCCGGGTCTTTTTCAAGCACAAGCGTAAGCTCGACAATTACCTCATCATAGAGTTCCGCATGGGCCAGGGTCAGCGCATATTGAAATCTTGCTTCTGCATCTTCCGGATTCAATTCAACGCTCCGCTTAAGATATGGCATGGCAAGCCTTGGCTGTTCAAGCTGCATGAGCGTAAGTCCAAGCATGAAGTAAGCATCGGAATTATCAAGTCCTGATTTTACCGCCTTTTCATACATGTCCTTTGCTTCCTTATATTTTTCTTTCTCAAAAAGCATACTTCCCAATGAGTAATAAGCCGCTGAGGCGTTCGGGTCGATTTCCAGCGCTTTATTGAAAAAGCCCACTGCACGGCTGTCTTCGCCCACCGCTGTCAGGACATTTCCAAAGTTAATATAACCGACTGGATCCTCCGGGCTTTCTTCAATGACTTCCGAAAACAGCTTGACCGCTTCTTCGTATTTGCCAGCCCTCATATATTCGATTCCCTGCATGTTTTTATCCATTATTTAACCACTCTCCATCATTTCTATAGTGAGTATAACATAACATAAAAAAATGGGCAGGCCCGCTTTCGGGCCTGCCTCTTTATCCTACATACGTTAGCTTTTCTTCTGATTTGAACACTTCATCGATTGTGCCGCCGCCCAGGCATTCTTCGCCGTCATAAAAGACAACAGCCTGTCCAGGGGTCACAGCCCGGATTGGCTGTTTGAAAAGGACTTCTGCCGTGCCGTCTCCATGACTCTTTACCGTTACTTCATTATCCGCCTGACGGTATCTGAATTTTGCCGTACATTCGAATGTCCCCGGCTTGTCCAGGCTGGATACCCAGCTCACATTGACCGCTTTGATTGAAGTCGAATATAAGCTGTCATGATCGAAGCCCTGCTCCACATAAAGAATATTTTTTTTCAGGTCTTTTCCGACTGCAAACCACGGTTCTCCGCTTCCGCCGATCCCAAGACCATGACGCTGGCCGATCGTATAATACATCAAGCCGTCATGCCTGCCTTTTTCTTCCCCGCTCAAGGTCTGCATTATGCCTGGCTGGGCTGGCAGATATCCGCTTAGAAATTCTTTAAAATTCCTTTCGCCGATAAAGCAGATGCCTGTGGAATCTTTTTTAGCTGCAGTCGCGAGATTTGCTTCCCGGGCTATTTCTCTAACCCTGGATTTCTCGATGCCCCCAAGCGGGAACATGACCTTTTCAAGCTGCTCCTGGGTGAGCTGGTTCAGGAAATAAGTTTGATCTTTATTTTGATCAATTCCTCTCAGCATCTTATATTCTCCGTCAATCTGCTCAACCCTGGCATAATGTCCGGTCGCGAGATAATCAGCGCCCAGATTGACCGCATGCTCAAGAAAGGCCTTGAATTTTATTTCTTTATTGCACATCACATCAGGATTCGGAGTGCGTCCTGCTTTATATTCATCCAGGAAATAGGTAAAAACTTTGTCCCAGTATTGTTTCTCGAAATTAACAGCATAGTAGGGAATGCCGATCTGGTTGCAGACACGGATTACATCATTGTAATCCTCAGTAGCTGTACAGACTCCATTTTCATCTGTATCATCCCAATTCTTCATAAAGATCCCTACAACATCATAGCCCTGCTGTTTTAATAGAAGCGCGGCAACGGAAGAGTCCACGCCTCCGGACATCCCCACGACCACCCGCGTTTCTTCAGGTGACTTTTTCATATTGCCACCCCTTTCTTTATATTAATGAGTCCTCAGGCGCTGAACGATTTTCACGGCTGTTCCTGCAGCCCTCTGGACTTCTTCTTCTGTATTTGTATAGCCGAAGCTGAACCGGATGGAATTATAAGGCCTTTCTGAGTCCTTTCCGAACATGGCCGTAAGGACGTGTGAAGGTTCAATCGAGCCTGCTGTGCATGCTGATCCGCTGGAAACAGCGATGCCTGCAAGATCAAGATTCATTAGCATCTGTTCCACATTGGTGCCTTCAAAGCTGATGTTTAATACATGAGCAAGAGCATACTCCGGATGGCCATTAATAGCAAATTTAATGCCTGCTTCCTGTAATGATCCGATGAGCGCATCCTTCATGGATTGATAGTTTGCCCTTTTTTCATCCGCGGATTCCTTTGCGATGCGAACAGCCTCCGCAAATGCCGCAATGGCCGGAACATTTTCGGTTCCCGCCCGCCTCTTTCTCTCCTGCTCACCGCCATAGCTTGCGGGGATGATCCTGGTGCCATCCTTTATATACAGGAAGCCTATTCCCTTAGGGCCATTTATCTTATGGGCGGAAACCGACATGGAGTCAATTCCCATGGCATTTACATCGATATGCTCGATCCCGTAGGCCTGGACAGCGTCTGTATGGAAGACGGCCCCCCGCTCTTTAGCAAGGCGGGCAAGCTCCCTGACCGGCTGGATGGTGCCTACCTCGTTATTCCCGTACATGATAGTCACAAGTATCGTATCATCCCTAAGCGCTTCTTTCAGACCGGCGGGAGAAACGAGGCCTGACTCATCTACCGGAAGGTACGTGACCTCAAATCCCTCCTTCTCCAGGAAGCGGCAGGTATTCAGGACCGCATGATGTTCCACACTGCTCGTGATGATATGCTTTCCGCGTCCGCTGTTCGCCCTTGCCGTCCCGATGATGGCCAGATTATCAGCTTCAGTACCTCCGCTGGTAAAAATAATTTCATTTTCCTTTGCTCCGATGCTCCTGGCAATGAAGGCTCTGGATTCATCCAGGATATGCCGTGCCTTCCTTCCAAATGAATGGATGCTGGATGGGTTGCCGAAGCTTGTCTCCATCGCCTCAGCCATCTTTTTAATTACATCGGGATGCATCGGTGAAGTGGCTGCATGGTCAAGATAAATATTTTCCAAATCGTTCCCCTCCTGTCAGGGATGTATAAAGGTATCCGCTATTAAACATAGGTTGTTTTCTCATATATTTTGACTATTGAACAAGAAAGTTGATTTCCGCTGCAGGCACTCGCTTTCCGCTCCAATCAACTGGGCTTAATGATTAAATCTCCCCCGGAAATCATCAAACAACAACAATCTTTTAGAAAAGATCCTAAATATAAAACATATAAGAATCAGTATTATCGTTATCTGAATAGCTTGCCAGATCCTGAAGGGTGGTGTTATCTAGTACATCTTTTACAGCATCGCGGATTTTTATCCACAATTCCCGCTTTGCCGGCTCTTCATCCTCTATTCCTTCCACCGGGCTGATCGGTCCTTCAAGGACACGGATGATATCACCGGATGTGATCTGTTCGGGGTCCCTCCCAAGCAGATAGCCGCCGTATGCCCCGCGTATGCTCTTGACAAGTCCTGCATTCCGGAGGGGAGCAATAAGCTGCTCCAGGTAATGCTCCGATAAGTTGTGCGTCTGTGCAATGGCCTTCAGGGAGGTCGGACCTTCCCCATGCTTTTTTGCCAGCTCAATCATAATTGTGAGGCCATATCGGCCTTTAGTCGAAATCTTCATTTTCTGCACCTCTGCATAAAGTTATAAAATCTATTCGTAGCGGGCTTTTCGCTATTGTTAAAATAATGGTCAAATGCACCTGAAATTATAGCATACCGCTGAATTCAATGCATTTTAAGTTTAACATAATGTATGGTAAAGTTAATAAAACAGCCAGATATATTGTGCTTGGCCTGTAATCGTTCACTCGGAGAGATATGATATGAGCATTAAACCGCTGGCCTTCAGAATGAGGCCCAAAAACATAGATGAAATCCTCGGACAGCAGCATCTCGTAGGGGAAGGCAAGATCATCAGGAGGATGGTCAGGGCTAAACAGCTGTCTTCCATGATCTTATACGGCCCTCCGGGTGTCGGGAAGACGTCCATTGCCTCTGCCATAGCCGGAAGCACAAAGTTTGCCTTCCGCACGCTGAACGCAGTGACGCATAATAAAAAAGACATGGAAATCGTCGCACAGGAGGCCAAAATGTCCGGCAGGGTCATTCTCCTCCTCGATGAAGTGCACCGGCTGGACAAAGCCAAGCAGGATTTTTTGCTTCCCCACCTGGAAAGCGGCGCCATCACCCTGATCGGTGCAACGACAAGCAACCCTTACCACGCCATCAATCCAGCCATCAGGAGCCGATGCCAGATCTTTGAGCTAAAGCCATTGGAGCCTGAGGATATCACGGCTGCCCTGAAACGGGCAGCTGCCGATGAGGAAAGGGGCCTTGGTTCGGTACGCACCCAGATTTCCGAAGATGCCTACCAGCATCTTGCCTCAGCCTCAAATGGGGATGTGAGGAGCGCCCTGAACGCGCTGGAGCTTGCCGTCCAGTCAACAGAGCCGGACGAAGAGGGAATTGTAACAGTCGATTTAAAAGCCGCTGAAGAATGTATCCAAAGAAAAAGCTTTTCCCATGACAAGGGCGGAGATGCCCATTATGATGTCCTGTCCGCGCTTCAAAAGTCCGTGCGCGGCAGTGATGTGAATGCCGCCATGCACTATCTCGGCAGGCTGATTGAGGCAGGCGATCTCGTCAGCATAGCAAGGAGGCTTGTGGTCATGGCTTATGAAGATATCGGTCTTGCCAATCCCCAGGCGGGGCCGCGGACGCTTTCAGCAGTGGAAGCGGCTGAACGGCTCGGGTTCCCCGAAGCACGGATTCCCCTTGCCAATGCCGTGGTGGAATTATGCCTGTCTCCAAAGTCCAACTCCGCTTATCTTGCGGTGGATGCAGCCCTCTCGGATATACGCGCCGGGAACTATGGGGAAGTGCCTGATCATCTGAAGGATGCTCATTATAAGGGAGCGAAGGATCTTGGACGCGGCACCGGTTATCTTTATCCGCATGATTATGAAAGCGGCTGGGTCAAGCAGCAGTACCTCCCGGACAAACTGGCCGGGAAGAAGTATTATAACCCAAGGAAAACCGGTAAATTCGAGCAGGCGCTGGGATCGGTATATGAAAAAATAGAAGGCACGGGCTCACTTCCGAGAGGAAAATAAGCCCGCGCCTTGCTTTACGAATGCCGGCAAAGCTTACTGAAAGCTCTCCCCGTTAACCCTTTGGATCTCAATGTCCTTCAAGATATCCCTTATGACCCAGCTCGCTGCAATCAACCCGGCGACCGATGGAACAAAAGCGTTTGATGAAGGCGGCATTTTTGCCTTCCTGATCGGAGCCTGGTCATTTCCTACTTCCTTGCGCACTTCTTCCCTGATCACAATCGGGCTTTCATCGGAGAAAATGACCGGAATCCCTTTTTTGATGCCTTCCTTCTTCAAGCGGGTACGGATTACCTTCGCAATCGGGTCTGTATGCGTTTTGGAGATATCAGCAATCTGGAACCGGGTAGGATCCATCTTATTGGCTGCACCCATGCTTGAAATGAGTTTAATATTCCGTTTCAGGCATTCCTTCATCAAGTGGATTTTATAAGAAATTGTATCCGAGGCATCGACTACATAGTCAAGTCCATAGCTGAAGAATTGTTCATACGTCTCTTCCGTATAAAACATTTTGAGAGATATCACTTCACAATCAGGATTGATATCTTTTATTCTTTCCTTCATTAAATCCGCTTTAAATTTTCCGACGGTAGATAAGAAGGCAATATTCTGCCGGTTGATGTTCGTGATATCCACATCATCCTTATCCACCAGGATCAGTCTCCCGACTCCGGACCTTGCGAGCGCTTCAGCTGCAAATGAGCCCACTCCCCCGATGCCAAGCACTGCCACTGTCGTGTTTTTCAGTATATCGAGCCCTTCTTTTCCTATCGCAAGCTCATTACGAGAAAATTGATGAAGCATCGTCTCACTCCAATGTATGTTTATCGTCTTAAATATACCATATATGTTCTCTTACACAAAAAAAAGAAATGGGAAACTACTCTGCAGTCCCTATTACCGGAAAATAGATCCCCGCTCACTTTGAAGCCAGTTTCAGCAGAACCGGCTTTCATCCGTACCAACAATGATAAAAACCCGTGCAATGGATGCGCGGGTTTTCATATCCGTATGTATTGTGCAAAGTCCCGATCGTGCCGTCAGTGCCATAGTTTTGAACCCGCTCTGAGCAGGTGGGTGCCCTGTTCCATGCATTTATAAGTCCTTTTCGAAAAAGGCATGTATGCAGCATGGAAACTCGTGCTCCCGAAACTATAAGTGTTCGGTCAAAACGTATAGAAGAAAAACGAACACATCAGGACTTTGCTATTGATGTAATTCTAACACAGGAGAATGACCGTTTCAAGAAATGCCTCCTGGGCCTTTACTCACTTTTTTCAAGATTGAGTGCAAGGCGCAGTTCATCGAGCTGGGCCTGGCTGACACGGTCAGGCGCTTTTGTCAGAAGGTCGCTCGCGCTTGCTGTCTTAGGGAAAGCAATGGTATCCCTGAGATTTGACCGGCCTGCAAGAAGCATGACCAGCCTGTCGAGGCCAAGTGCGATTCCTCCATGCGGCGGTGTCCCATATTCAAAGGCTTCAAGCAGGAATCCAAACTGTTCTTTTGCTTCTTCCTGCGAGAAACCAAGAACCTCAAACATTTTCATTTGAACATCGCTTTCAAATATCCGGATCGAGCCACCGCCAAGCTCATACCCGTTCAATACAAGGTCATAAGCCTGCGCCTTCACACTGCCCGGGTCTGTATGAAGCAGGTCCAATTCTTCCCGGACAGGCATCGTGAACGGATGGTGTGCAGCGAAATACCGGTCGAGCTCTTCGTCATATTCAAGCAGCGGCCAGTCTGTGACCCAGAGAAAATTGAATTTGCTTTCATCAATCAGGCCTAATTCTTTTCCAAGCTTCAGCCTGAGAGCACCCAATGCATCGGCTGTGACATTTTTTTTGTCAGCCACAAACAAAAGAAGATCTCCAGTTTCAACGGCCAATGCTTCTTTAAGCTGTCCCTGTTCTTCTTCTCCGAAGAATTTCGCGATAGGTCCCTTAAGTCCATCTTCCTCGGCCTTCAGCCAGGCAAGGCCTTTTGCTCCATAGATGGAAGCAAATTCACCAAGCGAATCAATATCCTTGCGTGAATAATTGCCTGCGGCACCTTTGGCATTGATTGCCTTCACCTCGCCGCCGGCATCAACTGTTCCGGAGAACACTTTAAAGCCGCTGTCCATTACTAATCCGGATACATCAGTCAGCTTCATTTCAAATCGGGTGTCCGGCTTATCAGAGCCATAATCCTTCATGGCATCGGCATAGGTGATGCGCGGCAGCGGAAGAGAAAGTTCTACTCCCTTTACCTCTTTCATAACCTTGTACATCATCTGTTCGGACAGATGGATGATATCCTCCTGGCTCATGAAGCTTGTTTCAATGTCAATCTGCGTGAATTCCGGCTGCCTGTCTGCACGGAGGTCTTCATCCCTGAAGCAGCGGGCAATCTGGTAGTACCGCTCGAATCCTGAAACCATCAGCATCTGCTTGAATAGCTGCGGCGACTGGGGCAGTGCATAAAAACCGCCCTCATGTACACGGCTTGGCACAAGATAGTCACGGGCACCCTCAGGTGTGCTCTTAGTCAGGATAGGAGTTTCAATATCAAGGAACCCTTCTTGATCCAGGAAATCCCTTACTGCCTTTGTAACCTGGTGGCGCATCTTAAAGGTTTCATACATCACCGGGCGGCGAAGATCAAGATATCGGTATTTAAGCCGGATATCTTCTGCAACTTCCGTGCTGTCGGCAATCACGAATGGAGGGTTCTTGGCTTCATTCAGGATGTTAACACTCTCAGCCTGGACCTCAATTTTTCCCGTCTTCATATTCGGGTTAATGGTCCCTTCGGCACGGGCAGCGACTGTACCTTGGATATCCAGTACATACTCATTCCGGATCGACTCTGCTGTCAGCAGGGCATCCTGCGAATGATCAGGATTAAATACCACCTGGACAATCCCTGAGCGGTCACGCAGGTCGATGAATATAAGCCCGCCAAGATCGCGGCGCTTCTGTACCCAGCCCTTAAGGCTGACTTTTTCGCCAATAGCTTGTTCTGTTACTTCTCCACAAAAATATGATCTGCCAAACATTACTTTTCCTCCCTTATCCTTGAAGCCTTCTGAATTCTTCTGAGAATGACGCCAGGCTTACCACCGTCTGCTCCCCTGTTTCCATGTTCTTGAGGCTGATTTCATTCTTCTTCAGCTCATCGTCGCCCAGGACAGCTGTAAATCTTGCTTTTTGCCGGTCAGCAGCCTTGAACTGGGCCTTCACTTTACGATCCAGATAATCACGGTCTGCAGAAAAGCCTTCATTCCTCAGCTGCTGTACGAGCTTTACCGTATAATCCTTCGCGTCCTCACCAAGGGAGACAAAATAGCAGTCAAGGCCCTCAGCTATCGGAAGCTCAACTCCTTCGGCCTCCAGAGCGGAAATCAGGCGCTCGATGCTTAGTCCAAAACCAATCCCCGGAGTCTCCGGCCCCCCAAGGTCCTCAACCAGCCCGTTATAGCGCCCTCCCCCGCATAGGGTAGTGATGGCACCAAAGCCTTCTGCCTCGCTCATCACCTCAAAAGCAGTGTGATTATAATAATCCAGTCCACGCACAAGCGTTGGATCTACTATATATTCAATTTCTATTTGGGACAGATATTTCTTCACTTTTTCAAAATAAGCTGCCGAAGCTTCATTGAGGTACTCCAGGATGGACGGAGCCGAATTCATCAGCTCATGGCCCCTATCCTTTTTGCAGTCAAGAATCCGCATCGGATTTTTCTCAAGCCTTCCCTGGCAGTCTGAACAAAATTCATTGATCCTCGGGGCGAAGTGACCGATCAGCGCTTCGCGGTGTTTTGTCCTGCTTTCCTTATCCCCGAGGCTGTTTATTACTAATTTTATTTTTTTCAAGCCGAGTTCCTCATAAAGGTTCATGACCAATGAAATGACTTCCGCGTCCATTGCCGGATCCGCACTCCCAAGGGCTTCCACCCCAAATTGGACGAATTGCCGGTATCGTCCGGCCTGCGGGCGTTCATATCTGAACATGGGTGCAAGATAGAATAACTTGACCGGCTGATTTGCAAGTCCGAACATTTTATTTTCTACAAATGAACGGACTACCGGAGCCGTTCCCTCCGGGCGCAATGTAAGATCCCTGCCCCCTCTGTCCTGGAAGGTGTACATTTCCTTTTGGACGATATCCGTTGTGTCTCCCACACCTCTTAGAAATAACTCTGTATGCTCAAAAAGCGGGGTTCTTATTTCTGAGTATTGATATCTTCTGCTTAACTCTCTTGCTTTGCTTTCAATATACTGCCAGATTTCTACCTGTCCTGGCAGGATATCCTGTGTTCCCCGCGGAATCTGTATAGACATATAGCCCAATCCTTTCCTTTTTGCTTTTATCTTTCTGCAGGAGAGAACGTGTAAGGCGGCCGGGAATGCATGAAAAAATAAAAAAACCCTCGGTCCCCTGTAATAAATTACAAGGGACGAGAGTTTATATTCCCGTGGTGCCACCCTGGTTGAAGCATAAATGCTGCTTCCACTTTTAACAGTTAACGCCTGCATACGTTCATCCCCTACTAAGTCATCCTTTTCAGGGCGAAGCCTACGGAGTGTTCTTTCATTAAGCCATCAGTAGAAATGCTTTCAGCCGCGGCATTTCCTCTCTTGTCATCCGGTTCTTAATTACTCTTCCCCATCATTGGTTTAAGCCAATATGTATTTTCATTTATTAAATAATAATACGTACGAGCATTTTCAATGTCAAGGTATTTATGATCTTTCCAGGCGTTTTTTCAAATTCTTTACGCCCCTGACATTTAATCCAAACTCGGATGCGAGTTCCACCATGGAGGAACTTTCCTCTTTCTGGATGAAATCATGAAAGTCCACACCGAATAATTGAGCACTGCCGTTTCCGCTGTGCCGGTTTTTATCACTGTATCTCATTTGGCTGCCTCCTGTCATCATGTGCCGAAATCTCTCGTTAATCCTAGCCTTTCCCAATCCATTGAATTATTTTCATTTTCTTGAAAGGTTTTTTTATTTGCGGGATAGAAAGAGAAATAAAGCAAAAGTCAGGGGGATTCATGTGAATAAACTTTTTCCAATATTTCTTTCGCTGCTGGTGGCTGCTGCATCATCAGCCCCGTCCATTTCTGCTGAGCAGCCTGGCACAGTCCTTGGAGCGCTATCGTGGGCGGCGGGATGGGCAGAATGGGGGTTAGGGGCAGACGGCACCCCAAAAGGAAATGAATCCAGAAGAATAGCCGCTGTCGCAGCAGATACTCTGCGCATCCGCAGTGGGCCCGGGGCAAAATTTGGGGTCATCGGTAAGCTTACGCGCGGAACCCGGGCGGTGATTTTGGATCAGAATGACAAATGGTTCAGGATTCAAACCGGCAATCTTACCGGCTGGGCGGCCGCAGAATTTCTGGAAGAGGACCATCAAGGAACTTCACCTGGAGGCGGCAGGGGGGGCCGTGCAGTCATCCTGATTGATTCTCTGAATGTAAGAACATCCCCTTCCACATCAGCCAGTATTATCGGCAATATAAAGCACGGGGAAACAGCCGCGGTCACCGGCTTGGCAGGCGATTGGCTGGAAATCCAATACAAAGGGGAGTCCGGGTGGATATCCAGGGAATATGCCAGGCTGGAGCAGGGTACTAAATCCCAGCCTGCAGAAGATGAGAAAAATGAGGAACATCCTCCTTCCGGAACTGCACTCATTGAGGCAGACAGCCTCCAGGTAAGGAGTCAGCCTTCCCTGGATGGCAGGGCTATAGGAACGATTTACAGAGGTTCCTCTTATCCCATCCTGGACAAAGAAAACGGCTGGATCAAGCTCCAATATGAACAGGGCAAGAAGGGCTGGGCAGCTGGATGGCTCACACAGACCAAGGGGGACAGCCCGCATGATGCCATGCCTGAAAAACTTAAAATCAAGATTCTGTATGACCGGACAGACTTAAGGAAAAATCCAGACTCTGCAGGCAAAATAGTAAAAAGAGCCAAGAAGGGGGAAATATATAAAGTCTCAGCCATCCAAGGTAATTGGTACGAAATTCTGCTGAAGGATGAGAGCAGGGCGTATGTCGCGGGCTGGATGGCAGACCGCCTGAGCGGGCCTGTGCCAAAGAAAACAGGGGCGGAGAAAATTTTGAAACACAAAGTGATCGTGATTGACCCGGGACACGGCGGCAGGGACAAGGGCACTACAGGGACAGGAGGAACATTTGAAAAGGATGTCACCTTATGGACGGCACTTCTCGTTTATGACCGCTTGAGAGCTGCGGGCGCTGAGGTCATCCTTACTAGAACACTGGATACATTTATAGAATTAGGTGCGAGGGTGGATATATCCCATATCAAGAACGCCGATGCCTTCATAAGCATCCATTATGACAGTGCGGACGGATCGAACAGCCAGGGCTTTACCTCGTTCTATAACTATGGAAATCAAAAAACATTGGCAGAAGAACTGCACTCTTCCCTCGCCTCCCTGCTGCCATTCCCGGACCGGGGAGTCCGCCAGGAAAACTATCATGTCCTCCGCGAAAACAAGCAGCCGGCTGCCCTGCTGGAACTCGGCTATCTAAGCAATCCCGCCGAGGAGCTGGCCATCCTGGACAGCAGTTTCCAAAAACAGGCTGCTTCAGCTATATTTGACGGGCTGGCCCGTTATTTTGAAAAACAGGCGCAAACGAAAAATTAAACAAAAAAAACAGGCTCCTATTCTTTAGGAACCTGGCTGATTATTTATCTTTACTATCCAGAATCAATGTCACCGGCCCGTCATTCACCAGGCTCACTTCCATCATAGCCCCGAATTGGCCCGTTTCAACCGCGGCCCCTTTTTCCCGCAGCATGGAGTTAAAGGTATCATAAAGAGGCTCTGCCTTTTCAGGTCTGGCGGCATTCATGAAATTGGGCCTTCTTCCTTTTCTGGAATCTCCATAAAGTGTGAATTGGGAAATGGAAAGAATGGAACCGCCAGTATCAAGCAGAGATAGATTCATTTTTTCATTTTCGTCTTCAAAAATCCGGAGATTCACTATTTTTTCAGCCAGATACGCTGCGTCAGCTTCTGTATCCTCATGCGTTATACCCGCCAGGAGGACCAGCCCGCTCTCAATCTCACCGGCAATCTTCCCGGAAACGGAGACGGAAGCCCTTTTCGACCTCTGCAATACCACTTTCATTGTAAGACTCCTTAGTTCATTATTCTTCTGACTGCATATATATCGTGAATCTGCTTTATTCTCTCGACCACCTTATGCAGGTGATTGACATTATTGATGGAGATCGACATGTTGATGGTGGCCACCTTGTTGCGGTCCGAACGTCCCGACACTGCCGAGATATTGGTCTTTGTTTCATTCACTGCCTGCAGTACTTCATTTAACAGCCCGCTTCTGTCATAGCCGTTAATTTCAATATCTACATTATATTCCTTCCGTTCATTCAGGCCGCCTTCCCACTCAACAGGGATCAAGCGGTCTTCTGTTTCTTCACCTGCCAGGTTGGGGCAGTCAGAACGGTGAACAGACACTCCCCGTCCTTTTGTGATGAAACCGACTATCTCATCGCCGGGAACAGGGTTACAGCACCTGGAAAGACGGATCAGCAGGTTATCGATATCCCTGACGCGGACACCTGACTCCTTCTTCCTGCTGGAAGGAAATTTCTTCAGCTCGGCAACCGATTCAGCAATGGCCGTTTCCTGTTCCTTTTCCTTCTGCTTCCGCCATTTGTCTGTGAGGCGGTTCGCAAGCTGAAGTGCGGTGATGCCATTATATCCAACAGCGGCATACATATCTTCTTCATTGGCAAAATTGAATTTCTCGGCAACCCGCTTGATATTTTCGGCCGTCAGGATTTCCTTCAGGTCAAAATCCATCCCTCGGATTTCCTTCTCGACAAGCTCCTTGCCTTTTTCAACATTTTCATCCCGCCGCTGTTTCTTGAAAAATTGCCGTATTTTATTTTTCGCCTGTGATGTCTGGGCAAGCTTCAGCCAGTCCTGGCTTGGTCCATATGAATGCTTGGATGTCATGATTTCGACGATGTCGCCTGTTTTCAGCTTATAATCCAGGGTCACCATTTTTCCATTCACTTTGGCCCCAATGGTTTTGTTACCAATCTCAGAATGGATGCGATAAGAGAAGTCAATCGGCACAGATCCTGAAGGAAGCTCAATCACATCTCCTTTTGGGGTGAATACATAGACCATGTCGGAGAAAAGATCGATTTTCAGGCCTTCCATAAACTCTTCAGCATTGACAGCATCATTTTGGAATTCAAGGATTTCCCTGAACCATGACAGCTTATTGCCAAGCAGTGAAGGTGCATCGGCCTTCTTGTCCTCTTTATACGCCCAGTGTGCGGCAATCCCGAATTCTGCAATTCTGTGCATTTCGGTTGTCCGGATCTGCACTTCAAGGGGATCCCCTTTTGGTCCAATTACCGTTGTATGGAGAGACTGATACATATTCGGCTTTGGCATGGCGATATAATCCTTGAAACGGCCCGGCATAGGCTTCCAGCACGTATGGATGATTCCAAGGACCGCGTAGCAGTCTTTAATATTGCTTACCACAATCCGTACAGCAAGCAGATCATATATCTCACTGAACTGCTTATTCTGCAGAGCCATCTTCCTGTATATGCTGTAGATATGCTTCGGCCTGCCTGATATCTCGGCTTTGATATGAACATCCCCGAGCTCGCGCTTAACTTCATCGACGACTCCGTCAAGATACTCCTCGCGCTCTGCCCGCTTTTTCTTCATCAGGTTGACGATACGATAGTATTGCTGCGGATTAAGATAGCGGAGGGCTGTATCCTCAAGCTCCCATTTAACCTTCGAGATACCAAGCCGGTGTGCAAGGGGCGCGAAGATTTCCAGGGTCTCGTTTGAAATCCTGCGCTGCTTTTCAATCGGCAGATGCTTCAGTGTACGCATATTATGAAGCCTGTCAGCCAGTTTAATCAGGATGACCCTGATATCCTGTGCCATGGCGACAAACATTTTCCTGTGATTCTCGGCCTGCTGCTCTTCCTGTGACTTATACTTGATTTTCCCAAGCTTTGTCACTCCATCCACAAGCATGGCTGTTTCTTCTCCAAAGGCATCCTTCAGGTCTTGAAGAGTCACTTCGGTATCTTCTACCACATCATGCAAAAAACCGGCAGCAATAGTAGAGGCATCCATCTGCAGATCTGCAAGGATTCCCGCTACCTGTACCGGGTGGATGATGTATGGCTCTCCCGATTTCCGGAATTGGTTCCTGTGGGCATGCTCGGCAAACTTAAAGGCTTTATCCAAAAAGTCTGTATCTTCAGCACCGAGATATTCCCTGGCCCTCAGTATTACCTGGTCAGCGCTTAGTATTTGTTCATTAGCCATTCAATCACCTTTTTATATATGAATTATCCGTCTAGATAAATAAAAGCTTTTAGTCATAGCACTATTTTTCTAATTGTACTTATTATTAAAAAAAAAGAAAAGGATGTAAAGAGAAAATCGCCCTTTTTGGCATACTTCACATAATTTCCCTATCATTTTTGGACAATATATCTAATTATCCGCCCTTATTTTACAAATTGCAACAAAAAACTACAACAAAAAAAAGAAAGAGCCAGCCCCCTCGCATTGCCAGGAGACAGCTGCTTTTTAAGCGCACCTGAATCTGGCAAAACGCGGGGGCCGGCCCTTATGGGTAAGACCCTTTATCTAAGATTAATATTTCATCAATGTCAGGATATCGTATTTATCCAGCTTGTTTCTTCCATCAAGGTAAGAGAGCTCGATAAGGAAGGCAATTCCTGCCACAACTCCGCCAAGTTCTTCGACCAGCTGGATCGTCGCCTCAATAGTGCCTCCTGTAGCAAGCAGGTCATCCGTGATCAGGACGCGCTGTCCCGGCTTGATGGCATCCTTATGGATGGTCAGCACATCCTTGCCGTATTCAAGGCCGTATTGAACCTTGACCGTTTCACGGGGAAGCTTGCCTTCCTTACGTACAGGAGCAAATCCTAAGCCAAGGGAATAAGCTACCGGACAGCCGATGATGAAGCCCCTGGCTTCTGGGCCAACAACGATGTCAATTTCCTTTTCGCGTGCATATTCAACAATCTGGTCTGTAGCATATTTATAGGCTTCACCATTATCCATAAGGGTGGTGATGTCCTTAAACTTAATTCCCGGCTTTGGCCAGTCAGGAACGATTGTTATAAATTGTTTCAAATCCATTGTTTGTTTTCCTCCTCAAGGAATGCGGTCTCTTCTATTAATTGATTAAACTTATCATATAATTCACGGTATGTGGAATAAAGCAGCTCCTGCTCCAGCTCAAACTGCTCCTGTTTTTGGCGGTAGGCAACAGAATCACCCAGATCCCGTTTTTTTACACTTTTATTGAGAGTAATCAATCCATTGTTTATTTTAACAAATTCTAATTCAAAAAACACCTGCGACATGAATTCTACTGTTTCTTTCGTCCAGCCCCGCTGCTTGGCAAGCTGTCCGCCGTGGGCCCGAAGGTCAAACGATTCCCTTTGGGCAAGGAAGGCGTAGAACCATTTGAAATGTTCCCTGGAAGGCCTTGTGCTGAAGAAATGGCTCTGCCTTTGCTGCAAGTGTGCATAAATCCGGTGCGGCTTATGCCCTGAGAGCAATGCTGCCAGGGAGTCTCGAGACTGGGGCATATCAAAGAGAACAATATTTTCCCCGTCAATCTCAGGAGCAGATGATACAGGATCAAAAAGAACAGCCTGGCTTTCCCTGCCCGGCGGCAGGCTGGTGAGTGATTCCTGGTTAAACACAATGAAACGGAAATCCTCCGAGCCAGGTACATCCAGCCATTTAGCCGGGGATATTCCCCTGCAGTCAAACAGCTGCCAGCTGCTGACCGCTATGTCAGATAAGAAGATCTGGGGCTTTCTGACATTATTCCACTCATTGACCGACAGTTCTCCAATGACTGATACTTTTGAAAAAGGTGAGATATGGTCAAATTGTTCTCCAAGACCGAATCCAACTCCGTCAAGCACCGCCCTGCCATCATTCAGCATAAGCTTGAGATGATTTTTGTCTGCCCCTATTTTTCTGATTGACTCGAGCGGAACAGAATCAATCAGAACCCTGGGCTTTGGATTTCCCATCCCAAAAGGAGATAGCATGGTCATTTCTTCAATGGCTGCAAGGGAAATTTCATCGAGGGTTATTTCACTGTCCAGATTGGTTATGGGAATGAAATCTTCTTCGGTCATCTCTTCTTGTGCAAGTTCATTCATACGCATTCTAAGGCTTCCCACATCACTGAGCTGAAGAGTCATTCCTGCAGCCATGGGATGTCCGCCGAAATGCGGAAGAATATCCCGGCATTTTGACAGGTTCGCGAATAAATCAAAGCCCTGGATGCTTCTCGCCGAACCTTTGGCAATCCCTTTTTCCTCGTCAAAGCTGAGTATGATGGCCGGACGATAAAATTTGTCCACAAGCTTCGATGCTACGATCCCTACGATGCCCGGGTTCCAGCCGGATTTTCCCACAATGATTACTTTATGATCGCTTGCCGGGAAATTCGCTTCCACTTCCTTCACGGCTTCTTCAACGGTCTGGCTTACAATCGCCTGGCGTTCTTTATTCATTTGATCGATTTCAGAAGCAAGGATTTCAGCCTCTTCCCCGTCACGTGTAAGCAGCAGCTCGACGGCAGGATTTGCGCTTCCCAGCCGGCCGGCCGCATTGATCCTTGGGGCGATACCAAATCCAATCGTTTCCTCATTTACAGAGTCCTGCCTGCCATTTGCCTTCTTTAGGATTGCCTTCAAGCCCGGCCGGTCCGTTTTTTGGAGCTGTCTGATGCCTGCAGCGGCAATCAGCCTGTTCTCACCAAACAATGGAACCAGGTCAGCGATGGTCCCGATGGCTGCAAGCTCCAGCAATTCCTTTGGCAGCCTTCCGGTCAGTGCATGGGCAAGCTTGAGTGCCACCCCCACTCCTGCCAGTTCCTTGAATGGATAAGTGCTGCCAGGAATTTTAGGATGTATCAGTGCAAGCGCAGACGGAAGAACCGGACCAGGCTCATGGTGATCCGTAATGATATAGTCTATGCCGGCATTTTTAAGAAAATCCGCTTCAGCTGCGGCAGATATTCCTGTATCAACAGTAATAATCAGGCTTGCTCCTTCTTTGACGGCTCTTTCAAATGCGGGAATATTGGGGCCGTAGCCTTCTGTGAATCTATTTGGAATATAATAGGCAGCATCTGCCCCCAGCTGTTTGAGGGTGATCATCAACACTGAGGTGCTGGTGACTCCATCTGCGTCATAATCGCCGAAGATCAATATTTTTTCTTTATCTTGAATCGCTCTATGTATCCGCTCGACAGCCTTTTCCATGTCATTGAAAAGGAAGGGATCGTGGAAGGGCTCATCTTCACTAAATAAAAAAGACCGTGCCGAATCAGCATCTTCCAGTCCACGGTTCACTAATAATTTTGCTACAAGAGGTGTGATTTTTAACTGTTCCGCTAATTCTTGCACTCTCTCGGTATTCGCATCTTTCAGGATCCAGCGAGTTTTTGATTTAAGCATACATTCACCCCTTAACCTCCCTTATTATACAAAAGAGGCCAAGGGGTTTCAATGCAGAATATTTACCTCCTGTCAGCGGCGTTTCCACCGCTGTACACGGTTTGTTCCTGTTCTTCCAGGCCATCCTGGGCAGGCGTCTGCCTTTCGGCCAATTCCAGCTGAACTTCCTTTTCGTCCCGTTCCTGCTTCAGCCTGCGGATTTCCCGCCTTTGGGAAAACACCCTGATCAGGCCAAGCGACCCTGCAATAATCCCACCCATAAAAGCAGAACTGAGAATCACCAGAATAAGCGGAATACGGGAAGTGCCAAACACATAATTCACCGTCACGCTGTCTACATTCACCACAGCAAATACAGCCACAACCAGTGCAAATGCCAGTGCTATTATAAAAGTCCACTGTGTTTTCATACATCCACCTCCATAGAATGGGTACCTTTCTAATTTCCCCTGTTTTCACAGGTTAAAAACCAGGACCAAAAGAAGGCTTGGGTAGCATAAACCAAAAATGAGTTTTCTAATTGCAGCTCATGCATGAAAAGGAACCGTGCCGAGAAGGAACAAACACAATAAGGCGGTGGAGCGGAGTAAGGCGAAAGGGAATGCCAGCAAGACCAATGATGGTGATACCAAGCTGCAGGAAGCCTTATGGTACGTGCAGCTCCGCCCTTTTCCCACAGAAAAAAGACCCGCACAGGCAGCAGCCATATGCGGGTTCTTTATCTTTTTACACTTGTGGTTCCGAGCTGGTCTTCTTCTTTTCGACAAAAGTCTGCAGGGAGCCTTTTTGTTTAAGTTCTTTTGTTTTAAAGTCAAGCCATAATTGTGCTGCGATAAATAAGGAAGAGTATACTCCGCAGATTAATCCCATTAAAAGGGCGAATGAGAAATTGAAGAGTGTTTCGCTTCCGAGCAGCAGCAGGGCGATAACCGGTATGATGACCATGAGCACCGTGTTGACGGAGCGGCCGAAAGTCTGCCGCAGACTTACATTTACAATGTCCTCAAGCTCCTGCGGTGTCTTGATCTTCCGTTTCTTCTTCATATTTTCACGGATCCGGTCAAAGGTTACGATTGTATCATTGATTGAATAACCTACTATGGTCAGGACTGCCGCGATGAAGGTGATATCCACTTCCAACCGGATCAGACTGAATACTGTGACAATGAAAAAAGCGTCATGCAGCAGCGCAAGCACTGCCGGGAAGGCCATTTTCCATTCATATCTCAGTGTTACATAGATGATGATTCCGAGTGAGGCGATCAGAATAGCGTAGAATGCATTCTTTGCAAGCTCCCTTCCGATTGTCGGCGATACGGTGCTCACCGTCGGATCGCTGCCATATTTATCCTCAATCCCTTTTTTAACCTTGGAAATCTCCTGCTTATCCATGACCCCTTTCAGCCTGACGACAGCCGTCTTATTCCCCTGTCCTGACAGGACTATATCGTCAGCCTCAAAGCCGAGGGATTCAAATTCGTCCCTGACTTCGCTGGTTGTAAGGGCTTTGTCCGATTTAAGCTCGATCCTTGTCCCGCTCGTGAAGTCAATGGCGAGATTCAGCTTGAACACCAATAGGAAGATAATGCCCAGAACCGTAAGAAGGACGGAGAAGGCATAAAACTTCTTCCGGTGCTTGACAAAATCAATACGGTCAAAGCGGGTCGGCATGCTGAAGGAATCCGTGGAATCCTTGAGATCATGAATATCCTTTTTGCGGACACCGAACCAGCTGAACTTTTTATTCAGGAAATTGCTCTGAATCCAAAGGTTCATAAGGATCCTGGACAGGAATACATTTGTAAAGAAACTTAACAGGATAGCAATGATGAGCATGGTTGCGAACCCTTTTACAGAGCTGTTACCGTAAACAAACAGCACTCCCGCTGCCAGGAGCGTGGTTAAGTTCGCATCCAGGATAGTAACGAAGGAGTTCTTATTACCCGCTGCAAACGCTGATTTAATGGTACGTCCCAGCTTGATTTCATCCTTGATCCGTTCATACGTAATGATATTTGTATCAACAGCTATCCCCACGCCCAGCACCAGGGCCGCGAGGCCAGGCAGGGTCAGAACCCCCTGCATCAGCTGGAATATGAGAAGCGTAAGGTAAATATAAGCCGCGAGGGTGATGATAGCGATAAAGCCCGGGAACCGGTAATAGACAAGCATGAACAGGAAAATGGCGACAATGCCGATGATTCCTGCTTCAATGGTCTTATGCAGTGCTTCCTCCCCGAATTTTGCACCAACGGATGTTGAATACTTTTCGTCGAGCTCCACCGGGAGCGCCCCGGCATTAAGAAGGTTTGCAAGCTCTGTCGCTTCCTCCACCTTGAAGCTGCCCGTAATATAGACCGTCTTCGAATCAATGATTTTTGAAACTCCAGGGGCAGATATCATATTGTCATGTGTATCAGGCTTCTGGTAGGAATCTTTTCCTTCCTCGAAATCAAGCCAGATGGCAAGAACATTCGCACCCTGCGGCAATTGGGAAAGATTTTGTGTGATGTCCTTGAATTTCCCGGCATCCTTCAGTGTGACTTCTACTGCCGGAGAGTTTTCGTAGAAGGTCTGTTTGGCTCCATTTGCCTTCAGGTCCGCCCCGCTCAGCAGCACTTTATCATTGTAATCCCGGAAAGTGAGCTTTGCCTGGGTGGAAAGGATTTCACGGGCCTTGTCCTGATCCTTTACTCCGGCAAGCTGTACCCGGATGCGGTCCTTTCCTTCTATCTGGATGTTCGGCTCACTCACTCCAAGGACGTTTACACGCTTTTCAAGCGCGCTTGCAGTACTCTTCAGTGTGGCATTCGTGACCTTTTGTCCCTTTTCAGGCTGAACTTCGTACAGGACTTCAAACCCGCCCTGCAGATCCAGACCGAGGTTGATCTTATTCAGTATACTGTTGGATGTAGTACCTATCGTTGCAAGCATTGCCAGCAACAAGATAAAAAAGGCAGCTATCCTAGCTCTTTTTACCATTTTCTGTGTTGCCTCCTCTGTATTCAATCACTTTGAAGCTGTTTAGCTCATATGTATGTTCTGCATCACTCCTGACCCTATGAAGATATAAACGATCTAAAGAAAGCCTGGCGCCTGCCAGGCGTTGTCTCGCATATTTACCTTTTGCTGGCAGTAAAAACCATCACAAAGAACATTATGATTCAATTTAAATTCACTGTCAATTTGCTATTTTTAAAACATGACTAAAATAACAGGTCTTTCAGCTCTTTTTTTCCTTCTGCACTGAAAATCGAGGGCTGCTTAAAGGCTTCAATCGTCGTAAAATTCATAAATTCACTCACTGTAAGCGAAAGAATATCCTCTACAACTTCAAAAAGGCGGATGTCTTCCTTCGGCTTCTTCCATTTCTTTCTGGTCAGATAGAGCCACAATTCGTCCTCCTTGACTTCCCCATAACCAAGCAGGGCAAATTCGTCCAGCTTACTGTCCAGTGCCGGCCTGACCTTCTCTCTATAATGCTGATATGGATGCTCTGCATTCATATGAAACGCTCCATTCCGTCAGTTATTTACAGTTTCGGTTCCCCTGATACGTTGAGTTTTTAAAATGGCCTGTCATGCTTTGTCCACCCTGATGCATATAGTTAATTGTATATGAATTCACTATTTTTGAGAAGGCAGGGATTGTCGTTGTCAAAGTTTTTGAAAGGAACCATGATTCTTCTGGCAGCTGGCTTGATTACAAGAATTCTTGGATTTATTAATAGAATTGTCGTCGCCAGATCCATAGGGGAAGAAGGCGTGGGGCTGTTCATGATGGCCTTCCCCACCCTCATCCTGGTCATCTCTATCATACAGCTCGGCCTCCCTGTTGCCATTTCAAAATGCGTCGCCGAAGCAGCGGCAAGCAATAATGAGAAAAAGGTAAAAAAGATTCTTGTCGTCTCACTGAGCACCACCCTCGGGCTGAGTATCATTTTCACCCCTATTCTCGCAGTCTGCGCTCCCGTCCTGTCCAAATACCTGTTTACCGATACACGCATCGTCTATCCGCTGCTTGCGATGGTGCCCATCATTCCAATCGTCGCTGTTTCTTCGGTACTCAGGGGATACTTCCAGGGCAGGCAGAATATGAAGCCGGCCGCCTACTCTCAGGTGCTCGAACAGGTTGTGAGGATATCGCTTGTCGCATTCCTTACTGTCAAGTTCCTCCCGTATGGGGTGGAATATGCCGCAGCTGCGGCCATGAGTGCGAATGTGATTGGAGAATTGGTGTCGCTCTTGTATCTTCTTGCCATGTTCAAGCTTAAGAAACATTTCCGCTTCCGCCGTAACTTCTTTCAGGCGGTCAAGTCAGGAAAAAGCACATTCCAGGAATTGATGGAAGTAGCCCTCCCAACAACAGGGGGACGGCTGATTGGGTCGCTGTCATGGTTTGCAGAACCCATTGTGGTGGCACAGAGCCTGGCTATGGCAGGTGTCGCATCCTCTCTTGCCACAAGACAGTACGGGGAATTAACAGGCTACGCCCTGCCGCTTTTAATGCTGCCTTCCTTTGTGACCTATTCTCTATCCACTTCCTTGATTCCGGCCCTGAGCGAGGCCAACTATTCGGGGAACGGGAGGCTTGTTGAGCACCGGCTGCAGCAGGCACTCCGGTTTTCCTTCTTGACCGGCGCCCTTTCCGCAGCCATCCTGTACATCCTGGCCGATCCGCTCATGGAGGCCCTGTACGGTACATCGCATGCTGCGGTATTTATTAAATTCCTGGCTCCGTTCTTTATCTTTTCCTATTATCAGGCCCCGCTGCAGGCAGCCCTGCAGGCATTGAACATGGCCAGGGCCGCCATGTACAACAGTTTAATCGGCGCTGTATTAAAGACAGCTGTCATCTTCATCTTTGCCTCTCAGGAAGCCTTCGGGATCATGGGTGCCGCAGCCGGGATTGCAGTCGGCACAGTGCTTGTGACGATGCTCCACTATGCGACCATCATGAAAAAAATCAATATGAGCATCCATATAAGGCCCTACTTTTTCACCTTTCTCATCCTTGTCCCTGTTTGCGCAGCCGGACACTGGATTTATTACCATATCCTGAACGACACAACTGCAGCAATCCGCCTCCTGCTTGCTGTCGGGGTGATGGCCCTCTTATTCATCATACTGATGTTCCTGTGCAGACTCATGAGCCGGGAGGAAACAAAAAGAATCCCGTTATTCGGAAACATGCTGCTTGCCTTATTTTACAGACGGTCATGAATTTATAAGCTTGGACTTCTAATTACCGTTTCATTTGAATATGCATGTAGGGAAACAGGGGATGCAGGCCGCTGCTGTAAGTAAAACAGACCATGAATTCAGCAGTATGACTTTTATATCTATTTGAGGGAGTGGGACAGGTGGAGTCTAGGAAAATAGGGAGCGCAGTACTTTTTGGTGTCGGTTCAATTTTCATGATGGCAGCATTGGCCAGTTTTATCTTTTCCATATTATTAAGGTTCACATCATTGACTGAAGCCTCCTTAACATATCCGGTTATGATTGTATCCTTTATATCCATGTTCCTTGGAGGCTTCATTACCGGCGGCAAGGGAAAAAGGCAGGGCTGGCTCATTGGCGGGGGGACGGGCCTGCTCTACAGCGTCATCATTTTGCTGTTTCAATACCTGGGACATGATTCACTCTTTTCATTGAAACAGCTGATTTATCATACCTGCTTTATAGTCACCGCCATGATGGGTGCAATCCTTGGGGTCAATATAAGTACAAGTTCGACTAAATAAAAAAACAGCGGCAGCCCCGGAGGGACAGCCGCTGTTCTTTTATTTTTCCAGTGAAACACTTGCTTCCTGTGCCTTTTCCGTTACTTCACGGACAGCCGCACGGTCATATGTAAGCCTGCTGCCGTCGCCGCAGCGGATAACCATCTTGTTCTCATCAAGAGAATCCACAATTCCGTGAAGCCCGCCGATGGTGACAATTTTGTCTCCCTTCGCAAGGCCTCCCTGCATGGTCTGGACAGCTTTTTGACGCTTTTGCTGCGGACGGATCAGCAGGAAATAAAACAATACAAACATTAACAGCAATGGCAGTAATGAACCTAATGAACCCATATCTTCAACCTCCTTTGATTAAAAATTCTTGGCATCCGGTTTATTGAAGCCGTAGCGCTCAAAGAATTCTTCTCTGAAGTCGCCAAGGCGGTCTTCCCTGATAGCCTGTCTGACTTGCTCCATTAAGTTTACCAGAAAATGAAGGTTATGATAAGTCGTTAGACGAATTCCCAATGTTTCTTCACAGCGGATTAAATGGCGGATGTAGGCTCTTGAGTAATTCTGGCAGACGTGGCAGCTGCAATTTTCGTCAAGCGGACCGAAATCTCTGGCATACTTGGCGTTCTTTATGACCACCCTGCCGCCGCTTGTCATCAATGTGCCGTTCCTTGCTATCCGGGTCGGCAGGACGCAGTCAAACATATCAATGCCTCTTATGGCACCATCAATCAGAGAATCCGGGGAACCGACACCCATCAGATACCGGGGCTTGTCCGCCGGCAGAAGCGGAGTGGTAAATTCAAGCACCCTGTTCATGACATCCTTTGGCTCACCCACTGAAAGACCGCCGACAGCATATCCCGGGAAATCGAGCGAAGTGAGATCCATCGCACTCTGTCTGCGCAGATCTTCATATTCTCCGCCCTGAACGATGCCAAACAGCCCCTGGTCACCCGGCCGGCCATGCGCGTTCAGGCAGCGTTCGGCCCAGCGGGAGGTACGTTCAACAGACTTCTTCATATATTCATGGGTAGCCGGGAATGGCGGACATTCATCAAAGGCCATCATGATATCAGAACCGAGATCATTTTGAATCTGCATCGCTTTCTCTGGTGAAAGGAACAGCTTGTCCCCGTTCAAGTGGTTGCGGAAGTGGACTCCCTCTTCTTCAATCTTCCGGAATTCACTCAAACTGAATACCTGGAAACCGCCTGAATCTGTAAGGATGGCCTTGTCCCAATTCATGAATTTATGCAGGCCGCCCGCTTCCCTTATAATGTCATTGCCGGGTCTCAGCCACAGGTGATAGGTATTGCTGAGGATGATCCCCGCTCCCATGGCTGTCAGTTCTTCAGGCGACATGGTTTTGACTGTCGCCATTGTCCCCACCGGCATAAACACGGGAGTCTCAAAGGAGCCGTGCGGAGTATGTACGATCCCAAGCCTCGCCCCTGTCTGTTTGCATGTTTTAATATGTTCGTATCTAATAGGGTTCACTCTTGTATCTCCTTCCATTGTGCCTCGTTTATTTGATAAACATGGCATCCCCAAAGCTGAAGAAACGGTAGCGTTCCTCTACAGCCGCATTATAAGCATTTAAAATATTTTCTCTTCCCGCCAGCGCACTCACAAGCATAATGAGTGTGGATTTTGGCAGGTGGAAGTTTGTGATCATTCCGTCAATTGCCTTGAACTCATATCCTGGATAGATAAATATATTCGTCCAGCCGGAATCTTCCCTGAATTCACCGCTGTTTTTTGCTGCTATGGATTCCAGGGTCCTTGTCGAAGTGGTGCCCACCGTGATGATGCGCCCTCCCTCTTCCTTTACCTGATTCAACAGCCGTGCTGTGCCCTCTGTCATTATAAAATACTCCGAGTGCATTTCATGCTCATCTACATCCTCGGCACTGACCGGCCTGAAGGTTCCAAGTCCGACATGCAGAGTAATAAACGAAATATGGACCCCCATTTCCTTGATTTCCTCAAGGAGCTGTTCAGTGAAATGAAGTCCCGCGGTCGGTGCTGCGGCAGAGCCACGTTCCCGTGCGTATACGGTCTGATAGCGGTCCTGATCCTCCAGCTGTTCTTTTATATAAGGCGGCAGGGGCATCTGGCCGAGCTCTTCCAGCACCTCATAAAAGATTCCATCATAGCTGAAATGAAGGATTCTTCCCCCATGGTCGCCAAGTGCTTCGCACACTGCTTTGAGCCTGCCTCCCCCAAAGACGATTTCTGTTCCTTCTTTGATTCGTTTGGCCGGTTTGACCAGTGCTTCCCATTTATCGCCTCCCTGCTGTTTCAGCAGAAGGACCTCTATCTTTGCGCCTGTATCCGCTTTGACGCCAAGAAGTCTTGCGGGGAGCACTTTTGTATCATTAAGGACCAGACTGTCGCCAGGCCGCAGATAATCTTTAATATTTTTGAATACCTCGTGGCTGATCTCGCCCGTTTCTTTGTCAAGAACCATGAGCCTGCTCTCCGCTCTCTGTTCGAGTGGAGTCTGGGCAATCAGCTCTTCAGGCAAATGAAAATCAAATAAATCTACCTTCATTTTTACACTTCCGTTCTTTGCAGCTTCTATAGGCCGGCCGGCAGCCAGCAATTTTCAGCATACCATATTCATGCTCTCATTATGCAAATAAAACACACACCATCCTATGCAGTCGGCATCTCGATATTAAAATGCTCGTACACGAGCGGGGTGGCAATCCTTCCGCGAGGTGTTCTCTGGATAAACCCGATCTGCAGCAGGTAAGGTTCATATACATCCTCGATCGTATGGGATTCCTCCCCTATGGTGGCTGAAATAGTATCCAGCCCCACCGGACCGCCCCTGAAACGCTCAATGATCCCTTTAAGTAATTTATGGTCAATATGATCCAGTCCTAAACGGTCCACCTGCATCAATTCCAGGGCCTGACCGGCCATTGCCATTGTGACAAGCCCGTTCCCCCTAACCTGTGCGAAGTCACGGACCCTCCTTAAGAGGCGGTTGGCGATCCTGGGTGTTCCCCTGGATCTTCTCGCTATTTCATCTGCCGCTTCCCCATCGATTTCAGTCTCCAGGATTTCAGCTGTCCGTACGACAATTTGCTTCAGCTGTTCCACTGTGTAATACTCCAGCCTGCTAAGGACCCCGAAGCGGTCCCTGAGCGGGGCGGATAAAGAGCCGGCCCTGGTAGTCGCTCCCACCAGTGTGAAGGGAGGCAGATCAAGCCTTACAGACCGCGCTGCAGGCCCTTTCCCAATGACTATGTCCAGGCAGAAATCCTCCATCGCAGGATACAGCACTTCCTCTACAGCTCTAGGCAGCCTGTGGATCTCGTCTATGAATAACACATCCCCCGGCTGCAGGGCGCTGAGGATGGCCGCAAGATCTCCCGGCCTCTCGATAGCAGGACCGGCAGCCGTCCTGAGATTCACACCCATTTCATTCGCGATGATTGCCGCAAGGGTTGTTTTACCAAGACCCGGCGGACCGTACAGCAGGACATGATCAAGCGTCTCAGACCGCATTCTCGCAGCCTCTATGAAGATTTCAAGATTGGATTTCACCTTGTCCTGCCCGATGTACTGCCTTAAATTCTGAGGACGCAGACTTAACTCATATGATAGTTCGGCAGAGTCTGCTTCCTGGTTTACTATTCTGTCATCCATAACATGCACCTTCTATCTTAAAAGAGTCTGCAGGGCACGCTTTATGTACTCTTCAGTGGTCAGGTTTTCCCGAGCCAGTTCTTTTGCTGCCCTGGCGGTTTCCTTGTCAGAGTATCCCAAGGCCTTCAGCGCAAGAACAGCCTCCTCCAGCTCCTCTGGATGACTGCTGCCGATAAAGCGCTCAGCATTATCATTGAATAAATTGGGGAAATATTCAGGCACTACATGCTCAAGCTTTCCTTTCAGGTCGAGGACAATCTGCCTTGCCGTTTTCTTCCCTACTCCCGGGAATTTCACCAGGAACTTCTCATCTTCATTTTCAATGGCCTGCACCACCTGTCCGACCTGTCCTGATGCAAGGATAGCGAGCGCCCCCTTTGGCCCGATTCCCGTTACGTTCAGGAGTTTTGTGAACAGCGCTTTTTCTTCGCGTGTTTCAAAGCCGTAGAGGGCTGCGATATCCTCTCTAACGTGATGATAAATAAAGACTTTGACTTCTGCATGTCCTTTTTTTGAAAAAACAAAAGGATTAGGTGCCATGATTTGATACCCGATCCCATTATTCTCAATGACCATATATTCAGGCCCAATATACTCCACTGTTCCTTTGATAAAATCGTACAAATGTGTTCGCTCCTCTGTTTTGCTGTACACCATTTTACCATACAATCCGTAAGAAGTTTATAAAAAACACAGCAAGGATGTGAACATTTGTTCTTATTTATACAGCGATAAAAGGCTGCCTGCCGGGCAGCCCTTTCACTTTGAATATGATTTAAAGGTTTCAATCACTTCATTATATTGTTGTCTGTCAGAAATCTTGATGCCATCCGTAAGCTGCCTTTGCCGGGATCCTTCCAGTTTTCTCATATCAAGCTGAAAAAAGGATTGGATAATACGATATTCCCTTGGCCGGCCATTGAAGATAGAGAGGGTTCCGCCATCACTGAGCCCAAAATAGCCATTGGATTTCAGCAGAGGAGATATATCATTCACCGGCTTTTTCAATATAATTTGCTTTTTATTTTGGGCTACAAGTTCCCAGCCTGTATATTGGGCGAAAAAATCCTCCATGGACCAAATCCGCTCCTTGATCTTTTCTTCACTCACATCACCATCTACATAAACTCTCTGCAGAATGACTTCCCGCATTTGAGGATTCTGCAAGCTATGGCCTGAAGCCCCTGCAGCAATATTTCCCTTCACATCTTCCCCGCACGCGAATGAGGAGGAGGCCCCATGGCAAAAACCGCCCAGCAGACATAATAAAAAGAACAGATATTTTTTCATAGCAACCACCTTTTTAGCATCGACTTAGGATTTATTCTGCCCAGTATCACCCAGAATATCCAATCTGTCCAGTGCGGAAGTCCCCGACGGTCATTCCTGCCTGCCCCCTGTCATATAGTAGGAGAAAAACAAAGGGGAGATTGATATGATAAAACACGCCAGGACACCTGTTATCAGAGTAAACGGTTCAGGAACAATCAATGTCCTGCCAGACCGCTCCTCACTGCAGGCAGGAGTCATAACGGAAGGGAAAAATGCTGCAGCCGTCCAGGCTGATAATTCCGAAGCTTCCGCAGCGGTCATTTCTGCCCTTCTGCAGCTTGGGATAGAAAGAAAGGATATTAAGACACAGGATTACCGCCTGGAAATCTTATACGATTATACAGAAGGAAAGCAGACCATGAAGGGCTATAAAGTGACCCATATCCTGGACATACGTGTACCCGGCACTCTGTCAGCTGGAAAAGTGATGGATGAAGCCGTAAGGAGCGGGGCCAATTATATTGCTGGTCCAGCTTTCGAGGTATCGAGCTCAGCGAAGTATTATCTGAAGGCGCTGTCTCTTGCTGTCCAGGATGCACAGAAGAAGGCGGCTGCACTCGCAGCCTCCGTCCAGGCCAGGATCATTCCACAGCCTCTTGAAATCATTGAACATACAAGCGGCGGCGGGGATCAGGTGATGGGCATAAGCACGGCTGCCTTTGCTGCAAAAACTGTACCGATTGAGCCTGGTCAAAATCAGATTACGGCAAAGATTACCGCCCTCTTCAGCTATCAAACCCAGCCAGCACAATCATAAAATCTACAAAGAAAGGACCGGCCGCTTCAACCGTACAATAGGGCTCCATTCCGCCCGCCTATTGTACGGCAGCAGAAGCAGGCCGGCTCTTATAGGGCTGTAACCTTATTCTCCATACCATTTATTTCCCCTGACATTCCTGAAGAGGTCCTTAAGATCGGAATTGACAAGGCTTCTCGGCCCACCATCCCTTAGATCATTATCAAGTGTTTCGATCCGGCTGTACGTCCCCCGGTCGGTCACCACAGTCAATTCACGGCCGCCTGCTGTGCTCTGGAGCGCTTCCTGCAGCTCTTTCTGAGTTAAGGCTTTATTTTCATCCTTGAATAAAACAACGGCAATAATTACCCGGTCTTTATATACAGCTGCCCTGGCTGTGCTCACATTATGATTCTGTATGGCTTTCCGCTCCAGCTTTTGAGTGAGCCTTCCTTCATATGCATTGTAATAGGAAGGACGCACGCTCATGGCTCCTCCCGGTTTTGCCCGCCCCAGGTGATCATGATAATTTTTATCTCGGCTTACATGTCCATCGCCCTGATATACCGCTGCATTTTTGTCTTTATAATACTTTTCCTGATTGGGCTTGTCCCTATGACGTGACTGTATATTAAACATGCGCGGAATCACACCATACGCATTATTGGAAACCATATCCGTCCCATCCTCATATACAGGATGGCTTCCATTTACTCCATATTCAGCCTGGTCATCCCGGCTGCAGCCAGCGGACACCATCAGGAACAGGAGAATCAATCCAGTTCCAAGCTTTTTCAGGTGAAGTCCCCCTTTTGCTTTTATTCACTGAGCATCAGCTGCTCGATGATAGTATTTGTTAAAAAGGGGGATATCCACCTGACATTTTAAGGAGAGATTTTACTTTCCAAATACTTGATCTGCCGTGCGAGCCGGCGCTGAAAGCGGGACCGCTGCTCAAAATCTTCCACTGTCAGCTTCCATACTGAATGGATATGGTGCTGGCTTAAAATTTTGTGATCCCTTGCCAGTCTGTTCCATTCCCGCAGGATATCCGTCGGGTAGCACAGCCCATATAAAAATGCAGGATTTTCCTGGAGCTTCTTAAAAGCATGATAAGACCATAATTCCTCCAGCGAATATGAAATCGCAGGAAGAATCCGGTTTGCATATTGCAGGTAATCTGTTATGGCCGGGGATTTGGAGAGCAGATCCCAGTCTATCAGGTACAATTCACCCGACTCTACCCTCAGAAAATTGTGATAGGCAACATCTCCATGAGTGATCACCTCAGGCTGATCGTACAGCCGCGTTTCGTTTTCCTTCAGCCCCGCAAGCGACCATTCCGCCCAGGCAATGACCCTTTTGATGATGGAAGGGGGCACATATTCCGCGACGATATGGGTTATTTTCTTAAATTCTTCCAGGCGCTCAGTCCATTTGGCACTCTGGTTATACCTCGGGATTGAAAAGGAAAACCTTTTATCCCCCAATACTTTTCCGCTTGCTTTATGGAGCTCCCCAAGCAGTGCCAGCCCTTCTTCGCGGTCAGTCCTCGAATGGAAACGGAACACATCCTTATGCGGTTTTAAATACTCTAACAGCGCAAAATGAGATCCCTGGTATTCAAGCGGAGTCAAGGAAAAAAGGAACGAATACGTTTTATGGAATCCATGTTCCTTCACGAGCTTAGTGAAAGAGCGCTGAATCTGGTACTTTCTCTTGTTTGAAAAACCCTTTATAAAAAAGGTTTTCCTTTTTGCCTGGATTTTGAAGACATTATTCCTGATTTTTTCTATTTTTTGGGGTTCGATCCCATTTTGCTTCAAATAAGCAAGGAGACGAGCGCGAAAGGCGCTGTCTCCCTTTTTATTAACGCCCATAATCCTCACTTTCATCTGCGAAGCCGGGTGGACCATAGAAAGGGTAGGGAGCAAACGGTGCCGGACCAGCTTCAAATGGATTCCTCATTCCCGGCTGGCCCGCCTGGCCTCCATACGGACTTCCCCCGTATCCCGGCTGGCCCATCTGGCCACCGTACGGGCTTCCCCCATATCCCGGCTGGCCCATCTGCCCTCCGTATGGGCTTCCCCCAGTCCCTGGCTGGCTCATTTGCCCTCCATACGGACTTCCTCCGGTTCCCGGCTGGCCCATCTGCCCTCCATACGGACTTCCCCCATATCCCGGCTGGCCCATCTGCCCCCCATAAGGGCTTCCGTCAGCAGACTCGCCCATCTGGCTTCCGTACGGGCTTCCTCCATATCCTGGCTGACCCATCTGCCCTCCGTACGGGCTTCCTCCGTATCCCGGCTGACCCATCTGCCCTCCGTACGGGCTTCCCCCGTATCCCGGCTGGCCCATCTGCCCTCCGTATGGGCTTCCCCCGTATCCCGGCTGGCCCATCTGTCCTCCGTATGGGCTTCCTCCATATCCCGGCTGGCCCATCTGTCCTCCGTATGGGCTTCCCCCACATCCCGGCTGGCCCATCTGCCCTCCGTATGGGCTTCCCCCATATCCCGGCTGGCCCATCTGCCCTCCGTAAGGACTTCCTCCATATCCCGGCTGGCCCATCTGCCCTCCGTAAGGACTTCCTCCGTATCCCGGCTGACCCATCTGGCCCCCATAAGGGCTTCCCCCGTATCCTGACTGTCCCATCATTCCTTGTGGATCCATAGATTCCATTCCTCCCATTTGTTGTCCTGGATTAGTCAAAGATTGTGAATAAGCGGCCGGAGCAGGGCTTCCGCACCCACAATCCCCGCCGGCCTGGGCAGTTGGCTGGGCATACTGGCCCATCACCTGCTGCGGGGCATACTGCTGTCCGCCATGCATTAGATTGCCATAATACATGGAATGCTTTGGCATACTGCTTGATTCAAATGATGAGCTGGATGACTCATGGTGGTGTCCATAAGGATTCATCCCCCCACTCTTCCCTGCATACGGCATATGTTGATGCCCTCCTCCGTACATTTGGTAATAATGGCTGTATCCGCCCGGATCATGCTGGTGGCCGGTTCCGGCCATAGAAGAAGATGACTCCATGATGCTGGAGCTTTCTTCCTGCATCATGTGTGGCTGCTGCATATATGTTCCCTGCATTCCCGGCAGGACTGGCTGCTGCATATATGTTCCCTGAACCTGCGGCTGATAGGGCTGCTGATACATAGGCATCTGGGGGAACATGCCCCCCATGGGTGCTGCCGGCCCATCACAGAATCCTGTTCCCGGCATAACAGGCGTGATGGGTACACACTCCTGCTGTGCTGCCATTACTGGCATTTTCGGCGGAGATTCCGGCGACTCCGGCGACTCCGGCGACTCCGGCGATTCCATTTTCAGCTCTTTTTTCTTGGGGGGCATGACGTTTGGCGCTTTAGGCGGTTTAGGTGCAGGCTTAGGCGGCTGCACAGACATTTCAGCCATATTGACCATATAATAATTATTAATATCGGTTACATTCATTTCTGGCTGTGCAGCCTGGCTAATGACTGGGGGGGCAGCCGGAAATGCTTCAGGCTTTGGGGCCGTCTGCATGGCCGGGGCAGGCTGGATCGGAGCCTCCTTAACCGGTTTAGGCTGCTCTTTGAATGGAAGCGCTCCTCCCTTCGGTGACTCTTTTGCATTGTAGTTGATTTTTGCTCCCGGCGCTGCTTCAGTTTTCAGCTGTTTGGCTGTCCCGGGGATTTTTATCTTCATACCAGGCATGATCATATCTGGATTGCTCAATTGAGAATTCAGCTTTTTTAACTCTTCGAAATTCACTCCATATTTCTTTGAGAGATTCCAGAGCGTATCCCCTTTTTTTGCAATATGAATTTTCAAGATGTCTTCCCTCCTATGCAAATGTCCTTATATCCTATGAGGAACTGGGCAAAGTGCTAACATTATTTTCATGAAAACTTATGCCCCTGCCGCTTGTTTTAGAAGGCTGGAGGGAAATAAATACATAATGGGAAGGAGTCTGCAGAAATTCTCCCGGCTTCTTTCCTCCATTAAAAAGGTGTTTTCGCATACATTGTGGCTATTGGCAGAACTCATTAAAAAACAACAGTCTTTTTTTAATATTCACTAAAAAAAAAAACCTGCCCGAGAGTAAACGGGCAGAGTTCACGAAAGTCTCATACATATTCAAGCATCCTGTTTAAAGCCAGGATGGCGAACTCGGAGGTATCCTGATCCACTTTTATTTCATTCTGGGGGCTTCCTTTTTCTATGCATTCCAGTGACCAGAGCAGGTGCGGAAGGTCGATCCGGTTCATGGTCAGGCATGGGCACATTTGCGGGTTAAGCGAGATAATTTCTTTATCCGGATGCATCTGTTTCAGCCGGTTCACGAGGTTCATTTCTGTTCCGACTGCCCATTGTGTGCCAGGTGCAGCCTCATCGATCTTTTGGATGATATAGGACGTCGATCCGCTGTAATCAGAGAGCGCTGTGACTTCCCTCCTGCATTCAGGATGGACGATAATATTCATCTCCGGTTTTTCTTTGCGGATTTGTTCGATATTATGGATGGTGAAGTTTTCATGGACCGAGCAATGCCCTTTCCACAAGATGACCCCCGCGCCCCCCGGATCACCATTTTCATCCATGATCAGTCTGCCTGCATAGGGATCCCATACGCCCATATTCTTTAATGGGATGCCAAGGTCATAGGCTGTGTTTCTCCCCAGATGCTGATCGGGCAGAAAGAGAATTCTCTTTTTCTGAGTAAATGCCCATTCTACCATCTTATGTGCATTGGAGGAAGTCACCGTTGCCCCGCCATGCCTGCCCACGAAAGCCTTGATATCAGCCGTGGAATTCACATATGTAAGAGGGATGATGGTGTTCCCGTAAACTGCCTGGAGCTCAGTCCACGCTTTCTCGGTCTGGGTGAGATTGGCCATATCAGCCATGGAACAGCCGGCACGCATATCAGGAAGGACCACTGTCTGGCTGTCATCCGTCAGGATATCGGCTGTTTCTGCCATAAAATGCACGCCGCAGAATACAATGTGCCTGGCATCTTTATTTGCAGCTGAGATTTGGGCGAGCTGCAGGGAATCTCCTGTGGCATCCGCAAATTTTATTACTTCATCCTTTTGGTAATGATGCCCGGGAATAAAGAGGGCTTTGCCCAGCTTTTCCTTTATTTCAAGAACCCGCTGCTCCATTTCCCTTCTTGGCATTGAAAGGTACCTCTCAGGGATCATGGCATGCCGGATTTGAACTGCTTCAAGTATGTTCATTGATAGCTCTCCCTTACTATATTCACTCCTGCTTTGGCACTGATATCCAGCGCCTGTACCGAGTGTGTCAGATACCCAAGTGATATGACATCCACTCCGGTTTCCCTGTAATCTGCCAGATTATCAAGAGTGATTCCCCCCGAAGCCTCAATGATGATATCCTGCGGGATTATGGCAGCACATTCCTTCATTAATTGTGGAGTCATATTGTCGAGCATGATGATATCAGCTCCTGCAGCCACAGCTTCGGCAACTTCTTCGTAGGATTCTGCCTCCACTTCGATTTTGACAGTATGCCCGATCTTCTCCTTGATCTTCTCCACAGCGGCTGTAATCGATCCTGCAAATGAGATGTGATTATCCTTGATCATGACACTATCTGATAATCCCATCCGGTGATTATAGGCACCTCCACATGTAACTGCGTATTTTTCAAGCATCCGCAGCCCTGGGGTCGTTTTCCTTGTGTCACAGATCTTGATCCCGGATCCCTCCAGCCTATCCGAAGCCCGCCTGGCATTGGTGGCTATGCCGCTCATCCGCTGGACTAGATTAAGAATGACCCTTTCTCCCTTGAGGAGTGACCCCATATTCCCATAGACGGATGCCAGTACCTCCCCAGCCCCGATGCGCTCTCCGTCCCTGACAAAGACACTGATGTCCGCCCCGTTATCCATCAGCCGGAATCCTTCCTCAATGACTGCCCTCCCGGCAAAAATCCCCTCCGCTTTTGCAATAAACGAGATTTCGCCGCTGGACTCCGCATCGAACAACAAGTCGCTTGTGATATCGCGCTCCCCAATATCCTCTATGAAGAATTGTTCCAGCATCTGCTTTAATTTAATTTTGTTCAACATACTCTCTCCCTTCTAAAAATACCTGCAGCCGCCGGGTGTCCCATGTGAGAGCAGCCTTTGCCCACTCTGTGTTTTCTTCCGGAAAATCTTCCCTGTAATGGCTTCCCCGGCTTTCTGTCCGGGCCAGGGCTGCCCTGGCTGCCGTCCAGGCTGTAACCAGGTTCATGGCATCCAGACTATCTTCCAGCCCCAGGCCTGAAAGATCCCCATGCAGCACTTCATATAAATCAAAGCTCTCAAGCCAGCTGCATAGCAGCCCCAGTCCGGATTGGTCTCTTGTAATTCCGCAATGCTTCATCATCATTTCCCTAAGCATCCGCTGTTCCGGGAGCTTTAAAGCATTATTAACCGTTCTTCGCGGGACAGGAGCTGTATCATATTTCCTGGACCCTGCCTCCGCTAAATGGATGCCAAGCCTGGTTCCTGAGACAAGTCCCTCAAGCAGCGAGTTGCTGGCAAGGCGGTTCGCTCCATGAACCCCTGTACACGCAGCTTCACCCACTGCATATAAAAAGGGCACTGATGTCATGCAGGCGGGGCCGGTTTTGATTCCTCCCATAAGGAAATGTGCGCCAGGTGCAACAGGAAGTTTACCCAGGGAAGGCTCTGCACCTGCAGTACGGCATATCGCCGCTATCCCCGGAAACTTTTTCCCGAAATCGGGAATGCCTGATATATCCAGATAAACAGCTGTACCCGCTTCCAAATGGCTGAAAATGGTCTGTGCCACTATATGCCTCGGTGCCAGGTCTCCAAGCGGGTGGATCCCCTCCATGATCGGCGTGCCTGCTGCAGTGACCAGCACTGCTCCTTCCCCGCGGACAGCTTCGGATATCAGCCCCCGTGTTTTCCCGTCCACATATAAAAGGGTGGGATGAAATTGGATGAATTCCATATCAACAAGTTCTGCTCCTGCTTTTAAGGCCATGGCAAGTCCGGTACCGGTGGCAGACGGAGCATTGGAAGTAAACTGGAATAAGGCACCCATCCCCCCTGTAGCCAGTACCACGTGCTGCGCATAATAAGTCTTTACAGACCCCTCTTCTGTCTTGCAGACTGTGCCAATGCATTCCCCAGCCCTGTTCACCAGCAGCTCCACAGCTGTTTCATTTTCAATGATGGTAATACGGGTCTCATCTTCCGCCCGTGTGAGCATATGCTCCATGATCTTCCTGCCTGTAGAATCTCCGCAGCAATGAAGGATCCTTCTTTCAGAATGCGCCCCTTCAAGTCCAAGGGAAAGCTGCCCACTCTCATTTCTGTCAAATTGAAGGCCGGATTCAATCAGCCTTTCTATGGCTGCCGGTCCGCTTTCCACCAAATCATAAACCTGTGGGAGGTTATTATATCCACAGCCCGCCGCAATCGTATCCTTTGCATGCTTTTCCACTGTATCGCCAGGAGCCGTGACTGCGGCAATTCCTCCCTGGGCGAGAAATGAATTGCTTTCATCCTGCCTGGACTTTGTGATTATTATCACATTTTTATGTACGGCAGCTTCAATAGCGGTACTCATTGCAGCGATACCGCTTCCTATTATGATTATGTCAGTATGTTCCATATGCAGCCCTCCTGTTATAACAGGTGTCTTGACACATATGTTTACATATTATTAAACTATTTACAAGAGATTTTTTTATGGCTGTTTTCGCAGACATTGTGGCTATTGGAAAAGAAAGTTGATTTCCGCTGCAGGTACTCGCTTTCCGCTTCAATCAACTGGTTTAATAAAAGCTCCTCACAGCACTGATAAAACAATAGACTTTTAGAAAAGAGTTTTTTTACAGTCTGAAAATACGATAAATGGGCGAGGTAACGAAAATGAGATATTTTGATTATGCTGCTACAACCCCACTTGATGCCGAAGCGCTTAAAGTCTATTGTGAGGCATCAAGAAACTTTTTTGGAAACGCATCAAGCCTGCATGATGAAGGAACGCGTGCCCAAAACCTTCTCAAAGCATGCCGCACGGAGCTTGCAGCTTTTATCGGCACTTCATTTGACAGGGTCATCTTTACAAGCGGCGGCTCAGAAAGCAACTCCCTCGCCATCCACACCCTCCTTAAGGGACAGTCAAATTCAAAACGGGTGATCATTTCGAGCGGAACCGAGCATTCCTCCATTGCCGGCACACTCACCGCATTGGAAGATAGAGGATACAAAGTGCTGTACACAAAGCATGATAGAGGTGGGAGGGTAAATACGGCACATTTTACGGAGTTACTGAAGAGGGAAGATATTGCCCTCATAACCATACAGCATGTGAACCCTGAAATCGGCTGCATCCAGCCGCTGGCTGAGCTGCGGCGGCTGATGGGGAGTCATTCCGCTCCCCTGCATGTCGATGCCGTGCAGAGCTTTGGAAAACTCGACCTGACGGATGCTGTATCAGCCGCTGACAGCCTGTCTATTTCCGCCCATAAGATTTACGGGCCAAAAGGGATTGGAGCATTGATATTCCCCCGCACCCTTCCTGCCCCCCTGACACAGGGGGAGCACGAATTCGGCTACAGGCAGGGAACGGTCAATGTTCCTGCGATAGCGTCATTCATCACGGCAGCAAAAAAGGCTATGGCGGCGCGGGATCAGCAGCTCGAAACCTTCAAAAGCCTGCGGGAACAGTTTATTTCTGAATTGCACCAGGGAGGAATAGATTTCGAGGTATTCCAGTCTGCCAGGCAGGCTCCTTACATAGTCGGGCTGGCTTTTCCCGGGATACAGGGGCAGTATATGATGCTTGAACTAAACAGAAAGGGCTTTGCCATCTCGACTGGAAGCGCCTGCCAGATCGGCAGCCAGAAGCCTTCTAAAACCATGAAGGCCCTCGGGCGGACGGACAGCATGGCACGGGAGCTCATCCGGATCTCCTTCGGGCGGGATACCCTTAGCCCGGATATCAGGGCAGTCTCGGAAGCTCTCATTGATACGGCAAGCAGGCTTCAGCAGGAGATTATCATATCAGGGAAGCTGTGATAGAATGGATTCATACAAAAAAACCAAGGAGGGCCGAAGATGAAAGAAGAGAAAAAGCTGTTTGGGGAAAACAGGCGGACCAGGCTGCTTCAGTTATTGAAAGAAAGCCCGAATCCCATAACCGGCTCCGAATTGGCAAGGCTCGCGAATGTCAGCCGGCAGATCATTGTAGGGGATATCACCCTCCTGAAGGCGCGGAACGAACCGATCATCGCCACCAGTCAGGGCTATCTGTACTTCAGCTCCCCTGCTTCCCCTCAGGTTTCAGAGCGGATTATAGCCTGCCAGCATGAACCGGAAGAAGCAAAAGATGAACTTTACATGCTCGTGGATCTTGGCGCCACCGTCAAGGATGTGAAAATTGAACATCCTGTATATGGCGACCTTACAGCCTCCATCATGGTATCCAACCGCAATGAAGTCGACGGATTCGTGCAAAAAATCAAGGAAACCCGTGCTGTTTACCTCTCGGAATTGACGGGCGGCATCCATTTGCACACCATCACCGCCGCAAATGCTGATATACTCGATAAGGCAGAAGCTGCCTTAAGGAAGGCAGGATACCTGGTTGAATAACAAAAGGAGATGAGCCGGCTCATCTCCTTTATTATTAGGCAGAAAAAATACCACAGCCGATTTACCCTCTTGCAGCCGCCTCCGTTGTACCGGTAATCAAAAAGCTCGGGTAACTGCCCAGCGTCTTCACACTGCAGCCAAGTGCCTCAAGCTCCGCCATAGCACCCGGAATGAGGACTTCGTCCATCTCCATATTGATATCAATGATGAAGAAATAATTGCCGAGGCCTGTCTTCATGGGACGGGATTCAATCTTTGATAAATTGAGCCGCCTCCAGGAAAATGCGGAAAGAACCTGGTGAAGCGCCCCTGGCTGATCTGCCGGGAGGGTTACCATCAAGGTCGTTTTCGTTCCCTTCATCGCTGCAAGTTGTCCCTTAAAGCTGATTTCTTTTTTTGCTACAGCAATGAATCGGGTATGATTATGGGCAAAATCATGGATATCCCTCTGAATGATTTCGAGGCCATATTCCCTGGCTGCCAGTTCATTTGCGATTGCCGCTATCTTAAGCTCCGGATGCTCCGCCACATATTTAGCTGCTGCAGCAGTGGAAGTCACCGTTTCACAGGGAATTCCTTTTAGTTCTTTATGCAGGAATCTGTGGCACTGGGCAATCGCGTGGGAGTGCGAATAAATGGCATCAAGACTTCCCGAGTCATCCTTATTGCCAGGATGGATCATGAAATGCTGGCTGATCGGGGCTGTAACCTCACCGCGTATCGGGAGGTTTACCTCATGAACGAGATAGTCAAGCGTGATGTTGACGGAGCCTTCCAATGTATTTTCTATCGGAATCAGAGCAATGTCAGCTTCTTCCTCCCAAACGGCATCCAGGCACTCCGGTATGGTCAGAAGAGGGATTCTTGCACCCCCGGGAAACAGCTTTGCTGCTGCGAGGTCTGTAAACGTTGCTTTTGGCCCCAGAAATGCGATTGTATAACCCAACATGATCTCCCCTTATCCATGAAAAATTACTGTTAATCTTAGTCCATTTTTCAGATTTTTTCAACCGCTGACTCCATTCCATCCAAAAAGGGTGTGCCGGCCGAAGCCAGCACACCCTCTTCAAGCACCTGTTCCCAGGACTTCTACTTTTTCTACAAATTCCAGCTTCCTGAGCTGTGACAGCAAATATTCAATATCCGAATGCATGCCATTGGTATTGAGGGACAGCGTGACATTTGCCCTGCTCTGGAGCGGGATTGTCTGGTGGATGGTCAGCACGTTGCAGCCGGCCGCCGCCACTACCGCGAGCAGCTGGGATAAAGTGCCCGACCGGTCCTCCAGGTGGAAAAAAAGCGAGATGATCCTTTCCTTGACGATGGTATGGAAAGGAAAAACAGTATCTCTGTATTTATAAAAAGCACTCCGGCTGATGTCGGCAGCCTGGACAGCCTCCAGCACCGATTCTGCTTTCCCCCGGTCCAGGAGCTCTTTTGCATCCAGAGTTTTCTGCATTGCCTCAGGAAGGACATCCTCCCGCACTAAATAAAATCTTTTATCAGTCTTGCTCATGCCAGCCCCCCAAACCGCAGCCCGGCTTCGTTCACAGCCGGCTGGCGCCTATTCGATAAATTCAAATTCGTAATCAAGCAGCCTGATGATATCACCGTTTTCAGCACCCTTTTCACGCAGGGCATCATCCACGCCCATGCCGCGGAGCTGCCTTGCAAAACGCTTGATTGATTCATCCCGGTTAAAGTTGGTCATCTTGAACAGCTTTTCGATATTGAAGCCTGAAATCACGAATGTTCCATCAGGATCACGGGAAATGACAAAGTCTTTATCCGGCGTAGCATGCTTGTACATAACCCGGTTGACTGCACCTTCTTCTTCGACTTCATCTTCATGCTGAAGCGGGAATTCAGGTGTGGTCTCAAGCCTGTCTGCGACTTCAAATAACAGGTCGCGTATTCCTTCGCGGGTAATGGTTGAGATTGGGAAGATGGTCAGACCGCTTCCTGCCTTTTCCATGAAGGCCTTCAGGTTCTCTTCTGAATCGGGCATATCCATTTTATTGGCTGCAATAATCTGCGGCCTTTCAGTGAGCCTCAGGTTATATTCCTTAAGCTCTTTGTTGATGGTCAGATAATCATCATAAGGATCACGGCCCTCAAGCCCTGACATGTCAATCACATGGACGATAACCCTCGTCCTCTCAATGTGCCTGAGGAACTGATGGCCAAGGCCCACCCCTTCAGAAGCTCCCTCTATGAGCCCTGGAAGGTCAGCCATGACGAAGCTGCGGCTGTCTTCTGTTTCGACAACTCCGAGATTCGGCGCAATGGTAGTGAAGTGATATTCAGCGATCTTAGGCTTTGCTGAAGAAACCACTGAGAGGAGTGTCGACTTTCCAACACTCGGGAATCCGACCAGCCCCACATCTGCAAGCAGCTTAAGCTCCATGACGATATAGCGTTCCTGGCCCGGTTCGCCGTTTTCGGAGATCTCCGGTGCTGGATTTGCCGCTGTGGCGAAGCGGCTGTTGCCGCGGCCCCCGCGTCCGCCTTTCGCGATGACAGCCCGCTGGCCGTGCTCGGTTAGATCGGCAATGACTTCCTTGGTATCTTCATCCATGATGACAGTGCCCGGCGGGACCTTGACTATCATATCCTCCGCATTCCGTCCATGCATGTTCTTAGACATTCCGTGCTCTCCGCGCGGCGCTTTAAAATGGCGCTGATACCGGAAATCCATAAGGGTTCTGAGACCTTCTTCGACTTCAAAAATCACATTGGCACCGTTGCCTCCGTCTCCGCCGGCCGGTCCTCCTTTAGGAACATACTTCTCGCGGCGGTAGGCCACCAGCCCGTTTCCCCCGTCTCCGCCTTTTACATATACCTTGACCTGATCGACAAACATTCCATCACTTCCTTTTTAAAAGTATGTATATTCACTGCTGATTTTGTTCATTTATGATCTCAAAGAGATCCCTTAAGTTCGATGGCAAGCTCTTTTCTGCCTATCTTCAGGAGGATTGCCTCGACTCCGGTCATCCTGGTTCGCTCGATGAATTTCCCCAGCTTTTCTACTGATGTTATATTACCCTGCAGCTCATAGAGAAACCGTATATTTTTATCTGCCTTATAAATGGACACTGTCAGATTATTCTCGCTGAACGGTTCCAGGTCCGACTTCAGTTCTTCAAAGAACTTCCTTGTCCAGGCGGCTGCCGGACCATCAAAATCCGGACATGGGCCATCCGCCTCGAGCACCTCATATTCCAGCTTGAAGGGATGGCTGTTCCAGTTCCCTGTCAGCATGAGCTCAGAAAATAAAGGCATATGCAGGTTTCCGAGCATCGCTTCATTTTGGGATTCACTTATGATCTGATCAATGACCGACTTTGCGCCATCTATCTTGTTTAAGTCTAAATTGCCCTTGATCAGCATGATTCTATTCAGCCAGTCATGGCGCGCATGCCTCATGACTTCACTTACATTCCATTCTTTTTCCATCTGATAGACTCCCGTAACTGCTTTATTGAGACTGTCCCCCTGGTCCATTTGTTTGCCGGGACAGACCGGTTCCTCTAAGTATAACAGAATTCAAGCCGAAAAAAAGAAAACTCCAACCAAGAGGTTAGAGTTTTCTAAGATGCGTTAATTAAGCTTCTTGAGCAACTGGATATACACTAACTTGTTTGCGGTCACGGCCAAGGCGTTCGAAACGAACCACGCCGTCTACTTTCGCGAATAGAGTGTCATCCCCGCCGCGCCCAACGTTTTGTCCCGGGTAAATTTTAGTTCCGCGTTGACGGTAAAGAATGGAACCGCCAGAAACGAATTCACCGTCAGCACTCTTTGCGCCAAGGCGCTTAGAGATAGAGTCACGGCCGTTCTTTGTAGAACCTACTCCCTTTTTGGAAGCGAAGAACTGAAGATCTAATCTTAACATTAATTCCACCTCCTACTTGTTAACAATCACTTTCATGTATTCATCATAATCCCGTTCAATCGTCTGCATGGAAATCAGCATGGCTTCCAGGAGCAGCTGGATTTTTTCAGCAGCAGCCTCGGGAAGCGCGCCGGGGATTGCACATTTAAGGAATCCTCCGCCGCCCTCCATGTCAATTTCAGGTTCAACCCCGGTCAATGCCATGATGGCGTTGACCGTCCCGAAGGAAACGGCTGAAGCACCGGCACAGACGATATCCTGGCCTGGTTCAGCAAAATTAGCATGTCCACTCATGGTAAAAGAAGAAATCCTTCCATCAGCGCCATGATCAAAAATCACATTTATCATACAGACAGCCTTACGCGTTGATCGCGTCGATAGTTACTCGAGTGTATGGCTGACGATGACCTTGCTTTTTGCGGTTGTTTTTCTTCGCTTTGTATTTGAAGACGATGATTTTCTTCGCGCGGCCGTGGTTTTCAACCTTGCCGGTTACAGTAGCTCCCTCAACAACAGGGCTTCCTACTTTCACGTTGTCTCCGCCTACGAATAGAACTTTGTCAAATGTTACAGCTTCACCAGCTTCTACGTTCAGTTTTTCAATAACGATAGATTGGCCAGCTTCAACTTTGATTTGTTTACCGCCAGTTTCAATAATTGCGTACATACTTGCACCTCCTCTAATTAACTCAGACTCGCCATCACAGGCGTTTTTGCAGGGCAAAAAGCTTAAACCTGATCTGTGCGGTTGTAGCACGGGTGCTACAAACATAACATAGTAAATAATAGCACAGGTAGTTTCTCTAAGTCAATAGCCTTTTCAAGAAAGGATTACTCTCTTTCCGCCCTCTCCCTGATTTCATCAAGGCTGCCGAATTGCCTGATGCGATAGGCGGGAATCTGTGAAGAAAGCGTTGTGAAGATCAGCTTTTTGCCGGCCATCTGCTCGAGGAGCAGAAGATGCTCTTCCCCTGCTCCGGCCAGAGCTGAAGTTACATCTGCCGTTGCTTCTATCCAGGCCCCCTCCGCTTCATTGGCACGGGCCTCAATCAGTTCCCGCTCAAGGCGGAAGGCCATGGTTTCAGCACTCTCCACACTTCCGCTGCCTCTGCATGCAGGACATGTGACTGTCAGCTTTTCCCGGAGGCCTGGTCCCGCTTTTTTCCTTGTGAGCTGAAGCATGCCGAGCTCTGTAAATCCGGTGATCACTGTCCTCATCTCATCCTTTGAGAGGGCTTCCTGCAATGCCTGCTGAACCTTTTTTCTGCTGAGGGGATTCTCCATATTAATAAAATCAATGATGATGATTCCGCCGATATTCCTCAGCCTTAGCTGTCTGGCGGCTTCTCTTGCCGCTTCTACATTGGCTTTAGTGATGGTTTCTTCTTTATGGGACTTTCCTGTGTAGCTGCCCGTATTCACATCAATCACCGTACAGGCTTCCGTTTCCTGGATGATCAGATAGCTTCCTCCTTCGAGCCAGACGGCCTGCCGGAGTGCCTTTTCGGCCTCTTTTTCGATTCCATGCCGGGAAAAGATGCCTTCCGGCCCGCGTTCATGAACCACAGTGACCCCCGTGTTAAGCAGCTTTTTGAGAGCCTGGTGCAAGTCGAAATCATCAACGGCCACTTCATCCCCTGCATGCAGCTCTTCCTTCAGGATTTGCTCGAGGAATGTATCCCTGGCATGAACCAGGCCTGTTTTTTTCAGCGAGGAGGCTCTGTCCTTGATTTCAGCATACTGCATCCTAAGCCCCGCAAGCTCCCGGGAAAATTCCTCAAGGGAAGATCCTTCCATTGAAGTGCGGATAATCATTCCCTCACCGCTGTTCTTCTTGCTGAATGCGGTTTTCCTCCAATACTCCTGCCCGTTCGATTTCATCTTTTTTGAAACCCCTATATAATCAGTCCCAAACATGGCCACCATTTTATCAGAAGCAAGCTCAATGATTCCGGAAAGCTTAGGACCTTTGTTTCCTGATGCATCCCTGACAACCTGGACCAGCATTCTCTCCCCCTGGCGGACAAAATGTCCGATGGAAGTATTTTTTTTGGCTGTATAATCAAGTTTTGACAGCTGGTAGGACGGCAGGTCATCTCTGTAAAGGAAACCGTGCTTTCCCTGGCCGATGTCTACAAAGGCTGCCTCCATGCCGGGCAGCACCTTTGTCACCATGCCCCAAAAAACACTACCAGTCAGACTTTCCTGGCCAGGCTGCTGAACTTCAAGCTTCACGATGCCCCCTTGTTCAGTCACCGCAAACCTTTTTTCCCTTCCTGCCGCATTCACAATCAATCTTTTCATAAAAAAACCCTTTCTTCATCAATAGCCGGCCGTTCCGGCTTATCCATGAAAAAAGGATACCACAGTTAATAGGAGTATAACAGGTCATCCATTTTGATATGGATCAGCTTATCTGTGAAGTAAGCATGAAGAATTTCATTTTCATCGAGGACTCCACGTTCCTTCCCTTCCTTTACGATGACGATTGGATGCTTGCAGCCCTTTTGAAATCTGCTGAGCACATCGGTAATGGTTTCCGTCACATCCGCATGGAGGGGCTTTAGAGTCTTAAAGCCGGCATTGCGTCCATAATGCCGCTCAAGGAGGAATCGCACAAAAACATAGTGCCGCTGCTTCCATTCCGCGAAAAGTGAAAAGAGGATGAACAGGGCCATGGCCCACATATTCAGGTTAAGCGGGGCAAAAACCAGGCAGGCGGCAATTCCCGTCCCTGCGAACAGGAACGAGGCATAGACTGTATATTTATGCGCCTCCAAAAACGGAAGCCAGGCGGACAGGAGGATGAGCATCAGCCTTCCGCCGTCCAGCGGCCAGATTGGCAGCAGGTTAAATAAGAAGATTACCAGATTCATATAGAAAAAATCCTGGAAAGCATCCAGCATAATTACGTCAGCCTGGTACAGGATGTATGAGACACCGCAGAGCCAGACATGCTGCAGCGGGCCGGCAAGGGTCACCGCCAGCTCTTCCTTCAGCGCCCGGTTGCCATGCTCCTCCGTTACCAGGGCCCCGCCAAAGGGCAGCAGCCGGATCGCTTTGATTCTCCAGGAAAAGTAACGGGCAGCTGCGGCATGCCCCAGTTCATGGACCAAGATGATTAGAAACAGCATACAGAGAGGGATGAACTGAGCTGTCAAAACTCCTATCCCGAGCACGATCCAAAAGGTAGAATGTATTTCGATCTTTGACAGCAGGCGAAGGTAATCATTCAAATGGAATCACCTGTTTAGGATCCACAAACTGTGAGCCCTTTTTAACAGCGAGATAAAACGTCCCTTTTGCTTCTCCCGCTTTATTGGTGACTCTGCCGACCACATTTCCTTTTTTGACCGTTTCATACAGCTTCACATCGATTGAGCCCAAATGTCCGTACCAGGTCTCACTTTTGTCGCTGTGCTGGATAACGACAGTCCTGCCAAGCTTGTCCTGACTGCCTGCAAAAATGATGACGCCCTCTCTTGCAGATTCGACCGGCGAATCTTTATCCGTTTCAATCATGATGCCCTGGCCGTTTGCTTCAAATGTCTGTTCAATCTTTCCTGAAGCGGGAAGCGAGTAATTTCCGCTCTCCTTTTCAGCTGTGACCGTTTCTTTCTTCTCAGGCAGAAACACAAGCGGCTTCCCGAAGGTATCCTGATACCAATCCTTCGCCGCTGCAAACTCAAAGTCTTCTTTCATATAATGACTGACCGTCTTCCTCGGAACCTCAAAGGCAGAAGACGGGTTCTTGAAGATAATGGCTGTCAGCAGGAACAAACAGAGAGAAGCGAGGATTTTAAAGTAAAACACTTCTTTTTTGAATAACGGATGATCCGCCTCCGGGGCCATCTCATAACTTCCATCATCAAAAATCCCCTCAGCCTTCCTGTACGCCGCGTTAAGGCCCGCCTTCCTTCCCTCCTGCTTCCTCCGTTTCGCAATCCTGTCCCTGATCTCCTTTTGCCTGCTCTTCATCGCTTCGATCCCCCTCCACATCAATCCTGATAAAATGTATGCACAGCATGTCCGGATTATGCTCAAATGGAAATGGGGGATTGTCCCTTATTTCCGGGAAATAGGGACTGTCCCCCATTTCCTCGAAATAAAAAACAGCTTGATCGCTCGAGGCCACTGAAAATCTTCCAATTTTTTAGATTTTCTAAAGAATCCAAACGAAAAAAACCGATTCACTTCCATGTTTTTGGAAGTGAATCGGTTCTTTTTCTGTTTTTTTCTCTTTTTGCTTTTATTTTTGTACCATCAGTTTTAGAATTCTTTTTAAATTGACTGTAAATATGGCCATGGCACCTTGCATTTCCATGCCAATCAGACCCGAGGATGTGGCTACATCATACCCGTGCCTGTGTTTCAATTCGCTATTCTTCGCCTCTATTTTATACCGTTCTTTTGATTTCTCTTTGAAGTACTCACTTTCCTGAAACACTGCCTGATCAGAGTGTTCAGGTGACTTCAACGAAACAGAATACGTCTTGCTTTTCGCTCCTTCTTTATAACAACCTTCCCTTAACGGGCAACGCTTGCATTTTTCAATATCAAAATAATAGGTATCTACCTGGTTCCTGCCGTTACTGTCCGTATGTTTCTTCCCTTGTCGAGCCTTCCTGATTGCGAGGTGTCCTCCTTTACATACATACATCCCAGCGTCCTTATTGAATTCAAATTCATTTTCCTTACTACGAGTGCCTTGGGTAATATTTGGATTCAATTTGGCAATCAATTCAATTTCGTTTGTCTTGCTATAGATAATATTCTCTTTTTCTGAATATGCCGTATCGCCAATCACCGTTTCAATCTTCATACCAGCTTCTTTGCTTTTCTCAATAAGAGTATGAAGTTGCTTGCCATCATTTTTGTCGCCTGTCGTAATCACAGCTGCCGTGATAATTCGTTCCTCGCTCATCGCCAGGTGGGTCTTATATCCAAAGAATGAAGTATCTGCTGTCTTGTGTCCCACCTTCGCATCCTGATCCTTTGAACATTGGAGCTGTTCCAAGTCATCTGAGACTGTCTCTTTCAATAGGTTCAGCTGTTCCTTAACGGCCGGATAATGGACTATTGTCTCTTCCTTTTCGATCACTTCAATAAGTTTTTGTGAATAAGTAATTTCATCCTCCAACACATCCGTTTTTTTCTTGGGAGGGAATTTGGACTTCATGGATTCATCGATTTGGTAAATCGCCTTCCTCAGCTTCTTGGAGCGCTCCATCAGAACTTCCTTCGGTTTCATCTGATTATAACGGGCTTTTGTATGAGTGGCATCGACGATAATGGAATTGCTTTTGATAATCTCTTTTTCTAAGGCAATCTCTACCGTTTTATTAATAAGCAAATCCAGGAGGTTGCTATCCTTTAACCTCAATTTACGGAATTTGGTCAGGGAGCTCGGGTTTATAACTTCCTCTTCTGGAGTCATGTCCAGGAAATATTTGAAGGACATATCGTATTTGGAACGCTCAATAATATCCATGTCCGAAAGGTCATGGATGGTTTTTAATAATAGGTATTTGAACATTCGGATCGGGTCGATTGCGTTCCGGCCATTATCAAGGCAATACTTATCCTGGAGCTCTTCGTAAACAAAGGTAAAGTCGACCAGATCATTAATCTGGCGCAACATATTATCCTTTGGCACGATAAGGTCATAGAGACCCATATAAGGACTTAGTTTGATTGATTGTTGCATTGGCATCATTGGAACCACCCATTTCGAATAGATTACCTTTATTATAAAATAAAAACCGCCCGAATCCCTTAAAAAAGTCAGGAATTTGGACGGCTTATAGTTTGTCTAAAATATAGGTTCAGTAGCACTAGGTTGATTGGAACGGAAGGTGCGGAGACTCCTGCGGGATTAGCGGGACAGGTGAGACCCCGCAGGCGCTATAGCGCTGAGGAGGCTCACCGCACGCCCCGCGGAAAGCGTAGCATCCTGGAGTGGAAATCAACCGTCCAATTTAACAAAGCTATCCTTTAAGGACTTTTTCAGTGCCCTCGATCGCTCAAGCTGTTTTTTTAGCGTACACCGAAGAATTTTTTAATTTTCGCCACGAAGCCTTTGGGTTCTTCGTCAAGCGGCTTTAAAGGCACCGCTTCACCGAGGATTCTCCTCGCTATGTTGCGGTAAGCGACAGATGCGCGATTGTCCGGGTCAAGGGCGATCGGCTCTCCCTGGTTCGATGCCTTGATTACCTGGTCATCATCGACTACGATGCCGAGCAGGTCGATGGAAAGATGCTGGGTGATATCATCGATGTCCAGCATTTCACCGCTCTTGACCATATGGCTCCTGATCCGATTGATCACGAGCTTCGGAGCTTCAATGTTTTCTTCTTTTTCAAGAAGGCCGATGATCCGGTCAGCATCCCGCACAGCAGATACCTCGGGGGTTGTGACCACAATAGCCTTATCAGCACCCGCAACGGCATTCTTGTAGCCCTGCTCGATGCCTGCCGGACAGTCGATGATGATATAGTCATAGTCCTGTTTAAGGCTGTTCACGAGCTCCTTCATCTGTTCAGGATTCACCGCATGCTTATCGCTTGTCTGGGCGGCCGGCAGCAGATACAAAAGATCATCAAAGCGCTTGTCCTTGACCAGTGCCTGGTGAAGCTTGCAGCGGCCTTCCACTACATCGACAAGGTCATAAATGATCCTGTTCTCTAGCCCCATCACTACATCCAGGTTTCGCAGGCCGATATCGGTATCCACAAGGCAGACTTTTTTGCCTAGAAGCGCAAGGGACGTGCCCAGATTTGCCGAGGTGGTCGTCTTTCCAACGCCGCCTTTACCAGAAGTTATAACTATTGCCTCTCCCACGATTAGAGACCCCCTTTAAATGTATGTAAACTTGGTCTTTTTTTCTTTAAAGCAAGCAATCTATCCGTAATGATCCGGCCTTCTTCCACATAAGCGCATTCCATCCCCTGGGCATCTTCAAGCTCTTCTCCGGGGGCCCATCTCATCAATTCCCCGACCTTAAGCATGGAGGGCGTAAAAATGGAGGCGGTGATGACGGCATCCTCCCTGCCATTTTTCCCCGCATGGGCCATGCCCTTCAAGGCACCGAGTATAAAGATATTTCCCCCAGCAGCCACCTGTCCGCCCGGATTCACATCGCCGATCAGCAGGAGATCTCCCGGAACTTCCATCACCTGGCCGGATCGGATGATGCCGGCATAGGATGTGACGGCTGATTCCTCTTTCATCCGCAAGGCTTCATCACGGCTGATGACATTGGATTGGATTTCTTCAATATTGAATATCTTTTTCTGTAAGATAACTTCCTTTATTTGAACTTCCTGCTCCTGTGTCAGGTACCGGTTCCCTGCATGCACCCTGACCTTAAGGGAAGGCATGTTTTCCTGGGTGCGGATATTGGCGGAGAGCTTGGAGTCAAGCTCCTGCAGCAGCTCTTGAAATGAACAAGAATCATCGAGATGGAGGGTCAGCCCTTCTTTTGTTCCTTTTATGATGACATTTTGCAGCAATTTATTACTCATGACGGTATAATTCACCTCAACGATTTACTATTCGACATACCGAGCCTTTATCCTTTTTCCCAGAAACGAAAGAACAGGTTTTTTTTGGTTCAGCACGTCAGTCCCGGCCATCATCCGCCTTTTCAATCAAGTACTTGAGCGGGAAGGCCAGGATGATAACGGCCGCCAGGTTCAGGAGCAGTGTAGGCAGAAGCCTGATGGACGCGAATTCCTGGAAAGTCATGCCCACGTCATGTATCTGGGTATTCACCTGAAAGACCATGGACTCAAGCACCGCGATGGCCGCAATGGAGACCAGTGATGCAACCAGAATATTGGAATGCACCATCTTCATGACCCGCGAAACAAGAAATGCGAGAAAAGCAAATAAGAAAGCATATATCCCCAGAATCTCTGTATAAATGACATCAAATAAAAAGCCGGTCAGCAGTCCATAAATGATTCCGTTCTTGGACGAACCGAATATCGTTAAAAAAACGATGAATATGAATAAAAAATGGGGCACAAAAATCCGGGTGCTGCCAAAGTGGTTTCCAGAGAACAGCTGGGCATAGGTACTTTCCGCCATAAAAAAGAAAAGAGCGGAGAGCGGGAGGATCAATCTGTTCACAGGTCCTCCCCCTCTCTGCCTTCCCCTTCCGATGGATCGGCCGTGGCAATCGAGCGCTTCACAACGATCAAATGATTCACATCATAAAGCTCTGCGGCAGGTTTCACATACGCAACCTGCGTCAGCCCGTATTGATCCGACTCTACCTTCTCCACCTTCCCGACAGGCAGGCCTTTAGGGAAAACCCCGCCCATCCCTGAAGTGACAACTTCCGACCCCTTTTTGATTTTTTCATCATAAGGAATCTTCTTCATCAGGAGCAGCCTGTCCTTCTGGTCAAATCCCTCGATAAAGCCATAAATAGGCCCCTTGCCGGGGATGCTGACGGATATCCGGTTCTTCGGATCCATTGAACTCAAAAGCTGCACAGTCGAAGTGAACTCGGTCGTATTCTTGATTTTTCCGATCAGCCCTTTTGAAGTCATGACGGCCATATTCTTCTCGATACCGTGCTTCTTCCCGCGGTTGATAATGACCTTTTCATGCCACATATCCGGATTGCGGGCAATGACTGTTGCCTGAATCGGATCAAACTCTCTTAAACTCTCTTTTTTATCCAGAATGTCCCTCAGCTCGGTATTTTCCTTTTCCAGATCCTGCACTTTCGTCTTAAGCTTCACGTATTCATCAAGACGGGTTTTCAGCCTTTTATTTTCCTGATATGTATTTTCAAGGTCATTGACATTATCAAAAAAACCAGCGGCATATTGGACGGGTTGATGGAAAATATTTTGGATAAAACCGGTCGTATCCTTGAGGAACCGTTCCGGCCAGCTGAGTTTTTCTCTTTCTCGAACAGAAAAACCAATCAACGCCACCAGGATGATGATACTTACCAGCAGCACAATCAGCCTTTTGTTCAGAAAAAATTGCGGCATGCTTTCACCTCTATTTATTTCTGCCTGACATGCGGGCTGTCCCTTGGAATGTGCACACACTCATCCGGGACAGCCCTCGGCGTCAGGATTTATTGAATTTCCATTAGAAATGGGTAGCTCAGCGTGAATCTTTTGACCTGCCTTTAAACAGATGGATGTGGTCCAGTGCTTTTCCTGTGCCGATGGCCACACAGTCAAGCGGATTTTCGGCGATAAGTACAGGCATCTTGGTTTCATCGCTGATTACTTTATCAAGATTGCGGAGCAGCGCGCCCCCGCCTGTTAGTACGATCCCGCGGTCCATGATGTCAGCCGCAAGTTCCGGCGGCGTTTTCTCCAGCGTATTCTTCACTGAATCGACGATTGCATACACCGTATCATTCAGGGCCCTTGAAATTTCCTCTGCTGTGATCTCTATTGTCTTTGGAAGTCCCGTCAGCAGGTCGCGTCCACGTATTTCCATATTTTCAATGCCTTCTGGCTCCCCTGCCGATCCGATTTCCATTTTGATGCTTTCAGCCGTACGGTCACCGATCATCAAATTGTAATTCTTGCGGATATAATTAATGATTGCATCATCCATCTCGTCGCCTGCAATCCGGATCGACTGGCTTGTCACGATTCCGCCAAGCGAGATGATGGCAACTTCCGTCGTTCCTCCGCCAATATCAACAACCATGCTTCCTGTAGGCTCCCAGACAGGAAGGTTCGCCCCGATGGCAGCTGCAAACGGCTCTTCGATCGTATAGGCGTCACGTGCGCCCGCCTGCCTTGTCGCATCGATGACGGCCCTTTCCTCAACCGCAGTGATGCCTGAAGGAACACAGACCATCACATACGGCTTGCGTGAAAACAAGCCTTTGTTCTTGGTGGCCTGTTTAATATAATATTTCATCATGATCGCAGTCGTTTCGTAGTCGGCAATGACTCCATCCTTCATCGGCCTTAGCGCGACTACATTGCCTGGTGTGCGCCCTATCATGTTTTTCGCATCATTGCCAACTGCAACGATGGATTTTGTATCCGTCTGGAAGGCAACGACCGAAGGCTCCCTAAGGACGATGCCTCTTCCTTTTACATATACGAGTGTATTCGCGGTTCCTAAGTCAATTCCCAGATCTCTTGTTCCTATTCCTAACATCAGTTGTATCTCCCTTTCCGGACAAAATGCATTTTTATAGTAAGTTTTTAATTAGGTTTCAGGTGGTTTATAATCTCAACTACAAGATAATTGGACGTTTCAATTTGTACCATCTAATCAAAAAACAGGAAAATAAACTCCTAAAAATCATAAATTATATTATATCTCATAGCTGAGAAATTTCATAGCATCATACATAGCCTTTTTCTTTCAAACTGACATATTTCTTCTCGCCTATGATGATATGGTCGAGTACATCGATGCCAATGATCTTCCCGCATTCGCAAAGACGCTTCGTAACCTCTATGTCTTCCCTGCTCGGGGAGGGGTCCCCGCTTGGATGATTGTGGACACAAATAATCGAGGCGGCAGACCTTCTGAACGCTTCCTTGAACACCTCGCGCGGGTGGACAATGGAAGCGTTCAGGCTGCCGATGAAGATGGTCTGTTTATGGAGGACTTGATTCTTCGTATTCAAATAAAGGCACACAAAATGCTCCTGAGTCAAAAAGCGCATATCATTCATGCAATAATCGGCACAATCTCCGGGAGAGCGGATCACATACCTGTCATCATCACATAGATTGCTGATCCTTCGCCCAAGTTCAACGGCGGCAAGGATCTGGATGGCCTTCGCCTCACCGATCCCCTTAAGGGACACCATCTCCTCAAGCGAGGCATCCGCCAAGAGGCGGAGTCCGTCAAAATGCGCAATCAGCCGGCCAGAAAGCTGCAGGACAGATTCATTCTTTGCCCCTGTCCTAAGCAGCAGGGCCAGCAGTTCCTGGACTGAAAGGGCCCTGGCCCCTTCCTGGATAAAACGCTCCCTCGGCCTTTCATCCAGAGGAAAATCCTTCATCAGCATATTAGTGGTCATTAGTCATTCCCCGCTTTCTATTTAATCCGAAGCAGGGGACATCACCTAAATCAGCTGTTCTGCATAAAAAGCTTTAATTCTCTGGATAAACGTGCAACCGGAAGGCCGACCACCGAAAAATAGTCTCCGGCAATCTCCTTCACAAGCAGCGATCCATACCCCTGGATTCCGTATGAACCGGCTTTGTCAAAAGGTTCACCGCTATCCAGATAATTCTCAATCTCCTTTTCAGTGAGATCCCAGAAAACCACTTCGGTTTTTTCAAAAAATGTTGTTTTCTGATTTTCTTTCATGATTGAGACACCAGTGAGTACATGATGCCTTTTGCCTGACAGACTTTTAAGCATGGCACGGGCGTCGTCCCGGCCAGCCGGCTTGCCAAGGATCCTGCCCTCATTGACAACAATGGTATCAGAGCCGATCACACAGGCATCCCCATGTTTATGAAGGACAGCCCGGGCCTTCCGTTCTGCGAGCATAACCACCGCCTCCTCTGGAGAGATGGTGTCTGCGAGCGTCTCATCGACATCGCTCGCCTCAATTTCAAAAGGAATTTGTAAAAGCTGTAGAAGTTCTTTCCGGCGAGGGGAGGAAGAAGCTAAAATAATACGGATCAATCTCTTTCACCTATCCTTACTAATGCATGCATATATTGGGAGATACAATTCAATCGTATCAGAGTTGGGGAGGAGCTACAAGAAACGGAGGATTAAATTTTTCAGGCATTCTGCCGGCAGGGCTGCTGTCTTTTTGGCTTAGGAGAATATATAACTTCCCCGGGATGTTAAGCGGACTATTATTCCTGATTGTGAAACGGCAGCCGATCTGGCTTTCGTTCGCTATCGGGGCAGGAAAAAGGCTGCTGCAGCCTTTTTCTTATTTCCCGGAAAATACAAATTTCGCTGTTTTATAGTGCAGAGTATAATTTAAGATAATCCAGGAGCTTTGCCTGCGCCTGCATCAGGGAGCCAGTGTCTGTTGAGGCAAGGTAGATGGCTGATGCTTTCTTAAGGGCAGCCTGCATATCAGCAATGGTTTTATTTTGGGGCTTTTCCCGGTCTTCCATCTGCTTCACAGCTTCCTGCAGCTCCCCGGAATCATCAGCTGCTTTAGGAGCCATTAGTTTTGCGGAGCTTTTTTCGGCTAGCATCCCGTATACGGTATTCATAATTTTGAGCGCCCCTCTATCTCCCCTGGAAATCTTCTTCACCGAATTCTTTCCTATGGATAGCTCCTTCCAAAATGAATCCAGCTTCTGCTGTTTCATATAGAGGGACAGATTTTTTGCGGCCCCAAGCGAATCTGCAGCTCCAATGATGAGGATAAACCTTCCGTCCTGTTCCAGCATCACCGCATCCGTACCCTTCGCCTGCAGTTCAGCCTGTACACCCTCTGCACTCTTTTTTGTGCTGTATATCCCGCCCTGGACCACATAAGCCTTTAAATCAGGGAGCGATTGGCCGGCAGCTTCCAGGGCTTTTTCCGGCTGCGCTGCCGGTGCCGCACCTGCTTCGGCGGCTGCTTGTTCAGGCAGAGTTCTGTCCTTCCCGGTAACGGTCTTCAGTGCGATAAAGCCAAGGCTTGTCCCGACAACAACGGCAAGAATAATAGACACCCACATAGATGGTATCAGGGCGCCCGCCTTCAGCACCCTGAAATTGAAGCGTGCTTTTTTGGGCTGCACCTGGACTATGTAGGGAGATAAGGAGTTCTTTTCCTCAGCGCCTGCCGGCTCGGGAAGGATCCAGTCGAAGCTCTCTTCTGCCCCTTCAGATGCTGCAGCGGTTTCATCTATAGACATCAGGCGCTCATCATTTTCAGTATAAAAATGCTTCTCCCCGCCATTGAATTTAATAACAATCTTATTTTTCGGATTCTGATCACGATTCATTTCCGCACCTCCTTTGTTTAATTTTCACCATCCTATCATAGAGACAAAAAAAAATAACAAGACTTTTGTCGTCTTGTTATAATTAGCTTTCGCCAAAACCTATTCTTTTCGAACAATATATTCACGGGATAATTCATTGAACGGAACCGGGCCTCCACCTTTGGCAATTCTCCGGTTTTTCCCGAGAAGCAGAATACTGTCGATCCTGCCGTCCCTTACTGCTACATAAGTTTCTTCGCTTGCCGCAAGCATCTCCCCTGTATACGGGTCCTTCATCTGTTCCATGAAGTTTGTCTCAATCAGTGTTTTATACGAAATGCTGCCATCAAATTTTTCTTCATTTACGATCTTTTCCTTCAAATAAAACCGGGCAGCATCGCGTATAGTGTGTGCATTGGCGATAAACGCCTGATCCCTTGATACAGAAATCAGCTTCCCGAAAGAAACAACCGCAATGGCCGATAAAATTCCTAATATGGTGACTACGGCGAGCAGCTCGAACAAAGTCATTGCCCTTTCATCCCTCAGCCGGCTGTGTGTTTTCATGGCAGCTCCCTATGAATCCGTGGTTTCACTTTTAGGCAGCTCCGAATTATCATTAAAAGGGTTTTTCTTTTTAGCAGGCTCCGGCTTGTCCATCGGCGGGATTTCTTTTGCAAGATCGGTCAGGCCCGGATGATAAAACGCAGAAACTGTCACATTATAAACGAGCCGTTCCGGATTTTGTTCGGTGGACATAATTTCCACTCCTCCTGTGAATTTCAAGGCTGATACCTTCATGATTCTCGATGTGTTTTCAATAGAAGAAATAAAGGCTTCGAGATTGCTGTATGAAAGAGACTGAACGGTAAGCTCGAGATCGACTTTTTTTACGCCTGGAGGCAGACCGGCCTCTCCTTCCTCCGTTCCGCTGTTCTTATCACCAGCAGCCACAGCATTCCCGCTTTCCGCCTCTTCTTCTTTAACGTTTAAGGAAACGATGAAGCTGCTGGATATCACCTCAGCTTTTTCAAGCTCCAGCAGAATCTGTTCAACCAGGGCCTTTACCGGCAGCTTCTTCTGCAGCTCCACCGTGGATTCAAACTTGCTGTCGCTTGCACCGCTTCCTTCTGATTGGAGCATGGAAACCATTTTTTCCTCAGAGGAAAGCTCAGACTTTTTGATGCTGAGCTCACTTTTGAGGGGATAAAGGAGTTTAAAATACAGAAAAACAAGGACCGCCCCCGCAAGCAATAGGCTTAAGATAAGGGAATAGCCCTGTTTTTTTGTAAGACTGCGCTTCATGGGCTCTCCTCCCCTTTTTTAGGAGGCAGGCTTTTCTTCCCGGCTTCCTTTGCCGCTTCTTTCTTCGCACCCTCCTGATTTACAAACAACTCATAAACCGCTGCGTACCGGGGAACGTATATATCATTGTCCAGCTTGCTTTTATCATCACTTTCTTTATTGGAAACATCCTCCCCGGTCAAGGCATTAACCTTGCCAAGCTTTGTGGAAAGCGTGGTCATCCTGACTTTTTTCAGCCATTTTGATGTGGACAGCTCATTCAGATAAAAAGCAGCTTCCCTGCTCGTATCGAATTGGGTGGCAAGCATAATTTTACCGTCATCGCCGGATTCGAATGTGATGATATATCCGCGCTCCGGAAGCAGGGAAATTAAATGCTGAAGCAGCGGAACGGTCTTGACTTCATAGTTTTCCGCCCAGTCAATGGTCCGGTTCAGCTGTACCGCTGAACTGGAATTGGCGAGGCTTTCCTTTTTCAGCTCTTCTGCCGCACGCAGCTCCTGCTGGGTCTGAATCTGGCGCTCTGTGGATGCAAGCTCATCTCTTTTGGCATCCCAGCTCCATAGAATAAAGGCTAAGGCAAAGGCAGCGATGAGCGTGAGGCTGACAAGTGACAGGATGAATCCGTAAGGCCTTGGCTGCCTTCTCGGCAGTAAATTGATTTCAACCAGCATGTTCACACCTCTTTCAGCGCCAGGCCAAGCGCAGCGTAATACGATTGGGGCATTGGGGCCTGGTTTGCTGTCAGAATAGTCTCAGGATCGATTTTGTCCACAAACAAACCAAATCTTGTGACCATTACTTCAAATGCTTCCGGAATGAAAGGATTATCCCCGGCAAGCAATATCCGTGTGACCGAATGCTGTCCCTGGTGCAGAGTGTATCTGTAGAAGTTCATTATTCTCTCAAGTTCCTTGGCGATATCCTCGACGGCCTCTTCCAATTCAGCAGGATCCTTATCGTACACCAGCTTCTGAGAGCCGCCGCCGTCCAGGGAGGTTTCCCAAAAAGAGAGGCTTCCGGTGAGCTGGATATGCCTCATGAAAATCGGGCGGTTTTCCTCAAAGATGCTGACGGTCATGCAGCCAACATCCAGCTCTACCATCAAAAGCCGCTCATGATCCCTGGATTTATCGAGAGCATGATACAGGCGGTACAGAGAAAGCGCTGAAACATCAGCAGCGATAGGAACAAGACCGCAGGCTTCCATCAGACTGCTGTATTCACCGACCACATCTTCAGGGGCGGCAAACAGCAGAATTTCCTTCCGGCCGTCCTTCTCCCCGATCACAGCCGTATCAAACACCGGCTCATCGTATGGAAGGTGGATGCTTGAGCCAAGCTCCATATACAGATAGCCCTTTATTTCATCATCCTCCACATCGGCCGGCACATCAATTTTCCGCACCACGATAAAAGGATCAGGAACAAAGATCCGCACCTGCCTCTTCTTGATCTTCCATTCTGAGACACACTGCTCGAGAATGGTGGACAAAGTGTCCCTGTCCAGAATCCTTCCGTCCTTGATCAAGCCCGGCGGAAGCAGGTACTCCCCCCATCTCTGGACAGTCATGGGAACGGCCTGCTTCAGCTCAACATAGCGGATCGCATGGTCCTGGATCACCAGATTTACTATTTTATTATTATGAGAGAAGAATGAAAGGCCCATGCTGCGAATCCCCTTTAATAATCACTAATTTAACAGCCCGCTGTACCAGGCAAGTATCTTCTGTCCGAAATAGAAGGCAGTCAGTGTTCCAAGAACAATGAATGGGCCGAACGGAATCGGCTTTCCTTTTTTCACAACCCCAAGCCTCATTCCGGCAAGTCCAAGGACTGCCCCATAAAAGGTCGACAGGAAAAAAGACAGAAGCATGAGCTTCGTACCCACAACAAGGCCGATCAGGGCAAACAGCTTGATGTCCCCGCCGCCCATGCCGCCTTTGCTGACGATGGCAATCGCCAGCAGCAAGAAAAAGCCGGCTGCCGCCCCTAGCAGCGAATCCCACCATGGGTCCAATGGCATAAGAATCCGTTCAAACAAAAAAATTACTGCAAAAAAGAGCAGTATTTTGTCAGGAATAATCATATATTTTAAATCAGTCACCGTGATGATCGTAAAGAGCGAAATCAGCGTCCAGGCAATAAATAGCTCCGAAGTCCAGCCAAGCAGTAGCGGACTTGCCGCAAACAGCACACCCGTCAACAGCTCCATCATCGGATAAAGAGGGGAAATCCGGCCCTTGCAGCTCCGGCATTTCCCTCCCTGGATTACATAAGACAACACAGGCACCAATTCAGCCGGGCCCAGCACATGCTTGCAGTACGGACAGGCTGAGCGCGGATAAACGATGGACTTTTTCAGCGGCACCCGGAGTCCGACTACGTTGTAGAAGGAGCCGAGGATAAGCCCTAAAAAAAATAAGTAAAAGAAAATTACTAAATTCAATTATTGATTACCCTCAGATGCAGGAGGCGCAGCCTTAACATCTTCAACTGCGCTTCTCTTTAGATCAGCAGCAGTCTTACCAAAGATACCCCGTTTGCCGTTTGTTAAAGTAACTGTATAGGTAAATTTATTATCAGTTTTTGAAATTGTAACAAAAGATTCTTTCTCAATATAATCTCCCGATTGTTTATCTGGGTCTTTAATCGGATCGATTAAATTAGTATTTTCCATGGTTTCCAATGTTACCTTAACAGGAGAAGTTCCTATATCCTCTGCATTTCCTGTTGCATAAATCTTAGCAGAATTTAGCATCTGCTGTGCATTACCCACATGAGCATCCTTTTTCGAGTTATCAATAAGGCCCCCGATGCTTGGTATGGCAATGGCTGCAATGATTCCAAGGATGACGACGACAGCTAATAGTTCGATCAGGGTAAGTCCGCGTTCATTTTTTAAGAGTTTCTTTAACACTAGTTTTTCCTCCCTAGTAATATTTTACTATTTTTGTAAATTTATATATAGGATTATACTATACTGAACAGTCTGTTCGATATAGTTTTTTAAAAAAAGTAGGAAATTTGTCGCTATTGATTGCCTACTTCATTGAAAATCTCAAACATCGGCACCATGATCGCTATGACAATAGTCCCGACAAGGCCGGCTAGCACAACAATCATCAGAGGTTCGATCAGTGATTTGAGCCGCTCTGTGCTATTTTCTACTTCTTTTTCGTAGAAGTCGGCCACCTTCCCGAGCATAGCATCGAGCGATCCTGTTTCTTCACCGATCGCGATCATCTGGGTGATCAGCGGCGGGAAGGCCCAGTGTTTTTTCATGGGCTCTGTGATGGATCGGCCCTGTTCCAGGGATGACCGTGATTCCCTGACTACACGGGCGACCACTTCATTTTCCACAACCTTCTCGACAATTGTCATTGCCTGAAGGATTGGGACGGAGCTTGTGAACAGCGAGCTCAGCGTCCGGGTCATCCGGGCCAGGACCGCCTTTTGAATCATGCTTCCGAATATCGGCAGGCGAAGCACAAAGTAATCGAGATAATATTTTGTTTTCCGGTTCCTGCGGACCGCCGCAATCCCCCCTGCTGCAAGCAGGAACAGGAGGATGATGAAATACCAGGACTTTTGCATAAAATCACTCGCACTGAGCACGAATTGAGTGATGGCTGGCAGCTCGCCCCCGAAATCGGCAAACATGTCTACAAATGTCGGTACAACCGACACAAGCAGGAAGATGACGACGCCGACCGCGATGACCGCCACGACGGAAGGGTAGGCCAGTGCCGACGTGATCTTCTGACGCGTGCTGTGCTGCTTTTCAAAATGATCGGCCAGGCGCTCGAGCGTTCCGTCTAGATTTCCCCCTGCCTCGCCGGCCTTCACCATGTTGATGAAGAGCGGCGAGAAGATCCTTTTATGCCTGGCTGCCGCCTCAGAGAGCGGATGTCCCTCCCGGAGATCGGCCTCGATGTCCTGCAGTGCTTTCTTCAAGTATTTGCTTTCTGTCTGCACAGACAGGATATTGGTGGCATCCACGACCGTGACGCCGGCCTTCAGCAGGGTGGAAAACTGTCTGAGGTACACGACGAAGTGCTGGAGCCTGACCGGATTTCCGATCACGATATCCTTTGTCAGTACCGTTTCCGGGACTTCAGTGACTTCCATTACCTTTATGCCGTCTTCACGGAGCCTGGCTGCCGCTTCCCTCTTATTGGCTGCGGTAATCACGCCGGATCTTGCGCCCCTCCGGTCACGGCCGCTATATTTATATCTGGCCATTTTCTATCTTCTCCTGTAAAAAGACGGAAGCCGCTTCACGGGATATCCGTCCGGCAGCAAGCATGTCCTTGATCTGGCTTTCCAGTGTATGCATCCCCTGTGCCTTTGATGTCTGGATCACACTGGCAATCTGGTGGATTTTCTCATTGCGTATCAAATTGGCGATCGCCGGATTATTGATCAATATCTCGGTCGCGGCGGCACGTCCGTCGCGGGCGGCCGTCGGAAACAGCCGCTGGGAGACGATGGCCACGAGTACCGATGCCAGCTGAATGCGGATCTGCGGCTGCTGGTCGGCCGGGAAGACATCTATGATCCTATCGATTGTCGACGGCGCACTGGATGTATGGAGAGTCCCGAAAACGAGGTGGCCTGTCTCCGCTGCGGTGATGGCTGTCTGGATCGTTTCAAGATCACGCATTTCGCCAACAAGAATCACATCAGGATCCTGGCGGAGCGCTGCCCGGAGTCCGTTGGCAAAGCTGTTGGTGTCAAAGCCGATTTCCCGCTGGTCAATAATGCAGCTGCCGTGCTTATGCAGATATTCAATCGGATCCTCCAGGGTCACGATATGCTTTTTCATCGTCTGGTTTATGTACGAAATCATCGAGGCAAGCGTCGTAGACTTCCCGCTCCCGGTTGGACCAGTCACCAGGACGAGGCCGTGCGGCTTCTCTGCCACCTTTTTCAGCACCTCCGGCAGTCCCAGCTCATCAAGGGCCGGAATCCGCCTCGGCACGATGCGGATGGCAAGCGATATGCAAGCCCGCTGGTGGTATGCATTCACCCTGAACCGCGAAACCCCTGCGAGACCGTAAGAAAAGTCAAGCTCCCCCCGCTCCTTGAAAGTTTCCCACATATCCCCGGGTACAATTTTCCTTGCCATATTCTCTGTATCCCCGGGTGCCAGAACGTCCTTTCCATACCGCTTCAGATCGCCGTTTATGCGCATAACAGGCGGGACCCCAACGGTCAGGTGGATATCAGATGCCTTCAATTCATAGCCTGCACGAAGTATATGTTCAATATCAATTGCCATCTGCTTCACTCCTACTCGGGCATGGCGACCCGAAGAACTTCCTCTGTGGTGGTGTAGCCCTGCTTCACCTTAAGCAGTCCGTCATCGATCAAAAAGACCGTCTTGCTCTTTACAGCCAGATCCCTGAGCCCGGTAAAGGCTTCCCCATTCATGATCACCCGTTTCATCTCATCGTTCAGGACGAGGATTTCATGGATGGCAATCCGGCCTTTATAGCCGGTCATATTGCAGGAGGCGCAGCCTTTTCCCCTGATGATTTTTTCAATTTTCATCCCCCGGCGGGCAAAGATTTCAATTTCCCGCTTCGATGGGGCCTGTTCCCCGGCACAGTCCCTGCACACCCTTCTGACAAGGCGCTGGGCGACAATTCCGCTCAGTGAAGAGGCAAGCAGGAATGGCTCCACTCCCATATCCATCAGCCTTGTTATCGTACTGATCGAGTCATTTGTATGAATGGTGCTCAGGACCAGATGTCCTGTAAGTGAGGCCCTGATTGCGATTTCCACGGTTTCCTTATCACGGATCTCACCGACCATGATTACATTCGGATCTTGCCGGAGGATGGAGCGGAGCCCGGCTGCAAAGGTCATTCCCACGTTCGGGTTCACCTGAATCTGGTTGATTCCTTCAAGCTGGTACTCTACCGGGTCTTCCACCGTGATGATATTCACTTCTTCACTGTTCAGCTTATTTAAAGCGGCATAGAGGGTCGAAGACTTTCCAGATCCGGTCGGGCCGGTGATCAGCACGATGCCGGACGGCTTATCGATCATGTTCAGGAAGCGCTGCAGATTCAGCTTATTGAAGCCAAGCTGGTTCAGGTCATTCAGCGAGCTGCCGAGATCCAGGATCCGCAGCACGATTTTTTCGCCATAGATGGTCGGCAGTGAAGATACACGAAGATCGACCGGATGGAAATCGAGATTGATCTTGATCCGGCCGTCCTGCGGCACCCGGTGCTCGGTTATATCCAGATTGGCCAGAATTTTGATCCTGGCCGTGAGGACGCTCTGCATATGCTTCGGGAGCACCCTCTCGATGCGAAGGACGCCGTCAATCCGGTTCCGGATTACAACCCTGGTTTCCTGGGGATCGATGTGGATGTCACTCGCCTTCTGGGTGACAGCTGCGGATATGAGCTGGTTGACCAGGCGGACAACCGGCGAGTCCTGATCTGTTATTTTGTCTTCCTCGACGGCTTCCTGCTGCGGGGAATCCCCAAGCAGTTCTTCAAAATTCTCGTTTGAATCATAATATTTTTGGATGGAACGGAGAATATCATCCTTTGTTGCGATCGCCGCTTCAATCTGGAATCCTGTTGCAAGCCTCAGGTCATCAATGGCATAAAAGTCCATTGGATCCGCCATGGCAATCAGGAGCCTGTCGCCTTCACGCTTTAAGGGAATTACAAGATTCCGCTTCGCATAGTCCTTGCTCACCAGCGAAAACAGCTTCGTATCGAATGGGAAGCGGTACAGACTGACATGGGGAATCCCAAGCTGCACCTCGAGCACTTCGATCAGCTGCAATTCTGTGATATAGCCCTTTTGCAGCAATACATCTCCAAGCCTCTGGCCTGCGCCTTTATCTTTTAAAGCCGAATGAAGCTGATCCTCAGAAATCAGACCAGCTTCAACTAATAAATCCCCAAGGCGCTTACGGGTCTGTGTCATTGTGGTTCCCCGCCTTTATCGGTAATTTTTATCGGGTATCCCCGGCAGGAAGATCTTCCTGCAGCGGATCTGGATCTACCTCAATTTCATCTGTATCATCGGGATACTCTGTTTCTTCTGTGCCTGGATCAGGCGTGTTTTCACTGTCTTCTTCTGCTGCCGGATCTTCGGTGTTATCTTCCACGGCAGAACCGCTGTCATCCTCTGCCGCCGGTTCTTCTTCTTCTTCTTCAAAAGGCAGTGTTTCATCGCTCAGGATAATCTCTGGAAGCGGCTTGATCAAGCCTATGTCATGGATGCTGTAAACCGGTGCATAAAAGTCCTCTGATAATAGCACGCTTTTTACCTGCCTGCCTTTCTCATCCACTGTATTCCGGTACATCCTCACAAGCTGCCCTTCTTTGCCATCCTTTTCAATCACCGTCTGCGGAAAAGAAAGCTGGGGTTTGAAATGGAGGACAGCCTTCGGATCAAATGATTTTTGATCCCGCTTGGCAATTTCATAGCTGTATAAAAATGGACGGCCGGAAAGCTTGACCGCCAGGCGGTCCCCTTCGATGGCAAAAGCCAGTTTAAAGCCGTATTTATTCGGGTTGTAAAAGATCAAATCCAGCTTATTCCTGCTGTCAGCCTTTGCTTCTACGCCGAGCTCTGCATAATCAGGCAGCTCCCTGCTGATATGGCGTTCTATCATTTCAAAGTTCGTCCTGCCGATCACCTGATAGACAGCGGTGGCAAGCCTGCTCTCTGCCCCGGCTGTCAGCTTCAGGTCAAGCTTTTCAAGCAGGTTTTTCTGCAGGGAGAACGGAGCGCCTGCAGGAATCTCAATCACGGGTCCCGCTTTTGCCAGCCGCTCCAATTCGTTTGCATTCTGACCGCCTGAAACCGAGGCCGTATTGATGACTTCCTCCCGGTCGGAGCCGGGGATATAGCTTTCAAGGTTCAGTACATAGCTGCCTGCTTCAAGCATGGTGGCACTGATCATCAAGTCCTTTTTCAACTTGTCTATCTCCACATCATCTGAGGCAATGGAGCTGGAAACCTTAAGGAGCATATCCTTGACACTGTCATCCGGCAATTCGACAGATGCGAGAGTCTTTCTGCCGGAAGATAAGTCTGATACCGTCTTTTCTTTGAGAAAAGTGAAATCCTTGGTACTGACTGCTGTCTTTTTTTCTTTATAGGCGAGGGTGAGCTTTACAGCTTTCTTCCATTCCTCGCTCTTCTCCTCAATAAGGGCGGCTGCTTCCGCCCTTGTCCTGCCTGCAACATCGAGACTTCCCACCGCTGTCCCTTCTCCATACAGCTCCCCTGCAATAAAATAGGAAGTATAGGCCTTAGCGCCAAAATGCGAGAAAGAGAAAATGAAAGCTGTTGCCAGCAGGAGCGTCAATAAAATTTTTAGGCTGTCCTGGTTCCTCACACTTTATTCCCCGCTTTGCATTAGCCTTCGACACTCATGGAAAGCTCGACAATCACTCCAGGGCCCTCTTCCTGTGCCTTTTCTACATCTTCCGCCGAAAGGAATGTCCCTTCTGCAATCAGGACCTCGCCTGTACCGGAAAGAATATCCTTCATCACCCTTTTGCCGCTCAGAAGCTCAATCTGTTTATGCCGGATGGAAGGAATGGCCCCGCCTTCCTCCTTGTTGTACACACTGATCTCACTATCTTTTAACGGCTCCAGATTTCCCTCTGCTTCCTCTTGGACAATAATGATGTCACGTCCATAGGTCTGCACAAATTCGGCAGCAAGGAATCTCTCTCCGCCCTTAATGCACAGAACCATACCGATGACCTGCCCGCTCTCATCATCCGTAAAGAATTCCACAGCCTCGCCCAGAAGCTGTCCCTTCCTTGTCATGACCCGGGTACCGCTGATGCGGATGCCTTTTGTCACGAGCTCGTTGACCACAGGCAGTTCAGCAAGGTCGATGACCGCGTTTCCGTTTTCAATAGTCAGCGCATATTCTCCAATCCCTACAACCTTCTTGAACGGAATGGCCTTCACATTCTCCTCCCATTCCTCATGTTCGATGGTCAAGAACTCTATCGTTCCCTTTTCCGGATTTAAAACAAGGTTCTTTACGCTTCCGATCTGTATTCCGTCCTGGATGCTGATGATGGGAAGCCCGGCGATCTCTGCACTTTTTTTCATGATTACACTCACCTGTTCTTTAAAAATTACCTGCAATAGGCTTCATATAAAAATTCTATTTCACTTAAGATGATTGGATAAGGAAGGTATCTTTCCTGCAGTTCTTTTAGCAGCGGCTCTAATGCTGCCGCATCATCCTGCCGGATATACTCTTCAATTAATAAACCAGCAAATACATAATAATCCTGCGGAGACAGCCCCGGATGCATATGCTGCTTCACAAGCCTTATATAGGAAGGATAATCCGTTTCATCCCGTGAAATGGCTATCCCGCTCAGTATAGTCTGCAGGACTCCTTTATCTATCTGCCTCCGGGTTATCGGTGCCTCCGCTTTTTCTTCTTCTATAAGAACACTTTCAAAGTTATGATCATCCTGATCGTCCTGCCCGGCTGGTTCCTCTGCCGGAATGTCTTTCATGGAATCGTCCGTTTCCTCCGAAAGGTCAGGAACATGGTCCAATAAAGCCTCTTCCCTCTGCGGCAGCTCCTCCAGCTCTTCAGAAACAGAGCCAATCTTAGATGCTTCCTCCAAACCAGGAAGGAACTCATCTTCCTTTTCTTCATGCTGCTCATTCTCTGCTTCTTTCAGCAATAATAGAGGAAGAACATCTTCGTCTAAACCGGCCGGCGGCAAAACTTCAGCTTCTAGAGCATCTTCGCTGCCAGTTTCGGCATTGACGGCGTCTAAGTCATAAAGCGGAAGAGGCTGCAATTCTGAATCAGCTTCTATATGTAGATGTTTCATTGCTTCATCTTCCAAAGGATGAAGCTCAGAATCCATGTCCTGAAGGATAAAATCCTTCGGGATGCCTGCTTCTTCGAGTCCGGCGCCTGCTGCATCCGGCACTGAAGGGACAGCGGGGGATGTTCCTATTATTTCCTCGACTTCTGCCATTTCCAGCAGCTGTTCTATTTCTGACAGCTCACCTGTTGAACCGTCACTTTGAACCTCATTCAGATCCGGCTTTGCAGCTTCTTCTGCTGCTTCTGCTTCAGAGAATTCCATGGTCTCCAGCCAGTCATCCACGTCAGCACCAGAATGAGGCTGTGGCGTAAGCTCGGTTTTGGAGACTATAATCACTTCATCGGCTGCAGAATCATTTTCTTCAGTGAATTTCTCTGCTATATTCAATTCTTTTCCAGCAGCTTCCCTGGATGCGCCCGCTTCATGATCAAAGTATGGCATTGCCGGCTTGTTCCCGCCGCCATGCGTCGCGAAGATGAAACTCCCCAATCTTTTTCCATACATCAGCCCCGACAGGAGCACGAGCAGCAGGGCAATCAGGATGGATTGCTGCAGCGGAAGGCTTCCCTCAGCCATAAGGGACAGGCCTGAAATGCAAAACGCTGTCGCACCCAGCAGCAGCTTCCCTTTTTTGCTCATCCCAAGATCCAGCAGCAGCAGGATCGGCACAAGAAGGATGAGAGAGGCACATGCCAGCAAAACGGTTATCAAATGGTCCACCTCTTCTAAAATCTTCTTTTAATCTCACAATATTACTAAATACCTAAAAAGTTTCCTTAAAAGACAAATATCGACTATTAGTTATTGTATAATAAAGCCAGGTAATTTGAAAGAAGAGGAAGTATGTAAACTATGAAAATTTTAAATAAAAACGGGGGTTTCAGCCTGCTTGAGGTACTGATTGCCGTTACCCTGCTTGGTATTCTGCTGTTATCAGCCATGGGTATTTTTAACCAGGCTTATACTCACACAAAACAAAATGAAAGCAAGACGGTCGGCATCAATGTGGCTCGGAATGTGCTGAATTATGTAGAGAGGCAGCCTTTTGAAAAAATCCAAGATGCATATTTTCCGGAAGACAGCACAACCCGCCCGCCCCAGTCGATCACCCTTCAATTAAGCGACTGTTTAAAGAATAAGGATGCATTCGAAGGAAACTGTGAAACGGTCTTTCAATCCAAGGTGAACAACGTTACTTATGAAGCGGAAGTGACCATCTCAAGGGCCGACGGTGACCTGAGTGACTACATCATGCCCCTGGCTGTTGAGGTAAAATGGGGCGGCCGCGAAGCTATTGTCAGAGGGGTACTGAAAAATGAATAAGCCATTCTTCAACGAAAAGGGAGTAACACTGATTGAGCTGCTGTTGACTGTTGTGATATCCGCCATTGCCGCAGTACTGATTTATTCGGTTTTTCTGACAGGCATCAAGCTGTACCAGAAAATCCAGGTGGAAAGCGGGCTGCGTGATAATGCAGATTATATTGCGACCATGATATTAAACGAAATGTACAACTCCCCTCCTACTTATGTAAGGAACCTGGAGGATGGAAGAGGAATTGAGCTTGTACGGAATGAAGATAAAACAGTCGAGGGGTATCTGATAGAAGACTCAGTCAAGCCTGCCTCCACCGTAAAAATTTCCATTGAAGAAAATGATATTACCATAAAGCGGAACAATGAGGAGCCTATAAAACTGCTTACCCATTCCACCGAACTTGCGGAAGCAGATGATAACTCAGGCGCAGTCAGGGTCTCTTCCCTCACATTAAGCAATGTTAAGAAAGACCGTGTTACCGGCCGCTTCAAACACGGTACAATCAACCTGACACTCGTCCTGAATGACAGCAGCCATCAGGAAGGTTCACTGATTAATGTAAAACCGCTTGTGCTCCAGAGCTCTTTTGGATTTTAATGAGGTGAAAACATGCAGATGAAAAACAATCAAAACGGATCAGCTTTATTGAGTGTCATGCTTCTCTTTTTAGTTTTTGCCATATTGGGCCTCACGCTGCTGTCAGTCAGCATCGGCGGCGCAAAACGCACGGAATTCAGGGAAACGGAAGTGACGGATAACCTCGATTCCATCAAGGCGGTAAAAGAAGGGACCGCCCTCATCCAGTCGTATGTGAAATTAAATCAAAAAGAGCTGCTCAAGGAGGATGCAGCAGCGTTTAAGAAGAAATTCCAGGAAAAGATCATCAATGCCATTAATAATAAGGAATTGGACTTTAAACTGGCGGATTTATCAGAAACCGAAGAATACAAAAAACGGATTGGTGCAGACAGCTTCACCAGGGTCATTGAGGTAAGAAGTGAGGAGCATAAACAGAAAGTCTACATAACTGCCATGCCGAGTTTCTTGAAATATGCGCTCGGATCACGATCACAGCTTACCATAAACGGATCGCCCTATATCCAGGGAAATCTGTATTCCAAGAAGCCTATGCAAATCAGCAGGGACACGAATTATAAATACAAGAAAAACTACTTTTCCACTCCAACCGAGCTTCCTGCTGTTAAGGAAAACTCCAGGCTCTTTGTCGAGGAAGGCGCGCTGAATATATGCACAAGTCCCGGCTGCTACACCGCAGGGAACAGCTGGATCAAGAATGAAAGCAATTGGAGGTCCATTTTGCCGGGACAGCTTCAGGAAGCATTCAGCACCAAGGCTCCCCTGTATGAGGAAGAAAAAAGTGAGTTTGTGGATGTGGACATCCCAAAAACCTTTCAGGACAAATTGATGGAAACCGGCTTTGACCTGAAAGATTTTAATGGTGATCTGCCCCATGCAGAAAAGATTCAGTATATCAAAGAGAAGTTGAGCGGCTATCTGCCAAGCGGAGTCAGGCAGATCACGAACTTCTCCAATCTTTCGGGGGATAACAGCACAAAAGGCTTCATCTATAAAGGCACGGCCGAAATTGATACAGATGACCTCAATCTTGATAAAGACCAGTGGCTGATTATTGACGGCGATGCCACAATCGAGAGCAGGGCCTCCAGCCAGATGGATGTGAATGCCAACATCCTCATCACCGGCAATCTCATCATCTCAGGTCAGCTGAGCTTTAATTCAGTAATATATGTCCTGGGCGACACGACCCTTAAGAATGTTAATATCACGTGTTACAAAAATTCATGCTCAGATGATCCAGCCGGAGCAGCGCCGGATGCCCAGCTTATCCTGATGACACAGGGTAAACTCGAAATCTCAAGGATCAACAGCTTCATGGATTTAGGGAATAACACCAACAAAATAACCGGCTACCTTTATACAAACTCCCAGGCAGACATCTATGCAGTCGGCTCCCTTTTGAATATCAACGGCGGCATCTTTTCCTTTGATGACCTTGTCGTGAACAGCTTCAGGGGCAATGCCAGAGGAGGAGAGGCGGACCTTCTCTTCACTCCTCTTATGAAGCCAGACGAATCCCGGTTTACCGTAACCAATAACAAGCGCCTCTTCCTGGATCAGCTTCAGGCACTGCCACGGGTGGATGGACTGGAAGTGATCCCGGAGCTCATGGAGAAAATAAAAGGAAAATAAACAGGTGTTAACGGGAAAGGAAAGCATGACTCATGAAACATATTTTTGCTTTTGAACATCCAGAAGATATGAAAACATATCAGGATCTGGTCAATAGATTCAGAGATAAACTTGATGAATATCAGCAGGTTCTGCAGGAACAGTACGCACTATGTGATGTGCCGAAAGGAATTGTCTGGCCTTCAGAGGATTTGGCCACGAGTTTCTTCTCAAGAGTTCCGATTCCTGCCTTCACCAACAAGGATATCATTTACATGTCTCCCGATTTAGCAGGGTGGAGAGCCTTTTTCCTGGAAGTTATGGAAGGTTATCATACTCCAAGAATAAAGGAATTTTATGCAAATATGCAGGATATCTATCTCCTCGCGATAGCCGGACATGAATTGACTCATCATTCCGACCTTTTTGTCGACGAGTTCGATGATGAGAGAGAGAACAGCATTTGGTTTGAAGAAGGAATGTGTGACTATTTATCAAGAAAATATCTCTTGACTGAATCTGAATTCAAGTCCATTACGGCCGTCGAGACCGAACAGGTAAAATTGCTTAAGGAACGGTTTGGAGATCAATCGCTGGATGAGTTCGGTATCCATACATACCAAGGAAGTATCACAAGCATCATGTATAATTACTGGCGCAGCTTCCTGGCTGTGAAATATCTGGTAGAAGTAAAAGCAGATCATGATGTCCATCAGGTATTCAATGCTTACCACACCTGGCATCATGAAGGAAGAAAAATGCCATTAACCCGGTACTTTGAACTGGACGCCTCTCTCTTTTAATTTCGCTGCACATATAACTGAAAAGCCGGACAACCCAGCCACAGGCTGACCGTAGTAGGGATTTGGAATGCTCGCATTCTAAATCCCTTTTTTGCACCGTCAAATTCCTGCTCAATCATTCCCTTCCCTGTAGCATGATTTGGTTGAACTTCAGCTGCTTTTCTCCTCCAGATATTCTATGGAAAAAAAGACAAATAAAAAAGACTGAATTCAAGCCTGATTTTTACCAAGCTTGACTTCAGTCCAGGTTTATTTGTTTAAGAGCTTCAGAATTCTTTCATGCTTCCATTCAGCAGCATAATCACGGGCCGTAAAGCCTTCTTTGCTTTTCAGGTCCCGTGATGCCGAAGCTTCCAATAAGATGGCGGCCGCTTCGGCATCTCCATATTCACTGGCATACATAAGTGCGGTCTTTCCGAAATCATCCTGTTCATCGATGAATCCAGGAAGATGCTTTCCGAGATAATAGAGAATTTCATGCGCACCGCCTGTGGCAGCGAGGATCCACAAATTTTGATTTTCTTCATTCTTAGTGTGAAGGAGGCTTCGCTCCTCCTTGGCAAAGGCTTTTACAGCTCCAGGCTTGGCACTCAACACAGCCAGCTCAACAGGAGTCTTTCCTGCCAGATTTCGTTCCGAACTGTTCAAACCTGCCTTTAGCAGCAGGCTGACTGCCTCTCCGTCACCCTTGCCCGCGGCAAGATGGAGTGCGGTATTTCCGGCAGCATCCCTTCCGTCTTTCCCGCCTTTATCGCGCTTTACCAGCTGTTTCAGCAATTCAAGCCTGGCAGTTCGAACTTTCCTTGACTGGTTCATGGTCTGGGAATACTCGGGCAGGGCCGCTGCCGCCTGAACCAGCAATGAACTTCCTGATTTATTGCCGTCTTTTGCTCCATGTTTCAATAAATAGCCCGCTACCTCAAAATTCCCATTTCCAAGCGCATATTCCAGCGGTGTCTTTTTTTCCGGCCCTAAAGAAAATTGGATAGAAGACATTTCCTCCGTAAGTTTTTTCACGGTTTTCAGATCTCCTGAAGCAGCTGCCTGGACCAGCCTGCTTTTTTGGGCTGCCTCTTCTGCAGTACCGGGACCGCTGTTCTTAAAAACCGTAAAGCCTGCAGACAGGATGACTAAAACGACAAGTGATATTGCTGCAAATCGCTTCTTGTTCATGAGCACTCCTTTAATTCGCATTTCACATAAAAAGGGACTGCCCGTAAACGAGGAACTAAACCTCGCAGGGCAGCCTCAGGTCCTGCATTAATATAATGAATCGCCCTGGCCGTCTATCTTTTTCTCGATGACCTTCACCGTCAGGGTTTCAGTGAACTCCCTGCCCTTGTCATCTTTGACTGAAACCGTGACAATTGCAGAGCCAATCCTGTTCCCAAGAATATTGCCATCCGAATGGACTACAACATAATAAGGCTTGCTAGAGGAATAGCGTATGCTTTCCATATCCACATTTGTCGCATCCTTTGGGAAATATCCGAGGAAGTCCCTGGCGTTAGCTGTCATTCCTTTTTCCAGTTCGATCGAAGCCGGGTTAAGGGATATTCCATCCAGCGGCTGTCCGACATTTACCACTACTTCCGCTTTGACTCTTCCATCAGGGGTGGAAATGATCACCTTCGTGGTCCCTGTCCCGACGCCTTCAATCTTCCCGTCTCCAAGGAGCCTGACGATTGTAGGATCCTTGACAGTCCATTCGAGCTTTTTATTCGTTGCATTTTCAGGTAGCACAGACACAGTGATAACAGCTGTTGCATGCTTATTCATGTTAATAACAGAAGGAGCGGCCTTTATCGCCGTCACCTCGACCTCAAGGACTGTTACCTTAAGATCCTTTGTGATCTTGACACCCTCGGAATTAATTCCTGAAACAGTCATGATGGTTTCTCCCGGCTCAAGTCCTTTTAAGTTGAAGTCCTCTTTGCTGACGGACACTGTCTTTTGGTTCTCGTTCAGCGAGATTTCCAGTGAATTCTTTGCCTCTGCAGGCTGGAAGGTGATTGGCAGCGGTTTTGTTTCACCGGCAAACAAGGTGATATCCTTCACATCGAATTCCACCGGAATCCGGACCGTCACCAGTGCCCTCGCTTCCTTGACTCCTCCAAAAACGTCCGTTACCCTGACGCGTACATAGGTGCTACCCTCACTCAGGGCTTCAGCTGTTCCTTCTTTCGCGTCAAGAATCTTGAGGATACGGCCGCCGCTATCTTCTTTCCAGTCTACCTCTTTTATGCCTGCATTCTCCGGGATCATTTTCAGATCCAGACTGAATTTTTTTATGTTGCCTTTATTGAGGACAAAGCTTTCAGGGAATTCCAGTCCTTTTAAAGGAATATCTGAAACAATGGTCAGTGCGTTAAAAGAGGCAGTAACCTTTTTGTTTGTAAGGTCAGTAAATGAGATCGCTGACTCGTTAAGGATAAAGCTTTCCTTAACAAGCGGCTTAATTTTGATAGTAAAATCGACAGGATCTGCCTTGAACTTATTGCCATCCCGCTTATATACAATCTTAGGGAGAACCTTTTTATAGGTAATTCCTTTATCCGCGGCCCCTGTTTTATCACCGTCAGACAAAACATCGATTCCCGCGGGGAATTTTTCCTGGAAAGCCGGCGGGGAAATTGTCAGTTCATCCCCTTTGATCGCTGCGGCGATTTCGCCGCTGATATCCTTTGGATTGATCCGGTAGGTGATGACAATCTCATCTAAAGCCTTGATTACCCCCGCGGGAGCAGCCGTCCGGCTCACTTCGAGATTTGTCTGGACCTTCTCTACCTTCAGGTTAAGTATTTTTTCAGTGATGGCGCCGCTTTCGTCAGAGGCCGATATTTTCAGGACTGCCTTGCCGCCCTCAGGCATTCCGTGCTGTATCGATTCTGTCAAGGTGGTCCCATTCGGCACTCCTTCCCTGGAATTTATCAGTTTATCATTCAAGTAAACCTTTGTATGGATTTTTTTATCCTTCATATCAAAATCCTGCACCGCATAAGACAGTTCAATATTTTGATTGGAAGGGATGACGCTGTTATCTGCAGGGGTGAATACCGTTACCTGGGGTGCATGGTTCGACCCCAGGAATGCCCGGAACATCGTATTTACGAACAGCTGCTGCTCTTCGTCCGGAAAACCGGTATTGGTGTGTCCCGTGCCTGAGTAGGTGATATTCCCCTTCGAGTAGGTGTAATAATGGTTCCAGCTGTCATTCACGTCCCGTTTGTCCGAGTCATTGGCTTCGCTGATGATATTGTACCAGGGAATAACCTCGGGATCCTCCAGGTCCAGTGTATAGTACTGGTTATGAGTGGAAGCGATGCGGACATTGCTGTCAAGGTCAAATGGATAGTTGGTCATCAGGCCTTCATTCACCCTGCTCGTCTGGGTGGATCGGTGAGGCGCACCGTAGCCAAGGTCCGTTCTTGGCGCCATCTGGCCGGTGTCCTTCGTAAAATAATTGACCCAATTATTGTTCGTACTGTAAATCGTGTCATGGGTGAACATGACGCTTTGTCCTGAGGCAATATATTTTTTCAGCGACTGTACGGCGTTCAAATTGATGGAGGTGCTGTTATACACATCCGCAAACCCGAAGATTACCATATCATATGTCCCATTTATGCTTTCATGCGAATATTTTTTGGAGGCAGCAGGGAGGCTGCCCGCTCCCTTGTTGAAGGTGCTCATATCTGTCGAATCTATATTGATCTTATACTCCCCGGCCCTTGAAAGCTTGCTTTGCTGCATATTCGCAGGCAACTTGAGGCTGCTGCTAGTATTCGTATCCTTCATGACCTGCAGTACATTCAATTCCACCAGCTGATCCTTGTATAAGAACCTGCCTTTTTGATATTCCTTTAGATTGGCAGAGTTATCAACGAGCTGCAGCTTCCAGTAGCGAAGTCCGGAATAGCCCTTCGGCAGCTTATAATTGATGAGTACATCCCCGGCATTCACGGCCTTTTCAGCGACCATTTCATCCGGGTCATAGCGGTCATTGAAATCTGAATCCACATACAGCTGTACCTTCAGATCCTTTGCAGAAACATCTGCGGGCTTCAGGATGCCCATGCGGAAGGAAAGAGTGTCGCCAGGACCGTAGCTCCTTGCGGCATCCGGTTTTGCTGCCAGCTCAAACCGGGGCCGTGCGGGCTCGTTTTTGCGGAGGTAATTCCTAAGATGGGAGATCAGCTCCTGATCCTTGTCATTGCCGCTTGAATTGTAATAGATAATATTTTCCCGGTCGGATTTATCCAGATTTGTAAACTTTTCTTTTAGTATCCGTGACGTATCTGCATTGATGGTCTTCCTGTCCAGGATGACCGGCAGGCCTTTATCTATGTAATTTCTGATGATTTCATCTGCTTTCAGGTTTGTGATGTCATTCTGCACATTCTCGGTATTGTGGATTTTATTCGTAATCCCAGCAGAGCTGTAGGCTCCTTCCATGATGGCGATGATATCATATTGCCCGTCGAGCTCCTCCCTCAGTGCCACGAACTTTTTCATGGTCATGACTTTATGCTCGAATTTATTGAGATCCTCCCCCAAAATCGGGGCAAGCTTTGAACCGCCCCTGTCGATAATCTCCAGCATCTTCAATTTAGGGCTGAACCCCGGGATATCCGAGGAGGCCTCCGCTTTAGAATGAAGCGGAGGGAAAAGAGAAAGCAACAAGATAAATGAAACGGCATATAGATAAAATTTTCTCAGCATGATTTTTCTCTCCTCTGGATACCTGAGTGGGTATCCAATCTAATGGCGATCGATTAGCAGGCTTCCCCCTGGGAAGCTAAGGGGTGCAAAGGTGCGGTGCCCCATGCTTTACTTCACATATTCAGCCACACGATTTCTTCCTGCCTTTTTTGCTCCTACATACATCGCCCTGTCTGCATGCCTCACGAGGGAAAGGGGATCTTCTGCATCCTGCGGCGCAGCAGCGACTCCAATGCTTGCAGTAATATATACTTCAAGCTGTTCCCTGTCAGCGTCCAGGTCGGAATGGAGAGTGAAAGGCCGTTCTTCAATGTTTTTCCGGATGGATTCCGCAAGGATTGCGGCTTCACCCTTGACATAGTCGGGAAGCAGGATCACAAATTCCTCTCCGCCGTATCTCGCTACCGTCCCATTGGTGCCGATGATGGACACGAGCCGCGACGCCATGCCGGATAATATGTCATTTCCACTTTGATGTCCGTATGTATCGTTCACTGCCTTGAAATGATCCAGATCCAAGAGGATCAGGGCAAGGCTCGTCAGGACGCCTGCATCAAGCCTGCGGTACTCCTCATGAAGCAGCTCTTCAAAATATCGGTAATTATATACTTTTGTTAAGGCGCACAGCTCGCTTTTCTTTTTCGTTTCTTCATGTAGCCTTGCATTTTCGATTGCTATGAATAAATTCGTGCTGAGGATATCTACCAGGGTAAGGTGGTATTTTTCGTAGGCTTTCTTCTCGTTAGAGGCAAGCGTGATGGCTCCCGCAGGGGCATTATTTCTCATGATGGGCACCGAGATGATGCTTTCCACATTCGGGGGGATATATGACTCCTCCGACTGGCTGAACTGCGGACGTGCATGCAGGATGATAGGCCTTCCCGTTTCAAACACACTCCTGCTTATGCCGCTGTACGGCCTCAGGTACATCTCAGGACCTTTCTCCTCATCCGGCTGGAGCGAGCAGATCAGTGAAAGCCCGTTTTCCTGATGTTCATAGACATAGGCATAATCCACAGGCACAAGGCCGCCGATTTTCGTCAGGAAAATGTCCAGCACACTGTCAACATTCAGGTTGCCGGTAATCTGGTGGCCGATATCGCTGGTCTTTTGGAGGGACCGGTTCATCCTTCCGGTGGAATTGTACAGCTTAAGCACAACCGTAAGACAGACATAGGGAATGCCCACCAGGAAAATGGATATGATGCCGAGCTCATTATAGAGCATATAAAGCGCAAGCCCAATGGGAAACACTACAGCCCCTGACGTAACCACATCCCAGGCAAAGTCACTTTTTCCGAACACCTTTCGATCCTTATATAAAAAGAATACGATAAGCGAAAGGAAAAGCTGGTTCAGGGAGAATGATGCCACTTCATAGAAAGTGATCGGAATGAATTCCCCAACCCTCTCAAAATCGGGATGATGGTTTCCCCCGAGCAGGTAAAATGTGATGGCGCTCCCTAGAGAAATGAAAAAAAACATGAGTGAGTTCAGAGGGAACCTGAAAACCTGGTCACTGCGAACCTTCAGGTTGATCAGCATGACCATGACGGCAATCTGGGTAATCACAAGCTCCGTTGCCAGTCCGAAAATCAGGAATACGGCAAGGGATACCCCCTGGAATACGACCACTGCCGTCTTCCCGATCATGATGGGGATGCAGGCAACGCTGCACATCAGGATTAAAAAGGCGATGATGTCTATCTCTTTCCCGGTGACCTGCGGAGGAAAAGCTGCATATATGAGCCAGAACCCGGCTGGGACCAGGGCAAACCACGAAATCCAGATCAGCCATTTCGTCCTTCTTGATACCATATGAACTCCCCCTTCCTAATCCGGCTTTTATATTCTGAATTATAATTTTAGGAAAATAGACTTAAATTTTACAATTATTTTAACAAATCTCCTTAATTTTGTCATATCTTTTGTGTTTTTGTAGGAAAAAAGTTTCACTTCAGAATGTAGTTCAAATAGGGCCTGGCTTCAGATATGAAATACAAAGAACCGGTTACCGCCAGCATCTCATCTTCCTTTATTACAGCGGCAGCTTCACGGATGGCCGTTTTCCAGTCCGTTATCAGCCGTTTCGAAGGATGACTGGATGCCTTAAATAATTCTTCTGCCGGCAGTCTTCTGTACATCTCGAATTCTGTCAGCGTGATCCTCTCTGCTCCCTCTGACAGCTTCAGCATCTGATGGTAATCCTTATCTTTCAGGACCGCCATGACCATATGGAGCTTTCTTTCTGGATAAGCTTCTGCCAGAGTATCCATCAGCACGGCCATTCCCTCCGGATTATGGGCGCCATCCAGGATGATTAGAGGATTTTTGGAAAGTACCTCAATTCTTCCTTTCCATGCGGCTTTTTTAAGTCCGGCTCTGACCGCCTTTTCAGTGACCGTGATACCGTGTTCCCTTAAAAGGACGCACGCCGCCAGTGCCAATGAAGCATTATCCACCTGATGCCTGCCAAGCATGGAAATTTGGAGATCCTTCCATTTCTCCTCACCGAAAGTTAAGCTGAACACAGTTTCCTGCGAACCAGTATTGATTTCATCAGCAAAGAAGTTTTGCTCGAGAACGGAGATCTCAGCATTCATCTCCTCAGCCTTTGAAGTAATTTCAGCCATAGCCTCAGCAGGGAGGCTGCCGCAGATGACAGGAACATTTTTCTTTATAATTCCTGCCTTTTCTCGGGCAATCTCGGCAAGTGTGCCGCCAAGGATATCTGTGTGCTCCAGGGAAATGGTTGTGATGATCGAAAGAACTGGAAGGATGACATTCGTCGAATCAAGCCGCCCCCCAAGCCCGGTTTCAAATAAGACGATATCCGGCTTTTCTTTAGCAAAATACATGATGGAAAGCAAAGTCAGAATTTCAAAATAGGTTACCTTATCATACTCGCCTGATATTTTAAGGGCTCCTGTCAGCTCATTCATCAATAAAAGGATATCATTGTCAGATATCTCGTTTGAATTGATCATGATTCTTTCATTCAGCCGCTCAATATGCGGGGAGGTGAAGCTCCCTGCCCGCAGGCCCTCTGCCATAAGAATTTCTTTCAGGAAATTCAGGGTTGATCCCTTGCCATTAGAACCGGCAATATGAATACAAACCAGTTCTGTCTCTGGATTGCCGAGGGCGTTCAATATATTCCTCATTCTATCAAGGCCGAAATCCATGCCTCGCTGGATTTCTTTAGTTTTGAAGAAGGCCTCTACCTCCGTAAATTCTTTGAACAATAAACCCACTTCCTTAGCTAAATTCGTATAAACTTCTACTATCTTATCAGATTTCGGACGCTCGATGAATCATATAAATGATAATATCTGCGCCATTAAACAAGCCGCCCGGCAGACATGCCGGACGGCTTCGAATTGCTTACAGCTGTTTCAGTTCCTGGATGCGGCGGACAACCGCGTCCCGCTTCTCGCTGTAATCTTTTTCTTTTTCTTTTTCTTCTTCAATTACAGCTTCAGGCGCTTTTGCAATGAACCCTTGGTTGCCGAGTTTTTTCTGGACCCGTTCAACCTCTTTGGTCAATTTATCAAGTTCCTTTTGCAGCCTCTGGATTTCTTCATCGATATTAATCAGGCCTTCAAGCGGAAGAATGAGTTCAACCCCGGTCACAACGGCTGTCATTGCTTTATCAGACTCTGCGCCCTCTGTGCCGATGATCAGTTCCTCCGGATTACAGAACCTTTCAATATAAGCGGCATTCTTATTGAGAACCTCTTCGACTCCAGCATCCTTCGCTTTTAATACCAGCTTGATTTTCTTGCTTAAAGGTGTGTTCACTTCGGAACGGATATTCCTTACTGCGCGGATGATATCCACCAGCAGTTTCATTTCATCAGATGCCTGCTGATCGGTGAACTCTGCCTGCGGCACAGGCCACTCTGCAGTGGTGATGGACTCCCCTTTGTGAGGCAGGTTCTGCCAGATTTCCTCAGTGATGAACGGCATGAATGGATGCAGCAGGCGCATCGTCTGGTCCAGTACATAAGCCAGGATCGACCGTGTGGTTTTCTTTGCGGCCGCGTCTTCCCCGTATAGCGGCAGTTTAGCCATTTCAATATACCAGTCACAGAAATCATCCCAGATGAATGTATAAAGCGCACGGCCGACTTCGCCAAATTCGTACTTGTCAGCAAGCCTTGTGACGGTTTCAATAGTCTGGTTCAGACGGGTGAGTATCCATTTATCTGCGACAGATTTTTCGCCTGTCAAATCGATATCTTCATACTTCAAGCCTTCCATGTTCATCAGGGCGAAGCGGGAAGCATTCCAGATCTTGTTGGCAAAATTCCATACCGCTTCAACCTTCTCGGTGGAATAACGCAGGTCCTGTCCAGGCGAGCTTCCTGTGGTCAGGAAGTAGCGGAGGGAATCTGCCCCGTATTGTTCGATGACTTCCATCGGATCGACGCCATTCCCGAGCGATTTGCTCATCTTGCGGCCATCGCTTGCCCTTACCAGGCCGTGGATCAGCACATCTTTGAACGGACGCTCACCAGTGAATTCCAGCGCCTGGAATATCATCCTTGAAACCCAGAAGAAAATGATATCATATCCTGTAACAAGGGCACTTGTAGGGTAATAGCGCTTAAAATCGGTAGATGCTTCATCAGGCCAGCCCATTGTGGAGAACGGCCAGAGCGCAGAACTGAACCAGGTATCGAGAACATCTTTGTCCTGCTCCCAGTTTTCCAAGTCTGCAGGTGGTTCTTCTGATACAAGCACCTCGCCTGTTTCCTTATGGTACCAGGCAGGGATCCGGTGCCCCCACCAAAGCTGGCGGGAAATACACCAGTCGCGGATATTTTCCATCCAGCGAAGATAGGTATTTTCGAAGCGGTCTGGAATGAAATGTGCTTTTTCCTCTTCCTTTTGCTGAAGCTCGATTGCTTTTTCAGAAAGCGGCCCCATCTTCACGAACCATTGAGTGGATAAATAAGGCTCAACGACTGCATTGCTGCGCTCAGAGTGGCCGACTGAATGCATATGTTCTTCAATTTTGAATAGAACTCCTTGTTCCTGGAGGTCCTTGACGATCTGCTTTCTGCATTCAAAGCGGTCCATTCCCTGGTACTTGCCGGCATTAGCATTCATCGTTCCATCCTCATTCATGACAAGGATCCGCTCCAGGCTGTGCCGGTTTCCGATTTCAAAGTCATTGGGATCATGGGCAGGCGTAATCTTGACAGCGCCTGAACCGAACTCCATGTCCACATAGTCGTCTCCGACAATCGGGATTTCGCGTCCTGTAATCGGCAGGATCACCGTTTTACCGATCAGGTGCTTGTATCTGTCATCCTCAGGATGTACAGCCACAGCTGTATCCCCAAGCATCGTCTCCGGCCGTGTTGTCGCGATCTCGATGCTGCCAGTGCCGTCGCCGAGCGGATAGCTCATGTGGTAGAAGGCTCCCTGCACGTCTTTATAGATAACCTCGATATCAGATATAGCCGTTTTGGTTGCAGGGTCCCAGTTGATGATATATTCGCCCCGGTAAATCAGCCCTTTACGGTACAGGCTGACGAATACCTGGTTGACCGCCTTGGACAGGCCGCCGTCAAGGGTGAATCGTTCACGGGAGTAATCAAGTCCGAGGCCCAGCTTCGCCCATTGCTTTCTGATATGCCCAGCATACTCTTCCTTCCACTTCCACGTTTCCTCGAGGAATTTTTCCCTTCCAAGATCATATCTGCTATTGCCTTCCTCACGAAGCTTCTGCTCCACCTTTGCCTGCGTGGCGATTCCTGCATGATCCATGCCGGGCAGCCAGAGCACATCATAGCCCTGCATCCGCTTCATCCGGGTCAGGATATCCTGAAGAGCGGTATCCCACGCATGGCCAAGGTGCAGCTTGCCGGTAACATTCGGCGGCGGAATGACGATGGAAAATGGCTCCCTGCTTTCATCGGGCTTCGCCTCAAAGAATTTTCCTTTCAGCCACCATTCATAGCGGCCTTGTTCGATTGACTTTGGGTCATACTTGGTCGGCATCGTTAATCGATTTTCTTCCAAAGCAGCTTCCTCCTTTTTTCATCTCCTGCTGATTAAGCAGATTTTTTTCCAAAATAAAAACTCCTCTCGCCTTGTAAAAGGACGAAAGGAGCTGATTTCGCGGTACCACCTTTTTTCCGGACTCAGAATCTAGTCCGGCTCTTGTGATTATGTAACGGCTCTTCACCGGTTTCCACTACTATGCAGGGCAGTTGGCAGAAACAGCTCGAGGGTGACTTCCAGGCGGAGTTTTGCTTAAGGAACCTTCCAGCTATCGGTTCCTCTCTCTTGAAACAACACTTCCGTGTACTTATCCCTGTCTCAGCTTTTCACGTTTTTTAGTTAATCTCTATGTTACAAAAAAGCAATAGTCCTAGTCAATATTCTTTTACCCTTTTTTATAAAAATATACATCTTATGCTTCAGATAGTGTATGCGCTGCACCATGCCCCTGTTCCTCATTTTTTACAAATGCACAAGTTCAGTCATAAAATGCGGGAATTTATATATTTTATAATAAGCACGAACATTCTATCCACAGGGAGGGTCATTCTTGAGAAAGAAATACAGCCCCTACTCACTGCCGCCCTGGCTTAGGACTGTAAGGGCCGGCTGCAGCCAGTTTATCGTCCCCTTATGCATATTTCAGGGAATAAGAACCTTTCTGATTCCTACCACATTTGATGTTTTGTTTCTCGCGCTTATGATTCTTCTTGCCATCGCCATCCGCCTTGAATGGATTTAACCTCCGGAGCCTGCTAAATAAACATCCCGCTCATTCCAACGAATGGGCGGGATTCAGGAGTTGGCCTGCTGCTCTGCAGCGGCTTTTTTCTGCTGTTCAATTTCCTCGATGCGCATCACTACATATTCTGTATTTTTCAGCTGCCAGTATTCCGCCTGCATGTTTTGTAAATAACGCAGTTCAGGCCTATTACCCTTTCTTTCCTGGAACAGCTTGACAGATTGGACGAACTGTACAGGATGAGCAAGATAAGCCATGAAAAGCTCCATTTCGCCATCACGGAACGAGAAATATTTAAAATAGGTATACAGCCAATCCACACAGTCGGAGTTGACAACCGGGTAAGTCCTGGATGATCTTACGATAAAGGGAAGCAGGTCCGCATGCGGCGGGGAAATCCGCGAATTTTCCAGATTGATGAAATGACCAAAACCCCGGTCATCATAGACAAAATGACGGCTGGTGAGCTTGCCATGGGTGATCACTGTTCGTGCTTTTTCTAAATCCTTGGTGATCTTGAACCATTCCTCGAATTTCTTGATGGAGAATTCAAGCGACTGAGAGACATCAAAATAGTATAGACAATACATAAGTTCAAATGGTGACATATAAGTCTTCCGCTCACAAGAGGAAAGGAATTCTGCCGCAAATTCTTTATTTTTCTTCCATTCGTCTAGAGTTGTTTCATAATGTTCCTCCCGCTCGTCTTTTTTCACTTCTATCTCCTTCACGGAAAGCGAATGAAGCCGGGCAAGCTCGCGGAACATTTTCTTATGCTTTTCATTTCTCTCCGTGGCCGATTCATTCGGAAGCCATGGCATCAAATAATAGAGCCTGCTTTTATACAGGACGCCGTACCTGCCATCCTGCGCCTGATAAATAGGCACGATCCGGTTATATCCTTTTTGGTACACTCTCTGGATATTTTGGATGAATTCCGTCCCAATCTTTGGGCTGATGGACTTGAGGGCAAAGACTCCATTGTTTGTATAAACTTTATGAATCTTTCCTATATGTTCATTGTAATACAGTTTGAGCTGGTAGTGATTCAGTATTTCTTCTAATTCCTTTTCGGAATGCCCGCCTTCAGTCATGGCATTCACACACCCTTCCTCCCGAGTACTTGCAAAGAATCCTGATAAAGCATAAGGAAACAGGGCAAAGCCCTGCTCCTTATGCAATTGGTCTTATCTCTTAGGCAGCGGCGGCTTTGAAGGGATATACAAAACCTGTCCTTCGCTGATTTCATTCGTGGCATCCAGTTCATTAAGCGCCGCTATGGCCGAGGCACTGATTTCATAGCGGCTGGCCAGGGCATTTAAGGTATCACCCTGCTGAACGAGGCAGACTTTTACCCTTGTATGCTCCTGCTCCTCTTTCCTCCCAAAAAAATCAGTCAGTGAAACACTTTGCCTTGGTGCTGGTTCTGCTTGCTCCTGTTCCTTAGCATCCCGCCTGCGCCTGTATTCCTTTCCGCTCCCTGCCTTCCCGGGTGAACGCAGAACAGGGGCTTCCTCCATTTCTCTTGGAGCTAAAACAGGGCCAGGATTTTGCTCCTGTTCTGCAGGCTCTGCTGCTGCTTGCAAAGGGGCTGCATCCTCACCGGCTTTGGGCACAATTTCCTCAACTTCTTCAACTTCTTCAACTTCTTCCCCGGCTGCCTGACCTGAGAAGAAAAGCGGCACTTCCGTCTCTTCCTCTCCGCCTGCTTCCTCCACTGCCTCCACTGCCTCAACTCTCCCAGCTGCTGGAACTTCCGATTCATCGTATTCCGGAAATGACGGCGGAGCAAAGAAATCTGAATGCTGATTCTCGAATAATGGAGCATCAGCTTCTTCTTCCTCCTGAGGCATTTTTTTTGCTTCTACTTCAAATGGGCTGTATAAATCCTGGAGGGAAGGAAAGGAAATGGAAGATTCATAGAAACCGCTGTCAGCCTCCGCTTCCACTTCTTCAACAGCTGTTCCACGATACATCAGTTCAGGCTCCGCTGGAGTGAGATACTCAGGGGCCATGTGTTCCGGAAGGGTTTGCTGCTCCCCGTAAATGCCGGAAATCATCAGCTCCGCACAAAGGGAGAGACAGTTCCGCTCAGGCATTGAATAATCAAATGAAGAAATGGCCACAGACACATCCTCAAGTGAATCAATCCTGTTGGCGGGAATTGTGATATCCACAGGGAAACTATGCTGGAATTCGAACACCCCCTGCTCTCTTTCCACAAATCTGCTGATGGTCTTTGGAGAAACAAAAGAGAAATTCACTTCATCCTGCCTGTCAGACTGCTCTCTTCTATACTCCCCTGCCAGGGTCAGCTCGCCTTTTATAATCACATACTGATCCATATCCTCCACAGTTACCTGGGGATCCAGAGATAAGGAAAACAGCTCCTCCACTTCCTGTCCTTTTTGGAACCATATTGATTCTTCCACTGAAAACCGCAGAAGTGATTGATGTTCATTCGCCATGAATTCTTCCTCCCTTCAAAATATACGAGGCATCCGCATATATCCCTAACACTTTATGAAGGGAATGATCCAATTATGACTTTTTAAGCATCTTATATTGTCTGTTGCCTGATGAGGACTTATCACGGCCAAAAGGTACAAAAAAAAGCCGCTGACGCAGCTTTTCTTCATTGGAAGTATGATTTTAATGTCTGTTGTAAAGTACCCTTTGTTTCCGCCTTATCTACAAAAGACACATTTGTATGAATCATTTTTTTTACAAGCTCGGCACGTAGACCCGTAATGACTGCTTTGCAACCCATCATAGAAATTCCATTTAAAACCCTTTGGAAATGATTGATTACCACAGGATCCATCTCAACAATACCTGAAAGGTCCATAATGAGAGTCTGTAAATGCAATCGAGAAATTTCAGTTAACACTTTTTCTTCAATAATATGCATACGATAGGAATCAACCAAGCCTATAAGCGGCAAGACCGCAACAGTCTGGCTTAACGGTATTATTGGTACGGATAAGTGTTCAACCGTCTTTCTTTGAGAGTTTATTAATTCATCTTTATAGCTTGAATAACTAATAAAAAAGGTGTTCAGGAAGTTATCAACCTGATCATTAATTTCTTTTTCAATCTTAAAAAATTTAGTATCCAATCTTTTGTTTGGGATGTTGTCATAATACTGTTCTACGAAATTCCATAACGTACGGCGTATGGCCTGAACCCACTCTAACTTTAACTGAAGTGTAAGTGAATGTTCAGCCCAGGCTATTCCTTCCTGTTTGCCAAACGCAACTAATTCTTCATTTTTTTCCAGGACGATGTATTCTACTAGTTTTCCAGCATTAACTAGTAAATCAATATTTCCTTTTTCAAGTATTTCCTTTATCTTACTCGCCACATTAACTGCTTCTGATAACAACTTCTCCTCAAAAAGTGGTTTGTTCTGTGTAATTAAAGTGAGGATATTTTTTCCTTCGGCATAGGTATTCATAGAATTTCTCCTTAATTGGTTTCCGTTATTAGTTCTAAATATCAATTATAGCAATTTGTACCTAGATCAATTATAAACTGAAATGCTGCAAAAGTATTCTAATCATGCCCCTGGTAAACACTGGTGAAGGAATTATAAGTTATTTTCTTACTAAATTACAAATCACCGCCTCTCATCATCCCACCGCCGTGCTCCTTGTTATGGCAGCCCACACAGATAGTCTCCAGGTTATCAATGTCCAGTGCAAGATCAGAATGCAGCTCGAGCTCCCTGATGTGATGGACCACCAGCTGGATCTTCTTACGCTTGGCACTCTCACTGCATTAATTGTCCCCTCGCTTCACCTGTTCACGCAGCTGCTTCCATGGTCCACCGTCATAGAACTTACGCTTATGCTGCTTGGTCTAGTACTCAGCCATGGTCTTTAGAAGTTTCCTCGTATCTTTCTCTTATATAAACCATAGCGGCGAGAATGTTATCAATCTTCATCCTCTTCTCACAGACCCATTCACACGTTTTGTTACCACCCTGTTATTACATAAAAATAAACATATCTCATCAGAGAACTTTAGGTTATAATAACTCCTGCAAACTTTAGTTTAAGGAGAGAACAATGTACCTCTGGAATATATTAATGCCTTAGTAGCAGCTTTGAGAGATGATGCTTTAACTTACAAATCAAAAAAAAATTACCGTATAGCTTTCTGGATAATTATTGCGTTAACGGTAACTTCATTTCCGTTCGTCTATAATCCTTCTTCTGTGAACACATATGATATTATTGATTTAATCTTGTTCATCCTTATCAACGGGATTGGATTAAGTGTACTATATGGTATCTATAAAAATAGAAGCAGGCATAATTTAAATTTCTTTTTGCCTCTTTTCAGTTTGATGATTCCACTATATTTACGCAGTATTTTATGGACCCTTATATTATGTATTGCCGGGTACGTTTATATTTTCTTCTTCGCCCCTCACCATTCTTTGGAAGAAACAAATCTGATTGATATAATTATATATAACGTAGTTGAGATTGCTATTAATTTAATGTATATTCATTACTTCAAAAAGATATATAACTAAGGGAAGCACTTCAAGTGAGAGGTGCTTTTTTCATTTCCTCCTCACAGCATCTCCAACTCTTTTATAGGAATCCCGGTTCATCCCCATGATATCAATCCAGTCCACACGCTCTTCCTTCTTTACCTGAGGCTTAGGATTCTTCTGGCGCTTGCCCTTCCTCTTCTTCATATGTCGTGCCTGCTGCAGCTTCTGCTTGTCATTGGCTGTACTGGTCACCGATCTTCGCCTCAATCACCTCTTTGGGCATAATAAAAAGCATGCTTAAATTCTTCCTTTCACTTACTCTCTTCTAAATAAATGAACTTGAGTGCTGGGCAGGAAGCTGATATATTTTCACTGGCGGATAGCGCCCAAAAAGGAGGAGCATCATGGAAAAATCATTTTCCCGTGTTGTGATAAAAGATAAGCTGGGCAGATATTTAGTGCTCCATGACAGAGAGTCCTCATGGAATTTTCCCGGGGGCAAGCAGGAGACAGGGGAAACTCCAGCAGAGTGTGCCATCCGGGAAGTCCGGGAAGAAACCGGCCTGCATATTCACAAGTTATCTCTTTTGAATGAAGGGAATTTCCGTTTTGGGGACACCACATGGCGCGGATCCTTTTTCTTTGCTGATGCCGTAAGTGGCACTCCAGAGATAATGGAAAAAGACAAAATAGCTTCCATGATGTTCATTGAGAGCCTGGATGGGGCTTCTTTTCCGGAAGAGCTGCATGAATTGATTTATCAGCTGGCGTTGAGTCCTCAACTTTCAGGAAAAATGACTTCTTGGGAATGAGCGGGAAGTTTTTATAATTGGAAATAATATGTAATTTTAGAAACTTTTTCAGTACTATTTGATATACTTACAATTAAGTGCTGCCGAACACAAGCCTGATTCTGGCATGTTGGTTTAACTTCACTTAGTTCACGAGTCAGAGAATAATTGAATGATAGTAAGGCTGTTGGCCCTTTTTAAAGGTGGCTGGCGGAACAAAAAGAAAGCCTTCACGCCTCAGCCAACCAGTGTAAGAAAAGATATAGTACGGGAGGTTTTACATGAATAATCATCCGGAACGGCAGCAAATATTCGAAGAAGAATTGCAGCAGCTGGAAAAAAGGGGATATATCTCCCCATCAATCGGGAAGCTGGTCCGTAACGGTTATCAGGAATATATACATACAAGAGTAGATGTGCCGGAGGCAGCAGAACCGTTGCCTTCTAGCCCCGCACTTCCGGAAACGCCGGATGTACAGCGGCCGGTGACAGTCCCGAAACCGGCCGTGAGAAAACCTAAGAAAGTTTTGAGCGCAGAAGAAATCAGGGAACGAAACATAACAGCCATGCTCGTGATCGGTGTGCTCCTTTTCCTTCTGGGCGGACTCGTTCTTGCCACAAACAGCTGGGATCAGATGACCCCGCTCCTTAAAACGATTTCTATCGGGTTCGTTTCACTTTTATTCTACGGCTTGAGCTGGCTTTCCAAGCACAAGTTGAAAATTGAAAAGACGGGATTTGCCTTCCTGGCCCTCGGCAGCATGTTTATTCCGATCACTATCATCTGTGCCGGCTATTTTAAACTTTTCGGAGAGTGGTTCTCGCTGCATGGCGGCGGCAATTATTTATACCTTGCCGCTGGCCTCGGCCTAATTGTTCCCGTTTATTTCCGTCATGCCCTTACAGAAAATTCCCGCCTGTTCGTATGGATCGGATATGTTCTTACAAGCATGAGCGTCTCATTCCTGATTGCCGCGGCAAAACCGTCAAAGGACTTATTTTATGCCGGGGTCCTTTTATTCAATGCCGTCCTTCTTGCTGTCCATCATGTGTATAAAGGGAAGAAAAATATATTCACCAAGGACCTTCCGCTTTATGCACAAGGAAATCTTGCCTTATCAACGATCGCTCTGATCACGATTTTCTACTCTGATTCAGCGCAATTCGGATTCAATCTGGTGGCAACTTCCCTGTTGTATCTCTTTGTATTGTTTTCAACGAAACAAAAAGGAAATCATTTTGCCTTCTCCGCAGCGCTCTTATACGGGCTTTATATGCTGATTGAGAATACAGCCCTCCGCGCCATTGATCTGGCAGTTTTCTCAGCCGCCGGGTTTTTGTTCATCGCTATAGGGTCAAGGAAAAAGGAATATGAAAATCTGTTCCAGTACACGAGTGCCCTGGTATCCCTTCTTTCGTTTATTTTTGTGACGGGAAAAGCATTGCTGATGAATTCAGGCGGTCCAAGCGGACTCCTTGCCCTGAGCTATCTTCTGCTTGCCCTCAACTATGGATACCTGAATCTTGTCTTAAAACAGAAGGCGTTTTCCTATGCGGCAGTAGCTTTTATGGTGTTGTCAGGATATCAGGTTGTCCGCCTGATTGACTCTGCCGTGTCATATGAGCTCGAGCCTGCCGGTATTTTTGCAGTCGGACTTGTCCTGATCAATCTGCTTCATTTTAGAAACCAATCGCGCTTCCTTGCCGGCCTGAAGATTCCGGGTGCTGTCATTCCGCTTGCAGTCATGGTTTTCGGGACTCTCCTCGCTGCATTGAGCGGCGCCTGGTTCGAACTCATGGGCTCGCTTTTGATTTTAAGCTGGGTATTATATAAGCTGCCCTTTTCTTTTCCCGGCACTGCCAGGATCATCTGGCTGTATTCTTCAGCCTCAGCATTTTATCTGTCCCTTATGACTGGATACCAGCTCTTGAAGGATTCGTTCCCGAATTACGGGACAGAGGCAGGCATTGCCGGCCATGCTGCCATCGTATCCCTTTTGTTCATTCCTATCAGCAGCTTTTTTGAGAGGAAAGGCAACGGTGAATACGCACGCACCCTTGACTGGCTTGGAACAGGAGTTTATACAGCCATGATAACGGTCGTGCTGGGAGAATGGACTATGGATGCAGATATCATGCTCCCCTTGTTTTTTGCAATCGGATGCGTGATATATGCCCGGATGGCCGGCAGGATGAACATGCCCCTCTTCTGGAGTGCAGGCGCCGTCAGTTTCTCGGCTGCTTATAATGCGTTCTTGATGGGAACTCTTGATTTAAGCGGCCGTTATGTTATTCTCCTCTCGACTCTTGGCGTTCTGGTTCTACTTGCTCTTGCCAGAGCATTCAAAGAACATGTGATGAGTACACAGTTGTTTTTGACAGCCCAAGGATATACAGGGATTCTGCTCCTTGTCAGTGTTATCCTGTATCTCGATAATCCGCTGATCATCATCATTCTGGCTGCCTTTGTTTTTTATTCATTCACAGAGTGGAAAAACCGAGCAGTCAAATGGGGGTATCTATATCTCTCCATCACAGCCATCCCGCTGAGTTTATATTCAGGGGAGCTCTACCTGTACGGCCCTGCAGCCGACCCTGTAGACATCAGGCTGGAAACTCAGCTGATTCTCCTGGTATCTGGTGTGATAATCGGACTCCTGTGGAAAAACGTGAAAGAATGGAAAAATGAAATACTCTACTACCTTATTCCATTTATAATTTTGAGCATGGTTGCATCTGTTTTGTTTGGGGAAGAAGAGGGTCTGTATTCAGTCATCCTTCACATGCTCTTGCTCTGCTTCAGCATTTATATCTTTACTTCTTCACGCCTGACCAGTTTAAACCTTATTCCGCTCGGTCTCAGCGTGGCAGTTGTCGAAGAGGTGGATTTTCTGTATTTTGATGCACCCATTCAAGTGGTGTTGGTGTATATTGCCTTGTTTTTCGCATCGAAGATCATGGGTGAACGGCTATTTAAAAATCTTGTCCAACAAGAAGAACCCATTTTTCATTCAAGAGTGGATGCTTTTTCATTCGCTTCCCTGCTCTTTATAGCGGTTCTCTACGGGTATGAGTATGAATTGAGCCGGTACGGAATTGCAGTAAAAATGATTCCCGGCATCCTGCTGGTTTATTGGCTGTTCAGCCAGATTAAAAGAGTGCCTGCCGGGATAATAAGAAGAGTGGTGCAGACACTGTCATATGGAAGCCTCGTTATTCCATATTACACATTGACCACTTCCCTTGATCTCCCGCCGCTCTGGGAAGCGGAAATATACTGTCTGCCCTGGATCGTGCTCACTGTGTTTTTTTCCAAGAAAACATGGAGCAGTGAGAAAAGGGTTATGGGAATCATTCAATGGGTCGTGCTCATCCTGGCTTCAGGCGTACTGATGACAGATGCACTTTTGAGCCATACCCTATACGATGCATTTATCATGGGCAGCCTTTCGCTCATCGCGATACTGGCAGGGTTTCATTATAAAATCAAGAGTTATTTCCTTGTCGGAAGCTTCGTGCTCTTATTGAATGTTCTCATTCAATCCAAACCATATTGGGGGAATATGCCCTGGTGGGCGTACCTGATCCTCTCGGGAAGCATCCTGATCGGCGCAGGAAGCTATCATGAGTGGAAAAAAGGAAAAGGTCCGGTACCTGAAGAAAAGATGCTTAAGAACAAGGTGAAAAAAATCTGGAATGATTGGAACTGAAGGAGCGATAGATTCCAGGGCAGCATTCAAACCGCATTTTCCTTGTTGCATGCCAAGGCAGACCCCCTTCAATCCTTCACCAAGGCCAGCCGGCTTAAACCCGGCTGGCTTTTTTCCTTCACAGCAGTACGCTTGTGTCGCTAAAGATCTCCATTTTGAAAAGAGTTATGTTATGATAATTTCATAATTTGTTAACCAAATAACAAATAAGTTAACAAGGTTAGAATTACGGTATCGGGAGGACACAATGTATAAACTAAGAGGACACCATATTTTCTGCCTTTTAGGCTACAGAGGCATGGGATATTCACGGGAGTATGCAGAAAATATGACCCGGGTGCATCAAGCACTAAGGAACGATCCCGGCATGAAGATTCAATTGGTGGAAGGACCCGATCAGTTATGTGAAAAATACCCGAATTCAGGAATCTACCATTGTCAGGATGTCCATATCTATACCAGGGACGCTGCCATTCTAGAGAAACTCGGCCTTCGCATCGGACAGACTGTAAGCTGGGGGCATATCGTGGCCCTCATACGCCGCCGCGCATTGCCTTCTGATATCGAAGAGATGTGTACGTCTTGTTCGTGGCGGTCTTACGGAGTTTGTGAAGAAGGCATTCAGGACATTCTGGACGGAAACGGGTTACGGGAGGTAAATGGGTCCTGATAGAGTAAATTGACATCGTAAAGGATACAGATTCGTGTGCGGAACAAGTTATCTAATCATTTAAATCATTAAAGTACATAAGCCATTTATGAGGTGAATCAATGGGAAATGCTGAGAACTGGGAGCCGCTTTCTGTCAATGATGCTGCTCAAATATTCAATAACATCCCTATTGCATGGTGGATTGCTGGAGGCTGGGCGCTCGATCTATTTCTGGGGAGACAAACCAGAGAACATGCAGATTTGGATGTCGTTATATTACGTCATGATTATTTAAGTCTGTATAGATATCTGCACGATAAATGGGAGATGTCAAAAGCAGCAGGGGGCAGGCTGATTCGATGGGAAAAGGATGAGACTCTAAACCTTCATGATGATAATATCTGGATTAAAAAGAAAGGAAGTCCAACTTGGGCTTTTCAAGTCATGATTTTAAATACAGAAAATGAGGAATGGATATATAAGCGGAAGAAAACCATCAGAAAGGCTGTAAAAGATATTTGGACGGTAAGTTCAATCGGAATTCCTATTTTAAGGCCTGAAGTCCAGCTTCTTTATAAAGGCGGCAGTTCAGTACTGCGAGAAAAGGATCTCATGCTGATTTAACAAATGTCCTCCCCTTACTGCCTATGACAGATGCCATATGGCTGAGAGATTCGTTAGCAGTTCAGTATCCTGATGGTCATAGCTGGATGTCTGCTATTAATGAACGGGTGAGAGAGGAGAGAGAGGAAACCAGCCAGGATCCCTTCCATTCGTCCGTGTTCAAAAAGTGGAGAATAGTTAAAGAGATGGGGGATATTCTCATTAAAAAAACGGCCAGATAGGAATCTGGCCGTTTTTAAGACTGGTGAATAGGCTGGTGTCTAGCTTAACTTTTTTTCCTTCACGCCAGCCCCTCACCGTCTTCTTATTGATTCAGTGCAGCAAACGCCTTATCCGCCGCATCAATCGTCCGCTGGATGTCTTCATCGGAATGGGCAGTCGAAAGGAACAGTCCCTCAAATTGAGATGGCGGCAGGAATACTCCATTATTCGCCATTTCGCGGTAATAAGCCGCAAAGAATTTCAGGTTGGAGGTTTTGGCTTTTTCATAATTGATGACTTCTTCGTTTGTGAAAAAGAATCCGATCATGGAACCTGCCCGGTTGAAGGTCAGCGGCACATTATGCTTCCCGGCCGCCTGGCTGATTCCTTCTTCCAGGAGGTCTGCCTTGCGCCTGAATTCCTGATAGTGTTCAGGAGTCAGCTGGCTGAGCGTAGCGTAGCCGGCTGCCATGGCAAGCGGGTTTCCGGAAAGCGTTCCAGCCTGATAGATCGGGCCGCTCGGCGCTACTTGATTCATGATTTCCGCTTTGCCTCCATATGCACCGACAGGAAGGCCGCCTCCGATTACCTTGCCAAGGCAGGTAAGATCAGGAGTCACGCCAAAATATCCTTGTGCACAATGGTAATCCACACGGAAGCCGGTCATCACCTCATCAAAAATCAAGAGTGTGCCATTTTGTTCTGTAATTTCTCTCAGGCCTTCAAGGAACCCTCCAACCGGAGGAACAACCCCCATATTGCCCGCAACAGGCTCAACAATGACACCTGCAATATCGTCACCGTATTGTTCAAAGGCCGCCCTGACGCTCTCAAGGTCGTTATAAGGTACCGTAATCGTGTTTTTTGCCACTCCTTCAGGGACACCTGGACTGTCCGGAAGGCCGAGTGTCGCAACACCGGAGCCGGCCTTGATCAAAAGGGAATCTCCATGGCCATGGTAGCAGCCCTCAAACTTAAGGATCTTATTGCGTCCAGTATAGCCCCTGGCCAGACGGAGCGCGCTCATCGTCGCTTCTGTCCCTGAAGAAACCATCCGGATTACCTCGATGGAAGGAACCCTTTCAATGACAAGGTTAGCCAGATCATTCTCAAGAAGTGTCGGGGCGCCGAAGCTTGTGCCCGTTTCGGCCACCTTCTGGACCGCCTCGACTACAGCCTGGTTGGTATGCCCCAGGATCAGGGGGCCCCATGACAGAACATAATCAATATATTCATTGCCATCTATGTCATAGATCTTTGACCCTTTTCCCCGTTCCATGAAGATCGGATCCATATCCACAGATTTGAACGCCCGGACCGGACTGTTTACCCCGCCCGGCATCAGCCTTTTTGCTTCTGCAAATGCCTGTCTGGATTTATCATAAGATCGCATGCTATTTCCTCCTTAGATTTCTTCCTTCAGCCATTTTGCCACATCTTTGGCAAAATAGGTGATGATCAAATCGGCACCGGCGCGCTTCATGCTGGTCAGCGTTTCAAGCACAATGGTTTTTTCATCGATCCATCCGTTAAGGGCAGCCGCCTTGATCATTGAATATTCCCCGCTGACATTATAGGCAACCACCGGCAGGTTGAAGTTATTCTTAACATCCCTCATGATATCCATATAGCTGAGTGACGGTTTGACAATCAGGAAATCGGCGCCCTCGGCCACATCGGATTCTGCCTCGCGCAGGGCTTCCAGGCGGTTGGCATAATCCATTTGGTAGGTTTTCCGGTCACCGAACTGAGGCGTGCTGTTCGCTGCCTCCCTGAACGGGCCGTAATAGGCAGAAGAATACTTAACGGCATATGACATGACCGGAATATCCAGATAGCCTGCTTCATCTAAGGCAGCACGGATGGCTGCGACAAAGCCGTCCATCATATTGGATGGGGCAATAATATCGGCACCGGCTTCCGCCTGGCTCACGGCCGTTTTTGCCAGGAGCTCCAGGGATTCATCGTTCAGGATCCTGCCGTTTTCAACAAGCCCGCAATGGCCATGGCTTGTATATTCACAAAGACATGTGTCGGCAATAACGACCATATCGGGATAGGCTTCCTTCACGAGACGCGTTGCTTTCTGGACAATTCCATTGGAAGAATAGGCACCTGTTCCACACTCATCCTTATTATGATCATGAGGAACACCGAACAGGATCACCGATTTGATGCCTAGTCCCGCCACTTCGTCCAATTCTTCCTTAAGTTTGTCCAGTGAAATATTGAATACACCAGGCATGGAGCTGATTTCAGTCCTGACATTTTCACCTTCCACTACAAAGATAGGGTAGATCAAGTCTTCGCGGTGAAGGAATGTTTCCCTTACAAGCGCTCTCATATTCTTGCTGCTGCGCAGCCTGCGGTGTCTATTGAAGTGTAATTCGTTCATAATATATCCTCCCTGTACCCGGCACCAGCCAGGTGATTGATGATCGCTTCAAGCATGGCATCTGCTGTATATGTATCAGGGCAGACCTTTACTTCCAGCCCCAATGATTCGGCTTTCGCTTTTGTTGCCGGTCCGATGGCTGCGACCAGGCTTTTTTGCACGATATCCAGCAGATCATATTTGACAGCGGTCTTCATTAAATTGACCGCTGTTGAAGAACTTGTTAAGGCTATGATATCAATCTGACCCTGTTTTAAAAAGGAAAGAAGCCTGCCTTCAGCTCCCGGCGGAATTTCGTTCTTATAAACGATAAGCTCTGTGCATTTCTGCCCCCGCTCCTCGAGCATGCGGCAGATGGTGCTGCCTGCCAGGTTTCCTTTAGGAATCAAGATGCGTCCCGGGGCTTTCAGGACAGTAAGGAACTCCCTGCTGAAGGCTTCTGCCTCATACTCCCGGGGCATGAAGGCCGCATGGAGTCCCCGCACCTCTATTGCCTCGCGTGTTTTTGATCCGATTGCAGCAATTTCCGGAGAACCGAGACGGGACAGCGTTTCTTCAGAAAGCCCGAAATAATGGACGGCATTGGCGCTGGTAAACACAATCCAGTCATATGTTCCCGCGGCAGGAGTGAAATCAACCGCTTCAAATCCAATCAGCGGGATGGATACAGGATTCCCGCCCGCCATTCTGATTTTCTCGGCAAATGGCCGGGCCTGCTTCTGATCCCGGGTAATCAGGACATTCAGGCCGGACAAAGGCTTTTGATTTTCCATTATTCCTGATCCAGTTCTCTTTTTACAGAGTCGATCAAGTCCTTTCCTCCTCTTTGGGAAAGAAGGCCGGCTGCTTCTATTCCTACAGCGGCAGGGTCCGTACCGGTCACAGCTTCCTTGATGATCCTTGAGCCATCCGGGGCAGCGACAAGCGCAGTGAGCGTGATGCTTCCATCCCCCTCCTCCACGGCATATCCCGCGATCGGCACCTGGCAGCCGCCTTCCATCCTATCAAGGAAAGCCCGCTCTGCTTCTACTGTTTTTTGGGCAGTGGCAGAGGCAAACCTGGAAAGACCCTGGAGCAGCTCCGCATCGTCTTCCCTGCATTCGATGGAAAGGGCACCCTGTCCGACTGCAGGAAGGCATAATTCAGGTTCAAGGTATTCAGTGACTGTTTCAGATTTCCAGCCCATCCTCGATAGTCCTGCGGCCGCAAGGATGATGGCGTCATAATCTTCATCCTTAAGCTTCTGAAGCCTTGTATCAATATTTCCCCGGATCCATTTGATCTCAAGGTCGGGTCTTGCGGCAAGAAGCTGGGCGCTCCTTCTTAAGCTGCTGGTGCCGATCACAGCGCCTTCCTTCAGGTCGGCAAGCTTCACATTGCCTTTCGAGATAAGCACGTCCCTGTGATCCTCACGCGCCGGGATACAGCCGATGGTCAGGCCTTGGGGCAATACAGCCGGCATATCCTTCATGCTGTGCACAGCCATGTCGATTTCATGATCCAGCATGGCCTGTTCGATTTCTTTGACAAACAAGCCCTTGCCTCCGACCTTCGAAAGAGTCACATCCAGTATCTTATCTCCTTTAGTGACGATTTCCTTGACTTCAAATTCAAATGGAAGTCCAAGCGCCTTCAGCTGGCTGATAACCCAGTTCGTTTGAGTGAGCGCCAATTTACTTCTTCTAGATCCTACGATAATTTTTCTCATAAGAGCCTCCCGTTACGAATACCAAAAATGGAATCCTGATAAACTGCCAAACAATAAAAAGTTCACTAATACAATTAGGAATGAGGCAAGGTTCCACAGAGCCAGGCTTTTTCCGTAGACCTGCTTGCGGACCTTGCAATATAAATAGATGCTGTAGGCTGTCAGTACAATGAAAGAGCCGACAATCTTCGGATCAGACCAGGGAATGTGCGGCAGCTTGATATTTGCCCACTGCAGGCCGAGGATGAGGGACAACAGCAGGAGCGGGACCCCGATTACATTCAGAATGTATGAGGTCTTTTCAAGCTTGGACAAATCCCCGAGCCTCGTCAGCCTTTTCCCCCACTTTTTCCTTTTCAGCAGATCATATTGAATCAAATAAAGAACTGAAAATACAAAGGACAGGGAGAAAGCCGCGTAAGACAAGATGGCCATGGTAATATGGATCAGCAGCAGCTCCGATACCATCCGCTCTGCAAGAGCATGGGATTCGACCTGGACAGGCGCGAATGTGTGGACAGCCATGACTATAAATCCGAGCACATTTGTAAAGAATACGGTAAAGTCCACCCTTAGGAGTCTGTTGACGACAAGCGACAGGGTAATCAATAGCCACGCATAGAAATATAACCCTTCAAAGATGGTCAAAACAGGGAATCTGCCTGTCTCCCGTACGTACAGAAATAAAAAAATTGTTTGAAGAAGCCAAACAATCGCAAGCAGCCAGAAGGCAATACGGTTTGCCTTCCGGTCATTATTAAGAAAATCTATAAAGTATAATAGCACGCTTAAGGCATACAGAACGACAGTAGCCTCATGGAGGCGGGTCATGGATAATTCAAGCATGGCAGATCCCTCTTCTATCCATGAACCGCAGCCGGTTTAAGCTCTTGGGAAATTTCCCTGCCTTGTGCCTTCACAGCCTGTCCTTCAACTTCATCACTGATGTTGAAAATCTGGATGAACTGATCGAGGGCTGCAGATGAATTTCCGCTGCCGGCAAGCTCCTTGGCGTAGGAAATCGGATCCTTCAGCATCTGGTTAATGATGCTCTTTGTATGCTTGTTCAAGAGCTTGACCTCACGATCAGTCAGATGAGGAAGTTTCCTCTGGATGCTGTCCATGGTCTCTGCCTGAATGGATAGGGCCTTTTCACGAAGAGCCGATATAACCGGCACCACACCAAGCATATTAAGCCACCTGTTGAAGTCAGAGATTTCAGCTTCAATCATCAGCTCGATGCTTTCCGCAGCCACTCTCCGCTCCTCCAGGTTAGCTTCCACAATGCCTTCAAGATCATCGATATCATACAGGAAGACATTTTCAAGGCCGGAGATGGCAGGATCAAGGTCCCGGGGAACCGCAATATCCACCAGGAAGGCCGGCCGGCCCTTCCTCATCCTGTTGACCTGCTCCATTGTTTCCCGGTTAAGGACGAAATCCTTTGCGCCGGTTGAGCTTATCAATATATCCGCCTCTACCAGCGCGCACTGAAGCTCGTTAAGGCTCTTTGCTTCGCCATTGAAACGCTCTGCCAGTGAAACGGCTTTTTCGTAGGTGCGGTTGATGACCGTGATGCTTGTTGCGCCGCTTCCCTGCAGATTCTGGATGGCGAGCTCTCCCATTTTCCCGGCGCCAAGAATCAATACATGCTTGCCTTTCAGGGAACCGAAGATTTTCTTGGCCAGTTCCACTGCAGCATAGCTCACAGACACAGCATTTGTATTGATCTCCGTTTCAGCATGTGCTTTTTTGGCAAATGTCACAGCCTGCTTGAACAGGCGGTTGAATATCGAGCCTGATGTGCGCTCCTGCTGGGCAAGAAGGAAGCTTGCACGTACTTGTCCAAGAATCTGGGTTTCTCCGATGACCATGGAATCAAGGCCTGAGGCCACCTTGAAAAGATGCTGAATAGCACCCTCTTGTTCATAAATGAATAAGTAGGGTGAAAACTCCTCTTTATCTATGCTGAACCATTCTGATAAAAATTCTTTTATATAATATCTGCCAGTATGGGCCTGATCGACCACGGCGTAGATTTCAGTTCTATTGCAGGTCGAAACAATAACATTCTCTAAAATGCTTTTTTTATTTTTTAAAACTTTCATTGCCTCATGAAGCTCTGCCTCATTGAATGAAAGTTTCTCTCTTATTTCGACAGGGGCAGTTCTAAAATTCAAGCCGACTGCTAATATATGCATAATCTGTGCACCCCCAAAAAAATTTACGATACTTTTACTATACACCATTTGCTATTATAGCATGTATAATCTGCTTTATCGCAGTATAATTTTGAACAGATGATGAAATTGTATGATACCATTTACCAAGGTACAAAAACAGTTTGTCATGCAAGAGCTGCATTAGGAGGAAATCATGAAATCACAGCGTTTATTTCCCGGAATCATCCTGATTGGTTTCGGTGTTTACTTCCTGCTGGAGCAGGCAGGAATCGAACCCTTTGAGGGCTTTTTCACCTGGCCGACACTGCTCCTCATCACCGGCCTGTCCTTTTTGATTGGGGCATATGGAGGCCGGGAACATGAATCCATACTGCCCGGGGTGGTTCTGTCCGGACTTGGCATTCATTTTCATATCGTGAATAAATTCCAGGTCTGGCCCGATCATATCGGTGTTTTCCTATTAATCATCGGGCTTGGCTTCATTCTGCGTGCAAAGGAAACCAGATCCGGCATGTTCCATGGTGTTCTCCTGCTGGCCATATCTGTATTTATGTTATTCTATGACAAAATTATGAATTGGATGGGGCTCCTGGAGATTGGTATTTCTTCAGCCTGGAATTTCTGGCCGGTTTTCCTTATTGGAATCGGGCTGTTTTTCTTGATGGGGAGAAAGAAAAAGTGAGGCCGCTTCTGTACAGTTTCCCCAAAAAAAATAAAAAATTCCACATATACGCCCGATTTTTATGATATTCCGGGCACTCCCGCGTTAAATAACAAAAGGGCGGTCCGTGAGCACGGACCGCCCTTTTATTTACATCATGCTTTCCAGTACAGACCAGGCTTCTTCCTTGCCGAGTCCAGTCTCGGATGAGAACAGGACCAGATGGTCATCCGGATCAAAGTCCAGGGTCTCCCTTGTGACTTTGAGGTGTTTCTGCCATTTTCCCTTAGGAATCTTATCAGCTTTGGTGGCAATGACCACGCAGGGTATTTCATAATGCTTCAGGAAGTTATACATCATAACATCATCGCTTGAAGGCGGATGACGCAGGTCGACAATCAGGATGACGGCACGAAGCGGTTCTCTTTGGGTGATATAGGTTTCAATCATCCTGCCCCATGCTTCCCTCTCTGATTTCGAGACCTTTGCATAGCCATATCCCGGTACATCCACAAAATACAATGCTTCATTCAGCAGATAAAAATTCAGGGTCTGCGTCTTCCCCGGCTTGGATGAAATCCTCGCAAGCGCTTTTCGATTGATCATCTTATTGATAAAAGAAGATTTTCCGACATTGGACCTGCCTGCCAGGGCAAATTCCGGCAGGCCCCCTTCCGGATACTGTTCAGGCTTTACAGCGCTGATGATGATCTCTGAGCTGTTGATCTTCAAACCTTTTCACCTGCCAGAGCGTGCTTAAGGACTTCATCCACATGGGAGACAAGTACAAATTCAAGCTGATTCCGGACACTTTCCGGTATGTCTTCTATATCTTTCTCATTATCCCTTGGAAGGATGATTTTCGTAAGACCTGCACGGTGGGCGCTCAAAGTCTTTTCTTTTACCCCGCCTATCGGCAGGACACGGCCCCTTAGTGTGATCTCGCCGGTCATTCCGACTTCCCTTCTGATCGGCTTTCCGGATAGGGCAGATACAAGGGCTGTAGCAATGGTGATACCTGCGGATGGACCATCCTTTGGCACAGCGCCTTCAGGAACATGGATATGGATATCATTTTTCTCATGGAAGTTTTCATCAATCGAAAGGTCCTTTGCCTTGGAACGCACATAGCTGAATGCAGCCTGGGCGGACTCCTTCATAACATCGCCAAGCTTTCCGGTAAGGACAAGCTTTCCTTTCCCGGGTGCAAGGCTGACCTCGATCTGAAGCGTGTCTCCTCCGACCGTCGTATAAGCGAGGCCGGTCGCAACGCCTACCTGATCCTCCATTTCAGCCTGGCCATACCGGAACTTCCTTTTGCCAAGGAACTCTTCCAGATTCTTTTCACTTATGATGACCTTCTTCTTCTCGCCGGAGACGATGATTCTTGCCGTTTTCCTGCATATCGTCGCCAGCTGGCGCTCGAGTCCGCGCACCCCGGCTTCCCGGGTATAGTAACGGATGATGTTCACTAACGCCTCGTCCTTCATCTGGAGCTGGCTCTTCTTCAGCCCGTGCTCTTCCAGCTCTTTCATCAGCAGATGATGCTTGGCAATGTTCAGCTTTTCAAGCTCTGTATAGCCTGCAATCGAGATGATCTCCATCCGGTCCCTCAGCGGACCCGGTATGGTGGCCAGGTTGTTGGCTGTAGCGACGAACATGACCTTTGACAGATCATACGATTCTTCAATATAGTGATCGCTGAAATTGTGATTTTGTTCAGGGTCGAGCACTTCAAGCATCGCGGCTGACGGATCTCCCCTGAAGTCATTGGACATTTTGTCAATTTCATCAAGCAGGAAGACCGGGTTGATGGTCCCAGCTTTCTTCATGCCCTGAATGATCCTGCCTGGCATGGCGCCGACATATGTCCTTCTGTGTCCTCGGATTTCAGATTCATCCCTGACCCCGCCAAGCGACACTCGGACGAAGTTCCGGTTGAGTGAGGACGCGATGGATTTCGCAAGGCTGGTTTTACCTACCCCGGGAGGGCCTGCAAGGCAAAGGATCGGCCCTCTGAGTGAATTGGTAAGCTGCTGGACAGCCAGATACTCAAGGACCCTTTCCTTCACGGATTCAAGCCCATAATGGTCGCGGTGGAGGATCTTTTCTGCTTTGTTGACATCCAGGTCATCCCGAGTGGCATTGGACCAGGGAAGAACAGCAAGCCATTCGATATAATTCCGGATTACCGCACTCTCGGCAGAGCTGGCTGGAATCTTTTCATAACGGTCAAGTTCTTTAAAAGCCGTCTCCCTTACATTGTCCGGCATACCTGCAGCTTCAATTTTTTCCTGCAGGGCAGCGACTTCGCTCGTCTTGCCTTCTTTATCCCCGAGCTCTTTCTGGATGGCCTTCATTTGTTCACGCAGATAATATTCCTTCTGGGTCCTTTCCATGGAACGCTTGACGCGCTGGCCGATTTTTTTCTCCAGATTAAGGACTTCCTTTTCGTTATTGATGGTCTCAAGAACCTTGACCAAACGTTCTTTCACATCAATGGTCTCAAGGACTTCCTGCTTTTCCTTCAGCTTAAGCGGAAGATTGGATGCGATGATATCCGCCATCCGGCCGGGCTCTTCAATATCGGCAGCCGATGAATAGGTTTCGGCGGAAATCTTCTTGGACATTTTTATGTACTGTTCAAAATATTCAAGAAGCGACCTCATCAGGGCCTGATGTTCCACATCCTTCTCCGGGTTGTCTTCAAAGGTTTCAAGCTTTGCAGAGAAATGTGTTTCTTCATCATAAAAGGTTACAATTTTTGCCCTTTTGAGCCCTTCGACCAGAACACGAATCGTCCCGTTGGGAAGCTTGAGCATCTGCTTGACCTTGGTTAGTGTTCCCATCTTATAGATATCCTGTTCGGAAGGTTCATCTATTGAAACATCCTTCTGTGTAGTTAGAAAGATCAAATGGTCGTCTACCATCGCTTTTTCCAGTGCATGGACGGATTTATCACGCCCTACGTCCAAATGCAGAACCATTGTAGGGTATACCAGCAATCCTCTAAGCGGAAGGAGGGGGACGAGAATCTCACTATTTGTCGCCATCTGTACTGACACCTCCTGTAAAAATTAAAAACACATGACAAGCATGCATCTAATCACTTTTATGGCCGCCTTCAAAATTACTTTGAAGTAAAGCCTTCTCACAATTCTATCTTATTTGAATAAATGTGTCTATTTCTTGTGTTTATGCCCTTATCGTGCATCAGGTCACTGGGTCACACACCATTTTATTAATATTTTCCCTTCCGCTCCCGTACCTTATTCCTCCTTATTTGGATTGTTATCTTTCCCTTTCCCTATGAGAAGATGGGTTAAGCCGTTTTTTTTGAGGAAAAGGGGCGGAGCTGCATGTAGGATAAGTCTTCCTGCAGCCAGGTGTGACATCATTGATTTTGCTGGCATTCCTGCCTGCGCCTTACTCCGCTCCACCGCCCCATTGTGTTTGTTCTTGCTCTTGTACAGGTTCCTTTTTATGCATGGGCTGCGAGTAGAAAACTCATGTTTGATTTCTATGAAGAGAAAAACGGCTGTACAAGGACAGCCGTGTCATACACTCTCTTTTTTACTAAGGTCTGGCAGGAGTATCTCTTCCGGCATGACAGCCTTCAGGAGACAGGCGTCAAATACCTCTGAAAGATGTTTCACCGGGATAATCTCGATGCCTTCGATTTCCTTCAGGATACCGGCCATATTCTCCTTGGGGATGATCACCCGCTTGGCACCTGCTTTTTTAGCCGCCTTTATTTTCGGCACAACACCGCCGATTGGCAGTACATTCCCATGTATGCTGATTTCACCTGTCATCGCGACTTCATGGTCCACAGGAATTTTATAGACTGCAGAGTAAATCGCAGCTGCCATGGCCGTTCCAGCTGAGGGTCCGTCTACCGGTGTGCCGCCAGGAAAGTTCACATGGATATCATATTGACCCGCAGGCACACCCATCGACCGCAGGACAGTGATCACATTCTCGATCGATCCTCGTGCCATGCTCTTTCTCCGTATGGATTTTCCGGTACCGCCGATGCTTTCCTCATCCACGATCCCGGTTATATTAATGGAGCCCTTCTCTTCCGCCGGCAGCACCGTAACCTCTATTTCAAGAAGAGCCCCCGAGTTCGGTCCGTGAACGGCAAGTCCATTGACAATCCCTATTTTGGGCTTTGCAGCTATCTTCCTTTCCATGCGAGGTGAGAGCTGGCTTGAGTGGATAACCCACTCCATATCTTCATCACGAATGGAATTGCGGTCTGCGGTGATGGCAAGCCCCGCTGCGATCTGAACAAGATTGACCGCTTCCCTGCCATTCCTGGCATAACCGGCAAGCATGTCCAGGCTGTAGCGGCTTATGCTTAAATTAATTTTCTCGGCTGCATTTTTTGCAACAGCTGCTATTTCCTCTTCATCTAATTCCCGGAAAAAGACCTCCATGCATCTGGAGCGGATGGCAGGCGGAATCTCACTGGGTGTCCGTGTCGTTGCTCCGATCAGCCGGAAATCTGCAGGCAGCCCATTTTTAAAAATATCATGGATATGTGCGGGAATCTGGGCATTTTCCTCTTGATAATACGCACTCTCTAAGAAAACCTTCCTATCTTCAAGCACTTTAAGAAGTTTATTCATCTGAATAGAATGCAGCTCTCCTATTTCATCTATGAACAAGACTCCTCCATGGGCATTGGTCACGGCCCCCTGTTTTGGCTGGGGGATACCGGCTTGTCCCATGGATCCCGCTCCCTGATAAATCGGATCATGAACAGAACCAATCAGAGGGTCGGCAATTCCGCGCTCATCAAAACGGGCTGTAGTCGCATCAAGCTCAACAAAGACGGACTGCATTCCAAACGGTGATTTCGGGTTCTGCTTCGCCTCAGCTAATGCGAGCCTCGCAGCCGCTGTCTTTCCAACCCCGGGCGGGCCGTAGATGATCACATGCTGCGGATTGGGTCCGCACAGGGCTGCCTTCAGAGATTTAATGCCGTCTTCCTGCCCCATTATATCGTCAAAGCTTTTCGGCCTCACTTTTTCAGCCAGCGGTTCGGTCAACTTGATGGACCTCATTTTCCTGAGCTGATCCATCTCTTTTCGGGATTCACGGTCTATAGACACTTTTTGCGTCCGCTGCCCTTTTAAAAGGTTCAAAAAATACATACCGATGATAATCCCGAAAAACAATTGTATAAAGAGTGCTATTCCTGTCCAGCTCATCCTGTTCCCTCCCGTAAGGATCCACGTTAGTTTGTACTTGCTAGTATCTCCCTGGTCTCTTAGGAATAAACAAGATATTTGCGTAAAGAATATAGGCAGCATGCTGCAATGTCCCTTAGGTCTGCTATCGCAGGCGGTTCTTTTGCAATTCGTGCAGAAAACTCCCCTTTCTATAGAAGAAAGCCGGTATTAATAGAAGAGAATGCATATGGTGCTGATGTATCTTTTGCTCAGGCTGCAGAGAAATTGCGGTTTTCGGGCTGTTCTCGATTTCAAATGGTTCCCGCTTCTTCAATCCGTATATTAAAATTTTGATTTCGCATACTCATGGTTTATGGACCAAGAAAGTTGATTTCCGCTGCAGGCACTCCATTGGAGCGGGGCGGGCGGTGAGCTTCTCGCTTCGCTGCGGGCTCTCACCTGTCCCGCTTTTCCTAGAAAACCGGAAAGCGGTGCCTGCCAAATAAAGCTTATATTTACTTGGTTTAAATCTATTGCTAATTTGGAAGGCAGAGACTCAAGAAAAGTACCCGTAACCCCATAATAAAAGGCTGCCGAAGCAGCCAAAACATTCTTTTAACTAACGCACCCGTTGATTCAAGGAAAAAGGGTTTTAAATAGTAATGGATCAACCATTACTGTCCATCCATTTAAATATGCACCATAAGGATAACTAATTGTTGACTAGTGGGTACCGGCCTTTTCATTTCCAAGTTTCATTATTCGTATTTTAGTTAATAGGCAGTTTTACTAAAATATTCGCTAGCAGCCGCAGCCATGATGGCCGTGATGCCCGTACCCATAACCCATCATGCCGGGATAACCATAACCCGTCATTCCAGGTGTTCCATATCCCATCATTCCAGGTGTTCCATAACCCATCATTCCGGTGCTGCCACCATAAAATTGTCGATCCATTCTCTATTTCCTCTCCATTTGAACTTACAAAAGTAGTATATGTGTCCATATTTATAGAGGAATAGGTATCTACCTAGAGCCATTAAAGCCATACTTTCTTAACCTAAAGGACAGCTGTTCCGTTAGCACAAGAAGCTAAGATAAACTAAGCGAATTCAATTTATTTTACTAATAGCAGCTAATGTTTCTGTAAAATCATTAACCTGTATACTCATTTTTTTATAACGTGTCCAATGTAAATAGTGGTTTCCCTTTAAAGTGACTGTTTTACATTTTTCCGTCTGATAAAAGTCATTTACTTTAGGTTGTTCCTTATTAAATAATAGGACTGGCATATCAGATGGAAATCTCATATTAATTGTTTTATCAATATTTCTACCCATATTATTTGTTTCGTTCACTATATTTTTGTTAAAGTATTTCCAAGCAGTAATAGCTTTAGTCATCTTTAAATTCTCTTTAGAATAAACTCCTTCCTCCGCTAATGGTGAGGTAAGGCCTGGAATTACATATGATACCAATCTTATAATTCCTATTGGTGCTAAATAACCTGCGAATTTAGGGAAAGAACCAGAATGTGAATTAGAATGTGAACCAGAAGCATTTGGCAGGGTAGGTTCAATCCCTATTACAGCTCTAACTTCCTTTGGATATTTATTTGCATAATACATACTGTAAATGCCAGAAATGGAGTGTGGCATCAATATATATGGACCTTCTATATTTGATTTTTTTAAAGCGGTTCTTATTTCTTCCACTATATTTTCTACCGTCCGTTCTTTATTAGTTAAATCACTCCATCCATATCCAAAACTCTCGACTACGACTACTTTATTTTTCTTTGACATTTCATTAATCAAAGGTTCAAAATCTAACACAGGTGCGGCTGTACCCAATCCACTTAACAAGACAATGGTATTTTCACCACTACCCTTTGAATAGACATGCATTTTCTTTCCATCTACTTTAACTAATTTCCCTAGTGGTGGATATTTTTTTTGTTCATATACCATCATAGCCTGATGGAGAACCACCCAGAAAAGAGCGATTCCCACAATAACCAATAAAGACTTTTTCATAATAATCCAAAATCTAAAATTCTTTTTGGTTTTCAATATTCCCACTCCTTCTTACCTTAAGTATTATAGTGGTATTCTTGAAATCGCAATAGCACCTGGGGAAGTAACCTCATCTAAGGCTTGAGGAGTAGATTGAAGCGTTTGGTTTAATCATAATATCCCACGGATGTCTCCCTCAGTAAGTGTAGACACTGATTCGAGATGTATCAATACTGCGTTTAAAAAGTTTGATATGTGTTTACTTCATTGATCTTACCATGAATTACTCAGCCCCTTTTGTTCAATAAGGACTTCAACAAAAAAGGCCGGTATCCTCCCTGGAACAACGCACCCCCAAAATACTCTCCCTTTTTTGACTTATTATCTATATTAGTTCAAAAAAGATATTAAAAATCCTTTGTTTTCCAAGCGGTTCTGAAAAGAACAAAAGGCTGCCCCTTAGCGGCCGAATACCCTTTAGTTCAATGAGCTCTCAAGAAACTGATATGTACGATAGTAAGAATATCTCTTGTTCATGTAAATCACCGACTGGAGATTACTGGAAATTCCAGGTAGACACAAGCTGTGAATTCTATAATCAGTTACTTCTTCGTTGATGTTTTCGGTAATTCTCTGCCGTTTCCCTGTTTACCGCAGCACAGCAAAACCCGAGGTAAATAACCCCGGGTTTTTTAAAAAAACTTTTCTTTATACAAAACCCCATTACCAGCAAAGCGCTATCGTAATTCCAAAGCATGCCTCTCCATCGGCAGGAGGAAGGAACAGGATGGCGATCCGGTCTGGGTTAATATCGATTTTGACTGGTGTACGAACTCCTGTAGATTGAATCAGTTGGTTCACTTTTTGATCCTGTCCGGCTGCAGCTGCTGATTTCAGCTTCCTGGCAAAAGATTGATCTGAAGAAATTTTGGTTAACAAACTTCCGATTTCCTGCTGCAGGAGGAGGAATTTCTTTGCATTCTTCTGCATTAATTTCACATCATATGGATCCGACCCAGCGGGAATACGCGGATTGATGAACATCTGGGGAGGCAGGTTGTAATAATAAGAGTAAGGCCCTTCCACTTATAACCACTCCTTTACTTGCCATAGCTTATTATATGGGCCGGTAAAAGGTTCTGTGAGGTCTTCCGTGGAAAAGGGATGGAGCTGCATGTATCATAAGGCTTCCTACGACTAGGTGTGAACATCATTTATCTTGCTGGCATTCCGCCTGCGCCTTTCTCCGCTCCACCACCTTATTATGTTTATTGTTGCTCTTGTCCAGGTTCCTTTCATGCATGGTCTACAAGTAGAAAACTCCTGTGATCCAACTTTTTTGCGCCTTGCCAACTGCCACAAATACTAACCCGGCAGCATGCCGGTTCAAGTCTTGATAAGGCCATGTTTTACTGCATAAAGGGCGGCCTGTGTCCGGTCCGCCACGCCAAGCTTTGACAATATGCTGGACACATGTGTTTTTACTGTTTTTTCTGTAATAAACAAGGCAGAGGATATCGCCTTATTGCTTTTCCCGCTGGCAATTTCAATCAGGACCTCGAGCTCGCGGCGGGTTAAATCACTGATTGCCTTTTTCTCAGTGTCCCCTGCTCCGGAAATGGCAGAAATCAGCTGGGTGGCCGCCTTTGAATGCAGCTGGTTTTCGCCTGCTGCGACTTTTTTCATGATTCTTACGAGTTCGTCCGGTTCAATATCCTTCAGCTGATACCCTGCCGCTCCCGCTTCAATCGCAGGCAGGACATGGTCTTGATCTGAAAAGCTGGTTAATATTAAAATGCATGCTTTAGGCTGATCTTCTTTAATGCGCTTGGTCGCTTCGATGCCATTGAGCACAGGCATATCTAGGTCCATGAGGATAATATCCGGCTTCAGTTCAAGGGCGAGTGCAACAGCCTCTTCTCCGTTGCCGGCCTCGCCGACAACCGTGATGTCCTCCTGGGTCTGCAGGAACATCGACAGCCCCCTTCGTACTACATGATGGTCATCCGCAATCAATACTTTCATATTCCATCGTTCTCCTTTTGCAGTGGGATGGTGATCCTGATCGCCGTTCCTTTGCCTGGTGTGCTTCTGATACTAAATGTGCCGTCCAGCCTTTCTGCACGTTCACGCATGGCAGACAGCCCCAGGGAAGGAAGAGACTCCATTCCATTCAGCAGACAGCCTTTCCCATGATCCTGAATCTCAAAGAGCACGCTATCGATGCCTGTCTTGATATGCAGGTATATATCCTTTTCTCCAGAGTGCTTTTTACAATTATTTAAGGCTTCCTGGCCTATCCTCCATAGAGCTTCCTCCATGATGGCCGGCAGGGAAATCAGTCCCTCAACCTGGCTGTGGACCTCAAGGCCGATCATTTTCCCATAGCCGGAAATGGCGTCAATCAAGCCATTTTCAAGGCCCTGCGGACGGAGCTGCCAGATCAATGCCTTCATTTCAGCAAGCGCCCTTTGTGACATCTCCTGAATATATGTGAAGGCATCCCTCATCTGATCCTGATCGGTCATTTCCCTTCCAGCCCGTGCCGTCAGTGAAACAGAGAACAGCAGCTGATTTACCGAATCATGCAGATCCCTTGCCAGGCGGTTCCTCTCCTGAATAAGGACATTTTCCTGCTCAGCTGATTGCAGCCGGATCCGCTTAATAGAAGCACCTATCTGAAAGGCCACAGATTCCAGCAGATCAAGCTCACTTTGATTGAAAGCTTCCCTGCCTGGTGCGGCTACATTCAAGAGTCCGAATTGCTCAGAGCCCGCACGCAGGGGAACCGTGGCATGATGGGTCAAACCTCCGGTATCATTTCCAGCCCCCAGCGCTGCTGCTTCTTCCAGCCGTTTACATTCCATAATGTTTGAGGCATTCGTAAGTGTGCCGCGGGAAAACTTGCTGACACACCAGCAGTTGTTTGTGCACATTGGCGCAAACCGGTCCTTTTTTAAGGCAGGCGGGAGGTTATGATGGGCAGCAAGATGATGATTCCCCCGGCTGTCCATTAAAAATATCCATCCTGTTTCAAATTCGGTAATCTCAAGAAGAAGTACCAGGACATCCTGCAGCACCGCTTCCAGAGACGTTCCTTCATTAAGCTTTTCTGCTATTTCCTTAAGTATTCTCAGTTTATATATCCGTTCTTCCATCACAGGCTTCATCCTCCTATGCTCTGTTTCTATTTTAACGTAAAAACGAGTAAGGAATGAGATTTCTTTTTTGATCAAACAGCACAAACACGAAAAGGCGGTGAGAGGAGCAACGCATAACAGGAACGAAAAAAAGCTGCCGGCTTTTCTAAGCCGGCAGCTCATTTAGACCCTGAAAGAACTTGTCTTTCTAAAAGGTTTCTGATGAATTAAGCAGAAGTTTTCTTTTCTTTCCCTGTAACAAGTGTCCCGTCAGTCAAAAGCAATTTGGGCGGTTTGTTTTCAGTGACCGTTTCAGCGGTGATGATACATTTCTCAATATCATCTCGTGAAGGAAGGTCGAACATCACTTCGAGCATAATGCCCTCAATAATGGAACGAAGTCCGCGGGCACCTGTTTTGCGTTCGATTGCCTTCTTGGAAATTTCACTGAGTGCTTCAGGTTCGAATTCCAATTCAACATCATCAAGTTCAAGCATTTTTTGATATTGCTTCACAAGCGCGTTTTTTGGCTTGGTCAAAATTTCAATCAGGGCTGCTTCATCCAGCTGCTCAAGAGTTGCAATGACCGGGAGACGGCCGATGAACTCCGGAATCAAGCCGAATTTAAGCATATCTTCTGGAAGGACCCTTGTCAGAAGAGCTTTTTGGTCCACATCTTCTTTTTTCTGGTCTCCTCCAAATCCGATTACCTTCTGTCCAAGACGGCGTTTGATGATCGGCTCGATGCCGTCAAATGCACCGCCGCAGATGAACAGGATATTCGTTGTATCAATCTGGATGAATTCCTGATGTGGATGCTTGCGTCCTCCCTGAGGCGGCACGCTTGCTGTTGTGCCTTCAAGGATTTTGAGGAGCGCCTGCTGTACACCTTCACCCGATACATCGCGTGTGATGGACGGGTTTTCCGATTTCCTTGCCACTTTATCGATTTCATCGATGTAAATGATGCCTTTTTCAGCCTTTTCCACATCATAATCCGCTGCCTGGATCAGCTTCAGGAGAATGTTTTCAACATCCTCGCCAACATATCCGGCTTCAGTCAATGAAGTGGCGTCTGCAATTGCAAAAGGCACATTCAATAAGCGTGCAAGAGTCTGAGCAAGCAGGGTTTTCCCGCTTCCTGTCGGCCCGATCAAACAGATATTACTCTTGGAAAGCTCGACATCGTCGATCTTGCTGTTGGAATTGATTCGCTTATAGTGATTATAAACCGCGACAGCAAGGGATTTCTTTGCCTGTTCCTGTCCGATTACATACTCATCCAGAATTTCGCGGATCTCCCTTGGTTTTGGAACGTCCTTGAATTCAACTTCTTCTTCAGTCCCAAGCTCTTCTTCTACGATTTCTGTACACAGTTCGATACATTCATCACAGATATATACACCAGGTCCCGCTACAAGCTTGCGCACCTGTTCTTGTGTTTTGCCGCAAAAAGAACATTTAAGCTGCCCTTTTTCATCGTTAAATTTGAACATACATTTCACCCCTTTAAATACTATCCCTCAAAAAAAGCCCAGATGCATTACTACTTACTCAGGAAAAGGGTCTATCTTTTTGTTTCTCTATGTATAGTAAATCTTAACATACAATACATTGAAATAAGAAATGAAAAAACTTATGGCCCTTTAATCCTGATTTCCGGGACGCAGTTCATTAATATGTATATTGCCCTTTACAAGCATTTCCAAACTAGCCATTTTCAAACCTGCTGGAAAGATTGAATTATGTATATGCGTTATTAGAATTAATCTACACTGATTCCAGTAAAAAATCAATCTTGAATGCATCCCATGCTCCTGAAAAAACAACGGGGTCTATGAAAGAACACCTGATAGTATAAAACAAGGCACGATTAAGTCGTGCCTTGCCCTTTAATTATTAAACTGTTTTGCTGTTTTCAACAAGGAAGTCGATTGCTTTGCGGTTCTTAAGATCCGACTTGACGCCTTCAAGGCTTCCAAGAGCAGCTTTTATGCTTTCTGTATCCATATTGTACATTTCAGCCATCTTGCTGATTTCTTCATTTACTTCTTCTTCAGATACTTCGAAGTTTTCCTGCTGGCCAATCGCTTCAAGTGTAAGGTTCACACGCACACGCTTTTCTGCTTCTTCAGTCATTTGGCCGCGAAGGGCTTCTTCATCCTGACCTGAGAATTGGAAGTACATTTCGAGGTTCATGCCCTGCATTTGCAGGCGCTGGTCGAACTCGCTCATCATGCGTTCCACTTCATTGTCGATCATTACTTTAGGAATTTCCACTTCAGCATTGTCAGCAGCTTTCTCAACTACTGTATCACGGACATGGTGCTCCGCTTCATGCTTTTTGGTATCTTCTAAGCGTGTTCTTGTTTTTTCTTTCAATTCAGCAAGGGTTTCAACTTCTTCGTCAACATCCTTGGCAAACTCATCATCTAACTCAGGAAGCTGCTTGGATTTAATTTCATGCACCTTCACTTTGAATACAGCGGGCTGTCCAGCAAGGTCAGCAGCATGGTACTCTTCAGGGAAAGTCACTTCTACATCCTTCTCAGCGCCAGTTTCGACTCCTACAAGCTTCTCTTCGAATCCTGGAATGAAAGAACCAGATCCTAGTTCAAGTGAATAATTTTCGCCTTTTCCGCCTTCGAATGCTTCGTTGTTTACGAATCCTTCGAAGTCGATAACTACAGTATCCCCATTTTCAGCTGCGCCTTCTTCTTTGACTACAAGCTCAGCCTGGCGTTCCTGAAGGCTTTTGATTTCTGCATCTACTTCTTCTTCTGTTACTTCTGTTTCGAACTTTTCAACTTCAAGTCCTTTGTAATCGCCAAGCTTCACTTCAGGCTTAACCGTTACAGTTGCTTTGAAGATGAATTCTTTGCCTTTTTCGAACTGGTCTACATCGATCTCCGGACGGTCGATTGGATCAATTCCTGCTTCTTCAACTGCAGAAGCGTATGCTTCAGGAAGAAGATAATCAATTGCATCCTGGTATAATGATTCTACACCAAAGCGTTTTTCAAACATGGAACGGGGCATTTTTCCTTTACGGAATCCTGGTACATTGATTTGCTTTACGACTTTTTTAAATGCCGCGTCAAGACCCTCGGATACTTTCGCTGATTCAAGCTCAACTGTAAGAACACCGCGGTTCCCTTCTAATTTTTCCCATTTTACAGACATGCAGTTCCCTCCAAAAATATCTATATTACTATCTTTTATTAACATCTGGATGAATATAAAGAACGTTCCTATTTACAAGTCATCCTAAGTATAGGCCCAGAAGGCTGATAACAACCATTATATTATAACACAGGATAGCTTTCTTTCAACTGAGATCCTCTAAATAGTAGGATAAGAAATTTCTTCATAGTTTCTCAGCTCTTCCAATATGGCCTGAATTTCAGTCAGACCGGTCTCATACCGGGCGGCAGCCTCCTCTTCGGATAAGCCTGCGCCCTGATATTCGCCAGCGAGGATATGGTATGCTGCCGCCCAGTTCCTGGCATTAAATCCTCTTGGTTCAAACGGATAGAGGATAAAGTTGTGGCGTTCCACAAGGCTCCTGGCAAACTCTGAAAGTGTAGGATCCTCGTGGGAAAGCATTTCCTCAAGCATGGATGCTGTCCCCTGCAGGAAATCCGTTTCCAGGATATCAGGCAGGCGTTCAGGCGCAGCTTCCACCACTCTCCCGAATTTTTCAATTTCAATTACTTCACTAACACCCTGGTCCCTTAGGATGGTGATAATGAGAGTCTTTAAGAAAGGATTTCTTTCAGGGCTTTTAAGGAAAACCTTCATTTCCTCCAAATAGGGCCTGATATTGGCATGGGCAAGCTGGGAGATCAATAACAGCTGTTCCTGTTCAGAATTCTTCCCCAGCAGATCAAAGCCGGGCTGGATGCCCGCATCAGAAGAAATAATAGGTTCCTGCAGGTCCGCATGCTCCTCAAGCGCCCTCTCACAGAATTCAAGCATTTTATAGAAATGTTCCTCCTTGTCAGGCGGCACCTGCTTTTCTTCAAGCAGCGCCCTGATTACTCCAGCCATTTCTTCATGCTTATTCAAGTTTAGGAGGATCATCAAATAAATGTTCACTACCTGAAAATAGTCACCGATCCCTTTGCGGAGCAGTTCCTTGCATATTTCCTCCGCTTCCCGGTAGTTTCCAAGCTCCACAAGTGACACTACCAGTCCCATGTTCATTTCTGCATGCTCCGGCTCAAGTTCCCTTGCCTCCCGGAAAAATCCTGCTGCATCCTTAAAATTTTTCTCTTTCAATGAATCCAGCCCGCGGTCGATCAGCCGGTCCGCAAGTCCAGGGAAGGGAATGACCTTCCTGTCTTTGCCGGGCTTATTTTGTTTTCCTCTCATATATGAACCGCCTTAGACGTTTTATATTATTGTGACTCAGTTTAGCATGTAATGTTTGGAAAGACAAAAATTCGGCAAAATTCGGCCTTCTTTCTCATAACTATATTTCACCGGTCTGGAATAGAGCGGGATGTGCCTGACTTATCAAGCATTTAATACTCTATTAATTTTAAAAAACCATAAATCAAACCTGAGTATTCTACTCGCAGCCCATGACTGGAAAGGAACCAGGACAGGAGCAGGAACTAACACAATGGGGGGTGGAGCGGAGTAAGGCACAGGCAGGAATGCCAGCAAGTTAAATGATGTCCACTCCTGGCTGCTTGAGCCTTATGATTCATGCAGCTCCGCCCCTTTTCCACACAAAAAACGCATTAATCCTCCAAGGATTAATGCGTCAGGCTGCCCCGCCTGTTTAACCTGCAGCGCTGTTTTCATAAGCGCTTATATCCTCTTCATATCGAAGGGTGATGGAAATCTCATCCCATCCATTCACCAGCAGCTCCTTCCAATAAGGATGGATATCAAATTGGGCATGAAACTCGCCCTCAGCCTCTAATCTCTGGGCTGGGAGGTCCACTGAGACCCGGCTGCCTGTGTTTTTGATGATGGCCATGAGTTTTTCGGTTTCTTTCCCTTCCAGGCGGATAGGCAGAATACCATTTTTAAAGCAGTTTTGATAAAAAATATCTGCGAAGGACGGAGCGATCACCACTCTGAATCCATAGTCGAGCAGCGACCAGGGAGCATGTTCACGTGAGGAGCCGCAGCCGAAGTTTTCCCCCGCCACAAGAATTGAAGCACCCTTATTCTCTGGCTGGTTCAATTCAAAATCCGGACGTTCTCTGCCTTTTTCATCAAAGCGCCAGTTATAGAAGAGAAATTGCCCAAAGCCGGTCCGCTCGATTCTTTTTAAAAATTGCTTTGGAATGATCTGGTCTGTATCCACATTCGCCCTGTCAAGGACAGCCGCGCTGCCTGTCAATGTAGTAATAGGTTCCATATGCCATCTCCTTAACCGGATGAATCATTGTGGAATCAATGATTCATCCTTCTTATATTTTTCTTCCCTGATATCTACGAATCTCCCATACACAGCGGCAGCCGCTGCCATGGCCGGACTGACAAGATGCGTCCTTGCACCGGCACCCTGCCTTCCCTCAAAATTGCGGTTCGATGTGGAAGCACAGTGTTCCCCGGCCGGGACTGCATCAGGATTCATGCTGAGGCACATGCTGCAGCCGGAATCACGCCATTCAAATCCGGATTCCAAGAAGATCTGGTGAAGCCCCTCCTCTTCTGCCTGCCTCTTAACCCGCTGGGAGCCTGGGACAACCATTGCCCGGACACCTTGCTTGACCTTTTTCCCCTTCGTCCAGGAAGCGGCTGCCCGCAGATCCTCAAGGCGTGAATTGGTGCAGGAGCCGATGAATACATGCTGAACCTCAATATCCTCCATTTTCATTCCTGCTTCAAGACCCATATATTGAAGGGCCCCTGTCAGGGACTTTTTATCCCCTGCTGTAAGGGTTTCTTCATAGGTTGGAATCCGGCCGTCCACCGGGCTGCACATCCCCGGGTTCGTTCCCCAGCTCACCATCGGGGAAATCTCAGCTCCATCGACAACAAGAACTTTATCGTATGCGGCATCAGGATCGCTGGCAAGCCCTGCCCACTTCCTGGCCATTTCTTCAAACGCTTCTCCCCGCGGCGCATATTTCCTCCCCTTCATATAGGAGAAAGTGGTCTCATCCGGACTCACAAGTCCTGCCCGCGCGCCGCCCTCGATGGACATATTGCAGATGGTCATGCGCTCTTCCATCGACATGGCCTCGATCACTTCGCCGCAATATTCAATAACATGTCCGTTCCCGAAGGTAACCCCAAACTTGGAAATGATATATAAAATCACGTCCTTTGCCGTGACTCCCTCCTGAAGCCTTCCTGAGACTTCTAGCTTCAGCGTCTTCGGCCGCCCCTGCCAGAGCGTCTGGGTCGCCAGGACATGCTCTACCTCACTTGTTCCAATCCCGAAAGCCAGGGCTCCGAAGGCACCGTGTGTGGAAGTATGGCTGTCTCCGCAGACAATCGTCATTCCCGGTGCTGTTAGACCCAGCTCAGGCCCGATCACATGGATGATGCCCTGGTCCTCACTGTCAAGGTCGGCCAGCCTGATGCCAAATTCCCGGCAATTTGCCGCAAGGGCATCCAGCTGGTTCCTGGCGATTTCATCCTGGATGAAATATCTATTATAAGTGGGTACATTATGATCCATGGTCGCAAATGTACGATGGGGCCGTCTGACCGTCCTGCCCTTCAAGCGGAGACCTTCAAAGGCCTGCGGCGATGTTACTTCATGAATATAGTGCAGGTCAATATACAAAAGATCGGGCTTGCCTTCCTCCTGTACCACTTTATGGGTATCCCATATTTTATCGATAATTGATTTCCCCATATTATTTCATCCCCCTAAGGCTCTAATATTAAATAAAAAGGGGAGAAGCTCCCCTTTTAATCCCGTTATGCATAACAGTCCATAATCTGGCTGATGGCTTCATGTCCAAGGAGGGAATTCCTGATTTCTTCTATCATCTGGGCGGTAGTGGAAACATCGCTCCGTTCTCCTGCTATGTCGGCTGTCCTGAATCCTGCGGCAAGCACTTCGCGCACCGCCGCCTCTACAGCCTCCGCTTCCTGTTCAAGGCCAAAGCTTGTGCGGAGCATCGATGCTGCTGAAAGGATGGCAGCGATCGGGTTGGCTTTATCCTGCCCGGCTATGTCTGGTGCCGATCCATGGATTGGTTCATAGAGGTGGGGCCCGTTCACTGAAATGCTTGCAGATGGCAGCATTCCTAAGGATCCGGTAAGCACAGACGCTTCATCGCTTAAAATATCCCCGAACATATTCTCTGTCACCAGCACATCAAATTGGCGGGGGTTCTTAATCAGCTGCATGGCCGCATTGTCCACCAGCATATGTTCAAGAGTTACCGACGGGTATTTCTCTGCTGTCTCCTCGGCCACTTCCCTCCACAGCCTGCTGGATTCGAGGACATTGGCTTTATCAACTGATGTTACCTTCCCTCTCCGCTTTTCTGCCATCTGGAAGGCGAGCTCCAGTATCCTCTTAATTTCGTATCTGTGATAATGGAGCGTATCCACAGCAGAGTCCTGGCCTCCCCCCGTTATCCTTTGGCTCGGCTTGCCAAAATACAGGCCGCCAGTCAATTCCCTGACAATCACAAAGTCAGCATTCTGAATGACCTCCCGGCGCAGCGGGGATGCCTCACTCAGGCTTTCATCAAAAGAGATAGGCCTCAGGTTTGCGTACAGCTCCAGATGCTTCCTGATGGCAAGCAGTCCTTTTTCAGGGCGGATCTCCGGCGGCTGGGCATCCCATTTCGGACCTCCGACCGCCCCTAAAAGTACTGCGTCGCTTTCCTTGCACAAAGTGATGGTTTCATCCGGAAGCGGATGTCCTGTTTCATCAATCGCCGCTCCCCCGATCAATCCATATTGAAATTGAAAATGGTGGCCAAACCTCTCTGCTACCGCAGTCAGGATGCTTATGGCTCCCTCTGTCACTTCTTTCCCAATTCCGTCACCGGGCAGTACTGCTATTTTCTTTTCCATCATGGCATCCCCTTTCTGATATGCTTATGCGTTCAGTACAGCTGCTCTTTCCTGTACAAAGATCACTCTGTTTACCGCGTTCAGATAGGCTTTCGCCGAGGCTTCCAGCACATCCTGTGCCAGCCCGCGCCCGCTTGTTTCCTGGCCTCTGTATTTCATCTTCACAAACACCTGGGCAAGGGCATCCCTGCCGGCCCCTACGGATTGAATCCTGTAATCCAGCAGATGGACTCCGCCTTCAATGCATTTTTCAAGCGTATTATACAAGGCTTCTATGCTCCCTGCCCCTGTTGCGGCCTGCTGAATCTTTTCATTTTGGACCCCGCTCAGGGAAACGGTAGCTGTCGGCACCTGGCTTGTGCCATATGAAACCTGGATGGAATCCAGCTGGAAGAAGTTCCCTTCCTTATTCATAGTTTCTTCAAGCACAAGGGCTGCCAGATCATCATCCGTCATTTCTTTCTTCTTATCTGCCAGTGCCTTAAAGGTGACGAATAATCTATTGGCCTCATCCTCGGACACTGACAGCCCCAGCTGGGTGAGCCTGTTTTTGAATGCATGGCGCCCCGAGTGCTTGCCGAGCACCATTGAATTCTCCGATACACCCACAAGCTCAGGCGAGATGATTTCGTATGTGGATTTTTCCTTCAGCACACCATCCTGATGGATGCCCGACTCATGTGCAAAGGCGTTCCTCCCGACCACTGCTTTATTAGGAGGAACGATCATTCCCGTCAGCCTGCTGACAAGATCGCTCGTCCTCTTGATTTCCTTAAGATTCATGGAGGTTTCAGCATGATAATGGCTGCTCCTGGTATGAAGGGCTGCTCCTACGACCTCAAGGGCCGCATTGCCTGCACGCTCGCCAATTCCATTGATGGTCCCTTCAATCTGATCTGCTCCCGCTTCTACTGCTGCAAGGGAGTTTGCCACAGCCATCCCAAGATCATCATGGCAATGTGCCGAAAGTTTCACTTTATGAATGGAAGGGACATTTTCCTTTAAGTATTGGAAGATGGCACCATACTCAACTGGTGTGATATATCCAACGGTATCAGGAATGTTGATCACTCTCGCTCCCGCCGCGATCACTTTTTCCACTATATGGGCAAGATAATCCAGTTCAGTCCGGCATGCATCTTCTGCGGACCACTGAACTACAGGGAATCTTGCAGCAGCATATTCCACTGCCCTTACCGCAGTCTCAACAACCTCTTCCTTTGACTGCTTCAGCTTGAACTGTCTGTGAATCGGGGAGGTGGCTATGAAGACATGAAGCCTGGGTTCTGCCCCATGCTTCAACGCCTCCCAGGCGGCATCCATATCACTTTGTACCGACCTTGCCAGCCCGGTAACCGAACAGCCTTTAATGATGCGGGCAATCTCCGCTACTGAAGCGAAGTCCCCTTTTGAAGCGGCAGGAAAACCGGCTTCCATTATATCGATGCCGAGCCTCTCCAGCTGCCTTGCAATTTCTATCTTTTCAGAAAAATTCAGATTTACGCCAGCTGACTGTTCACCATCTCTAAGAGTTGTGTCAAATATATTAATTTTCCGCAATGGCAGCCACTTCTTTCTTATCAGACCCATTCCTTCTTACAAATGGCATCATTGCCCTTAACTCACGGCCGACCTTTTCGATCGGATGCTCACTTTCAGCTGCATTGACGGCATTGAATACCGGACGGTTAGCCTGGTTCTCGAGGATCCAGCCTTTAGCAAATCTTCCTTCCTGGATATCTGTTAACACCTTTTTCATTTCCTTTTTCACATCTTCGTTTACAACTCTTGGACCGGAAACAAAATCACCCCATTGAGCGGTATCGGAGATGGAATATCTCATTCCCTCAAGTCCTCCCTCATACATCAGGTCCACAATCAGCTTCAGCTCATGGAGACATTCAAAATAGGCAAGTTCCGGCTGATAGCCTGCTTCTGTAAGAGTTTCAAACCCGGCCTTCACAAGGGACGTCAGCCCTCCGCAGAGCACCGCTTGTTCTCCAAAAAGATCTGTTTCTGTTTCTTCCTTGAATGTAGTCTCGAGTCCTCCTGCACGCAGGGAACCGATGCCGTATGCGTAAGCAAGTGCGAGCTCGCGCGCTTCACCGGTCACATCCTGATGGATGGCAAAAAGAGCCGGAACTCCTGCACCTTCTTCATATGTGCGCCTAACGAGATGACCCGGGCCCTTCGGCGCTACCAGCAGCACATCCACGCCAGCCGGAGGCACAATCTGATGGAAATGAACATTGAATCCATGAGCAAACATCAGCGATTGTCCTGCGCGGAGCACCGGCTCGATTTCTTCCCCATATACTTGGGTCTGTTTTTCATCCGGCAGCAGGATCATCACCACATCTGCCTGTTCAGCCGCTTCCTTGACACTGTATACTTCAAAGCCATCGCTTTCTGCTTTTTCCCAGGACCCGCCCCTCCTCAGCCCGATGATCACTTCAAAGCCTGAATCCCGAAGGTTTTGTGCATGTGCATGGCCCTGAGAGCCGTATCCGATCACAGCGATCCTTTTATTGTTTAGGTATTCCTTATTTGCGTCCCCATTGTAATACATCTTAGCCATTTCAATCTCTCCCTTATTAGTGTTTAATTTTTATACAATTGAAGCGTTTCTGCCTGCAGGCTGGATCTTCTGTGTTCCCCTTTGGAAAGCTGTAGTCCCTGTCCGGGCAAGCTCTTTAATGCCATAGGGCTTGAGCAGCTCGATAAAGGCATCAATTTTTCCGGATTCGCCTGTAATCTGGATCACCAGGCTTTCCCTGCTTACATCAACCACAGAACCCCTGAACGGCTCAATCAATGAGTAAATATCTGCCCGGGTGCCCGTGGTGGATGAAACTTTGATGAGCGCCAGTTCCCGGGCTACTATGGACTGGTTTGTGATGTCTGTGACCTTGATGATGTCAATCTGCTTGTTCAGCTGTTTTGTCATTTGTTCGATTTCTTTTTCATTTTCCACCTGGACCACGACTGTGATCCTAGAGATATCCGGCTTTTCAGAGCTGCCTACCGTGATGCTTTCAATGTTATAGCTTCTTTTTGAAAACAAATTCGTAATGCGGTTCAATACCCCCGGCCGGTTCATTACGGTGAGGGTTATAATTCCCTTCATGGTTCAAACCCCCTCCATTTCGTGGAGCCCCTTCCCCGGAGCGACCATTGGATACACATTTTCTTCCTGTGTGACATGGAAATCCATAAGGACGGGGCCGTCAAAAGCGAACGCTTCGTCCATTACTTTCTCCGCCTCGGCTTCTGACTTGATGGTATATGCTTTAATGCCATATGCTTCCGCAAGTTTTGCGAAGGATGGCTGTGAATTGAACACGCTGTGTGAGTATCTCTCCTGATAAAATGTCTGCTGCCACTGTCTTACCATGCCGAGGGCCTGGTTATTAATGATGACTACCTTTACCGGCAGGCCGAGTTCGGCAACTATGCCGAGCTCCTGCAGGGTCATCTGGAAGCCTCCATCCCCGACTACCGCGGCTACTACAGCATCCGGCTTCGCCAGCTGTGCCCCGACTGCGGCCGGAAGCCCGAATCCCATCGTTCCAAGTCCGCCTGAAGTTACCCATGCATGCGGTTTATTGAATTTGTAATATTGGGCGGCCCACATCTGATGCTGCCCCACATCTGTTGTCAGGATGGCATCGCCATTTGTCTTTGCATGCAATAATTGAAAAACATATTGCGGCTTCAAGCTGGATGCATCCCTTTCATAGCGGAGGGGGAATTCGCTGTTCCAATCCTGCAGCTGTCTGATCCACTCGGCTGACTGTGCCCTGTTGCCCCCAAGGCCATTCAGCATATTCAGCGCTTCCCTTGCGTCCCCGACTATCGGGATATGCGCATGGACGTTTTTCCCGATTTCCGCTGGGTCGATATCAATGTGAGCGACAGTAGCATATGGTGCGAAATGAGCCAGATTCCCAGTAAGCCGGTCATCAAATCTTGCGCCTGCATTAATCAGTAAGTCACATTTTGAAAGGGCCATATTGGCGGCGTACACCCCGTGCATCCCTGCCATCCCGACAAACAGCGGATGGTCGGCTGGAAAGCCGCCGAGCCCGAGCAGGGTATGCACCACCGGGATCTGGTACTGCTCTGCAAAGCTTTTCAGCTCCTCGTGCGCTTTGGATATCAGCACACCTGCACCCGCCAGGATGACCGGCCTTTCAGCTCTCGCAATCTCCTCTGCCAGACGCTTGGTCTGCAGGAAGTTTGGTGATGTAACAGGCTGATAGCCTGGCAGATTGACAACCGGGTCTTCATCCAATTCCGCTGCAAGGACTGCCATATCCTTCGGAACATCGATCAGCACTGGTCCCGGACGTCCTGTGGATGCTATATGAAAGGCCTCCTTCAGGATCCTCGGGAAATCCCTGGGGTCCCTTACCTGGTAATTATGCTTGGTGATCGGAGTGGTAATGCCTAGTATATCTGCCTCCTGGAAGGCGTCTGTCCCGATGACCCCTGTGGCAACCTGGCCGGTCAACACGACAAGCGGGATTGAATCAATCAATGCATCCGCGAGCCCGGTCACGATATTTGTCGCTCCGGGGCCGGAAGTGGCAATGACGACTCCCGGTTTTCCTGTTATCCTTGCATAGCCTTCAGCAGCATGGATTGCACCCTGTTCATGCCTTGCCAGTATATGAGGAATTCCTGCATCGTAAAGACTGTCATAAATCGGAAGAACCGCACCGCCTGGATATCCAAAAATCACTTCCACATTCTCCTGTTTTAAACTATGCATCAGCAGCTCTGCACCGCTTATTTTCAATGCATCGCCTTTACGTTCTGCAAGAACAGCTTTTTGCACTTCTCTTCCTCCTTACTGTTTTAAAAAATAAAAAGCCTTTTCACCCCTATACTCTCTGCGTGAAAGCAGAAGATATAGGGGTGAAAAGGCATTAAGACCTTATCCACGGTACCACCCTGGTTCGCGCGGGATCCGCGCGCAGCTCATGGGGAGCCTTCGAGGCTTCCCCGTTTTGATAACGGGTGTGCATCACCCGGCCAGCCTTACTAAGGAAAATCCTGTTTAAGCTGGCACTCAGGGGTGAGTTCATCCTAAGGGCAGTACCGGTTTCCAGCTGACCCGGTTCTCTGTGCCTGCCTTGTCTTATAGACTACTTATCCCCTTCATTGCTTTTTCATATGGCCGTTTCATGGCCGGCCCGGCTGTTCCGCCAGGACCAAGTTATATTTGTGGACTATATTACGCCCTATGCAAGAGGGAGTCAATCCTTTTTATTAAAATATTTAGACTATTTAGATTAATTAAACTGTTTGTATCCGCTTACATGACTGATATAAAAGGATTTATAAATTTATAAAAATTTTTTTTGCATAGAATAATGATTTTATTGTCAAAAACATGCATAAAGTGGAAGATTTTCTTTGCAAAAATTTTATTAGAATACTTTTGAAAAAGACTCTTCAACCTATCGCTCACATGCTTTAACGCTTTAAAATGCGTGGTTTTTAAGCGGGCTTCTGACAGGGTCCTGGGCAGAAAAGCTTTTCTAGTCAATTAATACCCCCGACTGAAAAAGCAGAAAGAAAGATTCTCATTTTCCTTTGGTCCATATTTCTGTAAAAACCGGTACGGGACGTTGAATCCTAAAAAAAGAACAGCCAATCCCGCCGGACTCGCTGTTCTGATTACGATTATTTCTGCTGGAACACTTCATTCACCTTATTGAAACTGATCAGGATCTTGCCCTGGCTGTTAACAGCAATGCCCTCCGGCTCCCTAGATGTATTTAGGGACACACGCTTAAGTGAAGTCCCGTCAGGTTTAAAGGCAGCATATTCTCCGTTTGAGAGGAGATAGTAAAGGCCATTGCCCATGGCGAACCCCTGGATTTCTTTATTGACTGTCTTGCCGATCATTCCCTTGATATGCACTTTTTCTCGCCAGTCCCTTGTGGCGTCAGGACCTGAGCCAAGATGGATTTTATTGATATCATACCCATCTCCTGATTTCGACACTGCGATCGCCGTACTGCTGTCCTTCATTGCAATCACATTGGGATGGATAGTTGAAGGAACTTTCCACTTCCTCACTACTGTCAGGGTGTCCGGATTGATTTTGTACAGATAATAATTCGTCTGCCCCTTTATATCTGCGAGCTGATATAAATAGCCGTTCTTATAAGAAACCGCCTGGCCATGGCCGATCGTCAGCAGCTTGCTCACCTTCAGCAGCTTCTTTGAACTGCTGTATTTATAGATATAGCCATAGCGTGTCTTGTCGCCTGTGCTATAAGTAAGATATATATTTGAGGATCCATCCAGCGTGATCCCCTGAAGACCCCGGGCCGAAGCACTCGAGACAGCCCCGGTGTCCCGGTAAGGATAAAATAAAGTCTTCAGCTGAATCTTATTGCCGAAGGTCAAGGTATGCACCGGATCTGCAGCGCGGACCTCCTTAGGCTTCACGAAACCTCCGCCATAAACTCCTGCCAGGCTGACCATTGCCGCCAAAATTCCAGAATACAATTTTTGTCGTTTTTTCAAGCCGAACCTCCTATGATGTGACGATATTCCCCATAATCATAGTCAGGAATACTCCGTACGTCTATGAATCTTTTGGTCTATTTTTCAATGGGGAACATCCAGCTGCCCGGCAATATAAATTAAATGGAAATTCTGATATATTTACATTGAGGTGAAAACAAATGAGCAAAAAATTAGAAGCTGCCAAGCTGCTGTTTGACCCAAAAGTGGACAGAATCATCAAAAGCTTCAAGTACTCCCCTAAAACGGTAAAAGAAGCGGCAGCCGAACTCAACGAAAAACCGACCAGGCTTTATTATCATATAAATAAACTGCTGGAATTAGATTTGCTTAAAATAACAGAAGAAAAAATGGTCAATAATTTCATGGAGAAATATTATTCTTCCGCACACCTATACAGCAAGGACTTCCGCTTTTCATTTGAAGGGGACTTTGCTGTCGAGAATAAAGACTTTTTGATCAATCATATCTTAATATCTTTTAATCAAGGAATTGATGCCTTGAAGAGCGACCTTGAAAATCCGGATGGGCTGACTGAGTCAAATGCTGTTTTTTCTGAGGTTGAAGTGAATTTAACTATGGACGAATGGCATCAGGTTCATCGAGAAATCACACGATTGATAAAGAGCAGAGACCAAAAACCCGCTCATGATACCAAGGAATATATCTTCGCACTTCTTGCCTATAATAGTGAGCCGCTTAAAAAGAATCAAAAATAGCCGGCACATCAGGAAAAGCGCTGATGTGCTTTAAACGGCTGCTTGCTTGCTTTCCTCCTTACCCGAATGAGTGAGCGATTTGTAATACTTCGTAATGGGAAAGAATATACCGAATACCAAAAACAAGGTTCCTGCTCCTCCAATGGCCTCAATTGGTCCGATGAGCCCCGCTGCCGCCCCTCCGAGATACAAGCCGGCCAGATTGAATAATGCCATGACCGTCATCAATATGCCGCTGACCCTGCCGAGCACGTCGGCCGGAACTGATTGCAGCAGCAGGCTGTTAACCGGAATGTTTATGAATGTATTGGTGAAACCGATTATGCCAGCCCATATGTATAAAGGGAATAAACCAGCTTCCAGTTTCAGATGATAAACAGGTCCCAGAAGAAGGCACATGATGCCAAGAATAAGGAAAGTCGAAATCATCAGCTTCCTTGCACTAATGCGCCGCATGATGGCGGGCACACACAGAGATCCTGCGACTGCTGTCAAACCTAATACAGTCTGCAGCGTGCCAAAATGCAGTTCCCCCACTTTGAACTCATCCAATAAAACCGGAAAGATATTTGTGTTTAGTAAACTGAATAGAAAGATAGCCGCAATCAGGAATATAAAAAGGCTTTTTAAGACAAGACTGGAAGAAATGGAGTTCATGCCGGTCTTCAAAGATTGTAGGTAGGAAAGCTGCTGCTGTGTATCCGTTGAGGCAGTGTCATGGGGTATGGTGATAAACAGTAATATTCCTGCAGAAATAATGTAGGTTGCCGAATCTAAAAGAAGCATGAGTGTGTAGTGCTGGGTGAAAAGCAGGACTCCTCCAATTGAAGGGGCGATGATCGATACCGCCATCATAGTCGACTGTGAAAGGCTGACTGCCCCTGGAATCTGGTCCTCACGGATAATCCGGGGAATGCTTGCCGATCTGGCAGGTTCAAAAAAGACGGTTCCGATTCCCAGCAGGAAAGTCAATAAGACGAGCAGAACAATAGAAGACTGCGAGAAAATCATGCAGAGAATAATTAAAAATCTGTATACATCAGCCAGAACCAAAATGCTTTTCTTAGAATATTTATCAACGATAGGTCCTACAAATGTTCCGAACAAAAGACTCGGCAGCAGCCTTGCCATCAGGATGATGCTGTATACCAGAGGATGATCCGAGAGTTTTGAAGCAAGATACAAAACCAGAAGCGATGTCATCCCATCTCCCAGCTCGGATACAACCTGGGACAGCCAAAGCTTTAAATAGGAGCGATTTTTGAACAGTGTCAGCATAATTAACCTCCAAATCGAGAATCATTCAAATTATTTTTACCATTAAAATTATTTTAAATGACAAAACATTACCAGTAAATACCTTTTTTGTAATAATAATAAATAATTAAGGGGCTGATTCTCAAATATAGTTATTCTTTATATTTTTAGGTTCTTTTTTACAAAAAAATAATACCGTCCCGTCAACACACACCGATTTATAATCAACTTAACTCTAATTGACTTAATAATCTCTTCTATCCACACCCTTACCCGCTGTTTTCTAATATTTACTAGCCGTTTTTTATATTTTACTCGCCAAAACTCAACATTTACTCTCCGTTTTTTAATTTTACTCGCCGAAGCGGCTCATTTACTCGCCGTTTTAATAAATTTACTCGCCAAACTATATTTCCAGGGCAAAAAAATAAGGCTGGTATCATACCAGCTTGTACTCGTGGAGATCTTCCTATAAATTGCTTAAGGGATCAATCTGTTAAAACTGATCCATACCCACAACATCTTCTATCGCTGTCTTATTCACTTTTTTCATAAAAGATAGTGAACCATCCTTTTCAAGAACGACTGCCTCGATTCCTTCCGTTGATGTACATCCGCTGTTTCACACAGCCTGCCTCATTTCTTCCATTTTTACCCTTTCGACTTTCAAGGCACCTTCTAAATAATGGCCGCTGTAAAAAAGCAGCTGAGGCTCTCCATTTATAACCTTTGCAAATCTCCTGGACCTGACCTGCAGCCAGGCTGCGGCATATTTGCATGAATACAAGTATGAGGATGGCTGTAATTCAAGGAATGTAACTGGCGAAAACAATAATATGGTATCCATAGTAGAACCAAGCGCTACAGTCACCACTAAGTCAAACATATTCATTTTGATAACGTACACTTGGCCGAGGTTCTAAGAATGATTATGAGAGCAGGATAGATCGTTATGGCCATTATCCAATCCTTTCTCTAGGAATCCAAAGTAAATAAACATATTTGAGATTTTCAGAAACAATAAAAACGCCTATTATCTAAAGTAGATAATAGGCGTTTTCAGATGACGTCCCAGGAGAGATTCGAACTCCCGACCGACGGCTTAGAAGGCCGTTGCTCTATCCAGCTGAGCTACTGGGACATATAAAGTATAGGTAGTGCTATAAGTCTAACGTGTATTACCGTCGCCCCTGCCTCAGAAAGCTGTGCAAGTTGCGGCTCGGCATGTGCGCTGATGCGTCCCCTCCGTAGCTTACTCGGTCGTGCTCTATCCAGCTGAGCTACTGGGACATAAAAGTATAGGTGGTGCTATAAGTCTTGCATGTGTTACCGTCGCCCCTGCCTCAGAAAGCTATTCAAGTTGCGGCTCGGCATGTGCGCTGATGCGTCCCTCCGCTGCTTACTCGGACGTGCTCTATCCAGCTGAGCTACTGGGACATAAAAGTATAGGTGGTGCTATATGTCTTGCATGTGTTACCGTCGCCCCTGCCTCAGAAAGCTATTCAAGTTGCGGCTCGGCATGTGCGCTGATGCGTCCCTCCGCTGCTTACTCGGTCGTGCTCTATCCAGCTGAGCTACTGGGACATATAAAAGTATAGGTGGTACTTTTATTACCTTTGTCCCTGCCTAAGCACACCATTCACATTGCTGGGACATCTTAAGCATTATGGGTAATTTTTCTTCCCTTTTCTTTAGGACATTTTTTATTATAGTGCCATAGCATTTAAAAGTCAACTGTATTTAATAAAAAACCGGGGAGATTTTTACGGGCGGTCTCCCTGGTTTATTATACATAGTTTTACTCGAATTGATAAGTGTTTGTTAGGAATTCCAGTGGATTTCCTTCCAGGTTGTAGAATTGTACCTTCACGGTGGTGCTGCCGGCTTCTAATACGGCATAAGTTTTTTCTTTGATGCCCTTCGGCAGGCGGATGCTGCCTGGGTTAATATAGAGCCTGCCTTCGATCATTTCGGATCCGGCCAGGTGTGAGTGGCCGAAGCAAATGATCCCGGCATCCTCTTCCTCTGCTTTATAGATCAGGCTGTCCACGGTCATTTTTACGTTATAAAGATGGCCGTGGGTGATTAAGAATTTGAAGCCGCCAATTTCTTTCGTGATGCTGTTGGGATAGCCTTCAGTGAAGTCGCAGTTCCCCTTCACCATCAGGAAGTCCGCCGCGGCTGCGTCCCCGGGTTCGAGCTCGGAATCGCCGCAGTGGATGAGCAGGTCACTGTCTGAATGCCTTTCCTTCAGCATATGAAGTTCGTCTGAAAGGCCGTGGCTGTCACTGACAATGAGCGCCTTCATCATGACTTTTCACCTGCCAGGAACTCGTCGAGGACCGTTTCGAGCTTTTTAAGGGCATGAGCTCTGTGGCTGAATTTATTCTTCTCAGAAGCCTGGAGCTCGGCCATCGTTTTTCCGTATTCATCAGCGAGGAAAATCGGATCATACCCGAATCCGTTCTCTCCCCTGGGTTCCCGGGTTATTTTCCCTTCACATGTACCGAAGACAGTAATGGTTTCCCGGTTCGGGGATGCGAGGGCAAGTGCGCAGCAGAAGCGGGCATTCCGCTCCTCATCCGGAACCTCCCGAAGCTCGTACAGCACTTTCTCAAGATTCGCCAGATCATTCTTTTCTTCCCCTGCATATCTGGCTGAATAGACGCCGGGACGGCCGTCCAACGCATCCACTTCAAGGCCAGAGTCATCGGCCACCACAAAATGGCCGGCCTCCCGGGCAATGGCTTCTGCCTTAATGATAGCGTTCTCCTCAAATGTTGAGCCTGTTTCCTCTACATCCGGTGCATCCGGTATATCGAGGAGTGTAAGGACTTTATATCCTTTCGAGCCAAACAGGCTTTCAAATTCCTTGGCTTTTCCCCTGTTCTTCGTTGCAATCAAAACTGTTTTCAAAACAACCTCACCCTTTACCTATTTTACCGGCGATTTCTCCGAGGGCTTCCTTCTGGATCTGGATAAGCTGCTGAATGCCTTCGCTTGAGACAGAAAGGATTTCCTGCAGCTGGCTGTATGTGAAGGTAGCCTCTTCACCGGTTCCCTGTAATTCGACAAACTCTCCGCTTCCGGTCATGATGACATTCATATCGACAGAAGCCTGTGAGTCTTCTTTATAATTCAAGTCTAACACAACATTTCCATCGCCGATAATGCCGGCACTTGTTGCGGCCAGGAAGTCTTTGACCGGGAATTTGGCAAGCTTTTTTTCCTGCTGGACTTTGTGGATGGCTATCGCCATGGCCGTGAATGCACCGGTGATGGAAGCTGTTCTTGTTCCGCCATCCGCCTGGATGACATCACAGTCTATCCATATGGTGCGCTCGCCGAGGTCCTCGAGCTTGACGACGGCGCGCAGGGCCCTGCCGATCAGCCTCTGGATTTCCATGGTCCGGCCGGTGACCTTCCCTTTTGAAGATTCTCTGATTGTCCTCTGTTCGGTTGCCCGCGGAAGCATGGAATATTCAGCGTTAATCCAGCCCTTTCCCTGGTTCCGCAAGAATGGCGGGACCCGCTCCTCCACGGTTGCAGAGCAGATTACCTTAGTCCCGCCCACCTCGATCAGGACGGAGCCTTCAGGGTGGATGATATAATTCAATTCCATATGTACGGGGCGTAATTCATTATTCCGCCTTCCATCTATTCTCAAAATGATGATACCTCCTGGTTTTATGGCAGATGCTGTTCAATAAAATGAAGAGGCGGAACATGCCCGCCTCCTGGTTTCTTTCCCTATTTAGTATATCAAAAAAACCATTTTAAAAACTGCCCGTATTGACTTTTTCCGGCCTTGTTACCGGGGCGGTGATTTCTTTTCCTCCCTCAGTTGTCAGCTTTTCCTTGCCATCTACCATGATTTGCACGCTTTTGATGTCCTTCTGCTCGGTCAAGGAAAGGACGAGAGAATCAAGGAGGTAGCTTGAGACCTGATTATCCTTCTTGCTGCTCAGGACCGCTTTATTGAAATTCAAAGTGACTTTTCCATCTTCAACTTTCGGGGCTTCCAGCAGGGCGATTTCAGGGTCAAAGTCAGTCAGGAGCTTGGATGTGAAGGCAGGACCTTTGACCAGCTCATTGACAGCAGCCGTGACCGCATCCCTGCTTGCTCCCGAAATGCGTTTTGTCACAGGTACATAGTAATAATCCTCTTTTTCTCCGCCCAGATAATAGACTGTAACAGGCTTGGAATTGAAGATATCAGTAACACCTGTGGTATCGATATTGATGCCGGCAGACCGGGTAAGATATTTGGAGACAGGGGTGTGGTTGACTGGCATTTCAGTAAGCTCTTTGCCATTCAGCTTGAGGGAAACCTTCTTGATAGAATCGAATTGCGTCAGTGTCCATGTGATGGACTGAAGGATTCTGTTTTCGTCAGCTGCCTTATATTCCTTGAATTCCTTTGAAAAGTCGACCGTGGCCACTCCATCCTTCACATCCAGGTCTATCTTGGTATCGGCCGGGAGGACTGCCCTGAACCCGTTGGGCAGCAGCTCCTGGACAGGTCCATCAGCCACCAGGTATTCAAGGGCCTGTTTGGCTACACCTTCGGAAGCAGGGAGAACCAGGGTCTGGGGAACTACATAACCATTTTTATCGAACAGATACAGCTCCGTCTTCATATCTGCCTTTGCTTCTTTAGCTTCTTTAGACTTGTCTTTTTCTTTTAATTCCGAAGCATCTTTCAAGTAAGTCAAATCCTGCGGTTCGTCGATTTTCTTATCTTCCCCGCCGAACAGCCCGCAGCCTGAGAGCATGACAGTAGAAGCAAGAACCGTATATGCAATTGCCGTTTTTGTTTTCCTGGACATTTTTATCCCTCCAAAGACAGTTTGTACTACAATTTATACGAGCCCCGGATAAAAAATAGACCCCCGCCATAAAAAAATATTGGACAGACTGCAGGAAAGTCCGGAAAACAAAAAAAGCCTGTCCCTTAAAGCATGACGTGCATGCCAGGGAAAGGCCTAATACTCTAGTTTTACCGTTTCTACATGTTCAACTTCCCGCTCCAGCCACTCTGAGGCTATGTCCTGGAAAATATCCTTGGATCCTGTTGTATAAAATTCGTAAAGCGGCGGTTCGGTGCTTTTATTCATCTGGCCATTAAAGTGAAGGATAACACTTGCTTCGCTCGCTGTCTCTTCGCCGGAAGAAATCACCTCGACGCCTTTTCCCATATAGCTGCTGATGACCGGCCCAAGGAGCGGATAATGGGTACACCCAAGGATAAGGGTGTCCAGCTTCTTTGACTTTAGCGGCCGCAGCGTTTCCGCGACTACCTTTTTAGCGATCGGGCTCTTGAAGGCGCCGCTCTCCACGATGGATACAAATTTGGGACAAGCCAGGCTCTCCACCCGAGTGAGTGGATTAATATTTTTTAATGCCGTTTCATATGCCCCGCTCTTGACAGTCCCGACTGTCCCAAGCACACCGATATGGAGATTCCGGGTCAGTTTAAGGGCTGCCCTCGCCCCAGGGTAAATGACACCCAGTACTGGGATGGAAAGCTCATTCCTGATTTCATCCAGCACAGCTGCGGTTGCAGTATTGCAGGCAATGATCAGCATCTTGATATTACGTTTGAGCAGAAATCTCGTCATCTGCCATGTGAATAATTTCACTTCTTCCATCGGCCGCGGTCCGTATGGACAGCGGGCCGTGTCACCCAGATAGATTATATTTTCATGCGGCAGCTGTCTCATTACCTCCCGGGCAACGGTCAAACCGCCGAGACCGGAATCGATGACTCCAATTGCTTGTTTCAATGCACTCGCCTCATTCATGCTTCATTTCTTGGTGTAATTTGCTTAAGCTTGTTTTTAAAAGCTCAACTTCTTGTCCGGTAAACTTCTCAAATATATTCTGCAGATATTGCTGGCGCTTGATGATCACTTCATCGATGATTTTCTTGCCTTCTTCAAGGAGATGAATCCTGACCACCCTGCGGTCATTCGTATCCTTGACCCGCATGACCAGCCGGCTTTTTTCCATCCTGTCAACCAGGTCAGTCGTTGTGCTGCAGGCAAGGAATAACTTATTTGAGAGATCTCCTATAGTCATGTCTCCTTCTTCAAGCAGCCATTGAAGCGCATAGAACTGCGGAAGAGTGATGGGATAATGACTTAGAATATCTCTGCCCTTCTGCTTGATAATAGCCGAGATATACCTTAGATCTTTTTCTATATCAACAACCAATGCCGGATTGGCTTCTTTTTCAACCTTCATCATCTACAGCTCCATCCTGGGACCTTAAAATTATTGTATCTGCTATTCCATTATTGTGAATCAAAAAGGTCTAAATTTCAAGGCATTTAAACGGATTTGCGTTTTCAAAAAAATAAGCAGGAAAGCCTGGACCGCCAGGAGCTTTTCCTGCGGCACTTGCTTCACTGCTTTTTCTAACTATATCAATAAGTGACAAGCCAAGAGGCAGACAGCCAGATGGGATGTATAGCTACAGCTTTAATTCACCCATACGCAAGAGCTCAACTACAGCTTGAGACCGCCCCTTGACGCCAAGCTTCTGCATTGCGTTTGAAATATGGTTTCTTACCGTTTTCTCACTGATGAATAACTCACCTGCGATCTCTTTCGTCGTTTTATCCTGCACTAACAACTCGAATACTTCTCTTTCTCGTTTGGTGAGCAATGGCTTATGAGTATATTCGTTCTCCTTCAAGTATGGTAACCCTCCTTGCCTTTACCAGCTATCACCTAGGAATGGGTATATATTTAGTCAAGATATCTTATGTACCGAGTATATAGGAAGTGACTGGATATAGGGAAGAAGCCATTAAAAAAGATGAATTAATCTAATCTATGAAGGCTGGATGAACATTAACCCGAAAAAGTGCGGGAATTACTTTAAGCTGAACACTTCCTCACGAAGCTTCTGCCTGTCCTCTTCTGTCCAGGGAAACGGCTTTCCCGTCTGCCGGGATACCTGCACGACAGCCCCCCGTCCGGTGAATACGGTGGTGCCATCTTCCCGTGCACCCCGGTAATGGATGTCCACAGAAGCATTTCCGACTGAATGTGCTTTTACCTGGATGCTGAGTTTTTCCCCGAAATAAGCCTGTGTGAGGAAGTCGCATTGCAGGTCGGCGACTACCGGAATCAGGCCGAATTCTGGATCAAGCCATTTATCCATAAAGCCGGCCGCCTTGAGATATTCAATCCGCGCTTCTTCAAAATATGTAAATGGAACGGTATTATTCAGATGGCCGAACATATCGGTTTCAGAAAATCGGATGGAAACATCATGCGAAAAATGAAAAGAACGGCTCCATTCCTCCAAGTTATCAATATACGTCATACGGGGCATCTTTTCTTCCTCCTAAAAATGAATGGATATTCATTCATTTTACAGGACGAAACAAGATTTTAGAAGCAGAATGATCAATATTTTTATAAGCTGTTTTCGCGTACATGGCAGCTGTTAAACAAGAAAGTGGATTCCCGCTGCAGGCAGCGCTTTCCGCAGATCAAGCGGTCTTCTTCCCATATACTGTTTGACTTATGACTTGAAGGTCGAAAGTCACGGGAGCCGGATCAGGAGTCTCGCGCCTGAAGCAAAAGTCTACTTTGCAAAATAATTAAATCTCCTCACAGAACTCATCAGAAAAGAGCAATCTTTTAGAAACAGAGCCTTTTTATGACAGTCCCGGCACCCCCCCCCCGATAAAAAAAGCCCCCTCGCGGCTAAGCGGGGGACCTTCTGTTTCTTACTGGTCGCTTCCGAAGAAATTGCGGAAGGACTGGATAGTTGTATCTCTGTTAAGCGCTGCGATGGAGGTTGTAAGCGGGATACCCTTAGGGCAGGATTCCACACAGTTCTGTGACATCCCGCAGCTTGCGAGTCCGCCGTCTCCCATGATGGCATTCAGGCGCTCTGGCGCGTTCATTTCGCCAGTCGGATGCGCATTGAAAAGTCTAACCTGTGACAATGGTGCAGGACCGATATAATCGGAATTGCTGTTCACATTCGGACACGCTTCCAGGCAGACGCCGCATGTCATGCACTTCGAGAGCTCATATGCCCATTGGCGCTTTCTTTCCGGCATGCGCGGTCCTGGTCCTAGATCGTAAGTTCCATCGATTGGGATCCATGCTTTTACTTTTTTCAATGAATCAAACATCCTGCTTCTGTCCACCTGAAGGTCGCGGACAACCGGGAATGTCCTCATCGGCTCAAGGCGGATCGGCTGTTCCAGCTGGTCGACAAGCGCCGTACAGGACTGGCGGGGCTTCCCGTTAATGATCATGGAGCAGGCTCCGCACACTTCCTCGAGACAGTTCATATCCCAGGTGATCGGCGTCGTTTTTTCTCCCTTTACATTAACCGGATTCCTCCGGATTTCCATTAAAGCAGAAATGACGTTCATATTCGGACGATAAGGAAGTTCGAATTCCTCCTGATAAGGGGCTGATTCAGTTTGATCCTGGCGGGTTATTATAAAACGGACTGTTTTGTTCTCAGCCATGCCTTAACTCTCCTTTTTCTTTGAATAGTCTCTTTTCCTTGGCTTAATGAGCGACACATCGATGTCTTCATAATAAAGTTCAGGAGCAGAGCTGGAATCTGTAAATTTGGCCATGGTCGTTTTCATGAATTCTTCATCATTTCGTTCTGGGAAATCAGGCTTGAAGTGGGCTCCGCGGCTTTCGTTACGGTTGTAGGCACCGAGCGTGATGACCCTTGCGAGCTGAAGCATGTTTTGCAGCTGGCGGGTGAAGGATGCACCCTGGTTGCTCCATCTTGCTGTATCGTTGATATTGATATTTTTATAGCGTTCCAGAAGCTCCTGGATTTTAGCGTCTGTTTCAAGGAGCTTGTCATTATAGCGTACTACCGTTACATTGTCAGTCATCCACTCGCCGAGTTCCTTGTGGATCACATATGCATTTTCCGTTCCATTCATAGACATGATTGAACTCCATTTTTCTTCTTCCTGTTTGACATGGCTGTCAAATACAGTTGCAGAGATATCATCAGAGCCCTTTGCAAGTCCTTTCACATACTTCAATGCATTAGGTCCTGCGACCATGCCTCCATAGATGGCAGACAGAAGGGAGTTTGCACCAAGCCTGTTGGCACCGTGCTGTGAATAATCACATTCTCCGGCAGCAAACAGTCCAGGGATGTTTGTCATTTGATCATAATCGACCCATAGTCCGCCCATTGAATAGTGGACAGCCGGGAAGATTTTCATAGGCACTTTCCTTGGATCTTCTCCCATGAATTTTTCATAGATTTCGATAATGCCGCCAAGCTTGATATCAAGCTCTTTTGCATCTTTATGGGAAAGATCAAGATATACCATGTTTTCGCCATTAACACCGAGCTTCTGATTCACGCAGACATCGAAGATCTCACGCGTTGCGATATCACGCGGAACCAGGTTTCCATAGGCAGGATATTTTTCCTCAAGGAAATACCATGGCTTGCCGTCTTTATATGTCCATACCCGTCCGCCTTCTCCACGGGCAGATTCACTCATCAAGCGGAGCTTATCGTCGCCTGGGAGGGCTGTAGGGTGTATCTGGATGAATTCTCCATTAGAATAGATTGCTCCCTGCTGGTATACGATGGAAGCAGCTGATCCTGTGTTGATGATGGAGTTAGTGGATTTTCCAAAGATGATTCCAGGTCCCCCGGTTGCCATGATGACGGCATCCGCAGAGAATGACCTGATTTCCATCGTCTTAAGGTCCTGGCCGGTGATGCCGCGGCAGACGCCTTCGTCATCGATCACAGCACCAAGGAATTCCCAGCCCTCGTATTTTGTGACGAGGCCGGCCACTTCATAGCGGCGCACCTGCTCATCAAGAGCATAAAGCAGCTGCTGTCCTGTCGTGGCGCCGGCAAAGGCTGTACGGTGATGCTGCGTCCCGCCGAAGCGGCGGAAGTCAAGCAGTCCTTCCGGAGTTCGGTTGAACATGACACCCATTCGGTCGAACATATGGATGATGGATGGAGCAGCTTCACACATCGCTTTTACCGGAGGCTGGTTTGCAAGGAAGTCTCCTCCATAGATGGTATCATCGAAGTGAATATAAGGAGAATCTCCTTCCCCTTTTGTATTAACTGCCCCGTTTATGCCGCCCTGGGCACAAACTGAGTGGGAACGCTTAACCGGAACCACTGAAAAGAGTTCTGCTTTATAGCCTTGTTCAGCAATTTTTATAGTAGCCATTAAGCCGGCAAGACCGCCGCCGACTACAATGATTTTTCCATTACTCAAGTCTGTCACTCCTTTTCAATTTCAAAGCATGATGATGCTTTGAATAACCCTGTCCTTATCAATCTGTAATTCTATTAAATGAACGCAAGAATCGCACTGATTCCTACATAAGAAAGGGCCACAAAAATCACCATAGTCACATAGGTTGTGATTCTCTGAGCACGAGGTGAGATGGTTAATCCCCATGTTACTAGGAATGTCCAAAGTCCATTTGCAAAGTGGAATGTCGTGGAGACAATTCCCACCATATAGAAAGCAACCATAAATGGATTGTCAAGAATATTGGTCATCATCTCGAAGTTTACTTCGACACCTCTAGCTGCAGCAATACGAGTTTCCCAGATATGCCATGTTACGAAGATCAATGTCACGATGCCTGTGAAGCGCTGAAGCATGAACATCCAATTGCGGAAATAGCTGTAACGGCCAACATTGTTTTTAGCAGTAAATGCTATATAAATTCCATAAATTGCATGGTAAGCTAGAGGAAGGAATATGATGAACACTTCCAGGAAAATCCTGAATGGAAGGCCTCCCATAAAATTTGCCGCTTTGTTAAATGATTCAACCCCATTTGTTGCGTAGTGGTTTACCACTAAGTGCTGAATGATAAAGATACCAAGCGGAATGACCCCTAGTAACGAATGCAGCCTTCGATTGGCAAACTCCCGATTTCCTGCCATAAACTTGTTATACCCCCTTGAGATTTGGCTGAACTTTGCGCAAAAAGTAAAATATATCCTGATATTTAGGCAGGATATCTGCTACAAAATGACAAAAAAGTGGATTTTGCAACATGCTCTTAACAATGTTCATTTTACTCCTCACAAGAAAAGGCGTCAAGAAAACGGATACACAAAAAACTTGCCAAATATAAAAATTTTTTATAAAATTTATAATTTTTTATCTTCTATTCTATAATTCACCTAACATACTGACCGGTTAGGAACTATTTTGGCATAATGAAATCTGCCAGTATCGCATTTTAGTTCTTTGTACGCATGAATTTTTGTTTATAATAGATGTAAGAAAGAGGGGAGAATTTTGGGTAAAGAAGCCGTGAATGAAACAACATTAGAAAAAACCTCAGAACTGAGCCTGAATGAAAAACAAAGAGAAAAAAACGCTGACGGTCCGGCAGCTCATGATATTCCGGCGTTCGGCTATGATTTGATCAGAGAATTCCTGCTGAATGAACTTCTTGGAAAAGAGGCGTCCCAGCTTCTTTATTGGGGCGGCAAGCAGCTGGCGAGAAAATTCCCGCTGCAGGGCGTTGATGAAATCATCGAGTTTTTCCACAGTGCAGGATGGGGGACACTCACCCAGACCAAATTATCTAAAGACGAGTCCCTGTTCGAACTGTCCGGCAGTCATGTCGAAAGGCGGCTGTCCATTAATGTAAAATGCCATTTCCAATTGGAGGCAGGATTCCTCGCTGAACAGTTTGAAATTCAGCGGAAAGTCTCGACCGAAGCCATAGAAGAACCCAAGAAGCGCGGCGCGAAAGTGTCTTTCATCGTGAAGTGGGATACTAAGGACGGCATTTAATGAAATAATGGGACTGCCTTATAAGTTCCAGCCACAAAGCCTGGGGAAAATGTTGATTTTTCCCGGGCTTTGCTATGCCGCTTATCAAAATCCCTTTCTGGCTGCTGCCGGCAGGGTTGGTGCAAGCATATAGAGCATGGAGCCGACAGCTTCGTTTCCAATTCCGAATGGGAGCGCCTTCTCCTCCAGCAATTTCAGGCGGTAAAATGCGGCTGCCAGGGACACGAGGTATAAAAAGGGCATAAAAAAAGAGGATGTCCCACAAAAAGGACATCCTCTTTCCTTTACTTAGTTTCAATGGCCAGCGCCTCTGAAAGATTGAAAGCTTTATGAAGCGAAGAGACTGCAGGCAGCATTTTGTCCTGTGCCACCACAGCCGATACCTTTATTTCTGAGGTACTTACCATCTTGATCGCGATTTCCTCCTGTGCGAGGACTTCAAACATCTCGGCTGCCACACCCGGATTTGAGACCATGCCGGATCCGACGATAGAGACCTTGGAAAGGCCGCGTTCTGTCTCGATGCGGTCAAACGCAATTGCTTCTTTGTGGCTGTTCAGCACATCCAGAACTTCTTTTACATCTTCGGTTTTAACCGAGAAGGACAGTCCGGTCTCACTTCCTTCGGTAACGCTCTGGATGATAATATCCACATTGATATGGTTCTTTGCAAGAGCGGTGAAGATGGATGAAATCCCTTTTCCGCCTGGAGATAGTCCCAGAACAGATATTCTGGTGATGTTATCCTCGAATGCAATTCCTCTGACAATCAAACTCTGTTCCATTGATGCTTCCTCCTCAATGATTGTTCCCGGCTCGCGTTCCATGCTTGAACGCACTTCAAGCGGCATATTATAATTCTTGGCAAATTCGACTGCACGCGGGTGAAGCACCCCGGCACCGAGATTCGCAAGCTCCAGCATTTCATCATAGGAAACCGATAACAGCTTCCTTGCGCCTTCCACATAGCGCGGATCTGTTGTATAGACACCGGTGACATCGGTATAAATATCACATTTATCAGCTTTCAGCGCAGCTGCCAGGGCTACGGCTGTCGTGTCCGAGCCCCCCCGGCCAAGGGTGGTGATTTCGCCGGCTGCTATTCCCTGAAAGCCGGCAACAATCACAATTTTCCCTTCCTTCAAGGAATTTTCAATCCGGCCTGCCCCGACTTCGGTAATGCGGGCATTGCCGTGAACAGCTTCCGTCTGGATTCCCGCCTGCCATCCAGTATAAGACACAGCCTCATGTCCCCGTTCATTCAGCTCCATGGAAAGAAGGGAAATGGTGACCTGTTCACCTGTAGTCAGGAGCATGTCCATCTCTCTTTTATTAGGAAAAGGAGAAATCTCCCTGGCCATTCCGACAAGAGTGTCCGTCGTCTTCCCCATTGCCGAGACAACCACCACAACTTCATTGCCTTGCTTCACCTCTTCGAGCACCCGGTCTGCTGCATTCTTGATCCTTTCCACGCTTCCTACTGACGTGCCGCCAAACTTTTGAACAATTCTCCCCAATGCTGCTGCCTCCCTCGCTTGTATCGAATGTTTTTAAATAGTAACTGCCAACTTTTTGCTCCAACATCAAAAAAGGCAATGAGAATTATCTCATTGCCTGTGAATGACGTACTAAAAGCTAATACGTTTACACAGTGAGATAGCTCTCCAAGAACGAATCTTGACAATCCTGCATTTATTCAATGCAGAACCAGCATGGCAAGCTTTGAGCCTTGCAATGCTTCGGCGATTTCCCCTTTCAGGACTTTTCATGGAAGCTCAACCTTCTCAAAGTCCTTACTAATGAATCTCGCACCTCTATCATCACTTTAACATCGTAAAGTAATTGGAATGTATGGTTGATTATAGCACAGCTGTTTCGTGCCAACAACTCTAGTCCTTCAATTTTCTAAAAATTTCTTCAGCGGTCGTCTTCGGGATGCCTAACTGGATGAAGTCCTCAAGCGCCGCTTCTTTCATCTTCTTTACAGAGCCAAAATGCTTAAGCAGCAGCTTCTTCCGCTTTTCCCCGACGCCTGATATATCATCCAGCAGGGATTGGAATACATTCTTTCCGCGCAGCTGCCTGTGGAAAGTAATCGCGAATCGGTGGACTTCGTCCTGTATCCGCTGCAGAAGATAAAACTCCTGGCTGTTTTTCTCAAGAGGGACAATCTCAAGCGGGCTTCCAATCATAAGCTGCGAAGTCCTGTGCTTCTCATCCTTCACAAGACCGGCAAGTGGAATCTCAAGGCCCAGCTCATTCTCGAGCACATCCCTTACTCCTTCGACATGCCCTTTGCCTCCGTCAATGATAATTAAATCCGGCAGCGGCAGGTTTTCCTTCAGCACTCTTGAATACCGTCTCCTGACTACTTCTCTCATGGATTCGTAATCATCCGGCCCTTGTACGGATTTTATTTTATATTTCCTATATTCCTTCTTTTCTGCCTTTCCATCGATAAAGACTACCAGTGCAGAAACCGGGTTCGTCCCCTGGATATTGGAGTTATCGAACGCTTCAATCCGATGCGGTGTATAAATGCCCAGCTGTGTTCCCAGATTCTCGACCGCCTTGATGGTCCGCTCTTCATCCTTTTCGACCAAAGCGAATTTTTCTGACAGGGCAATCCTGGCGTTTTTATTGGCGAGCTTAAGCAGATCCTTCTTTGTCCCGCGTTTCGGCTGAAGGATCTTGACCTCAAGCAGCTCGCCTGCCATTTCGGCATCTATCGATTCGGGAAGCAGGATCTCCTTCGGCTTAAAGTGATTCACCTTCGAATAAAACTGTCCAAGATAGGTCAGGAATTCTTCTTCAGGTTCATTGTAGAGCGGAAACATGGATACCTCGCGTTCGATCAGTTTCCCCTGCCTGACAAAAAAGACCTGTACACACATCCAGCCTTTGTCATAGGCAAAACCAAAAATATCACGGTCCGTGAAATCCGTCAGAGTCATCTTCTGCTTTTCCATTGTTGTTTCAATATGGGCAATTTTATCCCTGAGTTCCTTGGCGCGCTCAAAATCCAGTTCTGCAGCTGCAGCATGCATTTTTTCTGTCAGATCGCTTTTGATTTCCTTAAAGCCGCCGTTTAGGAACTTAGTGATCTCCTCGGTGATATTCTTATATTCCTGTTCCTTAATATCATTCACGCACGGTGCTAGACACTGGCCTAGATGGTAGTACAAACAAACCCGATCAGGCAGGGTGGTGCATTTCCTGAGCGGATATAGACGGTCAAGCAGCTTTTTTGTTTCATTCGCCGCAAACGCATTGGGATAAGGACCGAAATACTTCCCTTTATCCTTTTTGACATTCCTTGTGGTGATCAGGCGTGGATGACGTTCTGCCGTCAGCTTGATGAAAGGATAGCTTTTATCATCCTTAAGCATGACATTATATTTCGGGTCGTATTTTTTGATTAAATTCAGTTCGAGGATCAGGGCTTCCATATCGGAAGAAGTCACAATATATTCGAAGTCCTCGATTTCCTGGACCAGCCTCAGGGTTTTCCCGTCATGTGATCCTGTAAAATAGGACCTGACCCGGTTCTTAAGCACCTTAGCTTTTCCTACATAAATTATCGTGCCCTGCCGGTCCTTCATGAGGTAACAGCCCGGCTGATCAGGCAGCAGTGCCAGTTTATGCTGTATGGTTTGATTCATTGGTTCACCCCGCTCCCTTTCAATAACTGATTCCATATAAAAACCCGCCGCTCCCGGCGGGAATTTCTTCACAAAAACAGAATATCCGTTCTTATATAGTATAAAAAAAATCCCTTCTGCTGGTCAACTGGCTAGAACTGCTAACCTTGCCATTAAGAAGGGATTTGCTTTTGGAATTAAGCGTGTTTGTTGATAAGGTCAGCTAAAGCTTCTTTTGGCTGGAACCCAACCACTTTATCAACAGCTTCTCCATTTTTGAACAGGATCAGGGTTGGAATGCTCATCACTCCGTATTTTCCTGCTGTTTCCTGGTTTTCGTCTACATCTAATTTAACGACCTTTACTTTATCGCCTAATTCAGCATCCAATTCCTCAAGAACCGGAGCAATCATTTTGCAGGGTCCGCACCAAGGTGCCCAGAAATCAGCAAGAACCAGACCTTGGCCTGTTTCATCTGTAAAGTTTTGATCGGTTGCTTTTACAATCGCCATGTGAAATCCTCCTAGAAATTGACTAATGAATTACTACAATCAGTATATCACTATTCCGCATATGGGCGTTAATAATATGTTTCAACCCTAATTTACCCTCATGCTTTCATCTTATGCGAAGGCTGTTTTCGCATATATTGTGGTTGTTGAATTAAAAAAGTGGATTTCCGCTGCGCATACTAGGGAAGTGCTCTTTCTTTCCCTGGCTGGCTGGCTTGGCTTATGACTCGAGGGTCGATAGCCTTGAAGCTAAATCAGGAGTCTCGCACCTGAAGCGTAAGACCACTTGCTTAACAATTAAATCTCCTTACAGAATTCATCCAAAAGCACCAATCTTTTAGAAAAAAGCCTTTGCGAAAGAGCGGACAATCGTTTCCGCCGCTATCCCTGGTGATGTGTGCCTTTTATTTTTTTCCCGGACATTCTTATTTTGAAACATGTAACAATAAAGGAGGCGGCCATACGTCCCGGCCGCCCCTTCTATCTGATTAGTTTGCTCCAACCTTCAACTTCTTGAACTCTTCGGTTAATAATGGGACAACCTCGAATAAATCACCCACGATGCCATAATCGGCCACCTTGAAGATATTGGCCTCTGGATCTTTATTGATGGCGACAATCACCTTGGAGTTGGACATACCAGCCAGATGCTGGATCGCCCCGGAAATTCCGCATGCGATATATAAATCGGGCGTAACTACCTTTCCAGTCTGCCCGATTTGAAGAGAATAGTCGCAGTAATCCGCATCACAGGCTCCGCGTGAAGCTCCGACCGCGCCGCCAAGCACATCCGCCAGCTCCTTAAGCGGTTCAAATCCATCTTCGCTCTTTACACCGCGTCCTCCGGCAATGATGACTTTGGCCTCCGAAAGATCGACACCTTCGCTTGCCTTCCGCACGACATCCTTGATGATTGTACGAAGGTCTTTAATATCCACAGAAAGAGAAGAAATATCGCCGGATCGGCTGCTGTCCTTCTCGAGCGGCTCAATATTATTCGGGCGGATGGTCGCAAGGATCAGTCCACCTGTGATGACCTTCTTCTCAAAAGCTTTACCAGAGTAGATCGGACGGGTAAATACGAGGTTTCCTCCAGCATCTTCAAGGGAAGTCACATCAGATACAAGCCCTGAATCCAGTTTACCGGCAATCCGCGGGGCAAGGTCTTTCCCAAGCGCTGTATGCCCCATTACGATTCCTTCAGCACCTTCAGATTCAACTGCGGCCAGAAGGGCCTGTGAATAACCGTCGGAAGTATACTGGGCGAGACTTTCATGTGTTACAGTGACGACCCGGTCGGCACCATAATGAATCATTTCTTCTCCGAGGCCGTTCACATCGCTGCCGGCGACAACACCGACAACCTCTCCGCCTTCAGATATGGTCTTCGCTGCTGCTATTGCTTCAAATGATACATTACGCAATGAACCATCACGGATTTCTCCTAATACAAGAACTTTTCTAGCCATCTATATTCCCTCCTGAACTTTGTTTGTTAAAGGCTGTTTTCGCATATGTTCCTGCTTTTGATCAAGAAAGTTGATTTCCGCTGCAGGCGCTCCACCTGCGCGGGACGGGCGGGTGAGCGTGTGCTGCGACAGAAGCTTAGTCGCACTTATGCGAAAGCCAAGCATAGGGCAAGCACCGTGGGAAGCGTTCTTCTTCCCATGGACTGATTAACTTATACTTGCAGGTCGAAAGTCTCGCACCCAGAGCTGGAGTCTCGCACCTAAAGCGGAAGTCACTTTGTTAAATTAATTAAATCTCCTAGCAGAACTCATTAGAAAACAACAATCTTTTAAAAAATAGCCTTATTAAATGACTTTTGCTTCGCTTCTCAGCAGGCCGACAAGCTCCTGTACCTGATCAGGAAGATCTCCCTGCAGCACCCTGCCTGCTTCCTTTTTTGGAGGAAGGAAGATCTCGATGGTTTTCGTTTTGGCCTCCACATCGTCTTCTTCAAGGTCCAGGTCATCAAGTTCAAGCTCCTCAAGGGGCTTCTTCTTGGCCTTCATGATTCCAGGCAGTGATGGATATCGGGGTTCGTTCAAGCCCTGCTGTGCGGTAACAAGGATTGGCAGCTGAGCCTCAATGGTTTCTGAATCTCCTTCCACATCCCGGATAACGCTTACATTTTGTCCTTCAATCACTAGTTTGGTGATGGTTGTGATATATGGCATATCAAGCAGCTCGGCTACCCTTGGTCCAACCTGGCCTGATCCGCCGTCTATCGCCACATTGCCGCCAATGATCAAATCTGCGTTTTTGTCTTTAAGGTACTCTGAAAGGATCTTGGCTGTTGTATATTGATCGCCATTTTCTACATCGTCCTCGATGTTGATCAGCACAGCTTTGTCAGCACCCATCGCAAGCGCGGTTCTCAGCTGTTTTTCAGCCTCTTCGCCGCCGACTGTCACGACAGTCACCTCTCCGCCATGGGCATCCCTTGCCTGAATAGCTTCCTCTACGGCATACTCATCATATGGATTGATGATGAACTCGGCGCCATCCTCGTTAATACGGCCATTTGACAGGGTAATCTTTTCCTCGGTGTCAAACGTTCTTTTCAGCAAAACATAAATATTCATGAATAGCCCTCCATTTTGTCCATTATTTCAAAGATTATGAATTTTCATCACATAAAATTATCTGCCTTTAAAAACCGGCTCTCTTTTCTCGATGAAAGCAGTGATGCCTTCCTTGGCATCCTCGCTGACAAAGACTGTCCCGAATGATTCCGCTTCCTTTTCTACTCCTTTGTAGTAATTCTCATGCTTGGAATAGTTTAATAGGCTGATAGCAGTCTTAAGGGCAACAGGACTCTTCTTCGCAATTTTCTGCACCAGCTCTTCTGCTTTCTGAAACAATTCATCTTCCGGATAGGCATGATTTGCGAGTCCCTGGGACGCTGCTTCAGTTCCGGTAATCGGTTCTGAGGTGAACAGCATCTCTGCTGCCTTTGCAGCACCGACATATCGCGGAAGCCGCTGTGAGCCGGCAAATCCAGGCACCAATCCCAGCTGCAGCTCCGGAAGTCCGAGCTTGGCGTTTTCACTCACCAGCCTGATGTGGCATGACATGGCAAGCTCCAGCCCGCCGCCGAGTGCCGCACCGTGTATGGCTGCAATCACGGGCTTCGGAAATTGTTCAATCCTCTCAAACAGCTCCTGCCCTTTTGCGGCAAGCCTTGAAAATTCCTCACCGCTCTCAATGCCGGTAAATTCTTTAATGTCGGCACCTGCTGAAAAAAATCTTCCCTCACCCTTCAATAGGAGGGCCCTTGTCCCGGCATCCTGCTGCAGGACATCCAATAACTCAGAAAGCTCCTGGATGACATGGGAGGAAAGTGCATTTGCCGGAGGTTTGTTAATGGTAATCACAGCAACATTCTCTTTGACTGAATAGCTTAAAAACTCCATAAAGCCGCCTCCACTTATGTATTTCTCGAACACAGCGCCCCGGGGCCTTTCTTCCAGAATGTCCCCAGGGAAACCATGTTTCTCCCTCATTATACCTTCTTTTCAGCCATTTGGCTTCCGCATGCCCTTGCCATCATTTCATGGATGGATCCTGCGAGCTGCGGCAGATTGTACTTCTGCTCATTCATGACCCAGGTGGTCACTGTTTCATCGATGGTGCCGAATATCATCTGGCGGGCAAGCTTCCTGTCCAAACTTCTTGAAAACTCCCCGGCTTCAATGCCTTCTTCAATGATTTTTTCCATCAGCTCAAGATACCCTTTCAGGACATCATTTATTTTCAGGCGGAGTTCTTTATTGGACTGCCTGAGTTCAAGCTGAGTGACAATGGCCAGATTCCTGTCTTCGGACAGCTGTCTGAAATGCTGCTGAATCAGAACAAGTAATTTATCTGCAGCATGATCGACATTCTTTATCTCCTGCTCGATCGTTTCGACAAAGACTCCCATTTTCTCCTGGAATAACGAGATCAGGATATCTTCTTTATTTTTAAAATATAGATAGATGGTGCCATCAGCGACTCCAGCCTGTTTGGCTATCTTGGATACCTGGGCCTGGTGGTATCCGTTCTCTGCGATGACCACCACCGCTGCATCTATTATCTGCTTATGTTTTGGCCGATTACTTTTCACGAGTGGTCCCCTTTCAAGAAAATGAATGAATCATCATTCATAACTCAATAATAAAATGAATCGTTTTTCCTGTCAAGGGATATTCCGTAAGAAAAGCTTGTCCCATGTTTGTCTAAAAAGAGCCGTAAGGCTCGGGCGAGAGGCGGTAGTCATGCGTTCTTTTCGTCTTCGAGTCTTTGTTTTTCTTCCTCGACAAGAGCGCGCCTCAGAATCTTCCCTACTGCTGTCTTAGGCAGCTCTGATCTGAATTCATAAATTCTCGGAACCTTATAGGCGGCCAGGCTTTTACGGACAAAGATGTTGATTTCCTCTTCTGTTACACTGCTCCCCTCCTTCAGCACGATATAAGCTTTTACCGTTTCTCCCCGGTATGGGTCGGGCACGCCGGCAACCACTGCTTCCTGGACAGCTTCATGTTCATATAGTACTTCTTCAATTTCACGCGGATATATGTTGAATCCGCCGGCTATGATCATATCCTTTTTGCGGTCTACTATAAAGAAATACCCCTTATCGTCATAATAGCCCATATCTCCTGTCAGCAGCCAGCCATCTTTAAAGGATTGTTCGGTTTCCTCCGGCCTGTTCCAATAGCCCTTCATGACCTGCGGGCCTTTAATTGCCAGTTCGCCGATCTCACCTGGCCCAAGCGGCTCTCCTGTTTCCATGGATAAGACCGCTGCCTCGGTATCCGGCCATGGCACCCCGATGCTTCCCCTGACACGTGGACGGTCCCACAGGAAATTGGCATGTGTGACGGGGGATGTTTCTGTAAGTCCATAGCCTTCCACAAGCTTGCCTCCGGTCAGTGCTTCGAATTTATCCTGCACTTCAACCGGCAGTGGAGCCGAGCCGCTGATACAGGCGGTGATGGATGAAAGATCATACCTTGCCAGATCGGGATGATTCAGCAGGGCGATATACATGGTGGGAGCTCCGGGAAACAGAGTTGGTTTTTGTTTCTGAATCGTCTTCAGGGTCGTTAAGGCATCAAATTTGGGCAGCAGCGTCATCTTATGGCCTTCCATGACGGAAAAGATCATCACCGTCGTCATTCCGAATACGTGGAAGAATGGCAGGATTCCCAGGATATTATGGCCCTTTTCCTTCCCCTTGTAGAGCCAGGCGGCACACATCCGGGTATTGGCCATCAAATTCCGGTGAGTCAGCATCACTCCCTTTGGAAATCCCGTGGTTCCCCCTGTATACTGCAGGAGCGCCAAATCTTCGTCAGGGTCAATCTCTATCTGGATTTCCACGTGAGCCGCGGGGCGCTTCATGATTTCGGCAAAAAGATGATGATTTCCTTCATGTTCAACCTTCACCGTCACTCCATACTGTTTTTTCTGGATGAAGGGATATAGGAGATTCTTTGGAAACGGCAGATAATCTTTTATTCCTGTGACAATAATATGCCTGAGCCCGGTTTTCGGCATAACCTTGGCCGCCCTGGGGAACAGGATATCAAGCGTTATGATGACCTTCGCTTCACTGTCCTTCATTTGGTATTCAAGCTCCCGCTCCATGTAAAGCGGATTGGTCTGCACCACCACCGCACCTGCAAGCAGTGACCCAAAAAAGGCAATGACCGCCTGCGGGGTGTTTGGAAGCATGATGGCCACCCGGTCACCCTTTTCAATCCCAAGGCTGGCAAGATACCCGGCAAATTTCTGTGCCGATTCATACAATTCCTGATACCTCAGCTCTTTGCCCATAAAATGAATGGCCTTTCTATCAGGGTATTTTCCTGCTGCATGCTTCAGGCAGTCCTGCAGCGGCTGCTGGTCGTATTCCAGGCTCCCCGGTATTTCCGTCGGATATGTCTCAAGCCAAATTTTATCCTGACTAGTCAAATGTTCCCCTCCCCCTTCGTGCAATTCTTTAAATTTTCTAACTTTTTCTTTTAAATTATATTATACAAAATTGTTTCTTAGCAATTATTTGAGGAATTTTACCTATAAACATAAATGCTCCCCATAAGGGCATCCTCTTTCCCAAGGAAGGATGCTCTTATGGGGAGCTTGTTTCTTCATTTAGCGAAAAACAGCATATAGCCGATTCCGATCAGCATGAATGCGCCGCATAGAACCAGCAGCACCTTAGCCAGCTTTTCCAAACCTGACCTCTCCTTTAAGATATGCCGGCACCGATGACATAGGATAATCCCACTGATATGATCATGGCAATCAATCCCACTGCCCGGTTGTCCCTGGCTATCTCTTCATCTATGTTAAAGCTCGGTGTCAAAAATTCAAATGTGAAATAACCGACCAGCAGCAGAAGGAAACCGAAGACCCCCCAGCCGATCATCGTAATAAGAGAATCATTCTGTAAGATGGAATGGCGGAATATATTCGCAATCCCAAATATCTTGCCGCCTGTGGCGAGTGCGACTGACAGATTGCCATTTTTTATTTCTTCCCAATTCCGGTACCTCGTCACTAATTCGAAGACTGCCAGAAAAACGATGCAGCATAGTACGACCACACTGTAATATGCAGTTAAATACACAAACTGATTACCCCATATTTTATCCATGTCTTTTTACTCCCGATTATTTGAACTCTACAACTGTCACACCGCTGCCGCCTTCACCTGCTTCACCGAACCTTATACTTTTTACAGAGCGGTGATTCTTGAGATATTCCTGGACTCCTGTCCTGAGTGCCCCGGTTCCTTTTCCGTGGATGATCGAGACCCGCGGATAACCGGCAAGAAGGGCATCATCAATATACTTTTCCACTCGCATGAGCGCATTCTCATAACGCTCACCGCGGAGGTCGAGCTCCAGGCTGACATGATAATCTTTGCCCCTTACGGTCGCAAGCGGCTTTGTCTGCACCTGTTTCGGTGTGCCGATGAATTCAAGATTTGATTCCGCAACCTTCATCTTCATGATGCCGATCTGGACCATCCATTCTTTCGCGGAAACCTTTTCCACCAGATGGCCTTTCTGGTCAAAGCTGAGCACTTTCACTTCATCTCCAGGCTGCATTTCTTTTTTCTTCGGTGCAGCGGCCGTTTTTCTCGTTTTCTTAATTTCGGGTGCAGCATCGTTAAGCCGCCTTCGGGCATCGATCAATTCGTGCTCCTTGACCTCTGCATTCTTTTCGAGCCTCAGGCGTCTTAGATCACTTAAGATGCCCTCCGCCTCTTCCTTGGCCTTCTCGACGACAGCCGCAGCTTCCAGGCGGGCCTTTTCAGCCAGTTCATCCTTTCGGCCATAATAGTCAGCCATCTGTTTCTGGAGATCTTTATGGATTTTCTCTGAATCCCTGAGGAATTCATTGGCTTCTTCCCTGTCTATCTCCGCATTCCTGCGGCTTTCCTCAAGGGAAGCAATCATATTTTCGACCTTATTTGTCTCAGTGCCTATATATCCCTTCGCTTCCTTTATTACAGATTCATCCAGTCCAAGGCGCCTGGAAATCTCAAAGGCATTGCTTCGTCCAGGTATCCCGATCTGGAGCCTGTATGTCGGGCTCAAGGTCTCTACATTAAATTCGACGCTTGCATTCACAACCCCTGTCCGGTTGTAGCCATATGCCTTAAGCTCCGGATAGTGAGTCGTTGCGATTACCCTTGCTCCCCGGTCATATACCGTGTCAAGAATTGAGATGGCAAGTGCCGCCCCTTCCTGGGGATCGGTGCCTGCCCCGAGTTCATCGAATAAAACCAGGCTCCGGTCATTCACTTTTTTTAGAATGTCCACGATATTGACCATATGGGAGGAGAACGTACTCAAACTCTGCTCAATGCTCTGTTCATCGCCGATGTCGGCAAATACATCCTCGAAGACCGCCGCTTCCGAACCATCCAGCACGGGAATCTGCAGCCCGGCCTGTACCATGAGGGTACATAAGCCGATTGTTTTCAGTGTAACGGTTTTGCCGCCTGTGTTCGGGCCGGTGATGACGATCGAAGTATAATCTTCACCAAGGATGATGTCATTCGGCACCACTTCCTCTGCAGGAATCAGCGGATGACGCGCCTTGAACAGCTTTACTCTGCCTTCTTTATTCAGTGCCGGCTTGGAAGCCTTAACCGCGCTGCTGTAGCGTGCTTTTGCAAACATAAAGTCCAGTGTCGCGAGCACCTCTACCTTATGGAGCAGCTCTTCCGTGAATTCCCCCGTAAGCGCTGAAAGCTCAATCAATATCCTCTCGATCTCCTGCTGTTCTTTTACTCTTATCTCCTGGAGGGCATTGTTAAGATCGACCACAGCCTGCGGTTCAATAAAGAGCGTCTGACCGGACGATGACTGGTCATGGATAATCCCGCCATATACGGTCCTGTATTCCTGCTTGACAGGGATAACAAACCGGTCATTACGGATTGTGATGATGGCGTCGGAGAGCATCTTTTGAGCGCTTTGGGACCGGATCATGCTTTCGAGCTTTTCCCTTACTCTTCCTTCGTTTGTCCTTTTTTGCGTGCGCAGTGATTTCAGCCTGTCACTTGCAGAATCCAGCACCTCTCCGCTGTCGCCTATGGCATTGGTAATCGGCCGCTCAAGCTCGGGAAGCGGATGTATGGCTTCCATATAGCCGGCTGTAAGCGGGAGCTCTGTACCGCTTTCGATCATATCTTCGATAAAACTTTTTAAGATCCTGCCTGCCCGGATGGTGCTGGCTATCTCATTAAGCTCCATTGGACTCAGCATTCCGCCGATCTGCGCCCGTCTCGCATGCGGTTTAATATTGAAGATCCCGCCAAGGGGCACATTTCCCCGCAGGCGGATGATTTTGGCAGCCTCATCTGTTTCCTCATGAAGCCTGACTATTTCTTCAAAGTCAGAAATAGGCAGGAGTCTCTCTGCTTTTTCCTTTCCCAGCGAGGAAGAGGCATAAGCAGAAAGCTGTTCAATAATTTTGTGAAACTCCAGGGTTTTTAACGCTTTTTGATGCATGGAGTTTAAGCCCTCCTTCAAATCAAGGTGTTAATCATTTCTTTTCAGGAACGACAGCAATTCGTCCGCGTTCTTCGTATTTAGAATGGTGCCCTTCTTGAGCCAGCCCTTTTTTGCATGGGCAACGCCTATGTCCATGTCCTCAAGCATGGTGATATTATGTGCATCCGTATTTACGGCAATCGTCACACCTGCCTGCTGGGCTTTCTTCAAGTGCTCGGCAGCTAGATCCAAACGGTTAGGATTTGCATTCAGCTCAAGGGCGGTATCTGTTTCCTTTGCCAAACTTATCAGCATGTCCATATCAACTTCATAGCCTTTTCTCCGGCCTATGACCCTGCCGGTCGGATGGGCAATCAAATCAACATGGGGATTCATAAGTGCTGTTTTCAAGCGCTCCATGATCTTTTCAATTGGCTGAGAAAAGCTCGAATGGATTGAGGCAATGACAAAATCCATTTCCCTCAGAAGTTCATCATCATAATCCAGCGTTCCGTCAGGCAGTATATCCATCTCAATGCCCGACAGGATCAATATATCATCATATTTATCATTCAGTGAACGGATGATTTCCTTCTGCTCTCTCAAACGTTCTGCCGTCAAGCCGTTTGCGACCTTCAAGTATTGTGAATGGTCGGTGATGGCCATATATTTATATCCCTTTGCCCGGCAGGCTTCTACCATTTCTTCAATGGAATGGCCGCCATCACTCCAGGTGGAGTGCATATGGAGATCTCCCTGGATATCCTCACGCGAAACGAGTCCGAAGCCTGAAGAATAATGCTCGATCTCGGAGCCGTCTTCCCGAAGCTCAGGCGGGATGAACGGCAGTCCGAAATGAGCGTAGAATTCTTCCTCGGAACGGAAAGTCAGGATGCCGTCATTTTCAGTCTCCACTCCATATTCGCTGATTTTCTCGCCGCGTTCCTTCGCAAGCTGCCTCATCCGCACATTATGATCCTTGGACCCTGTGAAGTGGTGCAGGGTTGTAATAAACTCATGGGGTTTGACAAGCCGGAAGTCTGCCGATACTTCATAATCATAAGACAGAGTCACAGACACCTTTGTATCGCCAGCCGCAATGATGCTTTTCACTTGAGGAAGAGAGATCAGCTGCTCTCTGACAGACTCAGGATTTTCTGTGGCGATGATAAAGTCCAGGTCCTTGATTGTCTCCTTCACCCTGCGAATGCTTCCCGCCCGTGAAAACCTTTCAATATCCTTCATGTTCATCAGCGATGCTTCTACATCATCCGCAATCGGAAGCATAAAGGCGAGTCCGAGCCGGTCCGGCCGTGTACCGAACTCAGCTATGGCCGCGAGGATCTTCTCCTCGGTTTTCTTGCCGAAGCCCGCAAGGTCCTGGACCCGCTTCTCCTCACAGGCAGCCTTCAGGTCTTCCATGCTTTCCACATGGAGCTCCTTATACAGCTTCGCAATTTTCTTGCCGCCCATGCCCGGAAGCTGCAGAAGGGGGATCAGTCCCTTTGGCACCTCTTCCTGAAGTTCAGCCAAAACCGCCGATTCCCCGTCCCTTATATATTCTTCAATGACAGCGGCTGTTCCCTTTCCGATGCCGGGAAGCGCTGTAAAATTCTCAATCTCCCCAAGACTCCTGTCATCCGCTTCAAGAGCGCCTGCCGCCTTCCTGAACGCGGCCACCTTAAACTGATTCTCGCCTTTTAGTTCCATATATATAGCAATCGTTTCAAGCAAATGAACAATATCCTTTTTATTAAACAAACTCTGCACCTCACCTTTTGGGGGACAGTCCCCCATTTCCCAGATTATTTCCCATAATTTTAAGATACCGTTTATTTGGGGTCCTAGCAACATAAGTGCCGCAGGTGACCATAGGAGGCGGCTCTCACTAAAAGAAAAACTTCCCTTGGAAAGAGAAGTTACATAGGGATATATTTAAACCATAGATCCTTCACTGTTTCAGAGAGCAGCGGGGTATTTTTTACGATGGATTCTGCCAGGAAGGAATCATTCATGGGGCCCTGTATGGATTCGACAGGTACAAGGGCAGCGATATAGAGCAAAATGAACAGGATAAGATAAACTTCCACAATGCCGAGGGCTCCGCCGCCAAGACTGTTGAGCTGTTTAAGGATAGGCAGGTGGGCAATGAAGTCCAGCATGGATCCTATCAGCTGCCAGACGAGCTTTACCGCAAAGAAGACAATGGCAAAAGCAATGGCATTATAAAAGGCTTCGTCCAGGCCGGCGGATTTGAAGACCAGGTCCATCGTATCTGTATTTCCCACGGATGGAAAGGGGATCCAAAGCTTCAGCTTCGGCGATAAATCATCATAATATATGTAAGCGGCTATAAAGGCAGCTATGAAGCCCGTCAAGTGGACCAGCTGCAGAATAAATCCTCTTTTCAGCCCGACCAGCAGGCCCATGATAAAGATTACAATTATAATTAAATCAAGCATTCTGTTTTCAATCCTTTTTTCTTGCAGCAAGCATCTTAAGCTGCTCAAGTTCGTCTTTTACTTTTAAATAATCATGCATGACATTGACAGCTGTGAGCACTGCAACCTTGCTGACATCAAGCCTTGGGTTACTTGCATTGATCTCGCGCATTTTATCATCAACCATTGAAGCCACAATCCGAATATGGCTTGAACTTTCAGCCCCAACAATGGTATATTGCTGTCCATATATATCAACTGTTATTTTTCTCTTATTATGGTCTGACAAAATGATGCCCCCAATCTCTTAAAAAATCCTAATCTATATCATACCATGAATTTTTAATCCTTGAAAAGCGGAGACCATTCCTTTTTCTGGCTTTTAGCAGAAAAATGGAATATCACCCCAATCTTGAATAAAAGGAGCATCCTATATGTCAAATGCTGTATTAGTTTTAGATCCATCTTCCATCCAGAAAATGAAGGCCCATTACTCTTCATCCATCAGTGATAAAACTCCTCCCGGCGGGGTCTTTTCCGCAAAAGTCCCTGGCTGCGCCATTACAGCTTATAAGTCCGGCAAAGTCCTTTTCCAGGGGCCGCGGGCTGAAGAAGAAGCAGGTGCATGGGGCAGCGCGTCACAAAAAGCCGCCCCGAAGAAAACGTCATCCGTAAAAACCCATTCCTACTCACCGCCGGAAAATATAGCAGGAATGTCCCTGGTTGGTTCTGACGAGGTAGGGACAGGCGATTTCTTTGGCCCGATGACAGTGGTTGCCGTATATGCTGAAAGCTCCCATCTCCCGCTATTAAAAGAACTGGGTGTCAAAGATTCAAAGAATCTCAAAGATCCGCAGATCATGGAGATCGCGGCACTCATAAAGGAGACGGTACCCTACAGCCTCCTGGTCCTCAACAATTCCAAATATAATGAGCTGCAGGCAGGCGGCATGTCCCAGGGGAAAATGAAGGCACTGCTCCATAATCAGGCTATCAAGAAGGTGCTTGAAAAAATTGCCCCGGTTGAGCCGGACGGGGTGCTTATTGACCAATTCGCTGAGCCTGGGGTCTTTTTTAATTATCTGAAAGGCTCCCGTCCATTCAAAGCAAAAAACACCTATCTCAGCACAAAAGCCGAGGGCATCCACCTGAGTGTGGCGGCGGCCTCTATCCTTGCACGCTATGCGTTTGTAAAGCACTTTGAACTTCTCAGCCAAAGCGCGGGCTTCACTCTTCCCAAAGGGGCAGGGCCGGCAGTGGATATCGCTGCGGCCAGGCTGATTCACGAAAAAGGCGAGGCTGCTCTCGGGCAGTTCACGAAGATCCACTTTGCCAATACTGCGAAGGCAAGAGCCCTTTATCAAAAGAAATACCGCTCCTGACTAAAAACGAAGCCTGCCGCATATGACAGGCTTCTTGGTTTTTATTCCTGGCTCTTATCCGGCACCCTGAGCTGCCTTTCTGCAAACTCACGGTACAGCTCATGTGTTTCAAGGAGCTCGTGATGAGTCCCCCTCCCAGTGATCCTTCCCTTTTCCAGAAAGACAATCTGATCCGCATCAATGACAGTTGAAAGCCGGTGTGCAATCACAAGGGTTGTCCGCCCTTTCATTAAATTCTGAAGCGCATCCTGGACCACGATTTCCGACTTGCTGTCAAGGCTTGAGGTTGCTTCATCCAGCATCAGGATCCTCGGGTTTCTGAGGAGCGCCCGGGCTATGGCTATCCTCTGCCGCTGTCCGCCAGACAGCATGATCCCCCGCTCCCCCACTTCTGTATCATATTGCCTGGGAAGTTCCTCTATAAAAACATCGGCATTGGCCATCCTGCTCGCCTGCCGCAACTCCTCCTCCGATACCTTCCTATGGACTCCATAGCAGATATTTTCCCTTATCGTACCGGCATGCACAGGACTTTCCTGGGAAACATACCCGATCCCGCTTCTCCATGTTTTCAGGGAAATCTCTGATATCGGCTTTCGGCCCATGAGAATTTCTCCCGAATCTGGCGTATAGAATCTCTCCAGCAGGGAGAATAGTGTCGTTTTACCGCTGCCGCTCGGACCGACGATCGCTGTGACGGATGATGGGTTGACCGTGAAACTCACTGAATCCAATACCTTCCCTCCGGATTGATAGCCGTATGTAACCTCCTTCAGGGTGATGGCCTGGCCAGCCTCCACTTCTTCTTCTCCTTCATCCAGCTCCTCTACATCCAGGGATAAAATATCCATGACCTTCTCCGTCGCCCCAAGTGTTTTCTGGAACTGTGTGAAAAAAGCGGCAATCGAAGTGATCGGCATGATGATCTGGAATAAGTAGATAAAGAACGCCACCAGTTCCCCAGCTGTCATCATCCCCGTTGATACCCTCAGCCCCCCATATCCGATGATCAGCACCAGGATAATGATGATCATGGAAGAAATCAAGGGTGATAAGAGTGCCTGGATAACTCCTTCTTTTATCCCAAGGCGGAAAAGGGAATGGATCCCCTGTCTCCCCCGCTGGTACTCCACTTCTTCTGCATTCGATGCCTTCACAAGACGTATATCCGCCAGGACCCGGGTCAGGTTGGCAGAAAAGCCTGCCGTTTCATCCTGAAGGCTCCTTGAGATTTTCACCATCTTCCTCCCGACCGGGATCAAGATCAGCATCGATAGCGGGAGAACGGAAAACATCACCAGAGTCAGCGGCCAATCCAGGAAGAAAAGGACGATAATCGTCCCGATGATGGAGATGATCCCTGATATAAAGCCGACCAGATGCTCTGTGATCAAATTTTTTATGATGCCCGTATCATTCGTCATCCTGCTGACCGCGTCACCGGTCTGATGTGTATCATAATATGGAACCTTTAAAATCAACAGCCTGCCCCAGACCCTTTCCCTGAGAGAGGCAATAACATGCTGCCCGACTCTCGCAAGCAGGTAAACAGATATCCCTCCTGCTATCGCCTGGGCAAAAAAAGCCGCTGTGATCCAGCCGATCATTCCGTAATCTAAAGAACGTGAAAAACCGTCTATCAGCTTGCTTGTGAACAGCGGTATGGAAAGCCCGGCTGCCGTGTTTAGCAGACTGAGAAAAAGGGCTGTGCCAAATAGAAGCCTCGGCGGCTTTGTTTCTTTTATCAGCCTGAGCAAAAGCTTCCAGCTTGACTCGCGCTTCATATGGTCCGCCTCCTTGTTTTCTTGATTAATCCAAAAGCCTCACTGCCGCCTTGGCCAGGCTGATGATTCCCTTTGCTGCCCATTCCAGCATCCAGAAGAATCATCAAAAATTGAAAATCCTGAGTCCCGACTCCCCTGCTCACTTTTACTCCGGGTTCCTTCTTCCTGCGTCTGATTACCTGTTTCTTTCTTTGATTTATACAATTGGATTCTCCTAAAAAGACTCTTATGAAATTGCCAGGTTACTCTTATGGTTTTAATTTCGTTAGTGATGATGACTTTCCCCAGATTATAAATCGAAAGCCGGCTTCCCGGAAACAGTAGGACTGATCCGTAAAGCCGGCCTTCTAGACTCTTTTTTATGCTCTCAGCACTGCTCCAGTCTTATCTTCAACTGCTTTCAATACTTTTTCATGGGCGCGGGTTACTTCCTCATCAGTAAGAGTGCGTTCCGGATCCAGATATTTCAGCGAGAAGGCAAGGGATTTCTTGCCCGGTTCCATCCGTTCTCCTTCATATAAATCAAAGACAGCAATCTCTTTCAAGAGCCTGCCTCCGGCTGAAGAAATAACATCATAGATCGAGCCTGCCGCCACATCTCTGTCCACAACAAGGGCTATATCCCTGGTGATGGACGGGAATCTTGGGATGGCCTGGTATGAAGTCGGCGCTGTTTCTGCCGTCAGCAAGTCCTGAAGCGAGATTTCAAACACATACGTTTCTTTTAAATCCATGTCTTTTTGGACCTTTGGATGAATCTGGCCCACAAAGCCTATTGTTTCGCCATTCAGCTTTACAGCCGCTGTCCGGCCCGGATGCATGCCTTCTGTTTCTGCTGCTTCAAAAGTGACGGCACTGCCCAGTCCAAGCACTTCAAACAGACCTTCGAGAATGCCTTTTGCCACATAGAAATCAACAGGCTTTTTCTCGCCCTGCCATGGATGGGTTACCCATAGACCGGTCATTGCACCGGCAAGATGCTCCTTTTCAAGAGGCAGTTCCTCTCCTCCGTTTTTCTGGAACACAGAGCCTGTCTCGTAGATGGCAAGTGATTCTGCCTGTCTGGCAGTGTTGTATTTCAGAACTTCAAGAAGCTGCGGCACGATGCTCAGGCGGAGTGTGCTGCGGTCTTCACTCATCGGCATGGCAAGCTTGATTGCTTCGCCTTTTTCAAGTGCATATTGGCTTGCTTTCTCTTCTGAGGTCAGGGAATATGTCACAGCCTGGAACAGTCCTGCTCCTTCAAGATAACTCCTTGTTTTTCTGCGTTTCAGCTGATAGCTGTTCAGACCGCCGGGAACAGATTCGGCCACAGGCAGGGTTTTCGGAAGATTATCATATCCGTAGAGGCGCGCAACTTCCTCGATCAAGTCTGCTTCGATGGTGATGTCACCCCGTCTTGTAGGTACTGTGATAATAATCTCATTTTCTTCAGTTTCAGCCTGGAACTGCAGGCGGCTGAAAATATCCATCACCGTATCAAGGTCAAGCCCGGTGCCCAGCAGCCTGTTTATTGCCTCCAGGCTGGTTGACACGACAGCCGGTTCTGCCTTCAGCGTATCTGCGATTACCGTTCCGCTCAATACTGTTCCACCGGCATATTCAGCCATCAGGCTTGCTGCACGTTCAGCTGCCCTATGGACACGGCCGGGATCCACGCCTTTTTCATATCGGGAGCTGGCCTCACTCCGAAGATTCTGCCCCTTGGAACTCTTCCTGATAACAGGGCCAGTAAAATAGGCAGACTCCAGAAGGACCGTAGCAGTGTCTAAACCAACCTCTGAATCGGCACCGCCCATCACACCGGCGATAGCAACCGGCTTACTGCCGTTCGTGATGACCAGGTTATCACCATTCAGGGTGCGCTCTGCATCATCAAGTGTGACGATCTTTTCGCCATCGTGCGCACGGCGTACAAGGATTTCCTTTGAGCCGATTTTATCATAGTCGAAGGCGTGAAGCGGCTGTCCGTATTCCAGCAGCACAAAATTTGTAATATCCACAATGTTATTATGCGGCCTGATTCCGCTGTTCATAAGCAGGGTCTGCATCCAGAGAGGAGACGGCCCCACTTTTACATCCTTAATGACCTTTGCCGTGTATAATGGATTATCTTTTTCTGCATCAACACGGACTGAGATATAGTCCGAAGCTTGTTCGCCGGAGGCAGTGCTGCCGGTTTCCGGCCATTTCACTTCCCTGCCAAGAATGGCGCCCACTTCATACGCAACGCCCAGCATGCTCATGGCATCAGCACGATTCGGCGTAAGCCCAAGCTCCAGGATAGAATCGTCCAATCCGAGCTGAGCCAGGGCATCCTCGCCGACTTCAGCATCAGCCGGGAAGACGAAGATGCCAGTGGAATAATCCTTTGACACAACCTTGGGCTCGATTCCCAATTCCTGCAGCGAGCAGATCATCCCATTGGATTCTTCCCCGCGGAGTTTCGCTTTTTTAATCTTGAAATTCCCTGGAAGTACGGCACCGACAGTAGCAACTGCAACCTTCTGCCCCTTGTCGACATTCGGTGCGCCACAGATGATCTGGACTGCCTGTTCTCCCCCAAGATCCACCTGGCATATGTTCAGTTTGTCCGCCTGAGGGTGCTTTTCTTTTTCGACCACATGGCCGATGACGACACCTTTAAGTCCTTCGCTCTTCTTTTCAACACCTTCTACTTCAATTCCGCTCTTCGTGATTTTCTCTGCAAGCTCTTCCGGTGAAATGCCGGACAGATCTACATAATCCTGAAGCCATTTATATGAAACAAACATGATTCATCCTCCTTCTTTAACCTTCATGCTTGAAAAACTGTGATAAGAAACGAACATCATTTGTATAGAAATGGCGGATATCATCCACTCCATACTTAAGCATCGCAATACGTTCCGGCCCCATGCCGAACGCGAACCCGGTGTACTTTTTAGAATCAAAGCCGGCCATTTCCAATACATTCGGGTGAACCATGCCTGCTCCCAGGATCTCAATCCAGCCAGTTCCCTTGCAGACACTGCAGCCTTTTCCGCCGCAGACCTTGCAGGAAATGTCCATTTCCACAGAAGGCTCTGTGAAAGGGAAGAAGCTCGGACGCAGCCTGATTTCGCGGTCTTTTCCAAACATTTTTTTTGCGAACACATCAAGCGTGCCTTTTAAATCGCTCATCCTGATGTTCTCATCCACTACAAGTCCTTCAATCTGCATAAATTGATGGGAATGTGTGGCATCGTCATTATCCCGGCGGTATACCTTTCCCGGGCAGATGATTTTAACCGGACCGCGGCCTTCATGCTTCTCCATCGTCCTTGCCTGCACAGGTGAAGTGTGGGTGCGGAGCAGGATTTCTTCTGTAATATAAAATGAGTCCTGCATATCCCGCGCCGGATGTCCTTTTGGAAGATTCAGCGCTTCAAAGTTATAATAATCCTTTTCGACCTCAGGACCTTCGGCAATCTGGTAACCCATTCCGATGAAAAGATCCTCGATTTCTTCTACAACCATTGTAAGCGGATGTCTGCTGCCCTGTTTAACCGGCCTTCCCGGAAGGGTTACATCAATTTTCTCGGCAGCCAGCTTTTCAGATATGGCCGCTTCCTCCAGCTGCGCCTGTTTTTGCTCGATGCCTGCTGCGATGGCTTCTCTTACATCGTTTGCAAGAGCCCCGATGACCGGACGCTCTTCGGCAGAAAGCTTGCCCATCCCGCGCAGCACTTCAGTGATCGGCCCTTTTTTGCCTAGATATGAAACCCTTACTTCATTCAATTCCTTTAGGCCCTGTGCTTCCGCAGCTTTTTGAAGCGCTTCAGCCTGGAGTTCCTGCAGTCTTTCCTTCATTTTTTAAATCCTCCTTATCGTTATAGAGCTAAGAAAAGAAAACAAAAAGCCCCGTCCCCAAAAAAGGGACGAGGCATTGATTCGCGGTACCACCCTTGTTAACGCTAAAATTTTCAGCGCTCACTCAATTAGGATAACGGCTATGGCCGGGTGCATCTTTACACAGGTTCTGTGGTCCCGATGCCGACTCAAGAGGTGAACTTCACACGAGCTTTCCTTTGAAAATGCTCTCAGTCCAGGCATTTTCTCCCTTAAAAGGAATCCGCAGGCGCTACTCTTCTCTATCATTGTCTTTTCTTATTAAAATTTACTACTTATTATAATATAACCCAACAGGCGTTTCAAATTTAATTTTTATAGAATATGCAGCTGCAAGCCTGCCTGCTGTTATTTTTTTAGATGATACAGGAGAATTCCTGCCGCCACTGCTACGTTCAGGGACTCGCTCCTGCCATATAGCGGGATATAGAGATTTTGATCGGTTTCGGCCAGATATCTGTCGTCTACGCCCTTTCCCTCATTCCCTACGAGGAGGGCGAAGCGTGTCTGCTTTTCAGCAGTTTCAAAGGGCAGCGCCCCTTTGAGCGAGGTCCCGTACACCGGTATGCCTTTTTCCTTAAGTGATGCTATGAAGCCGGACAGCTCCGCTTTAATTACCGGTATATGAAAAAGGCTTCCCTGCGTTGAACGAATGACCTTTGGATTAAAAGGATCCGCACTCCCTTCCCCCAGGATGACCCCATCCATTCCGGCTGCATCTGCTGTCCGGATCATCGTTCCGAGATTGCCCGGATCCTGCACGGCATCCACCAGCAGGAACTGTCCGCCGCCTGTGATGGCTGCCTCAGCATGTCTCTGTTCACAGATTGCTGCAATCCCCTGTGGGGCCTCTGTATCAGAAACAGTCTTCATAACCTCGGCCGAAACATATGTGATATCCTGGCCGCTTAGATCCAGGGTCGATGGCAGTTCAATATCCTCCTGGAGAATGATTTCCAAAACCAGGTCTTTCTCCTTCAAAGCTTCTTCCACTAAATGAAATCCCTCAATTAAATATTTCCCCGTTTTATCCCGCTCTTTCTTTGTGAGCAGCTTCTTCCACTTCTTTACAGAAGGGTTCTTGGGAGATTCAAAATATTTCAATCCGTTTTTCCCTCCTTGACATTAACACTGATTTTCCTATTATAGCCCAGATTTCATACATATTAAATGCCGGAAAAGCAAAAGCTACCTAAGGAAAACAAATTATGCTGGAGGGAATAAAATGAACATCAACCTGCGCCATGCGGTAGTACATAATGTAACCGGCCATACACCGGACCAGATTGAGGCAACCATACTTGACGCCATTCAAAAGGGCGAGGAAAAAATGCTGCCAGGGCTCGGCGTCCTTTTTGAAATCCTCTGGAAAAACGCACCTGAAAATGAAAAAAAGGAAATGATTCAGCTCCTTGAAAACGGCCTGAACCAATAATTTCCGGGTGGGATGCTCCCTATATACAGGTAAAACAGACGGCGGCAAATGCCGCCAATGCAGTCCCGAAAAAGGCAATTCCCCACACCTGGGCGGGAATGAAGGTGAATTGCTCGAGGCTGGATGCATCGCCCGCCTCCCCGGGATTCTTAAAACTCAGGCAGAGAATATGGAAGGCAGAATACAGGGACTGGACGAGGACAGTCCCTGCCAATAGCATGGAAACCCCTGTCACCCATGCTGAACTGCCCGTTGACAGCACCCACCCAAGCAGCGCAAGAAAGGCGGCACACCAGATCATGCCGTACATATTCCGTACCCAGAACAAAAGTGCCGCTGCGGCCAATAAAAACAAACTATAAAATACCCATTCGGCATGGCCGTTTGAAAGCAGGATAAAAAAGATTAAACTGATTCCTGAGGAAAAAGGATAGCCGGCCAGACTGGTCATGATTCTGGCCATACTTGATCTTGATCCTGTCAATATGACGCCTTCAGAATTGGAAAACAGCTTCATGCTCTTTACTTCTCCATCGAACATCAATGCAGTGAGGGCATGTCCTGTTTCATGAACCAGAGTATGCAGCACAGTTACATGACGACCGATTAAAGGCAGGCGGACCAATATGGCCGCCGAAATGATATACGCAGCCAGGATCAATATATCCTCTCCATTCATGACAATTTCCTGATTACCATTCTTGCCGCAGCTGAAACATATAAGACGTTTCAGTTAACTATTATTGCAGGCTTGGTCTTATATTGGTGTTTTATGACCTGTTAGGCAGTTTTTTCACATGATTTTGGTCTTAAAGATTTCTTTATAAACTGTTCCGCTGTTTTTTCATCTGATTTTCGTCTTAAAATAACATTACTTGACGAGCCCCCTGTTCCCACATCGTTTTTTGTTCTCCTATGAACTGTTTTGCCTGCCTATTGTCTTCAAAATCATCTGATTTTCATCTAAAATCACCCCACAGGGATTTCCGCCAGTTCCAACAGTCCAGTATCCCTTTTCACCACTAAAATAAGCGGCTGCCCCAGGCAGCCGCTATATTATTTGGCAGCAATCGCTGCTCCCGTTTCTTTTTTTCTGATAAGCCATGCAGCCATTCCGATGATCAAAAGGAGCAGAACCTGTGAGACGGCGGTCTCCAAGGTTGGATAAAATCCAATCGGCTCAATGAAAGGAAGGCTGGTGACTGTGGTGGTCGGGAACACTTTTGAAATTTGCAGGGCATGGATGCTGACTCCCAGGATTTTAAAGGCAAGCACATAAATCAGGAGAGTCGCTGCCCTGAAAAAGATCCGGACCGGAATTTTCACTGAGTAGGAGATGATGGCATAACCGGCGCCAGCCAATATGATGACGGCTATGACAATCCCTGTTATAAGCTGCTGCATGCTTATATAGGGGGTGATGCCTGTATAGAAGATGATGGTTTCTGCACCTTCACGGAAAACGGACAGAAAACTTATCACGGCAAATGACAGGAGGCTGCCCTTTACTACCGCCTGATTCATCTGCTGTCTGATATACCTGTTCCAGCCTCCAATATTGGATTTTCTGTGTAGCCAGACACCGACTGTCAGCATCATGATGACAGCAAGAAGTCCTATCAGGCCCTCGATGTATTCCCTGCTTGAGGCAGCGGCGAGGCTGGAGAATAGCATATGTATGGCTACAGCCAATAGCGCACTGGCAAATACGCCCGCAGCCACTCCGGTCCATATCCACTTCTGTTTGTCTCCCTGCCCCATCTGCTTTAGGAATGAGAGCAGCAAGGCGACGATCAGCAGCCCTTCAAGACCTTCGCGCAGCAGGATCAGCGCTGAATCCCAGGATGAATAGCTGGTTTTCTTTAACAGAGGCGCAAGCCTTTCCCCAAGATCCCCCACTATGGACCCTGCTTTTTCAGCATCCACTTTTTGTGAGTTTAATAGACTTATAGCGGCAGGTACCTTTGTTTCCATATCACTGTACAATCCGCTGTCCCTCGTCTGGACATCTCCCTCGACTATCGGCCAGATGGTCAGGATTTTATTCAGGCCCTTCACGGCGGCCTGGTGCTGCCCGCCTGCAATCTGTTCTTCTGCTTCATTCAATAAGCCATATACATCGGAAAGCGAATAATCCCCTTTGACTTGTTTGGCTGACTTGCCGGCTATGAAGTTTTCCACTTCTGTATGTAAATCTTTCAAACTCCTGTCTGCCTTGGCCAGGTCTGCCGGCTCCTGGGTAATCGAGATACGAACCAGCGCAAGATGACGTTCGATGTTTCCATAAGAAGCAATGCTTTTATCATGCACGAACTTCTCGGAAGCCGTCCATTGAGCCATGACCTTTCCGTAATAGGGAGAAAGGGCAGGATTGGACGGGTTTTCTGCAGCTTTCTCAAAATCGGCGATAAGCGGCAGAAGCTTTTTCACCTGCTCCATCCCTGCTGCCTCATCAGCAGGGTTTTGTTCTTTATCATAGGAGGCCATTGCGCTTGATAACGCGGATAATGCCCCGGCCAGTTCTTCTTCATCCAGCGTGTCTTCCGCAAGCAGGCTGTTGACCTCTTTTAATTTTTCATCAACCGTCCCTGCCTGTTTACTGCCGGCATCCTTGACGGATTTCCAGTCCGCTGAAAACTGGTTCATGTTGGCTGTGATGGTGTCCTTGTCCCCATCCTTTGCTTTCATCAGGCTGTCGCCAATGAGAACAAACAGTTCATCATGATTTTCTCCGGCTGCTGCCCCTTGGCCTGCCTGGAAGAACAGGGATAGTGCAAACAGAATGATCAGTGTTTTTACATAAATGGCCATTCGTTTCATCAAATATCTCTCCTCAGTGGATAGAGGACCTAGTAAAAAAGAGTCTCTCCTATATAACCGCCCGGTTTTGTGCCAGGCAGGCAAGCGAATAATGCGCTGCCACGATGTGATGTATATTCATTAAGCTTGTCACTTTTAGCCAGCCGCTCCTGGATGGGGATGAACTGCCTGCTCGGCATGCGCTGGAAGCACATAAACAGAAGTCCGGCATCAAAGCTTCCGGTTTTCACATCCATGCCGCTGGAGTAGGAAAAGCCCCGGCGCAGTATCTGCTGTGAGCCATCTCCATGGGAGAGGCGTGAATGGGAATCGGCAGGAATGGAATATTCCCCTTTTTCATTTTTGTGCTTTAGATCCAGTTTATCGAATTCAGAGTGTTTGCCAAGCGGAGCACCGGTATTGCGATGCCTGCCAAAGGTGTTCTCCTGCTCCTTCAGATTGGTGCGGTCCCACACCTCAAGGAACATCTGGATCCTTCTCACCACAAGATAACTGCCTCCGGCAAGCCAGTTCGGGCCGTCTCCAGGCTGGACCCAGACATGCTTGTTCATTTCTGCTTCATTGTTTGTATCCATATTCACCGTGCCATCCTTGAAGCCGAATAGATTCCTTGGCGTACCTTCCTTTTTATCTGACTGCCTGGAACGCTGAAAGCCCGGCTGGGCCCACTTTAATACAGCCTTGCCCCTTGCAATCCTGATCAGGTTCCTTACCGCGTGGAAGGCAACCTGCTGGTCATCCGCACACGCCTGTATGCAGAGATCGCCTCCGGTCCATTCTTCTTCCAATGCATCCAGCGGGAATTTCGGAAGGTCTTTCAGCTCTTTTGGCTGCTTATGCTTTAAACCAAACCGGTCCGTTCCATTCTTTACAAAAAGGCTTGGTCCGACACCAAACGTGATGGTTAAATGGGATGGTGACAGTCCGTCTGCCTCTCCAGTATCTTTCGGGGGCAGATATCCATTGTCTGTATGGCCGCCGACCGGTTTTCCCTCAGTCATCAGTGCGGCAGCCTCCGTCCAGGACTTAAACAGCCGGGCGAGATCCCCTTTACTTGAAGTGGTCACATCCAGCGAGGCGAAATATACATGGTCCTGCGCCTTTGTGAGGATTCCGCCCTGATGCTTTCCGTAGAAAGGAATAGTATCTTCCTGCTCGGGCGCCTTGCTTTTGGCATTGCTCTCAGTAATCGAAAGCAGGCCGCCGAGTCCGGAGACCCCGATGAGCACTCCCACACCGCCGACACCAGCCGTTTTAAGGATCTCTCTCCTGGAAAACTTTTTGCCGTCTCTATTCGATTCTTCTTTTCCGTTCATATCTCCAGCCATTAAGACGCCTCCGTTGCTATTCCGATTTGGGAGAGCGGTTCTGCCAGCGCATCGATTGCCTGGCTGAGCTCCTTCACCTCCGCTTTTGTAAGATCTGTGTAGAGCTTGTATCCATCGCCTCTTTTCTGCTGGTCCAGCAGGCTGAACACATGGGCAAAGCGGTCACCGATTTCCTTCGAAAGTTCTGCATCCTTTTCTTTTAAGGCAGGGTCAAGGAGCTGATAGATTTTTTCCGCTCCCTCTACATTGGCAGCAAAGTCATAAAGGTCAGTGTGGGAATATCGATCTTCTTCGCCTGTTACCTTTGAAGTGGATACCTCATTCAACAGATCCACGGCACCTGTGATCAATAAGTCAGGCGTCACTTCAACCGTATCTGCCTTCGCCCGGAGCAGGGTTACGTCCTTCAAGAGCTGATCCGCATATTTCTCATAGCCTTTTGTTGTTTTTTCCTGCCATAACCCTTTCTCAAGCCGGTGGTATCCGCCCCATTCATGAGCAGGTACATCCCCTTCCCGCGCATCTATTTTCGGGTCGAGATCGCCAAATGCTTCCGCAATCGGCTCGGCGCGCTCATAGTGGACTCGGGCAGGAGCGTACAATGCTTTGGCTTTTTCCACATCTCCAGCCTTCACTGCAGCTGTAAAGGAGTCTGTTGCTTTTACAAACTGTTCAATCTCTCCGATTGCATACGTCCTATATTGATCCGTTACCTCTTTAAGGGCTTTTTCATTGGATTCTGTTTTCTTATTTTCTTTTGCCGGTTCGTTTTTTTCAGCCTGTTCATTGTTTGAACATCCAAATAAGAGGCTGCCTGATAACATCAGGGCTCCAGTGATTTTTATTACTTTCATTATGTAATCCTCCAGGCTCATCAGTAATGATAATCATTTTCATTTATCATCATAACAGCAATTGAGAAGTATTTTCAATGGAAAATTTATATTTTTGGAGTTTTCTTAATTTACAGGCATAGAAAAAGAGTAACCCGCATCTGGATTACTCGTAAATGTCGCTCTTATTGGATATGTCTTAAGATGACGCGGCTGATCGCAGCCGTAATTCCGACTGTAAGCAAAACAGTAAAACTGCCTGCATCCCATCAGTCCCGGTTCGGGCTAATCTTCCACTTTCCGGGTCCCGGAAGAGCCAAAGCCGCCCTGCCCCCGAACGGAAGCCGATAATTCCCCAGCTTCCAAAATAGTTACGCGGGCTACAGGCGCTACAACAAGCTGGGCAATCCTCATCTGCTTTTCCACTTTGAAGTCTTCCCGGCCATGGTTGATTAAGATGACCTTGATTTCCCCTCTGTATCCCTCATCAATGGTCCCCGGACTGTTCAGTACTGTTACGGCATGCTTTAATGCCAGGCCGCTCCTTGGCCTTACCTGGGCTTCCGTACCTTCGGGAAGCTCAATCGCAATTCCTGTGCTGATCAGCTCCGCTGCTCCGGGCCTGATGATTTTCTCTTCTGCCGAAGCGAGGTCAAGACCCGCGTCCCCGGGATACGCCTGGTGCGGCATAAGGGCGTCATCATTCAATAGTTTGACTTTTAAGTTGTAGTTCATCATAAACTTCTCCTTATCCATCCATACTTTACTATTTTAATAAAAGATACAGCAGGAACAGATGGGCAAGCGCCAGCAGCGGGAAGCCCAGCTTGAAGGAAAGGTGTCTCGTTTTATGCCTGAAGAGGTACATCGCCATCCACGCACCGAGGGAGCCACCGCCTGCAGCAAACAGCCAAAGGGTGCTTTCCGCAATTCTGTATTGATTCTTCCTTGCCTTTTCCTTATCTGCTTTCATGATGCCAAGGGCCGCCATATTGATGATCAGAAAATATGATAGTAAGATATGTATCCCTTCCATTATCCTGCTTTCCTTCTAATTTTATAGTCATGCATCCCAATAAAAAAAGATGCCCGAAGACCGAGCATCCCTTATATATTACTGGTTAAGGTGTTTCTTAGCTGCGTTTGCAAATTCAGCAAATGCATTAGCATCGCTTACAGCAAGCTCAGCAAGCATTTTGCGGTTTACATCGATGCCGGCAAGCTTCAAGCCGTGCATTAAACGGCTGTAAGAAAGACCGTTCATGCGTGCAGCTGCATTGATACGAGTGATCCAAAGCTTACGGAAGTCGCGCTTTTTCTGACGGCGATCACGGAATGCATATTGCAGGGATTTCATTACTTGTTGGTTAGCTACTTTGAAGAGAATGTGCTTTGCACCATAGTAACCTTTAGCTAATTTTATGACTTTTTTACGACGTTTGCGAGTAACAGTACCGCCTTTTACACGTGGCATGTTATTTCCCTCCTATATAAATCTCGGTTAAATTACTTAATGTTGTCTAACATGTGGCGAATGCGTTTGAAGTCACCTTTGCTAACGAGGCTTGCTTTGCGAAGCTTACGCTTGGCTTTAGTAGACTTGTTTGCAAATAAATGGCTTGTGTAAGCGTTGGAACGCTTCAGTTTACCGGATCCAGTCTTTTTGAAGCGCTTAGCTGATCCACGGTGAGTTTTCATTTTTGGCATAAGGGATTCCTCCTCATAACATTACTTTTCGTTTTTAGGTGCTAATAAGATAAACATGCTCCGGCCATCCATTTTAGGATGAGTTTCAATAGTAGAAATATCTTTGCACGCTGCCGAGAAGCGGTCAAGCACACGCTGGCCTATCTCTTTATGTGTGATTGCACGTCCTTTGAAGCGGATCGATGCTTTTACTTTGTCTCCCTTTTCAAGGAATTTGCGGGCATTCTTCAGCTTTGTATTAAAATCGTGTTCTTCGATTGTCGGGCTGAGGCGCACCTCTTTAAGATTGATAATCTTTTGGTTTTTGCGTGCTTCTTTATCTTTCTTTTGCTGCTCGAAACGATGTTTTCCATAGTCCATGATACGGGCTACTGGAGGCTTTGCATTTGGAGCAACCAATACGACGTCAAGATTTACACGCGCAGCAATTTCTAAGGCTTCAAATTTTGTTTTGATTCCTAATTGCTCTCCGTTTTGGTCAATTAGACGAAGTTCGCGGGCACGGATGCCCTCGTTTACCATCATGTCTTGTTTGCTAATAATTAGCCACCTCCAAGGTTTTTTCGGCGAACGAAGCGTTTTGAGTAAAATTAAAGCTTGTTTGGACTGTCTGCTTCAAACAAACGCTTTTACATTCACCATGATCAGCAATTGCATCTAAGTAAGCAAATAAAAAAGTGTGGATGCAAGATACACCCACACTGATAGACTAAATAGACAAAGTCAGTTAATCATCATGAACCTGCTAACAGCGTATGCGTCAGACCAGGTGAGAAGCGGGTGCCTCTTCTTTTTCTCAAACACGTATTCAATTCACCTTAGAAAATATATCATGGAAAACGGCTAGGTGTCAACCACTTAATTATTTTTCACAACAGAAGTAATCATATCAAACTTACCTCTTACTTGCAAGCGGTATTTTAAAAAATTGTAATTTCATTCACTGTGGCTGTCGGCGCCGGATCTTCAATCCTCCATCTCTGAAGCAAACTTTTCGAGAATCTGGCCGATGTCCAATGCGTCCTGCTTTTTGGCCTTTCGCCCTCTCACAGACAAGATGCCGCTTTGCATCTCCCTGTCTCCAATGACGATCATATAGGGAATCTTCTGCATCTCTGCCTCCCGGATCTTTAAGCCGATTTTTTCCGGGCGGGGGTCGATTTCCGTGCGTATGCCCGCCGCTTCGAGTTCCTCCCTGACTCTTAACGCAAAATCCATATGCACCTCTGCTATCGGGATGATCCCTGCCTGAACTGGTGCAAGCCACAATGGGAATCCGCCTTCAAAATGTTCGATAAGAATGGCCATAAAGCGTTCTATTGATCCATAGATAGCCCGGTGGATCATGACAGGCACATGCGCCTTTCCGTCTTCCCCGATATATGTGCATCCGAATTTCTGCGGCATCTGGAAGTCGAGCTGAACTGTCCCGCACTGCCAGCTTCTGCCGAGTGAATCCAGGATATGAAAATCAATCTTGGGGCCGTAGAAGGCCCCATCCCCTTCATTGACCTTGTATAGAAGTCCCTTTGACTTCAGGACTGACTCCAGGGATGCTTCCGCTTTATCCCACATTTGAACTTCTCCCATAAACACCTCCGGACGTGTGGAAAGCTCGATTTCATACTGGAAGCCAAACTTTTCATAAAACTCATGAATCAAATCGAGTATGGCGCTGATTTCAGCTTCGATTTGATCTTCCCGTACAAACAGATGGGCATCATCCTGTGTGAAGGACCTGACCCTGAGCAGTCCATTCAGCGAGCCGGACAGTTCGTGGCGGTGCACGAGCCCGAGCTCGGCAAAGCGGATCGGCAGCTCCCGGTAGCTCCTGAGTCTGCTGTTATAGATCAGGACGGCGCCGGGACAGCTCATCGGCTTAATGGCATAGCGCCTGTCATCCACATCCGAGAAATACATATTTTCATGATAATGTTCCCAGTGTCCCGACTTCTCCCAAAGCTCCTGCTTCATCATGATGGGAGTCTTGATTTCCTGATAGCCGGCAAGACGGTGCTTTGTTTTCCAAAAAGCTTCAAGTTCATTTCTGAGCGTCATGCCTTTTGGCAAGAAGAATGGCATCCCGGGCGCTTCCTCCATTGATGTAAACAGTCCAAGCTCCTGTCCCAGTTTCCTGTGATTCCTTAACTCCATTTCACCTGCTTGTTTCATTCCTTCTCCTCCTAGATTTAAAATATAAAAAAACGGCGTACACCTTCCCTGTAAATAGGGACGATGTACGCCGTGGTTCCACCCTGATTTCAAGCTGCTGCCATGACCTTAAGCCTCCTCCCCGGCACTGCATGCTTATAGGGGAAGTCATTTGGTCTTTGGACAGCTGCTCCTCATGAAAGATAACGGATTAACCGATTACAGATACTTGGGTTCCCTGTAATTGCTCAAGGGGGGTACAGGATACAGACTGCTTTAAAGGCTTTCAGCCGGGGCCTTTTTCTCTGTAAAAGAGCCTTATATCCTGCATATCCCTGTCATCGCATATATATTTGATTGTGCCAGAAAATTGGCGGCTTGCGGGAGCTTCAGCCCGCCTGAAAAAGGGTACAAAAAAAGCGCACATCATCCCGTGATTAGGGACGATATGCGCCGTGGTTCCACCCTGATTCCATGAAGGGGACACCCTCCATGCTTCATAAAAAAATAACGGTCTTACCCGATTATGGATACTAGGATTTCCCCATAATGGCTCGGCAGGCGGTAAATCAGCCGTTCTTCTTAAGGGCTCCCAGCAAGCACCCTTTTCTCTGGAAAGAAGGATCACGGTTGATTGTTGTCCTCGTCAAAGCCTTTTATTTATTTTCTTACTTCACCCAGGATCATATCCTTGAATGATTCAAAGCTCACAGTCTCTGATTTCTGCTCGCCATATTTCCGCACATTCACTGCGCCCTCGCTGATCTCGTTATCTCCTACTACCAGCATATAAGGAATCTTCTGCATTTGTGCTTCACGGATTTTATAGCCGATTTTCTCTTCACGGTGATCCAGCTCCACCCGGAGTCCTTCCGCCTGCAGCTTTTCCTGTACCTCTTTCGCGTAATCCAGATGGACCTCCGGCGAAACCGGGATCACCTGTACCTGTACAGGAGAAAGCCATGTCGGGAATGCACCCTTGTACTCCTCGATCAGGAAGGCGACAAAGCGCTCCATCGTTGAAACGACACCGCGGTGAATGACGACCGGCCGGTGCTGTCTGCCATCTTCGCCTACATACGTCAGGTCGAAGCGTTCAGGAAGAAGGAAATCTAGCTGCACGGTGGAAAGTGTTTCGTCTTTTCCAAGCGCTGTCCGGACCTGGACATCGAGCTTCGGACCGTAGAAGGCAGCTTCGCCTTCTGCTTCGAAATAATCGAGCCCCATTTCATCCATGGCTTCCTTCAGCATCGCCTGAGCCTTGTTCCACATTTCATCATCATCAAAGTATTTCTCCGTATCCTGTGGATCCCGGTAGGAAAGGCGGAATGAATAATCATTAAGATCAAAGTCTTTATAAACAGCAAGCACCAGGTTTACCACGCGCTTGAACTCTTCCTTGATTTGATCCGGACGTACAAAGATATGAGCATCATTAAGAGTCATTCCCCTTACACGCTGCAGGCCTGACAGTGCTCCTGACATTTCATAGCGGTGCATGGTGCCAAGTTCTGCTATACGGATTGGAAGCTCACGATAACTGTGGATGGCATTTTTATAGACCATCATATGATGCGGGCAGTTCATCGGCCGGAGCACAAGCTGCTCGTTATCCATGTCCATGACCGGGAACATGTCTTCGCGGTAATGATCCCAGTGGCCGGAAGTCTTGTAAAGATCGACGCTTCCCATGATCGGCGTATACACATGGTCATAGCCGAGGCGCACCTCTTTGTCCACAATATAGCGTTCAATGATGCGTCTGATGGTCGCACCCTTCGGCAGCCAGAGCGGAAGCCCCTGTCCTACTTTTTGGGAGTTGGTGAAAAGGCTTAACTCTTTCCCCAGTTTCCGATGGTCGCGCTCTTTTGCTTCCTCAAGCAGCCTCAAATGCTCAGCCAGATCTTCTTTTTTGAAGAAGGCTGTTCCATAGATGCGCTGCAGCATTTTATTATCGCTGTTGCCCCTCCAGTAGGCACCGGCAATGCTCAGCAGCTTGAACTCCTTTATTTTCCCTGTTGAAGGAACATGGACTCCGCGGCAAAGGTCAAAGAATTCACCCTGCCTGTAGATGGTCACGGTTTCTGTCTCGGGAATCGCCTGAATCAATTCCAGCTTGTATTCATCCGGGATGTCCTTAAACATTTGCACCGCTTCATCACGGCTGACTTCTTCACGGATGATTTCCAGATTTTCATTGATGATTTTTTTCATTTCTTTCTCAATCAGCGGCAGGTCTTCAGGCGTAAGCGAATCCTCAGAATCTATATCATAGTAAAAGCCGCCTTCAATGACCGGACCGACGCCAAGCTTGACGTTCTTATACAGCCTTTTGACAGCCTGTGCCATAAGGTGGGCCGTGCTGTGCCGCATGATTTCCAGTGCATCCTCACTGTCAGGTGTCACTATTTCAATTGACCCATCCGATTCTATCGGTCTCTTCAAATCATAAAGAGTGCCGCTTACCTTACCGGCCAGCGCTTTCTTCTTAAGTCCGGGGCTGATTGAAAAGGCTATTTCTTCGGTTGTTGTACCCTTTGGGAATTCCTTTACCGCTCCATCCGGAAAGGTCAGCTTAATCATTTCAGACATTTTTTCCACTCCTGTTCTTTGTATGGCGCTATTCTCCCTGCGCCTTTCTGGTCCATTTTTGGTGAATCAAAAAAAGCCCGCCCCTGTATATGCATACAGGGACGAGCTTTATTAACAGTTAAGTATAAACCCGCGGTTCCACCCTCGTTTCATTTCCCCGATGGAAAATGACACTCAGAAACCTTTTAACGGCGGTTCCTCCGTCAGCCATTACTCTTTTTCACGGCTGAAGTTCAAAGGTGGTAAGCATCCTGCCCGTAATAGGAAGATTTCAGCGCTAGTCTTCCCTCTCTAGAAAACGTTGTGAGGATACCCTTATCCTTATCATTACTTTTTACAAATATAACTAATAGTATGTAGCATATTATAGTTTGTTATACATGGAAATGCAAGACCTGCCGATTATATTTATTTGGCTCCTATTACTGGGCCGGCTGCTCAAAAAAAAGCTGCCGTTCCTTTGCGAATGAGTCCCTTGTTTTCAGGGTGGATCTTTCCTCAAAGATTCTTAGAATGGTCTGAATCAAGCCGTCTTCCATTTTGTCCGTATATACAACCAGCTTCTGGGGGGCAATGGATATTAGGGGCGCAATCGTTTTAGAATCTATATAAACCGGATTTTCGGCGAGCAGTCTCCTGTCCACCAGCCTTGAAAGCTCACCGTTTTCAAGCTTCATAAACGACTCATTATAAAAGTGGAGTGCTTCGTCATGAAGGAGGTGAAGTGCTTTTGTTTTCCCGGGCTGTGACAGCATGAAATCCCTTAATGTCTGAATAAAATCCTGATAATCCTGTTCCATCTTATACTCATCGATGGCCTGCTCAATGAACGGCATAAGAGATTCAGTGATGCCTTTCAGCCTGAACCTGGCAAACGAGTCGAATGAGAAGGATACTTCACTGAGGAGCATCGCCAGCAGATTTTCTGCCAATGTCCGCTGATCCACCACATTGAACAGCTCTTTCTCCCTCCGGTTTTCGATGATTCCCCCGGCAATTTCCACGATCTGATCAATTTCTTCCTGTTCCACATAAAAAAATTTTGCCTTTATAATGTTCTCCATCCATGCGTAGATCTTTGAGGAGATGATAAAGGTATGGATGGCTGCACTCAATGCCTCGATCAGCAGGCTGATTGTCTCATCCTTTACAGCTATGGCCAAACCTGAACCAGGCTTAACATGTATTAATTCCTGCACTCCGCTCCCAAAGTGCCCGTCAGCTATGATTTCAAGTACCTTACGTGCATCGCATTCTTCATCGAAATAAATGAACACCAAATGATATCCCCCCTGACACCGCTTCCTGTGAATATGTATATGGGATAAGCCGGGGGTTTAGAAGCCTTTTGAAATCCAGGGAAAGAAAAAGAGAGTATTCCAAACGTTTGGGATACCCTCTTTTAAATGGTTTTATTTTTGATAAAAGCTTCCCGGATGGTACAGAATGGTTACGGTGATAAATTTGAGTTTTTCACATGGTTTCTGTCCGTTTCAGTTCGTTTTTTTGATGTTTTTTGCTTCAGCACTTACTTTTCACATTACGAGAAAGCTCAGCACTTCGTTTAATGCCCCTTACTCGCCAAACTGACACCTTTACTATCCGAACCTCTCACTTTACTATCCGAAATTAAAATTTACAATCCGAATAGGAGGTTTTACTATCCGAACTCATGACTTTACTATCCAAACTGGCTCCTTTACTCGCCGTTCCGATTCTGGAATGGAACAGCAGACTGAGGATAACGGCACAGCAAAGCCCGGGGAAAAACATCTCCCCGGGCTGGTTTTGGAATAAAGATAAGATCAGGATCCTCTCCGATTCGCTCCGTCAAGGAGGACAGGTTCGGCTAAATATCGGATGCGCTCCATAATCCGGGCAGCCTTCACTTCTTCGATCTCTCCCCGCTGTGAAACCGTCAAATGGTTTTTCAGCTGATTCAGGTCGAAGTTGGAGGTGAAGAAGGTCGGCAGGTCCTCAAGCATCCGGAACTGAAGGACCGGTCCCAGGACCTCATCCCTTCCCCAGCTGCTCATCGTTTCGGCCCCCATATCATCAAGCATCAAAACAGGAGCCTTCTTAACCATATCCAGCTTTTCAGAAAGCGTATTATCGGAAATCGAGTTCTTAATTTCCCTCATGAAGTCCGGGACATAAATAAGCAGGGAAGAAATTCTCTTCCTGGCCAATTCATTGGCGATGGCGCCGAGAAGATAGGTCTTGCCCACTCCAAATTTCCCATGGAGATAAAGGCCTTTCAACTTGGTGCCAGGGGTGTAATTTTCGACAAACTCATGCGCCTTTTCCAGCGCAGCCAGCCGCTCCCTTGTATTATAATCATAATCCGCTATAGAGGCAGATAATATTTCCTTCGGGACATACAGGCTTTGAATCAGCTTTTCATGCTTCATTTTTTCATCAAACAGCTCTTTGCGCGGACATTGATCATAACTCACGTCAATATATCCCTTTCTCAGCACAAGGCGCGGATGGTGCTTTGGCACAATATTGATGCAGCCTTCAAGAGATGGGCATTTATTGCACTCCTTGCTTTGAGTGCTGAATTCATATAACTTCCCAAGGCTTCTTTCAATAATCTCTTCCGTTATAAGCGAGCTGTTTTCATTCAGGAAATGCCGGATATCGGGATCCTTCAGCGTCTCCCTCGAGAGGGCTGCATATCTTTCCTTGAACTGACCGCGGTTTGCAAGTTTATTCAGCGTGTCATTAATTCGTTCCATATTCCTTCATTCACCCCCGGTTCTGGTATTTCTTCAGCTTCTCTTCAAGCCGTTTTTTTCTTTCCTCCAGGTCGTCACTTTCCGCAGCAGGCAAAGCAGTGCCGGAAGGCGGATCCTGCTGATCCTCATTCAGCCATTCCGGGACCATCTCGGTCCGGATTGCTTTTTTCGCACCAGGTTTCCTCGTTTTTTTATCATTTGCCCAGGCTTGATATTGGCGGTGCTCACTCTTCGCAAGCTCCATTGCTTCCTTGACTGTTTTAATATCCTTGCGGGCCCAGTGCCCGGCGATTTTCTCTACATATCCCCTAGAGAGCTTCATATCCGACTTCATCATGACATAATCAATCAGGACATTGGCGACTCCCGGGGTCAGCCGCTGGTTCAGGAGGACATCTTCTATGATCTGCAGATCGGATTTGGAGGGCTCCGCGCCTCCTGACAGATCTATCAGGCGCTGCCTGGGTGATACCTGCTCCAGGTAGGCAATATGCTTTTCTTCATCCGTCCTGGGTTCCAGCACAGTATGAAGCTGAGGAGGCTGGACCTGCGTGCTGAGGCTCGGCAGCTGTTCACTGAACTCAAGCTGATACCAGTCCCTGGCACCCTTACGCAGCTCCTCCAGGTCTATCTCATCATGCTCATTTACAGAATCAAGCACCAGGTTCTTCATATTCAAAGAGTCTATTCCGTATAAAAAGGCCAGCCTCCCGATAATCTCCCGGACTTTAGGAGTGAATGCCTTCTTAGGAACAAAGGATTCCTTCAGCCCGGCAAATAAAAGTTCAAAGTCAAAGCTTTCGGAAAAACCGCTGATCTGTTCGGCCTCCTGCCGGCCGATGAAATTCTGACCGGGCGGGATGCTGAGGTCTTCCGCCGACTCGGCGGGGATGTACAAGGATTCACTGTGTCCCGATATGAATATATCCTGAAATGATTTTGTGGCATCTTCATATTCAGCACGCGGGATGATCCGGTCGCTGAAGGATTTCTTCAGCTTTGCAAACTGAAGCTTCCCAACCTTTTTGTAAAGATACACATTCAGCATGCCATCTGTAAAAAAGGCCTGAGGCGTCAAAGGAGGCATCAGCTCGTATATGAATGAATTCTCTTCTTCCCCGGACTTTTTCCAGACTTTAAGAAGCCCTATCCCCTCCAATTTCACACGCGCTGAATAGATTTCCTTCAGGTTGATATCCATCGTTGACATCAGGGCATGGTGTGAGGAGGATTCAGACCAAAGCCTGTTTGCTTCCAATTCACTCTGAAGAGTGAAATACAGACTGGCTGCCACCGGTCCGATCAAAGGCTGATATAGCAGGGAGATAATTTTCCTGTCATAAGAATGGATCAGGCCGCTCGAGCATACCTCGTACCGATCTACAGGCAGGATTTGCTGCCAGTGCATTTGCATATGATTCAAACCTTTACTGATAGTATTGGATTAGTTTTTGTTTCCTTCACAGAAAAAGAGCTAACATTGAATTTAGCTCCATTAGGAAAGGCAGGTATGAAAACCTATTTTTCTTTATTAATTAAATCCCGCAGTTCTTCTATGAATACGTTAATGTCTTTAAATTGACGGTAAACGGAAGCAAACCTCACATAGGCCACTTCATCCACCTCTGCAAGCTTGTCCATTACCATCTCACCAATGTCTTCACTCTTGATTTCAGATATCCCTTGATTCCTTAATTCTTTTTCAACATAACGGGTGATGTCTTCAAGCTGCTTCAAACTCACCGGCCTCTTCTCACAGGCCTTGATCAGTCCCCTGAGAATCTTATCCGTGCTGAATTCCTCGCGGATGCCTTCTTTTTTTACGACAATCAAAGGAATTTCTTCCACTTTTTCAAACGTGGTGAAACGATAGTTACACTTCTCGCATTCTCTTCTTCTCCTGATTGAACGGCTTTCGTCAACAGGCCGAGAATCGAGCACGCGTGTACCATTATACTGGCAATTTGGGCATTTCATGGTCATCAGCTCCGATCGAAAATCCCATTCGGCCTGCTGCTTTGGCGAAAGAAAGAACAGCGCCTTTTCGGTGAACATTTCCGTAGTCTTTTTACTTATACATTTATCTTATAAAAAAGCCGGCGGCTATACAAGGAAAAGAGAATGGAAATTCGGCCGCCCATCCTGCGCAGGGGCGCTCTTTTTAGCCTCTCCCAGATGAGATCAGCTGCAGCCTGCTGTCAAGGGCGCTATACAGCGAGACAGCCTGTCTTTTTAGTGCAGGGAAGGACCCTGTCAGCGAAGTCTTTTCTGTGGAAAGGATGAAATCCACTGCCGTTTCATTTCCGTGTACCCCGACGATCGTGGCCACTACGAAAGACTGCGGTGAAGAGAGCTCTGCCGATATTTCCCCGTGCTCTTTTGAGACATTGATCAAACGGCACCCTTTCATTGTCGAAAACAATTCTTCCACTGCAGCAAAGGCCTTGGTTGCGGGTGCTTTATAATAATGTGTCCGGAGTTCCGGCAGGCGGTTCTTGTCGCTGGTTTCACATACTTTATTGAATCTCGTTAATATACCCAATTCTAATCCCCCGCTGTTGATTTTCCTTTAGTTTACCTGTTTTTGCTGTTCTATTCAATTCCCAAAGGAAAGCTTATGCTGACAAGGCATGGAGCATTTCTTAAGGCGGGATTTTTTGGAACTAAAAAAGAGATGTAAGGACTACATCTCTTGTTTGCATTTATTTTAAAATTAAAGTGCTTTTACCGCTTCCTGTTTGACCTTTACAGGTCCCATTCCGCGCGGCAGCTCTATTTTCTCGATAGTTTGTGCATTCAATGCCTCTGCAATATAATCTGCAGCAATATTCGGATTCATTTCGCCGCAAGTATATACGTCAATGCTTGCATAGCCATGTTCCGGGAAGCTGTGGATGGTCAGATGCGATTCAGAGATAATGACCACTCCGCTTACACCTTGTGGAGCGAATTTGTGAAAGGCAACCTCGCGCACTTCTGCACCAGATTTAAGTGCAGCATCCACAAAAATTTGTTCAATTTGTTCCATGTTGTTCAGTTTCTCGAAATCACAGCCCCAAAGCTCAGAAATTACATGACGACCCATTGTTTCCATGTTCAAGTTTCCCCCTTTAACAAGATTAAATTTCTTAAGTATTTGAACATTAAAAAACAACTACCACGGGGGAAAGTTAGTCCGATGAGGTCCTAACCCTTTAAGTAGCCATCCCTTCATAAGAAGTTCACGAAAAATAGTATACTAATTATCATTTTTTTTTGCAATATATTTCTTTTTAAAAATATTTACCCCGGCATCCCAAGTGTAGCCTTATTTGACAGACAGGGCCCCTATGAAGGCTTTCTTCAGTTATAAGGTAAATGCTGGATGTTTTTTAAAGAATTTTTACGCGCAGCTCTTTTTTAGAAAAAGCGAACAGGCAAAAAGCAGGGACTGCCTTGGCAGGCAGCCCCTGTTCTTACATATATCCCGCACATGCGGACTGTTCGATCAACCAACTATCAGCCAGCCTTTACCTTAATCTTTGCATTCATTTCTGCGGCGACAAACTTCACCAGGTCTACCACCCTGCATGAATAGCCCCATTCATTGTCATACCAGGCCAGCACTTTTACCTTGCTGTCTCCGATCACCATAGTAGATAAACCATCAATGATCGCCGAATGAGGATCTGTATTAAAGTCGATGGACACCAATGGCTCCATAGTGAATCCCAAAATGCCGTTAAGAGGGCCGTCTGCAGCTTCCACAAGCGCCTTGTTCACTTGTTCGGCTGTAATATCGCTCTTCAGGTCAACCACGAGGTCGACGAGGGATACATTCGGCGTAGGTACCCGCAGTGCCATGCCATGCAGCTTCCCCTTTAAATGCGGCAGAACACTTGATAAGGCTTTAGCCGCACCGGTTGTGGTAGGGATGATGCTTTGGCCGCACGCTCTTGCCCGGCGCAGGTCTTTATGCGGGTTATCTATATTCTTTTGGTCATTGGTATAGGCATGGATCGTGGTCATTAAACCGTTTTCAATTCCGAACTGCTCATCCAGAACCTTCACGAGCGGCGCAAGACAGTTCGTCGTACAGGATGCATTTGAGATGATATCATGCTCGCTTATGTTAAGCGCTTCCTCGTTGACGCCCATAACGATCGTCACATCCTCATCCTTGCCGGGAGCAGTCAGGATAACCTTAGCTGCACCTGCTTCGAGATGGGCTGCCGCCTTTTCACGGGAATTGAATTTACCAGTCGCTTCGATGACAATATCTATTCCAAGCTCCCTCCATGGAAGCATTTTAGGATCACGATTGTTAAGAAGCATGACCTGTCTGCCATTCACATTCAGTGACTCTGGCCCAGCTGTCACTTCTCCTTCAAATCTTCCGTGCGTTGTATCATATTTAATCAGGTGTGCCAGGGTTTCTGCCGGATAGCTCGCATTAACAGCTACTATGTCAAGATCATCCTGCAGTATCGCCTTCCTGAACACCATTCTCCCAATTCTCCCGAATCCATTGATAGCAACTCTAGCCTTCATAAATGTGGCTCCCTCCGAATTAAGTTATACTTTTTGCTGTATTTGATACTATTAGTATAACATATATGATTGGAGAGGTGATAATAAAAACCGTTTTTTTTATTTCATTGTCCATTAATTTTCCTGTTTTCTTAACACCTGATGTTTAAGACATATACCTGTCTAAATGCTGTGATTTCGGTAAAAGACTGCGGCTGGTGAACAAGGAGGTTGATTTCCTCTCCAGGCGCTCTGGCTCGTCCCCAGACAGAAGTTCATCCGCACTTATGTGAAAGCCAGGCATAAGGCGGGCAGCCGGCTCAGGAAGCTCGCACATTACATTCCAATCATCCTGAATCCTCTAGAAAAGAGCCGCAAAAAAAAGCCCTGGACAGTGTCCAGGACCATTCTTTTAGATGATTTCCCACTCCCTGAGGAGCTTTTGCAGCTGTTCTTTCGTTTCTTCACGGCTGTCCTCATTATCAATCACCGCGTCAGCCAAAGTCTTTTTTTCTCTCAGCGGCATCTGTGACGCGATCCGCGCTTCCGCTTCTTCCTTTGAAAAAGAATTCCTCGCCATCAGTCTGGCCAGCTGTGTCAATTCGTTAACGTAAACAAGAATTACTGCATCCACCATATAGCCGATCCTGCTTTCAAACAGGAGCGGGATATCCATGAAAACCGTTTTTTCTCCGCGGAGAAAGGCTTCAGCCTTCTGTTCCTCCATCCACTTCCTTACAGCCGGATGCACGATGCTGTTTAGCTTCAGCCTCTCTCCTTCGTCATTGAAAATGACAGCGCCAAGCTTTGGCCGGTCGATGGTGCCGTTATCTGACAGGATAGCCGGGCCAAAATGTTCTACAATCTGTTCATAAGCAGCCTGACCCGGCTCCACTACGATTCTTGCCGCGGCATCGGCATCTATCACGGTGAAGCCAAGCTCCCTGATATAGCCGCTTACTGTACTCTTTCCGCTTGCTATGCCGCCGGTGATGCCAATGACCTTTTTCATCGCAAGTCTCCTTTGCACTGTCTGCCCTGTGATCACGGACCTATTCAGCAGGCTGGCAGGACGGGCAGATATGTGTGCCCCTTCCTCCGACAGTCAGCTTCATCAGCGGTGTACTGCACGCCTTGCAGTTTTCGCCTTTTCTTCCATACACATTCAAATCAAGCTGGAAGGAGCCGATTTTTCCCTGCGAGTTAACATAGGTCCTGATCGTGCTCCCGCCTTTTTCAATTGCCTCTGCCAGGGTCTCTGTAATTTCTTTGTGGAGTCTGCCTATTTCCTCTGGACGAAGCCCTGATGCTGTCCGTTCTGGATGGATCCGCGCCCTGAAAAGGGCTTCATCTACATAAATATTGCCGATTCCGACCACCACATTCTGGTCGAGCAGGACGGGCTTGATTTTGCGCTGGGTCCTGGCAAGCCTTTGACCTAAATATACCGGGGTGAAATCCTGTGATAAAGGCTCAGGTCCGAGATTCTTCAAGGGCGGGCTGTTGAATTCTTCCCCTTTTTTGTACAAGTGCATCGTCCCGAATTTCCTCACATCCCTGTACCTCAGCTGTGAACCATCGGTAAAAGTAAACAGGACATGCGTATGCTTGTCATATGATTCTTTCCCTGGATAAACCCCGTACTTCCCTTCCATCCGCAGATGGGAGACAAGGGCATAATCGTCCAGATAAAACAGGAGGAACTTGCCTCTCCTGCCGACCGCTTCTATTGTCTGGCCCTTCAAAGCATCGATAAAGACATCAGGCTCCTCGGGCGCCTTTATGATCTTCGGCCAATGAATCGTAATATCTTCTATGGTTTTGCCGATCACCAGCTCTTCTAATGTCCGCCTTACTGTTTCTACCTCTGGAAGCTCCGGCATGTTACAGTCCCCCTTTTATTTAGCATCAAACCAAGTAGGACCGTAAGCGTAGTCCACTTTTAGAGGCACATTCAATTCCACTGCATTTTCCATTTCCTCAGGCACGATTTTCATAAGGATCTCAAGCTCCTCAGGCGGTGCCTCAAAGATCAATTCATCATGCACCTGGAGCAGCAGACGTGTTTGGAGCTTTTCGTCCTTAAGCCTCTCACTCATGTTGATCATCGCTTTTTTTATAATATCGGCAGCCGTCCCCTGTATCGGTGTATTCATAGCTGTCCTCTCCGCGAAGCTGCGGATATTGAAGTTGCGGCTGGTTATTTCAGGTATATATCTTCTGCGGTGGAGAAGTGTTGTAACAAACCCTTTTTCCTTCGCTTCCTGAATGCTGTCGGCCATATAGTCCTTTACCTTTGGATAGCTGTCCAGGTAACGCTCGATGAATTCTCCCGCTTCCTTCCTTGTAATGCCAAGGCTTTGCGACAGACCGTAATCACTTATTCCGTATACGATGCCAAAATTAACAGCCTTCGCATGGCGGCGCATATTGGATGTCACTTCTTCCTGCGCAACATGAAAGACATCCATGGCTGTCTTTGTATGGATATCCATTCCTTTATGGAATGCGGAGCTGAGTCCCTCATCGTCAGAAATATGTGCAAGCACTCTTAATTCAATTTGTGAATAATCGGCTGCAAAAATGATCCAGTCCTTTTCAGACGGAACAAAGGCCTGCCTCAGCTTCCGGCCTTCCTCAAGGCGGATCGGGATATTCTGCAGATTGGGATCCGTCGAGCTCAGCCTGCCGGTTTGTGTGAGTGCCTGGTTAAAGCGGGTATGCACTTTATCTGTTTCCGGGTCCATCACCTTCAGCAGTCCTTCGATGTATGTGGACTGAATTTTCCCGAGCTGTCTGTAATGCAGGATTTCCCGGACGATCTCATGTTTGCTTTCAAGCTTTTCCAGCACATCTGCAGACGTGCTGTAACCGGTCTTGGTCTTTTTGGCAGAAGGAAGCTGGAGCTTTTCGAATAGGATGGAGCCAAGCTGTTTTGGAGAATTGATATTGAATGCTTCCCCAGCCAGCTCGAATATTTTTGTCTCGATCGCTCCCAGCCGCTCAGATATTTCACTGCCCATTTGATGAAGCCTGTCCCGATCGATTTTTACTCCCTGCAGCTCCATCTCAGCAAGTATGAAGGACAGCGGCAGCTCAAGTTCCTTGAAAAGATTGTACTGGCTGTTTTCCTTAAGGGCATGGATAATCGGGTGTGATAGATTTTCAATTGCTTTAGCCTTCCGCACAAGATGGGCTGCAAGCAGTTTTTCCTCAGGAACTCTCCTTTTTGCCCCCCTCCCATAAAAGGATTCATCTGACAGAATTTGTTTATATTGGTGCCTTCCGGCTATTTCCGCTATGTCCACCGAGCTTTCTGCAGGATTCAGGATATAAGAGGCTATTAAAAGGTCGAACACGATTCCTTTTAATTCAATCCCCTTGCGTCCAAGGCTTACGATGGACAGCTTGGCATCATAGACGGACTTTTTCCTGCCCGGGTCTGTGGCCCATTCCTTAAATTCCTGAGAAGAACAGGCGAGCTCCGCCGGTATAAAGAAGTTTCCTTTTTCATTCACCAGCGATATTCCGGTTATGTCTGTGCGGCTGTAGTTCTCACCCAGGATTTCAACATAGAGGGTATTATCATCGGCAAAGATATCATTTGAAATGCTCTCTACAACCTTCACTTCTATGTCTTCCATTTCTTCTGCCTCTGCAGATTCACCTGGTTCCATCTTTTCCAGGAGGGAATTGAAGCCGAGCTCTTTATACAGACTGATAACCTTCTTTTCAGCCGGACCTGCATATTTAATTTCTTCCAGTGTAATGCCGACTGGCGCTTCGCGGGTTATGGTTGCGAGCTCCTTGGAGAGGACTGCCAGGTCTTTGTTCGCCTCAATTTTTTCCTGAAGCTTCTTGCCGCTGATTTCAGATACAGACTCAAGGACCTTCTCCACAGAACCAAATTGCTGCAGCAGCTTCAGGGCGGTTTTTTCCCCTACCCCGGGAATGCCTGGTATGTTGTCGGATGGGTCGCCCATCAGGCCTTTGAGATCGATAATCTGGTTTGGGGCGAGACCATACTTTTCCTCTATATGCCCTGGCGTGTATTCCTCAATTTCCGTAATTCCCTTTCTCGTGATACTGACGGTGGTCTTATCTGAGGAAAGCTGAGTCAAATCTTTATCCCCGGAAATGATCTTGACGTCAAAGCCTTCCTGCTCGGCCTGGAGGCTCAGGGTGCCGATGATGTCATCCGCTTCATAATTCTCCAGCTCATAGCGGGAAATTTGATAGGCATCGAGCAATTCACGAATGAATGGAAACTGCTCTGACAGCTCTGGGGGCGTCTTCTGCCTGCCTCCTTTATATTCGGTGAATGCCGCATGCCTGAAGGTCGTCTTACCCGCATCAAAGGCCACCAGCATATGAGTCGGCTTCTCTTCCTCAAGAATCCTTGAAAGCATCATGGTAAATCCGTAGATTGCATTCGTATGTACACCTTTATTGTTATTCAATAGCGGAAGGGCAAAAAAGGCACGGTAGGCAATGCTGTTTCCGTCTATCAATACAAGTTTCTTTTCCAATGAACGTTTCCTCCTCATAAAAACAGACTTTATTAATATGGAGTGATTCAATATATGCAATGTTTGAAAACACAAAAAAGCCGTTTGATTCTTCTTTATTCTATCATGTGAGGGATAGGAAAGAAAAATAACGGCATGATTCCTTTTATAAAGGGCGAAGAGGCGAAAACGGGGTAGTTTTCGCCTCTTCTAATGGCTCCTTGGATGAAGGGGTCTTTCACAATTTATTCTATTATCTCTTTGTAAAGGGAGATATGCGGTATTGTAAAAGTATTGTAAATGCACGGCCTTCACCCTGAACCTTTTTCTTCTTTTAGGCGCTTTTGGAACTCGACAGTGAATTCTGTGCCTCTGCCTGCTTCGCTTTCAACACGGAGAACTCCTTTATGCGCCTCTACCAGATGTTTAACGATTGCAAGTCCAAGGCCTGTGCCGCCCGAATTCCTGCTTCTGGCCTTATCAATCCGGTAGAACCGCTCAAATATACGCGGAAGCTCTTCCTTCGCAATGCCGATTCCTGTATCCTTCACACTCAGCTTGGCCGCCTCCCTGCTTTCGGAAAGAGACACCGTCACCGCCCCGCCCGCAGGTGTATAGGCAATCGCGTTGCTCACCAGGTTGATGACAATCTGCTTTATACGGAAACTGTCTCCGTCTATGATCAGAGGGTTTAAGAGAGATGGGGAAGTGAGCTTGATTTCTTTCTCAGCCGCCCTTTGTTCAAAAATCGCGATTGTCTCCTGCAGAAGCTTATTCAGATCCACCTTTTGTATAGACAGGGAGAAGCCCTGCTGCTCGATTTTCGATAAATCGAGGAGTTCCTGGATGAGCGTCTGCATTCTGTCGCTTTCTTTAAGCACAATCCCAAGGAAGTGCTTCAGGAACTTCTCATCATGCAGAGCGCCGTCAAGGAGTGTTTCTGTAAATCCTTTAATGGATGTGATGGGTGTCTTTAGCTCATGCGAGACATTTGCCACAAAATCCTTCCGTACCTGTTCCAGCTTTTTCAGTTCCGTTATGTCATGGAACACAAGCAGAATGCCCTTCCATTCATCATGATTCCCGATGATCGGTGCACCGTATATCTCAAAATAGCGCATCTCCAGATTAAGCGGAAGGATCAGCTGTTTTTTGATGCTTTGCTCCATCATGAAGATATTTTCTATCATCTGGATGACTTCTTTATGCTCTATTACCTCATAATAGAGGCGATAAAGGAAGAAAGAAGGATCCACATTAAAAGTCTGCCTGTAGGTTCTATTGATCAGGGTGATAGAACCTCTGCTGTCGATGAGCAGGACACCGCTGCCCATGTTTTCAACCAGTGTGCCAAGCCTGTCCTGCTGCATTTCCCTGTGTTCTTCCATCTCCTGCAGGTTTCGGGCTAGAATGTTGATAGAATTTGAGAGCATTCCGGTTTCAAAGGAATTCTCCTCGTAAGTGCGGACTTTATAATTTCCTTTCGCAAGCTCAATAGCCGCCTTTGTCGCCGCTTCTATCGGCTTGGTGTAGCGGGTCGTTATCGTTGCAGCAAGCACCAGGATGACAATCAATGCGGTCCCAAGACTGAAGGCAAGGATAAGCCACATCTTTTGGCTTGCTTTCTGCAGCATATCCAGCTGATTGCTTAAAACGACAAAAGCATGCCCGCTGCCCGTCCTCAGCTTTTTCCAATAATAATGCTGCTCATATTTGCCTTCAGTAACATCGTAGCCTTCAGTCGGCTCATTCCCGCCGAACTGGGTGCGTGCAATGCTTCTGATGGCTTCATCACGGATCTGTCTGTTTTTTGTTGTAACATTGGTTGTGCTGAATAAAATATCTCCGTCCTGGTCTGCAATTGTAATATTGGAATCCAGCATCTCAGTCAGCTTGTCGACTTTCCCGCTTGCTATGGCAGCTTCGACTCCCTGATTTTCCTGAATATACTGCGAAACGAATTTAGTTTCCTTTTGCAGCCGGTCATTGAATGTATCTATGTAATAATCCTTAAAAAGCTGGCCAAGGACAATCCCCAGTCCCAAAAATACCGCCAGCAATAGGATCACTAATGCAAAAAAGAGCCCTGAGCGGTAACGGCTCATTCTCCCTTCGGCTCCTCAAGCTTATAACCAAGCCCTCTGATTGTTTTTATATACAGAGGCTTTTTAGTATTGGTTTCTATCTTATCCCTTAAATGGCTGATATGGACATCGACGATCCTCGTGTCCCCCGCAAAATCATAGTTCCAAACGGCGCTCAGCAGCTGATCTCTCGTCAGCACTCTGCCTTTATGTTTAGCAAGATATAATAATAACTCGAATTCCTTCGGGGTCAATTCCAGCTGATTGCCTTCAAAGTACGCTTCATAGCGTTCAGGATATATTTTCAGGTCCCCCATCTTAAGGAGGTCCCCTTCATCCCCAGACGCCTGATCTCCCGCTTCAGCCTGGAACTGGGATCTTCGCAAAATAGCCTTGATCCTGGCAATCACTTCACGAGGACTGAACGGCTTGGTCAAATAATCGTCCGCCCCAAGCTCCAGTCCGAGAACCTTATCAAACTCATCGTCCTTGGCTGTAAGCATAAGAATCGGAACATTAAGCTTCTGCTGCCGCAGCTGTTTACAAACCTCCAGGCCGTCCATTTCAGGCAGCATAAGATCAAGGATGACAAGGTCAGGTGCTTCCTCAACGGCTTTCTTGACTCCTTCCCTGCCATCCATCGCAGTTACTACATCAAAACCAGCCTGTTCAAGATTGTATTGAAGGAGAGTTACTATTGATTCTTCATCATCTACCACCAGTACTTTTTTGCTCATAGATTCCTCCCAAAGAAAATAGATTCCCCTTTATCCATTATGTGAGCCAGTTCTACACTCCTTATTATAATCAATTATTTATAAACTACAATAATGGAACAGTAAGAGAGTTTTCAGAAGATTCATCAAAACCTCTATAAAGAACGCCATGTATAAAAACAAACATGAGTTTTCTGCTCGCAATCCATGCATGGGATGGAACTGGACAAAAGCAGGAACAAACACAAAAAGGCGGTGGAGCGGAGTAAGGCTCAGGCAGAAATGCCAGTAAGATAAATGATGTGCACACCCAGCTGCAGGCCTCATGATTCCCAATCAAACGGCAGAGAAAAAGCCCTGAAAGAATTTCTTCTCCCGGGCTCTGTAATTAAAAATTCTCCAGCGCATTCCCATCTGTTCCGTCACGGTATTCCGGAGGGCAGACAGTGAAAGACCCCTCAACCGCAAGTTCGTCCGCTTCATTTTCTCCCTGTACCGATATGGTCACGGTCTTTTTTGCATAATCAACATCCGCTACTTCCAGAAGGAATTTGACGGTCCCGTAATGGAAGATCGGTTTATGAAAAATCAGTTCCTGCTTCAGGATGTGACTTCCGGGACCCGGGAGATATTTTGACACAGCCGCTGTCAGGATGCCAGTAAGCATAATAGTCGGTACGATCGGTTTCTTAAATTTTGTCTGTGAAGCATAGTCATGCTGGATGAATAAAGGGTTTGCATCATTCGTCAATCCCAGATACAATAACAGATCTTTGTCTTCTATTTTTTCTGTGAGCGTCAGCTTTTCGCCAGCCTTGATTTCCTCTATGCATCTACCCAGTTTTCTTTTCTTGCCAAGCAGCATGATACACAAACGACCTCCACCCATTTAGGTTTTATACCTATTATAAAGGTATGAAAAAGGGATTGGCTGTATGATTCTGGATCTGTAAGCCAATCCCTTTAATGTTTTCCTGTCATATGAAAATTAAACTAGAACATCCATTACATTGCGCACAGAATCTGCAGACTTTTGAAGGGCTGCCTTTTCGTCTTCTGTAAGTTCAAGTTCGAAAATTTTCTCGATTCCATTTGCGCCAAGCACTGTTGGAACTCCAAGGTAAATTCCTTCAAACCCGTACTCTCCCTCAAGATAGGCGATTGTCGGCAGGACCCTGCGCTGGTCTTTCAGGATGGCTTCTGTCATCTCCACAAGGGAAGCAGCAGGTGCATAATAGGCACTTCCGTTTCCTAGAAGGTTAACGATTTCAGCCCCGCCTTTGCGTGTGCGGTCCACAATCTCTTCAAGCCGTTCCTTTGAGATCAGTGTATCCAGCGGAATTCCGCCGGCATACGAATAGCGGACAAGCGGAACCATATCGTCCCCATGGCCCCCAAGGACGAACCCTGTAACATCTTTTACAGAAAGATTCAGCTCATGGGCTATGAATGTACGGAAGCGCGCAGTATCCAGGACTCCGGATTGGCCGATTACCCGGTTCTTCGGAAACCCTGATTCTTTAAAGACAGTATATGTCATGGCATCAACCGGATTGGTAAGTACGATAATCGTTGAGTTTGGAGAATATTTAACAATCTCGCCTGTTACGGATTTCATAACCTTCTGGTTCGTCTGAACCAAATCATCGCGGCTCATCCCTGGTTTACGTGCAATCCCGGCTGTGATGATGACGATATCTGAATCCCTTGTATCTTCATAATTGGCTGTTCCAGTCATATTGGCATCAAAGCCTTGGACAGGTCCTGCCTGGAGCATATCCAGCGCTTTCCCTTTAACCGGATTTTCAGCCTGCGGGATGTCAACCAATACAACGTCACCCAATTCCTTCTGGGCAAGCAGGAAGGCAGTTGTGGCACCAGTGAAGCCTCCGCCGATTACAGAAATCTTTTTGCGTCTGAAAGTCATATCATTTTCCTCCTCGATTCTTACTTATGTACAAAGAAGCCGGCAGGGGGAAAGACCCCCGCCAACATTCCGGCTGTTACCCCAGGTTCTTGATAAGCTCATCTGCAAACTCTGAGCATTTCACTTCTGTTGCTCCGTCCATCAGGCGGGCAAAGTCATAAGTGACAACTTTGGAAGAAATAGTCTGTTCAACAGAATTGATGACCAGCTTCGCAGCTTCATTCCAGCCCAGGTGTTCAAGCATAAGTACACCGGAAAGAAGTACGGATGAAGGATTCACCTTATCCTGGCCTGCATATTTAGGTGCAGTTCCATGAGTGGCTTCAAAGATGGCATGGCCGGATTCATAGTTGATGTTCGCTCCAGGAGCGATTCCGATTCCGCCAACCTGTGCAGCCAGGGCATCAGAAATGTAATCACCGTTCAGGTTCATTGTTGCCACAACATCGAATTCTTTCGGACGTGTAAGGATCTGCTGGAGGAAGATATCCGCAATGGAATCCTTGATGATGATTTTGCCTGCAGCTTCTGCTTCAGACTGAGCCTTATTCGCAGCTTCCGTACCGTCTGTTTCTTTCAGGCGGTCATACTGTGCCCATGTGAATACCTTGTCGCCGAATTCCTTTTCAGCTAATTCATAACCCCAGTTTTTGAAGGCGCCTTCCGTGAACTTCATGATGTTTCCTTTGTGAACAAGAGTTACCGATTTACGGCCTTCCTTGATCGCATAGTTGATGGCAGCGCGCACCAGGCGTTCCGTTCCTTCTTGGGATACCGGCTTGATTCCGATGCCTGAAGTTTCAGGGAAACGGATTTTGTTTACTCCCATTTCATCCTTTAGGAACTGAATCAATTTCTTGACTTCATCAGAGCCTTCCTGATATTCGATTCCTGCATAGATATCCTCTGTGTTTTCACGGAAGATGACCATGTCGGTATCTTCAGGGCGTTTGACTGGAGAAGGAACTCCATCGAAATAGCGCACAGGACGCAGGCATACAAAAAGGTCAAGCTCCTGGCGAAGCGCAACATTCAGTGAACGGATTCCTCCGCCTACTGGAGTTGTAAGAGGTCCTTTGATGGCGATTATGTATTCGCGGATTACATCAAGAGTTTCAGCAGGAAGCCATTCTCCTGTCTGGTTAAAAGCCTTTTCACCTGCAAGTACTTCCTTCCACTCAATTTTCTTTTCTCCGTTATATGCCTTCTCAACCGCAGCTTCCAAGACGCGTGAAGCAGCAGCCCAGATATCAGGACCGATTCCGTCTCCCTCGATAAAAGGAATAACCGGATTGTTAGGTACATTCAATGTACCGTTTTCGACAGTGATTTTTTGGCCTTGAGTCATTTTAAATTCCCCCATTTTCATAAAATCGGAGCCCCGGCGGCAGGAGGCCGCCCGAGCCTGTGATGTTTTTATTCCATATACCAATTTACTATATTTTCATCCTGATATAAAACTTTTCGCACTTTTCAGTGATCAGCGTTCTTCTATCGGAATATATTTCTGCATATCCGGGCCTGTATACTCTGCACGCGGGCGGATCAGGCGGTTGTTATCATACTGTTCAAGGATGTGGGCAAGCCAGCCGGATGTCCTGCTGACCGCAAAGATCGGAGTGAACAGATCATGGTCGATTCCCAGGCTGTGATATACCGAAGCGGAGTAGAAGTCAACATTCGGAGGAAGCGGTTTTTGGGAAGTCACCAGCTCCTCGATCTTCACAGACATTTCATAGTATTTAGCTTGTCCGGTCAGGTTTGTAAGCTTCTCAGACATTTCCTTCAGATGCTTCGCGCGGGGATCTCCCTTGCGGTACACACGGTGGCCGAAGCCCATGATTTTCTCTTTGTTCTGCAGCTTCTGGCTGATATAAGGAGTCACGTTTTCAACTGAACCGATTTCAGTCAGCATCTTCATGACAGCTTCATTCGCTCCGCCATGCAACGGACCTTTCAACGCCCCGATGGCAGCAGTGATTCCTGAATAAATATCAGACAGGGTGGCAACACATACACGTGCAGTGAAAGTTGAAGCATTCAGTTCATGGTCGGCGTGAAGCACAAGCGCCTTATCGAAGGCCTCAATTTCAACAGGGGATGGTTCTTTTCCGCTCAGCATGTACAAAAAGTTTGCAGCAAAGCCTAAATCGGTGCGTGGAGCCACAGGCTCAAGACCTTTCCTTACCCGCGAGAAGGCGGTTACAATAGAAGGAATCTGAGCCTGGATGCGGATGGCCTTACGGTAATTCGCTTCAGGATCCATGGTGTCGGCTTCCCGGTCATAAAGCCCAAGAAGAGAAATGGCAGAGCGGAGTGCAGCCATCGGGTGTACTTCCTTGATTGGATACATCTTGAAATGGTCAAGAACCTCCTGTGGGAGCCCGGCATTTTCCGCAAGCTGTACAGTCAGCTCATCAAGCTCGCTTTTGCTTGGAAGGCGGCGGTGGAATAATAGATATAAGACTTCTTCGAAACTTGCATTTTCAGCAAGATCATCGATATCATAGCCCACATATGTCAAAGTATCATCAATGATAGAGCTGATGGAAGAAGTAGTTGCCACAATTCCTTCCAGACCTTTTGTTGCTGTCATAAAAACCTCTCCTTTGTATGAAAGTTCGCCTATATATTTTAAATATGAAATTAATAAAACTGGCAAAACATTTCTACCAGGGCTCCGGTCCATCCATACTGTTTGTGAAGAAGTAAGCATTGAATGGCACAGTCCATAGCGAAAGTTTATTTTACCCTTGCAGCCATTTCAGGAAACCAGCCCCCGAGCGCTTGCTCAATAGGCTGCCGAAGAAATGCTTCTATCAATTAATCAAGCTATCTTCCAATTTCAAGTAGGCGCTTACATCTCATATTATAAACAATAATCAGATATTTGTGAACGAAAACACCTTAATAAAATAAATAAATATTTTATTAGAATAAAATACAGCTGAATGCCGAGGCTGCTGAAAGAGCTGTTCATTTGAACAGCTCAATCAGCCTCATGCACAGATAAGCTATTCCTGCTCCTATCAGCGGACCGACCGCCACCCCTTTAAAAAGGGATACTGCAATAATGGTTCCAAATACTAGTGCCGCAGTGAGGTGCGGATCCTGCCCCAGCAGGATCAGTCCCCCCTTGGCGATAAGTGCCACTGCAATCCCAGAACCTAATGCAATCCAGGCATAAGGCGATTTTAACGCATCTCCAAGCTCCTTGAAACCAATAGAGCCGTTTGCGACAGGAACAAGCACAGCTATGGTAATAATCGTAACTCCCCAGTTAATCCCTTTCGCCTGCAGCTGCGGGAAAATTTTAGCGTCAAGTCCGGCTGCCTTGATCAAAAGTAAAACGCCTGCAGAAAATGCCAGGGAATAGTTTTTTGCAATGATGCCTATTGCCAGCAGCAATAGTAAAAACAAACCTGGACCCCAGCTCAATTTAATCTTCCTCCTTCTATAAGAAGTTTTATTGAAATAATATCACTGGAAAATTCATGTCTATTTTTCCACTTATTTATCATTTCACTCCATATACAAGCCATATACTTGTACAAAGCATACGGCCGCGGAGTGACCTGAGGCGTCAAAAAAATAGACTGAACGACGGGAGGAGTGCCTTCTGAACCCGCTCTATATCCAGCGATTCATCCGATTCTGCATAGCCGCCGGGACGCTTGCATGCATCCTGCTGGCCCTGCTGTATCTATGGAAATATGCCTACCCTTTCATTATCGCCCTTTTCATTGCCTTTTTGATCAATCCCATGGTGGCTGCATTTGAGGCCAGGGCCAGGCTCCCCAGGGGGGCCGCTGTCTTCCTGGCCCTGTTCATTATCATTGCAGGCCTGGCGGGAATGCTCACACTGCTGATTACAGAGATTGTATCAGGAACTGCCTATCTCGCCGAGGCTGTCCCTCTCCACATCGAAACCATCATCGGCGCGGTGGAACAGCTCATCGAAACCACGGTCCTTCCTCAGTATAATAAGCTAGCTGCCTATTTTAATTCACTGGATGCCGGCCAGCAGAATACCATCATGAATAATGTGCAGATGGCGGGAGAACGGCTTGCAACCTCAGCAGGTAGCTTCATACAAGGTTTTTTTCAAAACATCCCTGCCATACTTGGATGGTTTCCAAGCGCAGCGACCGTGATTGTGTTTTCTTTCCTGGCCACTTTCTTCATCAGTAAAGACTGGGACCGCCTTGTAAGCCTTGGAAGCCGCATAGTGCCAGCAAAGGCCAAATACAGCGGAAGAACCGTTTTCCTGGACCTGAAAAAAGCATTGTTCGGCTTTTTCAAGGCCCAGCTGACGCTCATTTCCATTACCACTGTTATTGTATTAACCGGCCTGCTTGTTCTACGCGTAGAATATGCCATCACAATCGCCCTGATTTGCGGTTTCGTTGATATTCTTCCTTATTTAGGAACAGGGGCCGTCTTTGTTCCCTGGATTGCCTATGAGATGATTTCAGGTGATACCGGCATGGCCATCGCCCTCGGCACTCTCTATTCTATTGTGCTCATCCAGCGGCAGATCATGGAGCCAAAGGTCCTCTCTTCCAGCATCGGGCTGGATCCACTCGCCACACTGGCTGCCCTGTTTATTGGCTTCAAGACGATCGGTTTCCTCGGCCTCATCGTTGGGCCGGTTGTACTTGTTGTTATTACAGCATTGAACCGGGCGAATGTGTTCACAGATGTATGGGGCTTCATTAAGGGATGAAGACTTTCTTGCTTGCGATTAAGCCCCCTTTTCTCGGCCTGCCATCCGAATCAGCCTCTTCTTAGAGCCGGTCTGCCTTATCTGATAATGGTAACCCGCTTCTTTTCCACTGCTTTTCTCAGGCTCCTTTTCACCAGCGGTTTAATCATTCGCCTAAGGGGCGGAAGCATCAGGAACAGCCCCAGGATATCTGTCAGAAAACCTGGTGAAATCAGGAGGCATCCGCCTATCAAAATGCAGGCGCCATCTATTAGGGAATCTCCCGGGATCCTGCCTGATGCAAGCTCCCGCTGGATTTTCTGGATAGTTTCCAGGCCCTGTTTTTTGGCCAGATAGGCCCCGATGGTTCCTGTCAGGATAATCAAAAGAACAGATGGCAGGACACCTGCAGTCCGGCTTGCCAGAAGGAATGCCCCAATTTCCAGGGCAGGAACGATTATAAATATACTAATAAGATATTTCATCTGCGGACTCCCGCCTTTCTTATTTAATTGCCTGTATAGTAAAAAAGCGGCGGAAAGCCTCTGCTCCCGCCGCATTATTTGTATTAAAGGACTTTGGTATGCCCTTCATAGATGGTTCCGCGTCTTGCATCAACCGTGATCTGCTGTCCATCCTTAAGGATGCTGGTTGCATTTTCTGCCCCCACTATAACTGGAATGCCGAGGTTAACACCAACAACTGCGGCATGGCTGGTCAAGCCGCCTTCTTCTGTAATAAGAGCGGCACAACGCTCGATGGCCGGCATCATATCGCGGTCTGATCCGTAAGTAACAAGGATGCTGCCGTCTGTTACGTTTGTATTTGCCTCTTCAGCATTCCTTGCGATGACCACTTTCCCTTTTGCAGCTTTCCTGCCGATTCCCTGCGCTTTGATGGTCGCATCATTCAGAACATGAATTTTCATGAGGTTGGTCGTACCGGCCTCACCAACAGGAACTCCAGCAGTGATGACTACAAGATCACCGTGGCTTACGATTCCTGAATCCATGCTCTTCTCGATCGAAACGTCCAGCATTTCATCAGTGGAAGAAGCTTTAGGACCGATTTCAGCATATACTCCCCATACCAGCGAAAGTCTTCTTGCCACTTTCTCACATGAAGTAACGGCTACAATCGGAGCCTTCGGACGGTATTTGGAAATCATGCGGGCTGTATGTCCGCTTTCAGTCGGAGTGATAATAGCTCCCGCTTCAAGATTAAGAGCCGTGTAAGCAACCGATTGCCCAATTGCATCTGTTACATTATGCTCATTCGTCTTGCTTCTGGCAGCAACGATTTCTTTGTAATTAAGGGCTTTTTCTGTGCGTGACGCAATATTGTGCATCGTTTCAACAGCTTCAATCGGATAAGTTCCAGCAGCCGTTTCGCCGGAAAGCATGATTGCATCTGTTCCGTCAAAAATAGCATTGGCTACGTCACTTGCTTCTGCACGTGTCGGACGCGGGTTCCGCTGCATGGAATCAAGCATCTGGGTTGCTGTGATGACTGGCTTGCCAAGCTCATTGCACTTACGGATAAGCTCCTTCTGCACGAGAGGAACTTCTTCAGCCGGGATCTCCACTCCAAGATCGCCGCGGGCAACCATCAGGCCGTCAGAAACTTCCAGAATCTCATCAATGTTTTCTACACCTTCGTGATTTTCAATTTTAGGGATGATCTGGATATGCTTTGCCCCGTGGTCAGCAAGAAGCTCACGGATCTCAAGGACATCAGATGCACGCCTAACAAAGGAAGCGGCAATAAAGTCAACATCCTGCTCGATGCCGAAGATAATATCCTTTTTATCCTTTTCAGTTAAACCTGGAAGCTTTACAGAAACTCCCGGGACATTTACGCCCTTTTTATTTTTAAGAACACCGCTGTTCAGGATATTTGTGACAATGATGTTTTCTTCTTTTTTGATTTCCGTTACTTCCAGCCCGATGAGGCCATCATCAAGAAGGATGCGCGAGCCCGGGTGGACATCGTCGATCAAGCCTTCATACGTAATGGAGAATCTCTTTTCAGTTCCGAGGACTTCCGTCATTGAGATTTCGACTGTGCGGCCGGATTGCAGCTCGACAGCACCATTTTCCATATTGTTTGTACGGATTTCCGGTCCCTTTGTATCAAGGAGGATGGCCGCCTGTTTCCCAGTCTGCTCCACAGCTTTGCGGATATTTACGATCCGGCTGCCGTGCTCCTCAAAATCACCGTGTGAGAAGTTCAGCCTGCACACATTCATACCGGCTTCAAGCAAAGAAGTCAAATTCTCTAAGCTCTCACTCGCCGGTCCTATCGTACATACGATTTTAGTTTTACGCATGTTTTTGTATACCTCCAAATTTTATATTGCCAAAGATGTTTATATAGAAAGCTCCCTGGATAAATCGAACATCTGCTGGTCGATGTTATGCTTTTTCTGAGTCAGTGCCTCTATAATTCCATAATCCACAAGGCGGTTGCTCTCTATGCCTACCGCACGTCCGCCCTTGCCTTCAAGGAGGAGGGCAACGGCGTAAGCACCGAGGCGGCTCGCCAGCACCCTGTCAGCGACCGTAGGTGATCCCCCGCGCTGAATATAGCCCAGTACTGAGACGCGGGTTTCAAATTCAGTCAATTCCTCTAATTGCTTCGCCACATCGACTGCACTGCCGACGCCTTCTGCAACTATGATGATGCTGTGTTTTTTACCGCGGTCCTGTCCCCGTTTCAACCGGGCTACTACATCATGGATATCCTCCGCAGATTCAGGGATCAAGATGGATTCAGCTCCGCCTGCAAGGCCTGCCCATAGTGCGATATCCCCTGCATCCCTGCCCATGACTTCTATTACATAAGTCCGTTTATGGGAAGTTGCCGTGTCCCTGATTTTATCGATTGCATCGATGACAGTATTGATGGCCGTATCGAACCCGATGGTGAATTCAGTGCCCGGTATATCATTATCAATGGTGCCTGGCACTCCTACACATGGGAAGCCGTGCTCTGTCAGTGCTTTCGCGCCCATGTAAGATCCGTCACCGCCAATGACAACCAAGCCTTCGATGCCATGCTTCTTCAGCTGTTCGATTCCTTTCATCTGGCCTTCCTTCGTCTTGAATTCAGGACAGCGGGCAGAAAAGAGCATAGTGCCTCCGCGATGGATGATGTCGCCAACCGAGCCGATTTCCAGCTTTTTAATATCACCTTTAATCAGGCCCTCGTAGCCATGGTAAATGCCGTAAACTTCTACATCATGGTATATTGCCTTACGTACCACAGCACGGACGGCTGCATTCATCCCAGGAGAATCTCCGCCGCTTGTCAGTACTCCAATTCTTTTCAAAATAATCACCTCTATAAAGAATAACAGTCTACACGCCATTGAATGTAAATATGTATAGAAATAAATAGGTCCGACGGCCCAAGCCGCCAGTACAATTGACCCTGAATCTGATTTTAAAAAAAATTCATACAGAGTTAGTATAGACATTTTATCCCAGTTCTATATGATAAATTGCAAAAACCGGGTTTCCGTACTCATTCTAAATTAGTAATCAAATTTCGTAAACCTTTATTTGTGAAATAACATACAAATTATACTGGAAAATATCTTTATTTACAAAATATCCGCATTGATCCTGGTTTGTTCCAAAAATTCTGCTTTCGTAAACATTGCAGCTGCTGGAGAAGAAGTTTGATCTCCGCTGCAGGCACTCGCTTACCGCGGGACTCTCGCGCCTTCCGCTCCAATCAGCTTTGTAAACGAATTAAATCTCCTCACTGAACTGATTATAAAACAATACTTTTTTAGAAAAGAGCAAAAAGAAAGAACGTGCATAAACTGCACGTTTTATTTTACTCCTATGTGATCCTGAAGAAACGAATACTCGCCAATTCTTTTGAATTTCTGATATCTCTGCTCAACGAGTTCATCCGCATCCATGGACAGAAGGCTGCCAAGTGCCGCATGGATGGCTTCTTCTATATAAGATGCCTGTACGAGGATATCCCGGTGGGCCCCTCCCTCTGCTTCCTTGATGATCTCATCTATGATTCCCAGTTCCTTCAGGTCAGGCGCGGTGATTTTCATGGTTTCAGCTGCACGCTTTGCGAGGCTGGAATCCTTCCAGAGCAGTGCCGCCGCTCCTTCTGGAGAAATTACAGAATAAGTAGAATTCTCCAGCATGAATATTCTATCGCCCACTCCAAGTGCAAGCGCACCACCGCTGCCTCCTTCGCCAATCACGATGCAGATCACCGGTACAGTGAGGCCGCCCATCTCATAGATATTCCGGGCAATCGCTTCACTCTGTCCGCGTTCCTCTGCAGCTTTGCCGGGATAGGCACCCTTCGTGTCAATAAAGCAGATAATCGGCCGATTGAACTTTTCAGCCTGCTTCATCAGCCTTAAAGCCTTTCTGTTTCCCTCAGGGTGAGGCATCCCGAAATTGCGCATGATATTTTCCTTAGTATCTTTTCCCCGCTGATGGCCGATGATGGTCACCGGCAGCCCATGGAACTTTCCAATTCCGCCTACAATCGCTGCGTCGTCCCCAAAAACACGGTCCCCATGACACTCAAAGAAATCTGTGAATAAATGGGCAGCATAGTCCAGGGTAGTGGGGCGGGCAGGATGACGAGCCACTTGGACACGGTCCCAAGGCTTCATATTGTTGTACACCTCATCCTGCAGATTGGCCAGCCGGCCTTCCAGTTTTTCAATCTCCGAGGAAAGGTCAACATCGGCTTCCTTAGTAATTCTTTTAAGCTCATCTATTTTTTCCTGCAGGTCTATTATCGGTTTTTCAAACTCTAATTCTCCTACCATTTCAACTCACCGCCCGGTACATGAATATCGATTATATTGGAAAGGGAGTCCTTAAGCTGCTGCCTGTGGATTACTGCGTCAAGCTGGCCATGCTTTAACAGGAACTCGCTCGTCTGAAAGTCCTCGGGCAGTTCTTCCCGGATGGTCTGTTCAATGATGCGCCTTCCGGCGAACCCGATGAGCGCACCCGGCTCAGCCAGGTTATAATCCCCCATGGAAGCAAATGACGCGGAGACCCCGCCGGTTGTCGGGTGGGTCATGACAACAATATAAAGTCCTTTGTTTTCACTGAATCTCTTTAGGGCTACACTTGTCTTGGCCATCTGCATGAGGCTTAAGACACCCTCCTGCATGCGTGCGCCCCCGGATGCTGTAAATACAATGAAGGGGATTCCGAGTTCATCCGCCTTTTCGACCGCCCTGGCTATTTTTTCTCCTACAACGGAGCCCATGCTTCCCATCCGGAAGGTCGAATCCATGACCGCCACAGCACTTTTGTGTCCGTTGATGAAGCCTGTGCCGGTGACGACAGCTTCATTGCTTTGTGTCTTTTTCATGTCTGATTTGATTTTGTCCTCATAGCCGGGAAAATTGAGAGGATTGACGGTAACCATGTTTTTATCCAGCTCTTCGAAAGTTCCTTCATCAAAGATGCTGTCGATGCGTTCCCAGGCGTTCATCTGGTGGTGGTACCCGCAATGCATGCATACCTTTTGGGTCTTCAGCAGCTCCTTGGTATACATGATTTTCTTACAATTAGGGCATTTCGTCATAATGCCTTCCGGGACTTCGTTCTTTGTCCGCTCAGAAGGAATTGTTGCATATTTTTTCTTTTTTGATTTTGAAAATAAATCCTTTATCATGGTGAACCTCCCCTTAACTTCCTATAGCACTAACCAGCAGCAGAAGCGAGCTCTGCCTGTCCATTGTATGCATATGAAATCCTTCAGGTATAAACTGATATCCATTATAGAAAATTTGGCATATTCCTTATTTCTTTGAGATGGATCCTGTTAACTTCATGCCCGTTTTTCTCTCCCAGGGCATGGAGCATATCCAGATAAGCCTGCCGTGGAGCCTGCTGCCTGTCCTCTCCGGTGGACTTGGCATACATATTGACAATGACCCATATCCTCTCGAGAAGATGATTGGTGTTCAATTGAAAGAGCCGCTTAAAAAAGGCTTCATCATCCCAATCATTCTTCCCGGCCCACAGGATCATGTCATCGATGTTTTCCTGTGATGCCTTATGCACTAATGCATGGAGAATGGACTGTTCGAGAAACACGCGTGTTTCTATCAGATTTTTCTTAGTCTCTTCATCTGCGAGTAGGAAGGCACCAAGGAGTTCCACCAGCCTGTGCTCCTGAAATACCTTGATGTAGGTGCCTTCTCCCCTCCTGGTTTCAATAAGGCCAAGCAGCTCCAGGGACCGCAAAGCTTCCCTTACCGAAGAGCGCCCTACTTGAAGGCGCTCGGACAATTCCCGTTCAGACGGGATTTTATCACCAGGGCGCAGCCGGTCTTCCTTGATCATGTGCCTGAGTTTTTCCACAACTTCCAAATATATTTTTGACTGTCCGGCAGCGGCTGCCTTTATTGTCTTCTCGTTCATTTTTTTCCTATGGACGAAAGGGCTGACGTTTTAGCTTTAATTTCTTCCGGGTCAGCCTTCAGGCGTGCCACTCCGGTCTCCATCGCTGCTTTGGCCACTGCGGCAGCTACGGCCGGGGCTACTCGCGCATCAAATGGAGCCGGGATTACATAATCCGGCTGCAGCTCATCTTCCCCGATCAGGCCGGCGATCGCTTCAACGGCCGCTACTTTCATCTCTTCATTAATATGGGTGGCGCGTACATCAAGTGCTCCCCTGAATATCCCTGGGAAGGCGAGTACATTATTGACCTGGTTGGGAAAATCGGAACGGCCAGTGCCTATCACTGCCGCTCCGGCCTCCTTCGCTTCTTCAGGCATGATTTCAGGCACCGGGTTTGCCATTGCAAATATGATTGGATCGGGCTTCATGCTCCCAATCATGTCTTTGGTCAATGCCCCGGCAGCAGAAACTCCGATGAACACATCCGCATCCTTGATGGCGTCCGCCAGGCTGCCTTCCTGCTTCTCCCTGTTGGTGAAACGGGCGACAGATTCTTTCACATCATTCATGCCGAAAGGGCGCCCTTCATAAATCGCACCTCTGGTATCGCACATGACGATATCGCGGACTCCAAATGAATATAGAAGTTTGATGATGGCAATTCCTGCAGCACCGGCACCATTTGCGGCAACTTTTATTTCCTGGATTTTCCTTCCGGTGAGTTTCAGGGCGTTTAAAAGTCCGGCTGCCGTGACAATCGCTGTTCCGTGCTGATCATCGTGAAAAACGGGGATGTTCGTTTCCTTCTTTAATCTTTCTTCTATTTCAAAGCAGTTGGGTGCAGCTATATCCTCGAGGTTTACCCCGCCAAATGTGGGTTCAAGCAGCTTGACGGTCTCTACAATTTTATCCACTTCAGTAGTATCAAGACAGATGGGAAATGCATCTACACCTGCAAAGCTTTTGAACAGGACCGCTTTACCTTCCATTACAGGCAGCGCCGCGGCCGGCCCAATATTACCAAGGCCCAGGACAGCTGTGCCATCCGTGACAACCGCTACTGTATTCCCCTTCATAGTATATTCAAATACAGCTTCCGGCTTGTCATATATTGCTTTACAGGGTTCGGCGACTCCCGGGGAGTAGGCAAGGCTTAAATCCTCAGCATTCCTCACAGGCACCTTGGATACCGTTTCCAGCTTCCCCTGATTGATTCTATGCATGTGCAATGCTTCTTCTCTTAACGTCAAAGGTTTCACTCCTATAGATTCTACTGAATATGATTCCAGATTCACAGGTGGTCAGACCACGATATTACATGTCTAATATAACATAACTTGAAAGGTTGTAAAGCTCAGCTGCGCTTTACAACCACATTTTCACTGCCCAGCAGGGCCTGGATTCTGCCCAGGAAATCCTCGCTCGGCTCCGCCCATTGATCCATTGGGAGCTGTACATATCTGCTGTCCTTTTCATAGTAGAGAACAATCTTTGTCATGCCAGGGAATGACTGAATGATTTTTTTCACTCTGTTCAGGAAATCCTTCGAATGCTTGTCCTTTTGTATTTTAAGATACAGCACCTGTGCTTCCTTTGCTGAGATCTCCTTCAAATCTTCTATTGAAAAAGAATCATGGACGATAAGCTGCTTCTTTTCATCCCTTGAATCTACGGATCCCTGCAGCATGACGATATTGCCCTTTTTATAATGGGTAAGCCTTGCGCGGTAGACATTTGGGAAAACCACACATTCAACCTCACCGGTCTCATCACCCGCTGACATGAAAGCCATGGTCTCGCCCTTTTTGGTGCGGATTGCCTTGGTGTCTGTGATATAGACAGGAATATAGGCTTTTTTCAATCCGCGCTCCATGGCTTCATGAATGGTGACAGAACCAAAATAATGGAAAAGCTTATGGAACGGGACTACAGGATGGTCGGATAAATACAAACCCAGCGCCTGTTTCTCAAGCTCCAGCTTATCCAGCGTCCTGATTGGATCTACCCGCAGGTATTTAGGCTTAAGGGTGAACTCCGTGTTTTCGAACAAGTCAAATTGATTGTCACCCGGATTGACCAGTTCGTTATGCTCCATGGCTACATCCAGGCTGGCAAGGAGTGTTGCCCTGTCTTCCCCGAACTCATCGAATGCCCCGGACGAGACAAGGGCCTCCAATGATTTTCGGTTTACCGCCTTGGAGGATACCCGGAGACAGAAATCAAACAGATCCTCAAACGGCTTTTTCCTCCGGGCCTGAAAAATCTCACGGATGGCAGCTCCGCCTATTCCCTTGATGGCTGCCAGGCTGTACCTTACTCCCTCACCTTCAGGCTGGAAGGCAAACTGGCTTTTGTTTACGGAAGGAGCAAGCACAGTAAATCCGTTCATCTTTAATTCCCTGATATATTGTGCTATTTTGTCTTCATTGCCGACCACTGACGTCAATAGCGCCGACATGAAATGCCGGAAATGGTTAGCTTTCAGATAGGCAAGCTGATAGGAGATGATGCTGTAGGCAACAGCGTGGCTCCTGTTGAAGCCATAGTTCGCAAACCGTACAATCGAGTCATACACTTTATTGGCAGCCTCTTCCTGATGGCCATTAACTCTGGCGCCATGGACAAAGCGCTCCCGTTCTTTATCTAATGCATCTTTCTTCTTCTTTGATACGGCTCTCCGCAATAAATCCGCTTCCCCAAGGGAAAACCCGGCAAAGCTTGCGGCAATTTGCATAATCTGCTCCTGATATACGATTACCCCATACGTATGCTTCAGAATTGGTTCTAATGACTGGTGTGGATAATCAACCGCCTCATTTCCATGCTTCCTGCTGATAAATAAGGGGATATTCTCCATTGGTCCCGGCCGGTATAAAGAATTGACAGCGACGATATCCTCAAAGGAAGTAGGCTTCAATTTTTTCAGGACATTCCTCATTCCTTCTGACTCCAGCTGGAACACTCCCGTTGTTTCACCGCGGCCGAGAAGGTCGAATGTCCGCTGATCCTGAAGGTCTATCTCATTAAGCTTCAGCCGCTTTCCTGTGGCTTTTTCAATCATGGCAAGCGTATTTTCAATGAGTGTCAGGTTCCTGAGCCCCAAAAAATCCATTTTAAGAAGTCCGAGCTCCTCCAGGTTTTCCATGGGCAGCTGTGTCAGATGGACGCCGTCCTGTCCTTCCTGTATGGGAATCACATCGGTAAGCGGCAGTTCTGAGATCACTACTCCGGCTGCATGTGTGGACGCGTGCCTCGGAAGCCCTTCAAGCTTAAGGGCAGTTTGGAAAAGCTTTGCATTCAGTTCTTTTTCCCGGACGAATTCCTGCAGCTGCCTGGATTCATTCAGTGCAGCCTGGAGGGTTATGCCGTGCCTCGCGGGAATCATCCTGGAGAGCTGTTCCAGTTCCTTTGCATTCAGCCCGAACACCCTGCCTACATCACGCAGGGCTGCCTTCGCTGCCATGGTGCCAAAAGTGATGATCTGGGCTGCATGCAGCTCCCCATATTTTTCTGCTACATATGATATGACTTCATCCCGCCTTGTATCAGGGAAGTCTATATCAATATCCGGCATGGATATCCTTTCGGGATTCAGGAATCTCTCAAATAAGAGGCCATGTTCGATCGGATCCACGTCCGTTATCCGGAGCACATAGGCAACCATGCTGCCCGCCGCTGAACCCCGCCCCGGGCCGACAAGTATGCCCTTTTTCCTGGCATAGCTGATAAAATCCCAGACAATCAGGAAATAATCGCTGAAATTCATCTTTTGGATAACAGACAGTTCATATTCCAGTCTTTCCGAGTGCTGTTTTCCGGGACTTACATACCTTTCCTTCAAGCCTGCGGCACATACTTTTGCAAGCATCTCGTCCGCGGGCACAGCCTCATCGCCCTTGTATCTCGGAAGCAGCTTCCGGTTAAATTCAATCATTACATTACAACGTTCCGCGATTTGCAGAGTATTTTCCAATGCCTCGGGCAAATCTGAAAATAATTCCGTCATCACCTGCGGTTCCTTTAGGTAACAGTCGGATGTATCCGGCTTTATCCTGTTTTCATCCCCAAGCTTGTCGCCATTCTTTATCGCCAGCATCACTTCATAGGCCAGGGAATCTTCTTTTTGCAGATAATAGACAGGATTGGCTGCCGCTATTTTCGCCCCGAGGGAATCAGCCAGCTCCATAAGCTTTCGATTCAGCGAATCTTCCCCCGTGCGGCCCGTTCTTTGGAGGGTGATAAAAAAGGAATCCTGCCCGAACAAGGAAATCAGCTGCCCGGCATCCTTCAGTGCCATTTCTTTTTCATCTTGAAGGAGCAGGGTTTCAACCAATCCGCCGGTACCGGACAAGGCAATGATCCCTCCCGCATATGCTTTAAGCCACTTAAGAGGGAGGCCCTCCTTGGACTTTGTTTTTATGGCACTGCTGATTTTCAATAAATTCTGGTATCCGGCATTGTCCTCCGCAAGCAAAACGAGCGGGTAGGATCCTGATTCTTCGTGCAGTATGTCGGCTGTCAGGCCGATAATCGGCTTTATTTTGCCGGCCAGGCATTCTTTATAAAAGTCTACCATTCCATACATTGTATTTTTATCGGTAAGCGCAAGCGTCTTATAGTTCTTCGCCCTGGCATCAGCGACCAGATCTTTAATTGAAGCCGTGCCTGATAAAAGGCTGAAGGCACTCTGGACTTGCAGATGTATAAATGACATTTTGGTATTCCCCATCCTTTTGATAAGGCATTAGCTCTTTTAATTATAGATGGAATTTACGTAAAAAGAAAATATGTTCTGTCAGCCGCAGGTGATGCCCATCTATGGCCTGCCATTTTTAAAAACATATCTGGCCGGGATTGTCCATATATTTACTAATAAAAACGTATAAGGGCTGATGGCTATGAAAGAAGCATTTTTTCCTGCATTTGTGAACAGTTATTTTATAGCTCTGGGAGTGCTGCTCGGCGGGGCACTCATCGGGGGACTTGGCGCCTTTTTCACGGAGCAGCCTCCGCTGACTGTCGTCTACCGCCTGGCTGACTCGCTGCGCATCTGGGCGATCATCGCAGCCATAGGGGGGACATTTGATACCGTCTATTCCTTTGAGCGGGGAATATTTCACGGTGAGACAAAGGACATCGTCAAGCAGATCCTGCTGATCCTGTCAGCGCTTGCAGGTGCCCAGACCGGGGCATCGCTTATTAACTGGCTGACTCAGCAGCAGAATCTCTCTCCATGAGGATTCCGCAATACTTCCGGCTCCCGCTTTGGCAGCGTTTTTTCGCCGGCGCCGCTATCGGGGGGATTATCAGCTGGCTTGTCTTTTTTTATATGCACAGCGTTATGCAGGAGAAGCTGATCAACAAATTGCATAAGCAGAGCGAGTCAATCAAAGATCTGGAAGACGAAAATGAACTTTGGGAGGAAGACTATAACAAGCTTAATGAAGAAAACCTGAAAAAGCTGACCATTCAGGAGGTACATGTGTCCATCGCCAACTTTGCTATGTATAAGGTCGACCGGCTGAGTGCAGCGGAAGCTGCTGAAGCGGTTCGGGATGAACTGAAGTCAGCCCTTCTATCAAAAGATCTGGAAACCGTTTATGAAAGCCGGGCTCTTCTGAGGAAGTCCATTGAAAATAAAGTGCTGGAGATTAACAAGAAGAAATATATGCTTGAAGTTTCGGAGATTTCATATTATACAACTTTGAAGTTCGAACTGCGCCTGAAGCAGGTCAGATAGACTGCCCCCACATCCGCGGCAGATGCAGGCACTGCCTCATTTACCGCGGACGGCAGGGCCGGCCGCTTACAGACTTATACTGTAAACGACCTGCATACTTGTATCAGGTCCTGCATCACCAGGTCGACTTCATCCCATGAATGGATGGAGGCACCAGAGGCAAGCGGATGGCCGCCGCCATTGTATTTCTTTGCCACACCATTGATCACCGGCCCTATGGACCGGAGTCTTACCCTGATGTTATCCTCTTCCTCGATGAAGAAAGCCCACGCCTTCAAATCTTTGATTCCGCCAAGCGAGCTTACGAGCTGGGATGCATCCGAGACTTTAACTCCAAACTGTTCAAGCTGTTCACGGCGGAGCACCAGCTTCCCTGCACCCTCCTCGAGAATCTCGAAATGCTGAAGCACATACCCCTGCAGCTTCACTACACTTACCGGCACGTCATACATAGCGTTAAACAGCTCCGGCCTCGAAAACTTATAGTGGACCAGCTCGCTCGCATATTGGAAGGTTTTTTCGGAAGTGCTGGGATATAGGAATCTTCCGGTGTCTCCCACTATTCCGGCAAAAAGGAGCCGTGCAGCCGAATCAGGCAGCGTAAGCCCGCGGTCTTTCCCGAAAAGGTAGAATTCATAGATCATCTCGCTGCAAGAGCTTGCGGCCGTGTCTATCCATCTCAGGTCGCCATAAGGATCTTCGTTTGGATGGTGGTCAATTTTTATAACTTTTGCGCCAAGTTTATATCTTTGGTCACAGATTCTTGCTTCATTGGCCGTGTCGCAGACGATAATAAGTGCACCTTCGTATATTTCATCAGGCACAGCATCCAGGGGGGCTAAAAAGGCAAGCGATTCTTCTTCCTGCCCCACTGCATAGACCGCCTTATCCGGGTAGGAAACACGGAGGATTTCCGCAAGCCCGCCTTGGGACCCATAGGCATCAGGATCAGGCCTCACATGCCTGTGCAGGATAATTGTCTCATACTCTTGAATCGTTTTCAGAATCTCTGCCTTCATAAAAATATCTCCTTTTTTAATTATGTCAATTTAATAAACTTCACTATAAAACTATAGAAATCATCCCCCATTGCAGGTACAATGAATGGGACCTGCCATACACATGATCGGAGGAGCTCAACTTGCCAGTACTTGTCGTAATGATTGTGATAACGTTCGCATTTTATGTATTTTATAAAATTAAATATGTCCGCACCCGGCGCCCGGCTGAAAAAAAATGGATTGCCACTAAATCATCGATGGCACTCGGGCTGTTTGTGGTCCTTTTCGGGATCAACCAGCTGTTTATAAATACCGGTACGGTAACTTATATCGTTTCAGCCGTCTTCATCCTGCTTGGCGGGATCAACCTTTGGGCCGGCTATAAATCCTATAAGCATTATCTGCCCTTCGCCATTGAAGAAGCTGAAAAAGGCTATAGGGCATAATCTTAAAAGGCCGCCTCCGACAGCGGCCTTTTTTTAATCAGGGGCCTTTGGCCCCGGCTGGTAATAGGAAAGGATGCACTTGCCCGAAATGGTCTGTTTCAGTTCCTTTCGAACAACTGGCACATCATCATAGCCTTGCCGGCCAATCTACCCTCATTATAAACTTCCACATCTATTTTTCCAAATTTTCTCCCTATTTCAAGAACCCTTGGCTGGATGTCGATCACAGTGTCCATCTGGACCGGCTTTATGAAATAAATGGTCATGTTTTCAATGACAAGATCACCGCGTTTGTAAGCCCGCATCGTACGATTTGTAGCTTCGGTGACAAGGGCAGTAAAGACGCCATAAGAAATGGTCCCCAAATAGTTGGTCATCTGCGGCGTCACTTCACACCGGTAAATGTCCTCACCTTTTCCTCTGGCCCCTACCGATACAAGCTGGCTCGTGATTACGTCATCGATTGTTTCTCCCACCTGCGGCTGCCTCTGTATCATCTGCAGGGCCTTCAGCACATCCTGCCTGGAGATGATTCCAAGGAGGATCTGGTTTTCATCCACTACCGGCAGCAGTTCAATTCCTTCCCAGACCATCATATGGGCGCTGGATGCCACACTTGTTTTCCCGCCCACGGTCAGCGGTGTCTTGGTCATCACCTTTTCAATCGGCATGGCCAATTCCAGCCCGATGATGTCCTTGGCGGTGACCATCCCCTGCACCTTGAACGCAGCGTCTACTACAGGGAACCTGCTGTGGTTTGTCGCTTTGTTCAATTCATGCCATTTACCTACTTCATCCTCCAGGGATAAATAAGCAGTTTGAGTCAATGGAGTCAATATATCCTCAACGAGCAGAATTTCTTTCTTTATCAGCTGGTCATAGATCGCCCTGTTGATCATCGTGGCTACAGTAAAGGAGTCATAGCTGCTCAGGATAATCGGGAGCTCCAGCTCATCTGCGAGCTTTTTCACATGTTCTTCCGTATCAAAGCCTCCCGTTATTAAAACAGCTGCCCCCGCCTTTAGAGCAAGCTCCTGGGCATTGACCCGGTTTCCCACAATCAGAAGATTTCCGGCGGCTGTATATTTCATCATCGCTTCAATCTTCATGGCGCCGATCACAAACTTGTTAAGAGTCTTATGCAATCCCGATTTTCCGCCGAGAACCTGCCCGTCTACAATATTCACGACTTCAGCAAAGGTGAGTTTTTCAATATTCTCCTTCTTTTTCCTTTCAATGCGGATGGTCCCGACTCTCTCAATCGTACTGACATATCCCTTGTTCTCCGCATCCTTTATTGCCCGGTAGGCAGTCCCTTCGCTTACTTGCAGCGCTTTTGCGATCTGTCTTACCGATATCTTGTCCCCGACTGGGAGATCATCAATATATTTCAAAATTTGTTCATGTTTTGTAGCCAACCTGTTTTCACCCTTTTTAGGTACTTCTATACTCCCATTATAGAATGAAAAACCCGTCTATACAATGAACCTACTGATAATCATGCATTCTTTTGCGGCCTGGACCTTGCTTCCTCTTCCCTGCCCTTTTACCAGGGCTGTATAAAAGCCCCGCCAGGTTCCCTGCTGCGGCGAAGAAGGCGAGCACAAGCCACATGGAGCTGTAAAGTTCCGGAAGTCCGGGATGACCTGGGCTCAGGCTCAATTTCGGAAGCTGATAATAGAGCATGGCACCGCAAAGCAGCAGGCACATCAAATATCTTTGTTTCATCATATAACCTCTTTTCTGATGGAATGGGGCAGGCTATCACCATCTTATGCACAACGGGAACTGAACTTGCCCTATTCCTTGCGGCCGCACAAAAAAAGAGCGCCCTGGGGCGCCCTCCTTACTATTTACAGCTCTATCTCTTCCCCCGGCTGGAGGATGATTCCGTTTCCTTCTTCCAACAGTTCGAGGAATGCTTCAGGCTCCTGCCTGATCTGCGGGAATGTATTGTAGTGGATCGGTACAACCTGCTTCGCCCCCAGAAGCTTGGCTGCATAGGCTGCATCTTCCGGCCCCATCGTGTAGTTATCCCCAATCGGCAGGAATGCAAGGTCGATCGGGTGCCGTTCACCAATCAGCTTCATATCGCCGAATAATCCGGTATCTCCGGCATGGTAGATGGTTTTTCCCTCAAAAGTAAAGAGCACGCCGGCCGGCATCCCCAGATAGATGATTTCCTGGTTTTCTGTATCCAGCCCGGTCCCGTGAAAAGCCTGAGTCAGCTTGACCCTGCCAAAGTCAAACTCAAAGGCTCCTCCGATCGACATCCCGTGGGTTTTAAGGCCCTGCCAAGCCAGGTAGCTGCTTAACTCTGCATTGGCAATAACAAGCGAGTTATGCTCTTTGGCAATTTGGACGGTATCTCCCAGGTGGTCACCATGTCCATGTGTCACGATAATGACATCAGCCTTTACATCCTCCACTTTCAAATCCGTCTGTCCATTTCCTGTAATAAACGGATCGAACAGAATGGTTTTTCCATTTGCAATAACCTTTACCACAGAGTGGCCGTGAAAAGAAACCTTCATATACATTCTCCCCTTTCGAGTGATGACAATGGGTAACGGGATAAAGCAATATTCCATTTACCTATATACCCAATTCTAACATAGACTAACAGTTTACAATCGAAACCAGGACTGTTACTCTCTATACTGACAGCATACTTTTATCCTTATAAAAATCTACATATACTACCAGTTAAATACCCTATTGGAGGAAAAGACAATGAGCAAGAGAATTGAAAAGTTTCAGGACTGGCTGACGGAAAACAAAATACCATTCGGATTCATCACATCGCCTGATAGTGTATTTTATCTCAGCGGATTCAGAAGCAACCCGCATGAAAGGCTGCTGGCACTCGGATTATTCCCGGACTCTGAGCCGTTCCTTGTCTGCCCGAAGATGGAAACGGAGGATGCCCGGAACTCAGGCTGGAGCCATCCGATCATCGGCTACACCGACATTGAAGATCCATGGACCATGATCATGGAAGCTTTGAAAGACAGAAATGTCACCTTAGGATCTGCAGCGATTGAAAAAGAGCACATGAATGTGGAGCGCTATGAAAAAATCCAGAGCCTGATGCCCGGCGCTGCATTCTTCGCAGCCGGGGAAATTCTCCGCGAACTCCGGATGATCAAGGACGAAAAAGAACTGACCCTGATCCGGGAGGCGGCCAGGCTCGCAGATTATGCCATTCAAACCGGTGTGCGGGAGATTGCTGAAGGCAAAACTGAAATGGAGGTTCTGGCAGCGATTGAGTTTGAAATGAAAAAGGCAGGAATTAATGAAATGTCCTTTTCAACCATGGTTCTGACAGGGGCAAACGGTGCCTCTCCACACGGCACCCCTGGACAGACCAAGATTAAAAAAGGAGATCTTGTCCTTTTCGACCTCGGTGTCGTGTATGAGGGATACTGCTCTGACATCACCAGGACCGTTGCCTTTGGTGAAATAACAGAAAAACAGCGGGACATTTATGAGACTGTACTGAAGGCTGAAGAAGCTGCCATCAAAGCTTGCAGGCCGGGGGCTACCTGTGCTGAACTTGATTTGATTGCCCGGAATATCATCAGTGATGCCGGCTACGGAGAATATTTCCCGCACAGACTTGGCCACGGCCTTGGCATAAGTGTTCATGAATATCCATCTTTGACTGAAACGAATGAGCTCGTGCTAAAGCCGGGAATGGTCTTCACCATTGAACCGGGAATATATGTCCCGGGTACTGCAGGCGTCCGGATTGAAGATGATATCCTTGTCACCGAAGATGGCTGTGAAGTGCTGACCCGTTATCCAAAAACTTTAAAATAAATCACTAAAGCTGGCTCATAAAGGCAAAAGGAAGGCCCTGGGGAAGAAGATTTCCCCAGGGCTTTCCTTTTGCCTATTACATGAACGTTTTAGGACATCCTCACTCTTTATCCTCCAACTCCTGCGTCACTCCAGCCGACTCATACGCATCGGTAATCTGGCCGATAATTTCCCTTATCCCCTCTTCTTCAAAGAGGGGATACCCGCTGTTCTTATCCTGATTCATCTTCCTTCCCTCCTTTACTCATACTATGGGCTCCATGGCACTCCCATTTACAAGGTAATTATTGTATAATCAAGGTGTAAAAGCACCTGCTGAACTTCCCTGCTGAGAAAAACTAGCTTTCTTAAGGAGGAGAAAACGATGGCATTGGCGTATAAAAGAATTCTGGCCGCGGTGGACGGCTCAAAAGAGGCTGAATGGTCCCTTAAAAAAGCGATTGAAATCGCACTCCGGAATCAATCCCAAATCGTAATTGCCCATGTACTTGATAACCGGACGGCTGCAAGCGGAGAAACGTTCGGTTCACAGGCAGGCGATGGTGCCGGGTGGGTCAATGACATGATGGAGAAATATAAGGCCCAAGCCCTGGAATCTGGTGTCCTATCCGTTATTACGGCTGTGGAATATGGATCGCCAAAGGTGAAAATCCCCAAAGAAATAGCGAAAGAATTTGATATAGACTTGATCATTTGCGGCGCGACAGGCCACAACCTGGTTGAACGGTTCTTTATGGGCAGTGTTTCTGAGCATATCACCCGGCACGCTGCCTGCGATGTGCTGGTGGTCCGGACACCGGATGAAATGAAAAAACAAGAGGCTGGATCCTATTAGGATCCAGCCTCTGTTATTCCTGTACGGCCAGCGGCTGCTTTTCCTAAAAGCAGTTCCCTGGCTTTTTCAACAGCAGCCTTGACCTGGGTAAACCCTGTGCCGCCGGCGCTGTTTCTCCTCTTGACCGCTTCATACGGCTCAAGCACTGTATAAATGTCACGGTCGAAAAGACTGGATGCTTCCAGGAACTCTTCCATGCTCAGATCTTTTAGATAGCAGCCCTTTTCAATGCAGTGCAGGACAAGCCTGCCCACTATCTCATGGGCTTCCCTGAAAGGAATTCCTTTTGCTGCAAGATAGTCAGCCAGTTCTGTCGCATTGGAGAAGTCCTCTTTAACCGCACTTTCCATTCTGGAAGTATTGACCTTCATCGTAGAAATCATGCCAGTGAAGATTTTAAGTGATCCAGTTACCGTCTTAACGGTATCAAACATCCCTTCCTTATCCTCCTGCATGTCTTTATTATAAGCAAGCGGCAGTCCCTTCATCACAGTAAGCAGCCCCATGAGATTACCATATACCCTGCCGGTTTTCCCCCTGATAAGCTCCGCCATATCAGGATTCTTTTTTTGCGGCATGATGCTGCTTCCGGTCGAAAAGGCATCATCCAATTCTATGAATTGGAATTCCTGGCTTGACCAGAGGATCACCTCTTCACTGAGGCGCGAGAGATGCATCATAAGGGTAGAGCTTATGCTTAGAAATTCCAGTATGAAATCCCTGTCACTTACGGCATCCAGCGAGTTTTCGTAAATTGAATCGAACCCGAGCGCTCCTGCGCTGTACTCCCTGTCGATGGGGAAGGTGGTACCGGCAAGCGCCCCGGCCCCGAGCGGCGATATGCTGATGCGCTTAAGGCTTTCCTGAAGCCTCTGTTTATCACGCTGGAGCATCCAGAAATAAGCCATGAGATGATGCCCAAAAGAGATAGGCTGGGCCCTCTGCAGATGTGTATACCCCGGAATGATCGTTTCAATATGCTGCTCTGCCTGTTTTACCAATGCCTCTTGAAAATCTGCTGCCAGCCCGATGATATGCATCACATGTTTTTTCAAATACAGGTGCATATCAGTTGCCACCTGGTCATTCCTGCTCCGGCCCGTGTGTACTTTCCCTCCAAGAGGTCCGATTTCTTCAATCAGCAGGCTTTCCAGATTAAGATGGATGTCTTCCATTTTCACTGAATAGGAAAGCTCTTTGTTCTCAGCCTTCTTCTGCAGCTTTTGCAGACCGCTGATGATTTTTTCACCTTCCTCATGGTGGAGGATGCCCTGCTTTACAAGCATCCCCACATGGGCAAGGCTCCCTTCGATATCTTCGAGGACAAGCTCCTGATCAAATTCTATGGATGCGCCGAATTCATCCACCCATTCTTCGGGACTTTTCGTGAATCTCCCGTTCCAGAGCTTCTGTGCACTCACACTGTCACCTTCTTTTGATTGACCATGCTGTTCACCTTGGTCGGCAGTCCCCATAACGATATGAAGCCCACAGCGGCTGCATGATCAAATTCGTCATCAGATGTATAAGTTGCGAGCTTTTCATTATAAAGGGAATAATCGGATTTTCTCCCTTCCACAATTGAATGTCCCTTGAACAGCTTGACACGGACAGTCCCGGTGACCGTTTTCTGGGTTTCAGCAAGGAAAGCTGAGAGAGCATCCCGCAGCGGCGAAAACCATAAACCTTCATAGATAAGCTCTGTCATTTTCTTTTCAATCACCGGTTTAAAATGGGCAACTTCCTTCACAAGGGTGATGTCTTCCAGCTCTTTATGTGCTTTGATCAGAGTAAGAGCTGCAGGACATTCGTAAACCTCGCGTGATTTAATTCCCACCAGCCTGTTTTCCACATGGTCGATACGGCCCACTCCATGCTTGCCTGCCAGTTTATTAAGTTCCAGGATCAGGCTTGACAGGGGATAGGAAACGCCATTCAGCTTGACCGGGACACCCTGTTCAAATTCGATTTCCGCATAATCAGGCGTGTCCGGGGCTTCCTCAAGGCTGCTTGTCAGTTCATACGCTTCTTCAGGCGGAGCCGCCCATGGATCCTCAAGCACGCCGCATTCGTTGCTTCTGCCCCAAAGATTTTGATCAATAGAATAAGGGCTGTCTAGGTTTACAGGGATCGGAATATCATTTTGCACTGCATAATTGATTTCTTCTTCCCTTGACCAGCTCCATTCACGAACAGGTGCGATAACCTTCAAATTTGGGTTCAGGGCCTGAATGGATACTTCAAAGCGGACCTGGTCATTTCCTTTCCCGGTGCAGCCATGTGCTACAGCCGCTGCATTTTCTGCCTCAGCTACTTCTACCAGCTTCTTCGCTATCAGCGGGCGTGAAAGCGCAGAAACCAATGGGTATTTTCCTTCATAAAGTGTATGGGCCTGAAGGGCAGTGAGCGCATAATCAATCGCGAATTCTTCCTTCACGTCCAGTACATAGGATTTAACCGCCCCTACAGTAAGAGCTTTCTGCTTAATGAATTCAAGGTCTTTCCCTTCACCCACATCCAGGCAGCAGGCTACCACATCGAACCCCTGCTCCTGAAGCCATTTTATTGCAACAGATGTATCCAATCCCCCGGAATATGCAAGTACAATCTTCTCTTTAGTCATAATTTATAAGTCCTCCTAAATGAATAAACATTCATGACAGTTAATTTTTATGCATTCAATGGTTATACTTTATCAGCTTTTCTTTTTTTTTGCAACAACTGTTCACATATATTTTTATGTTTTTAGATAGGCTGTTGTGAAGGAATTGAACCGGTTTTCATCGTATATGGATAAAACGAAGGGAAAAGTAAAGGGAGTGTGGAGATGGAGGAATACTTTTTATTCAATGAGAGGCTCGGTATCCCGGTTCCGAGACATGGTCTTGCTTCCTTAGAGCTTCCAGGCGAAGTGATGCTGAAATGGGAACAGATCAGGGGCGGCATTCCTGACAGGATCAGGGAGCTGGAAGGCCAGATTGTGATGAAGCAAAAATGCCTTTTCCGCGAAACGGATTTTGATAGATCCTGCATCTTGAATACAGAAATCTCAGAACTCGCTTCCGTCATCAATGATCTGTGGCTCTGGTTCAGGGATGAGGATGCCCTCTTCGGAAAATCACATTCATAGCATGCAGATGAATGTATATGTATACGAATAAGGCTGTCCAGATGGACAGCCTTATTTCCTCAGTTCCCTTATAATATGCCCAAGTTCAGGCACAATCAGCTTTTTCATCGCAAGCCGGACGGCACCTGTGCTGCCTGGCAGCGAAAAGATGGCCTTTCTGCCATGCGTGCCGGCAATGGCCCGCGACATGATAGCAGGACTGCCGATATCTTCCTGATAGCTCAGCATCCGGAAGATTTCCCCGAAGCCCGTGATTTCTTTTTCTATAAACTCTTTGACCGTTTCAATGGTTACATCCCGCTTCGAGATGCCAGTGCCTCCATTGAGGATGACAGCATCTATACCGGGAGCGGCAAGCCCCTCGGAAACAGCCCTGGCTATTTCCTCTTTGTCATCCTTCACGATCCGGTATTCCCGGGCGGCATGTCCTGCCCGGCTTAAATACTGGATAACTTCCTGTCCGCTCTTATCATCTTCCTTCCCCCTCGTATCACTTACGGTGACCACCATGCACCGCACATGGCCGGGGGCTTCACTTTTATGCTCGATATGGCTCACTGGGCATCATCCTTTTTAGCTGACAGGTACCTGTATTGGTAAAAGCGGTGGGCAAATTCCGATACATTCCTTGTCAGCCGGTAATTGGCAGCGCCTCCTATGGCCATGCTTACCAGGGGCAGACCTTTTACAAGCCTTCTCCTGAAGGTGGAGATCGCCAGCGCCTTGAGGATCTGGCGGATAGGCTGCTCAAGCCATGTCACATTCGTCAGTTCTTCCCTTCCGGCATAAAAGAAAGTATCATCAAGCTTGGCATCTGCCGCCATTTCCTCCCACATCTGGCGCTGCATCCGCTTAGGCATTGTGCCTGCATGGAATGCTTTCAGCGTCAGCATCAGCTCATATGGAGTATTCACTTCATTTCCATACGTCATGGCGATGAGCTGGACCAGCCTCAGGTTAATAAGTGTGATGGCTGGAATATCGGAGCCAAGGAGGAGAGTCTCCCCTGTCCCGCTCACACTTCCCTGAGTGAAGGAGTAAAAACGATGGCGGGCAATCTGCTGGTCTGCAATATAAATCAGCTGGTCGATGGATAAATTTTTCATATCATTCAATGTATTTACGCTGGAATCGAAGATCCTTGCCGCGGCCAGGATGCTTTCCCTTGCATCGTGCTGTATCTGCGAGCCCTGGATAAAGGCATTCATATGAAAAAGCCAGTTATCGAATTTTGAAAAAAATTGGTCCGTGACTGACTCTGGAAGCATGGAGAAACCCTGTTCAAGCCATTTATCATAAAAAAGCTCAAGCGTCCCCGGATCATACTGATACATCTTTTCTTCCCAGTCGGCTATATCATCCCACACCCTGATTTCACTTTCAGTCAATGCCATGCCAAGCCTCCTATTCTCATCCATTGAATTTTGAACTTAGTATAGCATAACAGTCCGGCTCCCGCATGCTTTAGTGATAATGATCCGAAGGCACTTTTATCGGACAAAAAAGACTCCCCTTGTTCGAGGGAGCCTTTTAGCCGGTTCTTATATGCCTGCAAGACGGGTTACGTCACGGGCAATCATAACTTCTTCATTGGTCGGGATGACCATGACTTTTACAGGAGAATGCGGATAGCTGATGAAAGCTTCTTCACCGCGGGTTTTATTAAGGGCAGGATCAAAGTATACCCCCATGAACTCAAGTCCTTTCATGACCCGTTCACGGACAGCCTCACTATTTTCTCCAATGCCGGCAGTGAAAATGATGGCATCGACGCCATACATTCTTGCAGCATAAGATCCAATATATTTATGAATTCGGTTTGCGAATACTTCAAGCGCCAGCTCTGCACGTTCGTTTCCTTCCTTGGCAGCCTCGGTTATATCGCGAAGGTCGCTTGAAAATCCGGACACAGCAAGCATTCCGCTCTTTTTATTCAAAACATCGAGCACTTCCTCAGCCGTTTGGTTTGTTTTTTCCATGATATACGGAATGAGGGCAGGATCGATATTGCCTGAACGGGTTCCCATGGTTACGCCGGCAAGCGGTGTGAAGCCCATGGATGTATCAATGGACTTTCCGCCCTGGATGGCTGCGATGCTCGCTCCATTGCCAAGGTGGCAGGATAGCAGGCGCAGCTGTTCAACCGGACGGCCAAGCATAGCAGCGGCGCGCTCAGCCACATATTTATGCGATGTTCCGTGGAAGCCGTATTTCCGGATTCCATAGTCTTTATAATATTCATAAGGAAGGCTGTAAAGGAATGAACTTTCCGGCATAGTCTGATGGAAGGCCGTATCGAACACTGCAACAGCAGGGATCTCAGGGAGAATCTGCTGGAATGCCTTGATGCCTGTCAGGTTGGCTGGATTATGAAGCGGCGCAAGGTCAGACAGTTCATCAATTTTTGCCAGCACTTCATCGGAGATGAGAACTGAATCGTTGAAGGCTTCACCGCCGTGTACCACACGATGGCCGACACCGGTAATTTCATCATATGATGAGATAATATTGTGGCTGATCAGGCGGTCCAGCAAGATCTTTACGGCCACTTCATGATTTGGAATGTCGGTTGTTTCGGTATTCTTCTCTCCGTTTACGCTTATGGAGAAAATGGCATCGTTCAAGCCGATGCGTTCCACAAGCCCTTTTGTAATGACTTCTTCGCTCGGCATTTCGAACAGCTGGAATTTAAGCGAAGAGCTTCCGGCATTGATTGCCATGATTTTAGACATGTATAGCGCTCCTTCAGGTTAAGTATTATAAACATGCTGCTTATTTTAGAATGGATAAATTCACAAAGAAATAATCCGGGCTTAATAGAGAATGCAGTAATCCCCTTACCATACCCCATTTAAGCACTGTCTTATCATCTTTTCAACATTGGTATCGTTTACACCGCAAAAGTTATTATTTTCAGAGAATTCAGCGCTGATTTTATCCTCATAATAGGAAAAGCCTGCCCAAGTATCGGCAGGCTTAAATATATTAGACTGTTTTCGCATATATTGTGGCTGTTTTATTAAAAAAGTAGATTTCCGCTTCAGGCCCTCGCGGACCTTAGGGGCGGGCGGTGAGCCTCCTCAGCTTTGCCTGCGGGGTCTCACCTGTCCCGCTGCTCCCGCAGGAGTCTCGCGCCTGAAGCGTAAGTCCCCTTGCTTAATAAATAAATCTCCTTAAAGCTTTTAGAAAAGAGCCTTATATTATTTTTGATCTTTAAACCAGTCTTCAATCTTCTTCATGATATCCTGCATGGCTGCAGCATTGGAGAACCTTGGAAGATCAACGAGCAGGGCATTCTTAGGCTGAGTGACTCCCTCGCCTTTTTTCTGAAGGATAAAAATGCTTTTTCCAGCAGCTTTAGTTTTAAACATGGACTGCGGGAGCTGGATCAGCCCCTGAATGAACGCCTTTTCTTTCACAAAAGCATTCAGCTTGGGCGCTTCTGCTGTCTCAAATAAAGAGTTGGGAATAACGAGGAACAAAAAGCCTCCATCCTTCACATGATCCATGCTCTTCTCGATCAGGAGATGATGTGCATATGAATGCCCTTCGTCCGCTTTCAATTCAAACTCGGATGCACGGGCATCATTTGGGTAATAGCCGACTGGCAGATCACATACCACCACATCGACCGGGTCGATAAGAAGCGGTTCAAGGCTGTCCTGATTGAAGAGCTGGACGGGCTGCTCCTGAAGATTTGCCCCCACATAAGCAAGCCTTACCAAAAGGTCGTCTATATCGACGCCGTAGGATGAGCCTGCCCGGCCCCGGAAATGGTTCAATATCGTAAACAGCAAATTGCCAGTCCCCACCACCGGATCAAGGAGGGTGAAACCTGTCCTTCCCCTCATGTATTTATCGATGATATACGCCATGAACATCCCTACTGCATCGGGAGTCATCTGATGGTTCGGCTGGACATTTTCCTGCATTCCCTTCAGTATGGCGAGCTGGTATGCATTGCGGATTTCTTCATGAGAAAATGTTGCAAGCGGTACAGAATCGTATTGTTTACGAAGCCTCTTCAACGTGACTTCACTTAATTCATCCTGTACAACATCTCCATGAAACATGTTTTCGCCTGTTTCGGCAAGGGCTTCGAGATAGGTGCAGCTCAGCTCTTCCTGCAGTACTCCCGCTGTTTCGTTAAAAATGCTGAATAATTTCTCTACCTTAGTTATATTGTTCAAAGAGTTTTTCCTCCTGGTCTTTCTTTCTCATCATTTTAGCGGTGAAAGGGTGTGGATACAAGTTTTTGAATGCCAGGGACACCAGCACCGGCCCGCTCCCGCTTTATTTTACCATTGCAGATGCCAGGGCCATAAAGAACAGCCTGAGTCCATCGACTCAGGCTGCCGCGCTTAAAGCTTAATTTGCTGCCTTGGCTGCTGAAACAGCTGCTTCATAATCAGGGTGATCCGTTGCTTCGCTTACATATTCGGCATACGTTACCTTATCGCTGCTGTCTATTACAAAAACGGCGCGGGCAAGGAGACGAAGTTCCTGGATGGCGGCACCATAGGCTTCACCAAATGATAAGTCGCGGTGGTCGGATAGTGTCTGAACATTCTCGATACCATTCGCACCGCACCAGCGTTTCTGTGCAAACGGCAGGTCAACGCTTATTGTAAGGACCTTTACATTATCCAGGCCGGCAGCCTCTTCATTGAAACGGCGTGTTTGTGCATCGCATACCCCTGTATCGATGGAAGGCACAACAGATATCAGCCTTACAGAACCCTTCGTGTCAGCGAGTGTCACTTCAGACAGATCATTTGCCAATACAGTGAAATCCGGTGCTTGATCCCCAGCCTTCACTTCATTACCCAGCAGGGTAACAGGATTTCCTTTAAATGTAATCGAAGCCATGATAATTCCTCCCTTTTCTCATTCCAAAACTTATGTAGTCTACAATGTAATCATATTCTTTCTCATATCTTTTTGCAAAAATATCGACTGACCGTCTCTTACCCTCAGGGTGGCCGCAAAACAAATGCCAGCTCCGCCTTCGAAGCTGGCTTTATGCCGCTATTACATATCAAAATCGATAATCTTCGAGTTGAAGGAAGACCGCCCTTTGTCCCGTGATTCTCCCTTGGAATCATCGGATGACTTATTTCCTGAATCCTGCTTATCCTTTTTTGCCCCGTCTCCCCCCGACTGCTTTTGATCCTTATTGGATGAGGTCATATTCTGGATCTTTTCAAAGGCCGCAGGCGCAGCGTCCAGCATCTTCTCAAACAAATGAGTATGCTGGTCAAGATGCAGCATCTGGACTCCATCTGACCTGACAATCAAGAATGCGATCGGTGTGATCGAGACCCCGCCTCCGCTTCCTCCGCCAAACGGAAGTGCCTGGGAATCCTTGTTTCCTGATCCGGAAGAATTTACTCCCGGGTTAAATTCACTGCCTCCTGCCGCAAAGCCAAAGCCTACTTTGGAAACGGTCAGGATTACACTCCCATCAGGAGTTTCAACAGGATCTCCAATAATGGTATTCACATCAATCATTTGCTTCAGGTTTTCCATGGCTGAGTTCATCAAGCCTTGCAGCGGGTGTTCTGTCATGCATTTCAATCCTCCTGTATGCAGGCAGTTTCACTGGTTGAGACATCAGAGTGCTGCCCTTTTGCATCTGCTGTTTTTTGTGTTCTGTCCTTCCACTGGCTGCCGGTGCTTATTCCACTCTCTTAAAATGAGCAGTCCTGTCAGGATAGCGTTTCCGATTTTGAACTCCACTATGCATAGGAGGGAAGTTCTTGAATATTCTCCCTGATACAGAGGCTCAATTTTATAATGAGGCATTTCATCCACCACGAGATAATGGGTGAGGACACCGATGATGGTGCTCTTGATTCCATACACGGCCCCTGTCAGGACGGCTGTATGGGCTGCATTGCCAGTGCCGATGACCGTCTGCCAGTCAAACTTCCGGATCTTGACCTTTTTCAAAAACTTCTTCAGGATTCCAGGCATTTTGTTTTCTTCTGAAAAGAATATTTTTCCTATTCTGAAGAAATCAGCAGTGCTGATCTGCTGATCCGGCACTGAAAATTCTGGTCCCTTAAGGGAAATGGGGAATTCCTTCCTGAAGCTGACAAGCCCCTTCCAGGCACTAAGACGGATCGCGGCAGAATGAGAGGGTTCAACGCCGCTGCAGGAGATTTCGAGGCGGAGTCTTGTCAAGGCCAATATTGCAAAGAAAAATAGTAAAATGACGGCCGTCAGGATCCATGCCATAAGAACACATCCCTTCAGGCCTTCAGTATCGCCATTTTCCGCATAAAACAAACATGAGTTTTCTACTCGCAGCCCATTCATGGAAAGGAACTGGAGTAGAGCAGGAACAAACACAATAAGGCGGTGGAGCGGAGCAAGGCGGGTTGCCAGGAGGTTCAATGATGTGCACACCCAGCTGCAGGAAGCCTTCTGATACATGCATCTCCGCCCCTTTTCCACAGAAATAGACCCGGGGCGCATCCATGTGCACCCCGGGTCCCTCAGTCATTTCCGGTCAAAAATGACCGCTGTATCTGCGAATATATCATGAAGGCCTTGTTTCCTTGGCAGGAAGCCCGCTGTCAGATATCCGATCAAAATAAACTTTGAAATAAAACGCCCTATAAATTCCCTGAATAGGACAGACCCCCATGTCAGCCCCTCTGTCTTTAAGCTGACCACTTTGATTCCAAAGATCATTTTCCCGATGGTCTGCCTGAAAAACCGGCTCATCAATACAAAATATAAATAAAACACAAGAGCTGACCCTATCTCAAATGCGGAAAAACCCAGGATCTCTGAATAGGTGAGTCCGAAGAAGTAGACGGCCGGCTTAACCAGAAGCCTCGACAGACTCCAGACAACGAGGAGGTCAGCCAGGTATGCCCAAAACCTCATCCAGAAGCCGGCAAATAAGGGATCATCCGCAGGAAGCGCCGCGAAAGGCATGACTGCCTGCTCCTCAGGGACTCGGACGCTTTCTTCCTGTTCCACTGTAGTCAATTCATCCATTCTGCTTCCCTCCTCATTCAGCATACAAATACATCGGCCTTGGAGAATTAGGCTTGGATAGCAGCTTAATCAACCCCTGCATTTCAAAGTCCTGTCCTGCAATCTTTTTTGCCCCCATACTGAATAAGGAGCCAAAGCCCTCTTCTTCTGTAAAGCGTATCACCTGGGCATCCTTTATCTTCAGGTCGCGCTCCATAGTCTGCCAGGTATCATCCAGATAACCAAATTCATCAATCAGGTTGAGCGACTTGGCCTGCCGTCCGTCATATACGCGTCCGTCTGCAATCTTTTTGACTTCCTCCTGCGGAATATTTCTTCCCTCAGAAATCACCTTTACAAATTGCTGATAGGAATTGTCGACCATCCTCTGCATGATGGCCCTTTCTTCCTTAGTCATCTCTCTGGTAGGGCTCATGATGTCCTTATGCTCACCGCTCTTAATGGTAACAAAATCAACGCCGTATTTTTCGGCAAGCTTCTCATAATTATAGCCTTGCATAATGACCCCTAGCGAACCGGTCAGTGTTTCCGGAACTGCAAAGATCTTATCAGCCGGCGCTGATATATAATAACCGCCGGATGCAGCCATCGAACCCATGGATACATAGATTGGCTTTCCCGTCTCCTTTTTAATATCGAGGATCCGGTCATGAATCTCGGCGGACTCCACTACACCGCCGCCAGGAGAGTTAACCCTGAGAATTACACCCTTGATGCTGTTGTCTTCCTTCACTTGCAGCAAATGGTCAAGAAATGCCCGGTGATTATAGCCCGTGCTTCCGAAAAGCGAGTCGCTGTCTCCTCCGTCCTGGATGACCCCGTCCACTTCAAGGATGGCAATCCGCTTCCCATCATCCCCATCTTTCACGACTTCCTCAATATATCCCTCGGAACCTCCTGATAAAAATCCATCGATGACACTTTCTGTATCTGTTGTAGCATAGGAGAATGCTATATTAAACACGACTGAAACGATGAATAATACAAGCGCTGTGCCCAATGCGGCCCACCTTTTGCTGTTCAATTTCCTGCCTCCCTTTCCTGCGCTGCAATTTTCAAAATACTTTGCAATCTGCTAGAATATAAGTACCTAGCTATTATTGTAACAAAATAATTTTTCAAACAGGAAGAAATTTGAAAGATGGGCATACTTGTGATGAAACAAATTGAGAGGATGAACACTCCATGCAGGAACGACGCAATTTATACTTTTACCATGACAAATCTTCAGAAATGATGGCGAAAGCTCAGCCTCTTCTCGAACTGGCAGAAAAATATGGATTCAACCCTGTACGTGACCACAAACAAGCCAATATCATCGTGAGCCTCGGAGATGACGGCACCTTCCTCCAGGCAGTAAGGAAAACGGATTTCCGCGATGACTGCCTGTATGCAGGAATATCCACAACCGGCAACCTGAATATGTATTGCGACTTCCATATTGATGATACCCAGAAAATGATTGAAGCGGTCACAAATGTAAACATCGAGGTCAGGAGATACCCTGCCATTGAAATAACCCTGAATGGAGAATCTTCCTTCTACTGCCTGAATGAGTGCAGCATCCGCTCATCCATCATCCGTACGTTCGTGCTGGATGTCATGATCGACAATATGCATTTCGAAACCTTTCGCGGCGACGGCATGGTCATTGCCACGCCAACAGGCAGCACAGCCTACAACAAATCGGTGAACGGCGCTGTCGTCGACCCGCTGCTGCCATGCATCCAGGTCAGTGAAATGGCTTCACTGAACAATAACACATACCGGACGCTTGGATCCTCCTTCATCCTGAGCAGCGGCCGGACACTAACACTGAAAATGAACAAGGAGCTCAACAACTATCCGATCATCGGCGCCGACAACGAAGCACTCAGCATCAGCCATATCGAACAAATCAATGTGAAGCTCAGCGACAGAAGAATCAAGACGGTTAAATTAAAGGATAATTCCTTCTGGGAGAAAGTGCAGCGTACTTTTTTATAAAAAGATGCTGTCAGAATTCAGCCTCATGTGAAGTAACCCTTTTATAGAAGACAAAAAAACCGCATTTCAAGATCCAGCCGATCTGAAATGCGGTTTACTTCTGTGGAAAAGGGGCGGAGCTGCATGAAGAATAAGGCTTCCTGCATCCAGGTGTGAACATATTTATCTTGCTGGCATTCCTGCCTGCTCCTTACTCCGCTCCCACCGCCTTATTGTATTTGTTCCTGCTCTTGTCCAGATTCCTCTCCACGCATGGGCTGCGAGCAGGAATCTCATGTTGGTTTTATGCACCGAAACCTGTTTTTTCTTTTACCTTCGATATGCGGGGACGTCTCAGCATTGCCTGGGAAATCGTATAAATCGTCAAAGCACTCCAGATAAAAATAAAGGCCAGCAGATGAACCTTAGTGAACGTCTCATGGTACACGAACACTCCGAGGATCAGAGTAAGTGTTGGAGCAATATACTGCAGGAAACCAAGCATCGACAGCGGTACCTTCTGTGCTCCTTTTGCAAAATAAAGAAGAGGCAGGGCTGTCACTGCACCGCCGCCAGCGAGCAGCAGTCCGGTACGCGCAGACTCAAAGAACATGGTTTCAGACTGAAAAGTTAAATAAATGAAATACCCGAGAGCAAGCGGTGTGACCATCATAGTCTCAAGTGTCAGGCCAATTGCCGAATCTGCCTGGATCATTTTTTTAGCGAGCCCGTACAATCCAAAGGTAATGGCCAATAACAGGGAAACCCACGGCACATTTCCGTAATGCAGCGTCAAAATCAATACACCAACCGCTGCCAGCAAAAAGGAAATCACCTGGGGCTTATTCAGATTTTCCCTGAGAACAATAACACCCAGCAGCACGCTCACGAGCGGATTTATGTAATAGCCCAGGCTCGTCTCAAGGATCCGCCCTGAATTAACCGCCCAGATAAAAATTCCCCAGTTGGCACTCACTAAAATCGAGGCTGCACCAAGAGCCGCAAGCTTCTTCGGCTGCTTCGCCATTTCCTTCACATAAAGGACGAAGCCTGACAGCTTCCTCGTTGCAAACAGCAGGAGCATCATGAAAACAAAACTCCAGAACACCCGATGCGCCAGAATCTCATCAGCCGGCACATCCTGAACCCACTTCCAGTAAATCGGAACAATCCCCCACATTACATAAGACAGCGCCGCAAAAAAAACACCGTCATTTTCCTTTAAGAGCTTCACAGCCTCACACCCCCGTTATTTCCAGACCCGAAATAATATATATTATAAACCCGGACCCAGCGGAATTCCATCTATTTTTGAGGGGGCTCCCGGGGGATTGTTTTTTTGGCGGAGGGGGCAAAATGAGCTGCCTTCCAGTGAGCTTGGACGTAAAGCTTCGTTTACGACCATAATGACCTGCAACCCAGGTGAAAATGGTTGTAAAGCTTTCTTTACGACATAAATAGCCTGCCATCCCGGCGAAAATGGTTGTAAAGCTTCGTTTACGACCAAAATGACCGGCAACCCAGGTGAAAATGGTTGTAAAGCTACGTTTACGACCAAAATGACCTGCGACCCAGGTGAAAATGGTTGTAAAGCTTCCTTTACGACATAAATAGCCTGCCATCCCGGCGAAAATGGTTGTAAAGCTTCGTTTACGACCAAAATGACCTTCAACCCAGGTGAAAATGGTTGTAAAGCTTTCTTTACCACATAAATAGCCTGCCATCCCGGCGAAAATGGTTGTAAAGCTTCGTTTACGACCAAAATGACCGGCAACCCAGGCGAAAATGGTTGTAAAGCTTCGTTTACGACCAAAATGACCGGCAACCCAGGTGAAAATGGTTGTAAAGCTTTCTTTACGACATAAATAGCCTGCCATCCCGGCGAAAATGGTTGTAAAGCTTCGTTTACGACCATAATGACCGGCAACCTAGATGAAAATGGTTGTAAAGCTTTCTTTACGACATAAATAGCCTGCCATCCCGGCGAAAATGGTTGTAAAGCTTCGTTTACGACCATAATGAACTGCAACCTAGATGAAAATGGTTGTAAAGCTTTCTTTACGATATAAATAGCCTGCCATCCCGGCGAAAATGGTTGTAAAGCTTCGTTTACGACCATAATGAGCTGTCATACCGGCGAAAATGGTCGTAAAGCTTTCTTTAAGACCAGAATGGCCTGCCATCACGGGAAAAGTGGTCTTAAAATTTTCTTTATGACCACAATAGGCTGCCCTCACAGGAAAGAAGGTCTTAAAACTTTTTTTATCACCAAAATGACCGGCCATCACAGGAAAAGTGGTCTTAAAACTTTCTTTATGACCAAAACGGCCTGCCTTCAACAGCCAAAAGTGGTCTTAAAACACTTTTTATGACCAAGCAGGGACGCCTTCCAAGAAGAATTGGTCTTAAAAGTTCTTTGACCAGAACGAGCCCCATCCAAGGGAAATCTTCCTTAAACTTTCTCACGGCTAAATCCAGACGGCACCCCAGGGCAAAGCAACTGCTATCCTATACAAAAAGACACCAGTTGCTATCAGCCCCGGTGCCTAAAGTGTATATTTATTCCCAATTCACGGGCGGTTTATTAAGCTGGGCTTTCATTCCCAGCTCTTTTGCGGCTGCCAGGATGAGTTCTTTTCTAAAGAAGTAGCTTTGGTGCCTCACAATCCTGCCATTTTCGATTTCCTGTACCTGGAGGTCGTGGATTTCTTCCTCAGGGGAAAGGACGATGATGACCGGCCGGCCCCATAGCACGAATTCACGGGCATAGAAACCAGGCAATCCAAATTTGAGCGATCCTTTGAGCATTTCTTCCTTGGAGAATTCCTGGAACCCGAGGAATGCTTCATTTTGGGCCTGTTCACTGAATAAATGGAGCATTTTCTCCAGGTCTCCATCATTGAAGGCGGCCAGGTAAGCCTGGATGGTTTCACTTTCCTGACTTCCTGAAACTCCGTCCGGCTTGGAAAAGTCCATGGACGCTATATTCTTCCTGGCCCGCTGCACAGAGGCATAAACACCGCCTGGAGTGCTGTGGACGATGCCTGCTGCTTCTTCCGCACTGAACTGAAAAACATCAAGGAGCAGGAATGCCGCTGTCTGTTTCGGGGTCAGCCGGGAATGAAGTGATACCAGGATTTCCTCAAGAAGCAGCCTGTCTGAGAACTCTATTCCCTCATCCGGCATATCTTCAAGAATTCCTGTCTCCCGCTTCATTTTTCTGCATAAATCCAGCCACGTGTTTGTCGCCACTCTGAACAGGTATTGCTTCTTGTCTGTAATGTCACTCCACCGCTGTGGAAGGAGAGCAAATGATTTAATCATCGTTTCCTGGTAGAGATCTTCTCCATCCCACGGTGATCCGGTGATATATTTACAATACTTCCAAAGATCATCTGAAAAACCGGCTGTCATGTTTGTGAACTCGTCCCGGAGCCTCCGGGTTTCTTCTACGAGTCGTGTATCAATATTGCTTGTCATATTCATTTTTTTCCCCTCCTAAATGTCTCTACACTAAATAAGACGTGTATCACCCGCTGAAATTATACGGGGGGAAAGAAATAATTTTTAAAAGCCTGTACTCACCATCTGCGATTCTTACAAAACTGTACGGCGGCACACTTTTTTAAAAATCAGGCCGTATACACAGTTTCCCCGTTAACAACTGTCATCATGGCCCTTGTCTGCAGCAGGGCTTCCGGTGTAACGGCAAAAGGATCCCTGTCGAGGATAGTAAAGTCTGCAGCGTATCCTCTCTTTATTATCCCAGAATGATGTTCATGCCCCGCAGCATAAGCGCTGCCTTTTGTATACAGACTGATGGCTTCATACACAGAGAGCTTCTGGTCCTCGCCATACACGATGTTCTCGCCGTTCAGTTTTGTTCTGTAGACCGCAGCATAGATACCGAGGATTGGATTCAATTCTTCAATCGGTGCGTCGGATCCTCCTGCACAATGCAGGCCTTCCTCGAGCAGCGTCTTCCAGGCATAATTATATTTCATGTGATCTGCACCAACCCGATCGATTACCCAGGGGAAATCGGATGTGACAAAAACAGGCTGGATATCAAGCACAACCTGGAGTTTTTTTGCCCGTTCGATCAGTCCCTTGCGAAGGATCTGTGCATGAATCAGCCGGTCTCTTTGCCCGGGCGGAGGCGGATCTGCTTCGATGGCATCAAGGGTCTGTTCAAACGCCAGGTCTCCAATAGCATGGACAGCGATTGGCATAGAGTAGCTTCTTGCCTTTTTTACGAGATTGAAGAACTCCTCCCTTGTATGCACTGCAACTCCTGTTGTGGACGGATCGTCGTGATAGGGATGCCCGAGCAGTGCAGTCCTTCCCCCAAGAGAGCCGTCCGCGAAAATCTTCATTGGTCCAAACTCTATATATTCGCTGCCCGTCTTATAGCGGAGGCCGCTGGTATTCATCTCATCCACCACCCCGTGATGCACGAGGAGATGCGCTTTTAATGGGAGCCCGTCTTCTTCCAATACCTTCACGAAGGTTTGGAACGTGTTTTGGAAGCCGCTGTAGTAATTTAGATCTTCGGTGTGAACACCAGTCAGTCCCAGTCGGTGGCAGTCACGGACAGATGTCTCCATCGCCCTTTTCAGATAACCGTCAGTGACAGGCGGCATTAAGCCTAGAACATGGTCAAGCGCCTTATCTTTGAACAAACCGTTCAGCCTGCCATCCGGATAACGGTCTGCCACCCCTCCCTGAGGAGGAATAAAATCCTGATGGATGCCGAGCATCTCCAACGCCTTTGAATTGGCGGCAAGTACATGCCTGCACACCCGTTTGATAATGACCGGATGATGGGGCAGAAGGCGGTCCAGATCATCCAGCAGGATCAATTCGGGGCTTGGCCATTCATTTTCATTCCATCCTTCTGCGATGATCCATTCATTTTCAGGAATCTGGTTCTGCAGGTTCTCTAGCGCCTCCAGCACATCCTCACGGGACCGAAGCCCGGAAAGATTCAGCCTCAGCAATTTTTCACCATGCCCGATTAAATGCATGTGACTGTCGACAAATCCTGGGAACATCGTCTTTCCAAGCAAATCCACCTTCTCTTCGATGGAGTCTTTATACGTTCGGAGAAGTTTTTCCGTATCCCCTGTATCGAATATCCTTTTCCCGTCGGTGAGGACCGCTTCTGCCTTCTCGCCCTCCCTCTCCATCGTGTAAATTGTGCCTCCATACCATAATTTTACGGTCATGACATTCTCCTTCTAGCTCACAAAAGCCAATGAAAAGCCCGCCGTTTGGCGAGCAGCTTCCAAGCTTATGACCTGGCTTTCGGTTTATTTTCCAGCTGCCTCAGTTCCACTCTTCTTATCTTTCCAGAAGTGGTCTTGGGCAGGTCTTCAATGAATTCAATTTTTCTAGGGTACTTATAAGGGGCAGTCAGACTCTTTACATGCTCCTGCAATTCCTTTATCAGGCCGGGATCTTCCCTGTCAGCCTCATTCCGGAGGACCACGAACGCCTTGACAATGCTCCCCCTGTCTTCATCAGGACTTGCAATAACTGCGCACTCCCTTACTTTAGGGTGCTTGACCAGTGCATCTTCCACTTCAAACGGCCCGATGGTGTAACCTGAGCTGATGATGATGTCATCGCTCCGCCCCTCAAACCAGAAGTATCCGTCCTCATCCTTGACTGCGCGGTCGCCTGTTATGTAGTAATCTCCCCTGAACTGCTGGGCCGTCCGCTCAGGATCTTTATAATAGCTCTTGAAGAGTGCCGGCGTTTCAGAGTGGACTGCAATATCACCCGGTATTCCAGGCTTGCATGGAAGCCCATTTTCATCAATAATCTCTACCGTGTTTCCAGGAGTCGGTTTGCCCATGGAGCCCGGCCTGACATCCATCCCCTTTGTGATCCCGACAAGAAGCGTATTCTCTGTCTGGCCATATCCATCCCTTACCGTTACATTAAAGTGCTTCTGGAATGTATCAATCACTTCCCTGTTCAGGGGTTCCCCGGCCGAAACTGCGCTGTGAAGGCTTTTCAGCTGATAGTCTGCGAGATTATTGACCTTCGCCATCAGCCGGTATTCCGTCGGTGTACAGCATAATACATTTACCCCATGCTTATCAAGCATGCCGAGGTAGGCGGATGGGTCAAATTTGCCTTGATACACAAGGCCGGTGGCTCCGGAACCAAGCACCGACAAAAACGGGCTCCAGATCCACTTCTGCCAGCCCGGTCCTGCTGTTGCCCAGACAATGTCACCTTCATTGATGCAGAGCCAGGAAGGAGCAGCTGTCCGTAAGTGGGCAAATGCCCATCCATGGGTATGCACAACGCCCTTTGGATTCCCTGTTGTTCCCGAAGTATAAGACAGGAATGCCATATCCTCGCTGGCAGTAGCCGCAAAGTCCATGCTGTCCGATGCCTCATCCATCATCCGGTCGAGATGAAGCCAGCCTGGAATATCTCCTCCTGCCGAAAACTTTTTGATGCCATCCATTCCCTGTATGTCTTCGAACTGGGCAGTATATGGATGAACGCTCACCACCGCTTTAACATCTCCATGCGAAATGCGGTATTGAAGATCCTTTGCCAGGAGCATTTCAGAACTTGGAATAACAGCCATTCCCGCCTTTAAGGCTGCAATATACACCTGATATGCCTCAATGGAACGCGGGATGATAATTAATACCGTATCTCCCTTTTCAAGGCCCTGTTCCTTGAACACGTTGCCGATTCTATTCGCATTCTTGATTAAAGCTGAATATGTAATGGTGCGGGATTCTCCCTTATCATTTTCAAAAATCAGGGCCGTTCTATCGGCGTCCTCTGCAAACCTCTCGATTTCCCTGACTAAATTATATTCTTTTGGCGCAAGCAAGTCTTCTCTATTCATCCATTTACCTCCTAAATACCAGTATTCTGCAATTATATCAGAATATTATAAATAGTAAAAACGCTTACCTGTAGTCTTTGAAATAGACAATTTTCGCATACATTGTGGCTGTTGAATAAAAAAGTGAATTGCAGCGAGAGGCACTCGCTTTCCGCTCCAATCCCCTTGTCTTAATATTTTTTTCTTCTCAAAAAACATAATAAAACAACAATCTTTTAGAAAAGAGAATTAAAAAAACAGAGTTCAAATGATTGCCGAGGCTGTTTTGAAGAAAATGCTGCTATAGAACGGAAGGCTGACAACTTCACATGGTAATCTTTAGAAAAGACCAAACAAAAAGACGGAAGTTTCCTCCCGCCTTTCATTTAAAATAGATTCAGCTCATCTTCATTCCCTGGCTGATCCCCTGGAGTGATGGTGATGGTTTCAATGCCTTCAACCGCCGCATCGACCAATTCATCGAAGTTGACAAAGCTTTCATAGAACTCGACTTTTTCTTTTTTGGGCTTTGTTTTGGGATTGGCCGGGGTAAATACTGTGCAGCAGTCTTCATACGGCCGGTTTGATATCTCGAGTGTGTCGATCTCTCCGGCGATTTTCATGATCTCTATCTTATCCATGGCAATCAGCGGCCTGAGGACAGGCGTGCTGGTTACGTCATTGATTGCGTACATGCTCTCCATAGTCTGGCTTGCCACCTGTCCAAGGCTTTCGCCGGTAATGATGGCAAGCGCCTTCTGCTGCTCCCTCACACGGTCTGCAACTTTCAGCATGAGCCTTCTTGTGCTGGTCATGGTGTAATTTTCAGGAATCTGCTTTTGGATCAGTTTCTGGATCTCGGTAAAGGGGACCACATGCAGGAGGACTCGGCCGTTCACCTGGGCAAGCCTCTCGCAGAGGTCGATTACTTTCTGCTTCGATCTTTCACTGGTGAATGGAGGGCTGTGGAAGTGTATGCACTCGATCTCCACTCCTCTTTTCATGGAGAGATATCCAGCGACAGGGCTGTCTATTCCGCCTGAGAGCATCAATAATGCCTTGCCGCTGTTTCCGACCGGCAGGCCACCTGCTCCCTGAATGATTTCACCGGATAAATAGACTGCTTCTTTGCGGATTTCAATCCGGATGCTTAAATCCGGATTCTTCACATTAACAGTGATTCCATCTGTATTTCGAAGAACATGTCCGCCTACCTCATGATTTACTTCATCTGTATTCAGCGGGAATTCCTTATCGGCTCTTCTGGTGTTCACCTTAAAGGTTGATACCGGCTGGCTCAGCCCTGCTACATAGGAAAGCGCCGCCTCTTTGATGGACTCGATATCCCGGCTGACTTTCATGGCAGGACTGAAGTTTTGTATCCCAAATATCCCCTTCAGCCTGTCAGCCACTGCAATATGGTTCTCCCCGTTCAATAAAACAAACATGCGGTCGCGGTCAGCGGACACCCTGATATTTTCAAAGTCCTTCAAGGACCTTTTGATGTTCAGCTTCAGCCTGTCGATAAATCCCTTGCGATTCCGACCTTTGGTTGAAATTTCTCCATAGCGGATTAATATATGGTCATATAGCATCTTTTTACCTCGTAACTTCCTGTAGTTTATATATTGCACTCTTGATTTCTGTTAAAAACACTTCCGCTTCCTCAAGTGTATTTTGAAAGGAAAGACTTACACGCAGCGTGCTTCCGGCACGAATTTCATCCTTCGTCATGGCGAGGACAGTCCCGCTGACCGCCTTGCGTTTAGACGAGCATGCACTTGTGGTGGACATATAAATCTGTTTTTCTTCAAGAGCATGGACGAGGACCTCTGATTTCAGCCCGGGGACCGAAAAATTCAGGATATGCGGGGCAATCCCGTCTCCTGGAGTATTGATAACTACCCCCTGGATGGCTGTCAGGCCTGCACGTATCGTCTCCCTTATACCAATCAGGCGTGCTGTCTCGCTATTTAACTGCCTGCACATTCTCAGGGCCTTTGCCATCGCAACAATGCCTGCTACATTCTCTGTACCTGACCGCAGCCGGGCTTCCTGGCTCCCACCCGAGAACAGGGGGGATATAGCCGTCCCCTGCCGAATATAGAGGATGCCGCTCCCTTTTAAACCATGAAACTTGTGGGATGATATGGACAGGAGGCTGATGCCTGCATGGTGAATATCCAGATTGACCTTTCCGGCTCCCTGAACATGGTCCACATGAAAGAGGACTTTCGGAAAAGCCTTTAGTCTCTGCCCTATTTCTTCTATAGGCTGTATTGTGCCGGTTTCATTATTCACATGCATCACAGAAACCAGGATGGTATCAGGCCGGATGGCATGAATGATTTCATCAGCACTGACCCTTCCCTCTTCATCCGCTCCCGCATAGGTAATTTCAAAACCAAATTCTGTCCGGAGCTGCTCAAGCGCCTCTTTTACTGAGGGATGTTCAATTGCAGTCGATATAATATGTCTGCCCCGCTTGGCATGTTTAAGGGCGGCTCCTTTTATAGCCAGGTTATTGGCCTCGGTTCCCCCGGATGTGAATAGTATTTCACTTTCTTTTACACCAAGCAGCTCAGCCATCTGCCTGCGTCCCTGCATCAGCAGCTTTTCAGACTGCGCCCCGAGTGCATGCAGGGAGGACGGATTCCCAAAAAAGGTCTGTGCTACTTTTACATAAGAATCGATAACGTCCTGAAAAGGCTTGGTTGTGGCACTATTATCAAAATAGATCATGTTTGCACCTTCATTTCCTGCTTACTTCAATGATGTTATCCACGGGATTAATCGTACACTATAAATACCAATGATATGAATGGTTCTGCCTGCTTGTTAGTATGCATCAAAATGAAGAAAACCTCCAGGCGGACATCGTCAATAAGGAGGGGCGGCAGAATCTGTCCCAAACAAAAAGCCCCTTATTCAGGAGGCTTTTGCGGGGTTGCATTCATCTGATTTCTTCCAGGTCCATCTCTATTTTTTTCAGGCAGCCAGGTTCGACTTTTTCAAGGACACTTGCAGCCTGTTCAAGTGCTTCCTGATATTGATAGGTATGAAAATTCATTTCAGCCTTCCTTAACCCCTCAGCTACAGAAGGATATTTGCTCCGGTAGCGATTTCCGTACTGAATGACTTTTTCCGCAATCAGCATATGGTCCACAATATCCTTCGAATGATCGTGAAGCTTTTCAACCGAGGACTGTGCCTTTTCCAGGTAGATGGCAACAGAGGCCATATCAAGCGGGATTTCCTCAAGCTTTACTTCTACATCGGCCAGGCTTTCCCTGACTTCCGAAACGTATGAAAGATATTCCTCCGGCAGTCCAGGTATGTTGCTTTTCTTGATTCGGCGTGCAATCTCATGCATCCGCTTCTTTAGGGCAGAAAGCACATCTCTTGCTTCCAGCTCATCTTTTCTCAATGCATGGAGCTTAGCCGTAAAGGCGGCCTGCTCTTCCTTGATCAGCTGCAGCTGTCCCTCAAGCTCTTTTAATTCTTCACTAATGATGGAATGCGCCTGATTCTCTTCGTCAAGCCTTGTCTCGAGCAGCAGGAATCGCTTTGATACCTGGCTGATGACCTTATCCATGTTCCGCTGGAGCCCGAGTTCATTCTCTGGCAGATGGTAACTTTGCTGCACCATCGCTGTTTCTGTCTTCAGCTTTTCGTTCTCAAACTCGAGGATTGACAATTCTTCTTTCAATGCCGGCTCCTGCTGCCGTATATACTGTCTTGCCACGGCTTCCCTTTCGAGCAGGTCATATAGCATATTCAAGCTGTCCTGTATTTCCCCAAGCCCTTTTTGGGCTTCAGCTGTTTCGGCCGCCTCCAGATGGCTGCTGTATACCTCGAGCTCTTCCTCGATTCGGGACATTTCCCCTTCGAATCCGATATGTTCAAGAGAGTATCCCTGGTCTCCCATTTCAGCATAGCCGTTTTTAAGCTCATCGATTTGGGATGGAATCTGTGTCTGGGCTTCCAGCAGGAGCTGCGGAATGGTTTCCATTCTTTCCCGAACTGAGTCCAGAAGGGATTTAATCATGAGGACATGCTCCCGGGCCTTTAGATAGTTTCCGTTTTCCGTAGCCTCTTCGAACTGTCCGAATAGCTGGACAACTTCCTCAAGCATAGCCTCTAGCCTGGCAGCTGCCTTTGAATAAGAGTGCCTGTGGGCAAGAAGGGTCTTTTTAAGACTGCGGTAGCTGTCTTTCAATTCTTCAATTTCCGTACGATTCTTTTCCTCACTGCCGATCAGTTCATTCAGTTCATCAAGGATGCGCTGGATGGATTTTTCTGTATCTACAAGCTTTTCCTGGATTTGGTGCTGGACGGCCTTCGATTTATTCAACCGGAACCTGTCAGCGAATTCTTCTCCGTCGAACAGAAGCTCTTCAATTTCCGGAAGGCGGTTCGTGATGATCTCGTCCCATTCCTTCCTCCAGTTTTCAAACATCTCTTCTGTTTCGCCGGTCATGTTCAACTGCTTGACCTTTGAAAGCTCATCCAGCACAGGGCGGTTCATGATATCCATTTTCCATGCTTCCAGCCTGTCCAATTCCTTATAGTGCTTTTTTTTCAAAAAATAACCAATTGTGAAAAATAACAAAATGATCCCGATCGCAATTATTATGTATTCCATGGTAAGCCCCCTGCTCTAAGGAAAAAAATCAAGATATATTAAAAGTTCATATTATATGTAATGTCAATGCTATTATGATACCATGTTCACAATCATTTTTAACTAATAAAATGATTTTTTTTGGATATTTTATTTCACCTGTTTGTATGGGGGCAGTATCCTCGCTCCAGGAGGCTTTTAAAATAAGGCTCTTTTCTAAAGGAATGCTGTTTTTTATGAATCCTGTGCCTGAGATGGCATAGTTAAACAGGCTGGTTTTCGCTGCAGGTACGAGCCTCTCCGGCTCTGCCTGCAGCGCTCATCAGCCTACTTGTCCAATAAACACAAGGCTTACGAAAACAGCCTGAAAAAAATGGATCCCGCTCTGCGAAGAGGGGATCCCGAATGGTCCTCTGTATGCGGTGGGATTCACCCCCCTGCCAAGGCCATAGGGGCTTCTTTCCTGTCTATTAGATACATGTGGATGTAGTGATGGATTTCTTCTCTGTATTTCATGGTGAAATATTCATCATTCGGAAATTGGTAAAGTACCTCCATCGCATATTGGGCATGGAGAAGAGGGGCCGTCAAGAGGCCTTTAAGCTGAAGGATGAACAAAGGGGAAGGGATGCTCCGGAATATGCCTTCCTCGATGCCTGCATCCAGCATGGAGGTTAAATAGTACTTTTCTTTTGTCCAGTAAGTCGAAAGGATTTCCCTGTTCAGGCTTGAGTCCAGTGAGATTTCGCCGTATACGAAGCGGGCGGCCAGATGATTGGCCCTTTGAAAGTCAAAAATATCTTTTACCAGCCTTTCCAGGCATAGAAGCGGGCCATGGATATATAAGGTATCGAAATGTCTTTCCATAAGCAGGAGATATTCCTCCAGATACGAAGTGAGGCAGTACTCAAGCAGTCCATTTTTATTTTTAAAATAATAGGATATGGTGGCAGAATTGACTCCCGCCCTGCTGGAAATATCCCTGATAGAGGTCGCATGAAAGCCTTTGATATGAAATAAATAAAGTGCGGATTGGACGATGGCAGCTTTGGTTTCATTTTTCCGGCTCATTTATCTTCACCTCTTTTTAAAATTGCTTCCCTAGCTATATTCTTGTCCTCCAGCCGTTTTTCCTTTGAAAATAAGTCGACAAACTATATGATAGTTTTACAATCTTTGTAGAAAAAAGGAGAGAGACCATGTTCAATGTACAAAACTACAGCGGAACAAAAGAAGAAAATTATGCACTAGCCACCAAACAGCTGACGGCCCTGATTGAAGACGAACCCAGCCGGATCGCCAATCTTAGCAATGCTGCCGCATTGCTGGCTCAATTGCTGGACCGCGTCAATTGGGCGGGCTTTTATTTGATGGACGGCGGCGAGCTTGTGCTCGGGCCCTTCCAGGGACTTCCGGCCTGCGTTCGGATTCCCCTTGGTAAAGGTGTGTGCGGTACAGCGGCCGAAAAACGGGAAACTGTCCGGGTTGAAGACGTTCACGCTTTTCCCGGGCATATTGCCTGTGACGCTGCCTCCCAATCCGAAATAGTCGTCCCCCTCATCAAGGACGGAGAGCTTTTAGGGGTGCTGGATATAGACAGCCCTGAAAAAAACCGCTTTGACGAAACCGACCAAAAAATGCTTGAGCTGTTTGCAGAAGCGCTTGTAAAACATCTTTAATTTCAGAAAACAAACATGAGTTTCTACTCGCAGTCCTTGCATGGAAGGGAACCTGGACAAGAGCAGGAATAAACACAATAAGGCGGTGGAGCGGAGTAAGGCGCAGGCGGGAATCCAGCAAGATAAATAATGGTTACACCCAGCTGCAGGAAGCCTTATGGTACATTCAGCTCCGCCCCTTTTCCATAAAAAAGATACAAATCCCCATGGCCGGACGGTGGTTTCATTACACCATCCGGCCTCTTTTGCTTTACGCCCTCTCAGGAAAACCAACCGCCGCCTCCGCTCCTTATAAATTTCCAGGATTGATAATTGGATTGTGCATAGAAACAGCTGACTGGTGAAAACTATTTCCATTCCAGATGATGGAGGAAAGCGATGGGATACCGGAAGATTAGAAAACTCAAAAAAGACCAGCCTGACCAGACGGGGGATGTCCGTACTTTAAACAGCCGGGTATCATACCAAACCACCCTAGAAGAGTTCAAGGACAGCGCCGATCTGTTTTACAATACAATTCCCCATCTTAATCTGCATTTCATCCTGCTTAAAAACATAGCAAATGAGAAGAAAATACAGATGTACCTGGTAGATCCTTTTGAAAATGCAGACGGCGGGCAGGTTCAAGACATCCTTTCAGAGAAGATGTATATGAAAAGCAATGATCCGGATACAGTCTATAATGCAATCCTCAGCGGCCAGGCAGCCATTTTCTTCCGTGACCAGGCACATATTGTAGATGTATTCGGACCTGAAACCCGGGCGGTGAATGAATCCGGAACAGAATCGGTCATCTCCGGACCTCATGAAGCGTTTAATGAATCAGCCGGGAAAAGTATTTCTCTGATCCGCCGGAGAATCAAAAGCACCAGGCTGAAGGTTGTAAAGCTTAAGGCAGGCGAAGTGACAAAAACCGATATATACCTGCTCTATATCGAAGGGCTCGTCAATACGGACATGCTCTCCATGCTGAAGAAAAGGATTACTTCCATAGAAATTGACGGGGTTTTTGATACCAATATGCTTGTCCAGATGATTGACGACAATCCTTTTTCACTGTTTCCGCAGTTCCTTACAACGGAGAGGCCGGATGCTGCGTCCTCTAAGCTTATAGAAGGAAAAATCATTGGGATAACAGACGGGAGCCCGTATGCATTCATAGCGCCTACAAGCATATTTGAGTTCTTCAACTCACCGGATGATTACTACCAAAGATGGGCAGTGGCAACGGCCCTGCGGGTGCTCAGGTATTCAGCCTTATTCATCACTATATTTTTGACGGCCTTCTATGTGGCGCTCACCACCTTCCATTATGAAATGATCCCGACGAGGCTCCTCATTACGTTAATGGAATCACGCAGCAAAGTTCCCTTCCCACCCATATATGAAGCTATGCTCCTGGAGTTCACGATTGAACTCTTAAGGGAAGCTGGCGCCCGGCTCCCGACTAAAATCGGACAGACCATTGGTATCGTGGGGGGAATTGTAATTGGCCAGGCTGCAGTACAGGCTGGCTTCACGAGCAATATCCTGATTATTTCCGTGGCTCTTTCAGCTGTTGCTTCCTTCGTAGTGCCAAGTTATATCATGAGTTCATCGATCAGGATCATCCGCTTTCTTCTCATTTTTATGGCGGGGATCTGGGGTAACTACGGAATCATGGTCGGCCTCAGCATGATACTTATCCACCTTTCAGGCGTTAAGAGTTTAAGCACTTCATACTTAACCCCGCTGGCACCTTTTTTCGGGCGCGACTTGAGGGATATTGTTTTCCGCGCACCCTTTTCTTTACTGAAAACTCGGCCTGCCCAGGAAAGAACCCCAAACTCTGTCAGGACAAAAAGGAAGATATAAATGTCACATCCAAGAGAAACACTCCATTCCATCCACATCGTCATTCTGATTTACTTGATTCAGTCGGGAGTTGTCTTATTCAGCCTGCCGAGAATTCTGGCGCAGGGATTCGGGACAAATGGCTGGGCAGCATTATTCATTTTCTGGGGCAGTGTCATGGTGAGCATTTTGCTGATAGGTGCAGTATACCGGATGGGAGAAGGAGAATCGATTTTTATCATCCTGGAAAACAGCATGCCAAAGGTCTTCATTTACATCCTTTATTCCTCATTGATCACCATCTGGTCATTGCTTGCCTGTATCGTAGGAAAGCAATACCTATTTTTATATCAGCTGATAGCCGGTCCCACCGCCTCTGAAATGGTCTTGAAACTCGCCTATGCCTTCCTTGCCTATCTCATTGCAGTAAAGAGCCTTTATACTATTGGAAAGCTTGCGTTCCTTTTCTTTATCCTGACAATCTGGATGTTGGTTTTAAATATATTTCTCCTGGATGATATAAGCCTGGTCCACTTCCCGCCTTTTCTGTTCAAGGACGGAGGGAACTGGATGAGGGCAAGCTTCGACGTTTTCACTTCATTGCTGGGCTTTGAGCTTTCCATTCTGTTTTTTCCTTTTGTAAACAAGAGTTCCCGCCTTATGGTTTCGGTGGTTATCGGAAATGCTGTAACCACCGTCATTTATCTAATTACCTGTATCATGTGTTTCGGCTTTTTCGGATACGAGTACTTAAAAGTACTGATTTTCCCATTTATCGACCTTCTCTCTAATATCGAACTCCCCTTCATCGAAAGAATCGAGAACTTACTGTATGCTTTATTTCTCTTTAAGGCATTGATGGGTTCAGTTATGTATTATTGGGCGGCTAAGGAATGTGCAGCACGTATTTTCAAGAAAATAGGAGAAGAGAAAATCGTATTCTTCCTTATTGCTGCCACCTATTTTATTTCATTTATTCCAAGTACCTTCGACGAAATATCTACGTGGCTTGGATACCTGGCTGATGCTGAGGCAGTCATCGCTTTTGCCCTGCCTGCCCTGGTGATAGTGGTGCTTCTTTTCAGGAAGAGAGGTGTGGGCCGTGCCAAAGGATAAAAAAATTCTTTTCTTACTTCTGGCTTGTATGCTGTCCGGAGGCTGCAGCCAGCAGAGAATCCTGGAGGAACAGGCGATGGTCCAGGCAACCTCTTTCGACTTGATAAAGGGAGAGACCGGGACAGAGCCGGCAAAGATCCGCGTTTCTGATGCCCTTCCCCAGGATCGTTCCAGTCAAAAGGTGCTCACGGCAATAGCCAGGAGCAGCAAGGAAGCCCGGGCAAAAATTAACAGCCAGACCGATCTTAATATCGTCAGCGGACAGCTCCGTACATTCCTATTTGGCGATAGGCTTGCAAAAAAAGGATTATGGAAATACACAGACACACTTGAAAGAGATCCCGCCATCAGCCAGCAGGCCAATATGGTCCTTGTTGAAGGAAATGCCTATAAGATGCTTTCCGGGGACTATAAACAGAAGGAAGCAACTTATGCGTACCTTGACAGCCTGATTGAAAAAGCGGTAAAAAACGGCGATATCCCTGAGTCTAAGCTGTTTCATTTTGCCAGATCGAATGTGGATGATGGCACCGATCCCGTCATGCCCATTCTCGTGCAAAAAAAGGATCATGTGGATTACAACGGGCTCGCACTCTTCCGTGATGACCGGTATATCACAAAACTGAGCCGTGCCGAGGAAATCTTTTTTTCCATGATGACAGAACATCTGGATGCAGGGCAGATCAACTTTGAATTGCGGGACAAGAACAGCCGTATACCAGATTTCCTTGCTTTTGCATTGCTGCGCTCCACAAGGAAAGTCAAAGTTGAACATAAAGCAGGAAAGCTAAAAGTGAATCTGAGAATAAAAGCGAGCGGTTCCATTACGGAGTTTATCGGTGACCGCAGCTTAAACAGCGCAGCGGCGAGAAAAAGACTGAAAGGAGAAATGGAAGCGTATTTTGAACATAAAGCAAACAGCCTGATTAAAGTGATGCAAAAGGAAAATGTAGACAGCCTGGGTCTTGGTCAATATGTCAGGAACAGCATCGGTTACGGCAAATGGAAGGAGATGAATTGGAGGAAGGAATATTCTGCTATCCCCATTTCGTGTCAAATCGAACTTACGATTAATGATTTTGGAAAGGCTGCTTTTTAAGCAGCCAGTATAAACTGATTCATAAAGAGTTTTCTTCTCGCAGCCCATGCATGGAAATGAACCTGGACAAGCGCAGGAACAAACACAATAAGGCGGTGGAGCAGAGTAAGGCGCAGGCAGGAATGCCAGCAAGATAAATAATGGTCACATCTAGCTCGGAAGCCTTAAGATACATTTAGCTCCGCCCCTTTTCCACAGAGAAAAAGCGCCGATCAAATAGGGCGCTTTTCTTATGGAATCAATATGATATCGTCCTCATGAACAATGAGTCTGTTCTTGCCTGAATTCTTGGCATGATACAGGGCTTCATCTGCCCGCTTGAAAAGGGCCTTGGCTGAATCTGTCCGGCTTTTATTCCAATGGGAGATGCCGCAGGAAATGGTGATAGAGGGTGTGGATGTGGATTTCACCTTCTCCAGCAGCCGCTTTGCGATGGATATGCCAACAGAGAGCGGGACACCCGGCAGATAAATGGCGAGCTCCTCCCCGCCCCACCTGGCTCCGATATCAGTTCCCCTTATGTTTTTGACAATCAGGCCGGCAACCTGCACCAGGACTTCATCCCCTACCTGGTGCCCGTAGGTATCGTTGACCCGCTTGAAGTTATCGATATCCATCAGGATAAAGGTTCCATGTTCATCTGATTCAAAGGATGCAGCAAGGTTCTCATCCAGGAAGTTTCTGGAGTAAAGCTTTGTAAGCGAATCCGTAATCACCATCTTCTCCAGTTCTTCCCGCAGTATGGAATTCGCAAATGCCAGTGTGGAATGATGGATTAGAGACTGCAAAAGCTTGAACATCTCAAATGAAAAGAAATACGGCACAGAATGAAGGACGACAGCATAGCCCTTCAGAGAATCACTCTGGATCATCGGGACTGCCATCATCGACCGGAACGGCAGGCTCGCAAATCGTTCATGCTGTGATACATCCCCCATATAAACCGGCTCTTTGCCATGGACGATCTTATCGGTGAGATATGCAATATACCGGGCTGTATCTTCCATGTGAAAGAAACTGGTGCTTTCCGGAAGGACCTTTGCACCTTCATCGGAAAGTGTGATAAAACCTATTTCCTCGGCATGGAAATTTCTTAAGATCTGTTCACGCATATAGGCAATGGTCTCACTCAGGCGGAGGTTGGAGTTAAGTTTATGGGAAGTTTCATTTATGAGCTGCAGATCGGCAACCAGACGCTTGGACTGCTGATAGAGCTGAGCGTTTTCCAAAGCACCTCCGGCTGACTGTGCGAGCAGGCTGATGAATTCGGCGTCATCCTGCGGGAAGCTTTGTTCTGCAATGACCTGAAGGACTCCGTACACTCCCTGTTTTCCCTTTAGGGGCGCATATAATAAAGCTTCCCTTGAATGGACAGAATCCTCAAACTGGATGGTTCCTGTCTGGTAAGCCTGCATGGCCGCAAGGTTCTCACTGTCATAATCCAGGCTCTTGATCGGCAGCCCCTCATAACCTGAATTGTCGTGTGAAAGAAAAAGGAAATAGGTAAAATCGGAATAGACATCTTTAAGTGTATCTATCATTCCTGTCAGGACATCAGCCATATTCATCGAAGAATGGAATTTGGCCGTAACACGGAAAAGCTGTCTGAACCGGTTCTGTTCCCTGTTGGTATCGCGCATCTTCCAGGCTATGTGCAGCAGCGCGGAACATTCCGCAGCAAGTTCGTCCAATTCGTCCGCATCTAATCCATTGAATGCCCCTGACTCCATTTCTCCAGCAGCAATCAGGCCGGTATGCCGCCGGCCTGTTTTTAATGGAAGGAACCAGGTGTAACCATCAAGACCAGGACTGGGGGAGACAGTGCCGGCATAATCCGGAAGGCCGTTTGCCGAAAACCTTTTGCCTTTTTCCGCCGATTCAGTGGATGCTTCGGCAATCAGCAGCTGTTTCCCGCTGTCATAGACAAATAGAGTAACGACCCTGGCCCCAAGGACGCTTTCCAGAGATTCGAGCAGTTTATGAATAAACGGTTCATATTGCAGATTTCCATCATCAGAGTTCATTAAATCAAAAAAGGGCCCCTTCAGCATACTGGACCACGTACTATTATGTAAGCTCATTCCACCCATCCCTATTCAGTAAATCCGGAGCATGTACAACCAATATCATTATATACAAAATTTACTGAAATTTCCTTTAAAAACTTAAAATAAATATATTAAAAATGATTACTTTCTATTTTTCCCTCATTCCTGTAAAGGCTGTTGACTTTATGTTCATTACGTTATATAATGGCTTTTGTGTAAAATATCGCAGCCTATGTGAGCTGTTATACGTGATCCATTATGTTCCTCGCGAAAGAGGTGCATCTCGTAACCCTGTGCTGCTAGGGCGAAGGTGCATGAAAATATAATGGCGTATAAACCTTGCGCACATCTGTTTTTATTTTACCAAAATAAAAACACTAAAGGAGGAGTCATTCATGGCTCGCTATACCGGCCCAAGCTGGAAATTATCCCGCCGCCTAGGCATTTCATTAACTGGAACTGGTAAGGAATTAGAAAAACGTCCTTACGCTCCTGGACAACATGGTCCAAACCAACGCAGAAAGCTTTCTGAGTATGGTCTTCAATTACAGGAAAAGCAAAAGCTTCGTCATATGTTCGGAGTGAACGAGCGTCAATTCCGTACAACTTTTGACCGCGCAGGCAAACTGCAAGGTAAACATGGTGAGAACTTCATGGTGCTTCTTGAAAGCCGCCTTGATAACCTTGTATACCGTCTTGGCCTTGCCCGTACACGCCGCCAGGCTCGCCAGCTTGTAAACCACGGACATATCACTGTCAATGGAAGCCGCGTAGATATCCCATCTTACCGAGTACAAGTTGGACAAACAATCAGCCTTCGTGAAAAATCACGCGGACTTGACATCGTTAAAGAAGCAATCGAAGTAAGCAACTTCGTTCCTGATTACCTTACTTTCGATGCTGACAAATTAGAAGGTACTTTCACTCGTCTTCCAGAGCGCTCTGAAATGCCTGCTGAAATCAACGAAGCTCTTATCGTTGAATTCTACTCTCGTTAATTGATTTGCTTATTAAACAGCAATCAAAAAAACCCTAGAAGCGTTGTATCAACGCTTCTAGGGTTTTTTGTTTACTCCTCTTTATAGATTATATTCTCTCCAAAGAAATGGGGGCTTTTGGGGGAAGGATTAAAAAACTACTCAAGCGGACAGACGTCCCTATTAATGATAGAAACCCCTGAGCCTTTGTAACCAGAAAGGCCTAAAACCACCCAGGCCATAATATTGATGTTCTGTAAACTTCAGACATACGGATGTTTTCTCACAATAAAGAAAAAACAGCAACTTGTAATCACTGTTATCCTATAATTGTTTGACTACTTATTTTTACTTCACTGCTTCCTTTGGATTGCACACTTCTAAGATGCTGCCGTAGTACTCCGGAAAATTTCTCTTCTTTCAGATTCCCCTCAACTGACTTGAGATCAACTGTGTATGACTTCACTCCTTAATTTATTTATAGGCACCAGGGGAAAGCAAGAAATAATGTGCACGGACGGTCTATCGTATCAACACCCTCTTTTCTGTAAATTGTTGCCTTGCATACACATGTCATCTCCAGGAGAGTTTAATACTCTTTGCTCCTTTACATTGACTAACCGCTCGCTCTATGTCTTCCTACACGTTCTACCTTTAGCCAGCCGAAAATCAAAACTCAGAACCATATATTCATTCAACATGCCTGAATTGCCGATTGTAGATAAAATCAGATTTAAGATTAATGTAGAAGCGTTCACCTTTCAATGTTGAACATCTTCTGGCTGGTTATAATGGGCACATGCTGCGCCGCCCCGGGACCATGTAACTTTGGGAACGTTTCATAAAACACCGCTGCTTTATAAAATATTTTAGGTGTAGATTTTCAAAAACTAAATGATTTAAAATTCAGAATCCTTAAGCTATAATAAATAGAATTATATTTAGGGAGACCAAAGATGAAAAATAACTTTCCGTTCATTTTCTATCCTCTAGGAGACCAGGCAGTTGTCATTGAGCTTGGAGAAGATATCAACGAAGAATCACAGCGAAAAGTCCAGCTCGTTACCTCGTTTCTGGATGGGAACATGGAACCCTGGATGGTCGAATACATACCCGCCTTCACTACTGTCACGGTGTTTTACGACCCGGTGGAGGTCATCACCCAGTTCAGGGGCCTATCCAAATTTCCATATGATATTGTATGTACCCAGCTAAAGAGATTATTGTCCCAAATGCCTGCATCGGGAGAAACCCCTCAGCGGACAGTCGAAATTCCGGTGTGCTACGGAGGAGAGATGGGGCCGGATCTCCCGTTTGTGGCAGAGCACAATGGCCTTACCCAAGAAGAAGTGATCCATATTCATTCCAGTGGCGAGTACACAGTATTTATGATTGGCTTTGCTCCTGGTTTTCCTTATGTCGGAGGCATGTCGGAAACTATTGCTACGCCGCGAAGGGATACTCCCCGATTAAAGATCCCTCCGAGAACCGTGGGAATTGCCGGCAAACAAACAGGAGTATACCCGATTGAAACTCCTGGCGGCTGGCAGTTAATCGGCCGAACACCGATAGAACTGTTTCGTCCTGAGGAGGAGCCGCCAACCCTCTTAAGGGCCGGGGATAAGATTAAATTCAATCCAATTACCATTGAAGAATACAAAAGGCTTGGAGAAGATCTATTATGATTACCGTATTAAAACCGGGTCTCCTTACAAGTGTTCAGGATATGGGCCGCTACGGCAACCAGAAGTACGGAGTGATTGCCAGCGGAGTAATGGACCAAATAGCTCACCGGATTGCGAATATCATGGTAGGCAACAGGGATAACGAACCTACTCTTGAAATAACCCTGCTGGGGCCAGTCATCCGATTCGAGAAGGATTGCCTGATTTCCATTTGCGGAGGGGACCTTTCGCCTACTATCAATCGCATTCCCGTAAGGTCATGGCGGACTCTGTTTGTAAAAGGAGGCAGCGAGCTTCGATTTGGGCCAGCGGTTTCAGGAACCAGGGCGTATCTTGCCGCTGCTGGAGGAATAGCGGTCAAGGAGGTCATGGATAGTAAATCCACCTACTTAAGGGCAGGAATAGGAGGATATCAAGGCCGAGCTTTAAAACCAGGAGATGTCATTCCATTTGCCCCGCACGGCCATCTTTCAACAGCGATGATGGAAAACTTGGAAGGACAAACCAGGGATCAGCCTTTTGCAGAAATGGATTGGTCGGTAACCTCGAATTTAATTCCGCTTCACCGCAAAGATCTAACAATTCGAGTTATCAAAGGCAAGCAGTATAATCTCTTCGATAAGGAAAGCAAACGTAAAATTTTCAGTGAACAATTTGAGGTTTCCCCTCAATCAGATCGAATGGGATACCGGCTTAAAGGACCTCTTTTACGTCTTGAAACTCCAGAGGAACTGATTTCCGAGGCCGTAAGTTTCGGGTCCATCCAGGTTCCTGCGGAAGGAAATCCGATTGTGCTTCTTGCAGACCGGCAGACGACAGGCGGCTATCCAAAGATAGGACAGATTGCTTCCGTTGATTTACCCCTGATTGCCCAGGCAAAGCCAGGGGATTATCTCACATTTAATGAAGTAACTCACGAAAAGGCCCAGCTTCTCTTCCTCGAAAGAGAGGAAAACCTAAAGCAGCTCAAAAATGGGATATTATTAAAATTCAGATAGGAGGTACAACAAAATGCCAATTGTTGACATCAACTGTGACATAGGTGAAAGCTTTGGAGCATACACACTTGGAATGGATGCAGAAATCCTGGATTATGTGACATCCGCCAACATCGCCTGCGGGTTTCATGCAGGAGACCCGGCAACAATGAGGAAGACTGTAAAGCTGGCCATTGAGAAAAACGTCGGAATCGGTGCACATCCCGGCCTCCAGGACCTTGCAGGGTTTGGAAGAAGAGAAATGAATATTTCCCCTCAGGAAGCCTATGACCTGGTGGTCTACCAAATCGGAGCGCTGAGTGCCTTTGTAAAAGCGGAAGGCGGTAATCTCCAGCATGTTAAACCTCATGGTGCTCTGTTTAACATGGCTGCAAAAAATGCCGGACTTGCAGTGGCCATTGCCGAAGCGGTATACAAGGTCGATCCCGAGCTAGTCTTTTTTGGCCTTGCGGGAAGTGAACTGATAAAAGCAGGCCATAAACTTGGCCTCCGGACTGCCAATGAAGTCTTTTCTGATCGTACCTATCAGGAGGATGGCTCTTTAACGTCGAGGCGTGAATCCAACGCTCTAATCAAGGACCACGAAACAGCCGTAAGCCAGGTGATCCGTATGGTTAGTAAGGGTAAGGTGACTTCCCAGCAGGGTTCTGACATTTCGATAACGGCGGATACTGTCTGTATTCACGGCGATGGGGAAAGTGCCCTTGATTTTGCCAGGTATATCACCTCAGCATTTAAGAAAGCTGGTATCACAGTTGCCTCAATTGGCAGCTTTTTAAAATAAAGCCAGGCCAGTTCATTTGGCCAATTACATTCAGGGGGTTCATATGGAGAAAAAATCAACTGCCAGTATTCTATTGGGTGCCGCGTTCCTGATGGCAACTTCAGCAATCGGTCCGGGGTTCCTTACTCAGACAACCGTTTTTACGCAGTCCCTTCTTGCAAGCTTCGGATTTGTCATTTTAATTTCGATCATCATTGATATTGGTGCCCAGATGAATATATGGAGGATTATCGCTATTTCAGGAAAACGAGCCCAGGATATTGCCAATGATGTTCTTCCCGGCCTTGGTTATTTCCTAGCCATTCTCATCGTTGCTGGGGGGCTCGCTTTTAACATCGGAAATATCGCCGGTGCCGGACTGGGTATCAATGTTCTGTTTGGCTGGTCGGCAGAAATGGGAGCGCTTCTGAGCGGGATTATTGCCATCGGGATTTTCCTGGTCCGTGAAGCCGGCAAAGCGATGGATCGATTCGCCCAGATTATGGGATTTGTCATGATCGCCCTTACGGTTTATGTAATGTTTACAGCCCACCCCCCGGTGGGAGAAGCGGTGGTGAAGACCTTTGTTCCTGATAAAATTGACCTGCTTGCCATAGTCACCCTTGTCGGCGGAACTGTTGGAGGCTATATCACATTTGCCGGCGGACACCGCTTGCTTGATGCAGGAATTAAAGGAAAAGAATCATTGCCTGATGTGACCAAAAGTGCCGTCAGTGCCATTGGTATTGCTTCGATTATGAGGATTTTCCTGTTCCTCGCAGCGCTGGGGATAGTGGCACAAGGTCTTGCAATTGATCCTGCCAATCCGCCAGCCTCTGTCTTCAAACTGGCTGCCGGAAATGTCGGCTACAAAATCTTCGGCGTCGTTATGTGGGCTGCTGCCGTTACCTCAGTTGTCGGTGCCGCCTATACGTCCGTTTCTTTCATTCAGACGTTAAGCAAGACGGTTGATAAATATCATAAATGGACAATAGTGGCATTCATTGCGATTTCCACCCTTGTATTCGTGTTAATTGGAAGACCTGTAAAAATTCTCATACTGGTCGGATCCGTTAACGGACTTATTTTACCAATCGCACTAGGCGTTATGCTGGTGGCTGCCTACAGGACAAAAATCGTCGGCGACTACAAACATCCTCTCTGGATGACGCTTTTTGGAATCGTAATCGTCATTGCCATGGCGATTATGGGTGGATATACACTGATCAACGGAATCCCTCAGTTATTTAAATAAAAAGTTAGTGAGGTGCTTTATTATGCATAGCACAATTGGTATATTGACTCCACAAGATGTACGAGAAAAAATCCGTGCAAATGAGTGGATTAAACCTACATCAGGTTTGGCTCCCGGCTATATCCAAGCCAACCTGGCTGTAATTCCAAAGGATTTGGCGTTTGAATTCCTCCTGTTTTGCCAAAGGAATCCGAAGCCTTGTCCCATCATTGATGTCACCATGCCAGGCTCCGGGGTACCTGCCCTTTCAGCTCCGGATGCTGATTTAAGGACAGACATTCCGAAATACCGGGTATACCGAAATGGCGTCTTTACCGAAGAACTAACAGACGTATCTGCCCTCTGGGATGATTCAATGGTTGGTTTTCTAATCGGCTGCAGTTTTACATTTGAAGAAGCCCTTTTAAAAAATGGAATCCCGATCCGCCATATGGAAGAAGGACGGAATGTTCCTATGTACAAGACGGACATTCCAACCGTAAAAGCGGGCAGATTTGAAGGCCCGACCGTTGTCAGCATGCGTCCTATGACGGAAAAGGATGCCATTAGGGCGATTCAGGTCACAAGCCGCTTCCCTTCTGTGCACGGAGCTCCCATTCATATCGGCAATCCGGCTGCCATCGGCATTGAGGATATCCATTCTCCAGATTTTGGCGACAGCGTAACCATTAAGAATGGAGAGATTCCTGTTTTTTGGGCGTGCGGAGTTACTCCTCAGGCTGTTGCCATGCATGTGAAACCAGATATTATGATTACTCATGCCCCAGGCCATATGTTTGTAACGGATCTCAAAAATGAACAGTTTAGTATACTTTAACATCTATCATTAGTTATAATTGATGCAAAAAAAGACTCGCCCAGCGAGTCTTTTTCTTTGCTGCTGCAATGATTTTTATTAGGCTGCTCCATATCGACAACAAGATCCTTGACCAATGGACGCCCTTTCAATCATTTAAAATTATCTATTTTCCCATTATTTATCTAACATTAAATTTGAAGTAATTGGCTTCAAGACAAATCTATTTTTCACCGGTTTACATACTGAAAGGAGATCATAAAAAAGAGAGGAATATCCTATCCCTCTCTCTTTTCCGCTATTAATGTATGGCCCGTGCCGCAACTTTCACTAGTTCGACCGTCTGGTCTACCGTCACCTGGCGATGATTCTGGAAGGGATGATCAATATAAACCGTTTTGTCGGCCGGATAAAATTCCAGTGCGGAGATATGAAGATGTCCGCCTGGAACGTCATAGGCGCCAAGGCCAAGTCTTACCCGGTTCGAACGGTACATACTTTCATTTGAAAGGTACGCACCACCTCCGCCGGATCGTGCGATCGATCCTGGCGTCGGGCCATCATCCTTACACACCTGCGGGTTTGAAAAATCAGGCGGCCGCAGCTCGCATACCCGGTCATTTCTCATAACAGTCCAAGGGCCTGTTCCTGCCTCAATCATTTCTTGATACGGAAGAGTCGTTTCAATAAATTCCGGCTGCTCAAGCGGCATCGGCCAGTGTGTAACGGTCGGAACTACCTCTGCACGTGTTTCCATAGCGTTGTCCCGTCCCGTGTGCCACCTGCCCGCATATCCTTCAATCGCCATTCGGCGCGGCCCCCCCTGACTGATTGTCATGATCAAATCAGCCCGCTGTTTTCCCTGTATCAAATATGGGGCAAACGAATCCTCCACGATTCCATCCTCAAAATCCTGCCAACGGACCGGGAAGTTGACAGCTTGTACGAATGCAGGGCCGTCCTCTGTCATGACCTTTAGTCCATCCAGCTGAAGAGCTGACGCCCCGGATGGATTGCTTCGGCGGAATTCCTGTTCCAGCTGGTACGGGTCGAAGCCACTAACCAGAATCCTCTTAACCCCTTTTCCTGATGGGAAATCAATTGAACTTATTCCTCTTGAATTATACTCAAGTCGTTTAATGAGTTCCTTCCTTTTTTCATCGGATACTTCAAATTTTGGATTCCATTGACGCACTGACAGCACCATATAAAGCCGTGCCCAGTAAAGGGGTCTGTCATCATACCGGTCAAGATCTCCAAGATCAGGACGTTTTCCTTGTGCCCGGTCAACTGCTGTCCTCCATAGCTGTGTCCCATTTGTTTCAATAGCCTTAAGAGCCTGGTCCACATTGGGAGAAGAACATAAATCCTTGTTGAATTTGTCTATAAATTGGTCGAAGTTGGTCACTTCCAAAATCTGTTGAGGGATTGGGGCTCCATCCTTGATTCTTTGTTCTTCGAGAGTTTCCTTTACTGTCGGGTCGAAGCAACTGTTCTCTTTTGAAGCTTCTGCCTGCCCCGAGAATTGCGAACCAGACAGAATCAATCCTGCCACCATGCCCGTCAATACTGCCTTACTCAACCAGGAGCCTTTCCACTTAATCATCGTATTCCTCCTTAATGGATTGATATTATTACAGTAAAAGATGTTGGAATATTCAATCATTCACGTCACCCTAAATTTTCGTAAAACTAAATGAAAAAAACAATATGCTTATCGAACCATTTTAATAGAATGCTCTTGGGGGGAGGGGCTTCCTACCCGGGTGATTCTACCCGAGATAAAAACGACAGACGAACATATCAAGTCGTATGCCATCTTAAATCAGATTTTCCCAATATAACAGCCTGTCCAAAATGGATAATCAGTTGTGGAAAGCCATATTTTCAGGACCCTTTTATACAAACCTGCCTTCTCTATCTGTTATTCCGCAATCTGCTCCAGGCCGGCAGCAGGGCTGTGACAATAATAGCTTACTATAATCAAGGCTCTATTCTAAAAGAATGTTGTTTTTTACATGATCAATGGGAGATTGGATTGTTAAACGTGGTTGTTTGGAGTGTAAGGGGTGAGACTCCTGCTCCGGCTGCTTGACTTTCGGCCTTCGAGTCATAAGTCAATCAGTCCATGGGAGGAAGAGCACTTCCCACGACCTGCTCGCCTTATGCTTGACAGGTCGCTGCCTGCTAACAAATTTCATTGTCTCAACCTGAAAATACAAACATTGAGCTTTAGAAATTATTGTATTTAGCAGGCACCGTTCTGCGCTTTTTGCAGCGGGAAAAAGCGGGACAGGTGAGACCCCGCAGGCTAAGCCGAGGAAGCTCAGCTCCTGCCCCGCTCCAATGGGGGGAGGTTTGGAGGAGCATCACAATTATATTTCTAGGGTTTTTACAAACAATTAGGATACTCTCGTTAATATTAAAAAAAAACAGATCCTGCAGGATCTGTTTTTTATTTAAATCCAAGAATGCACCGGCGGCATTTCTGCCCCGGTGCTTTTTTATTATTTATGCTTAATCATCGTGTATTTCTTTTTACCCCTGCGGATAATTGTGAACTGGCCGTCAATTTTGTCTTCTTCAGACAGGATATGTCCCTGGTCTGTCACTTTATCGCCATTGATGCTCACAGCTCCGTTTTGGATATCCTCCCGGGCCTGCCTTTTGGACGGAGAGATGCCAGCCTGAACAAGCAGGTCGACTAATGGTGTCTCCGTTCCGCCTTCCTGTTCATAGGTAGGAACATCCTTAAATCCTTGCTTAATTTCAGCGGCTGACAGGGTTTTGATATCTCCGCTGAACAGCGCAGCTGTAATTTTGACCGCCTGCTGCAGGGATTCTTCACCATGGATCAGGCGGGTCATTTCTTCAGCGAGCCTTTTCTGTGCACGGCGCAGATGCGGTTCCGCCTCCACTGCCCTGCTCAGTTCCTCAATTTCCTCGTGTGAAAGGAATGTAAAGTACTTCAGGTACTTCACAACATCGGCATCCGCCGTATTGATCCAGAACTGGTAAAACTCATATGGTGAGGTCTTCTCAGGATCCAGCCATACTGCTCCGCTTTCTGTCTTTCCGAATTTGGTTCCATCCGCTTTGGTCACAAGCGGGATGGTGAGTCCAAAGGCTTTTGCGCCCTCATCCTGTTTTTTCCGGATCAGTTCAAGGCCCGTCGTGATATTTCCCCATTGATCGCTTCCTCCAATCTGAAGCTTGCAGTTGTAATTTCCGTATAAATGATTGAAGTCAATCGCCTGGAGAATGGTATATGTGAACTCTGTGAATGAAATGCCCGTTTCGAGCCTTGAAGATATGGTATCTTTGGCCAGCATATAGTTGATGCCGATATGTTTCCCGAAGTCCCTCAGGAAGGTGACCATATCGATGGCGCTGATCCAGTCATAGTTATTGACCATGACTGCCCCATTTTCCCCTTCAAATTCAAAAATCCTGTGCAGCTGGCCCTTGATGCTGTCCGCATTCCCTTTTACCGCTTCGATCGTCAATAGATTGCGTTCCTCGCTCTTGCCGCTTGGATCCCCGATCAGCCCTGTCGCTCCCCCCACCAAAGCAAGCGGACGATGTCCATGCTGCTGGAAGCGGCGGAGAGTCAAAAATGGCAGCAGGTGCCCGATATGCATTGAATCGGCAGTTGGATCGATTCCGCAGTATATGGAAATTTTCTCTTTTTCAAGAAGGGTTGCCAGCCCCTCTTCATCCGTCTGCTGATAAATAATTCCCCGCCATTTTAAATCCTGTATCAAATCCATGCTGATTCCTCCTGAACTAATTTTTTCCAAATAAAAAACGCCCCTTCAAATGATTGAAGGGACGAATTAAATCGCGGTACCACCCAACTTGAGGGCAAAAACCTGCCCTCCGCTTGAAGCGTTAACGAACGCTGCATCGTCTGCCCTTACTCATACTAAATTATTTTAGGGGCAGAAGCTCAAGGAGGTAATTCGCTTTTCTATGTGTACCGGTTTTCAGCAGCCACCGGCTCTCTTGGACAGGGATAGAAAAACTACTGAATCCTATCAGTGCTTTTTTCATATGAAAGTAATAATGATTTTTTACCATATAAGACAGCATCTTGTCAAATATAACTGGGGCTGCTTAATAAATTGGCGAATCATACAATATCAAAGCGTTATTTGTGCTATAATGTATCTGATTTTAGGGGGGATTTACACTATGGACAATAATCCTTTTAAAGACATTGTGAAGAATATCCGTTCTTTCCTTGAGGAGGAAAAGACGAAAAGACGATTCAGCATTACATATCAAGTCATATGGAACTTATTTTTGATATTTTTAATCGCAGCCGTGATCGGTGCTTCCTTTGCAGGGGGCGTGGGGGCAGGTTATTTCGCCTCACTGGTCAAGGATGAAAAGGTCCGCTCAGAACAGGACCTGAAGAGACAGGTGTACAACTTCAATGAGACATCTGAAATTTATTTCGCTGGCAATGTGTATATGGGTAAGATGAGGTCTGATTTAGAACGTGAGACAGTAACCATCGATCAAATCCCCGAACATTTATCCAACGCATTAATCGCCACAGAAGACGAATACTTCTACAAACATGATGGAGTAGTCCCAAAGGCCATCCTGAGGGCCATCTTCCAGGACATGACGAATTCCTCAACCCGTTCTGGAGGAAGTACTCTGACACAGCAGATCATCAAAAATCAAATCCTTACAAACGAAGTTTCCTTTGACCGGAAGGCAAAGGAAATACTGCTCGCACTGCGGCTGGAAAAATTCTTTGATAAAAAGGAAATCCTCACCGCTTATTTGAATCTATCTACATTTGGGAGGAACTCAAATGGCAGGAATGTAGCAGGAGTCCAATCTGCGGCAAAGGGCATCTTCGGCAAAGAAGTCAGCAAATTGAACCTGCCTCAGGCAGCCTTCCTGGCAGGCCTGCCGCAGAGCCCGTTTGGCTACACGCCATATACCCAGAATGGGACACTGAAGGAGAACCTCGATCCAGGACTGCAGCGGATGCGCACAGTGCTCAGCCGGATGCTCCGCGAAGGCTTCATTACAAAAGCAGAGTATGACAGCGCCATTAAATACAATATTGTAAAAGACTTTATTGGAAGAACACCGCAGCCTCAGGAGAAATACCCTTGGCTTACCTATGAGGTTGAAAAGCGGTCCATCGTAATCCTTGCTGAGTTTCTTGCTGGCCAGGATAATATTAAACCCGAAGACTATAAGAAAAGCAAGAAGCTCAAGGAGCAATATGAGACACTGGCTGACCGGAACATTCGTTCATCCGGCTATAAGATCCACACAACCATTGATAAAAAGATCCTGGATAATATGGAAAAAGCAAAGCGGAATTACCCGAACTATGGTCCAGATAAGCTGAAGACGCCTAAATCGTCATCCTCTGAACCTGTGCAGGTGGGTGCGATGCTCATTGAAAACCAATCGGGCAAAATATTGAGCTTCATTGGCGGCCGGGATTACAAACGCGGGCAGACCAATCACGCCACAAGCTCCTTGAGGCCGAATGGTTCCACCATGAAACCCCTGCTCGTGTACGCTCCCGCCATTGAACTTGGAGTGCTGTCGCCCGGAAGCCTCGTAGCGGACCTTCCCATCAAGGTACCGACAGGGGCAGGATCTTATGAGCCCCACAATTATGGTGAAAAATTCCATGGCATCACGACCGCACGGACAGCCCTGCTGAATTCCTATAATGTACCGGCAGTCAAGTTTTATATGGATATACAAAATCGCGATCCTGTGGGGTATCTGGAGAAGATGGGAATCAGTACCATTACGGATGGTGACCATCATCATATTTCAATGGCCCTTGGCGCACTTGAACGCGGTGTGACCGTCGAAGAAAATGTGAATGCTTATGCAACATTTGCAAACGGCGGCCAATTTGAAGATGCTTATATGATCGATAAGATAGAATCAGCAGACGGCAAGGTCATCTATCAGCATAAGAATAAAAAAGTGAGAGTATTCAGCCCGCAGACGGCATATCTGACCATCGATATGATGAGGGACGTAATCAGGCGGGGTACAGCGGCCGGCCTGAATTCAAGGATGAAATTCAGCTCAGACTGGGCGGGGAAAACGGGAACAGGCCAGGATTACCACGATGCCTGGTTTGTCGCTTCGAATCCCAAAGTAACGTTCGGCACATGGATGGGCTATGATAATCCTAAGCCGCTTGAAAAAGTCTGGGGCGGCCTCACGTACTCCCAGCGCAATCTCTATTTATGGGCTGATCTCCTGAATGCCGCTTATGATGTAAATCCTAAGCAGGTAGCGACAGATAAGCGTTTTGAAATGCCGGGCGGAATTGTATCCCGATCTTCCTGTGAAGTCACCGGGCTCCCGGCAAGTGTGTGCAGCCAGCTCAAAATTAATGGCGGCGGAGGCTCCGACCTGGCCAATGCACAGTTCGCAGCATCCAGGATAGACGGCAAATTCGATTCGGGAAGATTTGTCAGCATTGGCGGCCGCAGCTACATCGCCCTGCCTGTCACTCCTGAAGAATTTACCGAAAAAGGCATCATGCTAAGCTCGGAGATCCTGCAGAAACTTGGCAGCAAATACTTAGTCAACCCAGGCGGAGTCCTTGGAGGCAGGAGCGATGATAAGGGGACGGGAAGCTTCTCGAACCAGACCCTCCCCGAGAACGGGAAATCACCATCAGCTGTGAGTGCGTCCATAAAGAATGGTTACCTGGTCTGGGGCGCAAGCCCTGATTCTGATGTCATCGGTTACCGGATTTATGAAAACGGCTCAAAGGTCGGTATCGTTAAGGCCGGAAGCTCACTCAGCTTCAAGGCCGGGAATGGAGAATATACTGTTCGTGCTGTCGATATTGCAGGGAAAGAATCTCCGTCATCCAATAAGGTGAATGCAGGAAAACCGGCGGAGGACAGTAAAAAGACTGAAAAGCCAAAAGAAGAAAAGCCTGTCCAGGTAGAACCTGAACAGAAAAAACCTGAAGAGAAAAAACCGGAACCAAAAAAACCTGATGATAAACCAGAGGCAGCGGTGCCGGCTAAGCCGGCAGCTGCCTCAGAAGAAGATAGTGAATAAGGCAGCACCAAAAAGCACGCTCTTCACGAGCGTGCTTTTTTTCGGCTGAGGGCATGGGAAAGCAGGACTTCTTCGAAAAGCTGAGGCTTCCAATCAGCTATACTTTTGACTTATTTAAAAAAACGTTTTCACAACGTCATCCTCAGTATGGCATACAGTACACTTGTACTCGATCTCCAGGGCATCCTCTCTCGCATGCTGAATGGTTTCTCTTTTACAGTTTTCGCAATAACGTGTCACTTCATTTTCTACCATTTTCAACACCTCTCTATGTTCATTACTATAGACCCTTTATCCCCTGCAGCCGTCTTCAAACCTAAAGCTTATGCCGGCCTTAGTATTTCTGCTGCAGTTAGCATTCCCTTAAAGGAGACTGTTCATTTCAGAATAAATTCAGCATGTGTAATCCAAAATAGAAACAATAAAAGGTGGTGAAGATCAATGAAAAACGATAATAAGAATACAAGCATTGAACAGGACAGAAGCGATCAAAATTCACAGACGGGATTCCGCACAGACAGCCAAAAGCCCGGCCGCCCGGATAAAACAAAATGAGGCCGTGAACGGCGATGATAATTAAAGAAAAAAGGCTGCCCCTCTGAAAAAGGGACAGCCTGTTTCATATCAATCTTCCATGGTTGATAAATCGCCTGTCGGCAGGTCCAGTTCCCAGGCCTTCAGGACGCGGCGCATGATTTTGCCGCTCCTGGTCTTAGGAAGCTTATCCTTGAACTCGATTTCCCGAGGGGCAGCATGGGCAGCGAGCCCTTTCTTAACAAACTGCCTGATTTCATCAATCAGCTCATCTGATGCTTCATAGCCATCACGCAGCGCCACAAATGCCTTGATGATTTCTCCCCTGACAGGATCCGGCTTGCCGATTACTCCGGCCTCTGCAATGGCCGGATGTTCGACCAGCTTGCTTTCCACTTCGAACGGGCCTACCCGTTCCCCAGCCGTCATAATCACATCATCGATCCGCCCCTGGAACCAGAAGTAGCCTTCTTCATCCATGTAGGCAGAGTCCCCGGACACATACCAGCCGCCTGGCATAAAATATGATTCATATTTCTGCGGGTTATTCCAGATCGCATTCATCATGGACGGCCAGCCTTTTTTGATGGCAAGGTTCCCCATCCGGTTCGGAGGAAGTTCATTACCCTGGTCATCCACAATCGCCGCCTGTACTCCAGGTATTGGCTTGCCCATTGAGCCGGGCTTGATTTCAAGACTCGGATAGTTGCTGATAATCTGTGCCCCGGTTTCGGTCATCCACCAGGAATCATGGATGCGCTTGTTGAAGACTTTCATTCCCCAGCGCACTACTTCCGGATTGAGCGGTTCACCGACACTGATTAAATGGCGCAGTGAGCTCAGGTCGAACTTCTTGATCACTTCATCCCCGGCACCCATAAGCATCCTGAAAGCAGTAGGTGCGCTGTACCAGACTGTCACTCCGTAATCTTCGATAGTCTGATACCAGGTTTCCGGCTTGAAACGGCCGCCTACTATCACATTTGCTGCCCCATTCAGCCATGGAGAGAAAATTCCGTAGGAAGTACCTGTCACCCAGCCTGGATCTGCTGTGCACCAATAGACATCCTCCTCTTTCAGATCAAGCACCCATTTGCCGGTCTGGTAGTGCTGAATCATAGCATTATGTACATGGAGCACTCCCTTGGGTTTGCCTGTTGAGCCCGATGTATAGTGGAGAATCAGCCCGTCATTGCGGTCTACCCATTCGATATCAAGCTTCTTGTCCGCTTCTTTCAGCCTGGACATGAAATCAATATGCTTTTCATCCTGCTGGATGCCTTCCCCCACCAGAAAGATGGTCTTCAGCTCAGGCAGCTCTTCAGCAGGTACACGGGACAGCAGTTCAGGTGTGGTGATGAGAACCTTTGCACCGCTGTCCTCAAGCCGGTCGCGGACCGCCCCTTCCATGAATGCCTCAAACAGCGGGCCTACAATCGCCCCAAGCTTCACTGCGCCCAGAAGTGCAAAATAAAGCTCTGGTGAACGCGGCATGAAAATGAATACCCTGTCCCCTTTTTCCACATTCCCGTCCGTCTTCAGTACATTGGCTGCTTTATTTGTGTATTCCTTCATATCCTTGAACGTATACTTTTCATTGCGTTCACCGTCTCTATAATACAAAGCGACTTTATTTTTCCTGAAAGTCTCTGCGTGACGGTCAATCGCTTCGTATGCCATATTCACTCTGCCGGTTTCATGCCACGAAAATTGCTTTTCAGCCTCGGCCCAGTCAAAGCTTTTGTAAGCATCCTCATAGCTATGGAGATTAAAGTCCCCCTTGATTACTGGTAACGCTTCCACTTTCATATGCAGGTCCCCCTTATTCATGTTTACCATTCAATTATAGTATAAAGAAAATTTATTCTCAATTTTTTGATTATTATAGGATCAATTATCAAAGTTACGATATTTTTACTGGAATACCCGAGTTTAAAAGATAGCTCGCCTGTTATTTTATGTATAATAAGAGTGAGTTTTAATATAGGCGGTGAATGAATGGAATTTGAAAAAACCTATAATGCTGCCGAGCTGAAAACCAGGCATGGAGCATTGATAATCGAGGGCCCGATATCAGGGGAAAAGCTTAAGAGCTATGATTTCCACGAGGGACTTGATGCATTCAGGCCGGCCTCTCAACAGCATAAGGCACTGATTGACATCGCAGATCTCCCGGAAGGACGCATCCTCATTGCAAGGCATAAAGATACGGTTGTAGGATATGTCACATACCTGTACCCTGACCCGCTCGAGAGATGGTCTGAAGGAAAAATGGAGGACCTGATAGAACTTGGGGCCATTGAAGTCAGCCCGGAGTTCCGCGGATACTCGGCTGGAAAGCATCTCCTTAAGGTGTCAATGATGGACGATGCGATGGAGGATTTCATCATCATAACAACGGAGTATTACTGGCACTGGGACCTGAAGGGGACCGGGCTGAATGTCTGGGAGTATAGAAAAATCATGGAAAAAATGATGAATGCCGGCGGCCTGGTCTATTATGCCACTGACGACCCGGAAATCAGCTCCCATCCAGCCAACTGCCTGATGGCGCGAATCGGCAAAAGAGTGAGCCCTGAGTCTATCCAGAAATTTGATAACCTCCGCTTTATGAACCGGTTTATGTACTAACCAATGCAGCAAGGGGTGAATTCAATGATTTTAGAAGAAATCATGAAAAAGGATGTTATAACTTTAACAGAAACAGACACCATTGGCACTGCACTTCAAATCGTCAAAGACAAAAAAATAAGACATATTCCCATAATAGATGAGCAGGGCGGGATTGAAGGATTGATTACAGACAGGGACATCAAGGATGCAGCCCCTTCCATCTTTCACAGGGACGGGCAGGAGGAATACCTGAACCAGCCGGTGAGCTCTATCATGAAAAGAGAGGTCATCACCGGACATCCCCTTGATTTTGTAGAAGAAGTTTCAGGGCTCTTTTACGAGCACCACATCAGCTGTCTCCCTATCGTAAGCGGCAATAAGCTGGCAGGAATCATCACAGAGACCGATCTTCTGCATACCCTGGCTGAGCTCACCGGGGCAAACCGCCCAGGCTCACAGATAGAACTCAGGGTTCCTGACCGGACAGGCATCCTGAGTGAGATTGCAAAGCTCATAAGTTCTAAGAATTCTAATATCATCAGCATTTTAGTCTATCCTGATGGGGCGCATGAAGGCTTCAAACGACTGGTGATCAGGGTGCAGACCATGAATCCCTCCGCTGTAACCGGTGAGCTTTCGGCCGCCGGGTATGAGGTTGTCTGGCCAAAAGCACCGGGTCTTTTGCCATGAAGAATGCTGTTTTTGTCTTCTCAGAGAATTTCATGAGCTATAAATTCAATAATGAGCACCCGTTTAATCAGCAGCGGATCCGCCTTACCCTTGATCTGCTCCAAAAGCACGGCGCCATCCGCAGTGAAGATGTGATTCCAGCAAGGATAGCCTCGGACGGCGAGCTTGGGCTGATTCATGACAGGGATTATGTAAACGCTGTCAGACTGGCCGGCCAGGGGCTGCTCCCGCCGGAAAAGGGTGAAAGCTTTGGCCTTGGGACGGAAGACACACCGATATTTCCAGGTATGCATGAAGCCAGCGCACACCTCGTTGGCGGAACATTGACGGCTGTGGATGTTGTAATGAAAGGCGATGCTCTCCATGCACTTAATCTTGGCGGCGGACTTCATCATGGCTTCCGCGGCAGGGCATCCGGATTCTGCATTTATAATGATAGTGCCGTTGCCATTAAGTATCTTCAGGAACAATACGGGGCACGTGTGCTGTACATTGATACAGATGCTCATCATGGGGATGGGGTCCAGTGGGCATTTTATGATGAGCCCGATGTCTGCACTTTGTCAATTCATGAAACAGGGAGGTATTTATTCCCTGGGACTGGCACTGTGAACGAGCGGGGACAAGGCAAGGGCTACGGCTATTCCTTCAATATACCGCTTGATGCCTTTACCGAGGATGAGTCATGGCTGGATGCATACCACCAGTCCTTCAGGGAAATCTGCGAGTTCTTTAAGCCTGACGTGATTCTCACCCAGAATGGAACAGATGCCCATTATTATGACCCGCTCACCCATTTATCTGCCACGATGAAAATTTATAAGGAAATTCCAAAGCTGGCGCATGAACTTGCCCATCAATATTGCGGGGGCCGGTGGATTGCCGTAGGCGGCGGCGGCTATGATATCTGGAGGGTTGTTCCCCGTGCCTGGTCACTAATCTGGCTTGAGATGACCGATAACCCGGCTCATGGTCCATTGCCTGAAGCATGGCTGAAAGAATGGCAGAGCATGGCACCTGTACAGCTTCCCGCCGCATGGGAAGACGAAGATAACATCTATCCGCCTATCCCAAGGAAGCCTGAAATTACGGAAAAAAATGCCCAGACTGTTCAAAAAGCCCTCTATCCTATCCGTTCTTCTTCAAAAAAAGGGGTACATGAGAGCTGTTAATATTCGAATGGCTTAACAATAAAGGCAGCCTAAAGTGAGTTGCTGTATCCCTCAGATTTCAGCAATCTACTTTAGGCATTCAAAAAAACGCTTGGTATAAACCCAAGCGTTTTGGTGTGTCATCAAATTATTTGCTGCATAAAATACAGCCTTTTTATCCCGATTACTTCGTTGAATCCCGCTCTTCAATCCGATGCGGCAGGATTACAGAAACATCGGATACTTCTTCCTTGTTCATCAGTTTCGTCAACAGCCTCATAGAAACAGCACCGATGTCATACAGGGGCTGCACGATTGTCGAGATGCGCGGGCGTACCATCAGAGTCAGCCTTGTATTATCAAAGCTGATCACTTCAAAATCGTCAGGCACTGAAGACCCTGCATCCTGCGCGGCATGGACCACGCCAAGGGCCATTTCATCACCGCCGACCAGAAGTGCAGTCGGTCTTTCTTCTCCATTCATCAATCTGTCAAACGCCTCCATACCGGAATCATAGGTGAAGTCTCCATCAATGACGAAATCTTCATTCATGGATATGCCTGACCCCTCCAGCGCCTTTCTATAGCCCTGAAGCCTTTTTTCATTCGTTGGATCTTTGTCCACTCCCGTTACCAATGCAATCTTCTTATGGCCCTTTTCGATAAAATGCTTGGCTGCATCATATGCAGCCTGCTCATTATCAATATTTACAGACGGAATCTGGCCTGTCTCTTCTATCGTTCCTGCAAGGACAATGGGAACCGGTGATTTCCTGAATTCTTCTATGTGGGCATCAGTGATATGGGATCCCATGAATACAATTCCGTCTACTTGCTTCCCAAGCAGAGTATTTAAAAGGTGAAGTTCTTTTTCCGTGTTTTGGTCGGAATTGCTCAGGATAATATTATATTTATACATGGTAGCAATATCTTCAATACCCCTGGCAAGCTCGGCAAAGAAGATGCTTGAAATGTCTGGTATGATCACACCGACTGTTGTAGTCTTCTTGCTGGCAAGTCCCCTTGCGACCGCATTCGGCCGGTAGCCAAGCCGGTCAATTACTTCCATTACTTTTTTTCTTGTCGCAGGCTTCACATTCGGGTTTCCGTTCACTACCCTCGAAACCGTCGCCATGGACACATTGGCTTCTCTGGCCACATCATAAATGGTTATATTCATCATTACCACTCCTATAGTATTCTTTTTCCCTATAAAACAGGAATTATTAGTTCATTTTCAGCATTTTTCAAAAGCACAATGTTATTCTGGTATATATTAAGGATCAAGTCCGTCCGTTTCGGTCCGTTCCTTGGCGGCTGCAGCAGCACCAAGCCCTATAAAAATTACATACAGAATGGAATATACTCTTAGTCAAGCTTATATGTATTTAATATTACGATACCTTCTTCCTTTACCGCAATTATGTAGCATAGTTTTTCAAAATAATTTATGCAAAATCACTTACAGTGGATACCCATGTATGAGAAAGGCTGTTTTCATTAGTATGGCGGCTGGAACAGAAAAAGCAACTGTCTATTGGAACCCAAGTGCCGGAACAAACCATTAAGGGGGCGGAGCGGAATAAGGCGCAGGCAGGAATGCCATCAGGATAAGTGATGTACACACCCAGCTGCAGGAAGCTTATGAGAATTGCAGCTCCGCCCCTATTCCACAAAAAAGACTACAATCTTTTAGAAAGGCCTATTTTCTAAAAAATTATTGTCTTTGGATGAGTTCTGTGAGGAAATCTAATTATTTTGCAAGTGGACTTACGCTTCAGGCGCGAGATTCCTGATCCGGCTGCGAGACTTTCGACCTGCAAGTCTAAGTCAATCAGGCCATGGGAAGGAGACCGCTTTCCACAGCCTGCTCGCCTTATGCTTGGCTTTCGCATAAGTGCGGCTAAACTTCTGTCACAGCAATCGCTCGCCAATCAGCAAGTCTTCTTTCGCTAACGCATAAGTGCGGCTAAGCTTCTGTCACAGCAATCGCTCGCCAATCAGCAAGTCTTCTTTCGCTTACGCATAAGTGCGACTAAGCTTCTGTCACAGCAATCGCTCGCCAATCAGCAAGTCTTCTTTCGCTAACGCATAAGTGCGACTAAGCTTCTGTCTTCGCTTGCGCTCGCCAATCAGCAAGTCTTCTTTATCAGGTCGCTGCTTTTCAAATACTGTTCTGCAATATTTCCCGACTTCATTCTGCCCCCATTTATTTAATTTGAAAAGCACCGCTCTCCGCCTTACTTTTCGGGAATAGCGGGACAGGTGAGACCCCGCAGGCGAAGACGATGAGGCCCTCCGCCCGCCCCGCACAGCTAGAGTGCCTGCAGCGGAAATCCACTTTCTTGTTCATTAGCCGCAGTATATGCAAAAACAAAAAAAGCCCCCGATTATGGGGACTTTCAAAGCTTACACTGTCAGCCAGCTAAGCTTTTGTATTTCTGCCATGAATTCATCAAATTGTTCAAAATCCATCTGCTGGGCAGAGTCTGACAAGGCGACCGCCGGATCCGGGTGAACCTCGGCCATCACACCATCCGCTCCGATAGCAAGGGCCGCTTTGGCTGTCGGTATGAGCAGGTCTCTGCGTCCGGTTGAGTGGGTGACGTCCACCATGACCGGCAGATGGGTCTCCTGTTTAAGGATTGGCACAGCTGAGATATCAAGCGTGTTCCGTGTAGCTTTTTCGTATGTCCTGATTCCTCTTTCACAAAGAATGATTTTTCCATTTCCCTGCGACATGATATATTCAGCGGCATGAATGAACTCATCAATCGTTGCTGCGAGACCTCTTTTCAAAAGGACCGGCTTGTCCACCTGGCCGGCGGCTTTAAGCAGCTCAAAGTTCTGCATATTCCTCGCACCAATCTGGATGACATCAATATATTGTACGGCAGTTTCAATATCAGCAGGATTCACGATTTCACTGATAACGGCCAAATCATATTCATCTGCCACTCTTTTAAGGATCTTCAGGCCTTCAAGCCCAAGTCCCTGGAAATCATAAGGGGATGTCCGGGGTTTGTATGCCCCGCCGCGCAATAGTTTAAGACCCTTCTTTTTAACGGCTTCAGCGACAATGGCTACCTGGTCATAGGATTCAACTGCACATGGGCCAAATACGAAGCTAGGTGTGCCATTTCCGATTATTTCACCTTTTAAGTTAATTGTAGTATTTTCAGGCTTTTTCTTGCGGGAAACAAGCAGTGTTTTTTTCTGTTCGCTTTCCTGCAGGCCGAGGCCGGCTTTGAAGATTTCCTTGAACAGCTTTTCAACCGTTGCATCTTCGAATGGGCCGTCATTATGGGATTTAATCAAGTCAAGCATCTTGCGCTCACGGACCGGGTCAAACTTATTGACACCCTGCTTTTCCTTAACTTTCCCAATTTCCTGTACAAGTCTTGCTCTGTCGTTGATCAATGTCAATATCTGCAGATTAATGTCATCAAGCTTTTCCCGTAAAACATCTAATTCCTGGTTGCTCACTAGTCCTTCACCCTTTCGCTGGTCTATTGCCGGCATGCTGTTTTAAATTTCATCCAAATAAGAAGATATTTTCTCATTTGGTGTACAAATGGAATCTTTTGTGAAAGAAAAAAGTATGTTACATTCTAAGTAATTAGTGTTCATTATAAATCATATGTTTTCAGATGTCACGATTTTTTTCTTTATTAATAAAACGCTTTTAAGCGTTAAAGCATAAAAATATTAAAGTAGGTGTGTTCAATGGCTGAAAAGATCTTTGCTCTGGATATAGGTACACACTCGGTTGTAGGCATTATACTTGAAAAGCAGAATGAGCGTTTTCAGGTAATCGAAGCCCTTTCTAAAGAACATTCCGAACGGGCCATGCTGGATGGACAGATTCATGATGTACTTGCCGTATCTTCCATCATACTGGAAATTAAAGAAGCTCTTGAAAAGAAACATGGGAAGCTTGAGAAGGTGTGTGTCGCTGCAGCGGGAAGAGCCCTCAAAACTGAACGTGCTTCCGCGGCATTGAATATTGATGGGCGCCCCCTGCTGCTTCCTGAGGACATCCTCCATCTCGAATTATCCGCCGTACAGCAGGCACAGGCTCAGGTAGCTGTAAAAAGTGACAGCGATAACAGCTACCATTATTACTGTGCCGGATATTCCGTGCTTTACTACAGGCTGGACGGCCAGGAAATAGGGAACCTGATTGATCAAAGCGGGGTCGAAGCAAGCGTTGAGATCATCGCTACCTTTCTCCCGAAGGTCGTCGTAGAATCCCTCCTGGCCGCTCTTAAGCGCGCCGGTCTTGAAATGCAGGCCCTGACGCTTGAACCGATCGCGGCCATACATGTGCTGATTCCCCAGTCAATGAGAAGGCTAAATGTGGCACTGGTGGATATTGGAGCAGGCACTTCGGATATCGCCTTGACCGAAATGGGAACCGTCGCAGCTTATGGCATGGTCCCCATAGCAGGCGATGAAATCACGGAGGCAATCAGTGATGCGTTCCTCCTTGATTTTCCGCTTGCAGAGCAGACCAAGAGGAGGCTTAATGAACCGGGGGCCATTAAGGTCACAGATATATTGGGTTTTGAAACGGAGATTTTCAGGGCAGAGGCAATAAAAAGCATCTCGCCTGCCATCCACAAGCTAGCTGATGCGATTGCTGCTGAGATACACAGGCTGAATAATGCTAAACCCCCAAAGGCGGTCATGCTCGTCGGCGGAGGCAGCCTAACCCCTGACCTGCCGCGGATTTTAGCCGAAAAGCTTGAACTGCCGGAAAACCGGATAGCGATCCGCGGCATAGAAGCTATTGCAAACCTAAGCTTTTCAGAAGGCATCAATAAGGGGCCGGAGCTCGTAACACCGATCGGGATTGCCGTAAGCTCGTCAAACAGCCCTGTCCAATATAAAAGTATCCTTGTGAACGGAAGGACCATCCGACTCTTTGACATGAAAAAGCTGACGGTCGGCGACTGTATCCTCGCTGCCGGGATTAAGCTTGGCAGTCTGTATGGCGAAGGCGGCCCTTCTTATGAAGTATCCCTGAATGGTGAATCCATCACCCTTCCCGGCTCACCGGGATCTCCGCCATCCATCACTCTGGATGGAGAAGTTTGTTCACTTCAGACAGTGGTTAAAAACAACAGCTCACTGACAGTTGAGAAAGGCTCGGATGGAGAGACTACTCCCATCATGGTAAAGGACCTGCTGGATGACATCCCCCGTAAGGCCATTACCATTAATGGCATCCATTATGTCGTTGAAGCGGTCATTAAATTGAACGGCCGGGCTTCGTCGGGCGGGGAACGATTAAAGCCCGGAGATAAAATCACTTGCAGGCTGCCGGATACCATATCAGCTCTGCTTGAAGCCTTGAAGCTGAATTCCCTGGTTGCCTCCCTGCGTCCTTTTACTGTAAAGCTGAACAATAAAGCCTATACAGTGAGAAGGGCTGCTGGACGGATCTTCAAGAATGGCATTGAAGCAAAGCCTCATTCTCTATACGATGATGAGGATGTCCTCCTGATTGAAAGAAGCGGCCCGATGACGGTTAGACGGCTTGCTGAAGAACTTCAAATGATCCTGGACTATGCCATCACGGTGACCTTTAATGGCAAGAAGATTCAGCTTCAAAAGGACATTTTAAGCTTTTACCGCGGTGATGAGAAACTGGATGAGGAGGATATCATAATGGACGGAGAAGAGCTCAAAATGACAGAGCGAAAAGTCGAACCTTTTATATTCCAGGATATCTTTAATATAGTAGAGGTTGACATGCCGCTGCACGCTTCAAGGAGTTTCCTCCTCCTGAAGAACAACGAAGAAACGGCCTTTCATGAAAAAATTCAGTCCGGAGATGATTTAAAGCTTCTTTGGCCATCCGCTCCTGCGCCATACTGATAAACAATAGGAAAGGGTGCCCAAAATCAAACTTATGGGCACCCGCTTTTTATTTTTCAGCAGCTGAATATAGGAGAAGCCTTTTTATCTACTAGACTAATTTAAGCCCTTTTGGCCAGATATTCGTAAAAAAGTAAAAGGAGCCTTCCCAATGAGAAAGCTCCCTGTTTTAGCCCTGCACAGCGTCCCGAAGTGATTTAGCTGTAATTTTCCAATGTGAGGCATTCCATACAGGCTTGCCATTTTTAAAAAGGATCGCTTGAGGAGATTCATGCTTCACTGCAAATTCCTCTGATACATAATTGGAAAGCGGACGTGCTTCCTGAACTGTCAGATAAGCTGTGTTTACATCAGCTTCCCCTGCAAACTCTTCATATTCCTCGAAGGCTGCCTGGCTAACCGGGCATGTCAGGCTGTGTTTAATCAGCAGGAATGTATCCTGCGCATTCAGTTCCTGAAACTGATCTTGTGATAATATTTTTTTCAAAGGCATATCTATTCATTCTCCTCTCAATTTTGATAATGGAAACAATAAGAAGGCGATGAAGCAATAGTACCACTTCACCGCCTTAATTGCCAAAAGCTTAACCTGATCCAGTCTGAATCAGCTCATTATTTTTTGTTTGATGAATTTTTATTGCCTTTGTTTGAATTAGAATCAGAATAAGAATTGCTGTTCTTTTCAGAAACGCCTTTTCCTGTGATGCTTGTTACATCCGCACCGCCAGCCAGGTCTGTATCATCTGTCAGGCCCGCTGAAGTCCCCGTAGTTAAGTCAGCTGCACCTGTAGTCAAATCTGCAGTTGTCAAGGAATCGGCAGAGTCACCCAGATCTTCAACACCGCTTGTTGTGGTTTCATCATAATCGGTAGGGACGACTGGTTTAATTGAATCAGCTGAGTTGGTGAGACCATACTTTTCAGAGCTGCTTCCACCCTCGCTGCCCGTATCTTTTCCTGTCATGGTCTTTACCTTGTTCATCAGGTTTTGGGAAGTGCTCGTTACGGCACCAGTGACTGATGACGTACGTTCTTTTGCAGCACCTGCAAACTGTGTTCCTTTTTCCATTGCAGTCTGTCGTATTTTCTCGGTCTTATCAAGCACCTTAGTCGTCTGTGTATTCAAGTCAGTGCGCAGTTCCCTGCCTGACTTTGGAGCCATGAATAGTGCTGTAGCAGCACCGATGATGCCGCCTATCAAGGTACCCATCAGGAAATCCCTGCTGCTCATATTTTCTTTTGTGCCCCTGTATTCCTGATGAAGCTGTTGATTGTCACGGTACACCTGTCCGTTATCACGGTATGCTTGTCCATTTTCACGATATGCCTGATTATTTTCATTCTGTGTCATAATAAATTCCCCTTTTCATTTATATTATTTTAAATAATAACTAAACTCAGTAACGGGATCTTAAGAATCTTTTCTTAGGCAGATTATCGGTAGCCTGCGCCTCTGTTTCTATGCTTCCTGCAGAAGCCGGCTGGGATAAAGCTTGCTTTTGTTTCCATCTATCACGGAGCTCCATGATTGCACTGCTCCATTGAATGATTTGAGCAATTTTTTCTTCATTATGGTCAAGCTTGTCTTGGGCTTTGACCGACACCTTCTGAAGTGTCGTATTGAAGCCCTGGATGGACGTGCCGACATTTTTGACGGCTGTGAATACTGTATCCAGATTTTCTGATTTCTTCTGGATATTCTCTGCAAGATTATTGGTCTTATGCAGCAGCTGTGTGGTTTCGGCTGTGATTCCCTGCAGCTGATTTTCAAGACCCGATAATGTGTGGGATACACTGTCAAGTGTACTTTGCAGTGAATTAAGGGTTTTTGCGAGATACAGTACCAATATTAAGAATGCAATAGCGATGACTGCAACGCTCAGATATAAAATAATTTGCACCAGAACACCTCCTTCAAGTCTACAGTAGTTTAATTACCCGCAAGTGACCAATATAAACTACTAACTATTTTTTCAATATAATCATAAAAAATTCCTTCTTTATCTACATAGTTCTAAAAAATATTCTTGTTTACGGCATGAAAACGAGTAAATAGTAAAAATTATCGGAGATTTCGGTTACAATATTGTTTGATACAAGAAATAATTGGAGGAATTATCATGAAAGATGCCAGAATTGAAAAACTCGCAAAAAATTTGATTAACTATTCCGTCCGCCTTCAAAAAGGTGAAAAAGTTCTAATTGAAAATTTCGGCCTGCAGAGAGACCTTGTAACTGCTTTGGTTAAAGAAGCCTATGCTGCCGGCGGCCAGCCCTTCGTCCTGCTGAAGGATGCTCAGGTGGACAGGGCAATGTTCCTTGGTGCACAGGAAGAGCAATTTAATCTTATCGCTGATTTTGAGGCAAATGTCATGGCTAACATGGATGCCTATATCGGCCTCCGCTCCGGTGACAACATCAATGAGCAGGCAGATGTGCCGTCAGAAAAAATGAAGATCTACGGAGATACAGTTGGGAAGAAGGTACATAGGGAGATACGCGTGCCTAAAACAAAATGGGTGGTACTGAGGTATCCAACATCTTCAATGGCCCAGCTTGCCAAAATGAGCACAGAGGCATTTGAGGACTTCTACTTCGATGTCTGCAATCTGGATTACAGCAAGATGGACAAAGCAATGGACAGCCTGGTTGCATTGATGGATAAAACGGACAAGGTGCGCCTCACAGGGCCTGGGACTGACCTTACATTCTCCATCAAGGATATCCCGTCAATCAAATGTTCCGGCCAGATGAATATACCGGATGGAGAGGTTTATACAGCTCCAGTCCGTGACTCTGTCAATGGGACAATCACGTACAACACACCTTCTCCATACCACGGGTTTACGTTTGAGAACGTCAGCCTGACGTTCAAAGATGGTAAAATCGTGGAAGCATCCGCCAATGACACTGAGCGGATCAACAAAATTTTCGATACAGACGAAGGGGCAAGATTTGTTGGAGAATTCGCCATCGGAGTGAATCCATACATCCAGACTCCGATGCAGGATATCCTATTCGATGAAAAGATCGATGGTAGCTTCCACTTCACACCGGGACAATGCTATGATGAAGCATTTAACGGCAACCACTCCAATATTCATTGGGATATGGTCAATATTCAGCGTCCGGAATATGGCGGCGGCGAAATCTACTTTGATGATGTTCTTATCAGAAAAGACGGCCGTTTTGTACTGCCTGAGCTTGAACAGCTGAATCCTGAAAACCTAAAATAAACGGCTAAAAGGCTGGCTCCTGTAAGAAGGAGCCAGCCTTTTCCATTACTATTATTGGTGCATGAGCAGGTTTTCGTAGGCAACCTGGAACTTCTGGATATCTCCCGCACCCATGAACAGGATGACACCTTCTTTGTGCTTTAATAAAGGGGCTGTGTCCTCTTCATGAATCAGCTCAGCTCCCGGTATTTTTTCCCTCAGGTCCTCAATGGTCAGTTTCCCCTGGTTCTCCCTGGCAGAGCCAAAGATGTCGCAAAGGTAAACCTTATCCGCAAGATTCAGGCTTCCTGCAAAATCAGCGAGGAAGGTCTGTGTTCTGCTGAACGTATGAGGCTGGAATACCGCAATCACTTCTCTGCCGGGATATTTCTTCCTGGCTGAATCGATCGTGACGGTAATCTCTGTCGGATGATGTGCATAGTCATCAATGATTACCTGCCCATCCACCACTTTTTCTGAAAAACGCCGCTTTACGCCGCCAAACGTTTTCAATTGCTGTTTTACGGCCTCAACGTCAATATCCTCATAGTGGCACAATGCAATGACGGCAAGCGCGTTCAGGACATTGTGATTCCCGAAGGATGGGATGGAGAAGGATTGATAATAGGTGTTCCGGACATAGACCTCAAAGGAAGTGCCTTCGCTCGAAGTAGCCACATTTCTGGCCTGGAAGTCATTCTCTGGACTGAAGCCGTAAAAGATTACAGGAACCTTGGCCTGGATACGCTGAAGCTGTTCGTCATCCCCGCACGCGATGATCCCTTTTCCTACCTGGACCGCCATATCCTGAAATGCCTGAAAAACATCATCGATGCTTGAGAAATAGTCAGGATGGTCAAAGTCTATATTGGTCATGATGGCATAATCCGGATGATAGGATAGAAAATGGCGGCGGTATTCACAGGCTTCAAAAACAAAGTACTCTGCTTCCGCATTCCCTTTGCCTGTCCCGTCACCAATTAAGTATGAAGTAGGTTTGGCGCCCATCATTACATGAGCAAGAAGACCCGTCGTCGAGGTTTTCCCGTGGGCTCCCGTAATCCCTACACTAGTGAAGTTCTTCATAAAATCGCCCAGGAATCGGTGATATCTGATTACCGGCAGGCCGAGTTCCATGGCAGCCTGTATTTCAACATGACTGTCAGGAAATGCGTTTCCTGCGATGATGGTCATCCCAGGCTGGATGTTTTCCTTGTCAAAAGGCAGGATCCTGATTCCTGATTTTTCTAAGCCGGCTTGTGTGAAGAAGCGTTTCTCCACATCGGAGCCTTGCACATTATAGTTCATATCATGAAGGACCTGAGCCAGCGCACTCATCCCCGAGCCCTTAATTCCAACAAAATGATAAACAGTCATAGAGAGAACCTCCAGCAATCGTCTACTGTATGACAGTATAGGACGTGATCGTTTTTTTATTTTCTTCAAATCGTTCCATTACTAGTTTTATGTTCTAATTTTAAACAGCTTGTTAATTATAACATTTAAGAGCAGCATGAGCCATAAAAAGGGTAAAACAATCACTAATGATTCAGAAAGGAACCTAAATTATAATAGTAGTATAGTCATTTTAAGTCAACTGCTATCAAAAATCATGAAAAAGAATCCATGAGCATGAATCATAAATTATGTAACACCATTATATACATTTTCCCCGCGGATGTTCTGCACACGCCCCTGCAGCCGATGAGTCATAGGCTTTGAAGCATGCATAATAGAAAGGATACCATGATCTACACCATGGTACCCGCATTCTGAATATAATCCAGTTCTTCCTCGGAAATCAGGACATCCCTCGGCTTGCTTCCCCTTGCTTCGGAAATGATTCCTCTATCCTCCATCATTTCAATGAGCCTTGCAGCCCTGTTGTAGCCAATATGGAATCTTCGCTGCAGGCTTGATGCCGATGCAGTGCTCTGGATCACAACAAATTCACAGGCTTCATAAAAAAGATCATCCGTTTCATCATTCAGCTGTGTCTTCTTCATCAATTCATCCTGATGGAATAAATATTGCGGACCCTGCTGTTCCTTAACATGCTGAACGACTTGATCGATTTCATCGTCAGTCACGAATGTTCCCTGGATCCTGACTGTTTTGGAGGATCCGTTCTCAGCAAACAGCATATCCCCCCTGCCAAGCAGTTTTTCTGCACCACCCGCATCTATGATGGTACGGGAATCAATCTGTGAAGAAACAGAGAAGGCAATCCTTGTCGGTATATTCGCTTTGATCAGCCCTGTGATGACATCCACTGACGGACGCTGTGTTGCCAATATCAGGTGTATTCCGCAGGCACGGGCCTTTTGGGCAATGCGGCAGATTGCCTCTTCGACATCTGCAGGAGCGGCCATCATCAAATCAGCCAGCTCATCGATGATAATCAGCAGGAGCGGAAGCTTCTGGGAGTATTGCCCAGCCTGTGCGCACTTTTCGTTATAACGGTTTATATCCCTTACGCCTCCATGGGCAAAAAGCTCATACCTTCGTTCCATTTCCTCGACAGCCCATTTAAGGGCAGCGGTCGCCGCCTTCACATCTGTGATGACCGGGCTGACCAGATGCGGTATATGATTATAAGGCGCGAGTTCGACCATTTTCGGATCGATCAGCAGCAGCTTCAATTCCTGCGGCGTAGATTTATACAATAAACTTACCAGCATCGTATTGATGCACACGCTTTTCCCTGAACCCGTAGCACCGGCGATCAAGCCATGCGGCATTTTCCTTAAATCGGTAACCACCGGTCCGCCTGATATATCGAGCCCAAGCGCAACCGAAAGCGGGGAAGGATCGTCCTTGAAAGCCGGGCTCCCGAGCACCTCCCTCAGAAATACGGGCTTGCTTTTGCGGTTCGGTATTTCAATGCCAATCGTATGCTTTCCTGGAATGGGAGCTTCAATCCTGATATCTTTTGCGGCCATGCTGAGTTTAATGTCATCAGATAAATTGGTTACTTTATTTACCTTCACCCCTGGCTCGGGCTGCACTTCAAATCTTGTTACAGACGGGCCCTGCGCGATATTCACAACTTTTGCACGGACATTGAAATTCAGGAGTGTTTCGTTTAAAATTTCAGACTGCTCCACAAGCCACTCGCGGTCGCTTTCCGACTGGACAGGCGGGGTAAGCAGATTGATTGAGGGGAACTCATAATGAGTCTGCCCTGGTTCTTCAGCCTCTTCCATCCTCTGTTCGGATGCTGCCGCAATGGGAAGCACCTTGCTATGACTTACCGCGGAGGCCGCCGGTTTGGAATGAAGTTTTTTTTTATCCTGTTTAAGCATCACAACATTGAAAGGAATCGTCTTAGCCTTCTTGGCAGGCATCACAGATGATGGCTCGTCCGCCGCGATCTCCCCTTGCGGTTCAGTCACATACTCTGTTGGTTCTGCAGCTTCCTGGGAAGCCGTGTCCATATTAAGTTCAGTTTCCGGCATGGAGATAACATGTTCTGGAATCTCCTGAACAGGCAGGACCTGTTCTTCCTGTTCCTCAAAATCTGCCCGTTCTTCAGGTAATGAGGACTCTTCCTCCGGGAATCGTTCGGCTCCTTGTTCGTGGTGGAACTTTAAGAGAGGCGCTGCCTCCGTATAGTCTTCAAGCTCAGGAGCGGTGAATTCCACTTCCGGAACTTCTTCAGTCTTTACTTCCTGCGGTTCATTTTTTTCAAGCATTGGCATCTCAGAAGCAGGTTCAGCTGTCAATGGCAGGTTTTCCAGTCCTTCCATCAACCCGGCTGCGATATCTGCCTCTGCCGGAGGATTCAGGCTGTCTGTTAAAATAGCTGGTCTCTGCTTGAAGCCATAGATGGGCGAAGGAATTTCAGTCGGCCTGAATGGCCGCTTTTTCGTTTCCTGATAAGGAACCTTGGCCGCTTTTTCCTGCTTTACGCTGCGTTCACGGACTTCCGCTGCTTTAGGTCTCATGGCAGGCTGACTGCTTTGTCTGCCTGCCTTCTCATTCCGCACCCTTCTGTTATGAACCAGTTCATCATCCGAGATAACCGGGAAGCGGAATTGTCCCTTCGGATATTGATAAGAAATCCTGGCATCGACATCCCGCCTGTTCCGGCCAGACTGGCCGATAATCGGGGTGATGGGTTTATAGTCATCCAGCTCTTTAGATAGATCTTCAATGATGGGTTCCTGCAATTTGGATGGTTTACCCGATTGAAAGACCTTTGCCTTAGCCTGTTCAATTTTACGCTGCAGCTCTTCTTCCTCTATGGATTCATCCACTATAATTTCTTCAACTTCAATAATTTCTTCTTCCTGATGAAAGAGATTAGAAATCTTTTTCATTAGCCATTTCAATGAAATCACTCTTTCTATTTTTTTACTTATCCTGTGGCATGTTTAAAGCCTTCGGGGTATGTACCTCCTTGATCTCCGAAGGGGTAACCATCATGTGAAACTTGAATTCTTCACTCTAGTTTAACAGGTATTCATAAAGAAGGAAGTAAAAACCGCAAGATTAGTCTAATGTATCCCTCTATATGGCCTGACTACATTTTGTTCCCTGAGTTACCGCTCTTCAAACTGAGCTTAAAGACTCGACTTTTTACAAGAAATATCCCCGCCTTACATATTTTCGGAAGTGTTTGGCCAGGTTCCTGCGTCCAAGCTACTATTCAAAAGCTTAGTAACATAATAAGTGTAACAAGTAATTATATCAGGTTTTGTAAAAAGGAAATATCATTTTTTTCCGTAACAAGCAAAAAAAACCGCGGCAGCGGTTTTTCGGACATCATTTTTCTTGGTCTTCTTCTTTGGAGCGATTTTTGCCCAGGATGAAAACCGGCTCCAGCTCTCCATCTTCATATAAGAAGGATAAAGCAGTAACCGGCACATTGCCCGAGGCAAAAAAGCTCATGGCCATCTGGGCGAGCACATCATAGCCGGTGTGGTTCCGGATATCTCCGATGATGATGACATCCTGGTGCGGCACGGCAAGAGCCATCGTACCTTCCACACTGGACTTCAGACTGTCAAGCCAGGAAGTGTTGAGTATCCTGCTCGCATCGTAACCATCATTTGTGTTCAAGAAATAAAAGACATTTCCTGCTACGGTGTCTTCCTTCAGTGTGACAGGCAGGGATCTTACATTAAAGCGGGCGATTTCACGGATCCTCCCCTTTTCCCACCCTTCCCTTTGTATCAATTCGTCATCAATCAAACGGTATGTTGTACCAAGATCAAGAGCATAGTAAATCCTTGTTTCTGCTGTATGTTCATCATAAAAGAAAGACACACCTTCCCTTGTTTCTGCCGGAAAAGAGGCAGAGCGGATAACTGGAAGGATTTTCTTTTCATTGCCTTCAAGGCTTTGGCTCCCCCCCATTACGGAAAGGCCCTCATCCACATAATAGACCACTTCTTCAATGGCCTTATCTTTTCTCGTTTCCCATTTTGCCAGAATTCCGGACAGCTCAATGGTGATTCCCTTTCCCGAACTGTCATTAACAATCCTGAGCGATTCTTTCTCCCGGTCAAAATGGAATGTCCGGCCAGGGCCCTGAAGCTTTTCCACCAGGATATTCTTTAATTTGGCAGCTGTCATTTTCATCGTGCCACCTCCTCATCTACTCTTCTTTGTCGTCAAAGTCCCTGTATGAAGCTCTCGATTTCTTCCCTGGTTTTTCTGTCCTTGCTGACAAACCTTCCTGTCTCGCGTCCATCCTCAAATGCGAGGAAACTCGGAATTCCGTATATAGAATTGTCAGCACATATTTCAATAAATTGATCTCTGTCTACATAAACAAACGTAAAATCCTTGTACTCTGCTTCAACCTCCGGCATGAAAGGATCGATGAACCTGCAATCCGGACACCAATCTGCTGAAAATAAAAAAATGGTTTTTCCATTCTCTTTTAATGAGTTGAATTGCTCAGCCGATTCTAACTTTTTCATATATAAAACTCCTTCACTGTTTACTAATATAAATTGGCTTATACAGCCTGATAATAACAGACCCCTGAAACTAAGACTATAAAAAAGCTTATCAAGCTAAAAACTGAGAAATGGGTTGAGAATTGTCAGAAAATACTATAAATTAGGAAATAATAGTATATTATGCCTAAAGAAGGAGACGTCACATGAAAACAATAAGGGCCAAAGTCCGATTTATGCTTATTATTGCCATAAGCAGTGCCATCCTGCTCGGAACCTTCAATATTATTTCCAACATACTTCAAAATTCTGCAGGGAATAAGCAGCTCCGGCTGAACAAGGCGGTCAATGCCAGCAAGGACATCAAATATAATATGGCAGTAACCAGGAAATTCGAACAGCAATATCTTCGTGAGCCTATGTCGATTACTTCCGAGATGGCAGTCAGAAACAATCTTCAGGTCCGGACAAAAGCCCGTGACCTGGCAAAGGAGTATACCGATCATCCAGATATAGCGGCTCTTTTTAAAAAAATTGAAAAATCCGCAAGCAAATACCGCACCCAATTTCTCATCCTGATTAACATGTACCAGGAGATCGGCTACAACCCCAGTGAAGGATTAAAGGGCAAAATTTCCGGTGCAGAAAAAAACATCATGGCATTCTTCGCTGAAAATAAAAGCGAAGCCCTGTCCAAGCAGTTTTCAGAAATCACCCTGTTTGAAAAGCAGTTCCTGATAACCAAAGATGAAGAAGCCTATAAGAAGTTCCTGACACTTTCAAGCAATTTTGAACAGACTGTCAGTTCTTCTGAATTAAAACCCGAACAAAAGAAAATTCTCCTTTCTTTATTTGAACGGTTTTATGGATCCACCAAAGTTATGATGGCCAATTATTTCATAACGGAGGACTATGTTGAATCTTTTAATAAGGCTGGGACTTCGGTAGAAAATGCTGCCTATGAAGTGGATAAAAAGGTTACGGCTGCTGAGAGTGAGCTTGGCGACAGTATAGCCCGCCAATCCCGCATCATCTTTTCAGCTTCCCTTCTCATCACGATCATTCTGACCACAGCCCTGCTGATGGCGGGATTATATTTAATAAGAGCCATCAGCCGTTCCATTGCCTCATTGAAACGCGGCGCTGAAAAAATAGGGCATGGAGACCTGACAGCCCGCGTCCAAAAAATAGCGGATGATGAAATGGGAGACCTCGCTGATACGTTTAACATCATGGCAGAAAAAGTGTATGCTTCCCTTACCAGTGTCATGGTGTCAGCTGAACGGCTCCACTCTTCGTCACAAAGCCTTGCAGCCATTTCTGAAGAAACATCCGCACAATCCGGGGAAGTGAATGAAGCCATCCGGCAGGTGGCCGCCGGTGCCAGCATCCAGACTGCAAAGCTTGAGGAAAGCAACCGGGTCATCATGGATGCCGCTCTTTCGATAGACGATTCGGAAAATGCTGCGCGGACGATAGCATATGAAGCAAAGAGAACCGAAAAGGAGGGCAGTCAGGCCTTGTGGTCATTGAGTCACTCGAATCCGTTTCAAGCAGCTTTATGGAGCTGGCCGGCCATCTGGCCGGTCAGGTTGAACAAGCTTCTCTTCAATCCCGTGAAATATCAGGCATCGTTGGAACCATCCAGGAAATCGCTGATAACACCAACCTCCTTGCACTGAATGCCACAATTGAATCCGCCAGGGCCGGGGTTGCCGGAAGAAGCTTTGCGGTTGTTGCCGATGAGGTCAGGAAGCTTGCAGAACGTTCAAAGTCTGAAGCCGCAAATATACAGACACTGATCACAAGCATGAACCACCAGATGTCGAAGCTGATGGAAGAAGCGAAAAAATTCAACGATTACAAAGAGAAACAAAGCCAGTCGGTTAATCAGACGAAAAGCGCTTTTGAAAATATCGTATCAAGCGTTTCCTCAATCAGTGAGAAAATTCATGCGGTCGAAAATTCGATTATAGGTGTACAGCATGCCAATTCTTTGCTGACCGAACGCATGGGAGCTGTCCACCAGATCTCCGAACAGTCAGCCGCCTCCTCCCAGCAGGTAAGCGCCGCGAGTGAAACCCAGCTCCTTGCCATTTCCCAGGTGAATGAAGCGGCCGGGGAGCTCAGTGTCATTGCATCCGGACTACAGGACGTTGTTTCGCAGTTCCAGTTGAAGAGCCCATTACAGAAATCTGAGCAGGAAGCGTCTTCCGCTCGAAGAAGCCGTTTCAGCTTAAAGAGGAAAAGAACAAGCCCTGCTGAATAGGATGTAAAAAGGCTGCGGAGCCATTTCCGCAGCCTTTTTGATATAGGACGTTTTCTCATACTATTGACCAAGACAGTTGATTTCCGCTTCCAATCAACCGGTTAAACTGGGGATGTTCAGCGGTCCTTTTCAGCCTCGGCATATTCCCACTGCCCAAGCAGCATTTCAACTATATGGGCAAACATTTGATTCCTTTTGATCCGCCCATTGGTAAATACCCCGATGGCCCCTTCGCTCTTTCGTATTTCCTTTTTTTTCGTAAAATCTTCCATGACCGGCCCGAGCTCCCCGCCTGCCAAAAGCCGGTCTGCCACCTCTTTTGGAAGCGGAATTCTTGCGCCACCTGCAATCATCACTTCATTTTCATTTGTCACAAGAGCGCCCCAGTTGCAGACATACACACCTCGTTCAGTCTGCACGACACCCCCTTCCAGCCCGAAGCCGATATCTGCTCCTGATGTCTCAAGCGCCCCCAGGGCACGGTTTATTGCCCCCTGGATCGTTTCTTCATCTGTAAAAGGCTGTTCCGAAACTCCTGATGGTACATCCACAGGCCTCACTTCCGCTCCCATCGAACCAAGCGCGTCCCGGACTGCTCCGACTTTGGCAGGATTATGACTTCCGATCGCTGCTTTTATCATCATATTATCAACCCTTCCAATCAGACATTTTGATGAATGGTTTCAACCAATGTTTTGTCCGTGCTTTTTACCAGCTTGACTATTAGTTCCTTTGCTGCTGCATAATCGTCAACATGCATGATGGCTGCTGATGTATGGATATACCTTGAACAGATGCCGATGACGGCGCTTGGCACGCCTTCACCTGACAGGTGGATGCTGCCGGCATCCGTTCCTCCGGCTGGTGCAACAAAATATTGATAAGGAATCTTATTATCCTCTGCCGTCTGGATGATAAATTCCCTCATTCCCCTGTGCATCACCATCGTGCGATCCAGAATCCGGAGCAGCGCTCCCTGTCCCAGCTGGCCAAATTCATGCTTATTGCCTGACATATCATTTGCCGGACTTGCATCAAGCGCATAAAAAATATCAGGCTTGACGAGTGCAGCTGCAGTCTGTGCCCCTCTCAGCCCCACTTCCTCCTGTACCGTTGCACCGGAATACAGAGTATTAGGAAGGCTTTCATTCTGCAGTTCTTTCATAAGTTCAATGGCGAGTCCGCATCCATAGCGGTTGTCCCAAGCTTTGGCCATGATTTTCTTTTTGTTTGCAAGCGGAGTAAACGTACAGTCCGGAACAATCTGCTGCCCCGGCATAATGCCGATAGCCTTGGCGTCTTCCCTGTTGTCGGCACCGATATCTATGAGCATATGTTTCATATCCATCGGTGACTTCCTCTGGGCTTCTGACAGCAGATGGGGAGGAATGGAACCAATCACTCCGATGACCGGACCATTTTTAGTGATAACCTGGACACGCTGCGCCAGGAGCACCTGACTCCACCATCCACCCAGCGGATGGAACCTGATCATCCCATTGTCAGTGATTCCTGTGACCATGAACCCGACTTCATCCATATGTCCCGCTACCATCACAACCGGGCCGCTTTCTCCTTTTTTCACGCCGAAAATACTCCCCAGCTTATCCTGGACAATCTCATCTGAGTATTTTTCAAGCTCGCTCCTCATAAAGTTTCTTACTAAATATTCATTTCCGGGTGCACCCGGCAGTTCAGTCAAAGTTTTAAATAAATCCAGCGTTTCCTGGTTCATATTAACAGCCCCTTCCGGCATTTAATCAGCATTTTAATTTTATAGATAAATACGAACTCTTACCACAATTGCACCTCGTACAGGCAAAAACCTAATAATTCCTGCTATACTATAACCACATTGACAATAAGATATTAAAAAGAGGTGGATACATTTGAATTGGAAATCCTTTGCGTTAGGGGCCTTAGCCGGATTCGCTGCAGGCTACGGTGCAAAAATGGCCCGGCAGTCCGCTGACACACCGCCGGAAACAATACTTTCCCATGTGAAATCCGTCCTGAAAAAAGACGGCCGAATACAGGGTTCCTGGATCATCATGAAGCCAGAAGCCTATGAACACCACAGCATCCCTTATACCGTATACAGAGGCGGCATCACAAAAGTTTCCGGGGACATGAATGAACAATATGAATTCATAGCCGATTCAAAGACCGGAACCATCCTTAACTTGATTTCCCATTGAAAAAAGGGCAGTCCATAATATATGGGCTGCCCTTACTCTGCTTATATCTTTTCTCTTTTGATATCTGAAACCATTTCCTTCCCGGATGTATCCCATTTTACTGAACGATATACAGCATCATGGTAAAAAGTGAACCAGGCACCCCTGCCGAGCCCATATTCCATCCATTTCTGCTTTTGACTGATGGAAGTCATCGGATAATCATCATAGGCCAGCACCCATAGTACATTGGAGTGTGCGTGGGTAGGCATTAAATCTGCCATATGGACAATCGTCTCTTTTCCATCCTCAAAAATCAGGATGGAATGACCGTCACTATGGCCTCCTGTATGGACCATCCTAAGGCCCGGCAGAATCTCCATTTCGTCTGTAAACGTTTTCACCTGTGACTGAATGGGTTCCCAGTTTTCTTTCCAATATGTATTCCTGGATCTGATATTTGGTTCGCGTATTTCATTCCATTCCACTTCCGAAGTGAAAATTTCCGCTTGTTTGAAGATGGATTTCCACTCGCCGTCTTCTTCCCTGGTCAACCCGCAGGCATGGTCAAAATGCATATGTGTCAGGAGAATCATATCAATATCCTCTTCCCGAAGGCCAAGTTCGGCCAGGGATTCAGTAAGATTCGATTCCTGTGCTACTCCGTAATTCTTTTTCTGCTTCTCAGTCAGCCTGCCTCTTCCTATACCGCTCTCAATCAGGATGTTTTTCCCATCCTTCTGCACCAGGATTGGATCAGTCCTGAGCTCAATCTGGTTCTTCTCATTCACCTCATACTTTTTCTCCCATAACGCCTTGGGGACTACGCCAAACATGGCCCCTCCATCCAGATAGGTGACTCCACCATCAAGCCAAGTCAAGGTAAAGCCCGCTGCTTTTAATATCTCCACATTAACCCCTCCTGCTTTTAGTTTAGCATTTGCAAAGGCGGGTGTGGAAGCCTGAGCTTTGAATCAAATGAGGAAGGACTATTTAACTCCGCTCCTCCGCAAAATGACCTTCATACCCCCGGTGAAGAACTTTTCAACTCTGTTCCCGTCCCAAAATGTCCTTCATACCCCTGATGAAGGACTTTTCATCTCTATTCCCGCTTCAAAATGTCCTTCATACCCCCGATGAAGGACTTTTCAACTCTATTCCCGCTCCAAAATGTCCTTCATATCCCCGATGAAGGACTTTTCATCTCTATTCCCGTTCCAAAATGTCCTTCATACCCCCGATGAAGAACTTTTCAACTCTGTTCCCGTCCCAAAATGTCCCTCATACCCCCGATGAAGGACTTTTCAACTCTGTACAAGCTCCAAAATGCCCTTCACGCCCCATACACTGCCTTCACACCAAGCGGCACACTCTGGCTATTTCCCAGCGTACTTTTCCACACTGAATCCACAGCGCGGGTCAGACAGAACCCGCCCATGCACCAGAAACCCGGGGGATGACCGCAAAAAAAACCCCGCCAATCATCAGGCAGGGGCAGGGCATCAGTTATTGAATTTGGCTTCCAGACGATAAATCCGGCTGCCTTTTTCGGAGAATTTCTTTTCATATTCAGTCATGACATTTCCTTCAAAGCTGCTGTTGTGAAGGTCGAGTCGTACATCCAGGAGAGTCATGCCATATTGGGACAGACTTGATAGGGAATATTCGAACAAGCCCTGGTTATCCGTTTTAAAATGGATTTCTCCCCCGTTCAGCATAATGTTTTCATATACGCTGAGGAAGGTCTTGAATGTCAGGCGTCTTTTTTCATGACGCGTTTTGGGCCAAGGGTCGGAAAAGTTCAGGTATACCCTGTCCACATCTCCTTTGGCGAAAAATTGTTCAAGGTCGCCTGCGTTTTCATTCATCAATTTCACATTTGGCAGTTCTTCCTCGATAATCCGGTCAAGAGCCGTAATGATGACGCTCGGCGAGAGCTCGATACCGATATAGTTGATATGCGGATTGGCTTTGGCCATCCCTGTTATGAAGCTTCCTTTACCGGTGCCGACTTCAATATGCAGGGGATTGTCGTTTCCGAAAACTTTGTCCCATTCCCCCCGGTGCCGGGTTCCTTCACCGATGACATATTGCGGGTATGAATCCAGCTTTTCTTTTGCCCATGGCTTATGGCGAGTACGCATTGATTTGTTACACTCCTTATTTTTCTTCAGCTTACGCTGCAAGCATGATAATTAAACAAAAAAAGGCTGCAGACAGAGTCAGCCTTTAACCCGGCAGAAGTATAAAAGCGGGGGCAACCAGGTATTCTAATAAGTGCAGGTCACTATATCCCCACAGAAAGGCCGTGCTATTATGCCGCTGTCTTACGAACACCAGGTTACATTGTTGACAGATATCCTGAACAGCCATCAGGCTGATGCCTGCGGTTCTGCCGCAGAATGCGAACAGCTCGAGCGGCTGATCAAATCACTCATGGTAAACACAGATGTGAATTCAAATGTAAAAAGTATATTAGAGGAAATATATCGGTACAGCCAGGGCGGCAGATCTTCACTTGATCTGGACAGCCATATCCTGTCCCATCAAAATCAGATTGCGCAGTGGGTGGAGGAAATAGGGGAATTATCCTAGCAAAGAAGGAAGCTTTCAAGCGATTCATGCCAATAGCTGCTTTCTTCAAAACGCTCCTTGGATAAATGCCACTGTATGGATAATATCGTCTGACAGACCACATACCACTTCATCCTTAATTCCAGTTCAGGGGATAATTCCATCCCATAAAGCTCCAGCCATTCTGCCCAGCCATGCTTCGGGATGTACCAGTATAGGAGCATCCCGAGGTCAATCGCGGGATCGGCAATCATGGCGCCGTCCCAATCGATCAGATATAATTTGTCATCCTGTGTGAGCAGCCAGTTGTTATGGTTCACATCTGAATGGCAGACCACCCAATCATCACATGTAACAAGCCCCACCTTGCTCTCAAGGAACTCCAGGGCCTGGCGGATGATCTTATCTTCTGCCAGCGACGGAGCAAGCCCCGCCTTGATTTCTCCCAAAAGAATCTCCGGTTTTAAAGGAATTTTACCCATTCTCTTCAGCATATTTAATAGCGGGTGGGACTGATGGATTTTACATAACAGTTTAGCTACATTTTCTTGATTCATTTCATCAGGTTTAAGTTCTCTGCTGTTCAGCCAGTGCTGTGCCGTAATGACATCCCCATTTTCCAGCCTTTTTGTCCAGACGAGCTTCGGTACGATGCCTTCTGCTGAAAGAACGGCAAGGAATGGAGAAGAGTTTCTTTTCAGAAACAGCTTTTGGTCATTATTCTTAGCTATGAAGGCTTCTCCTGTAGCTCCTCCGGCTGGGGATATCTCCCAATCCCGGCCTAATAAATATTCCAAATGGTTCACCTTCAATTTTACGGATTAACAGGATTTCCAGAAAAACCCTGATTTTATGAGCAAAATCTTCATTGTTCTAAGCCAATGACAAACATTCTATATTTAGCGTTCTATTAAGTTTATCAGTATACAGCTCTTCCCAGTCATGTTCTGGCACTGCTTGGCGCCGCTTTGTCGCACTAAATTATACAATAGTAAAAAAAGACAGCTACAAATAGCCATCTTTTTAAATTTTAGTTGAAAAAGGGTTTTCCCGTCAAGTGTATGAAGGATTTTATTGCTGGATGAATACATACGCCCTGAGCGGCGCTGCTGTAAAAGATAATCCGTCCAGCTTTTCGATTGGTTCAAGTCCTGCTTGGATGCCATCTGAAAGCAAATTCCATTCTCCGGCCATATCCGCCGATATCTCTTTCTCTTCGTCTCCATTATATAAAACGACAACCGCCTTTGAATCCGAATCGTCCAGGCAGTATATCAAGGTATGGGCATCCCTGTATAAAATGGAGCAGTGATTTTGTATTTCGGATGCGGAGGAAAGCCGGAAAGCCGGATATTTTTTCCGGATTGCAATCAATCCTTTTACATATTCTACATTTTCCTGGAATCGGTCCCTCCGGCTCCAGTCGAGCCAATTGATTTGATCTGGGGATTTATAGCTGTTTTCGACATTATTCTTCGTCCTGTAAAATTCCTGCCCGCTGTGTAGAAAAGGAATTCCCTGTGACAAGAGCACAATAGCCGTGCCCAGCCTATGCCTGCTCATGCGCACATCAGCACTTTCTTCTGGACTGCATAGGGAAAGCTTATCCCATAAAGTATGGTTATCATGAGATTCAATATAATTGATTGTCTGATCTGGTTCATTAAATAAGCCTGGAGAATCCTTCCCCATATTGATGCTTGCCCTTATCAGCTGGGCCAATGCCTCTGTCTTGCCTGTGCTGCCAAGGATAAAGCCCCTGTCATAAATATTGAAAGTGCTGCCCTTGACCGTATCACGGAACCAATCATTAAAATGGGCAATCCGGGGCATTTTGCCTGAGTTTTTCAGGGTTGCCTTGGCCCCTGGATGAAGCGGAGTATTCAGATCCCATCCTTCACCGAGTATAATCGTGCTCTCATCATGATCATGGGCAGCCCGTCTTACCTCGTTCATTGTCTCGACATCGAGTATCCCCATTAAGTCAAAACGAAATCCATTGATACCATATTCCTTCAGCCAGTATTTGACTGAATCCAATATGAATTTCCGGGCCATCTTTCTTTCCGAGGCAAAATCATTTCCAACTCCAGTGCCATTGGAAGGCTGGCCGAATTCGTCATGCCTGAAATAATAGCCGGGCACTAATTTCTCAAATTGAGAGGTTTCTCTTTCATACACATGATTATATACGACATCCATGATCACCCTGATATTTCTCTCCTGGAGGGCGGCTATCATTTCCTTCAGCTCTTTGATCCTGGCATAAGGATCTTCCGGGTCTGAGCTGAAGCTGCCTTCCGGAGCGTTGAAATGAAGCGGATTATAGCCCCAATTGTACTCTTTTAGAGGCTCTGTCTCACTGATCCCTTCAAAGTCATTGAAGGGCTGCAGCTCCACATGGGTTATACCGAGTTCTTCAATGTAATCCAGACCGGTTTTCTTACCGGAAGCTGAGATTGTGCCTCCTTCACCAAATCCCCTGTAGGTGCCCTTACGTGTGATTCCGCTGTCGGGGTGAATGGAGAAATCACGTATATGCGCTTCATAAATAATGGCATCCGTTGCGTTCGGGAACGGGGCCATTTCTGGCCGCTTTACCGCTGTCTTGGATAAATCAACGATTACACCGCTCTTCCCATTCAACCCGACCGCCTTGGCATAGGGATCGACCGCTTCTTCCCATTTATCATTTATGAGAACTTTATATTTATAGTGCAGTCCTTCAAGGTTTCCTGGAACCTCACTGATCCAGACCCCTTTATCACCCCTGACACAGGGCTCTTCCTGAAATGGCCGGCCATCCTCCTCATATATCATCACCTTCACGTCTGCAGCGGTAGGCGCCCATACTTTAAAGACTGTTTTATCCATGGTATACCCCGCGCCCAGGTCTTCCCCGCTGTAATAAAACATCTCATCGAATTTTTCGGTTCTTATTATGGCGCCAGCCTGAAGCTTCGCATGATGGCCCTCACTATCCCAGACATCATATTGGGTGCCAATATGGACTTCAGAAGCCGGTTTGCATACATATTTCTCCTGCTCTTCCAGCTGCAGGGTCTCTTTTACTGACAGCTCTATGCGGTCTTCATTCTCCGCTGTTAAATAAAAGGTGCCGGCCTTCATCTTATTGCCGCCATGCGGGACCAAAATCGTTACCAGGTCTTCCGCATCAAGATATGCCAAAAACGGTCTGCTATTTTCCACGTGCTGTGCCTCCTCAGCCAATTCTAGGAATGATGGTAAGTCTCTCTTTTGAGATACTGATCCTGCACGAGCCGAAACCAGCCCATTCGCCGTCCGCCTGCACGGCCGTATCGGAATCTGCTGTGATCATTGCATCCGTAAAGGTCAAGCTCTCTACGTTCTTTATTCCTAAATGTCCGCCCCAGTAAACGGATAAAAACACAAATAACAATTTAATTGGCGAAATCGTATGCACTATTATCATATTTAACTCACCATCATCAGGAACCGCATGAGGGGCAATTTTTATACCGCCGCCAAAATATGGCTGATTCGCTGCGGCAATGAACCATACATTCGTATATGTATAGGAAGCTTCATCTACATGGACCGTCATTTCTGGACGTTTATAGGTGAATAGTTTCTTTAAGAATATGAGGATATACACAAGGCCGCCCAGCCCCAATTTATTAAATACCTTTTTCAAGCGTGAGCGTCCCGCTTCCAGCGCAATCTCAGCATCTATCCCTATGCCCGCAGAATTCACAAAAAGAGTCCGTATTCCACCTGACGTACATTCGGCTAAATCTACGGCTCTGACGGGCGCATCCAGATGGGCAAAAAGCTTAAGGATTTCCTGAAGAGATGAAGGAGCAGAAAATCCCCTGGCAAAATCATTTGCAGAGCCGGCGGCCGCCGCAGCCACCCTCACATCCGGAAATCCTTCAGTCCCATTAACCACTTCATGTACAGTGCCGTCACCGCCTATCGCAGCAATTGTGATCCTGCCGTTTGCTGCCAGGCATATCTCTGCAGCAATCTGCCTGGCATGGCCCGGCCCCTCGGTAAAGTAACGCCTGTACGTGAAACGCCGCTTTCGAAGCTCCCTCTCAAGCTTATTCCAAAAAACCAGCGCCCTCCCATTCCCCGCCTTAGGGTTGACGATGAAATGAAGAGGTTCTCCTTTGTTATATATCCTCTCCACTGGCTCCATCGAATTTCACCCCTTCTATGTCCAGCCTTGAATAATAGGAAGTCCGGCAGTGATCGAGCAGTATTTGTGCTGACTTGAGCTGCACATGTTTAAGCGGGGTCTTGATTCCCCTGATACGGACAAACCAGTTCTCAAAGCTTCTTTTATCAACAAAGTGGATGTCCGCGGGCGGCGATGGGGAATCAATGTAGCCATTTCGTGTCAGGATTGCCTTCTTTATTGGCAGATCTATCTGGTTTGCAGTCAGGAGCCTGTTCACCACTGCCGCTGTCCTATTGACGGAAAGCTGAGGATTCAATAGCTTTTTTTCTTCCTTCTTTGGAGCCCTCTTTATCCAGAAGCGCCCTTTCATTGGAAGAAAGGCTGCGTCTTCCTCGCCTTCAAGAATCGTTATGCACCATATTTCAACAGGTGATACCAGGATGATGTCCAGCTCGACAGGCGCCTGCTGCAGCTGAAATACAGGCTTGTACAGCACCAGGCATGTATCAGGGAAACGCTGCAGGAAAAATTTCAGTTTTTCATCAAAATAAAAAATTTGATCGACTGCTGACTTTTCCTGCAGTGTCGAACTTGCCCACTTGAGCTGGAACTTAAATATCTGATTGAGGAAGTTCCTCTTTAACTCGTCGATGCTTCTGGCAGCATGCGGCATCATCAGCTCAAGTTCTGCTGATTCCTCCTCATTAACAGGCGCTTCTTCCTCTTGCTCTTCCTCTTCCTTGACGTTTCTCTTGAATATACTTTTCACCCGTTCAAGCATTCCCTTCTCCTCGGAAGGATGAACATGCACGTTTTCTGCCATGTCCCCGGCGGGCTCACCAGATTCAAAAGCGGTCTTTAACTTTTGCCACTGCTGTGTTTTTAATCTCACGAATTGTGCCGGGTACCGATATATATCCTGTTCATACCTCGATACGTAATCCTGAAGCTTAATGAGCTGTCCCATCTGATTTTCTCCTTTTGTACATCCCTTTTATTTCATTGTATTAAGGCAAAGTCATATACTGTCTCATAACTTGGACTTTGACCCATATTTGTTTTGTATAGGGTAAAGCGGTCCGCTGTAAAGATGAATTCACCTAACAGCGGCAGATTTTCTTTAGAGAACTTCTCATCGCCCGCAAATTTGCGGGCCGTGGTGATATGCGGTTTAAACGGCTTTTTATCGAGGCTGAAGCCTGATTCTTCGCAGGCTGAGTAAACGGCCTGCTGCAGTTCAAACAATTCAGGCACTGCTTTTACTCCTGCCCACAGAATTCTTGGGGCAGAAACAGGACCGAATGTTCCCATTCCATCCAGAATCAGTTCGAACGGCTTCCTGCTGCGGGCGATATCCGCTGCCCTCTTGACGCTTGCTTCTAATTTCGGTTCATCTGCTTTCCCCAGGAAAGCCAGTGTAATATGATAATCGGCCGGATGAACCCATTTTTTAAATTGAAGCTGCCCATCTGATTTTTTTAATTGATCCTGAATATATTGCTTAGCTGCCTCAGGCAGCTTCACGGCATAAAAATAATTTGAGTGAGCGATATGAACATCTCCCTGTCTACCTTAGATTTTATCATTAATTTCTGTTAATTCACCTATATACATTAATGTACCCATTTTAGCAAAAGTCCTGTTTCCCGTTTATTAAAAATGTTGTTAAGTGAAGAGGGATATGATATATTACACAAGTATGAAATGACTGATTCAACCGTTTAGTCAAAAATAAATAAGCATCAGCCGGATTTTTAAAAATCCTCTTTTTTTAAATTAAATTGACCATTTGGACAAAATAGTCAAATATACTAACCGACGTGAAAGGAGACGAGCGTATTGAAATTGCTCAATTCGGTAAAAGGTGAATTTCTTAACATTTTTAAAACAAAGAAACTTCTGATTGCCATCATCGGGATTCTCTTCATCCCCTTGATTTACGCTGGATCCTATCTATGGGCCTTCTGGGATCCTTATGGCCGTGTAGACCATCTGCCAGTAGCCGTGGTCAATCAGGATAAAGGTGCGGTCTATGAGGGCAGGCAGCTTGAGATTGGTGACGATCTGGTAGATAAATTGAAGGAAAAGAAAACCTTTGACTGGCATTTTGTCAGCCCTGAGCAGGCAGAACGCGGACTGCAGAACCAAAACTATTATCTAAAAATCGTGATTCCGCAGGACTTTTCAAAAAATGCCGCTACCCTTCAATCGGAACATCCCAAAAATCTGGAATTGATTTATACTCCGAATGAAGGAGCGAATTATTTAACTTCAAAGATCGGTGACTCTGCCATAGAGAAATTAAAAGAAGAAATATCCGGTGAAGTCACTAAAACCTATGCAGAAGCCATGTTTACAAATATAAAGGATGTGTCTAAAGGACTGAAGGATGCTGGCAGCGGGGCTGGGGAGCTCCATAAAGGCATTGATTCAGCCAAAATTGGCGCTGACAAAATTGACAAAGGCTTGAATTCAGTCAAAACGGGGGCAGGCAGCCTGCAGAGCGGGATCAATACTGCCCTTTCAGGCTCTAAACAGCTTAATGGCGGCATTTCCCAGGTTAAGGATGGAACAGATACCGTTACAGAAAACTTAAAAACGCTTGCTGAAAGGTCTCTTATCTTCACAAATGGACTGGAAAAGGCATCTGCGGGTGCTGCTGATCTTTCTAAAGGACTCACTTCCCTGAACGGCGGCTTTACCAAAATGAAAGCAGGTCAATCACAATTGCTGGATGCCTCTAAAAAAGTCCAGGAAGGCACACAATCCATTTCGGCAGGAGCAGATAAGCTGGCATCAAGCACTGCAGAGTGGAAAAAAGGTGCTGATCAGACAGCAGAAGGCTCCAAACAGGTTACGGGCGGCTTGAATGAACTCCAGGCACAGATTGAAGCTCTATCGAAACAGAGTACAGACCCTGCAGAGAAAGCAAAGCTTGATAAAATCAATGCCCAGGTTGAGAAATTAGCAGCTGGCAGCAGTGCTGTTGACCAGGGTCTAAACAGTCTGTCTGCGGGAGCCCGTGAAATAGGGAGCGGCGCAGACAGACTGGCTACTGGTGCCGGCAGGGCTGACGAAGGTCAGAGCCGGATTTCAGAAGCCCTGGCTGCTTTCGGGAAAAAAATTGAGGAAGCTGAGGATGGAGCCGGCAGTCTCGAGGCCGGCGGCAAAAATCTATCAGCTGCCATGATAAGGCTTGCCGCTGGCTCTGAGCAGCTCAAGGATGGAACAGAGCGGCTTGCGGAGGGTGCCGGCCAATTGTCCGGCGGTCTGGAAAATCTGTCGGGCGGTTCTAACGAGTTAGTTAAAGGCATGACAAAACTCTCCGATGGCGGATCATCCTTGCTGAAGGGAATCGGCCAGCTGAATGGAGGATCCGAAAATCTTGTAAATGGTATGGATAAGCTTTCTGCAGGTGCACAGGAATTACAGGGTAAATTAAATGATGGTTCTCGGGAGACGGAAAAGGTCAAGGCAAACGATGGAGTGTACAATATGTTTGCCAAACCGGTCCAGGTCAAGGAAACTCAGCTCCACCATGTTCCTAACTATGGTACAGGCTTTGCACCTTACTTCCTGCCTCTCAGTCTTTTTGTAGGTTCCCTGGTTGTGTCGGTCATCTATCCGCTTCGTAAACCGGCAGTCATGCCGGCCAGCGGACTCAGCTGGTTCGGCGGAAAAGCAGCCGTCCTGCTCCTTGTGGGGATGGGTCAGGCACTGCTTGCAGATATTGCACTACTTGGGCTTCTTGGCCTTAAGGTTCAGAGCATTCCATTATTCATCATGCTCAGTATCCTCACAAGCTGGACTTTCCTGGCCATTGTCCAATTCCTTGTTACTTCACTGGATAATCCAGGACGATTCCTAGCGATCCTCATATTGGTTCTGCAGCTGATCAGCAGTGCAGGTACGTATCCAATTGAACTTGTGCCATCCATTCTCCAAAAGGCAGCACAGTTCTTGCCGATGACTTATGCTGTAGCAGGATTCAGATCGATTATCTCAACTGGTGATTTTGATTTCATGTGGCATAACGCGGCCATTCTCTCCGCTTTCTTCGGTGCAGCAGCACTGCTGACAGCACTATTCTTCACTTGGACCTTTAAGCGGGGCTCCCACTTAATAGAACAAAACGCGTAAATAAAAAGGATGACAGCATATGCTGTCATCCTTTTTCTATTCCAGAACCTGCTTTCACTGTGCAAGCTTATAGATCGCCTTTGCATATATAACTGCAGCCTTGATCATATCTTCAATTTCAATATATTCATCGAACTGATGCGCACGCTCTTCTTTACCAGGGAATAATGGGCCGAAAGCAACTCCCTGCTCAAGGGACCTGGCGTATGTGCCGCCGCCGATTGCAATTAAAGTCGCTTCTTCCCCGGTTTCCTCTTCATATATTTTCTTCAAGGTCTGGATCAAAAAGCTGTTTTCATCCACATGATGGGATTCATTGTGGGTAATCGTCTTAAGCTGAAAGCCTTGCTTCTCAGCCTCTGACTGAAGCGCCGACATACCTGCCTCATAATCATATGTGACCGGATAGCGGAAATTCAAACCGATTTGTCCGCCTTTTTCCTGTGAATATCTCATCGTCCCGACATTGATGGTTAAATCACCGGTGATGTCGTCTGAATAAGCCAGCTCTAATTTTCTGCCCCTGGAGTCACCAAAGAAATGATCGTGAAGGAACATGAAGAATTTTTTTGCCTCCCCAGACACCCTTCCAGATAAGAAAGCTGCCAGGAAAAGGCCGGCATTGACACCGTTGTCAGGCTCCGCACCATGTGCAGAGACGCCCTCAATTTCAAGAACAAGGCTTCCCGCCCCGTCCTTTGCCATTCCCTTTAACTCATGCTTTTGAAGGAATGTATGAAACTCCTGCTTCAGTGCCTCTAAATCCTCAGCCTGTACTTTCGCCACTGCATAATCCGGGACCATGTTAAGGCGCCTGCCTGACGAGAATTCAAGGACTTCCACAGGTCCGCCCGTGTCTTCTCCTGGCTTTAATTGCAGGTTCAGATCCCAGATACCCTTTTCTGCATAGATGATCGGAAAGTCAGCATCCGGTGCAAAGCCAAGGCTTGGCATTTCTTCTTTCTTAAAATAATGCTCTACACAGCGCCATTGTGTCTCTTCATCTGTACCAAGGATCATCCGCACGCGCTTATTAAGCGGCAGACCAAGGTCTTTTACGATTTTCATGGCATAATAGGCTGTCATGGTCGGCCCTTTATCATCAATGGCTCCCCTGGCATATATTTTCCCGTCACGGATTTCTCCCGCAAAAGGGTCGGAAGTCCAGCCGTCCCCCTCTGGAACAACATCCAGATGACAGAGGATGCCCACGATCTCCTCGCCCTCCCCCATCTCAATGTGGCCGGCGTAATTATCGACGTTTTTCACGGTGAAGCCGTCTTTTCGCCCTAATTCCAGCATAAACTCCAGGGCTTCCTGGATACCCTCTCCAAATGGAGCTTCCGGAGTCCCTTCCTCATCTTCCGGCAGTACACTGCGGATGGCCAGGAGCCGTCTTGTATCATCAATCAGGCTCTCTTTCCGTTCTTCAGCTTCCTTTTTCCAATTTACTTGTTCCATTATGTATCACCCCTGAAATTAATATGGACGCCTGATGTATGCAGCATATTCTATAGCCAGTATAGCATTACATCGATCCAGGATAAACGGCGGCACATTTCCCTGTATTCTGAAGCATTGCCAGCTACTGAATTTTCTAGCATATTTTACAAAGTTTAAGCCATACAAATTAGTGATATAAGTAATAAAGTTAATATTTTGTTAATTCCTGCCGATTAGGTAGCCGGACGCGGTCTCTTTCGTTACAATAGAGGTGCAGCATATATCCCATGCCAGGCACCCGGGGATTAATAAATTACTTGCATAAGGCTGGCCTGAAAGACTCATATTATAGTATGAATTTCTTTCGGCATTCCGCTTTAGAATCTGTGATTAGGAGTGGTTTATTTTGAAACCTTCAACAAATCGGATGTTAACACGTATCAAATCCATGTATGTATTTATCAGGAGCAACGGTACAGTCTCAACTCAAGAACTTGTAGAAGAATTCGGCATCACTCCGCGGACCATCCAAAGGGACCTGAATGTCCTTGCTTACAACGAGCTTGTGAAAAGCCCGAGCAGAGGATTATGGACTGCCACAGCTAAAAAAGTGAAACTAACCTCTTAGTAATCTGCTAAAACCATTAAAGGCAGTGCATGTGCACTGCCTTTTCCCATTTGAAAAGGCCGGACAGCTGCCGCGGCCTTTTTTCATTTATTCAGAGCGCCGTCTAAGCAGGGCTAGCTCCTCTTCTGTGAGCTCACGATACTGTCCGAGCTCCAGCTCTTCGTCAAGCTTCAGGGGACCCATGGATATGCGCTTCAGGAAAACCACCCTTTTCCCCCTGGCCGCGAACATCCGCTTGATTTGATGATACTTCCCTTCCGATATGACAACTTCCACATCGGACATCGCGCCTGCTTTTAGTATCCTTAAGTCGCCCGGCTTTGTCATATATCCATCCTCGAGGAGAACTCCTGCCCTGAAGGCTTCAATGTCATCTTCTATGACTTCGCCTTCGATCACGGCAAAGTATACCTTATCCACATGCATCTTTGGCGACAGCAGCTGATGGGCAAGCTGCCCGTCGTTCGTCAAAAGTAGGAAGCCCTCCGTATCCTTGTCCAGTCTGCCGACCGGAAACGGTTCAAAAACGGCATCTTCGGGTTCAAGCAGATCAATGACAGTTTCCTGGACTGCATCCTCCGTCGCTGACAGCAGGCCCTGGGGCTTATTCATCATCAGATAGATGAATTCCCTGTACTGGACAGTTTCACCGCTTACCGTCACCAGGTCAGCCTCTGGATTTACATGCTGTTTAGCATCCTTAACAGGAACATCATTTACTTTTACAATTCCGGCTTTCAAAAGCTTTTTCACTTCACTCCGGGTGCCGTAGCCCATATTTGCCAGCAGTTTATCAATTCTCATACCGTTCATTCAATTCCTTTCTGTTTCTGCCGTTTAAAAAAAGGCCCGGCTACCCGGGCCCTGACATTCTATCCTTTCAGCTTAAGCTTGCGCTGCAGCCTTTCAACCTGAGACCCGAACAATTTATGGGCAAGCTTGCTTTTCAGGGCGGCCGCGAAGTAGACTGCTGCCCCGACCAGCGCACAGCCGGCTATCACAAGTAAGGATTGAACCCTGGCTTCTGTATCCAGGAACAATCCAAGCAGGCTCTCTGCGGCGAATACGGAAATGGCCATAAGCAGTGTCAGGAAGATCATCAGGATCATCCGCCTGATCACGAGCGAATAGCGATAGCCGGTAAAATATTGGATTACATAGAAATTGATTAAACTTGCGGCCAGATATCCGATGCTGGTCGCATAGATGGAACCCTTTGTTTCAAAAAGATGGATCAGCGGGATATTCAGGCTCAATTTCAGCAAAATGCCGACCATGAGGCTGAGGATTGTAAAGCGCTGCTGATTGATACCTTGCAGGACAGCGGCACTGATCGAGAACAAGGCAAACAGGATGGCAGCAGGTGCATACGTCTGGAGGACCTCGACCCCAAGCTTATCATACCCATAAAAAGCGGAATACACAGGTTCAGCCAGCAGCGCCATGCCGACGACTGCGGGGAATGTCAAGAACAGCAGGATCTGGATGGCCTGGTTCAGGTGATTCGTGAACGATGTATATTTATTTTCCACATACGCCTTCGTTATATTGGGCACAAGGCTCAGCGAAAAGCCGGTTGCCAGCGTCATCGGAATGATGACCAGCTTCTGGGCTGCGACATTCAGAATGCCGAGCGCATTCCCTGTTTCTTCCCCGGTTGCTCCGGCTTCGGCCATTGCCCGATTGAATGTCAATGTGTCGATCCACTGGAACAGCGGCATGGCAATACCCACAAACACAAATGGTATCGCATATAAAATAATTTCTTTATAAATGTCCTTCAGAGAAACATCCAGTGTCCCCTTGTCCTCTTCCAGGAGTTTGTCAAAGTTCGGCTTGCGCTTGATCCAGTACCAGACAAGGACAGCAAGGCTGCCGATCGCTCCCACGAAGGCCGCGAATGTAGCGGCACTGATGGCTGTGACAAGGCTGCCATCCATGACCTTCAGAACAACAAATGCGCCCCCGAGAAGGACTATGATCCGGACCAGCTGTTCGACCACCTGGGAAACCGCTGTCGGACCCATGGATTCATGACCCTGGAAAAACCCTCTGATCAGGCTCATGAACGGGATGAGGATCAAGGCAAAGCTTACCGCCCTGATGACTGTGGTAACTTCCTCAACTGTAAAATTCCTGGCCTCGCTCGCCGCTGCGAATACAGGGGCCAGCAGATAGAGAAGGATGAAGGCGATCAAGCCGGTCGCCATCATGACCTTAAGGCCCGATTTAAAAAGCTTACGGCCGACCTTATATTCGCCCATGGCATTATACTTGGCGATGAACTTCGAAACGGCGAGCGGCACGCCCGCAGTCGCGATGCTTATAAAAATCGTATAGGGCACATACGCGTATTGATATAATTCAAACCCTTCCACACCTACAATAGCATCAAACGGAACGACATACAGAAGGCCCAGTACTTTAGACAGGACCATCCCGATAGTAAGGACAAAAGTGCCCCTTACAAGCTTAGATGACATATGATCCCTTCCTGTATCTATACGAATTAAACACGCATTTAATCATATCATAGTTCAAAAAAAAACATGATGTAAACACATGTCTTCCATAATTTTCACACTTCCCCATTGTACCTGCACCAACTCCTGTTTACAAACAGAAAGTACAGGCGGTGTTAAAGCATGGTCAGGGAGGGGACATCTGCATAGAATACTGCCTGCTCTCTCCTGGCAGTGAAATTCCTCTGCTCATCCTTCACGCTTTCGCTTTTTGATTAAGTGCCATGCCGCCCAGGCAATCAGCAGGAGAGGGCTCAAAACAGGCGCTCCTCCGATCAAAAAGACCATCAGCCCAGAGATGAAGCCCGCCAGGCCCTGCACAGTCTGAATAAAACTTTTCTTGCTGCGCTCCCATGTATTCAGTTCTTTAGTATCAAGCTCGGGAACAACAATCCCATTTTCCGCCACATGAAGGCTGACAGAACTGAAGGCACTATTTTTGTCCAGATACTGCATCCTTCCTTTAATGCTTTCAATTTCTTCCTGTATCTTTCCTAAGTCACTCGAGATTTGAAGCAGTCCTTCCGTTTCCTCTGCTCTTTCCATAAAACTGTACAGCCTCTTTTCCACAGCCTGCTTTGCTTTAAGACGGGAAGCAAGGTCCACATATTCCTCCGTGACATCTTCCCCTTTGACCGACTGCGTGTTTATCTTAAAGTCCTTTATGCCTTCAAGCCGGCTCAGGAAGGATTGCAGGGCAGGCTGCGGGACCCTGATTTCAAATGTGCCCTCATGGCTGTTTTCCTCCGCATTATAAACTTCCTTGGTAACAATATACCCTTTGCTTGAAGCAAGCTCTTTTTCCAAAGCATTTTCGAACCGGCTGAATTTTTTAACTGCCGCATCAATTTCTGCTTTATAAATGATTTTCTTTTCAGACGGACTTTCATTGGTTTCAGACTTTTTCTCCCCTATTTCTATTTTGTCGCTGCTGTTTTCCGCAGCATCTCTTTTTTCAGTAGAACCGGATTCGCTTTTCATGCTTCCATCATTGCTGCAGGCAGCAAGAGTAAATATCAGGACAGCCGCAGCCAATGCTTTACATATCGATTTCATATCTGGATCCCCCTTTTTCCAATAGACGTCTTGCCTCCCAAAAATGTTGCAAATCCTGCCAATTGTTTTTTTATAGAGAAGTTATGCTATATAATAAGGTAATATTTTGATCACACTTTTTAATGGATTGATTAATGAATATAGAAATCAGGGTGATAAATAAATGGAATATGATGTAATTGTGATTGGCGGCGGTCCCTCCGGCCTGATGTCTGCCATTGCGGCCGGCGAAAAGGGCGGCAAGATTTTATTGATTGACAAGGGTGAGAAACTTGGGAGAAAGCTGGCCATATCCGGAGGGGGAAGATGCAATGTGACAAACCGTCTCCCTGTTGATGAAATCGTAAAACATATACCGGGGAATGGACGATTTTTATACAGCGCCTTTTCTGAATTCAGCAATGAGGATATCATCCGTTTCTTTGAAAACCTGGGCATTGGGCTCAAGGAGGAAGATCACGGAAGGATGTTCCCGGTTACAGATAAAGCACAGAGTGTTGTCGATGCTCTCCTTTCCAGGCTTGAGGATTTAAAGGTTACCATTTATACAAATTCTCCGGTGAAGGATGTTTTTTACGAAAACGGACGCTTTGACTCTGTCCTGCTGAAGGACGGACAGAAAATCCGCGGAAAAGCCGTCGTTATTGCGGTTGGCGGGAAATCTGTCCCTCATACAGGATCAACGGGGGATGGGTATGCATGGGCAAAAAAAGCCGGCCATACCATTACAGACTTGTTCCCGACAGAAGTCCCTGTCACGTCAAATGAATCCTTTATAAAAGAAAAAACGCTGCAAGGGCTGTCCCTGAAAAGTGTGGCACTCAGCGTATTGAATCCAAAAGGGAAAGCCTTGATCACCCACCGGATGGATATGATCTTTACCCATTTTGGCATATCGGGCCCGGCCGTTCTGCGCTGCAGTCAATTTGTTGTAAAAGCAATGAAGAAATGGAATCTTCCCGCCGTTACGATGAAATTGGATTCTCTCCCTGACCAGAATGCCGAAGAGCTGTTCCAGGCCATCCATCAGGAAGTCAAGCAGGAGCCAAAAAAAGCTGTTAAAAACATATGGAAAGGCTTGCTCCCAGAGAGATATCTCCATTTTCTGCTGGAACGGGCCGGCATCGACCCAGGAGCCCAAGGCTCAACGATTTCCCATGAGAAGCTCCGGGCATTTGCAGGTCTCTGCAAGGAATTCACGTTCACTGTCAATGGCACACTGTCTCTTGAAAAAGCATTTGTCACAGGAGGAGGAGTTTCTGTCAAAGAAATACATCCGAAAGAAATGGCCTCCAAATTTATGGACGGCCTGTATTTCTGCGGTGAGATTCTTGATATCCACGGCTACACCGGCGGCTATAATATTACCTCTGCCCTGGTCACAGGAAGGCTTGCAGGATTGAATGCAGCCCTATACAGCAAGGGCTTAAAAGTGAAAGGATGATCTTTGAATGAAAGCACTGGTATTCAATGAATTTGGCGGTCCAGAGGTTTTATCTTATACAGAAATACCCGCGCCTGAGATCGGCAGCCATGATGTATTGGTTGAAACAAGAGCAATCGGCCTGAACTTTGCGGATATTTACCGCCGGAAAGGCAATTATCACCTGGTCGGAAAACCGCCTTTTATACTCGGATATGAGGGTGCGGGCGTAGTGGTGGAAACAGGGGCTGATGTCACATCCCTCAAGCCTGGGGATGCTGTTGCCTTTGCTGATGCTCCCCATGCAAATGCTGAGTTTGTCGCCGTCCATGAAGATCATGCCATTCCCCTTCCCCATGATATTTCGTTTGAGACGGCGGCTTCCGTTATGCTTCAGGGATTGACTGCCCAATACCTGACACATGACAGCCATTCAGTGGAAAAAGGCCAGACGATCCTCGTGCATGCGGCAGCAGGCGGTGTCGGCCAGCTGCTTACAGGAATCGCAAAGCATAAAGGGGCATATGTAATCGGACTTACTTCTTCTGAAGAGAAAAGAATGACTGCCCTGAAGGCAGGCGCTGATGAAGTGTTTCTGTACAGCGGCAGCTGGACGGATGAAGTGCTTGAATTTACAGGGGGCCGGGGAGTGGATGCAGCTTATGATTCAATAGGATCTACCCTTATGGACAGCTTCCTCTGCACCAGGGAACGCGGGACGGTGGTCTTTTATGGAATGGCAGGAGGAGATCCTGCACCGGTCGATCCAAGGATGCTTATGGATACCTCCAAAACGCTGACTGGCGGAGATCTCTGGAGCTACCTGACTTCGAGAGAAGAACGGCTCAGCCGTTCAGAAGGTCTTTTTGAGCTGATCAGGAGCGGCGCGGTCAAGCTTGCTCCGCCAACACTGTTCAAGCTTAAAGACGGTGCCGGGGCTCACCGCCTGATTGAAAGCAGGAAAAGCTCCGGCAAGATTTTGCTCATCCCCTGATTTTCGGGAGTGCCAGCCCCTTTCGATTTATAGAAAGGACATTTTTACATCTTCCCCTTCGGCTATGCAATCGATTATACTAGACTAATAAGTAGTCAGGAGGTTAGAGCAATGGCTGAAACACCTAAAAAGAAAGTGAGCCTGCAGGATGCAATCAAGCAGCAGCTCGCCAATAAAAAAAATCAGACTTCAGGAAGCCAGAATCATGGCGGAGGTTTGCAGGGCGGTCAGAAAATGAAAAGCCAGCAGACAAAAAAGGTCAGCAATCAGCGCAGGAAGATGGGCACTTAATGCTTACCTGCTGAATCAAACAAAAAAATGCACCCGCGTTTCATACGCAGGGTGCATTTATTTTTTCCGGTAGATGACCATGGCGCTGAAACAGTAGATTTGTTCCTCGTCTTCCTCGCTCATGGCAGCAACATGATACTTAATATCGACAATCTGATTATCCTGTACATCCCTAAGGAATGAGTTCATTCCCTTTTCCAGATCTTTCTCATGTTCATAATCAAATAGCTTTACCTGAATCACAGCCGCTTATCTCCCCTCGCTTTTTTAGCCAGTATGGCCAAAATGAGGAGGGAATAAACAATTCAAAATTATTTAAATACTTTTTCGCCCTTCCAGTCCAGCATGCCGCCTTCCATGTTAACAACCTGATACCCCTGGTCCTGAAGGTAGGAACATACTCTCCCGCTCCTTCCGCCCGAACGGCAGATGAAGATATACTCCTTGTCCTTATCGAATGAATCAAGCCTCTCAGGGATATCACCCATTTTGATATGGATGGCGCCTGGGATCATGCCTGTTTCCACTTCTTCATCCTCGCGCACATCCACGAGCAGCAAATTTTCATCTTTTTCTATTTTCTCCTGAAGCTCATCTGTAGTAATGGTTTTATAATTTTCCATGGTACCCTCCACTATTGAGTATTACTTAAATTAAATCCATGCTGAGGTAGCGTTCACCGCTATCCGGTGCAATACACAGCACCTTTTTGCCCCTGCCGAGCCCGACGGCTGTCTCAATGGCTGCATAGACGGCTGCCCCTGCAGAGAGGCCGAGGAATAGTCCTTCTTCCCTTGCAAGCCTTTTGAACATACCGACAGCATCTTCATCGGCAATCTGCACGATTTCATCATATACCTTCTCATTCAGGATGCTCGGTATGAAGCCTGGACTCGTGCCCACTAATTTATGCGGACCCGGCTTGCCTCCTGACAGCACCGGGGATCCTTGGGGCTCCACGACCGCAATATACAGGTCTGGGAGCAGTTCTTTCAGCTTTTCTCCCGTACCCGTTATCGTACCGCCGGTGCCGGCGGTCGCAACGAACGCATCCAGTTTCCCGTCCATCTGGCTGTATATTTCCATGGCTGTCGTCGTGCGGTGGATATCCGGATTGGCGGCATTCTCAAACTGCTGCGGAATGAAGCTTCCCGGTATGCTTTCCTTTAACTCCAATGCTTTTTGGATGGCACCCGGCATCTTCTGCTCGCTTGGCGTCAGCACGACCTCCGCTCCATATGCTTTAAGGATGTTGATTCTTTCCTGTGTCATGTTATCCGGCATGATGAGGATCGCACGATACCCCCTTGCAGCCGCCGCCATGGCTAGGCCTATGCCTGTATTGCCGCTCGTCGGTTCGATGATGGTATCGCCCGGCTTAAGGCGCCCTTCTTCCTCTGCGGTCTTGATCATATTGAATGCGGCCCGGTCCTTGACGCTTTTGGACGGATTGAACATTTCGAGCTTTACATAGACGTCTGCCGCTCCTTCCGGGACGACCCTATTTAAACGGACCACCGGTGTATCACCGATCAAATCCGTAATATTGTTTACAACCTTCATAGTTAAAATCTCCCCATTTGATGGCTTATCGTTATCATCATTGTATCAAAAACCTTATTATGATTACCAATGGGGTGACTTTTACGCCATCAGTATTAAAAAAGCAGCGTTACCTTAGTAACAGCTGCTGATTCGCCCGCTTATGATGCCCTTTTTATATATTTGAACTGGCTCTTCGATAATACCGTTTTTTGCAGGCGGTGCCCCATCAGGCCGGCCGCTGCAGAAAGTATAATATCCTTTGGCAGCGGAGCAAGCATCCACAGCCAGGCGACTTTATAGCTGAATGCCGGCGGGCTTGCGGCCCATAGTTTGTAGGCCATATACATCCAGTTGGTCCCGAACAGATAATTCACCGCCATCCCTGTCAGGGCGGCGGCCACATAAGCCTTCGGGCTTTTGTACTTCTCAATAATTCTGCCTGCGATATAGGCCGTAAAGATATAGGATAGAATAAATCCGAAAGTAGGGCTCAGGATGGTTGAGAAACCAGCCCCGAACTTTGCGAATACCGGTATGCCTACCAGTCCGGCGAGCGCATATCCGGTCATGGCAAATGCCCCCAGCCTGCTGCCGAGGACAAGCCCTGCCAAAACAGCAAAAAACGTCTGGAGCGTAATCGGCACAGTACCAACCATCATAAACGGAGCAACGGAAGTGATGTTGGCACCAATCGCCATAAGCGTAATAAACAATGCAGAAAGCGTCAGGTCAATCGTTCTAAGCTTCATTCAATTTGTCTCCCCTCATATGTATACCTTAAAGATAAAGTCGCAGACTCGTTTTGTCAACCGTTAATTAATTAGGTTTACATACATCCAGGAAATGGGGCCTGTCCCTTATTTCCCGGACAACCCTTCACCCCTGTATGCATACTCCGGCAAGGGATTGGCCCCCGGGAAATGGGGGACAGTCCCCCATTTCCCATGTTTAAATGCTCTATTGAAGGCAATAGTTTGAGGGAGTGGATTCTTTAAACGGGGAGGTTGGTTTGTGATGAAAAGTAATGGACTTATGAAGCTTGCAGTGAATGTCCTGGTTCCGGTTGCGGGCGGGACTTTGACTGGTTATCTGGCATCGAGGAATACGAAGGAAATTTACAGGGATTTGAAGAAGCCGGGTTTTCCCCCTCCGTCATGGGTTTTTCCAATAGTATGGACAGGATTGTACACACTGATGGGCGCTGCGCGGTACCGTGTGGCGTCTAAACAGAGCCAGGATCCAAAGAGCCTTGCCTTTTATAACACCCAGCTCGGACTTAATTTCCTTTGGTCTTTCTTGTTTTTCAAATGGGGACTTAGAGGGACTGCCTTTCTCGAAGTTGCCATGCTGTTTTCAATGGTGACTCTTACAGGGTATGAGTTTTACCAGGAAGACAAAGCTGCAGGACTTGCCATGGTTCCATATGCCCTGTGGGCAGCTTTTGCGATGGCCCTGAACTATTCAGTGTGGAAGCTGAACAGACAGAAGAGCTGAAGGCTGCAAACGAAAGAGCCAGGCTTCAGTTCCCGCTGTCTATGGCGGGGGCATGAAGCCTGGCTCTTTTTTTGTACCTGCCTATTCAAGTGACTCTGTTTTTCGATAATCAGCCATAAAAATATCTATCGTCTCCTCAAGAGGACCATCAGCATCCGGAACCTGCACAATCAATTTATTCTTTGACGGAATCGGTGTGATGGAATAATTGCTGAAACGGTTGATTTCTAGCTGCAGCCGCAAATCCTCGGCAAGCTCTTCTGCATCCACCGAACTTTTTAATACATAGTGATGGTTTTTCATCTGCAAACAGCCTCCTTATATCGTGCCCTGCAGAAATAGTATACCCCCGAATCCTGATAATTTAACAAAGACAGCCTGCAAAAAGCAGGCTGCCCTTTTTAATTAATTTGCTACGATATTGACAAGCTTCCCTGGAACGGCGATGACCTTGCGTACAGTCCTTCCATCCAGCTGCTCCTGGATTGTGCCGCTGTCCATGGCCATCTGCTCAAGCTCCTCGCGGGATGCCCCTGCCGGAACCATAAGCTTCTGCTTCATTTTACCGTTAACCTGGACCACGATTTCCACTTCATCAGCTACCAGCTTGGCTTCATCATAAGCCGGCCATGCTTCATAGGAAATGGATTCAGTGTGCCCAAGTTTCTCCCACAGCTCCTCACAGATATGAGGACAGATAGGGGAAAGCATTTTTACAAATCCTTCAATATAGGCCTTTGGAAGCTCATCTGCCTTATATGCTTCATTGATGAACACCATCAGCTGGGAAATTGCCGTGTTGAAACGAATGCCTTCATAGTCTTCCGTGACTTTCTTGACTGTCTGGTGATACACCTTTTCAAGGGAAGCACTGCTTTCCTTGTCTGTCACTTTAGGAGAAAGTGAACCATTCTCTTCTACCAAAAGGCGCCAGATTCTGTCAAGAAAGCGGCGTGAACCATCCAGCCCGTTCGTTGACCAGGCGATGGATGCATCCAGCGGCCCCATGAACATTTCATAAAGACGCAGCGTATCTGCTCCATGACTTTCTATGATTTCATCGGGATTGACAACATTGCCTTTGGATTTACTCATTTTTTCGTTATTTTCACCAAGGATCATGCCCTGGTTATACAGCTTTTGGAACGGTTCCTTTGTCGGGACCACGCCGATATCGTATAAGAATTTGTGCCAGAAACGCGCATACAGCAGGTGAAGCACCGCATGTTCGGCACCGCCTACATATATATCGACCGGAAGCCATTCTTTCAGCTTTTCTGCATCCGCCAGGGCTTCCTTGTTGTCAGGATCAATATAGCGCAGATAATACCAGCAGCTTCCTGCCCATTGCGGCATGGTATTGGTTTCACGGCGCCCCTTCCGTCCATTCTCGTCCGTGACATTCACCCAGTCATCAATATTGGCAAGCGGGGATTCGCCAGTGCCTGAAGGCTTGATTTCTGTTGTTTTAGGAAGGATAAGCGGAAGCTCCTCTTCTTTGACCGCCGTGCTTTCTCCGTCTTCCCAGTGAATGACGGGAATCGGCTCACCCCAATAACGCTGGCGGCTGAACAGCCAGTCGCGGAGACGGTAAGTCACTTTCTTCTCGCCTATCCCTTTGTCCTCAAGCCAGGCGATCATCTGCTGGATGCCTTCTTCTTTATTCGTCCCATTCAGGAATCCTGAGTTCACATGGGGGCCATCGCCGGTATAAGCTTCAGACTCGACGTCTCCCCCTGACACCACTTCGGTGATTGGAAGGCCGAATTCCTTCGCGAATTCATAATCACGCTCATCATGCGCAGGAACTGCCATAATGGCACCTGTTCCATAGGATGCAAGCACATAATCAGCGATCCAGATCGGCATTTTTTCCTGATTGACAGGGTTGACTGCATAAGCTCCTGTGAACACACCGGTTTTTTCCTTCGCAAGGTCCGTTCTTTCAAGGTCGCTCTTATGCTTGATTTTATTGATATAAGCGTCCACTGCTTCCTTTTGCCCGGCTGTGGTGATCTTTTCCACAAGCTTATGTTCTGGTGCAAGCACTGCATATGTGGCGCCAAACAGTGTATCAGGACGGGTTGTAAAGACTCTGAAGGTTTCCTCGCTGCCTTCTACTTGGAAATCCAGCTCTGCACCTTCCGAGCGGCCGATCCAGTTGCGCTGCATGTCTTTCAGGCTTTCCGGCCAGTCAAGCTCTTCCAAATCCTCAGCCAGACGGTCGGCATAGGCCGTGATCCGAAGCATCCACTGTCTCATCGGGCGGCGTTCCACCGGGTGCCCCCCGCGTTCACTTTTACCATCAATCACTTCTTCGTTGGCAAGTACGGTTCCAAGCGCCGGGCACCAGTTCACCGGCACTTCGTCTACATACGCAAGGCCTTTTTCATATAACTTGAGGAAGATCCACTGTGTCCACTTATAATACTCTGGATCTGTCGTATTTACTTCACGGTCCCAGTCATAGGAGAATCCGAGCTCTTTAATTTGGCGGCGGAATGTCTCGATATTCTGCTCCGTGAATTCAGCCGGGTCGTTCCCCGTATCCAGTGCATATTGCTCCGCAGGCAGCCCAAATGCATCCCAGCCTATCGGATGCAATACTTTGAAGCCCTGCATCCGTTTCATCCTCGACAGGATATCAGTTGCCGTGTATCCCTCGGGATGTCCGACATGCAGCCCCGCACCTGATGGATAAGGGAACATATCAAGCGCGTAAAACTTCTTTTTATTTTCATCTTCGCTTGTTTTGAATGTTTTGTTTTCTTCCCAATGCTTTTGCCACTTTTTTTCTATTTTCTTATGAAAAAAGTTCATGTTCTTTCCTCCTATTTTCCTTCTGCAGATCATAAAAAAATCCTCTCATCCCTCCTAAAAAGAGGGACGAGAGGATTGTTATATCTTCCCGCGGTACCACCCACATAAGTGCCAAAACATCAGCACCCGCTCAAAAAAATCCTTAACGCGGATCAAACGCCAGGCACTAGTTCATTCTTTCATGCCTGCAGCTCGAAGGCGAGTTCGCAATCATTCTCGGTTGGCTTGCACCGGCCGCCAACTCTCTTTAGACGAGTTCTAATCGCTACTACTCCTTGTCATAGCCCTGTTTATGAATAGATAATTCATATTTTAGATAAAAGTCCTAAAAAAAGCAAGCTGCTTTTAGCAGGATATCCTATTTTATTCCTGCCTATACATCCAAGTTCCTAAAATAGTCACCCGGCCTCGGCAGGGGACATGGCTTCTCCGCTGCTCTTCAGGCGGCGGTCATAGACCGCAGTGATACAGATGGCTGCTGCAAAAAGGACGATGAGGACAACGAACATCATGCTCATGCCATAATAGTCTGCCAGCAGGCCGCCGATGGTCGGTCCGAGCATGCGCCCGCCCGTGGCGGTACTGTTGACGATGCCCTGATAAAACCCCTCCCTGCCTTTTGGGGCAATTTGGTTGGCAAGCGCAGGAACAGCCGGCCAGACGAACATTTCCCCTACAGACAGGACGATCATGGCTGTCAGAAATCCGGAGAATCCGTCTGCGAGGGAGGCGATGATAAAGGAGCCGATAAAGATGACGATTCCAAGAATAATTTGCGCTTTTACTTTTTTCATGAATGACTGTACGAAGAAATTGACAGCAGGCTGTGCGAATACGATGATCGCGCCGTTAATCGTCCACAGAATGCTGTACTGCTTCAGGCTTACCCCTATTTCCTGTGTATAGGAAGCAATGGTCGACTGCCACTGCACATAGCCGATCCAGCATAATAGATAGCCGAAACAAAGCATGAGCAGTGCCTGAATCTTCACAAGGTCCCGCATCGGCTTTTGTTCGGAAAGCAAGGGGCTTGACGCCTGTACTGCCGCTCCACGGGCCATTCCCCGGAAGCCGAACACAACGACCAAAAGGAACAGCACATACATGACAGTATTGGAGATGAATATAAGATCAAAGGAATACGAAGCCACGAGTCCGCCTAGTGCCGACCCGGCGGCTACACCGACATTCTGGGCAATATAAATCGCATTGAACGCCTTTCTTCCTCCCTCTTTCCAAACCGTTCCTGCCAGTGCATACAGCGAGGGAAAGACGATCCCTGTCCCGAAACCAATAATGATTAAATAAACCACATAGTAGATCCAGGTATGATTAAGTGTTAAGCCAATCAAGGCAGCCAGTGCAATCGTTATGCCAAGGATGGTCGTTTTGTAGCCGCCGATCCTGTCGAACAAACTTCCCCCTATTAGATTTCCTACAACAGAGGCGAAGGCATTGGCCATCAGTACAAATCCGGCGACCGACAGGGATTTCCCGAGATGATCATGTATATAAATTGCATTCAGCGGCCATAAGAATGAGTTTCCTGTTACATTTATAACCATGCCGATGATAAGCAGCCATAGATTTTTTGGCATTTGAATCTCCTTCTTTACTCATAAAATGTTTCGAACACCAAAATAATTCTAATGATTATCTCAGCTGTTGGCAATGGTTATTTTTTGACTTATTCCATCTTGTTTTGACAAGGCCGGATGGATGGCTCCTGCACACGAAAAAAGGCCATTGCACATGTTGTGCAATGGCCTGGAATAAGCTTGCTGTATCAATGTTCCAGGAGGATCATTTCGTTCTGGATATCCTGCAGTCTCATCCTCATCCGGTCAAGCTGATACCGCTGTTGATGGTCTGCGCTGTTCTTAAGTCTCTCCAGCTCCATGAACGACTCCTCAAGCCGCCTCTGGGCATGCAGATAAACGTCATCACTATAATGCTCCTGCAGGGATCCTGCCTGAAACTGTTCATGGGCAAGGCTGAGCGTTTCTTCGCATTCCTTTAAAAAGCTGTCGACTGACTCATATGTTGCCATAAACTCTCCCTCCTCCAATAGATGAAGCAAGTTCATCCCTTTTAGTTTGCCTGGCCGCACGCTGTGTAACCGGGAAATATTCTGGGAAATGGGGACAGTCCCCTTAAGGGCATGGTAGAATATCTGTTATGCATATTTTATAGCCGGGAGGAACAGGACACGATGGCTGAGAGCAATCCTTTTAGGTACGCATCAGATAATAAAAGATATCATACGTGGAATTATCATTTAAGAAGCCATTTTGGTCATAAGGTGTTTAAGGTCGCCCTCGATGGGGGCTTTGATTGTCCCAACAGGGATGGCACTGCCGCTTATGGCGGCTGCACCTTCTGCAGTGCCGCCGGTTCCGGAGACTTTGCGGGAAGAAGGACGGACAGCCTGGAGAAACAGTTCAGGGATGTTAAAGAGAAGATGCACTCCAAATGGAAAGACGGAAAATACATGGCGTACTTCCAGGCTTTTACCAATACTCACGCGCCCCTTCATGTACTCAAAGAGAGATATGAAACTGTCCTTATGGAAGAAGGGGTCGTCGGGCTATCCATCGCAACAAGGCCGGACTGCCTGCCGGATGATGTGGTGGAATACCTGGCTGAGCTTAACGAAAGAACATATCTCTGGGTCGAACTCGGCCTGCAGACAGTCCACGAAAAGACAGCGGGTCTCATAAACAGGGCCCATGATTTCACCTGTTACAAGGAAGGAGTTGAAAAACTCCGCAAGCATGGCATAAGAGTGTGTACCCATATCATTAACGGGCTTCCGGGTGAAGATTATGAGATGATGATGGTAACAGCAAAAGAAGCAGCAAAGCTTGATATACAGGGCATAAAGATTCATCTCCTCCACCTTTTAAAGGGGACACCTATGGTCAAGCAATATGAAAAAGGGCTGCTTGAATTTCTTTCATTTGAAGATTATATCGCGCTGGTATGTGACCAGCTGGAAATTCTGCCGCCCGGAATGATCATCCACCGAATCACCGGCGATGGTCCAATCGAGCTGATGATCGGGCCGATGTGGAGCGTGAATAAGTGGAATGTACTGAATTCCATTGACGCCGAATTAAAGAAAAGGAACAGCTGGCAGGGAAAGTATTGGACAGGAAAGGAGGAAATCATGTTATGAAGTTAGATCGCATCCTCCCATTCGCCCGGAAACTTCTTCAGCTCGCCATACCGAATGGCGGCATTGCGGTTGATGCCACAATGGGAAATGGCCATGATACCGCCTTCCTTGCAGAGCTCACAGGGGAAGACGGGCATGTTTTTGGCTTCGATGTGCAGCAGACAGCCCTCGAAAACACCAGGAAAAGACTTGAAGAAAAAAAGGCGGAAGGCAACGTTACTCTCTTCAATGCCGGCCATGAAAATCTAAAGGACTATATTCCAGCAGACTATCATGGAAAGATTAACGGGGCGGTCTTTAACCTGGGCTATCTGCCCGGCGGGGATAAAAGCATTGCCACACACGGCGGTACAACCATCAGGGCAGTCGAGCAGCTGCTTGAAATCATGGCTGCCGAAGCTGTGATCGTACTTGTGGTCTACCATGGCCATCCAGAGGGAAAGATGGAGAAAGACCGTGTGCTTTCTTTTGCTGCTTCCATTCCGCAGGAAGAAGCCCACGTCATGCAATACAGCTTCATCAATCAAGTGAACGATCCGCCATTTATCCTGGCAATCGAAAAAAGATAAGAGCGGCTGTCCATCATTTGGACGCCGCTCTCTTTTTCTTCTGTGGAAAAGGGGCAGAGCTGCAATGTATCATAAGGCTTCCTGCAGCCAGGTGGGAACATCATTGATCTTGCTGGCATTCCTGCCTGCGCCTTACTCCGCTCCACCGCCTTACTGTGTTTGTTCCTGCTCTTGTCCAGGTTTCCCTTCCATGCATGGTCTGCTAGTAGAAAACTCATGTTTGTTTTATGCTTTAACCGGGCTCAGTTTCTGCAGGCCCCTGTACATTCTGCAATTGAGATAGAAAAACAGGGTGATGCCGCCGCCAAGCTTTCTTACTTTCTTGGCGAGCTGATTCAAGTTCTTCTGGCTCCTTACCTTTTCATCCGATAAATAGATGCCGAGAAGGCCCCGGTGGATGAGCTTATGGAACTGCTTATGGGGAAGCTTCTCCGAGTATTGTTCAGCCTGCCGGACAAAATACTCCAGCCTGCCCATCATTTCTTTCTCATCCTGATAATAAAAGCAAAAATTCAAATCGCCGCCGGCTCTATCTTCTTCCTGGTCAATCAAATAATCAAGCAGGATGTGCAGACCCTGGATATAGGGGAAATACCCCTCGCAGATCAGGTCGGCATGAAAGCTGTCGAAATCATCCCGGAGTGCATAGGATACAAGGCAGAAAATTCCAAGGGTGGATCCCGAACAGGCGGAAAATTCGTACCAGCTCATTTCCGGCAAGTCATTTTTATGCGCATTGAACCAATCCTGCAGACGGGGAACCCTGTTGTCTGGATGAACATGTTTATGTACCTGCAGATCGCAATAATAGGAGCAGAGCTGCAGCAGGTGCTGCTTTATTTCCCTGTAATTATTCATCCTGGATAAGACGTCCTGGCATGTCTGTACCAGATCCTTCAGATATCCCCCATCATCCGGGTTTCCCCTGTGCCTGTAATATTCCCCGGGCGGCATTCCTACAGTCAGGGCATGTATCATGGATTCATGCAGGGCGGAAAAATCTTCGGGATCGAGCGAAATGCTGCGGTCACATAAATTATCGAGATAATCGCTGATTGTCTGGTATGCGACAATGAACCTGACTGCTTCCTCTGCTTCTTCCTCTGCAGCGAGGGCCATGATGCTTCCGCCCTCGCAATGGAAGGCTTTCCGGGTGATGCTTGCAAGCGCCTGCTTCCTAAGTTCCCCGTCTTCAATGGCTTCCGCCTTTTTTCTCCATCGGGAAAGCTCTTTATGTACGAGCGGCAGGATGCGCAGATAAGTTTTTGACATCAATGTAATCGGCGTTTCCGGTATCGCCATGGCCTTCCCCCCTAAAACACATATCCCAAAAGCCGGAGCCTGTTGTCTGTGAACCCTCTGGCATACGCAAAAACGTCATCCCTTTCAGGTTCATTGAAGATTTCATGATACAGACCCGGCCATTCTTTGTATTGTTTCTCACTCGAAAAAATATAATTGAACCATTCTTTCACTGCCTTCTTATCCACAATCTTGTCATCCCCCGCCTGCATAAGCAGCACGGGCAGATCCTGCAGTTCTGGAATCTCCTCGAACGCATCTTTCATGGAGGCGATAAGTTCACGATACCATCTGACTGACACTTTAGTAACGTATAAAGTATCATTTGCGCACTCCTCGCGGATCTCATCGTTCCTGGTGGCCATCTGGACTGTCAGGCCAGAATCCATCCTCAGCGACGGAAACACTTTGTTCAGCACAACAGAGCAGGCGCCGAGCAGCTTTGATGGATAATTGACAAGGCCAAGGCATGGCGAGGAGAGGATGAGGCCCGCGAGATTCAGCCGCTCAAGCTGGAGCAGCCTAACTGCCGCAAGCCCTCCCATACTGTGACCGAGCAGGAACACCGGCAGTTCATAATCATACGCAGCCTGGATCCAGTCCTTCACCTCGTATATGTACTCTTCAAAGGAATCGATATGCCCCCGCCTTGAGCGGGATGTCATTCCCTGACCCGGCAGGTCGCCGTTGATTACATGGTATCCCGCATCGCACCACATGTCCACAAGCCAGCGGTAGCGGCCGTGATGCTCCATGGCTCCGTGTACGATCACGATGACTCCCTTTGCCCTTCCGGCCGTTTCCCATTTATGCATATCCGTTTCCTCCTTGCCAGATACGGCTTATTTATTCTATCTTATAAAAAAAACTGTAAATATGATAATTTACAGCTCATTATGACTAAAGTACACTAAGACAGTAGCGATACACTTATATTACCCAATTTGCCCTGAAAGGTGTGTAATCTTGTGATTATTTATCCATATTACGAAAAAGAGCCAGTAATAGCCGAGGACGCCTATATAGCAGAAAATGCGGTTGTAACCGGTGATGTCGAGATAGGCAGTGAATCCAGCGTCTGGTTTAACACCATCATCCGAGGGGATGTTTCGCCGACAAAGATTGGAAAAAAGGTGAACATCCAGGATAACAGTGTTCTCCACCAGAGCCCGGGCTCACCGCTGATCCTCGAGGATGAAGTGACGATCGGCCACCAGGTGATCCTCCATAGCTGCCATATCAAAAAGAAGGCGCTGATCGGCATGGGCTCCATTATCCTTGACGGGGCAGTGATTGGCGAAGGAGCTTTTATCGGGGCAGGCAGCCTCGTGCCGCAGGGCAAAGTGATCCCGCCCAATACACTGGCTTTCGGCCGGCCGGCTAAGGTTGTCCGTAAACTGACGGAAGAAGATATCACGGATATGGAACGAATCAGCAGGGAGTACGCAGAAAAGGCTAAATATTATAAAGGGGCAGCCCCCATCCTAAAAAGATAGCAGGGGCTGCCCTTCGGTTATAGAAAGCTTCTTACATCATTATTCCTGCCGAACAGATAGACAGCTATCAAGAAAAAGGCAGCAGCAAAGGAAAACAGGATGGTGAAGTGAAGATACAGGCTGAAAAAGGGCGCTCCTGTCTGCAGCTTTTCGATGGAAGCAAGCGCCCAGCGCTGCGGCAGAAACTCAGCCAGCCTCTGCAGTCCTTCCGGCATGACTTCAACCGGCCAATAACAGCCAGAAAGCATCACCGTAGGCATGACAATCAGGTTATGAAGTGCCCCTGACGTACTCCGGTTCTTGGCAATGGCCACCGTAACGAGAGACAGTCCGATGGCAATCAGGGCAAATAGCAGCAAGACCGCACCCGCTTCCCACACAGGGAAATTAATCTTAATATGGAAGACCCCCGTCATGAAAATTAAAGTAATCAGGATCTGCACCGCCATGACCATCAAGTTGACGATAATATTGGACAAAATATATTTCCTGGCATTGATTGGGGTGGAAATCAAGCGGTAGTATGTCCGCTTTGTTTTCTCGTCCAGGATGATTTCTGAGAGGCTGCCCGCTGAAATCAGCATGATCATGATCAAAAAGCCAAGTGACTGATTGGTCATGCCCTTATTCTTCGAAGTATCAAGGAGGGCATGTGAGGTAAGCTTAAAGTTATCGTCCTGGTAGCTCCGGTATAAGTTATTAAACACCTCTGCATCTCCGGCTGATGCTTTGCCAAGAAGGGCTGCATTCTTCATATGCTGCTCCAGATAGGCCTTGATATATGCCACAGCCTCTGCTCCCTTGATTGAGGTGATGCTCACCTGTCCGGGGGTTCCCGCAAGGATACTGTCACCATAGCCGTCTTCAATGGTTATGACACTATCCAGCCGCCCGGAAGTCAATTCATCCCCTGTATCACTCCGGCTGATCCTCTCCGCTGAAACATTATCGAGACCTGAAAGGAATGCAGCAGCGTCAGAGGCCGGCCGGCTTTTATCCTCCATAACAATCCCGAGATGGAGGACCGCCTTTTGGTTCCCGCCATACGCTAGGAGGGCGATAAAGATACCGGCAAGCGGCAGGAGCAAAAATAAAACGATATTTTTTTTCAGCCTGAATGTCCTGATCAATGTAAAGCGGATCAGCCAAAAAATATCGGCCATTATAATCCCTCCCTCCTTTGCAGCGACACAGCTGCAATTCCTAAAAATAGCACGGATATCCCAATATTCAGTGAGATAACGGGAACCGCTGCTGCTAAATCACCCAGATAGATGATCTTATTGAGAGCTATATTCACCCAGGTCAGCGGCGAGAGCTGTGTAATCACCTTGAAGACGCCCTCTGGATCTTCAATTTTGAAATAGGCTCCGCCAAAAAATGAGGCAAGCTGGATAAACATCATGATAATGGCGCCCGGCTTTGTGCTCGACTTGAAAATATAACTCATCCCGATTCCAAGGCTCACGGCCAATATGACTTCAGTCAGCAGGATCAGAGCGATCAATCCCGGATGTTCCCCCCAGTAAGCATTGAAGAAAATCATGCTCATGGCGATCACCAGCACAACACAGAGGATGTTAGTCAGGATATTGCCCAGGATTTTCCCGATGAAGATTTCACTCTTCCGCACAGGGGAGGCAAGGAGCCTGACAGCCGTATTGCGGCGCCGCTCCCCTACAAGCATGGAGCTAGCGGATAAGGCCCCATAAAGGGCAATCATGGTCGTGATGACAACCGCATAATAGTCCATCGACCCTGCCTGTTTATGGGGAAGCAGTCTCTTTTCCTCAATCACGGGGCGGCCGCTGACCGCAGCTGCAGCTTCGGCGCTTCCAAGGGCATGGGCAGCTATCACTGCATGCGCAGAATGAGCCCCTGCAAACGAGCTCAGCATTCCCTGCAACATACTTCCGTTGATGCTGTTTTTATCATTCACATATAGCTGTATGCCATTGGCGCCGACCTCTGCATATCCATCCCAATCATTCTCCTTAACCTCATGCCTCCCGTCCTGACCCTGCTTTGCCTCCTCCACCTTGACTCCGGCAGCCTCTGCCCCTTTAATGAATTCCCTGAATCCAGTTTCCTGAGGGCTCCCTTTTGAGGTAAATGTGTAGAGAAGCCTGAGCTCGCCTACTGATAGAGTTTCAGAAAAGGTGGCTGAAAGAGCAGTCCCCAGCACCAGAATAAGCACGACTGGAAAGCAGAGCTTAAAAATCAGGGTCCGGATGTCCCAAATATCCCGTTTCGCTTCATTCAAGGCAATAATAAAAATATTCATCCGCTGCTCTCCTTTCTCTTAAATATCCCTTAAATTCCTGCCGGTCAGTGTCAAAAAAACGGTCTCCAAATTGGGCTCCCTCTCCTCCAGGGACCGGATTTCCGAATTCCGGCTCATAAAATGCCCGAGTATCTGGTTCAAATTATTCACCCCGGCATCTGATTGGATTTTTACCAGCTGATCCTCAATCTGCACAGCCTCGACACCCGGGATGTCCCTGATGGCTTCCGCATCGACCGGCAGCAGGGACTTAGCCTCCACCCAGACTTCTTTCGTATTCGTGATCAGTGATTTAAGCTGCTCCTTCGTTCCTTCGGCGATGATTTTCCCATGATCGATAATCGCTACACGCGTGCAGATTTCTTCGACTTCCTCCATATAATGGCTGGTGTAGATGATGGTACATCCCATCTCATTGAGTTTCCGGACAGAGGATAATATATAATTCCTCGACTGGGGATCGATGCCAACAGTCGGTTCATCCATGATGATCAGCTTCGGCTGATGGGCGATGGCACATGCAATATTCAGCCTCCGTTTCATCCCTCCCGAAAAGTTCTTTGGCAATCCTTTCTGCTTATCAAACAGCCCTACAAATTCCAGGGCCTCCAGGGCACGCTCCTTAAGCTCCCTGCCGCGGAGGCCATACAGGCCGGCAAAAAACGTCACATTCTCAAGGGCCGTAAGATCTTCATATATAGCCAGATCCTGCGGCACCATCCCTATATTCATCTTGGCCATACGCGCATGTTTTGCTATGTCCTTCCCGAGGATGGTGATGCTTCCTTCATTTCGACGTAAAAGGCCGGCAATCATGTTGATGGTCGTGCTCTTCCCGGCTCCATTCGTCCCCAAAAATCCAAAAATTTCCCCTTCGGCTACATGTAAGGACATATTATCAACAGCGATGAAATCTCCAAATTTCTTCGTTACATGTTTAATTTCTAAAATGTTCAAACTCTCCACCTCTTAATATTTGGTAATTTAAGTATAAAAAAAAGAAGGAAGCTGCATAAGTGCATTCCTTCATTCTTTTCACATGAGATTATTCATAATTATTCGATGAGATTTATTTTATCGGGAGAAGTGTTGTAACAGAGAAGCCGTCCGTACCATCCACAATTACCTTTCCGTCAAGGGCAGCCGCCCTTTCCTCCATGCCGAGGATACCAAGTCCCTTCACATAAGCATTCCCTCCCTTGCCATCATCCTTTACCACAGCCCTGATCAGCTTGTTCAATACATGAATTTCAATGGTCAGTCTTGCAGCTCCTGCATATTTCATCGTATTGGTCAGAGCCTCCGTCAAATTTTCTTGGATAATCCTCCATTGAATCGGGGTAATGATATCGAGATTCCCTTTGTACACAAAGAAGGGCTCTATGTCACTTTTCGCAGAAAAGTCATCGATCACCAGCTTAAGCCGGTGAATTCCCACCTGCTCAAGCGGAGGCTTTAAATTCTTCAAAGTCAGGCGTATATCCTCTATTCCGCTTTTCGATATGCAGATGGCATTCTGCAGCAGCTCCTCCGCCTTGTCACGGTCATGTCCCATCAGCCGCTTCGCAGCTTCCATCTGGATAAGGGCACCGGTCATGGCATGTCCAATCTGGTCATGAATTTCCTGCGAAATCCGGTTTCTTTCTTCTAATCGATACGTATATTCCGATTGGCGGATATACTCGCTGTTCATGTTGACATTCCTTGTCAGCGAATGGATGGATTTCCGCATGGAGTTCATTTCATGCTCATCCCGCTCCACCACCCAGCTGAGCTTACGGATCAGCAGGAAACTGACGTACGTCAAAAGTGCTGTAAGTCCGTATAATGGCTGCATGTCCTGATCCACATAAAAGAGCGGTGCCAATGCAGCGGCTATCAGCAGAACCCGGCCGGTGTAGAATACATTCAAGAATTCAAGGATGGATACGGGCAGCAGCAATATAAATGAATGATCAGCAATGAAATAAGCCCCGGCTGGCACCAGAACCGGCAGGAAGCTCAAGGCCCCTTTAAGCGCGTGCGGGCCCCTTACTAAATAGGCAGCCATATTGGCAGATACATAGAGCAGGATGAGCAGCACGGCAAGGGAGACATCAGCAGGCCCTTGCTGAATTAGAATCAGCATGATGTACATCAGCACAGCCAGTTTAGATAAAATCGCCCAGGTTTCCATATTATCCGAGATTCCCCTTTAGAAAATAGATGGCGATCTGGGTGCGGTGCTCAAGGCCGGTCTTTCCCAGGATGGAGGAGATGTAGTTGGCCGCTGTTCCCTCAGAAATGAAGAGCTTCCGCGATACCTCCTTGTTGGACAGGCCCTTGGCAATCAGCGCCATTACCTCAATCTCTCTTTCCGTAAAAAGCGTTTTATCAATTTTCAGCGCAGGCTCTTTCGCTTCATGAAGATTCTTTTTAATTTTCTCCATCACAATATCCTGAATAAATGCGTTTCCTTTATGGACACTTTTTATGGCGTCGCGGATAATCTCCGGCTCATTGTTTTTTAACAAATAGCCCCTGGCCCCGCTCTTCACGGCTTCCAAAATATATTCATCATCATCAAAAGTGGTCAGGATCAATGGCTTGGTGTTCGTGTGCTCCGAAATCCCTGCAGAAGCTTCCACTCCGTTCATATTCGGCATCCTCACATCGAGGAGTGCGACATCCACCTCATTTGAAAGGCAGTAATCCAGGGCCTCCCGGCCGTCACTGAGGGCTGAGAGCACCTCAAACTCTGGGTATGTATTCAATATGATCCTGAGGCCCTCCCGGATAAAATGATTGTCATCGGCAATGATCAGCTTAATTTTCATAAGTAAATGCGTGAGGCAAAGCCCCGCATGGGTCCCACCCTTCATTATCCTTTTATACAGTCTATGAACATCTTGGGTGTAGAGTATGAATTTATTATAAACTTGAGGTACAGTTAACGGAACAGGAATGTAAAATAATAGAAAAACATACAGCGGTCTGTAGTAAAAACAGCCGGTACAGCACTTGATTTTTCAAGCGTACGGATTAAGAAGGTACTGGAAGGCGTAAAGAAGGAAATGGAAGGATTGCAAAGATAAAAAAAGCGCCGGGCTATGGAGCAAGACTCCAGGCCGGGCGCTTTTCATTAATTCTTAACTGATTCTAATTGCTGTTTATAAACGTTTTGAAAGTCATATTTGCCTTCAAGATAAATGCTGTGCCACAGCATGAACATCAGGACAGTCCAGATTTTCCGGCTGTTGTCGGCTTTGCCCTGGACATGGTCCTCAAGCAGGCCGTATACCACATTTTTGTGGATAAGATGTTCTGTCTGGCTGTCGCGGATGATGTTTTTAGCCCAGTCATACATCTCGTTTTTCAGCCAGTGGCGGATTGGCACTGGGAATCCGAGCTTCTTGCGGTTAAGCACATGATCAGGAACTACGCCCTCAGCTGCTTTCCTCAAGAGATACTTGGTTGTTCCATTTGCTGTTTTCAAGGCAGATGGAATGGAAGAGCATACCTCGAATACTTTTTTATCAAGGAATGGCACCCGGAGTTCCAGTGAATGGGCCATGGTCATCTTATCTGCCTTAAGCAGGATATCGCCCCTCATCCATGTATGGATATCGATGTACTGCATGCGGCTTACCGGCTCGTATCCATTTGATTCCTGATACAATCCCTTTGTGATTTCCGTATATTCCAGACCTTCCTTGTAATGAGTCAGAAGGCGCCTTTTTTCGGCTTCAGAGAACATTTTGGCGTTGCCTATATATCTTTCCTCCATTGGAGTGACTCCGCGCTCGATGAAGCTCTTCCCTTTAACACCTTCAGGCATGACTTTTGCTACACCCTTCAGCAGCCCTTTTAGTGCGCCAGGCATTTTGTCGAACATTTCCAGTGACTGCGGCTCGCGGTAGATATTATATCCGCCGAACAGTTCATCCGCACCCTCACCGGACAGCACGACCGTTACGTGCTTACGGGCTTCCCTTGCCACAAAATAGAGCGGAACACAGGCCGGGTCTGCAAGCGGGTCATCCATATGCCACATGATTTTCGGGAGCTCATCCATATATTCCTGCGGCGAAATGATATAGCTGATGTTTTCCACACCCAATTTATCGGCTGTTTCTTTTGCCACATCAATCTCGCTGAAGCCATTATGGTCGAATCCTACAGAGAAAGTCTTGATGTTCGGATGATATTCCTTCGCGATGGAAGCGATGATGGAAGAGTCGATTCCGCCGGACAGGAATGAACCTACAGGCACATCGCTCCGCATGTGCATCTTAACGCTGTCGAACATAACATCCTTAATTTCTTTCACCCACTGCTCCTCACTCTTTTGGACAGTGGAGAAGGCAGCTTTCCAATAGCGTTTGATATCCATAGGCTGGCCGATTTTCTTCGTGAAAAAATGCCCCGGCTCGAGTTTATGGATGCCCACAGACATGGTTTCCGGCTCAGGCACGAACTGATAAGTTAAATAATGCTGAAGAGATTCATAATTGATCACATCATTTTCAAGAGCGAGAAGGATGCTTTTCTTTTCTGATCCAAAGAAAGTCCTCTCTCCGTCTTCCATATAAAAGAATGGCTTGATGCCGAACGGATCGCGTCCGCCGTATAACGTTTGTTCCTGCTTGTCCCAGATCACAAATGCGAACATGCCGCGCAGTTTCTCGATCGCCTTTTCTTTCATATGGCTGTAGAGCGCGATGATGACTTCAGTATCAGAGCTTGTGCTGAAGGATAATCCCTCTTTCACCAGTTCTTCGCGAAGCTCTACATAGTTGTATATTTCACCATTAAAAATAATCCAGTAACGTTCATTTTCATACGTTAAGGGCTGATGCCCTGCTTCGATATCAATAATGCTCAAACGGCGGAACCCAAATTGGATATGCTCATCGAAGAAATATCCATCATCGTCAGGTCCACGGTGAGTAATGATGTTATTCATATCTGTAAATAGCTGTTTATCTTCATCTCGATGCTGCTGCGCTTCATTGTGCATACATCCGATAAATCCACACATTTGATTCACCCACTTATAGTATCTTATTCTTTTTATCTCCATAACCGGCCAATTAAAACCATGGCCGCACAAGGAATCTATTTGACTGAACGAACAGGCTGTATGTAAAATGAATAGCATTTTTGCATACTTTCTAATAGTAACATTTTTTCACCTGAAAAGGCATGGGAAAATGTCCGTAATTTGCGTAATTTTTTAGTCCGGCATTTAATATGAGGCAGATTGTCCCTTAAATCAGCCTCCTGCATGCAGCCGGTCTTTCTGATGTGCTCTAAAAATAAAAAAGGCCGGTCCCTCCGGATGGCTGCCGGAAATCCGGCAGCTGTCTCGGTGAAGACTGGCCCTCTTGAAACTTGAGCTTTTTAAATTATGCTTTTGCAGCCTGTTCTTTCAGTGTTTCTGCTTTGTCTGTACGTTCCCAGGGAAGGTCCACATCTGTACGGCCAAAGTGTCCGTATGCTGCGGTCTGCTTGTAGATAGGTCGGCGCAGGTTAAGCATATTGATGATTCCCGCAGGGCGCAGGTCGAAGTTTGTGCGGACCAGGTCCACCAGCACGTCCTCGCTGACCGTACCAGTTCCAAATGTATCGACAGAGATGGAGACTGGCTGTGCTACACCGATTGCATAAGCAAGCTGCACTTCCACTTTATCAGCAAGCCCGGCAGCAACAAGGTTCTTTGCCACATAGCGAGCAGCATACGCCGCAGAACGGTCAACCTTTGTAGGATCTTTTCCGGAGAATGCCCCCCCGCCATGGCGGGCATATCCTCCATACGTATCAACGATGATCTTGCGGCCGGTCAAGCCCGCGTCACCTTGAGGTCCGCCGATTACGAAACGGCCGGTAGGATTGATGAAGTATTTAGTCTCTTCGTCAATCAGTTCTGCAGGAACAACAGGGTTGATCACATATTCCTTCAGGTTGCGCTGGATCTGCTCAAGCGAAGCCTCTGGATGATGCTGAGTGGAAATGACAATGGTGTCGATGCGGACAGGCTTGTCATTTTCGTCATATTCAACCGTAACCTGGGTCTTTCCATCCGGACGCAGATATGGAAGGATCTCTTCCTTGCGCACTTCTGTCAGGCGGCGTGCAAGTTTATGTGCAAGAGAAATAGGAAGAGGCATAAGTTCTTTTGTTTCATTATTGGCATAACCAAACATAAGGCCCTGATCGCCTGCTCCGATTGCTTCGATTTCTTCCTCGCTCATTTGCCCTTCACGTGCTTCAAGTGCCTGGTCCACACCCATTGCGATATCGGCAGACTGTTCATCAATTGAAGTCAGAACGGCACATGTTTCAGAGTCAAAGCCGTACTTGGCACGTGTATAACCTATATTTGCAATGGTTTCACGAACAATTTTTGGAATATCCACGTAAGTAGAAGTAGTGATCTCCCCGGCCACCAGGACCAGTCCTGTTGTAACTGAGGTTTCACACGCTACCCGTGCATTTGCATCCTTTGCTAAAATAGCATCCAGAATGGAATCTGAGATCTGGTCACAGATTTTATCCGGATGTCCTTCTGTAACTGACTCAGAAGTAAAAAGACGGCGCTTTTTTGACATCCTATTTCCTCCTCTAAATAGTAATTCCCCAAATAGCCATGGCCGCGTTAATTCATTCCGGCTTCCGGCCCCAGGCTGTTTTTTGAGACGGAACTCATTCCCTTAAGTATTATTCCTTAAAAGATGCATATTTTATCCTGCCGCACACATAATGCGAAAAGGCGGGCTTGAATCACCTGCATACAAATGATGTGGAAATAAACGCCATCCTTGCTATGTATTGAAAACGGAGTTTATTTCGTGCACTTTATCAAAAGGAATTTTTTTCTTTTGTTTCCCGAACGATTAATGCTCTTTTTAGATTAAAAGGTACATTGGTCATGCCCCGGATTTCAGGGCAAAAATAAAAACCTTCCTATTAATGAGGAAAGGTTCATCTTCTTCAATCAGCCTTTCGCTCTTATCGGTCAAGGTCACGAGCCTTGCATCAGGTTAGCACCTTTGCCCTGGAAAATGAGATCATTTTCTTAGATTGCAGGTTGCTGGGTTTCATCGGGCCTGTCCCTCCGCCATCTCGGGATAAGAGAATCCGTTCAAGCTTGAATAATACCTTATCAAACCCGGGATTGTCAATGCTTTTTATGCAGGGAAAAAAGCACTGGCCTCCCATTGTATTACCCTGTCCTTCCCCGGCAAAACAATCGGCCCTGAATGTCTCCCTTTTATAGGGCAGGAACCTGAAAAAGCACGAGCAAATTATGAAAAGTCAAATAAAATAACGTATACTAGTATGGACTAATGATATTAATGTGTTATACTAATTTCAGAAAAAATAAATCATAAAAAGGATGGTATCTCATATATGAATACTGTTGGTGTGACAAATCAACTACAGGAATTATTGTCCGGTGACAATATTCGAATGGATCTTTCTGTTCCTCAGCTTGTCGAAAGAGTATTGAACCGGGGTGAAGGTGTCCTCACATCCACTGGCGCAGTAAGAGCTGAGACAGGAAAATATACCGGACGTTCCCCGAAAGATAAATATATTGTTGAAGAAGCATCAACACGGGATAAAATTGACTGGGGTTCAGTCAATCAGCCGATATCTGAAGATATATTCAATAATTTATATAATAAGGTAATCAGACATCTGCAGGCTAAAGATGAGGTTTTTGTATTCAGGGGTTACGCAGGTGCAGACGGCGATCACCGCCTGGGTATCAGGGTCATCAATGAATATGCATGGCACAATCTTTTTGCTCAGCAGCTATTCATCCGTGCGGAAGCCGGGGAACTTGCCGAACACCAAACCGATTTCACCATACTTTCAGCTCCGGACTTCAAAGCCGATCCCGCTGTCGACGGCACAGGGAGCGAAACCTTCATTATTGTTTCTTTTGAGCGCAAAACCATATTGATCGGCGGAACAGAGTATGCCGGCGAAATGAAAAAATCCATATTTTCAATTATGAACTATCTTCTGCCTGAATCGGGCATCCTTTCGATGCACTGTTCAGCGAACGTTGGCAGAGAAGGCGATGTCGCTTTATTCTTCGGTTTATCCGGGACAGGAAAGACAACGCTTTCTGCAGATACCAACCGCAGGCTGATCGGTGACGATGAACACGGCTGGTCTGACAGCGGGGTATTCAATATCGAAGGCGGCTGCTACGCAAAGTGCATCGGACTGACCCGTGAAAAGGAACCTCAGATTTTTGATGCCATCCGATTCGGATCTGTCCTTGAGAATGTAGTGGTAGACACAGAAACACGCATGGCGGATTATGAAAGCTCTGTCCTGACTGAGAATACGCGTGCCGCTTATCCAATTGAGGCCATAGACAACATTGTGTCCCCGAGCATAGCCGGCCACCCGAATACCATCATATTCCTGACAGCAGATGCATCCGGGGTCCTGCCTCCAATCAGCAGGCTTACAAAAGAACAGGCGATGTACCACTTCTTAAGCGGCTACACAAGCAAGCTTGCAGGAACAGAGCGTGGAGTCACTTCACCTCAGGCAACCTTCTCTACCTGCTTCGGATCACCATTCCTTCCGCTGCCGGCGCAGCGTTATGCTGAAATGCTCGGTGAGAAGATGGATGAGCATCAGGCTAAGGTTTTCCTGGTCAACACAGGCTGGACAGGCGGCGAATATGGAACAGGCAGCCGTTTGAAGCTTGCTTATACCCGGGCCATGGTCCAGGCAGCTCTTGAAGGAGAGTTGAATGATGTGGAAACAGTCAGGGATGAAATTTTCGGCCTGAACGTACCGGTCGAGGTCAGCGGTGTGCCAAGAGAAGTGCTGAATCCAGAGAAAACCTGGTCGGACCCGTCAGCCTACAGAGCCAAAGCCTTTGAGCTTGCTGACCAATTCCGCCGGAATTTCAAAAAATTCCAGGATGCTGCACCGGAAATCGAGCTGTACGGCGGTCCTATCGCCTGACAGCAGCAGTGAAAACCCCTGCCATCTGGCAGGGGTTTTCATAATCAGGGCGCCTCGTTATAAAATGGGGCGCCCTTTTCTTAATTGGTTGAATTCAATTTAACAAGCTCATAGGTTATCACAGTGCTTTCCTTTTCCCACTCTAATTTCCTGATGAAGGCTGTGCCGCTGCTTTCTCCCTCTTTGGTCTTTCTCACTTCCACCGGCACATCCAACGGATACAGCCGGTATCCATCCTTGCTCAGCTGAAACGTATTTTCCTCGGTTCGCTTTTCTCTCCCCTTGGTGACGATCAAGGTATTCAGCTCCATCGGCATCCCCATATTCATTCCTCCCTTTTTATATTAAGAATATCATTTTTTTCCCGTCAGTTTCATCCAGTTTGTTAAATCAGCCACGATTTGCCGATTCTTTGCCGGAGGGAAGTAATGGGTGAATTCTTGAAAATACCACGTTTCCGGTTTCCTTCCAATTTCCTTCAGCCTCTTTTCCAGCCTGTAGGAATGTTCAATGGACACATTTCGGTCCCTGGCGCCGTGGATGATCAGGACCGGACAGCGGATTTCTTCTGCCTCGTATAGCGGGGTTCTGTATTTATACCGATCTGGATATTTTTTAGGCGTGCCGCCGATCACCCTTTTCATCATCCTTCTCAAATCGATCCGCTCTACATACGTCAAGGCCATATCTGTAACCCCGCCCCAGACTGTGACGGAGGCAGCCTGCGGGCATGCGGCAGCTGCCAGGAGAGCCATCACTCCCCCTCTTGAGAAGCCGAAGATGTGGATCCTGTCCTTTATGACGCTCGGCCACTGCAAAAGAAGCCTGAAGGCTGAAATGGCATCTTCCCGGTCTTCCCCGGCGAAATCCTCATCTCCCTCACCTCCCTGGTTGCCGCGGTAAAAGGGCGCAAATACCACAAATCCTTCTGATGCAAATTGAGCAATCCGCGCCGGCCTGACCTTCCCGACATTTTTTATCCCGCCCCTTAAATATAAAAATCCCTCGTAGTTCCCGGCTTCCCTGGGCTCAGCCAGCATCCCCTTCACCCGCAGGCGCCCTGAGCGGTACGTGATCAGAAAAAGTCTGATATGTGGATTCGGTGACGGAAATTCCTGTTTAGATAAAAGAATGGTTCCTTCCTGCCCTGACATAACAGCACCTCCAGTATTGCGATTTCATCCAGTAGTACATGTCCTTGCCTGGCTGGATTTGTTTATAACCGGCGATGAAGGACTTTTTAATCCCAATCCGGCTCCGAAATGTCCTTCATACACCCGATGAAGGACTTTTTAACCCTAAGTCAGCCCTGAATTGTCCTTCATACCCCTGATGAAGGACTTTTTGATCCTATGCCAGCCCTGAAATGTCCTTCAAACACCCAATGAAGGATTTTTCTCTCCCAGCCGGCTTGATATTGTTCTTCCTAACCCTATAGGCATTCACACATTTTTTTAACAAACATACGATAAGTTAAACATTCACAAAAGAGCTGAAGAAGCTCTTGAAGGAGGATTTTCATGAAAAAAGCATTCAAAACGGGCTTTGCCCTGCTTCTTGTCCTGATCCTTGCCCTGCCGCTTGCCGGCTGCGGGAAAGAGGAGGTACAGAAGGTACGCGTAGCCGAAGTGACCCGCTCTATCTTTTATGCTCCTCAATATGTAGCGCTCGAGAAGGGCTTTTTTAAGGAAGAAGGTCTTGATGTGGACTTGAAGACCACACCTGGCGGGGATAAAACCATGACTGCCCTCCTCTCCAATGGAGCTGATATTGCCCTGGTAGGTTCAGAGACATCTATTTATGTATCTGCACAAGGCTCAAAGGACCCTGTTATCAATTTTGCACAGCTCACCCAGACGGATGGAACCTTTTTAGTATCCCGCACGAAATTGAATAACTTCAGCTGGGAGCAGCTGAAGGGGAGCACCTTCCTCGGCCAGCGCAAAGGCGGAATGCCGCAGATGGCAGGCGAATTTGTCCTAAAGCAGAAAGGCATCGATCCCCACAAGGATCTGAAGCTTATCCAAAATATTGATTATGCCAATATTGCCACAGCTTTCGCATCCGGCACAGGGGATTTTGTCCAGTTGTTTGAACCAACCGCGAGCGTCTTTGAAAAAGAGGGAAAAGGATATATCACAGCTTCGTTCGGAACAGAATCAGGACATATCCCTTATACGACCTTCATGGCTAAAGAGAGCTTTTTGAAGGATAAAAAGGATGCGGCAGAAAAATTCACAAGAGCCGTATATAAGGCACAGGAATGGGTGTATGCTCACAGCCCGCTGGAAATCGCAAAGGCAATCCAGCCATATTTCCCTGAAACCGACCTTGATTTAATTGAAACTGTCGTAGAACGGTATAAAAAACAGGAATCATTTGCAAAAAACCCTGTTCTCGATAAGGAGGAATGGGATAATCTGCAGAACATTATGGAAGAAGCAGGTGAACTGCCGAAGCGGATCAGCCACGACAGCCTCGTAAACACTGAAATAGCAAAAAAAGCGGCAGATGAATAAGGAGGCCTCGCCATGAGCTTTCTGCGCATTAAGGATGTCAGCCACACTTATTTTTCTAAAAAGGATGCTGTAACGGCACTTGAATCGATTCAAATGGATATCGAGGAAGGAAGCTTTGTTTCCTTCCTCGGCCCAAGCGGATGCGGTAAGACTACATTGCTTTCCATCATATCAGGACTGCTTATGCCGACTGGCGGGACAGTGACGCTTGAGGAAAAGCCGGTCCACTCAACATCCGAGCATCTGATAGGCTATATGCTTCAGCAGGACTATCTATTCCCCTGGAAAACGATTGAACAGAACATTCTCCTTGGCCTTGGCATCCTGGGCAGGGATACAAAGGCGTCTCGGGAGAAAGCGTTCAGCCTGCTCAGGGAAATCGGACTTGGCGGCACTGAGGGCCATTACCCCAAACAGCTGTCCGGCGGGATGAAACAGCGTGTCGCCCTCGTACGGACACTGGCTGCTGAACCCCGGCTGCTGCTCCTGGATGAGCCCTTTTCTGCCTTGGATTTCCAGACAAAGCTTAAGCTTGAAGATCTCGTCTGGACTACGCTGAAGTCCTTTCATAAAACAGCCATCCTGGTTACCCATGACATTGGGGAGGCCATTGCCATGAGCGACACTATTTTTTTATTCGATACGAAGCCCGGGCGAATATACAAGAGAATAGACGTCACAAGTCATTTGAAAAGTTTGAAACCCCTGGAGGCCAGGAACCACCAGGAATATACAACATTATTCCAGGCAGTTTGGAAGGAGATGGAACAACTTGAGCAGCAGTCCGCTCGACATTAAACGCCTCCATCAGCAATATCTGAAATCCCTCAGCAGGGAAAAGCGAACGGTAAGGACCTATCAGCTGCTCATCTTCCTATTCTTTTTCTCTTTGTGGGAAGCTGCCAGCAGGCTCCAATGGGTCGACCCGCTGATTTTCAGTTCGCCTGCCAAGATCGTCACCCAGCTCTATACAAAGACCCTGGACGGCTCCATTTTTCCGCACATCGGTTTTACCGTTTTTGAAACAATCCTGGGCTTTGTTATCGGGACATTGGCAGGTACGCTTCTCGCTGCTTTTCTCTGGTGGTCACCGCTCGCTTCAAAGGTACTGGATCCTTATCTAGTCATATTGAATGCAATGCCAAAAGTCGCCCTTGGGCCCATACTGATTGTCGTTCTCGGACCCGGGTTCACGTCCATCATTGCCATGGGCGCAATCATTTCTGTAATCATCACTACGATTGTCGTATATACCGCCTTCAGAGAAGTGGACCCGAATTATCTTAAAGTGCTGTATACATTTGGGGCGTCACGGTATACATGCTTCAAGGAGGCCGTCCTCCCAGCCTCTTTCCCGGCCATCATATCCACACTCAAAGTCAATGTCGGCTTATCATGGGTAGGAGTCATAGTCGGTGAATTCCTCGTATCAGAAAGAGGACTCGGATATTTGATCATCTACGGCTTCCAGGTCTTCAATTTTACGACTGTACTAAGTTCGTTATTCATTATTGCCGTCTTTGCCACCATCATGTATCAGCTGGTAGAGCTTCTGGAACGCAAACTGATAAAAAACTCGAATTAAGAAGGGAGAACACTGGTTTCTCCCTTTAATTTTAGTTTCGCCCGTGGCGGCTGAACATAAAGGTGACAGCAAAAGAACCTTACCGATTTAATCCCATTTTCTCTACAATCCCCAGGCAGATGGGCAGGAGCTCATCCTTCATGATATAACTGTAATCCTCACTAGCTTCAAGATTCTTTGGAAATGCTGCAGCAAGAAGGGGTCCCTCTGTTTCTAAATAGTCTTCCTTCTGCTTCAATCCCCTGAGATTTGTATAAAAAACCGCCTTATAAAAATCCTCCCTGCCGCACACCACCCGGTAGGAACCTAAGTATACAAGTTTCCCGGCAAGTCCCCCGGTTTCCTCATAAACCTCTCGTGTGCAGGCCTCCTCAAGCGTTTCACTGCCCTCAGCCTTGCCGCCGGGAAACTCAAGTCCTCTTTCCTTGTGCTTCGTCAGCACCCATTTCCCCCGGTATGTACAAACGACCCACACATGCCTTGCCCTGTCCAGCATCCATCCCTCTCCGCTGCTGAACTGCACCCTGCAGCCATTTCTGTCTATAAACTCCCTGACGATTCCCAATGCCTGACCCTCCCGTCCGGAACAATCTCTATCTCAGGAACAGATTTCTCCTGAGGACTGTCCCCATTTCCCGATGATATCTGATACCATCATAGCAAATAAAGGGAGGTCCCTGTGCTTTATTTTCCTTCCCCGAGTATCCCCATGCTTCTGATATGCGCCTTTGCATCCTTATCGCCAAGCTCGTAAACCATCCGGTACGCTTCTATCAGCGAGTTATCATAAGAATCATTGGATTCATCGTTGTGATATTCTACAAAGGGTACGTGGGCACGCAGGAAGGTTTCCCAGGCAGCCGCATTCCCCTGGTCAAAATAATCCCTCAGGATTCGGATCTCATCCTGTGTCGCCTCAATTTTAAAGTTCCATTCCGCCGCTTCCCTGTCCCTTAAAATCTGGCCGGAACCCATGGTGATATAATACGTCTCTTTTCCTTGATCCAATTGATGACATCCTCTCATGTTTTTTTATAGGATTCCCTCATCCGGTTCTCTTCCATGCACATGACAGCCAGAGATTGTGTTCGAATCAGCAGGCAAACTTTTTTCTTTAAATGGGTAAAATTTGATTAAAGGAGCTTGAAAGGGGTATTAAAAATATACATTGACCCTGCATATTTTGGATGAAAAGCTAATATAGAAGCAATATAAGTAACAATGAAAAATCACCTGATAGGAAGCTTGCCATTTGATAATCATTTACTGCGAGGGGTGAATAATATGAAGCTTATAGAAGAATTGTACGAGCTGTATAAAACCAAGCTGACTGGTGACGAAGAAGATATCGATATGCTGGCATTTGCTGTGCTTGAACAGCTAAGCCGGGAGGAAATCCTGGGCCTTATCCGTGATATGGACAACCAGGAACTGAATAACCTGATGGGGCTGTATATTATCGAGAGCCTGAAAGGCAAATTTGCCCAGGAAAACTTTGAAAAACATCTTCCCTATCCATCCCGGAACCTCCATTAATACATAGGATGACAGCAAAAAGCCTTAAAGCCGCCAGCTTTAAGGCTTTTCTTTTCTAAAAGGGGGCATTCTTTGTATGGTAAAATAAGAGAAGGACCAAGACAGAATCCCGAAGGATGTGAGAACTTTGAAAGTTATTCTAGTTATTTCAATCATCATCGTGCTCGCCGTTCTAATACTTGCTGTGCTCACCACTTCTAAGGCATATACGGTCAAGCATACGGTCGATCCCATTGAGAATAACCCTAACGTATTAAAGGATGAAAATTCGACCATCGACGAAGATACGAAAAAGGAATAAAAAAGGATGCCCCCTTTTCTGCCGCCTCCATGCGCGGCTGGAGCGGGTTTCTTCAAACTCCCGCATCCTCAGCCGCCATGAAGGCATGCTTTTGGGACATCCTTGTATTTACGCGAATACCTGCTGAAGCTCTTCCTTGCTGTGTGTAAGCCAGAACTTCATCAGCTTTTTGGCACCTTCAAGATCATGAAGCTTTGCCTGCCCGCATTGCTTTTCGGAAGCAGCCGGCACCTCTGTTACCTCGACAGCATCCTTCATGGTATCTTCCAGGACATCAATGATCTCTGAAACGGAAGGTTCGCCGCTTACCACCAGATAGTAGCCAGTCTGGCATCCCATCGGTGAAATATCTATAATATCGAAATGATCGTATTTCTCTGTATACTTGCGGATATTTATAGCCAGTAAATGTTCCAGCGTATGGATGGAGTCAGGCTTCATCGCTTGCTTATTCGGCTGGCAGAATCTAATATCGTATTTATTAACAACACCGTCGGTGCCTACCTTATGCACTCCGCAATGTCTGACATATGGTGCTTTAACAGCATTGTGGTCTAGTTCAAAGCTTTCTACTGAAGGCATCAAATCACTCCTTTGTAAGTCTACTATTCATTTTACAACTTTTCATGGAATTTTTCATCCTTTTCCTTAAAATTATATAATTCCTACCGGAATAATAAACTATAAGAAAGAAGGCAACACATCTTGCAAAAAATTATGATAGGATTATTCAAATTTTATCAAATTGCCATTTCTCCGCTGAAGCCGCCGAGCTGCCGCTTTTATCCAACTTGCTCCAGCTACGGAAAAGAAGCAGTAAGGCGGTTTGGCGCACTAAAGGGCAGCTATCTTGCTGTGAAGCGAATATTGAAATGCCATCCTTTTCACCCCGGAGGCTTTGATCCTGTCCCTGAACGAAGGGAAACCCCTGAAAAGTAATGGGTCAGCGCAAGAATAGCAATCCTCTTTCTGGTTTAGGGACGTATATAATTTCCCAGGCAGCAAAAAATACTTGAAATCATTCAAGATATTGGGTACTATATCTTAGTACAATTCGGAATCATTTCGAATTATTTTTTTCTTAATCTAAATCGTAATCAATACGAATTATTGACCCCAGGGGGTACCAGCTGATGAAATCGAAAGTAAAATGGATCATCCCTTTTCTATTGACAGTTTTAGCTGTCGCCGGATGTTCAGGCAAAGAACAAGGGAACTCCAAACAGGAAAAGAGCCCAGACAAAATCAAGGTCTATGCTACCGTCTATCCGCTTCAATACTTTGCCGGCAGCATCGGCGGAAAATATGTGGAAGCAGAGTCTGTTTATCCGCCGGGCACAGACGAACACACCTTTGAACCATCACAGAAAGACATCATCAAGATGACAGATGCCGATCTATTCTTATATGTCGGCCATGGACTTGAAGGATTTGTTGAAAAGTCAAAGGGCATCTTAGAAGGTGAAGATGTAGCGATGGCTGCAATAGGCGAAAAAATGGATTTGAAGGAAGAGAGCCATGATGACCGTGTTCATGAGGAAGAAAGTCATGACGAACATGCTCATGAGGAAGAAAGTCATGACGAACATGCTCATGGGGACATTGATCCTCATGTGTGGCTCGATCCAGTATTAGCCAAAGAAATGGCTGGCTTAATAAGAGATGAGCTCGCCAAACAGAAACCGGAAGAAAAGGTATACTTTGAGGAAAATTATACGAAACTGGCTGCGAAGCTGGATGCGCTGGATAAAAGTTTCCAGAAAACAGCAGCTGATGCGGGCCGCAAAGAGCTTATTGTATCTCATGCAGCCTATGGATACTGGGAAAAGCGCTATGGTATAAAACAAATCAGCGTTGCCGGTCTTTCAAGTTCAAGCGAGCCATCGCAGAAACAGCTGCAGAAGGTCGTGGAAACTGCCAAAAAACACGATATTAAATATGTGGCCTTTGAGCAGAATGTAAGCTCCAAGCTGACAGAGACCATACAGAATGAAATTGGGGCGGCACCGCTGACTCTTCATAACCTTTCTGTTTTAACTGAAAAGGATATTAAAAGTAAGGAAGATTATTTTACCCTGATGGATAAAAATCTTTCTGCCGTACGTACCGCCTTAAACAAATAATATTCAAATAACCTTGCCGTTTTCGGCAAGGTTATTTGAATTAAAGCGCTTACTATTTTTGTTTAAGAGCCTGCAGTTCTTCATCTGCAAGCATGGTGATGGTCTTTATCACATATTCGGGGAGTCCTCTTAACAGCAAGATTTCGGCGATCAGATATGGTTTGTTCGTTAATCTCATCAATTCAGCCTCCTGCAGCTTATTCATTACCTCCATTATAAACGTAAACAGAGTCATGAAAAATCGGCAAAAAGCCCATTTTCAGAATTTTTTTAATCTTTCATTGTATATATTTCTTTGTGCGAAGTGATCCTCAGCAGTCTCTTCTCGTTAATATCAAAGCCGATACCGCTTTTTTCCGGCACAGATATCCACCCGTTTATTGCTTTTATCTCCGGCTGAATGATATCTTCTTCCCAGTAACGGGAAGAGGAAGCAATATCACCCGCTATCGTAAAACCGGGAAGCGAGGCAAGGGCGATATTATGGGCTCTGGAAACGCCGAATTCCACCATTCCTCCACACCATACCGGAATACCCTTCCTTAAACAAAGGTCATGGATTTTTTTCGCCTGTGTCCATCCCCCCACCCTGCTCATCTTGATATTAATGATCTTACAGCTTCCGAGACGGATAGCACCGCTGGCATCAAGGTAGGAATGAATGCTCTCATCCAGGCATACAGGCGTTTTCAGTTCCTTTTGGAGCAGAGAATGCTCCACGATATCATCATGTGCTAGGGGCTGTTCGAGCATCATTAACCGGAATTCATCCAGCCGTCTTAGATGGCTGCTGTCTTCAAGTGTGTAATCGGAATTCGCATCTGCCATGAGCGGCAGATCGGGAAAGTTTCTCCTGATGTCCTGGAGCACTTCATAATCATTTGTCCTGCTGATTTTTATTTTATAGCGCTGATAATTCTCTTCCCTCAGGCTTTCGATTTGCTGGATGGCTTTTCCGCTTGAAGCGCCCGATATCACTGCCCCGGATGGTATTTTCCCGCCCTTGCCGCCAAAAAGGCTGTAGATGGGGACTCCCATTTGCCGTGCATGCAAATCCCATAGAGATTGTTCAAGTCCGGCCTTTGCCATGTTATTTCTCCGGAACTTCTTGAAAATATGTTCAAGTTCCTTTGGACTCTTAATCTTATATTGAAATAAGGCAGGAATCAGAAAATCCCTTAGTATATGATGGGCCGTCATCACCGTTTCCTCCGTGTACCAGGGACTTGAGAAGGCGGTCACCTCCCCATAGCCTTTTAACCCGTCCTGATCCATAGCTTCAACAATGATGGCCTCCCGCTCTTCAACGGTTTCAAGGTGGGTAACAAAAGGTGATTTCAGCCCGGCCGATATAAAGTATAAGGTAATCGATTTAAGATTCACCCGGCTGTCCCTCCTTGTGGAACAGTGTATGAAGTTCCCTCCTGACGAGTTTTCCTGATGCATTCCTCGGCAGTCCGGCGACTGTTATGATTCTTGCAGGTATTTTATATGATGCAAGCATTTTCCGGCAATGAGCCAGCAGTTCAGTCTCGGAAACACGAGTCCCTTCAGCAGGGACCACATATGCGACAGGTACCTCTCCCCACTTTTCATCCGGCATCCCTGCTGCACCTGCTTCAAAAACATGCTCATGCTGCAGGAGTGCCGCTTCTATTTCAGCAGGATATACATTTTCCCCCCCGGATATGATCAGGTCCGACCTGCGGTCAAGCACATATAAGAAGCCTTCGTTATCCAGATACCCGATATCTCCAGTAAAAAGCCAGCCGCCGCGGATTGCCTTTTCTGTTTCCGCCTGCAGATGATAGTAGCCCTTCGTCACATTAGGACCTCTCACTGCAATCTCCCCTTCTTCAAACGGCAGCCCTCTTCTACCCTTTACATCTATATAAAGTTCATTAGGGAAAAGAGGCTTTCCAGCCGACCCGAGCTTCTTAAGGCTGTACTCCGGTGATAAAGTTACAAACTGTGAGGCAGTCTCTGTCATGCCATAGGTTTGAAAAACAGGAATCCCGAGGCTGGCGCACCTGTCAAGCAAGGCTTTAGGCGCTGGCCCGCCTCCGAGAAGCATGCATCTGAAGGTTGTTGGAAAGGGCTCCGTCCCTCCTGCGATGATCCGGTTCAGCATGGCGGATACCACTGATATGATCGTTACACCCTTTTCCCTGATATCCCGGTTGACTGCCGTTTCATCAAAGGTTTCGTGCAGGATGACACGCATGCCATAAATCACACTTCGCAGAAGGATGGATAATCCGCTGATATGAAACAGCGGTACAGCACACAGCCAGCAGTCATCCTCATTCAGGCCAAGATTCAGGACAGATCCCATGGCGCTCCACCAATGATTGCCATATGTCTGCATGACTCCCTTCGGCCTGCCTGTTGTCCCTGAAGTGTACATGATGGTAGCGGTACTTGATAAGCTAAAACTTGCAGGTGACGGGACCGGCTCTCCTTCATGCAGCACCAGGTCTTCTTTAACGATGCGGGTGCAGGCAGCCAGGTCTGTGCGGACACTTTCCAAAACCTCTGAATACTTAGACTCGCTGATCAGCCATGATGCCTCGGCATCCGCTGCCTGAAATGCGATCTCACTGCCGGTGAGGCGCGTATTGAGCAAAAGGATCCTTGCCCCCAGGCTCCACAAGGAGTGGATGATAAAGACCGTATCAGCATGGCTGCCCAGGAGAAGCCCGACTGTATGGCCTTCCCTGATGCCCTGGCGGTATAGGGCGGCAGCATAAAGAGTAGATTGGTTCTGCACCTCCAGGAAAGTGTATGTTTTATTTAGAAATTCGAGGGCAGTACGCTCAGGAGTAAGCTCAGCCCTCTTCTGAAGCCAATTTGGCATAATGTCTTGTTCCATCATCATTAACCAGTCCTTTATGTGCAGTTCATAGAAAAAAAGCCTGGCGGAACAGGTCCGCCAAGCTATATTAAATCAAGGGAAACGAGGGAATTGGCCAAAATCAGGCTTCCTTTTTTCTTTAAAGGCATCCCGGCCTTCTTTTGCTTCATCTGTTGTGTAATAAAGAAGAGTCGCATCACCTGCAAATTGCTGAATGCCGGCAAGTCCGTCTGTATCTGCGTTGAAGGCAGCCTTCAGGAAGCGGATGGCCGTCGGGCTCTTCTCAAGGATTTCTTCACACCACTGAACCGTTTCATCCTCCAGCTGATCCAGGGGAACAACCGTGTTCACCAAGCCCATATCAAGTGCTTCCTGCGCATTGTACTGACGGCACAGGAACCAGATTTCCCGGGCTTTCTTATGGCCGACGATGCGTGCAAGATATCCAGAACCGTAACCGGCATCAAAGCTGCCCACTTTTGGTCCTGTTTGTCCAAAAACAGCATTATCGGCAGCGATGGTAAGATCGCAGACGATATGGAGCACATGCCCGCCTCCAATTGCATATCCGGCTACCATGGCAATGACCGGCTTCGGAATCACCCTGATCAGACGCTGAAGATCAAGCACGTTCAGACGCGGAATCTGGTCTTCGCCTACATAGCCGCCGTGTCCGCGGACCTTTTGATCTCCTCCTGAACAGAATGCTTTGCCGCCTTCACCTGCAAGGATGATCACTCCTATATTAGAGTCATCTCTTGCGTAAGCAAATGCATCGATCAATTCCATTACAGTCTTCGGTGTAAAAGCATTATGTACTTCTGGGCGGTTAATGGAAATTTTAGCGATGCCATTGTACGTTTGATATAAAATCTCATCATATTTACGTTCTGATACCCATTCTCTGGTCATGGTTTAACCCCTCTCATTCATTCTTTGCAAAAAAGTCAGTTATTTTTCTCCCATATACCTCAGGCTGTTCCAAGTGGATGGCATGGCCTGCATCCTCTATTATGGCCCAAATGCTGTCCGGCATCAATCGATCCATCTCACCGGCAATGGTACAAAATTTCCGGTCGAGTGATCCGCTGAGCAGGAGCACAGGGACCTTTAGGTCTCCCAGCCTATCCCAGTAAGAAGGCTGGGAACCGGTGCCCATCCCTTTAAGGCTGCCGGCAAGACCAACAGGATTATTCAAAAGCCTCTGCTTCTTTAAGAAATCCTTCTGGCCGGCTGTCAGCTTCTCTGCCTGGGTTTGAAAGAGCGGGATAGCTCCCCACCTCTCGGCAAACAAATCAATTCCGTCCTTTAAGATTCCTTCAGCAAGCTCTGCATCGGCTATCCTCCGGGCTGCTCGTTCAGATTCTGTCTTCAGGCCCGGGGAGGCACTCTCCAGAATCAGGGCTTGAACCCTCTCCGGATAGAGGATGCTGAAGCATAATGCCAGCCTCCCTCCCATCGAGTACCCAAGGATGCATGCCCTTTGAATATCAAGTGAATCCAGGATCTCATTTACAGCCTCTGCAGCTTTTTCAATCCTATACCATCCAGGGTCCCCTGGACTGCTGCTTCTGCCGTGCCCGATTATATCAATGGCGATGCGTTTATAACCGCTGGGCAGAAAAGGTGCTGCAAACCTCCAGTTTGAGGATGAACCGGTAAATCCATGCAGGAGCACAAGGGCAGGACCCTCACCGCAGACTGTCACCATATAGGAAACGCCGCCGGCTTCTATCTTCATTCCTGACCCTTCCTATCTGCCTGTTTCATTTCCCGGGAAACATCATTCCACAAGTTTCGATGTTTTAAGACATTCGTTTGCCTGTCTGTCCTCAGTTCGATCACATTTAATCCTTCTTTGTTAAAGGATTGTGAAAATTGTTCCGAAAATGCATGCCAGCTTTCAGGTGAAGAATACGTGCCGCCATATAAGCTTACGGCATGCTCAAAATCCATGCCATGAGGAGTGCCAAAAAGCTCTTCGAAGTGCCTTTCGGAACTTGCCTGCGGCAGGAATGAAAAAATCCCTCCGCCATCATTGTTGAGAATGATGATGGTGATGTTCAGCTTTAGGAGCTTGGCTGCAAGCAGGCCGTTCATATCATGGAAGAAACTGAGGTCTCCGATGACTAAAACAGCATGGCCGCGTATGGCACTCACTCCAAGCGCAGAGGATACAACACCATCAATTCCATTTGCTCCGCGATTGCAAAACAGCCTTACATCCGTGGATGGAGAGAAATAAAAAGTATCCAGGTCCCTTACAGGCATGCTGTTGCCGACAAAAAGACTGGAACCATCCGGCATCATATCTGCAAGCAGGGAGAAGAGCTTGCCTTCGTCCAGTTCCTCGATATCACGGACGGAGTGAAGCCCAGCCCTTGCATGGTCGCGGAGCTCGCGCCAGTGCGTAAGCCATTCAGTCTGCCCGGCTGGTTCAAGCCTGCTCTCAAGGCTTATGCAGAAAAGAGTCTCATCACAGTAAATCATGCTTCTGGCCGTGCCTGTGGGCTCCCGGAAGCCCGCTCCTCCATCTACCACGATCATATCTGTCCCTGCCTGCTCCTTCATAAATATTGTTAGAGCCTTGGATACCGGCATGGCACCAAAACGCACAATTAAATCAGGCTTGAGCCCTGTCTTAACCTCTTCAAATCTCAAGAAGGTGTCATAGGTATCTATAATGTTTTCACTGACATATTTCACACTTCTTAATTGGGATAAAGGATCTGCCAGGATCGGAAAACCCGTTTTTTCACTTAAAGCAATCACAGCATCATTGAATTCCAGTAAATCCATGGGCCCGCAGACAATCAGCCCCTTTTTGGCCGCTGCAAGCCTGCCGGCATATTGATCAAAGACTGCAGGCGGCAGTGTCTGCATATTTCTGTTTTCTAATTCGAGTACGGCCTCATTGCCTTCCCCAAACCAATTCTTCTCTTCCAAAAGCGGTATGAGCGGTTCACGGAAAGGGAAGTTAAGATGAACAGGCCCGGCCGGCGAAGCCATGGCGGCCGATGCAGCCCGGGCGCATACAATCCGGGCATAATTAATCATCTCGGCAGTATCCTCAGGAAGGGCCATTTCGGCAAACCATTTCACATATCTCCCATATAAATGGAGCTGATCGATTGCCTGCGGCGCGCCGACATCCCTCAGTTCATGCGGCCTGTCGGCAGTCATGACCAGGAGGGGAATGCGTGAAATTTTCGCCTCCACTATGGCTGGAAAATAATTGGCCGCAGCTGTGCCCGACGTGCATAGAAGCCCGACTGTAGAGCCGGATGCTTTTGCTATGCCCAGCGCATAAAACGCGGCCGAACGTTCATCTATGTTAATGTGAACCTTGATGGCAGAATGCTCCATCAGCATATAGGCAAGGGGGGTAGACCTCGAACCCGGACTTACCACCACGTGCCTCACACCTGCCCTGGCAAGTTCATCAACAAAGGCCCCGGTATAGGCACTTAACGCTTCACGGTGTTGCATGGAGCTTACCTCCTAAAGCACTTAACATTGGCTTGAATTTAATGGCAGTCTCAATATATTCACTTTCAGGAATGGAGCTTTCCACAATTCCGCATCCTGCAAAAAGAGATGCTTCATTACCCTGGACAAGGGCTGATCGGATGGCCGCAGCAAACTCTCCATTGGACTTGCCATCTGTCCAGCCAACCGGAGCTGCATAGAAGCCCCGCTCAAGCCTCTCCAGCACCCTGATGCGTTCCACTGCCTTTTTTTTCGGCAGTCCGCCCATGGCAGGGGTTGGATGCAGCTTTTCTACACAATCAAAGATGGAGATCCCATCCTTGCATTCACCCTCCACTGGAGTGAAGAGATGCTGGATATGCCTTGTCTTCATGAGTACAGGTCCGCTTGGAACCTCGACCGTTTCACAGACTGATTGCATGGAATCCTTAATCATCGATACGACATATTGATGCTCAATCCGATTTTTATCGTCTTGAAGGAGTGTGTTACCCAGCCTCTCATCCTCAGCCTCCGTCATTCCCCGGGCGATCGAGCCAGCAAGGCAGGCAGACGAAAGAACGCCTCCCTGTTTTTTAACGAGCTGCTCAGGGGACGCACCTATAAAGTAGTCGCTTCCGGATTCCAGGCAGAAGACATAGCTTGTCTGCTGTTCCTGCAGAAGCCCTGCCAGCACCGGTTCAGCATCAATCTTGGAACGGAAAGCAAGCCTGGTTTCCCTTGCCAGAACTATTTTATTTAAATCTGTTGCTTTAATTTCTTCAATAGCCGTTTGGACGGTTCCTTTCCACTCTTCAGGAAAAATCTCCTCCTGCTCCATCAGTTCGTTCGAATAAGCGGGATGAGCGGCCTCTTCACGTGCTTTGGCTGCAAGTTCCTCCAGCTCTTCACGTGCGTCAGTGAAAATTGTCAGGCTGTCGTCCTGTTTGATCAATAGATTGAGCGTTAAATAAGCCTCTCCGTCAATCACTGACAGCATGTATTTTGGTATATAGAATAAATTATCTCCAAATTGGTCCCATAATTCTGAACCGCTCTTTTGATGATCAAAAGAAAAACCCCCAAATAATAAAGGGCCTGTCCCTGGTACTTCCTTTTCCCTGGCAACGATTGCCCGGTCCAATAAGTCGTTCCATACCTGCTCTATTGCCTGGTATCTTTCTGTACTATCATTTGTACGGATCGTATCTATATTCCCTATTCCGGCAAGGATGGTGCTGCTAGCAGGATCCTGCCAGAAAAATCGAGTTCCTGTATATTTTTCTTTTCCTGAATGGTAGAAGGAAAGGGGGTCCAGCGCACCAATTCTAGTCACTTCGCTGAGCAGGACAGAACACTCCCTTTTCCGGGCTGCAGTCCTGGCCTCTAAAAAGCTGTCATTTATGTCAATATTGCTGGCGATTATCATATTATCCCCCCTCCTGTAATATTCCCATGTAAAACCTATTTAAAGATACACCCACGAAGCTCTCCATGTCAATAATTCCAGACTCTTACAGACAGGGTCATTCGAGTATTTTCCTTATTATATATCCATCCGGTTCTCCGGGACATGAACAGGCCGGGGCAGGCATGACCAAAAAAATACATTGACACGCCTGCATCCTTTTTCTACACTAGGTTTGTAATGAAAAATTTACAAGCCACACATATATTGTGCCTTTAGTCTGATTGAAAACAAGCAAATGGTGAGACCCGTTTTACTTTTAAGGCGTGTTTTACCGGTTGAGGAGAGTATATATGCACACACATTTAGATACATCACCCGCATCTCTCGTAAAAAATAAGAAAAACAATTGGAGAGTATGGTGGCAGCTTACCCGGCCTCATACATTGACAGCCGGCTTTGTGCCTGTCCTTGTCGGAACTGCACTTGCGCTGAATGCTGGCGCGGACTTCAATATGCCCGTCTTTATCTGCATGATGATAGCCACCTTATTTATCCAGATGGCCACAAACATGTTCAACGAATATTATGATTTTAAAAGAGGCCTTGATAATGAGCATTCGATCGGCATAGGCGGGGCTATTGTCCGTGAAGGGATTTCACCGCAGACCGTTTTGAATATTGCACTCAGCCTATATGGGCTCTCCATCCTCCTAGGCGTTTACATCTGTATGGAGTCCAGCTGGTGGATAGCAGCGATCGGCCTTGTCTGTATGGCCGTAGGCTACTTATATACAGGAGGACCGTACCCAATAGCATACACTCCGTTCGGGGAATTCTTTGCCGGATTATTCATGGGTGTATTCATCATCCTGATATCCTTTTATATCCAGGCAGGCAATGTGACCATTTATCCATTAGTGGTTTCCATACCTGTCGCTCTGCTGGTCGGTGCCATCAATCTTGCCAATAACATCCGTGATCTTGAAGGGGACAAGGACAACGGCCGGAAGACATTGGCAATTTTAGCCGGAAGGCGCAATGCAGTGATTATCCTCGGCACCATGATGGCTGTCTCCTATGTATGGATCATTGCACTGGTTGCATCCGGCTTCACGTCTCCATGGCTGCTGATTGTTGGACTGAGCAGCCCAAGGGCCATCCAGGCCACTAAAGGGTTTATCGGCAAAACCCAGCCGCTTCAAATGATGCCCGCCATGAAGGCGACGGCCCAGACAAACACTCTATTTGGCTTCATGCTTTCCATTGGATTGTTCCTCAGCTACTTTTTCTAAAATGTCTGCCTTTACCGGCAGGCTTTTTTTTGCCTTCTCTTTCCACTTTCCTGCCAAATTCTTTAGAGTTTTTGCATGACTCGATTCGGGTATATATCTGTACGTGAACAAATAATATTCTCAGATTTGCTGAGAGAATTATATATCAGACTATGACCAAGGGGTGTGAAAGGAATGTTATCGCAGGAACAATCAAAACAATTGAAGGAAGAGCTTATATCCATGAAAAAGGATCTTGAGCGTCAGGTAGAGATGCAGGATCCCAGTGACGACAGTATTTCTGATTCAGTAGGAGAACTGAATTCAGTGGACACCCACCCTGCCGATCTCGCGACTGAAATTGTTGAAAAAGAAAAAGATGTGGCACTTGAGGAACATAATTCCACAGAGCTGTCCAAGGTCAATATGGCCCTTGAGGCAATGGAAGACGGCTCCTACGGGAAATGCCGGAAGTGCGGAAGAGATATTCCGTTTGAGCGCCTTGAGGTTATCCCGTCTTCCCTATACTGTATCGACCATACTAAAGAACGAACTATTTCAGAGGGTCGGTCCGTTGAGGAGGAGGTTCTGGAGCCTTCGCACCGGGATTCGTTCCAGCGGCTGAGGGACAATCATCTGATTAATGATGACATTGACAGCTTTGAGGATGTTGCTAAATATGGAACATCTGAAACCCCTTCCGATTATTACGGGAAAATGGAAGATTACAATTCCATGGGCGACGGTAATGCGGATGATGATGGATTTCCTGAAGACTATGAAGGATTTGCTGCTTCTGATCTGGAAGGCAGGAACCCAAAAACTACTGATTCCAAAAAAGAAGATGATTACGAACGCCAGCTTGATGAGGAAGGGATTGAGTCTAATATCGGGGACATTCCTTATCATGAGAGGGATAGTTATTTAGAAGACAAAGCTTCTGATAAAAAGGGAAAGAAAGAAAATTAAGCAAAGATCAGGCCGGCCCCTTGACGGGGCCGGCCTTTTTCATAGCTCATTTCATCCATTGCGGCTTGATATGCCAGATTTCATCCGAATACTCACGAATCGTCCTGTCGCTCGAAAAGTACCCAGCCATCGCTATATTTACTAGGCTTTTCTTAGCCCATCCATCTCTGTCAGAATAAGCCTCTTCAAGCCGTCCCTGGGCTGTTACATAGGAGTCAAAATCTCGAAGCACAAAGAACTGGTCATTCTCCGATAACAGTGAATCAAAAATCGTTTCAAAGTGCTCCGATGAATCCGGGAAAAATCCATTGATCAGCTGATTGCAGATCTGGTGGATCCTCTCATCGCTATGATAATAATCATAGGAGCTATATCCCCCGTCAGCAAGATAACTCAGTACCTTCTCAGCATCCAGGCCAAATATGAATATATTGTCAGGGCCCAGACGTTCCGCCATCTCCACATTTGCACCATCCATGGTGCCTATGGTCACTGCACCATTGATCATGAATTTCATGTTTCCCGTTCCGGAGGCTTCCTTGCCTGCTGTGGAAATCTGTTCGCTTACCTCGGCGGCAGGGAATATTTCTTCACCCAGCGATACATTGTAATTCTCTACGAATACCACTTTGATATAAGGGCTCACATCGCTGTCTCCATTCACCTTCTCTGCGATAGCATTAATCAGTTTGATCACCTTTTTCGCAAAGTAATAGCCCGGAGATGCCTTTGCACCGAAAATAAAGGTGCGCGGATGCGGCTTGAACTGTTTGTCTTCTTTCATTCTATTATAAAGGTACATGATGTGGAGGACATTGAGCAGCTGCCTCTTATAGGCATGAAGCCTTTTTACCTGTACATCAAAGATGGAATCTGTATCAACCTTAATTCCTGTATTTTGATAAATACGGGATGCAAGCTTATTCTTTCTGGCCTGTTTTACCATTCGCAGCCGTTCAAGAACCGTGGCATCGGTTTGATATTCCATAAGCCGGGCAAGTTCTTCAGGCTTAGTCCTCCAGCCATCCCCAATATACTCAGACAAGAGGGCTGAAAGTTCGGGATTCGCTTTCATCAGCCAGCGCCGATGCGTGATACCATTGGTTTTATTATTGAATTTCTCCGGAAATACAGCATAGAAATCCTTCATTTCCCTATGCTTCAGGATTTCCGTATGAAGACGGGCTACCCCGTTCACGCTAAAGCTGCCCGCTATGGCCAAATGAGCCATTTTCACTTGACCGTGGGCGATGACAGCCATTTGTTCGATATGCTTCCAGTCACCCGGATACCGATCCCACAGATCCTGGCAAAACCTTTCATTTATCTCATGTATGATCATGTAAAGGCGCGGCAGCAGCGCGGCCATGATATGTGCTGGCCATTTTTCGAGCGCCTCTGATAAGGTGGTATGGTTCGTATAAGAGATGGTCTTTGTAGTGATGTCCCAGGCGTCTTCCCATGACAGCCCCTCTTCATCGAGAAGGATCCTCATCAGCTCAGGGATGGCCATGGCAGGGTGGGTATCATTTATATGCAGGCCGATCTTTTCTGGAAACAGCCGGATATCTTTATATTTCTTCCGGAAAGCTCCCATGATGGATTGGATGGTGGCGGAAACAAGAAAATACTGCTGTTTCAGCCGGAGGATTTTTCCTTCTTCATGCTCATCATTTGGATATAAAAATTCTGTGACTGCTTCAGTTTCCCTTTTATACTTCATTACATCCTTCTGGCCTGGAGTAACGGCTGGCTCTGCACTCCACAAGCGGAGGGTATTCACTGTAGAGTTCCGATAGCCCACTACCGGAACATCATATGGCACCGCCATTACTCTTACCGAATCAACATGCCGAAATGACAGCCTTCCGTCTTCTACAAAGCTTTCAACCTTTCCATAGAAAGGTATTTCAACAGCAAGATCCGGTTTTCTTACTTCCCATACAAAGCCGTGCCTGAGCCATTGCTCAGGCAATTCCACTTGAAAGCCATCTAAGATCTTCTGTTCGAAAAGACCATGTTTATACCGGATTCCGCAGCCATGTCCTGGCAGGGACAGGGAGGCTAGAGAATCCATAAAGCATGCTGCAAGCCTTCCTAGACCGCCGTTCCCAAGGCCCGCATCCGGTTCCCGATCTTCTATCTCCGAGAGCTCGACATCCAGGTCTTTTAGGCCATCCTTGATTATTTCAGTGATGCCGAGATTCAAAAGATTGCTTCCCAGAAAACGGCCAGGCAGAAATTCAATGGAAAGATAGTAAATCTGTTTGGCATCAGATATCCTTGCTTTCTCAATCGATTCGATCCAGTTATGGCTGATATGTTCCCTGACCATGATTCCGAGGATATGGAACTGCTCCCGCTTTGAGGTTTCCCGAAAGCTTTTCCCATATGCCGCCTCAAGCCTATTTTGAAAATGCTTTTTAAAGGTTTCTTTATCAGAAAACACGGCTTCCACTTTGATTGACCAGCTCCTCATAAAGCAAGTTATACTTTTTAGCCGACTGGGACCAGCTATAATCCATCGTCATTGCTTTAGCCACGATTTTCCCCCATGTTTCTTGATCCTGATAAAAGGACATGGCCCGCTTAATGGTAAACAGCATATCATGTGCATTGAAGTTGCTGAAGGAGAATCCGTTCCCTTCACCAGTAAATTCATTATAAGGAGTGACCGTATCGTTCAGCCCCCCGGTCTCCCTTACAATTGGGACAGCTCCATACCTCATAGCAATCAGCTGGCCCAGACCGCATGGTTCAAACTTGGAAGGCATCAAAAAGAGATCGGCCCCTGCATAAATCTTATGCGCGAGTCCTTCATCAAATCCAATAATCGCTTTAACTTTATGCGGATAGTAATATTGCATTTCCTGAAAGAAATCCGAAAACTGTGGATCTCCGGTACCGAGTACAACCAGCTGGATGTCCTCGCTGACGATTTCCCCGAATACCCCTCTCACCAGCTCCAATCCCTTTTGCGCAGTAAGCCTGGTAATCATGGCAATAATCGGAACTGAAGGATTTTCCGGAAGGCCGAGAAGTTTTTGCAGGGCCCGCTTGTTGTCCGCCTTTCCGTCTATGCGGCTTGCGCTATAAGCTTTTTCGAGGGAACTGTCGGTTTCAGGGTCATACAGATCTGAATCAATACCATTTAGAATCCCACTGAAGCTGTCTCCCCTGCTCCTCAAGAGACCGTCAAGCGCTTCACCGTAGTATTCCGTCTGGATTTCTTCTTTGTAGGTCGGGCTGACTGTAGTAATATGATCAGCGGCAACAAGGCCGGCCTTCATGAAATTAATGTTCCCGTAGAATTCAAGGTGGTCTTCATTGAAGTAATAGTCACTGACGCCAAGCAGGTCCCCAAGGATGTCTTTCGGGAATACCCCCTGGAATTGCAGGTTATGGATAGTGAAGACCGTCTTGATGAATTCATAGCCTGGCCGGCCCTGATATTCTGTTTTATACAGGAAGGGAATGATCCCTGTATGCCAATCATGGCAGTGCAGGATCTGCGGCTCAAGGGCAAGCTGTCCGATTCCTTCAAGCACAGCCCTGGAAAAATAGGCGAACCTTTCCCCATCATCAAAATCACCGTACAGATTTTCCCTTTTAAAATAATATTCATTGTCCACGAAATAATAGGTGATACCTTCAAGCTCTAAATGGAAAATGCCGCAATACTGGCTGCGCCATCCTACCTGGACTTCAAACTCCGCTATCTTGGACATCCTATCTGTATATTCATGGCTGATTCCGCTGTACTTAGGCATGATCACACTCACCCGGTTCCCGTTTTCTGCGAGCTCCCCGGGGAGGGATCCGGCCACATCTGCCAGCCCTCCAGACTTAACAAATGGTACGCATTCCGAGACAGCAAAGAGAATATCCATCAGCTGACCACCGCTTTCTGGACGGCACCTTTCTTAATGACAATGGGCTGGTCCTTTGTTCCGATTAGTTTCACGCCGTCTTCAATCCGCACATCTTTATCCAGTATGACAGATTCGAGTACACAGCCTTCTCCAATCTGGCTTTTCTGCATGATTACACAGTTTTTGATAACCGAGCCTCTGCCTATCTTGACCGACCTGGAGATGATGCTGTTTTCAACTGCTCCTTCAATAATACAGCCATTCGCGACCATGGAATTGGTCACTTCTGAATTCTTCGTATATTTGGTCGGGGGTTCATCCTTGACCTTCGTGAAGATCGGCTGCGTCTTATTAAAAAGTTTTTGCCATTTTGACGGCTCAAGCAATTCCAGGCTTGCTTCATAATAGGAATTGATGGAATCGATGGTCACACAATAGTCTGTGTACTCATATGTGCAGACCTTATACGGATGCTGTCCATCTACAATCAGGTCATACAGGCATTGATGGCCCGTAATATCCCGCTTGACAATCAGGTCAATAAGAAGCTCCCTTTTGAGAAGATACATTTCAAGGGGGCGCCCGTCCTTTGTGACTTCAGTGATGTCACAGCCGCTCTCAATATGCCTGTCTAAGATCTCACAATAGTCTACATTCAGGACTGTATAGCAATTGGATACAACGGCATACTCCTGTGTGCTTCTTTTGAAGTAATCCAGGTGATAGGAAAAACATTGGAAAGATCCGATATGGTAAAAAGGGATATCCAGATTAGGGGCAGGGAAGAAGAAAAGGCCATCTCTCTTTCTGTCCAAATCCCAGTTCTTTCCGGACTCCAGGTGATCCATAAGGGATCTGTAATGAAATTTTGGAAAAACGGCCACACTGGTGATTCCTGAATTGACCATGCTTGAAAGCACAAAGTCAATGAGCCTGTATCTGCCGGCGAAAGGCAGGGCAGCAAGGATCCGCTGCTCTGTCAGGTCTCTGAGTGGATCTTTATAAGTGGTTGCATCAATGACTCCAAGGATATTTTTATTCATGCTAAGTCTCCCTTCCAAATGCTTGATGTTTTAATTGGTCATTAAGTAATCCTTTATCAATGCTTCTGTAACAAGCACTACGGAGTCGCTGCCGGCTTCCGGCCTGATGACTACGCCTTCCGGAATTTCTACACCTGTAGGCACGATCGCACGCTCTACATAGGCCCCGTTTCCGATTACGGCTCCAGACATCACAACGGACTCCATTACCGCTGCGTCTTTATGCACGGTAACCCCCTGGAAGAGGACAGACTTTTCCACCCTTCCTTCTACTATGCATCCTTCGTTCACGAGTGAGTCCCTCACATATGCTTCTGCTGAAATATATTGCGGCGGCTGATTAGGATTCACTGAATAGATGCGCCAGGAATAATCGAATAGGTCCAGGGAGTTGCTGTCATCGAGCAGGTCCATATTGGCTTCCCACAGACTCTTGATTGTCCCTACATCCTTCCAATAGCCTTTAAAAGGATAGGCAGTGACTTTCTTCTGTTCATCCAGGAGCATGGGGATGATATCCTTGCCGAAGTCACGATCCGATTCTGGGTTTTCTGCATCCCTGATAAGGGCATCCTTCAGTACACTCCAGTTAAATATATAAATTCCCATGGAAGCAAGGTTATTTTTGGGTTCAGAAGGCTTCTCATCAAACTCCGTAATGTTGAGGTCTGGATCCGTATTCATGATCCCGAATCTGCTTGCTTCATCCCAGGGAACCTCAATTACCGATATGGTCGCATCAGCCCCTCTATCTTCATGGTACTTAATCATTTCCGAGTAATCCATTTTATAAATATGATCACCAGACAGGACGAGCACATATTCCGGGTTATACGAATCAATATAGGTAATATTCTGGTAGATTGCCGAAGCGGTTCCTTCATACCACCTGACCTTTTTTGTCTCTGCATATGGAGGGAGTACGGTCACACCGCCATTTTTCCTGTCCAGGTCCCAGGCGCTTCCAATCCCGATATAGTTATTAAGGACAAGGGGCTGGTACTGGGTCAGGACCCCGACTGTGTCTATACCTGAATTGGTGCAGTTGCTTAGGGTAAAATCGATAATTCTGTACTTTCCGCCAAAGGGTACCGCCGGTTTGGCAATATTCTGAGTCAATTCATTGAGCCGGCTTCCTTGTCCTCCTGCCAGTAACATTGCTACGCATCTCGTCTTCACCATTTGCTTTTTTCCCCTTTCTCTTTTTAACCTTTTTGAATACAGCTGTTCCAAAGGCAGGAACCGTTATTTCTATAAAGTGCTGCCTGCCATGGTAGTCACCTGGGGCGGACGTCAAACTTTTACGGTTGATGTTTTCATTTCCTCCATAATGGACGTGGTCGCTGTTCAGCACTTCCCTGTACTCACCTGGTTCTGGGACACCGATCTTGTAGTTTTGATAGCTCCTCGGCGAAAAATTGAACAAACAAACCAGATCCTCATCTTTTCCTTTTCGAAGAAAGGAAAAGATGGATTGTTCGGAGTTATTAACATCAATCCACTCAAAACTTTCAGGTGCGTAATCCATTTCATACAATGCTTTCTGCCTTTTTGAGAATTTCAAGAGCTCCTTGACATAATCATACAGCTTTCGATGCATCTCATAGTCAAAAAGGTTCCAGTCCAATTCTCTATTCTCGCTCCATTCTCTGAATTGGCCGAACTCGCTTCCCATGAAAAGCAGCTGTTTTCCCGGATGCATTGCCATAAATCCAAGCAGCAGCCTCAGCTGAGCAAATTTCTCTTCATATGAACCCGGCATTTTATCCAACAGCGACTTTTTTCCATGGACAACTTCATCATGTGAAAAGGGCAGTACAAATTGTTCAGTAAATGCGTACATCAGAGAAAATGTCACCTTATTATGCAGCAAGGGGCGTTCATGGGGCTGAGCCTTCATATATTCGAGCATGTCGTTCATCCAGCCCATATTCCATTTGTAGGTGAATCCCAATCCTCCTTGTTCGGGAGAACCTGTAACTTGAGGGTAATCGGAGGAATCCTCCGCAATGATTAATAGATGAGGGTCCTGCTCTAATAAAACGGTGTTTAGTTTCCTTAAGAATGCCACACCAAAGCTGTTAACTTCTTTGTTGGCACCACCTGGCCAGTATATGATATTTGCAACAGCATCCAGCCTGAAACCGTCAATGTGGAAATAGTCCATCCAAAAGCAGGCATTGGAAATTAAAAAGCTTTGGACCTCATTTCTTCCAAGGTCGAAATTAGCTGTACCCCAGACCCGGTTTTCACGGTGTTTTTCAGTCGGGTAATCAAACAGCGGCTCTCCATCAAACAAATAGAGCCCATGGGCATCCTTGCAAAAGTGTCCTGGCACCCAATCCAGAATGACACCTATATCATGCTGATGGCATTGATCGACGAAATACATCAATTCATGCGGGCTGCCATAGCGGCTGGTTGCGGAATAATATCCAGTTCCCTGATAGCCCCATGATCCATCAAAAGGATGTTCAATGATAGGGAGGAGTTCCACATGCGTATATCCCGTTTCTTTGAGATAAGGGATCAGTTCATCCACCATTTCGAGATAAGTGAAATAAGAGCCGTCTTCTTTAATTTTCCAGCTGCCAAAGTGCATTTCATAAATGAACATCGGCCTGCTTTGACTTGGCTGCTTAGCTTTCTTTTTCTGCCAGGCGGTATCATTCCAGTCATAGCCATCCAATGAATACACTTTTGAAGCGGTAGCCGGTCTGAGTTCAGAGTAAAAAGCAAATGGGTCAGCTTTCAGCAGCTTCCTTCCATCTTGAGTGATGATTTCATATTTGTATATCTCACCAGTCAAATCCCCCTCGTAAAAGAGTGACCAGACTCCTTCCCCGTTTACTCTTTCCATTTCCCAGCCGCTGCTGCTCCAAGCGTTAAAGCTGCCAACCACAGCAATACGCCTGGCATGCGGTGCCCATGCATTGAACCTGGTGTAAATCCGCCCGCCTTCATGGATTAGGTGAGATCCAAACAGTTCATGTGATTTAAAAAGATTTCCTTCATGAAATAGATGAAGTTCAAAATCTGTCGGTGTACGAATAGCCAAGGCATCCCTCTCCCAGTTGCATAATTGATACTTCAAACTGAATCTCTGTTCAGTCATAATCAATATTTTGATATAATAGAGTTAGTTATTCGATACAGTTGTTCATATTCCTTTAAATATTTTGCATATTTCGAATTTTAGTTAAATTTTACTACGTTTTTAGGTAGCGGCGGTATCATCAATTACCTTTTCCCGGATTAAGGAGATTTAAAACCGATTAGAAGCAGTGCATAGTAACTTTTTAGCTGGGTAGTGCTGGAGAGTGGAGAAGATTTTGGGTGAAAAGATGTATATAGGAGAGCCATAGATGCAGAAAAAAAGGAAGAAGCGGTAAAAGACAAAAAGAGCAGTGTACATAAGTACACTGCTCTCTTTGTATGACCCCTACGGGATTCGAACCCGTGTTACCGCCGTGAAAGGGCGGTGTCTTAACCGCTTGACCAAGGGGCCTTATGGCGGAGAAGGAGGGATTTGAACCCTCGCGCCGCTTACGCGACCTACACCCTTAGCAGGGGCGCCTCTTCAGCCTCTTGAGTACTTCCCCATAAAAATGGCTCCGCAGGTAGGACTCGAACCTACGACCGTTCGGTTAACAGCCGAATGCTCTACCACTGAGCTACTGCGGAATGGTGGGCCTAAATGGACTCGAACCATCGACCTCACGCTTATCAGGCGTGCGCTCTAACCAGCTGAGCTATAGGCCCATAATTATTTGGAGCGGGTGATGGGAATCGAACCCACGACATCAGCTTGGAAGGCTGAGGTTTTACCATTAAACTACACCCGCATGCTATGGGGCGACTGATGGGAATCGAACCCACGAATGTCGGAACCACAATCCGATGCGTTAACCACTTCGCCACAATCGCCACAGACGAAAATTTTTAAAATATGGTGGCTCAGGACGGAATCGAACCGCCGACACAAGGATTTTCAGTCCTTTGCTCTACCGACTGAGCTACTGAGCCGTATTAAAATGTTTATTTCCTTCTTTAAGTTATACCAATAACCTTCACACAAATCTCAGGAAGTTTTTGCAAGCAGCGGCTCGATTTGTGTGCTGAAGCACATTCATAGTTGCTTATTCGGACGTGCTCTACCGACTAATCTACTGAGACTTCATTACGGCTTGCGCTAAGCTTCAAATTTCTTCGTCAGCTTCTTCACTCACATCCTCACGTATACACATACGCTCCGGTGTTCCCTCAGTCGCTTCCTCGAACTTTTCGCTTATCACAACCCATAGGTAAGTTGTGTTTTAAAATTAAAAATGGCGGTCCCGACGGGAATCGAACCCGCGATCTCCTGCGTGACAGGCAGGCATGTTAACCGCTACACCACGGGACCAGATATTGCGGGGACAGGATTTGAACCTGCGACCTTCGGGTTATGAGCCCGACGAGCTACCAGACTGCTCCACCCCGCGACGATATTAAAGTATTAAGATTCTTCATGCCCTAATTTATAGGACTGTCCCGATTTCAGTAAGTCTAATCAAGAAGCGGCTCAATCGGTACAACTCGCAGCTTGTTCATCGGAAGTGTTGCTCGTTGCTCCACCCCGCGACGATATTAAAGTATTAAGATTGTTCAATAAATTAATGGAGGAGGTAGAGGGATTCGAACCCCCGCGGGCTTTTACACCCCTGTCGGTTTTCAAGACCGATCCCTTCAGCCAGACTTGGGTATACCTCCGTATAAGTGGTGGACCTTGTAGGACTCGAACCTACGACCGGACGGTTATGAGCCGTCTGCTCTAACCAACTGAGCTAAAGGTCCAAATGGTAGCGGCGGAGGGGATCGAACCCCCGACCTCACGGGTATGAACCGTACGCTCTAGCCAGCTGAGCTACACCGCCATGTTATACTCATATAATATTATTGGTGGAGCCTAGCGGGATCGAACCGCTGACCTCCTGCGTGCAAGGCAGGCGCTCTCCCAGCTGAGCTAAGGCCCCAAAAAAAGATGGTCGGGAAGACAGGATTCGAACCTGCGACCCCTTGGTCCCAAACCAAGTGCTCTACCAAGCTGAGCTACTTCCCGTATATATGGCGCGCCCGAAAGGAGTCGAACCCATAACCTTCTGATCCGTAGTCAGACGCTCTATCCAATTGAGCTACGGGCGCAATATGTGTATGTGGTGCCGAGGACCGGAATCGAACCGGTACGGTAGTCACCTACCGCAGGATTTTAAGTCCTGTGCGTCTGCCAGTTCCGCCACCCCGGCTTCAGAAAGAGTGGAGCGGAAGACGGGATTCGAACCCGCGACCCCAACCTTGGCAAGGTTGTATTCTACCACTGAACTACTTCCGCAGATAAATAAAAGTGCGGGTGAAGGGAGTCGAACCCCCACGCCGTAAGGCGCCAGATCCTAAGTCTGGTGCGTCTGCCAATTCCGCCACACCCGCATATTATAAAAGAAATGGTGAGCCATGAAGGATTCGAACCTTCGACCCTCTGATTAAAAGTCAGATGCTCTACCGGCTGAGCTAATGGCTCTTAAGGAAAACTGTGTTTATCTTGCATCTGTCCGTTAATCTAACAGCAGTTTAAAAAGAAAGTGGTGCCGGCAAGAGGACTTGAACCCCCAACCTACTGATTACAAGTCAGTTGCTCTACCAATTGAGCTACACCGGCACAGTAAGGAAATATGGTGGAGGATGACGGGATCGAACCGCCGACCCTCTGCTTGTAAGGCAGATGCTCTCCCAGCTGAGCTAATCCTCCATATAATAACCTGCCCGGCAGCGTCCTACTCTCACAGGGGGAGAGCCCCCAACTACCATCGGCGCTAAAGAGCTTAACTTCCGTGTTCGGGATGGGAACGGGTGTGACCTCTTTGCCATAACTACCAGACAAGTTTTTCTCAAGAGACATATGTTATTATAACATCTTTTGAGGGTTATTCAAGAAGAAATTTTCATTTCTTAAAAGAACTTTCGTTCCTTCAAAACTAGATAACAAAGGCTGATTTGCATTACGTTTTCGAGTATAAACAAGATAGGTTAAGTCCTCGATCGATTAGTATCTGTCAGCTCCACGTGTCGCCACGCTTCCACCTCAGACCTATCTACCTGATCATCTTTCAGGGATCTTACTAGCTTGACGCTATGGGAAATCTCATCTTGAGGGGGGCTTCATGCTTAGATGCTTTCAGCACTTATCCCGTCCGCACATAGCTACCCAGCGATGCCTTTGGCAAGACAACTGGTACACCAGCGGTGCGTCCATCCCGGTCCTCTCGTACTAAGGACAGCTCCTCTCAAATTTCCTGCGCCCACGACGGATAGGGACCGAACTGTCTCACGACGTTCTGAACCCAGCTCGCGTACCGCTTTAATGGGCGAACAGCCCAACCCTTGGGACCGACTACAGCCCCAGGATGCGATGAGCCGACATCGAGGTGCCAAACCTCCCCGTCGATGTGGACTCTTGGGGGAGATAAGCCTGTTATCCCCGGGGTAGCTTTTATCCGTTGAGCGATGGCCCTTCCATGCGGAACCACCGGATCACTAAGCCCGACTTTCGTCCCTGCTCGACTTGTAGGTCTCGCAGTCAAGCTCCCTTGTGCCTTTACACTCTGCGAATGATTTCCAACCATTCTGAGGGAACCTTTGGGCGCCTCCGTTACTCTTTAGGAGGCGACCGCCCCAGTCAAACTGCCCGCCTGACACTGTCTCCCGCCCCGATAAGGGGCGCGGGTTAGAATTTCAATACAGCCAGGGTAGTATCCCACCGATGCCTCCACCGAAGCTGGCGCTCCGGCTTCAAAGGCTCCTACCTATCCTGTACAAGCTGTACCAAAATTCAATATCAGGCTGCAGTAAAGCTCCACGGGGTCTTTCCGTCCTGTCGCGGGTAACCTGCATCTTCACAGGTAGTATAATTTCACCGAGTCTCTCGTTGAGACAGTGCCCAGATCGTTACGCCTTTCGTGCGGGTCGGAACTTACCCGACAAGGAATTTCGCTACCTTAGGACCGTTATAGTTACGGCCGCCGTTTACTGGGGCTTCGGTTCAAAGCTTCGCTTACGCTAACCTCTCCCCTTAACCTTCCAGCACCGGGCAGGCGTCAGCCCCTATACTTCGCCTTGCGGCTTCGCAGAGACCTGTGTTTTTGCTAAACAGTCGCCTGGGCCTATTCACTGCGGCTCATCCGGGCTATTCACCCAGATGAGCACCCCTTCTCCCGAAGTTACGGGGTCATTTTGCCGAGTTCCTTAACGAGAGTTCTCTCGCACACCTTAGGATTCTCTCCTCGCCTACCTGTGTCGGTTTGCGGTACGGGCACCCTTCATCTCGCTAGAGGCTTTTCTTGGCAGTGTGGAATCAGGAACTTCGGTACTAAATTTCCCTCGCCATCACAGCTCAGCTTATGTGAAAACGGGATTTGCCTCGTTTTCAGCCTAACTGCTTGGACGCGCTAATCCAACAGCGCGCTTACCCTATCCTACTGCGTCCCCCCATCGCTCAAACGATGAATAGGTGGTACAGGAATATCAACCTGTTGTCCATCGCCTACGCCTTTCGGCCTCGGCTTAGGTCCCGACTAACCCTGAGCGGACGAGCCTTCCTCAGGAAACCTTAGGCATTCGGTGGAAGGGATTCTCACCCTTCTTTCGCTACTCATACCGGCATTCTCACTTCTAAGCGCTCCACCAGTCCTTCCGGTCTGGCTTCTCAGCCCTTAGAACGCTCTCCTACCGCGGACACCCTAGGTGTCCACCCACAGCTTCGGTGATACGTTTAGCCCCGGTACATTTTCGGCGCAGAGTCACTCGACCAGTGAGCTATTACGCACTCTTTAAATGGTGGCTGCTTCTAAGCCAACATCCTGGTTGTCTAAGCAACTCCACATCCTTTTCCACTTAACGTATACTTTGGGACCTTAGCTGGTGGTCTGGGCTGTTTCCCTTTTGACTACGGATCTTATCACTCGCAGTCTGACTCCCAAGGAAAAGTCATTGGCATTCGGAGTTTGACTGAATTCGGTAACCCGAGATGGGCCCCTAGTCCAATCAGTGCTCTACCTCCAAGACTCTTAACACTTGAGGCTAGCCCTAAAGCTATTTCGGAGAGAACCAGCTATCTCCAGGTTCGATTGGAATTTCTCCGCTACCCACACCTCATCCCCGCACTTTTCAACGTGCGTGGGTTCGGGCCTCCATTCAGTGTTACCTGAACTTCACCCTGGACATGGGTAGATCACCTGGTTTCGGGTCTACGACCTCATACTCATTCGCCCTATTCAGACTCGCTTTCGCTGCGGCTCCGTCTCATCAACTTAACCTTGCATGAAATCGTAACTCGCCGGTTCATTCTACAAAAGGCACGCCATCACCCGTTTCCCTAAAAGGGACATAGGGCTCTGACTACTTGTAGGCACACGGTTTCAGGATCTCTTTCACTCCCCTTCCGGGGTGCTTTTCACCTTTCCCTCACGGTACTGGTTCACTATCGGTCACTAGGTAGTATTTAGCCTTGGGAGATGGTCCTCCCTGCTTCCGACGGGATTTCACGTGTCCCGCCGTACTCAGGATCCACTCTGGAGGGAACGAAGTTTCGACTACAGGGTTGTTACCTTCTTCGACGGACCTTTCCATGTCTCTTCGTCTACCCCGTTCCTTTGTAACTCCGTATAGAGTGTCCTACAACCCCGAAAGGCAAGCCTTTCGGTTTGGGCTACATTCCGTTTCGCTCGCCGCTACTTGGGAAATCGCATTTGCTTTCTGTTCCTCCGGGTACTTAGATGTTTCAGTTCCCCGGGTCTGCCTCCATCACCCTATGAATTCAGGTGAAGGTACTGTTCCATTACGAACAGTGGGTTTCCCCATTCGGAAATCTCCGGATCAAAGCTTACTTACAGCTCCCCGAAGCATATCGGTGTTAGTCCCGTCCTTCATCGGCTCCTAGTGCCAAGGCATTCACCGTGCGCCCTTTCTAACTTAACCAATTCGGCTGATGTTCTTTCCCTAAGCCCGAAGGGCTGTCAGGTCTTGAATCATCGAACCATAATAAAACAATAAAACTTAACTCGGTTTATTACTCGATGCGGTAAAATGACGCAAATCATTTTTGCCTTATATTGTTATCTAGTTTTCAAAGAACGATGAAAATAAATGATAAACGTCGCTCTTCTTCGTCAGCTTCACTCATTCACATCCTCATGTACGTGAAGTACACTCCGGTGTTCATTCGTTCGCTTCCTCGAATAGCTCGTTTCTGATTTATTTTCAGGTTTTGAAGGAATGCTCCCTCAAAACTGAACGAAACAAGATCGCTTTTTCCTTAGAAAGGAGGTGATCCAGCCGCACCTTCCGATACGGCTACCTTGTTACGACTTCACCCCAATCATCTGTCCCACCTTAGGCGGCTGGCTCCATAAAGGTTACCCCACCGACTTCGGGTGTTACAAACTCTCGTGGTGTGACGGGCGGTGTGTACAAGGCCCGGGAACGTATTCACCGCGGCATGCTGATCCGCGATTACTAGCGATTCCGGCTTCATGCAGGCGAGTTGCAGCCTGCAATCCGAACTGAGAATGGCTTTATGGGATTCGCTCGGCCTCGCGGCTTTGCTGCCCTTTGTACCATCCATTGTAGCACGTGTGTAGCCCAGGTCATAAGGGGCATGATGATTTGACGTCATCCCCACCTTCCTCCGGTTTGTCACCGGCAGTCACCTTAGAGTGCCCAACTTAATGCTGGCAACTAAGATCAAGGGTTGCGCTCGTTGCGGGACTTAACCCAACATCTCACGACACGAGCTGACGACAACCATGCACCACCTGTCACTCTGTCCCCCGAAGGGGAACGTCCTATCTCTAGGAGTGGCAGAGGATGTCAAGACCTGGTAAGGTTCTTCGCGTTGCTTCGAATTAAACCACATGCTCCACCGCTTGTGCGGGCCCCCGTCAATTCCTTTGAGTTTCAGCCTTGCGGCCGTACTCCCCAGGCGGAGTGCTTAATGCGTTAGCTGCAGCACTAAAGGGCGGAAACCCTCTAACACTTAGCACTCATCGTTTACGGCGTGGACTACCAGGGTATCTAATCCTGTTCGCTCCCCACGCTTTCGCGCCTCAGCGTCAGTTACAGACCAGAGAGTCGCCTTCGCCACTGGTGTTCCTCCACATCTCTACGCATTTCACCGCTACACGTGGAATTCCACTCTCCTCTTCTGCACTCAAGTCTCCCAGTTTCCAATGACCCTCCACGGTTGAGCCGTGGGCTTTCACATCAGACTTAAAAGACCGCCTGCGCGCGCTTTACGCCCAATAAATCCGGACAACGCTTGCCACCTACGTATTACCGCGGCTGCTGGCACGTAGTTAGCCGTGGCTTTCTGGCCAGGTACCGTCAAGGTGCCATCAGTTACTATGGCACTTGTTCTTCCCTGACAACAGAGTTTTACGATCCGAAAACCTTCTTCACTCACGCGGCGTTGCTCCGTCAGACTTTCGTCCATTGCGGAAGATTCCCTACTGCTGCCTCCCGTAGGAGTCTGGGCCGTGTCTCAGTCCCAGTGTGGCCGATCACCCTCTCAGGTCGGCTACGCATCGTGGCCTTGGTGAGCCGTTACCCCACCAACTAGCTAATGCGCCGCGGGCCCATCCTTGAGTGACAGCCGAAACCGTCTTTCCTCTTTCCCTCATGTGAGGGAAAGACCTATCCGGTATTAGCTCCGGTTTCCCGAAGTTATCCCGATCTCAAGGGCAGGTTGCCCACGTGTTACTCACCCGTCCGCCGCTGACTTCAGGGAGCAAGCTCCCATCCGTCCGCTCGACTTGCATGTATTAGGCACGCCGCCAGCGTTCGTCCTGAGCCAGGATCAAACTCTCCGAAAAGTGTTTTGAAGCACAGGATGTGCTAACATCGGCGATGTCACAGGACGTGACGTTCTTAGCCGATGATCCTTAAGACTCATAAAGTTTAAAACTTGTTTTGTTTACTTCCTATAAATAAGAAGTAACTGGCGTCTTGTTTCGTTCAGTTTTCAAAGAACATTTTGTCAAAAGCGACTTTATTATCTTACCATGTTAACAAGCGGTAAGTCAATAACTTTTTTACTGAAGTTATTTTCGCCGCTTGCGAAAACTTAATGTCCCGCAGCGACGTTTATAAATATATCACCATTTCAAAAAGGGGTCAATACTAAAAAAACTTTTTTACGATAATTTTTTACACTTCCCCATGAACTGTGTAATACCGGTGATAAATGCCCTGGCCTTTTGTTTCCACCTGGACTATATCCACTACATTCTTATCAACTAAGTACTCAAGTACAATCTCCAGGTCAACCGAGTAGTATCTCAGTTCCGGATGCTGAATTAATTCGGCAATGGACCAATACCCCTCTTTGGCACTCAATACATCAATTATATGCTGTGAACCCAGTTGTGTTCTTGAGTGGATTAAAAACTCACTTGCCAAAAACAATAATTCCAGCCTTTTGCTGAGTGACTCCTGGCTGGATACCAATTCTTCATACAGTTTGAAGATCTGGGGACGGATCAGCTTGACCTGATTCCATACTGTAACTTCAGGATGAAAGCCTTGATCGATTATCTCCAGGCGGGCCAGGTGATGGAGCGAGTGGATGATATGATTGTAAGCATCCAGGAAATGGCCGTTCTCAAAAAAAGACTTGCCATCCAGATATCTTCTGATCAGCTTGGCAAATTCGATGCCCGTTTTTAACTTGCGGCCATAAAACGGGAATTCCTGCAGCTCGGTCCGCAGATTTTCAAGGTATTCATTACGATCGAACACAATTCTTCCATTGAATATCCACTCAATGATTTTCTTGTTTGTCCCAAGCAGCATCCATTCATCCAGCTGATCCTGATGGATGATGTGCAGGGCGGCTTTTTGATCCCTGTACATATAATGCTTAATGGTAACAGGCTCATCCGAATCATTCACCACCATCAGCAGAATATAATCAAACGTATCGGTTGTCGAAACTTCATTTGGATTTTTTTCAATCAGGAGCACGCCGAGTGTAGAAGGCAAGCTGGCACGTTCCTGGTATATTGGTCGAAGTATATCTTCCATTTGAGTTAACCTCCAAGAAAACCATATTTCTCATCTGATAAAGAAAATCTTCTTTTAACCAGATTCGATAAAAACCTTCATAAATCCTTTTTCTTTTTTATGTTAATTCTTGCAACTCATTTATGATATAGTTAATTATCGGGAGGGACAAGCATGGCTAAATACTCAAATAAAATTAATAAAATTCGGACTTTTGCATTAAGTTTGATTTTTATTGGATTCATAGTAATGTACGCCGGAATCTTCTTTAGAACATCGCCGCTTGTGATGACTATATTTATGATCTTCGGCCTTCTCTTTATAATTGCCAGTACCGTCGTGTATTTTTGGATAGGTATGCTGTCCACAAAGACCGTCCAGGTGCAGTGTCCTAACTGCGGCAAAGTTACGAAAGTGCTGGGCAGGGTGGATATGTGCATGTATTGCAACGAACCGCTGACACTCGACAAGAGCCTTGAAGGCAAGGATTTCGATGAAAAGTACAACAAAAAAAGAAAAGACCTGAATGCATAACTGCATGAAGGTCTTTTCTTTTTGAAATAAAAAAAGCCGGTCCGCCGCCATTAGCCAGGCGCGAATGGCCGGCAGTGGTTCGGCAGTCAGGCTGACTGATACTGCTGATTAATGTGCCTCTTTTGCTGAGCAGTCGGCACAGGTTCCGTACACTTCAAGTCTGTGGCTATGGACTTTGAAGCCGGCAACATGGGATGCCAGGTGTTCGACTTCATCAAGGCCGGGGTAATGGAAATCGACCATCTTGCCGCAGGACTCGCAGATTACATGATAGTGGTCAGTGGTTACAAAGTCGAATCTGCTCGAGGAGTCTCCGTAATTCAGCTCTTTCACCAATCCTACTTCACGAAATACACGCAGGTTATTATAAACAGTGGCGACACTCATGTTCGGGAACTTACCTTCAAGGGCTTTATAAATATCATCGGCGGTTGGATGTGTCATGGATTGAATAAGATACTCAAGTATCGCATGACGCTGCGGAGTGATTCTGACCCCAGTTTCTTTTAACGCTTCTAATGCTTCTTTAAGCTGAATTTGGGACACCGCCATGCACCTCTTTTCTAAATAGGATTTATTTTCACATTATAATGGTTATAAATAGTTTACAGCCCAACTTGCTTTTTTGTCAACTTTTCCTTGCTGTATAAAGGATTGCCTCTCCTACAGTGTATTCATTGAACGTAAAAAAATACAGGAGCTATTCCTGATGGAGATTCAATTCATTCGCGCCCAGTTTTGCATTTATGAACCTGGCTGCAACAAAAAGATAGTCTGACAGCCTGTTCAGATAAGAGAGCACCAGCGGATTGACTTTCTCACCGATCCCAACCGCGTTCCGTTCAGCTCTTCTTACAATGGTACGGGCCACATGGAAAGCCGCACCGGATGGATGACCGCCCGGCAGGATGAAATTTTTCAGCGGCGCAAGGCTTCCTTCCATCCTGTCAATTGCCCTTTCCAGGTGTTCAATATGGTCAGCCTTAAGCTCCCAGCTGACCTTTTTCCCTTGGGGTGTAGCCAATTCAGCTCCCACATGGAACAGGATGGTCTGAATCTGGTGGATGTCGCCTGAAAGCATTTCCTTCCCCTCAAATTCTGTCCCGTGTAAATAACTGAGGCCAAGCCCGATTGCGGAATTTGCTTCATCACACGTCCCGTATGCTTCTACCCGCATATCATTCTTGTTCACCCTCTGCCCGTAGATAAGTGATGTAGTGCCCTTGTCTCCTGTTTTCGTATAAATCTTCATGCTTCAGTACCCTCTTTCCAAGTCAATTTCATTTTTAAAATCCTTTTTTCCCTTCAAGAAGCGCTGCAGATTGTACTCAAAGATCTCAAAGCAGCGCGGCAGGTAGTTTTGTGAAATACTCGATATATGGGGAGAGATGGTCACTGTATCCATTTCCCAGTAGGGGTGTTCAGCAGGAAGCGGCTCTTCATGGAAAACGTCCAGTACAGCGTGCCGGATGGAACCATTTCTCAGGGCTCCCAGCAGCACCTTTTCCTCTACGGCATCTCCTCTGCCTATATTGATGAATATCGCGCTTTCCTTCATGGCATTAAAGTGCTGTTCTGTCAGGAAGTGCTTTGTCTCCTCGGTACTTGGCAGGACCGACACAATGTAATCCCCGGAAGGAATCTCGTCCATTAATTTCTGCATGCCTGCTGTTCTATCGAAATGCTCTGCCGGCCGGCCGTCTCTGTTGATTCCAGCCACCGACATTCCAAATGCTTTGGCAAGGCGCGCCACTTCCCTTCCGATTGCGCCGGCTCCAATCACAACCATGGTTTTTCCGTAAAGCTCTCCAAACTGATGATTTCTATCCCATATATGCTTTTTCTCTAACTCCCGCAGCTCACGCATTTTCTTTTCAACTTCCAATATCCTCCCGAGGGTATACTCAGCCATCGGGATCTTATGGATACCCCTTGCGTTCGTAACCTGGATATCCTTCTTCAGCAAAGCTTTGAATGGCATCCTTTCAAGCCCTGCAGACATGACCATGACCCATTCCAGACGTTTTGCATTTTGTATATGTACATCCTCGAGGTCTTCACCGTATGTGACCAGGATTTTCGCTTCCGGAAGATAGGGATCATCAGCTGTTATAGACTTCTGAAACCTGAAGGTGATGTCCGGGTAGCTGTTTATCAATTGCTGCTGCAAATCATCCGGCGGCGTGAATGTGAATTGTATAAGCATGAAAAAGTCATCCCTTATCATTGAATTTATAAAAAAAGTTTATCATGCCATGAAGCACAGGGGAATTTTCAGCCATTAAAAAAACGGGCCGCCAGGGCCCGAAAGGTCATTCATCTGAGGAGGTATTCCTAATGTAATGATATGCATTATCCAGATGAAGGAGTGGACAAATACCCTCTTTGGATAAAAAGGGCTTCTTATTCCCCGATCAACCGTTCAGGATTCAATCCCTCAAGTTCTTCTATAACAAATAACCCATCTTTGCGGATCAGCACATCGTCGAAGTAAATTTCCCCGCCTCCGTACTCAGGGCGCTGAATCAGCACCATATCCCAATGAATCGATGAACGGTTGCCATTGTCGGCATCCTCATACGCTTCCCCTGGCGTAAAATGCAGGCTTCCGCAGATTTTTTCATCAAACAGGATATCACCCATCGGCTCCTTAATCATCGGATTGACACCGATGGCAAACTCGCCAACATAACGCGAACCTTCATCTGTATCAAAAATCTTATTGATTTTTTCAGTCTGGTCCGCTGACGCTTCAACGATTTTCCCATCCCTGAATGTCAGTGAAACATTCCTGAAATTCGTCCCATGATATGGGCATGGAGTGTTAAAGGCGATGGTTCCATTGACACTTTCTTTAACCGGGGCAGTAAAAACCTCGCCATCCGGAATATTATTTTCACCAGAGCATATCACCGCTGGAATTCCTTTAATGGAAAAAGTCAGGTCTGTTCCCGGCGAAACAAGACGTACCTTATCCGTTCTTTCCATGAGCTCCTTGAGCGGCTGCATGGCCTTGCGCATTTTACTATAATCCACGGTGCATACGTCCAGGAGATAATCTTCAAATCTCCTTGTGCTCATGCCTGCTTTTTGAGCAAGTCCCTTTGTCGGGTAATTCAGGAGGACCCACCTTCTGTTATTCACATAAAAGAACGTCCCCGGCTTCATGATTTCACCGCGTATCTGGTGTTTTTCTGCCGGGATTTCACTCAGCTCCGAATCATTTTCTTCCCCGATCACGATGATGACCGCATCGACATCTTCATATTTCTTCAACATCCACGCCGCCTGCGTCTCGAGCTGCTCCCTGGATGCCCCCATTGCAAGATGCTGGCTGATTTCTTCTTCCATTAGATCTACATAAGGATACGCACCAAGACTATAGGCTCCATCGATCAATTCCTTAATAAGAGGCTGCGCAGTAACGCTCCCCCTGATCAGCACCCGTTCATTCTCCTTAATAGCCACTGAATGGGTCAGCAATACATTTGCAAGCTTCGTTAACCGGTTATCTCTCATGATTTTTTCTCCCTTTGTCTATAAGTTTTCTTTTATGTATTGCAGGTCTTCTTCAACATGCCCTTTTACTTTTACCTTGCGCCAGTCCTTAACCACTTGACCATCCTTATCGATAATGAAGGTCGAACGCTCAATCCCCATATATTCTTTGCCGAAGTTCTTTTTTAATTTCCAGACGCCATACGCCTCTGCAGCTGTATGATCCGGGTCTGCCAGCAGGAGGAAGGGCAGGCCGTACTTTTCTATAAAGGCTTCATGCTTTTTCACCGGGTCTGGACTTATGCCGATGATGACGGTATCAAGTCCTTCAAATTCCTCGTGCTTATCCCGGAAGTCGCAGGCCTCCGTAGTACAGCCCGGAGTCATGTCCTTTGGATAAAAGTACAGTATTACATTTCTGCCTCTATAACCTGACAGGCTGATCGTTTCCCCATTGCTTGCTTCAAGGGTAAAATCAGGGGCAGTATTGCCCGTTCGCATTTCCATGATAACGCCTCCATTTGTAGAGAATACATGCTATAAAAGACAGCCTGCAAGTACGAATAATTGCCTGCGGCAGCGGATACTCAAGGTTTCTCAGATGGCCCCCCCTGGAATACCGACCTTACGACAAAAGCCGCCGGGAGTGCATAGCCCATAAAGGCCTGAATGGAGGCCACAATCCGCCCTAAACCGCTCGGAACCAAATCGCCATAGCCTACAGAAAAGAAGGTGATCGAACTGAAATACAGGGCGGAACCAAGTTTATATATGTAACTTCCCTCTAAAGGCTGTCCCTTTTCAAGCAAAACTGTATAACTTTTTAATTCCAAAAGCAAGTAAATCAGTGCAAACCCTAGTGTAATAGTACCATATAACAAGCCAAGCCAAATAAAATTCCTTACCGTCATATTTTTATCCAGCTCACTGATTGGGGTGAATAGTCCCTTGAAACTCATAAACATGCAATAAATCGCTGCGATCAGCAATATATTTATCAAGTAGCATCCCTCAGTCATATTTTCTTTAGGCTGTTCTCGTATACATTATGGCTATTGAACAAGAAGTTGATTTCCGCTGCTGGCACTCCACCTGCGCGGGGGGGGCGGCGGGACTCCTCGGCTTTGCCTGCGGTGTCTCTCCTGTCCTCCAGCTCCCGCACAGAATACGGAGAACGTTGCCTGCTAAATGTAATGATACTTCAAAACAAAAATCTTTTAGAAAAGATTCTTTATTATAAATGTACGGCCCGTCCTCCCGGCATATACCTGATTGGAAAATTAAGCATGAGACATACTTCTGTATTCACGTATGTCATAGTGCTAGAATAATGGAAGGATTGAAAAGAAATGTTGGAGGTAAGTATGGAATTCCTAAAATCAGAATCATTACATAAAGAAGCGCAGGAGCACATAGTCGGAGGCGTCAACAGCCCTTCCCGTTCATACAAGGCTGTTGGCGGCGGGGCGCCGGTGGCAATGGAAAGAGCAAAGGGAGCCTACTTCTATGATGTGGACGGCAATAAATATATCGATTACCTGGCAGCATACGGTCCCATCATTACAGGACATGCCCATCCCCATATAACAGCAGCCATAACAAAGGCCGCTGAAAACGGTGTTTTGTATGGAACGCCCACTCCTTATGAAGTGACATTTGCAAAGATGCTGAAAGAAGCCATGCCTAACCTTGAAAAAGTGCGGTTCGTTAATTCAGGCACTGAAGCTGTCATGACGACCATACGGGTGGCCCGTGCTTATACTGGCCGGGACAAAATCATTAAATTCGCCGGCTGCTATCACGGCCATTCAGACCTTGTCCTGGTGGCAGCTGGATCCGGCCCTTCCACCCTGGGTACACCCGATTCCGCAGGTGTGCCGAAATCAATCGCCAATGAAGTGATCACGGTTCCTTTTAATGAAACCGAACCCTTAAAAGAGGCACTTGCCAAATGGGGCGATGAAATTGCCGCTATCCTTGTAGAGCCGATTGTCGGGAACTTCGGCATTGTAGAGCCAAAGCCGGGATTCCTTGAAGAAGTGAACAGGCTCGTGCACGATGCAGGCGGCCTCGTCATTTACGACGAAGTGATCACGGCCTTCCGGTTTATGTATGGCGGTGCCCAGGACCTCTTGGGCGTACAGCCTGACCTTACGGCTCTCGGGAAAATTATCGGCGGCGGCCTCCCTATCGGTGCGTATGGCGGCCGCAAGGAGATCATGGAAAAAGTGGCTCCGCTCGGCCCCGCCTATCAGGCAGGAACCATGGCAGGGAACCCGGCTTCCATGCTTTCAGGGATTGCCTGCCTTGAAGTCCTGAAAGAAGATGGAGTATATGAAGGGCTTGACCGCCTCGGAGCCATCCTTGAGGATGGAATACTAAACGCGGCAGCAAAACACAGCGTTCCCATTACCATCAACAGGTTAAAAGGTGCCCTCACCATTTACTTCACAAAAGAGAAAGTAGTCAATTATGAACAGGCTGAAAATACAGACGGCGATCTGTTTGCAAAGTTTTTCAAGCTCATGTTGAACCAGGGCATCAACCTGGCTCCTTCCAAGTACGAAGCATGGTTCATCACCACTGCTCATACGGATAAGGATATAAAGGAAACAATCCAAGCCGTCGAGCACGCCTTTGCACAGCTAACTTAAAATAAAAATAGTTATAAATATACATTTATTATTCACTCCCGGATACTTTTATCCCGGGAGTTTTTTCTGCGACTATATTGTAAACGCTTACAAATACAGTTTTATTTTTTTTTACTATTAAATACATACCCAGGCATATTCACCTACTTGTATATTCATTGATTTTTCTTATTTAAAGTGCTACTATAAACATACTATTCTGAAAATTTTGTTCTATCAGTTTAAGTTATCCCATAGGAGGTGAATGGCAGATTATAAGGTTCGTTCCTTATATCGCCTATCCAATGACCCAGACATGGAATCCGGCTTCATTCAAAGAATATTATAAGCACGAACACGACGCCTGCGGAATTGTTGCATGCATTGAAAAAGAGCAGGTTCCGACACGGGCCAATATATTCTCCTGTATCGATGCATTGGTGACGATGAATCACCGCGCAGGATTTATTAATAACGAAGGTGATGGGGTAGGCATCCATATCGACATCCCCCGTTCACTATGGGAAAAAAAACTTGCGGAATCCGGCAATGACTCTGCACTTTGTGCCAATGAAGCTTTTTTTGTTGGACATTTTTTCTTCAACAGTAAGACAGATAAGAAACCGCTGAAGGAATTCATCCACAAGAAGCTTGCGGAACGCGGCCTTTCTGTTGAATTCGAAACAGATGGAGTCCATGACCCCGAGGCACTCGGTCCGATTGCCCTTCAGGAAAACCCTTTATTCTGGCAGATAGCCGGCCTTGCCCCTGCATCCGATCAGCAAGAGCGTTCAAAGATTCTTTTTGAATTGATTGTTGAACTTGAAAGCAATGAAAATATCCATGTTTCATCACTCAGCCAGTATCATGCGGTATATAAAGTGATGGGTGCTGGCGACATCCTGCCTAAATACTATAAGGACCTTTCCGACCCGCTGATCGCTTCCACCATGACACTTGGACATAATCGTTATTCAACAAATACATTATCCAGCTTTTTCAGGGTCCAGCCGTTCAGTGTGCTGGGCCATAACGGAGAAATCAATACCATCGCCAAGCTGCGCGATGAAGCGCGGATGATCGAGGTTCCCCTTGTGAAACAGGGCAGTGATTCACAGGATTTGAGCAGGACGATTGAAACGCTTATCTGCCGGCATGGTTACTCCCTTTTTGAGGCAATGGATGTCCTGTTCCCGCCTATTATAAGTGAAATGAAGCAGTATCCTGAACATCTTCAGGATCTATATACTTACCTCCGCGAGGCATGGGGACATTATGCCCAGGGTCCTGCCGGCATCATTTCCAGATTCGGGAATGAAGCGGTGTTCTCCGTCGATGCCCTTGGCCTGAGGCCGCTTTGGCAGCTTAGCACCGAGACGTCTTATCTCTTTTCCTCTGAGCCAGGCATAATAGCGTCAGCTGATTACACAGCCGACCCTAAACCGCTCGGACCCGGTGAAAAGGTTGGCCTCAAGTGGGAAGATGGAAAGATAAAGGTCTATGAATACAGCGCATACCAGGAGGAAGTTTATTCGCTGTTCCAGCAGAAGCTCGTGCTTTCCGGCGACCGCGTCCGCCTCCTCCCGCCGGCTGTAGAGAAAGTGGTCACACAGAATACAATTGAGAAATTGCATAACGGCATGTATAAATCATTCGGCTGGGAGCGGGACCATGTCCAGCTCGTTGAGCAGATGGCTGAAAAAGGGGCAGAACCAATCAGGTCGCTCGGTCATGATGCACCTCTTGCAGCTGTAAATCCCGAAAGGAAAAACATCGCCGATTTCATTAAAGAAAGTGTCGCAGTGGTAACCAACCCTGCCATCGACCGTGACCGTGAGACTGAACACTTCTCCACCCGCACAATCCTTGGCAGGAGACCGTCATTATTCAAAGCGGAGGAAGCCCATTCAGTCATCGAGCTTCTCTCCCCCATCGTCCTTGAAGGGCTGCCGGGTACAATCAGTTCACCTGAGATCATACAGCCGGGCTATGAGCAGATTCTGCACTTCTTTCAAAAGGACGGCCGTGCTGCAGTCATCCCGGCAGCAGTCAAGACTGATGAGTCTGTGATAGATGCCTTGAAGAGAATCAGCATGGAAGCTGAAGATGCAGCCCGCTCAGGGAAAGTATTTGTCGTCCTGGATGACTGCGATGTCCATCAGGATGGTCATTACTGGCTGGATCCGCTGCTTGCTACCTCGGCTGTTGACCGCCATTTGACGAATAACGGGCTGCGGCGGGAGTGCTCCATCCTTCTCAGGTCAGCATCCATCCGTTCATTGCATGATTTGATCCTTGCCTACGGGCTCGGCGCTAATGCCATCAATCCTTATTATATGTTCCTGACTGTGGCAGATACCGATCCTAAGCCGCTGATTAATCTTTATAATGCACTCGTCAAAGGTCTTGAGAAGGTCATCTCGACGATTGGCATCCATGAGCTGCGCGGATACGGACGGCTGTTCTCAAGCATCGGACTGCATGAAGATCTGGCTGAAATCCTGGCCATCGTGAACTTTTTCGGCTCTGATGCCATCTCCCATGATTTCAGCTTCCTGAAGCAGGATGCTTTGGAGCGGGCAGAACACTTTCATAATGATAAGGAAAGGGCAGCCAAATCGTTCCACGTCTTCCCTCGGATCTGGAAGGCTATCGGCGAGGTTGCCGCTTCCGGTGACTACTCTGCCTACAAGGAGAAGGTTTCCGAGCAGGAGCAGGAGAATCCGACAGCCATCCGCCATCTCACTGGCCTAAAGACTGTTGAGACCCCTCTGCCGGCTGAGACTGTCGACATCAGTGTAGGAGAGCACAGCCTCCCGTTCATCATTTCGTCCATGAGCTTTGGCTCGCAAAACGAGATAGCATTCCGTGCCTACGCGGAAGCAGCCGACCGGTTGAATATGATCAGCTTAAATGGAGAAGGCGGAGAAATTAAGGATATGCTGGGCAAGTACCCGCGCACACGCGGACAGCAGATTGCATCCGGACGTTTTGGCGTCAATGCAGAACTCCTGAACTCATCCAATCTTCTTGAAATCAAGATAGGTCAGGGAGCAAAACCCGGTGAGGGAGGCCATCTTCCAGGTTCAAAAGTGACAGCAAAGATTGCTGAAGCCAGGAACGCCACCATCGGTTCCGACTTGATCTCGCCATCCAATAACCATGATATTTATTCCATTGAGGACCTTGCCCAGATGATCCATGAGCTGAAGACAGCCAATGATAAGGCCAAGGTTGCTGTAAAAGTGCCTGTTGTACCTAATATAGGAACCATCGCTGTCGGCATCGCCAAGGCAGGGGCTGATATCATCACCCTCTCCGGATTTGACGGCGGTACAGGAGCTGCCCGGATCCATGCCCTGCAGCATGTGGGCCTTCCAGTTGAAATCGGCGTAAAAGCGGCCCACAATGCCCTGCTTGAAGCAGGCATCCGGGATACTGTGGAAATTTGGGCGGACGGCGGCATAAAGAGCGTCAATGATGTCCTTAAGGTCATGCTCCTTGGCGCGAACCGCATCGGTTTTGGCACTCTGTCCATGATTGCTGTCGGGTGCACAACCTGCCGCGGCTGCCACCTTGACACATGTCACGTCGGGATTGCCACACAGATCGAGACAGAAGCACAGGCCAAGGAACATGGACTTAGACGATTTGTCCCGCGTAAGTTTGACCTGGCCGTGCAAGGGCTGACCAACCTGTTCACTGCATTCGGGCAGGAACTGCAGGAACTGGCGGCAGCAGCCGGAATTAAGAATCTTCAGGACGCAGTCGGAAAATCCAATCTGCTGGAGCAGGTGAAAGGCCAGGATAAGCTTGATCTTACCTACCTGCTCAAACCGCTGGATATCAGCCAGATTGCATACAGGGAAGCTGCCGCATCACGTGAGCAGGAATCCTTTGCAGTGGCGGCAGGTGCTGAATATCTGGATTCGTGCGTAGAAGAGCTGCATCAATCGCGACAGTTTGATTCTGTACGGTCTGAACAGCGGGTGCTGGCAAGCAGGGTTTCGTGCCACAGAGTCAGAAACCGCCTGGACGGATCCTACAAGCAGCTGCCGGATATCAAGCTTGCCTATCAGAATTCTATCCCCGGCAACGGTCTTGGAGCATATAACAGTTTCGGGATTGATATAGAAGTTTCCGGCGGCGCTCAGGATGGGATCGGCAAAACCTCCTTCGGCGGAAGTGTCCGGGTCTTCAAGTCCAAAGGACGGGATGGCAGGTTCTACAACGGCTCTGTCGGAAAAGGCTTCGGCTACGGTGCACAGGAAGGCCTGCTGATCGCACAGGGAGATGCAGATGCCAGGGCAGGAATCAGGCTTTCAGGTGCCGATATTATCATCGGCGGCAGATTGAAGAAGCCGCTTCCTGCGAGGGAACACGGAAACATCGGTGTGAATGCCAATATTAAAGGGTTCGCATTTGAATATATGACAAATGGAAGAGGTCTTGTCCTCGGCGATCCAGGACCATGGATATGCGCCGGAATGACCGGCGGAAGCGTATATCTCAGGCTGCAGCCTGAGATGGGCCTGACTAAGGAAGCCATCGAAAGACGGATTGCCATAGGAGCCAAGGTTTCCGTCAATGGGCTTGCAGGCCGGGGTATCGAGGATGTTCAGGAACTGCTCGGCCAGTATATCACCCTTCTTGAAGAGCAGGATCAGACTGCTGAAGCGGAGGAATTACGGGAACTTCTCGACTCCCCTGCCTCACACTTCGTGCAGATCCAGCCGGTCAAAGAGCAGGCTGACCCGTCAGTCTCAACTGAATAACAGCAAAAGAGACTGACCCTCCAGGGCCTGACTCCCCCGCTTGACCCAAGTAAGGAATGGCTTATGCCTCCTGCATGGATCTCCCGGTGTCAGGCTCCTGATTGCGGCCAGTCTCTTTTTTATGATATTTTTTCTTAGAAGAGGGTATGTACAGTAACTAAAGGCATAATTTTAATAAAAATGAGTCCTTCCTATTGAACTTCTTACTGAAAGCTTGTATATTACATAATTGTTTACTAAAAAAATGCCATGGATTATTTGATCAAAATCCAGAAAGGACATTTATTCATGAAGCTCGGCGCCCGCATTTTAAAAACGGGAATTGCAATTATCTTAGCCATCTATGTATCACAGTTCTTCAACATGCCCACACCTGTATTTGCTGCGATTTCAGCAATATTTGCCATACAGCCCACAATATATCGTTCATATGTAACGATTTTGGAACAAATCCAGGCTAATCTGGTCGGCGCATTTGTTGCCACTTCATTTGTTCTGCTGTTCGGGAATCACCCATTCTTTATTGGGCTTGCTGCCATCATCGTCATATCGGTCAACCTGAAATATAATATGAAAAACTCTATCTCCATAGCTCTTGTAACGCTGATTGCGATCATGGAGAGCCAAAGCGGCAATTTTTTAAATTTTGCATGGCTGCGTTTTTCAACCATACTGATCGGGATATTATCTGCATTTGTCGTAAATTTAATTTTCCTGCCTCCCAAATACGAAACAAAAGTGTATACACAGATCGCTTCCCTTGCCGAGGAAATCTTTCAATGGATACGGATTAATACACGCCATGCGAGTGACCACGGCCAGCTAAAATCCGAAATCGGCCGCTTCAAAGAAGAAATCATCAAGCTGGAGCAGCTGTACCTAATGTACAAGGAAGAAAGAAACTTCCTCAAGCGGGAAAGGCTTGCAAAGTCCCGGAAACTCGTTGTATACCGGCAGATGATCTCAACAGTAAAAAAAGCGCTAGATACACTGAGAAGGCTTCATCGCTACGAGAACGAACTGCAGCAGATGCCCGAGAAATTCCAGGCCAGCATCCAGCAGCAGATGGATATGCTCATCTACCAGCACGAACAAGTTATGCTGAAATATAACGGTAAAATCAAATCACATACCTTCACCACAGAAGAAACAGGAAATAAAGTGGAACTGGTAAAGCTTTTGCTGAAAGGGCCGGAGGAGCTCAGCGATGAGCAGCACTGCCTCCTCTACCATATGATGCCCCTCGTCTCTTCCATCATCGAATATGAGGAAGATATCGAGCATCTTGATACACTCATCACCAGCTTCTTTTCATTCCACAGTGAAACAAATGAAGTATCCATAAGTGAAAAAGAGTAATGGGACCTGCCGATGGCAGGTTTTTTGTTTATTGGGGCGGCTGGGGAGCTGGGACTGGGGCAAGGATTTTTCGCCTTATCCTCCCTGTCGGTATGCTCTATTGGGGGAAACCTCCCCCTTTATTCAAAACAGGCCATGAGAAGAAAGTTCGCTTCCCATGGCCGGCTCGTCTTATGCTTGGCTTTTGCATATTTCATTCTGCTTTTTAAATCCCCTATTTGAAAAGCACCGTTCTCCGCTTTTCTGCTGAGTTTTATTCTTTTGACACTTTTTGTATTTCATTCTGTTTCTTATATATCCTCTTTGAAAAGCACCGTTCTCCGCTTTTCTAGTTATCCAATTGTTGTACTTGAAATAGTCGGTAATATCCACCTTGTTTTTTCATGAGTTCTTCGTGTGTGCCGATTTCGGCGATTTGGCCGTATTCGATGAGTACGATGCGGTCAGCATGGGTTATGGTTGAGAGCCGGTGTGCGACGATGAAGGTGGTTCTGTCCTTGGCTAGTTCCTCGAGTGCTTCCTGGATTAGGTGTTCGCTTTCGAGGTCAAGGGCAGATGTTGCTTCATCGAGTACCAGGATGGGCGGGTTTTTCAGGAATACCCTGGCGATGGCTACTCTTTGCTTTTGGCCGCCTGAGAGCTTGACGCCTCGTTCGCCGACTTTGGTGTCATAGCCCTGCGGCAGGTTGGTGATGAAGTCATGGGCATTGGCAGCGCGTGCGGCCCTGTATACTTCTTCTTCGGTGGCATCGGGCTTGCCCATCAGAATGTTTGCCATGACGGATTCACTGAACAGGATGTTATCCTGCAGCACCATCCCGATTTTGTCCCGAAGGCTCCTCACCCGATAATCCCTGAGATCGACTCCATCCAGGAGGATCCGTCCTCCGGTCACATCGTAAAATCTCGGGAGCAGGCTGACCAGTGAAGATTTTCCGCCTCCGCTCATTCCTACTAGGGCAATTGTTTCTCCCTGCCTGACTTCAAGTGAGAGGTTTTTCAGGACATTTCCTTCCCCTTCATTGTATGCGAAGGATACATCTTCAAAAGAAAGCTTTCCTTTAATATTCTTTGCTTCCTTTGCGTCAGATGCATCTTGAATGTCATATTTGACATCCATGAATTCGAAGACCCTGTCCATTGACGCAAAAGCCTGTGTCAAGGTGGTGGACGAGTTGACCATCCGGCGCAGCGGGCCGTATAGGCGGTCAATGTACGCGACAAATGCGACCATGGTTCCCACTGTAAGGTCTCCATGTATGACGAGGTATGCTGAGTACCCTATAACAAGGAGCGGGGAAATATCGGTGATGGTATTAACAACACCGAATGATTTGGCGTTCCAGCGTGTATGACTAAGCGCTTTGTCGAGATAATTTTTGTTTTGGCTTCCGAATCTTTCCTGCTCATAGTTTTCAATGGCAAAGCTTTTGATGACCGGCATGCCCTGGATTCTTTCGTGCAGATAACTCTGGACTTCCGCAAGCGCCTGGGAACGTTCCCGGGTGAGCGACCTGAGGGTGCCGAAGAAATATTTGATCGACAGGGCATAGAATGGGAACATCAAGATAGACACGAAGGTCAGCTTTACATCAAGCGTAAACATGATGGCGACAACGAAGACGATGGTTGCCAGGTCGAGCCAGAGATTCATCATTCCGGTCATAACGAAATCCTTTGTCTGCTCTACGTCATTGATGATCCGTGAAATGACTTCCCCGACTCTGTTATTGGAATAATATTTAAAACTTAGCTTTTGTACATGTGTGTACAGGCGGTTCCTGATATCAAACAGAATTTTGCTGCCAGTCCACTGGGCAAAATATTGCCGGTAATATTCAACCGGCGGTCTTACTATGACGAAAATAAATGCCATGATTCCCATAGCCCAAAGAAGTTTTTCTGTTTTGGCGCTGGCTGACAGGCCAGGATTGCCGATTACGTCGTCTACCACATATTTTATTAAATAGGGCAGCAGGAGCGGGATCCCGAATTTCACTAATCCAATCAGGATCGTCCCGGCTATCTGCCATTTATAAGGCTTGACGAACTGCATATATCGCCTGATGCTCCCCAAGATGGTCACCTTCTTATTAAGTATTCATCAGAAAAACCTGTTGATGGGACAACAGGCTTTGAAACACAGCATATAGGTATCTTGTACCCTTGAATTCCTATGCAGCAAACTGATTTATTTCCTGTAGGTTAGAAATCGTTCATACCAATTATCGATGAAATCTGGTGAAAACGGTCCTTTTCGCTGACGGATCCAATGAATTAGATTGTCCATATTCCGCCTGAGTATCTTGTCGATAACCACAGGATAGCCCATTTCACTGCCATGAAGCTCATATTCGTCCTCATCGAGGATATTGAAGGTCATATCGGGATACACCTTGATATCGAGGTCATAGTCAATATACTTCAACGCTTCATTATCATACACAAACGGCGAGCTGAGGTTGCAGTAATAGTATACACCGTCTTCTCTCAGCATTCCCAGAATATTGAACCATAGGCTTGAATGGAAGTAGCAGATTGCCGGTTCTCTTGTAATCCAGGTCCTGCCGTCCGATTCGGTTACCATAGTTCTGTCATTTGCAGCGATCACAAGGCTCTGTGTGCCTTTTAAGACCGTGGTTTCTTCCCAGATTCGATGAATCCGCCCATTATGTTTGTAGCTTTGTATTTGGATTTTTTCTCCTTCTCCGGGAATCCCCATATTTTATTTCTCCTCTGCTTTTAAGAATACAGTGAACCCTCACCTGTACCTTTACTTTGGCGGCGACATAAGCGAACAAACATCGCCTGCTATAATGCTTTAAATAGTGGTATTGGCTGTAAGTTATTCTACTATTATAACGATAATAAAATCTTTTTAAAACAAAAGAGTCATTGAATTTCAATGACTCTTAAAAAAAGCGGTTAAATTGTATTTAAATGCACTTCCTGATAAGAGCGGATAACCTCTTCTGTCTGGTTTTCAAAGGTTTTTTGGATTTTCCTTAAGTTGATCTTCATCAGGGCCATTTCTTCCCTGAGGGCGGCAAGCTCAGCCCCTTCATCGAGAGAATCCAGCTCCTGTTCGATATCCTGGCATCTTTCTAATTCCGACTGCAGGTACAGCAGCCGTTCCATTGTTTTTAACTGCTCGTTTACTAGGTAATCAAAATGCTTCAAGCGAATCCCTCCCGCCGGTTCCTTCTTTACTAAATAGATTCTTTTTGCCAGAAGGATTCCCTTTGACTTATTCTGTAGACTTTAGAGAAGTTTTGTCGATGAGGATGGATTCCAAAGAAAGAGAGAGCGGATATGATCCGCCCTCTCTTATGGGGTAACAATTATTTTTGGCTGTTGTTGCGTTGTGCTTGAGATTGAGCCTGCTGGTTTTGTTGTCTTACTTGCTGAGCGTCAGTTTGACGTTCAGAAGCAAACTCAGTGCCGAATTGGCCTTGAGAAGCAGAAGCGCCCATACCTTGAGAAGCTTGTTGGTTTTGTTGTCTTACTTGCTGAACGTTAGTTTGACGTTCAGAAGCAAACTCAGTGCCAAATTGGCCTTGAGAAGCAGAAGCGCCCATACCTTGAGAAGCTTGTTGGTTTTGTTGTCTAACTTGTTGAGCGTTAGTCTGTGATTGAGACTTTCCGAAGTTGTTTGCCATGATTATCACCTCCACGAATTTTAATGTAACCAAGAGCCGTGGAGTATATCCGGCATTTTTTAAATTTTTTCCGTTTTACATGATCAGGGAACGTCCGCCGTCCACGATGATTGTCTGGCCGCGGATCATGCTTGAATCATCAGAAACAAGGAACATGACAGTGTTGACCATATCCTCGATTTCCACCATTCGGCCTGCAGGAGTCTGGCTGGAAGCATCCTTCAGCAGCTCTTCACGGTTCGGGAAGTGTTTGAGCGCTTCGGTATCAATCGCCCCGCCAGATACGGCGTTTACACAGATATTCTTCGGAGAAAGCTCTACAGCGAGATATCTTGTCAATGCTTCCAGGGCGGCTTTGGAAACACCCACCGTCGTGTAGTTTTCAAGCACCCGGATGGAGCCGAGGGAACTGATGCTTACCATCTTGCCCCCGCCATTTTTCTCCATCAACTTTGCCGCTTCCTGCGCGCAGAAGAGAAATGCCTTGCTGTTGATGTCCATCGTCCAATTCCAATGAGATTCCTGGAGGTCCATCGCCGGACGCAGTACACCTGATGCGGCATTGCTGATAAAAACATCAAGCCGTCCAAAAACATTCTCTATTTCTTCAAACATAAGCTTTATTTTAGCCGTGTCGCCGACATTTGCTTTAACCAGCAGCACTTTCCTGCCCATTGCTTCGATTTCGGCAGCAGCCTCGGCAGCTGCCGTTCTGCTCCTGGCATAGTTTATTACGATATCATATCCTTCGCGGGCAAGCCGGAGAGCTGTAGCCCTCCCAAGCCCTCTGCTGCTTCCTGTTACTAATGCGACTCTTTGTGTCATATTTAACACCCTTTCAAAAATTTATGAATAATGAACGGCCTTCTGCAGGAAAAATAGGAATTCCAGGCATTCCATAAGGAGGAAGATCTATATGTATGTTGGCCGTGATATGACGGAACTTACCATGGTACCTAAAACCGAGTGGGCAAACAGCGAGCTTGCCTTTTTTCATCAGTCCCTGCAACAAATGGTACCCTATCTTAATTCAGAAGGACAAGCCATTCACAGGGAAATTGTAAAAGAAATTGAAAATCGTCATGACCTGCAGAGAAATGAAGCAGATTATACCCACGGCACAAGGACCAGCTATGATTGATGGGGGCATCGCCCCCTAATTATTTGAATCGAGATAGGCTTTCCAGATCTTTTGATGGGAAACAGGAAAGGCATAGTTTTCGATCTCCGTTACTGCAGCCCATCTGTATCCCTGCTGCAATGCTTCATTATGAATGCCTTCCACCGTGCCTGCATATACTTCCATTTTCCATTTCAGGTGCGAGAAGACATGCTCGAGGCTCACGAGATGATTTCCGAGCTTAGGGACTGCCCCCAGGCTCTCTGCAAAAAGCTGCCGGAAGCTCTCCCGCTTCGTCATGAGCGCCCCTGCATCCTCAAAGTTCGGAAACTCCCATAGATTGGCCAGGAGTCCGGTGGACGGCCGCTTATGGATCAATATTTCCCCTTTTCCATTTGTCAGGACAGCAGCGGTTATCGGCACGGTCCTGCTCTTCTTCTGTTGATTTTTAACCGGCAGACTGGATTGCACTCCTTCTGAAAAGGCCATGCAATGCTCCCGTACAGGGCATAATAAACATGATGGTACACGCGGGGTACAAATGATCGCTCCAAGCTCCATCAGTGCCTGGTTGAAGGAAGACGTATTGTCATGGTCAATCAGCTCCCTGACTGCAGCTTCAAAAATATTTCTTGTCTTCGGCTTTGCAATATCCTCTTCAATCAGCAGGATCCGGGAGAGGACCCTCATGACATTCCCATCGACCGCAGGCTCTGGCCTGCCGTATGCAATACTGAGGATGGCTCCGGATGTATAGGGACCGACTCCCTTAAGCTTCGAAATTTCCTGCGGGGTATCAGGGACAATCCCTCCATATTCCGCCTCCACTTCCTGGACAGCACTCTGAAGGTTCCTGACTCTGGAATAATACCCAAGCCCTTCCCATGCCTTCAATACTTTTTCTTCATCCGCTTCAGCCAGACTTGCGATGGTGGGAAACCATTCAATAAACCGGTTGAAATATGGGATCACGGTATCCACTCTAGTCTGCTGCAGCATGATTTCCGAAACCCATACCTTATAGGGATCCCTGTCCTTTCTCCAGGGCAGGTCTCTCTGCTCCCGGTCAAACCAGCCTATCAAGTCCTTCTGAAAGCCCCGGACATTTATTTTTTCCGTCAAATTATCATTATTCAAGGTTCTTTCCTCCGTGATGTTAACTTTTAGTTAGAAAGGGAATATATTAATATGATTCCTGGACTGATGAGCGGGCGTCTTGCTGCCGCCAGCAGGTCCGATACTGGATAAACCGGATCATAATCATGCAAAATAATTATATAATTTTTTATCTATAGGGCCGCTCGCCCATGCTGCCTCTTAATGGTAATAAGCAAAAAAATGGTTTTAGCAAGGAGGTTGGCTTATTGGATACGGGGACTCATTTTGTAATGGGCATTGCGCTCGGGGGACTGGCTGCACTCGACCCTGCTGTCGGGAGCGATCCAGCCACAGCACAGGCTGTCCTGATAGGCACAATCTTAGGCCAGCAGGCTCCCGATCTGGACACTGTACTTAAGTTAAGGAACAATGCTGTATATATAAGAAATCACAGGGGTATCACCCATTCTATACCGGCTGTACTCCTTTGGCCGCTGTTAATTTCTGGTACGCTCGGACTGATGCTGCCCGGGGCGGATTTTTTCCATCTGTGGCTCTGGACCTTCCTTGCTGTCGCACTCCACGTGTTTGTGGACCTGTTCAATGCGTACGGCACACAGGCACTGCGGCCCTTTTCTTCAAAGTGGGTCGCTTTTGGAATCATAAATACATTTGACCCGGTCATCTTCGGAATTCACATAGCGGGCATCATACTCTGGGGATTCGGTTTTCCTCCGGGCATCACTTTCCTGGTTATGTACATGGTGGTGGCAGGTTATTATGTCCTTCGAATCACCGAACACCGCCAGGTCAAGAAACGGGTGTTCAAATTGATTCCCGAGGCCAAGAAAGTTATCATTTCACCGACCATGCGCTTTCACCGCTGGCGGATCGCCATTCTGACCGGCACCCACTTCTATGTGGCCAGGTCTCATGACAAGGAACTGACCATCCTGGACAAATTCGAGAGGATCCCGCTGCCTGACAGCCGGATACTAGATGCTGCCAAGCATGATAAAAACCTTTCCGCCTTCCTTTCCTTTTCTCCGGTGTACCGGTTTGAAATCAAAGAAGGCAAAGATATCTCTGAGGTGCGTTTCATAGACCTCAGGTATAGAAGCAACGGTTATTATCCGTTTGTCGCAGTGGTTCACCTCGATCAGGACCTGAACATCATCAATTCATATACAGGCTGGATTTTCAGTGAAGAAAAGCTTAAAAAGAAACTTGATATCCTTCCGGGCTGACTGCATGGAAAAAGGCTGGTTATGGGCAATGGACTTCCGCTCTTTACATCATACATGCAAAGAGCGGATATCCAGCAGCCATAAGCCAGCCGTTTTTTAGTGAACAGGGCCTTCAGAGTCCAGAATATGCTTATATTTAGGATTTTTAGCCATAAATTCATGCAGGTTCCCTCCGTAGCTTTCCACAAATTGCCTCACAAATTTATAGGTCATTTCCGCCCCGCGGTATTCATGTCCGGCTTTCGCGTAAGTTGCTTCAAAATCCTCCCAGATGAGTTCAATCCAGGTTCTGGCCCTGGCTGGTTCAAGCTCCGGATTCTTCTCCAATAAAATGCCTGTCAGTTCTTCTATATAACTATTCATGTTTCTTTTCACCACCCATACCTTATTTTTGTCATTATAGCTCCCCCGATATTCCTTATACTAATACCAGGGCTTTCTTAAAGCCCAATACCCAGTAAGGAGGCCGCGGCCGATGAGCAATAAAGACAGAATCTTCCCCGGCGATACTGCCGGAAATGATGCGGGCCCACGTGCTAAGGCACAGTATTCCTCAAAAAGGGCAGATGGGACCATCAATACACATCCACAGGAAAGAATGAAGGCGTCTGCTCTCAGAGGAAAGTAAATTCAGGTTACGGAGAGTGTTTTTATGAGGAGCATGGACAGCCGGCCGCAAAGCGCCAAGCACCGCCATGACACCAGGCATGCCAGGGCACGGAAATTTACAGCCTCCGAGGAACGTGAGGCTCACGCCCTGAATGAGATGATAACAATCACAGATAAATGAACCGGCTCTCGTCAGCCGGTTATTTAATTTTCAGGAGCAGGGAAATAGGCAGCGCTTCTTCCTCTTTGCTCCCCTGAAGACGGAAGCCCCATGCAAAGACGCCGTTTAGATATTGAACCTTAAAATACTCTCCGGGTGCACCCTGGATTTCATATAACTCTCCAGGCTTGAAGTCCTTCGGATCAAGCAGGTAGGACTTTGCCATGGCCGCCTTCCTTTCAAGCACAGCATATTCATTGACCATCCCCATCTGCTCCGCCTTTCTCGCTTTTTCACTCAATGAATTGATTTCCTGCTGAAGCTCATGTGCAGTCAGCTGGCTGTATCTTTTTTCATTCATATTCCATCACTCCAAGATTTAAGTGTCTAACCCTTCTTCAAGAAACCGCTCAATCAGCTCAGCCTGAAAACCTTTCCTGAACAAAGCCTGCTTCATCCTCTGGGTATATTCATAGCCTGTATATTTCTGATATCTCCGGTGCGCCTTCATCCCCTGGATCACCAGCGCATCCCATTCAGCTTCATCTTCCTTTTCAAAAGCAACCTGTTTTAGCGCATCCTGGATGGATTCCCTGGAAAATCCTTTCCTCATGAGCGCCATTTCTGTCTTTTGCACCGCTTCTCTTTCAGATGAGGTTTTAGCCTGTTTAAAGGCCTTTTCGGCTGCCTGGACTGCGTTTTCCACTTCAAGGCTCAGCGAATACTCACTTAAGCCTGTCTGGATATGGGGATCCGATACCCCTTTTTCCTTAAGCTCTCTATAAATGAGGTCCTTCCCCTTGCCCTTCGCATTCATCTGTGTACGCACATAGGCTTTGGCGAATTCTCCATCATCGAGATAGTTAAAGCCGTACAGCTTATGGATAACTTCCTGGATGACCGGGTCGCCCCATTCTTTTTTCCGGAGAAGATTCCTGATTTCTGTTTCAGTCCGCATCCGGTGGGATAAATAATTGAGAGCCTGACTTAACGCTTTCTGGATATCCTCCTGAAAGCCGATATCTATAAAATCGAATTCGCTTATTTCCTTACCCTTTTTCAGGTCAAACTTAATAAGGACATCTTCATCTATGCTGAAAGCATATTCAGATCTTCCGTCTTTTTCTATATAGACGTTAAACCGGTCCTTACGCTTCTTCTGGGCAGTTATTTTTGAAATACGGGCCATTTCGTTCACCCCCTGAAACCAATGTATCATATTTTTACAGGGTTTTCCCTTAACAAGCGCGAAACAGCTATCATAGGAGGAATGGAAATGAATATTTTGATTGCCGGCGGAACAGGATTCATCGGAAGCGCTCTCCTTACGAGGCTGCAAATCCGGGGAGACAGGCTCTTTGTCCTGACACGAAAGGACCGCAAACCCAGTGAAAACATCACTTATATAAAATGGCTGTCCGGGGACAGTACTCCTGAGAAAAATCTGCCCGCTATCGATGCTGTAATTAATCTGTCTGGGGAGTCTCTGAATGGCGGGAGATGGACGAAGGATCAGAAGGAAAAGATCATTAACAGCAGGATTGATTCTTCAAGGGAAATAAACCGGATCATGGAGGCATTGGAAAGACGGCCCGCTGTTCTGATCAATGCGAGTGCCGTAGGAGTTTACGGGACCTCCCTCGATAAGACCTTTAACGAGGAGTCCCCAGCCTTCAATGAAGACTTTTTATCACACACTGTTAAGGCTTGGGAGACAGAGGCCGGCAAGGCAGCATCTTTCGGTACACGGGTAGTGCTTGCGCGGTTCGGGGTCATTCTTGGGCGCAGCGGCGGTGCCCTGCCAAAAATGATTCTGCCTTACCGCCTGTTTGCCGGCGGCAGGGTCGGGAGCGGCAGGCAGTGGCTGTCATGGATCCATATCGATGATGCCGTAAACGCGATCCTTTTTGCCCTCGATTCTCCAGAAGTAAGCGGTCCAATCAACATTACTTCCCCCAATCCTGTCCGGATGGATGAATTCGGGAAAACAGCCGGGGCAATTTTGCACAGGCCGCACTGGCTCCCTGTCCCCTCACCACTGCTGAAGCTGATGCTTGGCGAGATGAGCATGCTCGTGCTCAAAGGTCAGAGGGCGGTTCCGGCAAAGCTTGGAGCACATGGATTTAAATATAAGCATCCAGGCTTATCCTCTGCCCTTGAATCGCTAAAATAGCTTTTCTTTGTGTATGGGGGAAGCTTATACGGGGAAATATGTGATTATAACTGTAAAAGGAGCTGGCTCATTTGGACAAGAAACGAAATGAAAAAAGAAAAAACCATTTAACGAGCACCCAGGAAGTTTTGTATAGAAGAGAGTTCAAGAAAGCTGACCGGGCAGCGGGCATTAAACCATAATTTCCATACATAGAGAGTTGTCCGCTTAGGGAAACTATCCACAGGAAAGATATTTTCCTAATAATCATCCGATTGGGGGCATTCTTATGGCACGTTCACGAGGCCGTAATCACAGCCGGAACAAACAGGATCTTCCGCTTACACCAAAAGAGTTCAAGCGGGACGGACTGGATGTAGAATTCTCCGAAAGACTTGCCGATACGGATGACCTGGAAGCGCAGGCACGCTCAAAAGCTGCAGACCAGCGGGCAAAAGCACGCCAGATGCGCAGCCGATAACAAAAGGAGCAAGGGTCCTTGGCCCCTGCTCCTTTTGTTATTCACAATCATGAACAAACAGCGCTTGTGGATAATGTGAATAAACTGTTAATTACTTGATGTAACAAAACCTTAATTGTGGATAAATCTGTGAGTAATTTGTCGATTCCTCCCGAATTCCAGTGAGCAGGACTTTACCTCTATACCGGGACGCTCACAAAGAATTCTTCATAAAGGGATTTGACTGCCTTCTTTTCATCAAGCTGTTTGACTCCGAACATCATGCTGACTTCAGATGACCCCTGATTGATCATTTCAATGTTCACACCCGCTTTTGCCAAGGCCATTGATGCTCTCGCAGTTGTTCCTACATTATGACGCATCCCTTCTCCGACAATCATGATCAATGAAATATCTTTCTCCACCTTTACTTCATCTGCCCCAAGGTCATCATATATCCGGTTGATGATGGTTCCCTCAAGCTCCCTGCTGAATCCATCCTGCTTGATGATCACGGAAATATCATCGATGCCCGACGGAGAATGTTCGTAGGATAGATGAAATTCCTCGAGGATGTAAAGAAGCCTTCTTCCGAACCCAAGCTCCCGGTTCATCAGGTATTTGCTCACATAAATGCTGCAAAAGCCATCAGCACTCGCTATCCCGACAACAGGTCCATTTGATTTCTTTCTGCTGTTCACAATGAGTGTCCCAGGTGCATCAGGATTATTGGTGTTCTTAATATTCACTGGGATACCGGCCCGGAAGGCGGGTATCAAAGCCTCATCGTGAAGGACGCTGAAGCCGGCATATGAAAGCTCCCTCATCTCCCTGTAGGTGAGCATACTGATTTCTTTCGGCCCGTCAACCGTTCCGGGACTGACTGAGTATACCGCATCCACGTCTGTGAAGTTTTCATATAGTTCTGCCCTGACTGCATTTGATAAGATAGATCCCGTTATATCTGAGCCGCTCCTTGAAAAGGTGGCAACACAGCCATTTTTTGTGTATCCGAAGAATCCCGGGAACACCGAGATGCCTTCTCTGTCAGCGAGGGAAGCCAGATTTCCGTACGATTCATCAAGCACCTGCGCATTCCCTGGTTCAGCCGATACAAACAGGCCGGCCCCGAGGGGATTTTGATAGGAGGACTCCAGCCCCTGCTGCCGGAGATAAGCGGCAAGCAGCCTGGCACAATTATCCTCTCCTCCTGCTTTTACCAAATCAAGGTACTGATCCGCCTTAAGTTCTCTGTTCTCAATCCTTTTCCTGATATCTGTGCTGATTTCTTCTATTACCTCCGCATCGAGGTTCAGGCAGTCCGATATGTCTTTATACCTTTGAACGATTTCCTCATATAAAATTTCATCCACCCTTCCGTTTTTAAGGAAGAATCCCGCACTTGCTATCAGCAGGTCTGTTACCTTTAGATCCTCCCTGCTCCGTTTGCCCGGAGCTGAGACGACAATGAGCCTTCTTTCAGGATCGGAGGCAATAATGCTGCATACTTTTTTAAATTGTTCACCAGATGCAAGGGAAGAACCTCCGAACTTTACAACTTTCATTCCGACAACTCCTGTTTTATTATTCTGAAAATTAATCCTTATTATATACCTTTTCTTTTAAGAATCAAGGAAAAATTCCGCAGTATAGATACAAATGTATTTTTAAAAAAGACAATTAAGTGGATTTTCATCATTTCCCAGTTATTTCTTTTGTAATGCGGGTAAAGATAAGAAAAGAAATAGAGAATATTAATTGAGGAGGAGACATCTTGATCATTGTTTATATCAGCCTGGCAGTTATCCTGCTTTCACTTGGCTATCTCGGGTATTTTGCCTTTAAAACCTTTAAGCGGGTAAAGCCTGCCATCAACGACCTTTCCCAGACAGCTGCACGCATGCAGCAGAGGACTGACACCATTAAGGTAGAATCAACTCAGCTTACGGAACACCAGCAGCAGCTCATGACTGATATCCAGGTTAAAAAGGAAGCTGTCAATTCAACGATTCAGAAAGCAAAGCAGACACCCAAACCAGTCATGCAGCTCTGGAAGAAAATGAAGCCGGCTAAGGTTGAAAAGAAAAACAGCAATAAAACAAAAAAATTACTTGCGAGCTATGGACGAGGGTAATATAACCGTCAAAAGATAAAAGGGTCTGGAATGTGTTCATTTCCGGACCCTTTTTTGTTTTGCTAACATGATTATTTGGTTGGGGAAACCGATGCTTATTTTCAACTTCATGAAGCTTTTCAGCTTGTATGCAGCGGTTTTTTAATTAAATGGGTGCGTTTAGGGTCATTTTGATTCTCCGAAGATAATTTTATTGCCTGGAGGTGGTCTGAAGGTACTCATAGTGAGGCGTTACTCGCCGTTTTAAGGTATTAACTCGCCGGACATGAATGATTACTCGCCGTTTATTAAATTTACTAGCGAAAGTCCTTGGTTTACTCGCCGGAATAAGATTTTACTCGCCAAACTGCTGGATTTACTCGCCGTACAGCTAACATTGCAGCCTGCCCCGGGCTATGGTTTGTCATCAGCAAATAGGTTTTTTACGTTAAATCTAGCAAGTTGTCTCTTAACTGTAATAAAATTACTACTCCTTTGAAACACTCCTGTTACAAAAGGCTGGTATTCTATGTCTACCAAAGAAAAAGGAGAATGTCAGATTTGAAAAAATTTACCTTCTTTCTAAGCATGATGATTATCTTAACATTTGGAGTTTCTGGAGTTGCTGGAGCAGCATCGAATACATATCAAGTAAAAAGCGGAGATACCCTCTGGGGAATTTCTAAGAAATATCATATAACGGTCAGCCAGCTGAAGAGCTGGAACAAACTGAAGAGCGACCACATCAAGCCAAAGCAGGTTCTTAAAATAACTGCGGCAGCAAAGGCTGCGGCCGTCAAAAAAACGGCAGCAAAGAAGAAAGCACCTTCCTACAAGGAAATTTCGGTAACAGCCACAGCCTACACGGCAAGCTGCAAGGGCTGCAGCGGAGTTACCGCTACCGGCCTTAACCTGAAGCGCAACCCTAATGCGAAAGCTATTTCTGTCGATCCAAGGATCATTCCTCTCGGCACAAAAGTTTATGTTCCAGGTTATGGATATGCAGTAGCTGCGGATAAAGGCAGTGCTGTTAAGGGACATAAGATTGATGTATTCATTTCCAGCCACTCAAAAGCCCTGCAATGGGGAAGAAAAACTGTAAAAATTAAGGTATATAAATAATAGATAAAATTGTCGAGTACGGGAGCCTGCTGAATACAGCGGGCTCTTTTTCTGCTTCCTTTATTCTATTACTTTATTAAAAATGAGCCAAAAGAACTATCTTTATTTTCTAAATATTTGTAAGATTTGAGTTATAATGAATTTCGAGACACTAAACATTAACTTGGAGGAATACTATGAAGAAAAAAAAGCTAACCGCTCTCTCAGCAGCAGCTCTTTCTCTCAGCCTGCTGCTTCCTGCCACTCCCTTTGCGGCCGCACAGAACGTGCTGGCAAAGCCGGCTGAACCAAAAGCTGTGGACAGTTCTTCTGCTCCTATCGATCTTGGGATTGCAAATGATGAGAAATTGATTGCCATGCTTAAAAAGTCAGGCAAGATTCCAGCGGGCGCGACCGACAGCCAGGCTCAAAAAATCCTAAACAAATATCTTAGCACCCTCGCAAAGAACGAGCCAAAAGAAAACGGCTCTCTTAAAAAGGAAGCGTCCAAGCTGAAAAAGCAGGCTAAAGCAAAACAAAAGAAAAATGGAGTCAAAAGCAAAAAAGGAAATAAATTTGAACATTCCAATTCAGTAAAACCGGTTAAGGAAGAAGGAAAATGGAACGGCACCAAACGGGAGGATGAAGTTCTGGTTCTCCTGGTGGAATATCCAGACTTCCCTCATAACAACATTAAACCGGGAGAATCGGATATGTATTATGCCGATTATACTAAAGAACACTATCAAAATATGATTTTTGGAAGTGACGGCTATACCGGTCCAAAAGGCCAGAAGCTCGTTTCAGTCAAACAATTCTATGAGCAGCAGTCAGGCGGCTCCTATACCATCAACGGCAAGGTCGCCGGCTGGTATAAGGCTCCCAATCCGGCAGCCTATTATGGCGGAAACGACCCTGAAAGCGGCAGCGATGGAAATCCGCGCAGTTTGATCAAGGATGCCCTTACAGCAGCTGCAAAGGATCCAAGCCTGAATCTTCAAGATTATGATAAGGAAGACCGCTATGACCTTGATGGTGACGGAAATTACCGCGAGCCGGATGGACTGGTTGACCATCTGATGGTTGTCCACTCTTCTGTCGGAGAAGAAGCTGGCGGTGGACAATTGGGTGAAGATGCTATCTGGTCTCACCGCTGGAGCCTAGGGAATATATTTACCATCCCTGGCACGACCGCTGAATCCGATAATTGGGGCGGCCAGATGGCAGCCTATGATTATACTGTTGAACCAGCTGACGGCGCGGCCGGTGTATTCGCACACGAATACGGCCATGACCTTGGACTCCCGGACGAATATGACACACAATACACCGGTGCCGGCGAAGCAGTTGCCCACTGGTCCATCATGTCATCAGGAAGCTGGTCTGGCGATGTTCCTGGAACAGAACCGACAGGCTTCAGCCCATATGCGAGAGAATACCTGCAGAACTCCATGGAAGGCAGCAACTGGCTGACAGGATCGCAGATCAGCCTTTCCGACATTCCGAAAAAGGGAATCTCTGCCCTTCTTGACCAGGCTAATTCCAAGGGGACGAACAATGATGCAGTGCGTGTGGATCTCCCGGATAAAAAGGTAACAGTCAATTCTCCAGCAAGCGGCTCTTATGAGTTTTTCTCCGGCAAAGGGGACGGTCTGAGCCAATCGATGAAAACTGAAGTTGATCTGACCAATGCGGCTTCCGCAAACCTGTCATTCAAAACCTGGTATGATATCGAGAAGGACTTTGATTATGCAAGTGTACAGGCTTCAGTGGATGGCGGTAAAACGTTTGAAACAGTTGCCGGCAATCTCACTGTGGATGAAGACCCGAATGAAGCAAACCCTGGCCACGGCATTACCGGCACATCAAACGGATGGGTGGAAGGCACATTCGACCTGAGCAAATATGCCGGGAAGAAAATCGTTCTTTCATTCAACTATGATACGGATGGCGGATTAGCGATGCCAGGCTTCTATGTGGATGATATCAAGGTATCTACAGATAAAGGCATCGTCCTTGAGGACAATGCAGACGGCACAGTCAAATTTGATTTGGCAGGCGGCTTTGAAAAGAGCACAGGCGCAAGCTTCTATAATCACTATTACCTGCTGGAATGGCGCAACCATAAGGGAGTTGACCTTGGACTTGCCCACATCAGAAGAGGAAACAGCCTTCTCTCCTATGATCCGGGCCTCGTCGTATGGTATGTGGATAACAGCTATACAGATAACTGGACGGGCATCCATCCTGGCGAAGGATACCTCGGTGTTGTTGATGCCGACCAAAACGGGCTGAAATGGTCTGACGGAACAGCGGCCTCTAACCGCTATCAGGTCCATGACGCCGCATTTGGACTCGCACCAGGCTCGAAAACGCTCCTTAATGTAAACGGTCTGACATTGACCGATAACCTGATCAGGCCGGTTCCTATGTTTGATGACAGCCTGAGCTACCTGAATCCGGTTCTTCCTGATTCAGGCCGCAAAGTTCCAAACTTAGGCTTGAAATTCCGTGTAACAGGGGAAAGCCGCGACCGTTCAGTCGGTGAAATTCTAATCTCTAAAAATTAAAAAAGCGAAAGACGCCGGGTTTCTATGCCCGGCGTCTTTTTGCATGTATGACCGCTCGGGAAGTGTCCTGCCAAAGACCTTTTACCAAACAAATAATCCGACAATCATGGCGCTCAGCAGCGAAACTCCCACACCGCTCACCAGGAGCTTCCAGACATTCCTGCCGATGATTGCTGACTTCCCTTCACTCAATATGGAATTATATGTACCGTAAATCATTCCCACTGTGCTGAAGTTCGCAAATGAGGTCAGGAAAGTGACGGCCACGGCGACCGTATGCTTGTCCAGGTCCTTGATCCTATCCTTAAGATCGAGCATGGCTACAAATTCATTGGTCGTGATCTTGATTCCCATGAGCTGGGCTACATACAGGGCATCCTTGCCGCCAAGGCCCATAAGATAAGCAAATGGACTGAAAATGACCGAGAAAATCTTTTGAATCGTCAGCCCGCTGAAGACAAATCCAAGAATTCCATTGATGGCAGCAGTCAGTGCAACATAGCCGATCACCATCGCTGCAATGACGATCACCATGTTGATTCCGACCAGCATAGAATTTGAGATGGTCGAGAAGAAATCCTTTCTTTCCTCTTTAGGAGGAACATAGACAATGTCATCTTCCTCTGCTACATCGAGAGGATTCAGGATGCTTGCAAGCAGCAGGGCGTTCAGGCAATTCAAAGGTATGGCGGCAAACACGTATTGGGCAGGGACCATGGAGAGATAGGCACCGATGATAGAGCCGCTGATACTGCTCATACTCATTATCCCGAACGTCAACAGCCTGTTCTCCTTCAATACAGACAGCTGTTGACGGATGACTGCCAGCGCTTCTGTGTTGCCTAGGAACATCATCTGGATGGAGAAAAAACTCTCAAGCTTCGGAAGACCTGAAATCTTGGAAATGACCCAGCCTATCTTATCAATCAGCCAAGTCAGAATGCCAAAGTAGGTCAGAATATCGAAAAAGGTAATGATAAAAATGATTGGCATTAGAGCACTAAAGAAAAAATCCACATTTTCATTGGCCATGACTGATGGAAATACAAATGAAATCCCTTCCGAAGCACAGGCAATGAGCCAAGTGAAGAAGGCTGCGATTTTATTAATTACCCAGTTTCCGGCCGTAGTAGCTAGCATGAACCATGTGATCAGCACCTCCGCTATCAGTAAAACCAAAATGGGCTTCCACTTAACTTTCTTTTTTTGCGGAGAACAGAGGAATACCAGCGCCACTACCACAAAGACTCCTAAAAGATTCAATAAGAAAAACATAAGATCACCTCGGTGCTTATTTTATCCTGTTGGAGTAATCCTTATTCCTGCAGCAAGGCTAACCGGAACCCTGAGGGTGCAAGTAATCGAACTCATCAATCAATTGAAATGGAGAGACTTGTCATCAAAGCATCCCCGGGTGCAATTTTAACTAATTCTTCTCCGCGGTGAAATTCCCCGGTCCTCGCCATCCATGGCTCCACACATACAAAGTCCCCGCCTTCCTCTGTCCATAAATAAACGTATTTAAATTCTTTTCCGTATGTCATGCGGATCTTTTTATCTTTAGCCCGAAAAGAAATTTGATTGGTTTCTGCATCAAGCAGAGCGAGCGATTCCTTTTTGCCTGCAAGACTCAGCCCTTCATCTAGGGAATGGATGGTGCCATCATTATAGTCAAAGTAAGTCCGGGCATCCGTATTATAAGCCAGGTCCTTATCATCCGCAGCAAAATACGGGTGAAAACCTGGATAGAGCGGAAGCTCCTCAGAAGAAAAATTCTTGTATTCCTGTTTGATCGTTAAGGTTGTCCCCTTCAGGATATAGGTAAATTCCAGTCTGAAATCAAATGGATATGCCTTTCTGGTATTTTCCGTGCTGAGAAGGACGAGTGTAACCGAAGCGCCATCTTCGGTGCCTGATTTTACAGCCTGCCAGGGGAGATTCCGGGCAAATCCATGATTCTTCATTTTGTACGTTTTCCCCTTAAGGGTGTATTCCCCGTTTTCAAGCTGGCCCGAAATCGGGAACAATATAGGGATGCCTCCCCTGACATTTGCATCCTTATCATGAAATGTTTTTTCATTCATATATAATGCCTCATAATCTCCTGCCCCGAAGCTTGTTACCAGTCCCCCGCGTCCCGGCGCTATTTTCACCCAGGAACCGGCCTCCGAGTCCGTCAGTTTGAACATCATATATTCTCCATCTTGATAGGTGTTTACGCTGTACATACATAATCAATCCCTTCTCTTAGATAAAGTGTTTTTATATACATTGTAGCTTTTGAACATGAAAGTTGATTTCCACTGCTGGCACCTCGTTAAATAGTGCCCTCTCTACACAAGACACTTAAAGATACCTCTTATTGAAATAAAAGAAAAGAAGCCAGCCTCCCAAGGAAAAAGGCTCATTTAAACCAGCCTTTTTCTTTGGATTGAGTGATGGCTTCGATTCTGTTTTTTACTTCCAGTTTGTCCAGTATCGTAGAAATATAGTTTCTGACCGTCCCGGTTTTTATGCTGAGTTCATCGGCGATTTCTTTTGTGTTTTTGCCGTCGGCCACCAGCTCCAGGACCGCCTTCTCCCGTTCGGTCAGGGGATTTTCTTCCCCATACACATCATCCATCAGTTCAGGAGCATAGATTCTCCTGCCTCCCATGATCAAACGGATGGAGCTTGCCAGCTCTTCACTTGGGCTGTCCTTAAGCAGATAACCGCTTACTCCTGCCTTCAAAGCACGCTGGAAATAACCTGATCTCGCGAAGGTCGTCAGGATGATGACCCTGCACCCCTCCCCCGCAAGTTCTTCTGCTGCTTCAAGGCCGGTCTTCCCAGGCATCTCAATATCCATGATGCATATATCAGGCTGATGCTTCTTTACCAGGCTGATGGCCTCAAGGCCGTTCGAAGCTTTGCCGACGACCTCCATATCATCCTCCAGGTTCAAGAGAGAGCCCAATGCTCCTAAAAGCATTTGCTGATCTTCAGCAATAACGATTTTAATCATTAGAGATCCTCCCCGTCTGTCTGTTTAGTATCAATGGGAACCTTGATATCAAGTGCCGTTCCATAACCTGTTCTGATTTCAAGACTGCCGTTCACGAATTCAAGTCTTTCCTTCATCCCTGTCAGACCATATCCTTTATGGCCGCGGTCCGGTTCTTTGTATTCGCCATCATCACTGACTGTCACTGCCACTTCATTCCAGGTCTGCCTGATGGTGATGCTGCACATAGATGCCCCGCTGTGTTTTACCACATTATTTACAGCTTCCTTCAGGCACATGCTGAGAATATTTTCGGTCAGGAGCGATATTCGCTGCAGCGGCTTTTCCTGATCGAGGATCAGGTCGATCTCCGCAGCTTTCAAGATCTCTCTTACATGCACAAGTTCATCCTTCAATCGGATTCCGCGCATGGAAGAAACCATTTTCCTGACCTCATTGAGCGCGGTTCTGGCCGTCTGCTGGACATCCTTTAATTCACTCCGGGCCTGATCTGGATCCTTATTAATCAGTTTCCTCGCCAAATCACTTTTTAAACCGATGAGCGACAGCTTTTGTCCCAGGGTATCATGAAGGTCCCGGGCAATCCTCTGTCTTTCCTCCAGCTTCACAAGTTCCGATATCCGCTTATTGGCATCCTCGAGCTTTCCCTCAAGCACGCCTTTTTCCTTGCGGTTATAGATGCTGAATGGAAGAAGAATCACCGAAATCCAGACGATGATCACAAAGGGCAGCTGTTTCAGGAACACCCCTTCCCGCAGGACGATTCCATAATTAATCGAAACTGAAGCGGTGACTAAATGGATGAAGTACAGGGTGAAAAATGCGACCCGCTCCTTTATATTGCCGATAAAATAGGCAAGGAAAAAAGCAAAGTACACATAGCTGAAAAGACTTGTCGATGTAATAGAAATTGCTATCAGGATAATGGTCCATAAATATACCGGCCATCCCTTAGAAATAAAAGCAATCCGGTACAGAATAAAGAAAGTGACGGTCAGCAGGATCCCGACAACAATTTTAATAGTGGATGTGGACTGGAGAATATAGTAGAAAGGCAGTATACATAATACAGTCCAGATATAGGGAGCGATCCCTGTGTTCGTTTGTAATGAAAAATATTTCCTGATCATGCCGGACCTCTTTTTCTTTGGCTGTTTTCTAAAAGATTGTTGTTCGTAATAAACTTTATTTACAAATCTATAGTTTTAGGTTGATTACAGCATACAGAATGCAAAAACAGCCTCTCTTTTAAACAAAATCCTCTCATATAATAATAGCACGCAGAGACAGCACTGCTGATTATTATGCAAGAGGATCGTCAAATTCAATTTAGATTTCCGTTTCAGTCTTCACTTTAAGCCTTCTGGACTGCATGTAAGACCTCGCCTTCCTGTAAGTGACAAATCTCTTATCATTTTCATCCCAGAGCCTGAAGCGCAGGGATTGCAGGCTTGTCTTAAGTGTGATGGTCGGTACATTTTGAAGCGGCTCTGTATTATAATGTGCCGCTTCCAGATTATAATTAGGCACGCGGGGTGACAGGTGATGAACATGATGGTAGCCAATGTTCCCAGTCAGCCATTGCAGCGGCTTTGGCAGCTTATAAAATGAGCTTCCTTCAACGGCTGCTTTTACATACTCCCATTCATCATCTTCTTCAAAATAAGAGTCCTCAAACGTATGCTGAACATAAAACAGCCAAATGCCAAGTGCCCCTGAAATCAAAAAGATCGGAGCCTGCACTAACAGAAACGGCTGCCAGCCAATAGTGAGGCAGAGTACAGCCACGACAAGGGCAATAAGCACATTTGTCAGATAGGTATTGAGGCGTTCCGCTTTCCTGGCTCCCTTACGATTGAAGCGATTCTTCAGCAGGAACACATAAATGGGTCCAAGCCCGAACATGACTAACGGATTGCGGTACATACGGTAAGCAATTTTCTGCGAAATGGGAGCAGCCAGATATTCGTCAACCGTCAGCACCCAGATATCTCCCGTGCCGCGCTTGTCCAAATTGCTGCTCGTTGCATGATGCACCGAATGATCATGCTGCCATTGCGCGAAAGGAAACAGAGTCATAACACCTGTTATCGTCCCCAGGAACTTGTTTGCCTTCCTATTTTTGAAAAAGGAGTTATGGCAGCAATCGTGAAATATGATAAAAATCCTGGTCAAAAGGAAAGCTTCCACAACTGCTATAGCGAGTGTAAGGAAATAGGAAACCGATAGACTTTCGTACGCAAGATACCACAGTGCAAAGAAAGGCAGTAATGTATTGAACAGCTGGATGACGCTGTCCTTTGTATTCGGTTTTTCATAAGGAGTCATTTGTTTTCTTAAACTGATCAATTGTTGTTTAGACATCTTATAATTCCCTTCTATTTTGGGTTATTGCTTATTATAAACAATTATCCAAAAAACCTGCAGTAGCACCCGTCATACACAGGGTATGACAAATGTCATGGGTGCCTGGCCTACTATTGATTACATCAGGCTTTTTGACAGTAATTATCCTAAATTTTTTTTCTATATAGCCAGTCTAAGCAATGCTGAAGGTAGCGCTGGCCATATAATCATTCAGGACTTCTGCCGGGAAACCTTAAAAAAACAAAAGAACAGGTAAATCGGGCTCCCTGTTCTTTACATTAGAATTCTTTTTTCACTGACATTTCATGTTCTGCGGCTTCCAGCTTTTCGGCTTCCTCCTGCTGTATGCGGATTGTTTCATTAATTGTTTCCAGCAGGGTATTCTGAAGGGATTTAAGGGCTTCAATATGTTCCCCGCTTCCCGCTTCTGTGTGCTGCTGAACCTCTGATATATGAAGCTTCTTAACTGCAGACAGGGAAATGGAAATCTGATTTTTCCAAAGCGGGATGACAGTCATGATCGAAGATTGAATCTTTTCAGCGAGAAGATGGTTGGAATTCTGGATCATCCGGATCTGTGCTGCGCTTTGAAGGGCGATTTCCCGGCTGATTTTCAGGTCGTACAGCCGTTTATCCATCAATTCGACGCAATCCACCAGATTGTTTCCCTCAAAAATGGTTCTGGTTTTGGCAGCAGAAGAATCAAGTTGTGCCTGCATTTCTTTCAGGAAGACTTCTCCCGCTCTGATATAGGCTTCCAGCTCATGATAATAATCTCTCGTTTTTTCATAGAGCTGCTCCAGGGTATGTAAATCTGCCTTCAACACTTCCTTGCTGCGCTCGAGCTTAATGCTGATCCGGTCAACGGCGGCCCCTGAGCGCTGCAGCTTTGAAAGAACTTCTCTTGCCTCGGGCTGCTTTTTGCCAAAAAGTTTTGCGAAAAAAGAGAGCTTCCTTGGCTTTAAGTCCTCAGGATCCACCTCTGACAGCTTTTCTGCCAGGGAAGCCATGATATAGCCAATTTCCCGGATATCCTTTTTCTGTGCATTCTTCAGGAGCTGATTTGACATGACGGCCATGGTGGACTGGATACCGGCCCCGAATGCCAGGATGCTTTCAGGGCTCGCTGTATCCGGTGCAGTGACAGCAAGTTTCTTAGAGCCGGCAGCAGGACTTTCCGGACCGTCCGCTGCAGGCATTCTATTATTATCTAACATGTCATCAGGCATGATCATGGCTTGTGCGCTCCCCTGTTATGGCGTTTCGCCGGCAGTCTGGATAGATTTCTTGGCAACATCGATCTCGAAATGAAGCTGATCCATGTCTCCAGAAATCATTTGATAGAGATCCTTTTCAATCGTAAGGCCCAGCTCGTCCATCATATGACGGGTTTCCGCAAGTGACGCCTCTATTTCGAAATTGCGTTTTGGCTGTGAAGATAGGAAATTATACTTTTCGCTCAACTCCAGGATGGAATCGAGATGGGAAAAATAAAATTCATCTGCAAGATAGAATCGCTTTGGTTCTTTATTGGTAAGGCTGTATATCTTTCTCGTAATCCTGATCAGCTCAAGCCTTTTCTTGAATGAAGGCAGATGCCTGCTGAGTACGAGCGCTTTGTTCAGGCGGAATATTTTATGCTTTGCTTCATTCAGATTCTTTTTGATATAGCGGTACTCTTTTAATGAAATTCCCTGCTTTTTAAGAAAATTATATCTTATCGCCAGAAGGGTCGCTCCTGCTGCAGCTGCACCGGCAGCCAGGAAGAGCCCCATTGATGCCATAAACGTTGCATCCAGTACAAAATAACTGAGCAGAAGTACACAAGAGGCAGCTGGAACAGCGAAAAATGCGGCAATAAAGAAAGAAAGTATCCGGTTCAAATTTACCCACTCCTGTCTTTTGTCTTAATCCTTATTACGTCCATCGTACAAAAGAGTTTCACACCTGACCAAAACTCTGTATATCTACTAACATACACCAAAATCCCCCACATTTCTATAGACCCGCATAGCTAATCCCAGCTACGCCTCAAGTCCTAGTCAGCCAGAGGATTTCCCGGGAAAGGGGGACAGTCCCCCATTTCCCGATTATTTCCCACGTAAAAAGAGAGCAGACTGGCTGCTCTCTTAGGGAATGTATTGTTCGGTTATTTTGGTGATGACTCCATTTTTGAGTACTATATGGAAGGGGATGTCCCGGTAGCGTGATTTTTTCATTTCCTTCAAGAATACTGCCATGGATACTTTTTGTTTTTTGATATTGTTGGTCTTTTCAATTTGGTAGGTGACCATAGTGATGACCGCCTTTTTTGAAACAGGCAGGGTCCTTATTTTTGGATTCACATTGCGGATATAGTAGTCATCCATCGCATAGCATTTTCCCCGATCCCAGTAACAGGCCTTATCTTTAAAAGCTTCTTTGTTCGCCTGTTCGCCCCGGAACCACTGGATGTAATCAGCCTTGGCATAGATGCCCTTGCTTGTTGTCTTTACAGAATTCAAATAGGTGGTCTGCTTCTCAGGGGCTGCCGCATTTGAGACGGTTGGACTCAGCAGGACCATCAGGGCTGAAAGGATGAACATCAGCTTTTTCATAAATTTTTCCCTCCTGTGGGTTTTATGTATACGGGGAAATTCCGGCATGCTCTATATGATAAATACCCCCATAAATGTAAAATTAATCTCTTTAACTATTAGACGTTCAATATATTAAAAAGTTTCATTTTTTTCCTGAGCGGGACACACCTGCCCTTCAATTTTTTAGGCACTGGCGCATATGATATGACATCAATAAATATGTTAAAAACCTTTTCCCCGAGGCATACTAATAAAAATCGAGGTGGTACTTGTGGGTTTATTGAATGCAGTCACATCCTGGTATAAGGCCAGGTATGAAAAATATGTGGCCGAGATGGCAGATATGGGGTTTTGCCCGGACTGCCGCGGCCGGGGCTATAATCCCTATGCCCCGAATGAGTTTTATTACGCTCAAGTCTATGACTGCCCGGGCTGTGATGGAACAGGACAGTACGAAGCCTGGTTCATGGGCAGGGATATCGAATAACCTGTAAAAGAAATCTTTTTACTCTCTAAGCCGGCCTGGAAATCAGCCGGCTTTTTTGCCGGCCGCAATTTTACTTGTGATATTATCACATACATCATGCACCGCGGTTTCTATAATGAAGGCATAACAGGAAAGGTAAAAAACATGAAGCACAGCTTACAGGAACATTGATTGGTGTATTGGCACTGGGGGCCGTCATTCTCGCAGCCTGGTTCGCAGCTTATTTCTTCCATCTTTCCAGATAATTAGAAAAAGGTGATTTAATATGCATATTCATAAATATGAAAAAGTATGGCTTATTTTTGGAATTTGCTCTCTCTAATTCTAGTTTTAGGCATTACCGGTGTCAGCGCTTTTTAGTACAACCACCACCCGGCAGGCGGCATGTCTGTGATTGATCCAGCGAAAGTCAGCGAGATCCCCCAATTGATAAGCGGGGGGTGGGGAAAATTTCTGTGGATGAATATGAAGCCGTCATCGTGATCCAGGCGTTCGGCTTTTCGCCGCAGTCGATCACGGTGCCTTTCACCTAGAAAAGATTTCTGTCTTGCTCTCCTTCTTCGAAACCGAGTGTCCCTTTTGTACTTTTCCTTTCGTCCATAAGGGTAAAATTGTTTCCAAGCCTTCCTTGGAAACAACAGCCGTATTCTGTATAAAGCTTTCTCCTGTATGCATTGCGGCAGCACACATTTCCCTTTTAGTTAACCCACAGACCGAAGCGCCTCCTATGTGCGGGAGCATTTGCCCGTACACCGGGATTCTAATCCTATATTTTGAGTGTGAGGGGAATGGGTCATGAACAAAATTGGTAAATATGCATTAGGCATCCTCCGGCATGCTCCTTCTCCTGTCATCTGGAAGCATGGGGATACAGCCCCGCTTTTCCACCGCAAAAAGGCCTTAATCAAGGCCTCCCGGCTGAAGCTCGTGCAGCTTCAGGAGCATTTCCCGCTGTAATTCGGGGCTGCTGCGGTATTCGTCATCGAGGATGTTCCAAAGAAGCTCATGCTTTCGAGTCTCCACAAGCTTCAGCTTTTTGATCAAACTGCGGCATTCTGCTAAAAAAGCGGCATATGGCTCCCATGAGTGATCAAACTGGTTTTCAAGCTGCTTTTTCAGCTTCCGGGTCAGTTTGGGGCTTGCTCCGCTTGATGTTACGGCTATCTGGAGCATGCCCCTCCTGACTGTGGCAGGAAAGATGACGTTCCCTTCTCCCTGGCCGTCGACTACACAGACGAGCTGGTTTGGGGGAAGCTCCCGGGAGAGGGTTTCATTTACCAGGCGGTCATTCGTGGCAAGAATTACAAGAATGGCTCCGTCAAAATCGCTTTTCTCTGCCTTTTTTCGGATGATGGTGTATCCCCAGGCTTCGGAGAGCTCTTCCGTTTCTTTTGAAACCTCAGGAGCTATAAAGGTAATCTCGGCCTTTTCCTCACTCAGGACTCTGGCTTTCCTGGCTGCAATCCGGCCGGCGCCTGCTATCACCACTTTTTTCCCTGTAAAGTTCATGATCAGGGGCTGCATGTGATGTTTCTCCCTTCAGCACGGGCCGTGACAATATTCCGAATGGCGTCATGCCTGCCGAGGACTCCGGTATGGAGGATATCCTGCCCCCTTTTTTGCCTCTTCCTCACTTCGGCATCCACCTCAGCAAGAAGGAGTCCGGGAAACAACAGGTAAGGAATAACAATGGTCCTTTTGGCAGAGCCTGTCCTTAGCATCGCTTCAGGAAAGCGCGGGCTTGCCGCAGCCAGATAGCATACTTGAATATCCCGCGCAGGAAGCCTCTCACCCAGCCCGTTGATGATAGCGGCAAAATCCTCGTGAACTCCCGGGTCACTGCTGCCGCGCCCTACAATCAGCAGGGAATCGTCTGCCCTCACCTCGCCTGCAGTATCTGACACCAGCTCTGCGATGGCATCCAAGATTCCAGGCTGTACACCGAAGGGATCGGCTCTTTTCACAGGAACTCCGGGATACTTTTCCATCAGAGGTGAAAGGGCTTCGGGGATGTCGTGTTTAATATGCCCTGCCGCAAGCAGGAAAAGGGGCACAACCGTAATTTCCTCTGCGCCCCTTTCAATGCAGCGCTCATATCCTTCTTCTATGGAAGGCTGAGTTAATTCCAAAAAACAAAGCTCCTGGATTGGTGCGCTGACTTCTTCCATCACTTTTCCAATGAAGCCCCTGGCTTCCTTAGCCCCCTTGCCCGAACGGGTGCCATGGCCGATATAGAGGATTGCTTTCATATAAAATCCCCCTTATCCATGGCTGATAGGCAGATGGGGAGCGATCTCCTCATCAAACCAATTGATTTTATGATGAAGGCCCACGACTTCTCCAATAATGATCATACTCGGATTGGATATGCCTGACTCTTTGACTTTTTCTTCAATGTTTTCAAGCGTTCCTGCAATTGTCTGCTGCTTTTCCATGGTTCCCCAGTGTACAAGTGCAATCTGGGTCTCCTTCGACTTTCCGTTCTGCAGAAGCTGCTTAATGATATTGGGAAGATGGGACACTCCCATGTACACACATATAGTATCCACCCCATGAGCGAGATGGGCCCACTGATGCTCTGCCTCTACATTACCCGCCTGATGCCCTGTCACAAAGGCAAAACTTTTGCTGAGTGTTCGGTGAGTGACCGGGATTCCTGCATAGGCTGCCGCCGCTATTCCTGATGTAATGCCGGGTACCACTTCAAATGTGATCCCATGACGGACACACTCCTCTGCCTCTTCGCCTCCCCGGCCGAAGACAAACGGATCTCCGCCTTTTAACCTGACCACATTCAATCCTTTTTTTGCATACTTGACCAAAAGCGAATTGATGGTCTCTTGCTGCATAGTATGAAGATCGGGAAGCTTCCCGCAATAAACGAATTGTGCTTCTTTCTTTGCATGGTTGAGCAATTCGGGGTTAACGAGACGATCGTAAAGAATAACATCCGCCTCTTGAAGGCAGCGCAATCCTTTGACTGTAATCAACTCCGGATCCCCCGGACCGGCTCCAACTAAATATACTTTACCAGCCATCGTCTTCCCTCCTCTATAAAAAGAAAAAAACCGTCCTGCCGGAGGCTCAGATTCCCTAAAAAAGCCGCAGCATACAGACGAACACCTGCATCCTAACGCTCAGGGGCCTGGCTCCTCATAATAGGACAGCCCTAACTCTATTATATCAAAAATCAGCTATATCAAAAATATCTTACACTACCCAAGGATTCCCCGCTTCACCAGGTGTTCATATATAACTCCCACTGCTTCAGAGACACTGAGGGCGTCAGAGGCAAGGATGATTTCTGGGGAATGCGGTGCTTCATAAGGAGAATCGATGCCTGTGAAGTCCTTGATTTCACCGCGGCGGGCTTTCACATACAGCTGTTTCGGATCCCGCCGTTCACATTCCGCAAGCGGACAGTCTACAAATACCTCTATGAATTCTCCCTCTTCGAACAGACTCCTTACCTGCTCCCTGTCCGAACGGAAGGGGGAGATAAAAGCTGTGGTCACAACCTTCCCGCTGTCTACAAAAAGCTTTGCAACCTCTCCGATCCGCCGAATATTCTCTGTCCTGTCATCATCTGAAAAACCTAAATCTTTATTTAAGCCGTGCCTTACATTATCTCCGTCAAGCACATATTCACTGATTCCTTCTTCATGCAGGAATCGCGAAAAGGCATTGGCAATCGTTGACTTGCCTGATCCGGATAATCCTGTGAACCATAAAACACAGCTGCCATGGCCATTACTCCTGCGCCGGTCATCCTTCGTGATGGATGCCTCATGCCAGGTGATATTCGCTGCTTTTGTCATGATGGGCCCTCCTTATACAGTTGCTTTTTCCTTCATACCACTAATTAATACTTCAATAACCTCTTTACGGCTGAAGGTAGAAGGCGGCAATTCCCCTGCCCTCAGCATTTCCCGTACCTTTGTCCCCGACAGGATGACACGGTCTTCACTGCCATGCGGACAGGTCTTGTCAGAAGCCATACCTTCACACGCATTACAATAAAAGCTGTGTTCAAAGAATAATGGCTTTATGCCAAGCTCTTCTTCCGTAAACTCGCTGAAGATATACTGGGCATCGTATGTGCCGTAATAATCCCCGACACCTGCATGATCACGGCCCACAATAAAATGTGTGCACCCAAAGTTTTTGCGGGCGAGCGCATGGAATATGGCTTCACGCGGGCCGGCATATCTCATGGCGGCAGGGTATACTCCCAGCTGGACCCGTTCTGCCGGATAATAATGATCGAGAAGCACCCGGTAGCTTTCAAGCCTGATGTCAGCAGGAATGTCATCCGATTTCGTTTCTCCGACAAGAGGGTTCAGGAACAAGCCATCCACCGTTTCCAGTGCTGCCTTTTGAATATATTCATGGGCTCTGTGAACCGGGTTCCTTGTCTGAAAGCCAACAATCGTTTTCCACCCATTCCGCTCAAAGAGTGCGCGGGTCTGACTAGGTTCAAACCAAACATCCCCTGCCGGACCTTTATCCGATTTTTCAACGAGTACAATCTTACCGGCGATATAAATACTTCCCCGTTCAAACAGCTTCTTGACGCCGGGATGGGCAAGATCCTCCGTCCTGTATACCAAGCGGGCTTCTTTATGGAGATCAGGCGCATAAAGTTCTGACACTTCAATGACCCCGACAGTCCGGCCCTGATGAAGCAGCCTTACCCTTTCCCCCGCACGTATGTCTTCTGCTGCATCCTCTGATGCAGGCAGAGTCACAGGGACCGGCCAGACTGTACCATCTGCCAGACGCATATTTTCGACAACAGTTTCATAATCCGCCTTCCCCAGGAACCCCGCCAGCGGGCTGAAAAGCCCAACACCGATGAGCTCCAGGTCACTATAGGCTGTGGCGTCTATTTCCAGTTCTTTCTGAACTCCTGTCAGGTCGTATGCCGGATTGAAACTTGAGATGAGTTTTCCCCCGTGCGGCAATGGCAATGTCATATCTTTATCAACCTTTCTTCAATCATATTTTTAATGCTCTTCCGAAAGCAGGGCGTGTCCTGCTTCAGCAGGTTTTCTCATCAGGAACTTAATTCCAAATACAGATACAAGCACCCCCGCCATGATGATCACTGGATATACATTCCTCTCAATCACTAATTGGATGATTGTGAAAGAAAGAACCATGGATAGGACAGGGGATACAATCCAGACGGCAAGCAGCTTGATGACAATATCCTTTTTCAGTACCTGTTTACCATGCTTGGCAAATCCGATGCCGATGATGGAGGATGTAGTGATCTGTGTCAAAGGGACCGGTATGCCGGCAAGCGACGCAGCCGTCACAATACCCGCGCCCGTTCCAGAAATGATACAGCCTTCTTCCAGCTTTAGATCGGTAATTTTTTTTCCGTTTGTCTCAAGGACCCTACGGCCGAGAATAACGGCACCAAGGGATACAAAGAGTCCTCCCCAGAGAATGCCTGATGAGGTGGAAATCACCCCCGCGCCTACCAGGGGGCCGACCGCATTCGCCACATTATTCATGCCTGCCGAGAAGGCCTCGAACAATCCCATGACAACAACCAGGATCGAGAGAATGCCGGCTGTCTTCTTCGTTTGCAGCCAGGAAGCGAGCTTTTTATTTTTCAAGATGGACGCAGCGAGTATGGCAATGAAAAAGGCTGCCACAGGGGTAAGGAACCAGAACATGAATATCCAGAGCAGCTTAGCCGCATAGAGGGATTGATAAACCATTCCGGCCCCGATCACCGCACCCACCGTCACCTCACTGGTTGAGAGGGGGATGCCAAAGATATTGGCTAAAAACAAGGACAGGGCTGCCGAAGCCAGTACAATAACAGCAATAGCTGTGGTGAATGTGCTTTTGGGCACAATTCCGCTTCCAATGGTCTTGACCACTTCACCGCCTCCAAGCCATGCCCCGAGGAAAACAGCAATACCGCATAGCACAAGGGCATTCAATGGTCTCTGGATTACACCCGCTCCATAAGATATTCCCATTGAAGCTGCTGCCCCGCTGGCTCCAATATTCATGGCAAAAAACAAACCGATAGTGATGGCAGCCATCGTAAGCATCAAACCAACTCCTTAATCAGAATGCAGGCCGCATTCAGTTTTGCCTGTACCGGACCAGCGTCCTGCCCTGCTGTCACCCCCTGCACCAGCCGCCGCTGTGCAGGGGAAGCAGCCGATGCTTGGATATCCCTGGTCATGAAGCTTGTTATACGGCAGGTCTTTCTCCCTGATATATTCCCAGACTTCGTCCCATGTCCAATGAATCAATGGACAGATTTTAATATTATGGAATTTTTTATCTTCATTCAGGAACTGCGTCCCTGCCCTGAGCGGAGACTGTTCTCTCCTAAGACCGGAAATCCAGGCCTCTTTTCCTGAAAGGGCCTCCCGTAAAGGTATGACCTTCCGGATGGCGCAGCAGGTATCCGGCTCACGTTTCCAAAGGGCTGAACCATGCTGCTCCCTCTGCTCATCCAGCGTAAGTGCGGGCTGCTTCCGTTCAATTTTCAACGAAGGGAACCGTTTCTCTATTTGATCTATCACCTCATAGGTTTCCGGGAAATGAAGGCCGGTATCGAGGAAAACGATATGGGCATGCGGGTTGACCCTCTGAATCAGATCAATCAGTACCACAGCCTCTGCCCCGAAACTTGAGGCATATACAATCTTGTCTGCCGAAAAATGCTGATACGCCCATTGGAGTACTGGTACTGCTCCCTTTGAGTTATCATCCGGCCTGAAGATATTGGACTGTGCGAGCAGCTGTTCACGCTCATTATACGAAGGAATTGTCATTTTGCCTTACTCCTTTTTTTGCGTCATTTCCAAAAGCTGATTTCCCTGCTGTATAAAAAAAAGACGGTTCTCTCCCTGTTAAGGAGAGAACCGCCTCTAGTTTGTCTAGTCAGCGTGGTTTATTGGTTTGAAGGCGAACTTTTTCATTGCGTTCAATTTGGATGACTTTTCCATCCTGTACGACCAGGGTAATTGAACCATATTGCACTTCACTCAGCATTTGTTTGATGTGCTGAGCCACTTCCTCCCACTGGGATGGTTTCAAACGTTTCGCCTCCCTATATACAAAGCATAATTCCGTTCCTTCTACAATATGATGGCGGCATGCAAATGGGTATAAAAGCAGGGCCGCTTACAGAAAGTTCCCATAAAAAATGCCTTTCATATAGAGAAAGGCGCCTTGCTTAAGCACCTTATCTTCCAAAATGGTAAACATTTTGCTGGAATTGGCACCTTGCTTCTCGCAGGTTGCCGGGCTTCAAAGGGCCGCTCCCTCAGCCTCTCTAGATAAGAGTCATTCATTATTATTTGAAATTAATCCTACCATACTCATAAGATTTGTCAACAACTTTTAACTAAGTATTTTGAAATTTCAATATCCCTCTCCGTGCTTGTACTGACCCTGCTCAATATTATATGCTGCAAACAATTCCAAGTGCACAGGTATGCATAATAAGCCAATCTTTAGGTAAGACTGTTTTTGTGAATAAGCCGCTTGAGAAGATGGTGATCTCTGCATCAGTTTGCTTAACTTCCGCTGGACAGGCCCTGGCCTGCGGTGTCTCACTTCTTATTGTAAGCCCCGCTATCTTTAAAGTTCCTTCTTCAACGCCGGTCTTCCTCTCCTGAAAAGTAAAAGCCGGCAGAACATTTTGTTCCGCCGGCTTACCGTTTTCATCTTTTAAGATCCTATATTAAATTGACCGGTCAAGAATTTTTAAATAGTCTTTAAGATTTTTATAGGTTTGTACATCATCAAGCCGGATTCCAAGACTTAACGCAGCCTTGGCAAGTGAGGGGGTAAAACCGTTTTCCTGAAAGGCTGCCCTTCATCTATGACTCTCCAATTCAATCGGTCCATCGTTATAACTTCTCTCATCGTCCCTTTTCCCTCTTACCTCCGCTGCAACGCAAATAGAAGAAATGTCCCGTTCAGGCTCTCCCCAGATTTTCCAGACTGCAAGCTGCCTGTGCTGTCCAAAATGAATATACATGCGTTCTCTCCTTTAGAGCGGGATGTACTACTAATGCGCTGACAGAAGGAGTCCCGCCATTTAATAAAAGAGATGGGGTACAATTTACCTGCCGGCGTAATAACATCCTTCCTTTACCCCAAGAAAAAGAAAGTATTCCCAATTTCATACGCAATTTTTCAAGTTTATACCGGGATAATAGTAAAAAGTGAAAAAAGAGGCAGCCACCGCTGCCTCTTTTGAATCTGCCTTACACTACATATACAAAATAACCAATGAATACCAGGCAAAGCACATACATGATTGGATGGATTTCCTTCGCCCTTTTTATCGCAATCATATTGATCGGATACAAAATGAAGCCCAGGGCGATGCCTGTAGCTACACTGAAAGACAGCGGCATCATGATGATGGTGACAAAACTCGGGATGACGATGGCTGAATGATTCCAATTGATTTTGCTGATCTCGGTTGCCATCATCGCTCCCACAATGATCAGGGCCGGGGCAGTGACCTCTGGCGTAACAATCGACAGAACGGGCGAGAAGAACAAGGAAATCACAAAGCCGCTGGCAATGACTATGGAGGTAAAGCCCGTCCTTCCGCCAACCGCAATGCCTGCAGAAGATTCTACCATTGAAGCGGTAGTTGAAGTACCAAACACCGCACCGACAGTCGCCGACAATGAATCTGCCAGAAGCGCCCTGCCCGCATTCGGTATTTCGTTATTTTTCATCAGTCCCGCCTGGCTGGCAATGGCAATCAAAGCACCAGCAGTATCAAAAAAGGCTACAAACAAAAATGTAAAAATGACCGCCAGCACCTTAGGGGAAAATATGTCATCTAAATGGCTGAACACAACTCCGAAGGTGGGCTCAAGGCTCGGAATGCTCCCAACGACAGCCTTAGGGGTTTCAATGACTCCAAACGCAATCCCAATGATGGTAGACAGTACCATCCCAAAAAAGATTCCGCCTTTGATTCCCCTGTTCAGAAGTATGATGGTAATGATAAAGCCGGCAATGGCAAGCAGGGTAGGCGCATCTTTAAAATTGCCGAGAGCGACAAACGTATCCCGATTCGCAGTGACGATGCCTGCATTCTTCAATCCAATAAAAGCTACAAAAAATCCTATCCCTCCGGCAATGGCATGCTTCAAATCCTGAGGGATTATATTGATAATCTTTTCCCGTATCTTCAGCAAACTCAAGATGACGAATAGCACTCCGGCTACGAATACTCCAGCGAGGGTTGTTTCCCATGGAATTTTCAAACCGATGCAGACTGTAAAGGTGAAAAATGCATTGATTCCCATGCTCGGCGCAATGCCGATTGGATAATTCGCCAGCAGGCCGATCAATAGTGACCCAATAATGGCGGAAAGTGCGGTGGCCGTAAATACAGCTCCTTTGTCCATACCGCTCTGACTTAAGATGACAGGATTAACAACCAGAATATAAGCCATGGATAGAAAGGTGGTAATTCCCGCAATGCTTTCCTGCCTGTAGGTTGTATTCCGTTCGGAAAATTGAAAGTATTTTTTCATGATGTGTCCTCCGGATATAATATAAAAAAAAATCCCCCGGCACATCTGCCAGGGGAATTCTGCAAAGGGCAATGGGGAGGCTGAATGAGAGCCTATAGGAATTGCCCCTTGTAGACAGACTATTTATGGCAGCCTGGTAGAAACGTCCAAGCCATATTCCTGAACATATACAAGGTAAATCACTATTAAAATGAATAGTGAAAATAGTAACAGTGATATAGTCCCAAGTCAATAATCACAGCTATTTTCAGCCAATTAAGTTTATTGAAAGTGTTTACCTTGTTATGGGAGGTTTACCAAAAGATCCATCACTGAATCCAGTTCTTCAGAGAGGGCGATCTTCCTCCGGTAAAGCTGATTGAGCTCCTCATGATCTGCGCAGCCCGTTTCCATTGCTGTTTCGATTTTCTGAATATCACGTTCAAGGACTTCAATCCGGGCAAAGGCCACAGCCTTTGCTGCTTCATCCGTACCCTCCGCCTTAAAAGCTTTCTTGCCCCCTGCGTATTTTACAGCCGATCCTTTGACCTGCTGTGACTCCAGTTTTTCCTGCAGTCGTTTATACTCATCATAATTGCCCTCATAACTCTTCAACGCAAAATCTTCAATCGCAATCAATCGATCCGCCATTTTGTTTATGAAATACCGGTCATGCGAAATAAAGAAAATGGTCCCGCCAAAGTCTTCCAATGCCTCTTCAAGCGTCTCGATCGAATTGATATCCAGATGGTTGGTCGGTTCATCCAGGATCAGGAGATTAATATCCTGAAAAAGCAGCATCGCTAGCTTCAGCCTGATTCTCTCTCCCCCGGAAAGATGCTCTACCTTCTTAAACACACTTCCTTTATAGAACATGAATTTTGACAGATACTCACGTGCCTTTCCTTCAGGAATCGAAATGCAGTCCCTGAAGGCTTCGAGCAGTGTAATGCTTTCATCCTTAAAGGTAACGTTCTGCGGCAGATAAGCAGGCATCACATTTGCTCCCAGCTGTATCCGGCCGCCGTCAGGCATCTCTTCCCCCAGAAGCATTTTCAGGAGGCTGGTTTTCCCGCTTCCGTTCGGCCCAATCACACCCACTCTTTCACCAAAGGTGACCAATAAATCAGCGTTCTTATATATAGCTCTATCCTGATAGCTTTTGGACAGCCTCTCCGCTTTAATGACTTCATTACCGGAACGGCCCGCTGATTTGACGTTCAGATTCATATTCCGCCGTTCAAAAATGGGCTTATCGATTCTCGCCATTTTATCCAGCTTTTTCTGGATGCTGGCCGCCCTCCTGAAGAATTTATTGTTATCTGCCCTCAGCGCCCAATCGCGCAGGCTTGTTACTGTCTTTTCCATTGAATGAACCTTTTTCTGCTGTTCCCGGTAATGTTCATATTGAATCCGCAGATTTTCCTCCTTCTGGCTGACAAAGAATGTGTAGTTCCCTTTATACGTAATAGCCTCCATGTCTTCTACTTCCACAATTTTCGTGACCGTATGATCAAGGAAATAACGGTCATGGGAGACAATAATGATAATTCCCTTATACCCTTTGACATAGCCTTCCAGCCACTCAAGGGAATCCATATCAAGATGGTTGGTAGGTTCATCCAGAAGGAGAATATCCGGCTGGTGTATCAGAAGCTTGCCGAGCATCAGCCTCGTTTTTTCCCCGCCGCTCAGCAGGTCGAAATCCCTGGCGAGGAACTCTTCAGTAAATTTCAATCCTGTGCATACTTTCCCCAGCTTTTCCTCACGCTCATATCCGCCCCTTACTTCAAATAACTGAAGAAGATCACTGTATTTCTTCAGCGCCTTTTCAAGTGTATCCCCGGCCAGCGTCTTCATCTGCTTCTCAAGGTTCCGCATTTCTCTTTCCATGCTCTCAACCTCCGCAAATGCCAGATGAAGCACATCCGCCGCTTTTAGCCCCTTTTCTACAACCGGAGTTTGTTCAAGATAGGCAATATCAGCATGTCTCGGCCTATGGATCAGACCTTCGTCATATCCAGGGCTTGAAGTCTGCGGATATCCCGGATAATAATTCATCGGCTCAAGTCCGGCAATTAATTTAAGAATCGTGCTCTTTCCGCTTCCGTTCGCTCCCACAATGCCAATCCTCTCTCCTTCATAGGCTTCAAAGGAGATATTTTTCAGGACGAGTGCAGCATCCATATATTTCTTAATTCCATTCAGCTTTAATTCCAGCATTAAACTTTCCCACTTTCATCCATAATTTTCTGCCGTGCATTATGGATGCAGCAAAGAAGAACTTCATTACTATTGGGTTATAAATAAGGCTGTATTCGCAAACATTGCTGCTTTGAACTTGTAGGCTGATTTCTGCCGCAGGCACTCCACCTAAGCAGGGTGGCGGTGAGCTCGCATGAGTCTTGCGCCGTACACTGCAATCAACCTGGCTTAAACAAATCAAAAGAACAACATTTTTTTAGAATGAGCCCATATAAAAAAGACCATAAGAAGATTGCCTCTTCTTACAGTCTTGAATGTTTAAAGAATATAATTCAGCATAAAAACCAGGGATGTGCCAAGCGAGCACAGCATTAGCTTTCATGCAGGTACCAGCCCATTTCATGTCTGCTGGTACTAAGATTATAATCCCGGATATCAGTAAAGTAAGTGACCTTCTAATTGCCGCAATTCCATAGTGAGCATAGCAAATAAACCTATTTCATTTAGGTGCTTTTCACTCAGGTACAGAATTCATATTAATTTGATTAAATTAATATCAGCAATTTGTTGGTTCCATAAACTTACTTTCCCCCTTGTTAATCGTTAATTCATTATCTCACTTTTTCATTTTTCTGTAAATAACCACTTATCTTTCCAGCTGCATAAAAAACCGCAAAAAAATGCACCGCTGCCGGCAGTGAAGGTGACAGCAGGGTGCAGTTATATGTTTGTATGTTTATGCTGCTTTGCGGATGGTTATTTTCTTACCTTTTTTACGCCACTCCTTGAATTCAGCCGCAGCTGTAAATAGTACGTCTGTCGAAGAGTTCAGCGCCGTTTCAAAGGAGTCCTGTAACACCCCGATGATAAAACCGACTCCCACTACCTGCATGGCGGTCTCAGCAGGAATCCCGAAAAGACTGCATGCGAGCGGGATCAAAAGCAGGGATCCTCCTGCAACACCGGAAGCACCGCAGGCACATACAGCTGCCACGATACTGAGAAGCACAGCCGTGGCAAGGTCCACTTCAATGCCGAGTGTATGGACTGCAGCCAGTGTCAGAACTGAAATGGTGACTGCAGCGCCAGCCATATTGATGGTTGCCCCGAGCGGAATGGAAACAGAATAGCTGTCTCTGTTCAATTTCAGGTCTTCACATAATTTCATATTAACAGGGATGTTGGAAGCCGAGCTTCTTGTGAAGAAGGCAGTAATCCCGCTTTCCTTCAAGCATCTGAAGACCAGCGGATATGGATTTTGTCTTATGGCCGCAAATACGATGGCAGGATTGACGACAAGTGCCACGAACAGCATACAGCCGATCAGGACGGCAAGCAGCTTACCATAGCCAAACAGCGCATCCACGCCATTTACAGTGATAGATTCAAATACAAGCCCCATGATGCCGAGCGGAGCAAACTTAATCACCCAGCCAACCATCTTCGAGACCGCATTGGAAAAGTCCGCAATCAGTGTCTTTGTTCCGGCCGACGCATTCCGCAGGGCCAGACCAAGGACGACCGCCCACGCAAGGATGCCGATATAGTTTGCGTTGAATATCGCCTTGACGGGGTTATCAACTACATTAAGCAGGAGCGTTTTAAGTACCTCGACGACCCCGCCGGGAGGCGTAACACCCTCAGCTCCCTTGCCCAATGTCAGGGACACGGGAAATATAAAGCTTGCCACAACTGCAATTAAGCCTGCGGCAAACGTTCCTAAAAGATATAAGAAAATAATGGATTTCATATTCGTTTTCTGTCCGCTCTTGTGCTGGGAGATGGCCGACATGACCAAAAAGAAGACCAGGACTGGAGCAATCCCCTTAAGGGCTCCCACAAACAGCGTTCCAAAAATGACAACAGGCTTTGCCGCACCCGGAATCACTACAGCCAGGATGATGCCGGCAAGCAGCCCGGCAATAATTTGCTTTACCAAACTCAATTGACTCCACTTCTTCAGTTGACTTTTCATAGCTCTTTCCTCCTGAGATGACTTTGATTGGTTAACGGCCCCAAGCCGCAGAGTTTGGCCCCGGGATCTTTTTTTATTTTTTTCATAGTTTCGCATAACAAGTGGACTTATTACAGTACATACACCTTTGCTTCGCAAAGAAAGGCGACTTCCATCATATTCCACCCTAAAAAGACAATTGTCTTTATTAGATAAATAGTATTATATAGAATTTTTTGATATATTACAATACTAATCCTCGATAGAGTTAACAGGATAAAAGAGGATGACCGGCAGCTGATTGTCTTTCAGTAATGAAATACAATTAGTAAGTTTCTTTTTTTTGAATTTAGGTGTTTTAATGAGTTCTGTGAGGCATTTTCGCCACAACATACTTTAGTGATTCCACTAGATCTACAGAACAAAAGTGAAGATGATCTCCATCTTCAAATAACCGTTCATCCACTTCATGGGGCTCTAAAAGCAAGTCTGCGGACGGGCTGCGGTAAAAGCTGAACTGCCTTTCACCATCTTAGCTCAGCGACACAAATGCAAGACCGGTTTTTACCTTTGATATCCTTAAATGGTTTCTGTTCCAACACCCAGATCCGCAAAAACTTCTAGAAAAGAGCCTTAAAGCAAAATAAAAAGCCTGTCACACCTGGGTTTTTCCAGGAGACAGGCTGTTTATTTCATAGAAGTGACTTATTTTACCCTAATGCATCCAGGTTGTTTGCTTCAAATTTATCGAGCATAACACGCACTTCATCTGTTGATTCTGAGTTCATCAATTGATTTCTCAATTCACTTGCTCCCCGGAATCCCTTGACATAGATTTTGAAGAAGCGGTGAAGGGCCTTGAATGAACGCAGTGTATATTGATCATGAAGATCCAGATGCAGTCTTAAGAGATCAAGCAATTCCTTGCTGCTGTGATCTTTCGGCTCCGCTTCAAAGGCAAATGGATTATGGAATATACCGCGGCCGATCATCACCCCATCCACTCCATATTCTTCAGCGAGTTTTAAGCCAGTCTGACGGTCAGGGATATCTCCATTGATCGTCAGGAGTGTATCTGGTGCCACCTTGTCACGGAGCTTTTTGATCTCCGGAATCAGTTCCCAGTGAGCATCCACCTTGCTCATTTCATCTCTGGTACGCAGATGAATGGAAAGATTGGCAATATCCTGCTTCAAAATATGGGTCAGCCACTTGTGCCATTCCTCAATTTCAGAGAAACCGAGCCTCGTTTTTACACTTACCGGAAGCCCCCCTGCTTTTGCTGCCTGTATTAATTCAGCTGCAACCTCCGGACGGCGGATCAGGCCGCTGCCTTTTCCATGCTGCGCCACATTCGGCACTGGACATCCCATATTAATATCCACACCCCGGAACCCAAGCTCTGCCATACCGATGCTCATCTGCCGGAAGTTTTCAGGCTTATCTCCCCATATATGGGCAACGATCGGCTGTTCATCCTCCGTAAAAGTCAAACGCCCGCGCACACTCTGTATTCCATCCGGATGGCAATAGCTCTCCGAGTTCGTAAACTCTGTAAAAAATACATCAGGTCTGGCTGCTTTACTTACAACATGACGGAACACAACATCTGTCACATCTTCCATTGGAGCAAGTATAAAAAAAGGCCGTGGTAATTCACGCCAAAAATTTTCTTTCATGTTCAACCCTCTCAATATGGGATACAAGAACAAACCTCGTCCCAAAATTAAAAAGCAAGACGTACTTGCTTCCTTTACACTTATACCATGCCTGAGACCTTAATTTCAAACGGATTGGAAATAGTTAGGCACTTTTTTATTCTAAACCTGCAATCTCCGGATAGCCAACGTAAATTTCTGCTAATTTTACAGAGTTAAATGGGCAGTCAAAAACTCAGGACCCTAACATTTTTCAAGTGAAAAAGGTGCCTCTCCCTGTGCTTGAATCCACTTTTGCACATTGCTTGAGAACACCTGGCTATTATTCAGACTCTACTACCCTTGCCACTTTTTTTCCGCAAACCTGGCATTTGCCTTCCAATACAATCCCTGAAGGATGATCTTCGATCGTGAAATTTTCAATACCCACAGCGTCTTTACAATGAGAACAAAAAATGTTCTTCTTCAGCCGGATCCTGAATTCTTCAGGAATGGCCAGCCATTTTTTATTTGCATTCATTTAATAACCCTCCCCGCGCACTCATATTTCTGGAAACATGTTTACTGCAATTCAATCAGTGTCACAGATTTTATATGACTGGTGTACTGACAGTAGCTTTTTTGGTGTAGTAGTGTTCACCCCAATACCTTACCATACCATACCTACTTACCTATGATTTCACGCACTATTTGTTTCCAACCTTTGTTTAGCCCTTCCATTCTATATATTAGAGAAATTTATCCTCATTTGTAGAATTAGAGGCAGCACTAACTCTTGTGAAAGATTACCGGACAGTGATTTGGAAATACTTTCAGATTTTGGAGGGGTTGTATATACGAGATACGACGCATCCGGAGGATGGAAGCTTTTTTTGTTTCTGATCATCACTCGAAATTCTCCCGTAATTAAACATCTGTCCAATATTATTTGTAGTTCTGCCCTAAGTTAGGGTCAAAATGCCAATCACATAACAAACTTACTATTAATCTAGGTTATTTGATTTCTGAGCAGCAACTGGAAGTGACAAAACATTATTTTCATATACTTTGCATTTTTATATTCCCTGGCTTAAGCCGCTATAAATATCAGAGTGTCTTTGATGATTCCTTTTTAGATGGCGCTAGATAGATTCAAGCGGATTTGTAGAAAAAAGGGCACAGACCTAAAGAGCGTTTTCTGCATGATACATACACTTATAGTACAACCACACCTTAGGGACACATGTAAAGGATGGACAAGTATCATGCAAGATGACAAATAGGGCTCGGCTTTTAAAGTAGTAGTTACAACCTGAAGGAAGGGGAGAATTATGTTAGAACCGATGGTTTGGATAACCATTTTATCCTTTTTAGGAACACTTTTATTAATCCTATGGAGGCCTTGGGGCGTTAACGAGGCCATCCCCGCTGCAGCTGGTGCAATCATTGTCCTGCTCTGTGGGAGTGTTACATTTTCAGATTTAGGTGAGATTGCATCAACAATCAGCGGTGCAGCTATAACCATTATGGCAACCATTGTAATGGCAAATGTTTTAGAGAGCATTGGTTTGTTCCGTTGGATTGCAGAGCTGCTTACTGCCAAAGCAAAGGGATCAGGAATACGCCTATTCTGGTACGTTAATCTTTTATGTTTTCTAATGACACTCTTTTTCAATAATGATGGGAGTATATTGATTACCACACCCATTCTGGTGATGCTCTTAAACAATATGGGGTTAAAAAATCACCAAAAAATACCCTACTTGTTGTCCGGGGGGTTAATTGCTACTGCTTCCAGCGCTCCAATCGGTGTCAGTAATATTGTTAATCTGATTTCATTGAACATCGTGCATATGACTCTTTATTTGCAAACGGCTATGATGTTTGTCCCTGCCACACTGGGCTTACTGTTCTTAGTTGTACTTTTATACCTCCGCTTTCGCGGCATCCTGCCAAAGAAAATCCCGACAAGAGTTTCAGGACTCACACTGCCATCATACCACCCTCTTAGGGACGGTCCTGGGAACGGTACAGCAAAAGATCACTCAAAGATTATGTGGAGAATCCTTATTTTCGTGCTTGCTGTTCGTATCAGCCTCTTTGCAGCCTCTTTTCTCGGCATTCCCATCTCAATAATGGCTGTGCTTGGTTCTGTCATCCTTTTAGGGTGGAGATGGTGGTATTTAAAGATTCCTCCGGGTGACATGGTGAAAAAAACACCGTGGTATATATTCATATTTGCGTTTTGCATGTATACCATCATATACGGATTAAAAAATATAGGTTTAGCGGATTTACTCATCGATATCATGCAGCCAATGGTTTCTGGAAGTCTGCTCCATGTAAGCATTTTGATGGGGGCACTCATGACTGTAATGTCCAATATTTTTAATAATCACCCAGCTCTTATGATTGGCACTCTGACGCTGACACATATGAATCTTGATGCACTCTCCATGAAAATAGCGTATCTGGCCATTGTTATCGGAAGTGACATGGGATCATTGCTTCTCCCAATGGGAACCCTTGCTTCCCTCATGTGGATGCATCTTTTAAGACGCGGAAAAATAAAATTCACCTGGTGGGAATATACAAAACATACAATGGTGGTAATACCGCCTGCTGTTCTTTTCACATTGGTAATCTTATATTATTGGGTCTCAACGTTATTCGGCGGGGTCCTGGAAAAATAAAACCTTATGAAAAAGGAGAATATTGATGTCTATAGATTTAAAAAAATTAGTAGGAAAAAACATTGAAATTGAGATTTCTGGGGGCAGATTACAAAAGGGCACATTAATTGATGCGGGTTTGGATCTTATCGTCTTATATAAAGGAGAAGTGAATTCGTTTCTATACATTCCTTTAATCCATGTTCAGCGGTTAAAGGAGGCGAACTCCACAGAAGAAACTTATTATACTCCTCCTTCAGAGCAGCCAATTGAAATGGAAACTATCTCCTACCGGAAAATATTAATGAACGCAAAAGGGTTATTCGTCAAAATTTATGTAACTGGAAATAAATCCATTCATGGATATTTAACCAATATTATGAATGACTATTTTGTATTTCATTCTCCTGCCTACAAAACCATGTTTATTTCAATGAATCATGTTAAATACCTCATACCCTATCCACCCAATACAACTCCATATTCAATAGAAAATCAGTATTTTCCGCTTAATCCGACTGTTTCCACTACACTATCCCGTTCTTTTAGTGAGCAGCTGAAAAAGTTCGAAAATCAATTTGTTATTCTGGATGGCGGGGATAACCCTGAAAAAATCGGCCTGCTTAAAGAGATACATGGAAGACAGGCAGTTTTGATTACAGCTGAGGGAGATACCATCTATAGGAATTTAGAGCACATCAAAACCATTCAATTTCCTTAAGGAAAGGTATGAAGGTAGATAAAAAAAATCTAAATATCGTTCAAAAAAACAGCTATCCCTTCTTGAAGTCAGCCTCAATAATGCTGACTTCATGAAAGGATAGCTGATATTTTTTTAAATATGTAAGCTGACTCTGTATATAAGCTATCTTAGACATTTTAGAAGAAGTGTACGAGAAAGAACAGTCTGACTCCCTATATGGATGGCCGGTGATATTTGAATTCCGGCCAATATGTAGAAGGCGTTTTGATTTAGACCACAACCCTCCACTATTATGCCGATTGCCAACTTTCTCCGCTTGGCAATGCTTTCGATTTCCGGAGTTAACTGAAGGTATAACGGCGGACAAGCGGAGCTTTTCTATACGGGCGATCTGTCGTCCTTTTGTTATGGAGAAAGTGTCCATAGCGGCTTTAACGTCCTTTATAACAAAATTACTCATTAAAATAATTTATGTCGCTTCTAATGAGAAGCGACATTATTGGGTCTATTCATTTTACCTTTTTCTACCTTTACCTTTATTTTGAGCTTTTTGATTTTCTTTTGCTGTTCCAGATTCCTCCTGTTTCTTTTCGCTCTTTACTCCCAGGCTGATGTTCCGTACATGGAACATTGAAATCCTGATTATTTCTTCATTCATCACTACCCTAATATAGTCATCATTTACGTCTTCTAACACACCTTCCAGGGATTCCTTTCCTCCACGATTGATTTTTACCCATTGGAATTTTAGTGAGTTGATTGCTTCTTTAAAGGTCGGATATTTTTCGAACTGAAAATCTTCTGAGACTTCTATTTCAAGATCAAATTTATTTTTAGAACTCTCAGTAACACTTTTGATATGATGTGTTGTGTAAAAGATTACTCCCTCTTCTTTAGTGAGAAGAGAAAAGAAGTCCTCCCCTACAGCTAGGAGTTTCCCCACCCGGGATTCTGGCCCGCCTCTGTCCACCTTCAATGTCTTACCAATAAAAGTTTGCATTACTTCAGTATTCATGCTGCATTTTTCCTCCTAATATTTAGTTTCCCTGTACTATATGCTCAGACCTTAGACAAAGTACTATAACAAACGCCCTATTTATTGTACCGAATTGATTTAAGGAGCAATAACGGCCGTTTAAAAAATCCTTAGGAGTTAAATTAAACGAACCAGCTCCCTTGATAAGTACTCCCTTCTGTCTCTGACAAAATCCAGCATAACTAAGGGTTCTGATAAAATAATATGCATTTTCTCTTTTATATATGGGTCTTTTTCAATCCAGGGCTGTAATTTTTCCAATTCCGAATAAATCAAGGGTTTTAGCCGTTCCTCTGTAAAATAATTCAGTAAGATATCCTCCATGATTTGTTTGTATAAATCTCGAAATGCAGAATGATGCAGAAGCCGGGCCGACAATGTATTGTAACCCTCAATTGGTATATAATCATACGGCAGTAATTCCCCGTGCCGATTCCTCCCCCAAGTTCCATCACAATCCCAGGGGGAAATTTCAAAAAGGCCTGTCCCACTATTCCAGTAAAGGGCATAGTTATGGATAAAACCATCGAAATTTTGTGTGCAGACAACTCCCGAAAGCCATTTCAAATATTTTTCTACATCAATCATCTTAGGTATTTCTCGTTCAAATTCCAGATTTGTCAGTGTGTTAATCTTGAATATAAGGTCAGAGAGAAGCTGCTCCCCTTTTCCGTTACTATCATATACCTCAGAATATCCCTGCAATATTTCTGTTTTCGCATCTTCTTCTTCAGTCAATAAAGAAAAATTGGCATCATTGTCAGTCGCATAAAAGATTCCTCCTTCAGGAAGATTCCACTTTTTCAGAAAGTATTCATCAAATGATTCAAGCTCAAGATAAATCCCCCGGCATTGCCCATTCAAAATTAATAAAACATGCTGGGCATTTGGTGTTAAGATTCCCAGGCTTCTGAAAAAATCCAGGGACAGCTTATTTCGAATTAGAGAAGGATCTTTATACTCACTGTTTAAATGGACAACATGGTTCTTCTCCACAATATAAGGTTTCCTGAAGGTAATTTGATAAGATTTTTTTTTATTTTTTCTGATGGAGTCTCCCCTGTAGGCTACATCAATTAAATATTTTTTTTCGTCATGCTTAAGTGTTCCCGGAACTGGATCATCACTCCAGATATTTTTATTTAAGGTTTGTAATTCTGCGGGTTGAATATACAGCTTATAACTCTTCAATATAAAACTCTCCCTAAAAACTCTTTTTTGATTCTAAATTATGTAACCCCAGTAAAACGGTGACCCCTGGGCTGATAAATTATTTTATGAGCGGGCTTTTAATGTCCAAGCAACAAACTAAAACTTTCATACCATGAATAAAAAGTGAAAAATTTTAGGAAGGGTGAATGTTATTGTCAACAACTTATGATATTGTAAGAGCAATTTCAGATGCAGCTCATAATGGCCTTGCAGGATTTATGGTTAATAATCCGGTTGATAAAGACTATGATACTCAAACAATCCAAATGAAAAATAAATCCGGAAGTAAAGGGAATAAATCCGGCGGTAAAAATTGTTCTAAAGGCAATAAGTCAGGTGGCAGGAGTGGCTCTAAAGGCAATAAATCCTGTGGTAAGAATAGCTCTAAAGGCAATAAATCCGGCAAAAAAAACGGTTGCAGGGGCAATAAAAATAATAGAAGGAACGGCTCTAAAGGCAATAAGTCCTGCGGTAAAAATGGCTCTAAAGGCAATAAATCCTGTGGTAAGAATAACTCTAAAGGCAATAAATCCTGCGGTAAGAATAACTCTAAAGGCAATAAATCCTGCAGTAAGAATAACTCTAAAGGCAATAAATCCTGCGGTAAGAATAACTCTAAAGGCAATAAATCCGGCGGTAAGAATGGCTCTAAAGGCAATAAATCCTGTGGTAAGAATAACTCTAAAGGCAATAAATCCTGCGGTAAGAATAACTCTAAAGGCAATAAATCCTGCAGTAAGAATAACTCTAAAGGCAATAAATCCAATGGTAAGAATGGCTCTAAAGGCAATAAATCCTGCGGTAAGAATAACTCTAAAGGCAATAAATCCTGCGGTAAGAATGGCTCTAAAGGCAATAAGTCCGGCCGGAAAAACGGTTGCAGGGGCAATAAAAATAATAGAAGGAACGGCTCTAAAGGCAATAAGTCCTGCGGCAGGAATGGCTCTAAAGGCAATAAATCCAATGGTAAGAAACGGAGATAGGGCAATAAGTCTGGCGGTTTTTATTAAGACAAATTCCACTAATGGCAGAAGATGTCTTAATAAGGGAGCTCATACTTTGAGCCCTTTTTTTATAAAATAAATGATTGCGCACTTATCTAGTTCGGGTGAGGTTATAGCATTAGAATAATACAGAACTATTGCCAAAAAAGACTAAAGAAGAATTAAATTATCTTCTTCAGCCCCGATTGGTTTAGAACAAAAGCTGTCAAACTCAGGAAAGCCGCGAAAAGCCGATGTCCTGACACATGAATTGTTACATCGGCTGATCGATCGAATTGAAAAAGCAGACGGAACAGCGAGTATCTTTTTAGATTCTCGGTTCTATCTGCTTGATTTTATCGTAAAACTAGCAACGTACAGCTCTCCACATGACTCGTCTGCGGGAACATATCCACAGGCTGAATATAGTTAACCTTATATAAACTGCTCAGGAATTCAAGGTTTTTGGCAAGGGTGGAAGGATTACAGGATACATAGACGATTTTCTTCGGCTTTACCTTTATGATGGTCTGCAGCAGCTTGTTGTCGAGGCCGGTCCTTGGGGGATCAACAATAAGAACGTCTGCCCGGAAGCCTTCCTTCGACCACTTTGGCATGATGTCCTCCGCTTTGCCAACCTCATAGCGTGTATTCTTCACACCTTGGCGGGCCGCATTTTTTTTGGCATCCATAATGGATTCCTTGATCACATCCATGCCGCGGATTTCTTTTGCTCCGTCTGCAAGCCACAATCCGATGGTTCCGACCCCGCAGTATGCATCGACAACTTTTTCTTTTCCAGTCAAAGCTGCCGCTTTTTTAACTTCATCATATAATTTAATGGTCTGGACAGGATTGAGCTGGAAGAAGGTGCGTGCTGACAGCTCGTATGTCATATCTCCGAGTGTTTCCCGGATGACATTCTCACCGGAAAGATGGATGGATTTCTCCCCGAAGATGGTGGATGTATTCTTCGGATTCACGTTCTGAACCACTGACACAACTTCCGGGAGCTGCTTTTTGATTTCTGCGATCAGCTGTTCCTTCTGCGGGAGCTTTTCAGTGGCCGTAACAATGACTACCTGCAGCTCTCCTGTTTCAAAGCCCACCCGGGTCACGATTGTCCGGACGACTCCTTTTTTCTTGCGCTCATTATAGACCGGGATCTGAAGCTTGGCGATCAGCTTCTTCACAACCCTTGTCGCACGGTTGCTTTTCGGATGCTGGACAATGCATTCGGGTACATCAATGAGCTTATGGGTGCCCACGGCATAAAGACCGGCAATGATCTGTCCGTTTTGGTCAGTACCCACCTGGAATTGGCTCTTATTCCGGTAATGCCATGGCTCTTCCATGCCAATCGTCTGCCTGATATCCATGGAACCGGCATCTGATTTTTTATATTTCTCCAGCGCCTGTATGATCACATTCCGCTTTTCAAGGAGCTGTCGTTCGTATGCGATATGCTGCAGCTGGCAGCCGCCGCATTCGTAATAAACCGGGCATGGCGGCGTTGTCCTGTGTTCCGATTCTTTCCGGATCTTCTTGATTCTTGCCTCTGCGTATTTCGGCTGTACGTTCACCGCTTCGGCAAGAACTTCCTCTCCCGGAATTGCACCGTGGACAAACACGACCTGCCGTTTAAAATAGCCGACGCCCTCCCCGTTGATTCCCAGGCGCTTGATAGTCAGTGGAAATGTTTGTCCAGGCTCTAGTTTTGCTTCTTGTTTCAATGTATTATTCACTCCGTTTTTCAATGCTTCTCCATAAATAAAGAGAGGCATAGCTTAAATATGGCTGCCATGATCCGCTCAGGGCTTCCATTTGTTCCCGTGTTCGCTTCTGTTCCATAACGTATAATTTCTTCAAAGCATTTTGAATGCCGATGTCTGCCATCGGGAATAAATTAGGCCTTCCGAGGCCGAAAAGCAGAAAGTTTTCAGCTGTCCAGCGGCCAATCCCCCTAATTGCAGTCAGTTTATCAATAATGATGTCATCAGGCTCCCGGCTCAGTTCGTCCAAGTCCAGTTCGCCGCTTGCAATCTGCTGTGACAGTCCGATTAAATATTCGGCTTTCCTTGTACTGAATTGAAGCTCCCGCAGTTCTTCAACCGACAACCGGGCTGCCGTCTTTGGCTCCGGATAAAACCAGGCTCCATCGGCTTCCCGGCCAAATGCTTTTACATATCTTGCGGTCAATGTATAGGCAAAGGCTAAATTCAGCTGCTGATGCACAATGCACTTCACAAGGCAGGCATATGGGTCAAAATCCAATATTAGAGGAGTTCCCCTATGCTCCGTAAAAATGTCGCCCAGGTCGGATCGCTCAAAATGAGTATGAATGTCCTCGAGCGGCAGATGCCACTGAAAGATGGCCTTAACCCGGCTGATTCCCGCCTCCTTTGTCTGCAGGTCATTTCCTGACAGAGTAAAAGACGGCGCATCGGTCGTTCCGGTTGCTTTTACATGAATGACAGCAGACTTCCCCCCTGCATATAGGGGAACCTTGATACTTCTGTTTGCAAGATCAACGGCTGACAGAGGGTCATTCGACAGTCTGTCGAGGACCAGGTCAAAATTGTAAGGCCCCTCAATATCAAAAGATTCAGTCCACACTGCAATCATCCTTTGGCATTTTCCCCGTATTATAGCATGTTTTAGCGATCATTACCGCTTTCGGTCAATAAAGCATGTCACTTCCGAGTTCCCGGCTTATCATTAAATCATCCAGCGATTTAAAAGTATAGCCTTTTTCCTTCAGATCGGTGATGATTCGGTCAAGGGCATCTGAGTTGTCCTTTGATATGGTATGGAGGAGCAGGATGGCTCCGGGATGGATCTGCTTCATCACCTGGTCATACGAGTGCTGCGCTCCCTTCTGGTCTTTTACGTTCCAGTCAACAAAGGCCAGTGACCAGAATATATGCCTGTAGCCAAGGCTTGAGGCCACATCCATCGTCCTCTCACTAAATACTCCGCGGGGCGGCCTTAAGTACGTCATCCCCTTCTGGCCGGTCAGCCGCTCTGTTTCCTCGCGCACTGAATTTAATTCTTCGGCAATCTCACTGTCTGAGTTTGTGGTAAGGTCCGGATGATACCAGGAATGATTCCCGACGATATGGCCTTCCTTTACCATCCTCCTAGTCAGTCCTTTTGCTGTCTTCAGATAGTGACCGGTCACAAAAAAAGCGGCTGGAACCTGGTGTTTTTTCAATACATCCAGCACATGTCCGGTAAAACCATTTTCATAACCGTTGTCAAAAGTCAGGTAAATATCCTTTTTGGACGTATCGCCCTGATATACCGCCCCGTGTCTTTCCAGCATAGATTCAAGCTTCTTCCCTGCATCGGCCGGCTGTCCCCCGCTCGATTTCCTGAATCCCCAATTATAACGTTCATTAGAAAATGCAGCATCAGCATAACTCTGGCACGCTGCCCATAAAACAAACGCTGCCAGCATGATTCCTATTTTTTTCATGGCAAAAACTCCTGTCTTTATCCTTTTTCCTATTATTGTTCAACCACAAGTCTTAAATAATGACAGGAAATTTATATATTTGGGATTCAAATAAAATGGCTGTTTTCGCAAACATTCCTGTCTATGGAACAAGAACGTTGATTTCCGCTCCAATAAAATCTCCTCACAGCATGGACAATCTTTAAGAAAAGAGACAGTTAATCAACTTAAAAATGTAAAATAAACTTTACTTTTAGTAAATTTTATTTTACTATATGTACAGGAAGATTGACTTTACGGAGGTGCGAATACATGACAGCAGGCAGCAGCTCGCTCACAAATAGAATCCATGTACTTAGGGCTGAGCGAAAAATGACTCAAAAGGACCTGGCGGAAAAAGCCGGAGTGAGCAGACAGACCATCATATCCATCGAAAAAGGCAATTACACACCGTCATTGGTACTGGGGTTTGAGATTGCAAATGTATTCGGCGTCGATATCAATCAGGTATTCAGCCTAAATAAAAATGGGGAGTGAGCAGGTTGGAGAGAATCATTTATGTTACAAACGGATTATCAGTCTTGGCTTTTGCTGCATTTTTGGTCCTGATCTTTTTGTTTAAGAAGGAAGGCAGGGATGAGAGGGCCCGGTATATGGGATACAGACTTTTCAGTTTTCTGTTTGCCTTTCTGCTTGGCGGGCTGTCGCTGATCATTTTCATTACAGGTACGGAAGCTTTTACTTATATTCAGCTGAGAGTAAGCATCACCGCTTTGATGTCGCTGAATCTGCTGGCAGGTCTCGGCTACTGGTTGTATCTGCGGAAAACCGTGTAAATAAAACGAGGCTGTCCCATAATTGTGGGACAACCTCGTTTTTTTAGTCTTCGGCGGAAAAGACAAGATGCAGGGGAACCGCCATACTGCTCATTAGATAAAATAGAGTATTTTCACATCGTTTTTTAATAATTTTACACGTTTTCTTTTCATTTTGCTTCTGCAGCCCTTCATTTCATTCAAAATCATCCCATTTTTACTGCAGGAGAAGCATCAGCACCGCGCTAAATAGCCCCTTACTCGCCGATCTGAGGCTTTTACTATCCGAACCGCACACTTTACTATCCGAAATCCATATTTACTATCCGAAATCGTGATTTACTATCCAAACCGGTTCATTTACCCGCCGTTCCGATGCAGTGCGAAACCGCAGTCTTGCCCCGCGGCTTTTACGGCAGGTTTCCCCTGCCGCATTCCAATGAAATCCGGCAGCCCCAGCATACTAAAGAGCAGCACGGAACCTCCAGCTGCTCTTTTAGACGACATGTTTAGCTGCACAGTCAACATCGACTAAGATACAGCTATTGTGTTTGAATATTAAAATACCCGTTCCTTAAATTGTGCAAGCTTCTCCAGGGAACTCTGGGCCACGTCCTGGTGGAGGCTGCTGCCATGTGAATCCATGGTCACGACCGCAGTGAAGCCTTCCACTTTCAGATGCCACATGGCTTCTGGGATGCCGAACTGCATCAGGTCCACGCCCTCGACGGATTTGATGCAGTCTGCATAATACTGCGCTGCTCCGCCGATCGCATTCAGATAAACACCGCCGTGCTCTTCAAGTGCCTTCAGGGTTTTGGGACCCATTCCGCCTTTTCCGATGACCGCACGGATGCCGAAGCGTTTCATGATGTCTCCCTGATACGGCTCTTCCCGGATGCTTGTTGTCGGGCCGGCAGCCTTCACATGCCATTCACCGGCCTCATCTTTAAGCATAACAGGGCCGCAGTGATAAATGATCTGCCCGTCCAAATTGATGGGAGCATCATTTTCCGATAAATATTTATGAATGGCATCACGCCCTGTGTACATCATTCCGTTGATCCGGACCACATCGCCGACCTTGAGATCCCTGATTTGCTCTTCCGTTATCGGAGCCTCCAGGATCACTTCACGAATTTCCGGTGCTTCCACGGCAGCTGCCGTTTCAAGCTCAGCTTCTTTGGCAAAGTTGATTTTTTCACCATCCTGGTACAGCCATTCGGTAATGCCTCCATCACCGGCATCTATCTTTACGCCAAGGCGGCGGTAAGCCCAGCAGTTATACGCGACAGACACAAAGAAGCTTGCAGGAATGCGGTGCATAACACCGACTTTGCATCCTAAGAGCGTAGTTTCTCCGCCGAAGCCCATGGTCCCGATGCCCAGCTTGTTTGCATTTTCCATAATGTAATCCTCAAGACTCCGAAGCTCTTGAATCGGATTAACATCCTCTACTTCCCGGAATAACTGCGCTTTTGCAAGATCATATCCAGCGCTTCTGTCCCCTCCGATTCCTACGCCGATGAAGCCGGCACTGCAGCCCTGTCCCTGTGCCTGGTACACTGAATGCAGGATGCACTTTCGGATTCCATCCAGGTCGCGGCCCGCACGGCCCAATCCTTCAAGCTCACAAGGAAGACTGTATTGGATGTTCTTGTTCTCACAGCCCCCGCCTTTTAGGATGAGGCGCGCATCGATGTAATCCTGCTCCCACTGCTCGAATTTAATAACCGGGACGCCGTACCCCAGGTTGTCGCCGCTGTTTTCCCCTGTCAATGAATCCACAGAGTTCGGCCGGAGCTTTCCATCTTTTGTCGCCCTCTTGATGGCATGCAGAATGGCTGCGTTGATCTCAAGCTGGTTCACGCCGACAGGAGTCTTCACCTTGAATGTTGGAAGTCCTGTATCCTGGCAGATTGGAGATACATTTTCATCAGCCATCCCGATATTTTCAGTAATGGTGGACAGACTCATGGCTGCCCTAGTACCCGAGTTTTCCTGCGCTTTCGCCTTCTTTATGGCCCTTCTTACATCCTTTGGCAGATTAGTGGAGGTTTCCACGATTAATTGATACATGCTCTCTTGAAGTTTCTCTACATTCACAGTACTTCCCCCTGTACATTGATATATATCGCCGCATGCGGCGGCTTTTTGGAATTTCTATAAAATTCAAACATTAGCCTTCTACATTATACGCCTATCTCTTTTATTCGAAAAGGCTTTATGTGCAAGCGGTAACATTTTTCGGATTAGGAGGAATCCACTGCGTCCTGTCGAATTTTTATGAACGGGGGTATATAAATGGAATTTAGAGAACTGGAAACAGAGCGCTTGAAACTGATCGAAATTACAGAAGAACATGCCATGCCGCTTTATGAGATCTTTTCATTGGAGGAGGTTACCAGATATTACGGCATGGACCCATTTGCATCCGTGGATGATGCAGCGAATCTCATCCATTCGTTTCAAAGGATGTTCGGGGAAAAAAGGGCTGTCCGCTGGGGACTGCAAGTGAAGGAGGAAGGCTGTTTCATCGGTACGATCGGCCTGAACAATCTGCAGATTCATAATAGAAGAACCGAAATCGGATATGAGATCCATCCCCATTACTGGCGGAAAGGACTGGTATCAGAAGCACTTTCTGCAGTGCTGGAGTATATATTTGAAGAGCTTCGCCTTTACAGGGCGGCCGCTGTCACTTTCCCTGAGAATTTTCCTTCAAGTGCCCTGCTTGAGAAACACAGCTTCCAGAAGGAAGGCCTCCTAAGAGGATACATTTTACAGGGAGGGCAGTCACATGATGCCACATTGTACGCGCTTCTCAAGCCTGACTGGGAGAGTGTCCGGGGAATAAATAAATGAGTTTCCTACCCCCAACCAATACACGGGAAGGAACTGAACAAGAACAGGAACAAAGAAAATTGGACGGTGGAGCGGTGCAGGGTGCAGAAAAATAGATGTTCGCACCCTCTTATCAAGAAGTCTCATGCTCTGTGCAGCTCCGCCCCTTTCGACAGAAAAAAGTTAAATCAGCCGAGTAGGTCAATAAAAAAGGGCTTATTAAACAAAGAATTAGAACCTAAATCAGCCTCCGGAACGTTAAAAATGGTCTTAAATGAAGAATTAGAACCTAAATTAGCCGCCGGAACGGGAAAAATGGTTTTTAACAAAGAATTAGAACCTGAATCAGCTTCCGGAACGTTAAAAATGGGCTTAAACAAAGAATTAGAACCTAAATCAGCCTCCGGAACGTTAAAAATGGTCTTAAACGAAATGTTAAGACCAAAACCAGCCTCCAGGACGTTAAAAAAGGTCTTAAATAAAAAGTTAAGACCAATAACAGCCTCCAGGACGTTAAAAAAGGGCTTAAATAAAATGTTAAAACCAATAACAGCCTCCAGAACATCAAAAAAGGGCTTAACCGAAAAGTTAAGACCAAAATCAGCTTCCAGAACATCAAAAAAGGTCTTAACCGAAAAGTTAAGACCAATCAGCCGAGTAAGCTGATCTCACCTGTTCTTTATCCTTTTTTAAACTGAGCAACCTTAAACTCAAGATCATCAAGCATCCCGATCAAACGGTCAATATCCTCGAGCTGTGCTTCCTCAGGATCCATGCTGTCCAGCACTTCTATGAACATGGACAGACGCTGCTTTAAATAATCAACTTGTCCATTGTTGTCTTCAATCGCTTTTCCCAATTTAAAAACTCCTTTCCATCTGCCGGCGAGAATACAGCCTGGCAACGCAAATCTCCATAACCATTATAAAGTTATTCCGCTGCAATGAACAGCCTTTTAATATTGTCCTGCCCGCAGCCGAGCTGCATCTCTATCCCAGATTGGACAGAGTCCCCAGCAAATGATTGACATATAATTTTCACTTCACCATAATTGTTTAGTATTCAATATAGTTAGGGGCCATAAAAAATGATTGAATTGCAAAAGCCTGTTTCTATTCAATATGATCCATGGGAAGCCTATATGGATGTAGAGGAACACGGCCGATTGACACTCTCGAATATAGAATTTACAACAACGACATTATGCAATATGAGATGTGAGCATTGCGCAGTTGGATACACGCTGCAAACAAAGGATCCGGATGCGCTTCCTCTTGAACTCCTCCTTAAGAGACTCGAGGAAATACCTCATCTTCGGAGCATGAGCATTACAGGCGGTGAGCCGATGCTGTCCAGGCAGCAGACAAAGAATTATGTGGTGCCGCTATTAAAATATGCGCGGGAGCGCGGGGTAAGGACTCAGATTAATTCAAATCTTACCCTGGATATGAAGCGGTACGAGGAAATCCTCCCTTATCTCGATGTTCTGCATATTTCCCATAACTGGGGAACGATTGACGAATTCATCGATACCGGATTCGCCATGATGGAGCGGAAGCCGAGCCGGGAGGCAAGGGCTGCGCTTTTTCAAAAAATGATTGAAAACAGCCGTTTCCTGACAGATTCTGGTGTGCTTGTCTCAGCAGAGACGATGCTCAATAAACGGACTCTTCCCTATCTGAGCGATATACATAAACAAATAACTGAAGAAATGGGCTGCCAGCGCCATGAGATACACCCTATGTACCCCAGTGACTTCGCTTCGGCAATCGAGTCTCTTACCCTGGACCAGATCAGGAATGCTGTCAACGGGCTCTTGGACAGCCGCAATCAGGAGGTCTGGATGCTATTCGGCACCCTTCCCTTTTATCCATGCAGTGAACACCCAGAGGATCTCAGGCTTCTCGAGCGGCTGTACAGAGAAAGAAATGTGACAGTCCGGAACGATCCTGACGGGCGTTCGAGGCTGAACGTCAATATTTTCAGCGGAGAAGTTATCGTTACGGATTTCGGCGATGCCCCTCCGCTTGGAAATATCCAGGAAGAATCCCTGGTGGACTCATACCGCCGCTTTCAGGAGTCGGAGCTCGCCAAGGAACTGAATTGTCATTGCCCGGCTGTAAAATGTCTCGGGCCGAATGTCCTGGTGAAGGACTCTTACTATAAAGGCGTCCAGTTCACGGAGAGGGCAGCCGGCATAACCCGATAAAAAATGCCCGCTCCGGATCAGGAGCGGGCATTTTTATCAGCGGGGACGGCCAGAGACCATAAAGCTGAAGCTCAGGTGATCCTGTATCGGAATCCATGCGCCTATTCCCTGTGAAGTGACATTTTTTACAACGATATAGCGCTTGGTTCCCTTCAGTTTCAGATAAACTTCTCCATACGTAACCTTCCCTTTTTCGTTCACAGCGGAAGCGTAGGCATGCAGGTAGCCGGCACGATTGGCTGGGATATTGTAAATTCTGTCCTTCTTTGTCCCTGTGCCAATGACAGCCTCATAGGCTAGCGGCAGCTTTGTTTTTTGGGCTGCCTTGATCAGCATCATTTTGTGAACATCTTCTGCAGCCGGCACTTTGGCCGTAAGTCCGCCGCGTACTGTTTTCTGGGCTTCCTGAACATAATGTATCTGATAAGGCGCTGTACCGCCACGGTTATCATAATAATTCGTATTCACTTTCTGATATTCCCAGTTCGGGGAACTCTCGACCGATTGATAATTGAGCGCCCAATGCCCAAGATAGATGGTCGCCCGGTATCCAAGCGCAAACGGAGATTTATTGATGGCGGTTTCGTTCATCATCCTGATCAGCTCCGGATTCTCGATTTTCACATTGGAGGATTTGATCAGCTGCTTCGCAAGCCTCGATGGCTCAAGATAAGGCATGTCCTGAGATGCGTTTGGAAATGTATTTTCCTTGGTGATGTTCAATACAGACTGCGGAATGGCAGCCGTATGGATGGTGGCCTTCTCTTTTTTGACAGCCAGTGAAAGAGAGCCCGGACTCAATATAAGTGCAAAACAGAGTGATAATGTTAATACAGGATGTTTCATATTGCACACTCCTTAATGGCTATTTACTTCTATATTGTCCCGCTCACCCCAGAATATGCAGGTCAGCCTTCTTGTAAAATTTTTTACAGGATGTAACGAAATTGTTAATTTCAGAATATTTACAACTTTTAGTTTTTTAGTTATACTGAATTTACATTAAAGCGAAGGAGGCGAAATTGCTCATACCAGCCGAAGTTTCAGGGGGTATGCCTATACAATCAGATCACAGCTTGATAAGGGCCGTAAATTGGTTAAGGAGAAAAAAATTTCGCCGGAAAGAAGAATCACACCCTGGAGGTGGTTGATCGAAGTTTCGCTGCTGAACACATAAACATGACAAATCGATACTTAATTAAAAGTAATGACTCTGTCCCACCGGACAGAGTCATTTTTGTTTTTATAAAAGGTAAAAGCCAATCCCCATGATGAAGTAAGCGGCAAGGAGGGTTAATCCTTCAAACCAGTTCGTTTCTCCATCATTTGAAAGCATGATCATAAGGAGTACAGATGTTACCATAGCTGTCAATTCCGGCATCGTAAATACAAGCGGCATGGATTCTGTAAAGAATAAGGACACCAATACAAGTGCCGGTGCCACGAACATGGCAATTTGGAGCGTTGAACCTACGGCTATCTCAACCGCAATGTCCATTTTGTTTTTATAAGCCATGAGGATGGCAGATGCATGTTCTGCTGCGTTCCCGACAATGGCTACGATGATAACCCCGATGAAAAGTTCAGACCAGCCAAACGTCCGGCCCACTTCCTCAAAGGTATGAACGAGATGCTCGGATACATAGGCGACGGCAAGGGTGGCTATTGCAAGTACGCCGATTGCCTTTCCTTTGGACCACTCCGGTTCCTCGTGTTCGTGTTTCACATTTTCCTCATGCTGATAGACGCCGCGGTGTGTTACCAGCTTAAAAAACAGTGCGGCCAGGTATAGGAGGATCATGATAATGGCCAGGCCTGCACTTAACGAAATCGTCTTTTGTTTATTCATTTCCATACTGAACACTTCAGGGATGACAAACGCAACGATAACTCCGAATATCAATAATCCTGAGTTATGTCTGGCATCAAAAACATTGAATTTTTGCCTTTTGTATTTCAGGCCGCCTATAAAAAATGACAAGCCTGCAACCAGAAGCAGATTCCCGATAACAGAACCAGTGAGCGAGGCAAGGACAACCTCTGTCAAACCTGCCTTTAAAGCAAATATTGAAATAATGAGCTCTACGGCATTGCCGAAGGTGGCGTTCAAAAGCCCGCCGACCCGGGGGCCGGTGATGATGGCGAGACTCTCTGTGGCCCGTCCCATGAAGCTCGAGAGCGCTATGATTGTCAAGCAGTAGATGATGAACATCAGGATAGTCGGCAGATGCATGACGGTCCCGATGACTGACAGCGGCACACCAATCAGCACCGCAATGAAAAAGATCTTATTAACCATAGTCCCCTCCGAATATCCCCTGGTCACTTCAGGGTTTTATGTAAGGCTTGTTTTCACATAGCTTCCTATACCTCATTTCATGCTTGCATAATCATCATGAGTGCTAGTAACATCTACTATTATGTAGAATTTAGGAGAGAATGTAATGACTCAATCAAGACTGCACTTCTGGATCATTGTCAGCATCGTCGGCATATCAGGTTTTTCCCAGGGCATGCTCCTGCCTCTGATCGCCATCATCTTTGAGAACCACGGAGTAAGCTCTTCCATTAATGGCCTGCACGCCACTGGCTTATACATAGGAATCCTCCTGGCATCTCCTTTTATGGAGGGGCCGCTTAGGAAGCTGGGCTATAAAAAGATGATCTTATGGGGCGGACTCACCGTTTTCGCCGCATTATTTATGTTCCCGCTATGGGACAGCATTTGGTTTTGGTTTTTGCTGAGGATGCTGATCGGCATTGGCGACCACTCGCTTCACTTTGCAACCCAAACATGGATCACAGCATCCTCCTCACCCGAAAAGCGCGGGAGGAATGTTTCTATATATGGCCTATTCTTTGGAATCGGATTCGCCTGCGGCCCGCTTTTGACGAATCTTGTCAAAATAAACGAATCCCTGCCCTTTATCCTTTCAGGCAGCATCAGCCTGCTTGTCTGGCTGACCGTGTTCCTGCTGAATGATGAATATCCGGAACAGAGCATGGAGACTGTGTCCCTGGGCGGCACATTCTCAAGGTTTGGCCAGGCCGCACGCTATGCCTGGCTCGCGTTTCTGCCTACATTCTCTTATGGGTTTGTAGAGGCTTCTCTGAACGGGAATTTCCCGGTGTACGCCTTACGGAACGGGATGGATATAGCGGCCGTTTCAATCCTGCTTCCAGCCTTCGCCGCGGGTGCCATCCTCTTTCAATTTCCGCTCGGTTTGATGAGTGACCGGCTGGGAAGGAGAAAAGTGCTCCTTGCAGTCATGATATCCGGATTTTTATTCTTTATGCTTGCCGGTGTATTCAAAGATTCCCTTCCGGCTCTGTTCACCTGCTTCCTGCTCGCCGGGATGATGACTGGCTCCACCTTTTCACTGGGCATAAGCTATATGGCAGACCTCACTCCTGCCTCCCTACTGCCGGCAGGAAATTTGATGTGCGGAATAACATTCAGCATTGGCAGCCTGGCCGGTCCGTTTTTTGGAGGCATGATCATCGAACATTTAGCCGGTGAAAGCTTTTTTTATGTCATAAGTGCCATCTTTCTTGTTTGTTTCATCCTGCTCGGACTCTTCAAACCAAGGGGTGCCGAAGGGTTTTCCGCGAGGACCGCATCCTCTTGACCCGGTGCCCGGCTTTGCCAGGCAAAGGATGTGTAAATATGTATTAAGAATTTAAGAAAACTTGCTTTCCTTTCAATTGAACCTGTGGTAGGATAGAAACAGGTTAAATTATATTTATTCTAATGTAGAGAATGTTCTGAATCCCTTGCCTTTTTAGGGTATGGACACTATATTCCTTGCTGTCATCTATACGGTGGCAGCTTTCATCTTTTTTAAGGACTTCTTGATTATGAATATCTTTCTCAATTAGATAATACAAGTAAATGGCACTGACTAGAGGAGGCAGACTATGCAGACAACAAAAGCAATAGACCATAGCGGGGCAGGGAGGGATGCATCAGGAACTTCCCTGTTTGACCGTTTTAGAACACATGCTGAATTAATCGCAGCCGGTGTAAGCGGGATCCTTATCCTGGCAGGCTGGCTTTTAGCCCGCGAAGGCCAGGATGCGCCTTCCATAACAGCCTATCTCCTCGCCTTCGTAATCGGCGGCTTCGCTAAAGCGAAAGAAGGCATTGAGGAAACGATTGAAAATAAAGAGCTTAATGTGGAAATGCTGATGATCTTTGCAGCCGTCGGCTCGGCTGTGATTGGTTATTGGACGGAGGGCGCGATCCTGATCTTTATCTTCGCAGTGAGCGGTGCCCTGGAAACGTACACAATGGACAAAAGTTCCCGTGAAATATCCGCACTGATGGATCTCCAGCCCGAAGAGGCATTGAGGATCGATGATTCCGGACGGGAAGAACGGGTGCATGTCTCCGCCCTTTCTGCTGGCGACCGCATCCTGGTAAAGCCGGGAGAGCGTGTTCCATCTGACGGCCGGATCACAGAAGGCAGTACCAACCTGGATGAAGCAGCCATCACCGGGGAATCCATTCCCGTCACCAAGGGCCGGAATGATGAAGTCTTTGCCGGCACTGTAAATCTGCGAGGTTCGATTATTGTGGAGATGACAAAGGAAAATGATGAAACGCTGTTTCAGAAGATCATTCAGCTTGTACAAACTGCTCAGAGCGAGAAATCTCCTTCACAGCAGTTCATCGAACGCTTTGAAGGAACATATGTAAAGGTGGTCCTGTCAGTCGTGCTCCTGATGATGTTCGTACCGCATTTCGTACTCGGCTGGACCTGGAATGAAACCTTTTATAGAGCCATGATCCTGCTTGTGGTCGCCTCCCCATGCGCCCTTGTTGCATCCATCATGCCTGCTACCCTTTCTGCCATCTCAAACGGCGCACGCCGCGGCATCCTTTTCAAAGGCGGAGTTCATTTAGAGAATCTGGGCAGCCTGAGGGCCGTCGCGTTTGATAAAACAGGGACCCTGACACAGGGAAAACCTGAAGTGACGGATATTTTGACCCGTGATGACTGGGAAAGGGATGACTTCCTGTACTATGCGGCCTCACTTGAGAATTACTCCAGCCATCCACTTGCACAATCCATCGTTAAACATTTTCATGAACAAACAGACCGGACTTTCATGAAACCGGAAAACATGGAAGATATATCGGGCTGGGGCGTTCAGGCCCTTATGAATGGCAGGTTCCTGAAAATTGGGAAAGCGGATTTTGTCGGCACAGAGGATGCCCGGGCCTTCCAAAACGGTGCAGCTGCACGTCTGGCTGAAGAAGGAAAAACACTCGTCTACGCCAGGGATGACAGCGGTATTGCTGGAGTCATCGCCCTTAAGGATGTTGTCCGGGCCGAGACGGCGTCAGCCGTTGAAAAGCTGAAGGCACAGGGTGTTTATACCTTCATGCTTACCGGGGACAGCACTCAGACTGCAAAAGCCATTGCCGGTGAAAGCCATGTCGATGAATTCATTGCAGAGTGCCTCCCTGAGACTAAGGTTGAGGAAGTTCACAGTCTGAAAGACCGCTTCGGATCTGTAGCGATGGTAGGGGACGGCATCAATGATGCACCTGCACTTGCCGCCTCCACGGTCGGAATCGCCATGGGCGGCGGTACAGATGTTGCCCTTGAGACAGCGGATGTGGTTCTGATGAAGAATGACCTGCCCCGTATTGCTGAAGCCATTAAGCTTTCAAAAAGAATGAATACCATCATTAAGCAGAATGTGTTCTTCTCCATTGCAGTCATTCTGGCATTGATCTGCTCTAACTTCTTTCAGGTACTTGACCTGCCTTTTGGAGTCATCGGCCATGAAGGCAGCACAATACTTGTAATTCTTAACAGCCTGCGGCTGCTGCGTTAAATATGGGAGGCCTTTACCAGGAGCGGCGGATCCTTGAATCCCACTCGAGGTGAAGGCCTCTTTTTAGCATCCGGCAGGCTTTGTCCTGCTGCTGATGACTGCATTGATTTCCCCGCCTATTATCAAAATGATCCCGGTTAAATAAAACCAGATCATCAGGACAATCATCCCCCCCAGACTGCCATACATCGCGGAATAATGAGCGACTTTTTCAACATAGATGGAAAAAGCATACGATACGCTGATCCAGCCGATTGTGGCAAAGACGGCCCCGGGCAGCACCGTGAGGCACTTCAGCTTAATGCTTGGAGCAAGCCAGTAAATCATCATAAATATCACCAGCAGGACAAAGCCGCTGATCACCCACCTACAAAGGTTCCAGACAGACAGGAATTCCTCTGACATGCCAAAATAATCGGCAAGCAGGATGCCGATCTGCCTGCCAAAGACCGGAAATAAAAGCGCAATGATAAAAACGATCATCATGCCCAGGGTAAACAGGATGGATAACAGCCTGGACAGGGCAAAATGCCGGCCATCTTTAATCCGGTACGCTTTATTGAATGACCTGACAATCGCATTCATGCCAGCGGAGGCTGACCAAACGGTGCCAATGATTCCGAGAGATAGAAGCTTCCCGCTGCCATTCAAGACACGAGTTAATTCCTGTTCAATCATTGCCATAGTATCTTCAGGTGCGTACATGGCAGCAAAGGCAAGAATATCGTCTGTCTTGATGGGCAGATAAGGAAGCAGTGAAACAAGGAAGATCATGAAAGGAAACAGTGAAAGCAGAAAGAAGAAAGCAAGCTGGGCCGCCATCCCAGACAAATCATCAACAAAGAGACGTGAAAAGAGTTCTTTTAAGACTGATTTGTCTGGAATGTTTTTACCGGTTTTCATATTCCCAGCTCGCTTTATCATTTAATGTGCAGTATAGCTGTCTGAAGCTGTCCCATTTGAAGCATGTCCATGGTGTGTGATGACATCCTTTGTATCCATGACAGCCTCCGCAACCTGAAGCGGGACTTCTTTTAATTCATCCACTTTTTCCGAGATGAAATTGATATCATCCGTAATTTCTTCAATCTGTGAACGCAGCCTGCTGGAAAATTCGCCCATCCTCACCAGACCTTCCATCGGGCTTGACAGGAAAGACTTTACACCCCGGTATGACCTGCCTGTACCATCAAGGAAATTCTGGCGGGTCGTCCGGTCAAGCATTGCCACCGCCCCTCCTGCAAGAGCTCCAAACATAAGGCCCCTAAAGAGCTTGCTGTTCCCTCTGCTATGAACGGTATACTGATCCATTCGTATCCCTCCTGCAAAAAATTATCGGTGAATGACATGGTGCTGTCTTATTTTTCTCAAAGCTGAAATTATTATGCCTGGCAATTGCATATGGAGGCTGAAGAGACTTTTTTGAGTGAGGGCAAAGCCATTGATCAAAAACAAGTTAGTGATTGACTTTTAGGCATAATTAATGAAAGATGAAAGATATCAATTGATATGAGAGAGGGTAGAAAATGGATTTAAAACAGAACTCGCCGGAAAATGTAGAATATATGGTTGAAAAAATTATTGAAAGATTAAAGGTCATGAATATTGGAGCAGTCAAAGCCTCTAACTTTAATCAGGAAATGTACGAAGAGCTTCATGACATTTACGCAATGGTCATGAAGAAAACCAATTTCACTCCGCGCGAACTAGAGGCTATAGCTGAAGAATTGGGAAAACTGAGGAATGCCTGAACAGCGCTGGAAAACAAAAAAAGCATCCAAGGATGCTTTTTTTTCATGTTACTGTTCGGTTAAAATAATAGGGCCTTCCCCTGTGATGGCAATGGTATGCTCAAACTGGGCAGACAAACCGCCGTCCGCTGTCCGGGCCGTCCATTTATTCGAATCCATCTTACTCTGATAGGCTCCGGTATTGATCATCGGCTCAATCGTGAAGACCATCCCCTCTTTGATCCGGATTCCTTTCCCCGGCATACCAAAATGAGGAACATCTGGCTTTTCATGAATGCTGGCACCGATGCCATGGCCGATGAAGTCGCGTACAACTGAAAACCCTTCTGCTTCGGTGAAAGTTTGGATGGCATGCCCGATATCGCCGATCCGGTTTCCTGGCTGTGACGCTTCTATTCCCCTGTACAAAGCTTCCTTTGTCACTGATAACAGCCGCGAAGCTTCGGGGGACGATTCTCCCACGGCATATGACCACGCCGAATCTGCAAGGGCGCCATTTAAATTGACCACCATATCGATGGTCACGATATCCCCATTCTTCAATGGTTCCTTCCGCGGGAACCCATGGCATATCTCATCATTGATGCTGGCACATGTGGCGTACTCATAGCCCCTGTAGCCCTTCTGCTGAGGAGTGGCTCCATGTTTTTTCAAGAATCGCTCCACGAATACATCAATTTCCCAAGTCGTTATGCCGGGATCGATCAGGCTGGCAATTTCCCTGTGGCAGGCCGCCAGCAGCCTTCCCGCTTCATGCATGGCTTCTATTTCCCGGCCCGATTTGATCACTATCATTCTAAACACTCCTGAGAATACTGTTTTCCCTTATTTTATACCAAAATAAAAAAAACGGGAAACGGAGTATCTCCGTTCCCCGTCCCGCTTATATAATCATGAGCTTAAAAGCTTCAGTGATTCCCTCGAGAATGCTGGAATATCATCTGGTGTACGGCTTGTCACAAGCTGATTTCCGCATACAACCACTTCTTCATCCTTGAAATTCACACCGGCATTTTCCATGTCCACCCGGATGGAAGTATAGCCTGTAGCCGTCCTGCCATCAAGTGTCTTGGCCGTGATCAAAAGCTGCGGTCCGTGACAGATAGCAAAAACCGGTTTCTTCTCATCCATGAAGGATTTAGCAAACTGAACAAAGCGCTCATCAGCCCGAAGCAGGTCCGGCGAAAACCCGCCAGGAATGAACAGCGCATCAAAATCTTCCGGCTTCACAGAGCCAATGGACTCGTCGATTGACACTTCCACTTCGCCTTGTTTACCCTTGACCGACTTTCCTGCTTCCTTCTCAATCGTAACTACCGTATGGCCTGCTTCCTTAAAAGCCTGCGCCGGGTCTCTGTACTCTGAATCCTCAAAATCACTGGTAATCACACATGCAATCTTACTCATTTATTTCCATCTCCCTTGCAAGTTCATTTAAGTCTACAGAATTATAATTCCCTGTATGTATATCGTTAAACTTGTTTTTTGCAGAAAGATGGGAAATGGAGGATATTTAGGGAACTGTTTAGGCATGCCAAAGGAGCCTGGGCAGCCGCCATTGTGGCTGCATCCATACAGGCTCTTTTTTGGTATGTTAAAGCCATGTTGTGCGGGGCGCGGGGGTTTTTGTCTTAAGCCAATCTTTACAACCAATTTGGCAGTGCTCCCGCTCTTTTTGGTTGTAAACGTTTCTTTATGACCAATTTGAAGACGCTAGGCCCTTTTTTTGTTGTAAACGTTTCTTACCAATTTGACGACGCCCTGGCTCTTTTTTGGTCGTTTTTGGTCGTAAATGGTTCTTTACAACCTGTTTGACCTTGAACTGGCGCTTTTTTGGTCGTAAACGTTACTTTACAGCCTGTTTTGCCCTGCTTTCGCTCTTTTTTGGTACTAAAGGATGCTTCACGGCCAGTTTGCCTGCTTGGTTAGCCAGCCGCTCCCTATTTCTTCCCTTTTTCCTCAAGTGAGATATAATCATATTCCGCTTTTCCACCAAGGGAAGAAATCACGATGGTGTTGATACCCGCTTTCAAGGAACTTTTTACCGTATGGCTGCCCCAATCATTCCCGGAGCGATTAAGGACGGATATGCCCTTTCCAGCGCCTGCTATGAATACCTGCTGTTTCTTGTCTGCTTCGGTTTTGATTCGGACAGTGAGGTTATACTCACCCGCTCTGTCTGCCCTGATCTTGAACACGGCCTTGCTACCTTTTGGCGCAGCCATTTTTAGTTTATTGGAAGCAAGGGGATCTGTAATCATTTCGCCCCTCTTGATTTCAGCAAGCTCGGCTTCGTATTTAAAGTTTTTCACATTTTTAGGAACCAGCTCAATGGAGTCGATTTCTGTGAAAAGCTTTCCTTTTTCAAGGCGGATTGAATTCCCCCCTTCATTCAAGGTGACTTCTTTCTCTGCTTCTTTCCAGCTGTCCCAGCCAAATGGCTGATAAAACAGTTCCTGCTTCACTCCGTTCACACTCAGGATATGGCTTGTTTTTTCACCCATGCCATTTGAGTACCTGACTTTCAGGGTGTATTCTCCTTTTGGCACGTCGACGCTAAAATCAATATAGCTGTCTTCAAAGTCCATCATCCCGACCTTGGCCCCGCCGGAAGCGCCGCTGTTTTCCACCACCTTGGCATGATTCACCAGTGCCTTTTCTGCTTCGTATTTATAAGACTTGCCAGGCTGGCCAGGAATCACTCCCTTGCCTGATCCGTCTGAAGGTGCCTTCAGGATTGAATCAACGGCAGCCGGCTTCCTGAAATCAGGGGTGCCATCTTTATTCCAGAAAAACTCCTGCATTCTGACACTCCGGTTCCATCCAGCCCCTTTGAACTTAGCGGCATGGTAGACGATCCAGTCCTGCTTTCCATCCGGGGATTTCACAAAGCTGTTGTGGCCGGGTCCATAAACATTCATGGCAGGATCGCTCTTGAAGACCGGCTGCTGATGTTTGGTCCATGAATCCGAAAGCAATGGATCTTTTCCATTCAGCTCTAATAATCCCAGGCAATAGTCATCTGTCCAGCTGCCGCTTGCAGAGTAGACAATAAACACCCTGCCTTGTTTATTTTTCAGAATTTGCGGCCCCTCATTAATAAGCGGGGTGCCGTTTTTTTCCCATGCCAGCTCCGGACGTGATATTTCGACCCGCTTTCCGCTGATGGTCCATGGATTTTTCATCGGTGCAATATATAGGTTCTGGCTGACATTTTCATCGCCTTCCCAGCCTGACCAGACAAAATACATCTTTCCATTATGGGAAAGGACTGTTCCGTCAATCGCCCATTTATCGGAAGGATCCGTGATTTTTCCGAAGTCAATTCCCTCTGGATGATGATAGCTGCCCATGGCATCGTTCGTGTCTGACTCAAGCACATACATCCGCTGTTTTCCCATATCACCATCTGAAGCTGCATAGTAGACATACCATTTCCCGTCAATAAAATGCAGTTCCGGAGCCCACAGATGCTCGCGGTTCGGCGCATCCTTATCCGGAGTCCAGACCGTCTTTTTCTCCGCGTCATTAATCTTTGTCAGGTCTTTTGTCTTCCATATAGTGATATTGCCGCCAATTGTCTGTGTATAATAATAGTAACCGTCTGTGTGCCGGATGGCCCAAGGGTCTGCGCCATCGCCCATCACCGGGTTCTTAAAGGTTTTCTGAACGGCCTGATGATCTCCCTTGGACTTTGCCTCAGCCTCCCCAAGGCTTCCCGTTTGGATAAGCGCCAGCATTAAAATGGCAATTGTTAATTTTTTTAGGATTTTCACCCGCATGATCCCCTCCTGTTTTTGATTAGCTTGTCCCCTTCATGATAACGCTTTCAAAAAATTCAGACATCATTCAAATCTACCAGTTATTTTCCATAGTTCTTTAGCACCATTAATTTTAATAAATATGCCTTTCTCCACGAAAAGGCGGAGATTCCGCCGAATAGGCTAGATGAATCTTCTCCAGTATCTCCTTCCATCTATACAAAATCGCATAGTGTCGCCTGCCCTGGATGATATACAGCTCTGCCTCATTATACTGGCTCTGTAAGAAGCCCGAGGATTTGACATTAGCCATGCTGTCCCTGTCTCCCTGCCAGATGAAGACGGGAAAGGCTTCTTTTGCACGCCGATAATCAGCGGTACAAACAGCCTCAAGTTCATGGCAGAAGGAAAGCCCCTTATGCTGAAAGCCCTCCACCCTTGCCCGGTCCAGGAGGATTCTCGTCATTCCTGCCGGGCGCCTGTCATCCTCCGGCATTTTTTCCAGGGCCGTCTTGACTTTACCATTCAATTTTCCATTGATCATCCTGCTGGAAAAACTGGCCAGCTTTCTTAGCAATAAAGGGAAGCGGATGACAGCAAATCGGATCGGCCTCCACTTTCCCGGCATAGCAGCCCTTGCATCCTTGCACCCGAGCGGAAGGGTGCTTGCGATCAGCGTCAGCGATATAATCCGGTCCGGGTATTTTGCGGCAAAAGCCTCTGCAAACAATCCACCTGTTGACCATCCTGAAAGAGCAATTCTGTGAATATGCAGGCCATCCAGCAATTCACAAACGTCATCTGCAAAGTCTTCTGCTGTATAGCCTGGATGGACGGTTGACTTTCCATAGCCTGGCCTGTCAACTGAAAGCAGGAACAAGTTCTTCGCCTGCAGCTCCTCACTGTGAGCAAGCGTGATGAATGAAGGCGAACCAAATCCGTGAAAATACACTACCGGCCTCCCGCTTCTCTCTCCCGTTATTCTATATGAAAGCAGTCTGCCATCCGGCAGCCTAAATATTTCATGTTCCATATCCGCATCTCCCAGTCAGGGGGGACTGACCCCATTTCCCAGTTATTTCCCGCTTTTTGACCAAAAGAAACCCTGGCCTCCTTTGGCCAGGGTAAATAGATGCTTATGGTCTGTTCGCTCCATTGCTTTGTTCGCGGGGCATAATGAGAATTTCCACTCTGCGGTTTTTTGCTCTTCCTTCATATGTATGATTGGAAGCAACCGGTTTGAATTCTCCATATCCTTTGGCACTGAAGGCTTGCGGCTTCAGCTTTTTATTTTCAAGGAGAAGTTTCATGAAGTTAACCGCGCGCATAACACTTAAATCCCAATTGGATTCAAACTCTGAGGTGCTGATCGGATTGTTATCTGTATGGCCGCTGATTACGATGCTCCTCGGTGGATTCATCACCAGCAGACCGGATATTTCCTTGGCAAGGTCCCTGTCTGTTCCGCGGATATCAGCATGGCCCGATCCAAACAGCACTTTGTCACTGATCGTGACCAGCAGCCCTTCATCCGTGAGCTTGGTTCCGAGCCTGCCGCTCAGCTTGTTAACCTTGATATACGTATTGACCCTTTGCTGAACCTCAGCCAGTTCCTTCTGGTCGCTGGTTGAAAGGCCGTCTTTTTTCTGTTCATTGCCATTGACTGCTTTTTTTTCTTCTTTATCCAGCTTTTCAGGTATCTCTGTTTCAGCGGGACTTGGATAATCCAGCACTCCCGTCCCACCAGTAAAAACATCATTGAAAGCCTGGGATACAAGCTGAAATTTCTTGGCATCCACCGAACTCATGGCAAATAACACAATAAACAGGGCCAACAAAAGGGTCAGCAAGTCTGCATAAGGAATCAGCCAGCTCTCGTCAACATGATCTTCATGATGTTTATGCTTCTTCCTTCTCTTACTCATCCTGTTTCACTTCGCCTTCAAGCCATTTCTTCCTATCGCTTGCCGGCAGGTAAGAAGTCAGCTTTTGTTCAATCGTCCGCGGCGCTTCCCCTTCAATGATGGAAAGAATGCCTTCTATCATCATCTGCTTGATTCTTATTTCTTCCTTGGACTTTCTTTTAAGCTTGTTTGCAAACGGATGCCACAGCATATACCCGGTGAAAATCCCCATCAATGTGGCTACAAAGGCAGCACTGATGGCATGTCCTAAAGCTTCGGTATCTCCCATATTGCTGAGTGCCGCTATCAAACCGACAACGGCCCCGAGCACCCCAAGGGTCGGTGCATAGGTCCCTGCCTGTGTAAAGATGGCAGCACCCCCCTGATGCCTCTCTTCCATCGCATCGATTTCCTCTGTCAAAATATCCCTGATATAATCCGCACTCTGGCCTTCTACAGCCAGGTTAATGCCATTCCGCAGGAACGGCTCCTCAATTTCTTCAGATATCGTTTCTAGAGCAAGAAGTCCTTCCTTCCTGGCTACCAGTGCCCATTCAGAGAATGTTTTTATGACAGCTTCTGCACTGATGAGCTTCTGCTCTTTGAATAGAATTTTAAATAACTTTGGCACTTTTTTAATTTCATTTGTCGGGAAAGCGACCACTACCGCAGCAATTGTCCCGAGTACAATGATCAGGATGGCCGCAGGGTTTGCCAGGGCAACCGGGCTGACTCCCTTCATGACCATTCCTACCCCTATAGCAATTACAGCAAGGACCATCCCTATAATCGAAGTTTTATCCATACGTTCCACCTGTCTTTAATAAGTCGAATTTGATTCATACTTTTATATCGGATAAAACCTGAAATTCGTAAGGGCTTTTCATAATTTTTATAAATAGAGCACAAAAAAAAAACTGCCCTCGTCCTGAGAGCAGCCGTCATTTTCCTGACAATTTATCATACACCTTATTTGAGTATTGCTTGAATCCCCTAGAGGCACCGGTGCCGCGCTTTTGCACAGCCTTCCCGAATTGCAGAAGCTTTTCATTCAGCTGCCGCTGCAGCCCTTCCCTCTCCCCTTCATCCTCACAGGCAGATAATAAATCCTCAAGTCCGAGGAGCTCTTTTCTCAGCCGGTCTTCCTGCTGCTGCAGCATGCCGGCATTTTCCATCATCTTATAGGCCATCCGCAGGCTCTCCGGGATAGCTGAGTCATCCTTCAGGATCAGTGGCTGGCCGTACCCTGGAAGGTTCCTGAACTCTCCTTCATCAATCGACCTTTTTATTTTATCCTCTGCGATCAGATGTGCGATATCCATTCTTTTCGTCTCCTTTACAGATGACAAATGTTATCGATAGTACATTAAAACGGTTATAAATACCCGCTTTTAATTTCTTTTAAACCCCCAACGATTTGGGAAAACTTCACGAATTACAAGCTGCACCTTTTCGCTAAATTTCGTCTGTTTTTGGTCAAAGATATTCCTTTTTACTGCAAAACAAGGGGAATCCGATAAGTATATTGTCACCTTTTGTAATATTATTGTAACAAAACTTACATTTTACTGTAACCAATTTTCTGAAAACTTTCTGTTATATTATATGTAGTTAGGAAAACTCAACAAATAATTTCCATGAGCCGGAGGTTTTGAAGTGAAGAAAGCCGTTATATTGCCCCTGCTGATCCTCAGCATCCTTATAGCCATTTGGACGCCAGCGCCGGATGCACAGGCAGCCAGCTCAGCTGATACAGTTATTAATACAGGAAAGAAATACATAGGAACAAAATATAAATACGGCGGTACAACTCCGAAAGGGTTCGACTGTTCCGGCTTTGTCGGCTATACGTTTAAGAAAAGTGTAAAGAAAGAACTTGCACGCACAGCTTCTGCCATGTATTCAAACGGCAAGTCAGTCAAAAAGGCAGCCTTGAAAAAGGGAGACCTCGTATTTTTCAGTACATATAAAAGAGGTGCCTCACATGTAGGCATTTATGTAGGTTCAAATCAATTCATCCACGCTTCCTCAAGCGGCGTAAAAATCGACTCCATGAATAATGTATACTGGCAGCCCAAATATTTGGGCGCGAAGAGATATTTATAACCGGCAGACGGCCCGCCCGTCTGTTTTTTTGTGTACCCGTCCACATATTCCCGCTTGTAGATGCACGAATTCCTGAGCAAACTTTGGATAGTCCATAAAAAGGAGGAGGAACAGACAGTGGCAAGAGGCAAATCATTGAATCATAAAAGAAAAGGACACCCGGGCAATTTTCCCGAGCATGCCCAGGCAGAGGCGAAGGATCATTCCGTGGATCCGGACGTTTCCAAAATCGTCTCCCTGGAGGCAGTTAAAAATCGGGTAAATTTAGACAGATAATAATTGTCGTAAATCATTCGGGGAGGGTCAGCCTCCCCTTTTTATATTGTCATTAGATTTCCCGCCTCAGCGCACTCAGCACATCCACATTCGTTGCTCTTTTAGCCGGCCGGTGACCGGATATGACCGTTACTGCACAGCATATAATTATGCAGATGAGCGGAAGCGACAGCGGTATGTAGCTGAACATGAGCCCTTCCGGAGGTTCCTCATTAAAAAATTGCCTGATGATGAGAGGAATGCCGGCGTTTACAGCCAGGCTGACCAAAAAGGCAGCAGCCGTCCCGATCAATGCACCCCATATGCCTATATAACTGCTTTCGAGCAGGAAGATGCTTTTTATCGTTTTTGGACTTGCCCCAATGGCCTTCATGATGCCGATATCGACTGCACGCTCTGTAACGGCCATGGTCATGGTGTTATAAATCCCAATGGAAGCAATCAGGATGGCGATTGTCCCGATAATGATGAGACCGGCCTTGACAATCAGGAAAACCATATTAATCTGCTTCATTTCATCTACAACTGAATACGTCAGGTAATTCTCCTTTTTCAAGTGATCGTTGATCCCTTCAACCGCTTCAAGGTTTTTGGCGTATATCCGAACTTCATCATATGGACTGATTTCCCTTGATAAGGGAACTTCCTTTTCATCCGGCTCTCTCTTTATGCCTTTTGGTGTTCCTGTAAAGGCTTCGATTTTTCGAAGCATAACTTCTGAAATCATCACTTTTGAATCGGTCATCCACTTCTTGGCCGGTTTTTCAGCTACCCCGGCTATCACAAGCGGGAACGTCTTTTTAACCTCCCTGCCATCCTTCCACTGGGAAACAATCAGATCTATCTTCCTGCCCGCCAGATTTCCCTTGAATTGATATTCAGCTTTAATCCCGTTTTTGTCATACAGCTCTTCTGATTTCACATCTCCCGGAGCCATTTGTTTTCCAAAGTCATAGCCTACAATTATCTCATTGTCAGCCTTCGGAAGACTTCCTTTTGACAGTTCAAATCCTGCTTTGATTTCTGACGGGATATGGGCAACATATGTCTGGGGTGTGATTTCATATTCCCCTGCCTTGAACAGCCCCTGCTGCAAGGCCTGTCTTCTTGTCACGGCCTTCACATCCTCCAGCTTCTCAAAAACGGTGATATCCTTATCCGTAAGCCCTGCAAACTCCCCTTCTGAAGACTCCTTGCTCTGCACCTCTATCTCTGTTACAACCCGCTGTTCTGTCATGTCCTTGACAATGGATTTGTGGATACCGAAACCGACGGATGTGAGCACAATCAGGAAGGCACAGCCCATTGCGGTCGCCAGGATTGTCATATATACCCTGGTCTTATTTTTCTTCATATTCTGCCTGACGAAACGCAGCTGATCCTTCATTCTCATACAAAAACCTCTTCCCCGGACAGCATGCCGTCCTTAAGCATTATGATTCTGTCACCGATATTCGCGACTTTTTCATCATGTGTGATAATCACAAAGGTGATTCCCAGCTCTTCGTTCAATTCCCTGATGATACCAAGCAATTCGTCCTCTGTTTCACTGTCCAGGCTTCCGGTCGGTTCATCTGCAAGAATGAGCGGCGGATTCACAACCAGTGCCCTTGCTATGCTGACTCTTTGCTGCTGCCCCCCTGACAATTCACTCGGATAATGCTCCCTGAAATCAGTGAGCCCCATCCTTGAAAGCATGTTTAACGCCTTAACCTTCCTTTCTGCTTCAGAGACTCCTTTTAAAATCAGCGGAAGCTCAACATTTTCATAAGCAGTCATACCTGGTATCAGCTGAAAGTTTTGAAAGATCACCCCGATATTCCTTATCCTGAAAGCTGCTGATTCCGCTTCTGTCATGACTCCGACATTTGTTCCATTAATGAAAATATCTCCTGTGCGCGGCTTGATAAATCCGCTGATCAGATTCAGCAGGGTCGATTTCCCCGAGCCGCTCCGGCCGGCAATAGTGAGGATTTCTCCTTTCTCCACGGTAAGCGAAACATCCTTCAGAACCTCAATCCTGGTTTCTCTGCCTTTTTTGCCAACCCGGAATTCATGGCTTAAATTAAATATTTGGATCATACTGTTTCTTCTCCTTCATAGTGTATGTATTATGTAAGTCATACACTTTATATATGTACTATACAAGTAGTACACTTAGATGTCAATCTGGTTTTCAATATTTTTCCTGAAAAATTTCCCGTATCCGTAGGATTGAGAGGATGCCGGCCCGGAAAAAAACGAACAGAGCCCTTAAGCAGGCTCTGCTCACTCTTTTTTTATGAGGTCAATCAGGTAAAATCCCTTGGCAATGACGGCCGAGATGAGAATGTCCATAATCCCTCCTATTGTATAGAGCAATCCTTAAACTCCTGATATCCCTGCGAATAGCACTGGGCAGTATCATTTTATTCTTTCTGCTTGGCACATTAACCTCCGCTTTGATATAAAAAAAGGGTATGTCTGCCCTTTCTCTCTGGATAAACTCTATTCCTGCGACATCACCCAGATTCCTGCTGCCCTGCCGCTCCCGATATTCCGGAAGCTGTGGGGAATGCTGCTGTCGAAGGTGATGCTGTCTCCTTCCGAAAGCACATACACTTCATCCCCGACGGTGACCTCCATCATTCCTTCCAGGATATAGCCGCTTTCTTCTCCTGAATGGAGCATCAGAGGCTGATCCTCTTCCTGGGCTTCATCGAGGATCATCTTAAAGAATTTATATTTCCGTCCGGTATTGGGAGCAAGCATTTCATACCAGACATGGGGACGGGACATTTCCATTTTTTTATGTTCATTTCTCCGGATGATTTTCACAGGATCAGGTTCCTGCTCTTCAAAGAAGGAAAACACATCCACCCCTAAAAAAAAGCTGAGCTTCCAGAGCGTATCAAGGGAAGGGGCCGCCATTCCCCTCTCAATCTGCGAAATCATGCTCTGGCTGACCCCTGTCAGATCAGCAAGCTTTCCTGCCGTATATCCCTTTTGCTTCCTATAATGATGAATCCTGCGTCCGATCAGCTCCTTGGGAAGCTCCGCGGGCTTTTCAAGCCTGCTCTCCATGAAGGACGCCTCCCTTCAGCACGGAAAGCACGGCATATTTCAGAAGCGCCGGGGCAGCTGTTAATGAAAACGGAAGCTCCAGCCGTTCCGTCCGTTTATGGGCATCCTTGCCATACGGCCCTATATTGATGGTGGGGATATTCAGGTCCTGAATCAGATCCAGCGGAAGATTATAGCCTTTTCCATAAAGCGGCATTTCCTTTTCAAGGGAAGGAATGACTTCCTCCGCATCAAGCAGCCTGCAGTAGCTCACATCCGATAATCCTTCAAAGAACGTCTTCAACTGTATTTCCTCGCCGAATGTATATTTGGCGTAACTCCTGATCTCCTCAGCCATTTTATAAAGCTTTTCCTCCTCAGGCCGCTCCCTGTCCAAGTGTACATGCGGATAATAGGGAGGAGCGAACATAACCAGGTAAAAAGGGGCCAGATCCTGAAAGAAGCTGCTGATTCCCCTGGCAATCTCAACCGATAGCTGCCGGTAATCCAGTTCTTCAGAAGTCTGCTTATTGACCAGCTTCTCCATAGCCCCTGTAAACTCGCCGCCATGCCTCTCACTGCCAAGGGCATAAAGCTCAGAGTACGTGTAGACCTTTGGCTTTAAATGTGCCACCGTTTCACCCGTTATCTCCAGGCCATCCTCCAGATATGCCTGAACCGTCCTTCCAAAAATTTCGTCTGCACTTTCATTTGCAAGGCCGATCAGTTTTTCCAGCACATCCTGCGGATTTTGCTGTAATGTGAGGATATTATATAAAAGATAGGCATCCGTCGGTGTCTGGACATTATAAACACCCTTCAGATCCGCGAGCTTCAGGCAGGTTGGCCTTGGATTCCGCTCCTCCCCCACCTGATCCCTGAAGCAGCTGGAGAGTTCCAGCTTATTCGTCATTGAAGCGGCCATCCATGATGCATTGACGCCTTCGAGCGGCTCCCCTACATGCGTTTCCCTGCCATTGCAGTAGATGAGCGGAAGCAGCTTCCCTACAGAACCAAGATAGATATATTTAGTCCTGTCACCCGGATAGCCGGCAAAGCTCGGTTCACTGCAGATGCAGACCTCGTACTCCAGGCCGTATTCCTCCTTAAGCCGGCTCAGGAGCCGGATTCCCTCGAACATCCCTTCCGAATTCCTTTCCTCATCCGGAGTAGCAAGGAGCAGGATATTTCCTTCAAACTCTTCATCGCCGGCAATCTCGGATAGGAGGGCCAGCTGAAGTGCAAGTCCACCCTTCATGTCCATGATGCCTCTCCCAAATAACCAATCCCCTGATTCCAGATCTTCTTTAACATCCTCAGGAAGCGGCTCTGCATGCAGAAGTGCCGTATACTCGTCCGGATTGAAGGCATACGGTTTCATGTATCCATAATCCTCTACCCCTACCACATCGTAGTGGCTGAGCAGAATCACCGTTTTCCTCGATTTCCGGTTTCCTCTATATAAAGAGGCAACAGAATGCCTATTCAGCGAGTCATTTTGAATGGCCTGCTTGTATACCAATTCTCCATGCTTTTGGAAATAGGGTATTTCTTTTGTTATTTCGACAATCAGGTCTGCCATATCATTTTCCTGGGCTGAACCGGAAATGCTCGGGGTCTCAACCAGCCTCTTGATCAGATGCAGGATACCCTCTTCCGTGTTCCAGTGTGTATGAATATTCCGCATTACTTGCGCCCCCCTCCCAAATATTAACTCCATTTATATTTATATTATTCTTACTTTTATTTTCGTGCATCCTGTTTGAATTTTCAATCATTTTTTACAACTTTTTTTTGGAAAAGGGGCGGGGCTGCATGGATCATGAGGGGCTTCCTGCAGCTAGGGTTTAACATTATGTATCTTGCTGGCCTTCCTGATGTGCCTTCCTCCGCTCCACCGCCTCATAGTGTTTGTTCCTGCTACTTGACCAGATTTCTTTCCATATATGAGTTGCGAGTGGAAAAATCAATATTTATGACTTCCTTTTTAAGGGTGTTTAAAAATATTGTCTGGGAAATATGTCTTATTGTGAAACTTTATTCTTTTCTTGTAAACACTGTTGTCAGATTCCCTCCAGAAAAGGTAAGATTAAAAGGAATTTACAGAAATGGAGATTTATTGCATGCGGCTTCGAGATTGGAACAAAAACCTAAAAATCCGCCTGGGGGCGGAAGCACTGGTCAATATTACATTTTGGATGTTCTTTCCCTTCCTTGCCATTTACTTTACCGATTCCTTTGGTAAAAACATGGCTGGAATGCTCCTTATTTTATCGCAGGTGTTTGCAGTTGCTGCCAACCTGATGGGAGGATACTGCGCTGACCGGTTCGGCCGGAAAAGGATGATGGTCATCTCTGCTGTCGGGCAGGGTGTCTTTTTTGTTTTATTCGCCTTCGCCAATTCACCATGGTACGAATCACCCCTGGTGGGCTTCATCTGCTTTACAGTTGTCAGTATATTCGGCTCTTTTTACTGGCCTGCCAGCCAGGCAATGGTCGCGGATGTGGTGGAAGAAAAACACAGGAATGATGTCTTCGCCGTCTTTTACACCTCCATTAATATTGCAGTGGTCATCGGCCCTATACTCGGGGGCATTTTTTATGCAGATTACCGCTTTGAATTGCTGCTGGCTTCAGGATTGCTCTGCATCCTTCTCGGTGCTGTGCTGTCCAAATATATTGATGAAACAGCCCCGTCCCTCCAGAACACGGCGATTGCCGGGAAAAACTCGAACTGGCTTTCTTTCTTAAAAAATCAAATCTATGAATATGGGATTATTGTAAAAGATAGAACGTTCCTATTATTTATAGTGGCAGGAGTGCTGGCAGCCCAGACTTTTATGCAGCTCGACCTGCTCATCCCTGTGTATACAAAGGAAGTAATAGAAGAACAAACCCTATTCTCCCTCAGAACCTGGTCATTCAGCCTTGAAGGAGAAAAAGCCTTCGGTCTCCTTATTTCCGAGAATGGGTTCCTGGTTGCCCTCTTCACCATCGTTATCTCCCGCTGGATGTCCACCTTCAGGGAGCGGAATGTGTTTGTGGCATCCTCCATCATATATGGAGTATCCATCTTTGCCATGGGACAGACCGGCCTTCTTTGGGGACTTATCCTCGCCATGGCTTTCTTTACCCTGGCAGAGCTTATGACCGCAGGCATTCAGAATGGATTTATATCCAAACTTGCCCCTGAACAGATGCGCGGGCAGTATTTTGCCGCCGCAAGCCTGCGTTTTACAATTGGCAGGATGGTAGCCCCGCTTTCCATCCCGATGACCGATATGATCGGTTTTGGCTGGACTTTCGGCATACTCGCACTGCTCGCCTTTTCGAGCGCTGGATTATACTTCATCATGTATAATCGATTTGATAAAATGGAGGCAGTTAAGGCAGCCGGTTGACTTAGGAAGGCTTATCTATCCAGATAAGCCTTTTTTCCTGTTTTTCTTTATGACCATATACCCAAAATATACCTCATCTTTTAATAATCCACTGCATTGTAAGCCTCTGCTTCCACTTTCCTGCAATTACCTGTTACTAAAATCCTGGACTTTCGGCAGGATTTTCGACTTGAACCAACAATTACCATCAGCTGAAACCGACAAAAAAGTTTGATTTTAGGTAGAATGCATTTATGGGGTTAAACTCTATGAAAGGGTGATTAGTATGTTCTCTAACAGTGAAATAGGAATTGATTTAGGAACCGCAAATATACTTGTTTATAGTAAAAATAAAGGCATAGTCCTTAATGAACCATCCGTGGTTGCCATAGATACAGAAACAAAAACGGTTCTTGCGGTCGGGACAGAAGCAAAAAATATGATAGGAAAGACTCCAGGAAACATCGTGGCCGTGCGCCCGTTAAAAGATGGAGTCATTGCAGATTTTGATGTAACAAGCCAGATGCTGAAGCATATCATGAAACAAGCAGGACGCAAACTCGGCTTCTCCATCAGGAAGCCAAATGTAGTGGTATGCACACCTTCAGGATCTACATCTGTCGAAAGACGTGCCATCCATGACTCAGTCAAGAGCTGCGGTGCCAAACAGGTGCATCTGATTGAAGAACCGGTAGCAGCAGCCATCGGTGCAGACCTTCCAGTCGACGAGCCAATTGCAAACGTAGTTGTCGACATTGGCGGCGGCACCACTGAAGTTGCCATCATTTCGTTCGGCGGCGTTGTATCCTGCAACTCTATCAGGATCGGCGGCGATCAGCTTGACGAGGACATCGTCCAGTATGTAAGAAAGAAATACAACCTCCTTATCGGAGAAAGAACGGCAGAAAAAATTAAGATGGAAATTGGATACGGCCTGGTTAAGCATGAGGAACTTTCCATGGAAGTGCGCGGACGCGATCTTGTGACCGGGCTGCCAAAAACTATTTCTCTGGCATCCTATGAAATTCAAGATGCCATCAAAGAATCTTTGCTGCATATTCTTGAAGCCATCCGCGCCACATTGGAAGACTGCCCGCCAGAACTAAGCGGCGACATCGTCGACCAGGGTGTCATCCTAACAGGCGGAGGCGCCCTTCTGAACGGCATTCAGGAATGGCTCAGCGATGAAATCGTAGTGCCGGTCCACATAGCGCCAAACCCGCTTGAAGCCGTTGCAATCGGGACCGGCCGCTCACTTGATGTTATCCATAAACTGCAGAAAGCAGCCAGATAAGCATTCAGCACAGCAGTGCCCGGCTCTCCAAAAAAGAAAGATCGAATGTAGAAGAAGCCCATGAGATTATAAATCTCATGGGCTTCTTCCATTTTGCTGTCATCGGAATGACAGGAAAAAGTACAGTGTCTAGCTGGTGATGATTGCTTGGCGAGTAAAGTATCCTGTTCAGACAGTAAATTTCGATTTCGGCGAGTAAAGTACCCTTTTCCGATAGTAAATTTTCATTTCGGCGAGTAAAACACTCTGTTCGGATAGTAAAGTACCTGTTTCGGATAGTAACTATTAGTTTTCCTATCTTTGATTCTTGCTGACAGTTCAGATATGCCCCATTTCAGGGAGAAAGGTTATTTTTCATCTAAAATATCCATGTTCCGCCTGATTGTTAGCGCATATCATCTTATAATCCTTTATTTTAACCATCTGGACTTCCACTTATGGCAATCCGGCATCCCGGCACCAAGTCATACATCAGGGACGCCCTGACCCCTAAACGGTGATCTGAGATACTAAAAAGACCGCCATCCATCAGGATAGCGGTCCAAAGTTATCATTATTGAAGTTCAGCACTGAAAGTCGGAGCTACCAGCTTTTGGCCTTCGAAAACTTTTTTAAGCTTTTCTTCGCCTTTTGTGAAAGTTTCGTTAGCAGCATCTAATGATGGTTTGTCTTTCTTGAGTTCTTCGGCTTTGGCCGTATAGGAATCTGTGAAGTCCTTAAGAGCGGCTTCCAGGTCAGATTTCTGGCCTTTCAAGTCAGCAGGAACTGTAACTGTCTTGATTTCTGCGGCTACAGCTTCAGCAGAAGCGGCTGCTTTCGATTTTGCTTCAGCAGGCGGTGTTGTTTCTGATCCTTCATATGCATTAAGATCGCTGTCTTTTGCATTGACTTTGGCTTTTAGGTTTAGGTAGAAATCAAGCAGTGAACCTGATACATCTGTTTTTTCTTCTTTTGCTGTCTCTTTGTTTCCAGAAGCTTTGTCTTCTTTGTCAGAGCAAGCTGTCAAACCGATGGCAAGTGCCAGCGCTGATCCTAACATTAAAATCTTTTTCATGTAAAAATCCCCCTTTTATACCTTATATGAAGCTGCTTAATGCGCTTCACTTTTTTTCAATGGGAATTCCCAATCTTTTGAAAATTGTCCCGCCTTACATATTACCATTAGCCTTCCATGTAGTAAAGAAAGTATCTGAAAAAAACAAAAGACTAAATTATATGAAAATTCAGATACAATGTCAAGAATATTTTTTATCCTTCCAGAATTTGTTCAAGCTCCTCATAAAGCCGGGAATGCTCAGCCTCCAGTCCTGCCTGCTCCTTATATAGCTCCTGCAGTCGATTCAGATCTGTTTCCCTCTCCATGGACCTGGCAAGGGCATTCAGCCGTGCTTCCAATTCCTCCATTTCCTGTTCCAGATCCGAAATATCCTTTTTAGACTTTCCCGAAGAGAATAGGGCTTTATCCCGCCAGGGCTTGCCGCCGGCAGATGCTTTTTCTTTCTTCACTGTTTCCGCAGCCCCTTCCCTGTTCTTCATTTCCATGAGCTTTCTCCTGGCCCAGTCATAGCTGCCGGGGAAAGTATGAAGACTTCCATTATTCAGCCAGCATGTTTTATGGAACAGTTTATTGAGAAGGTACCGGTCATGGGAAACACAGAGGATCGTCCCGCTAAAATCTTCAAGCGCTTCCTCGAGCACTTCCCTGGAATCGATATCGAGATGGTTGGTCGGTTCATCAAGGATCAGCAGATTGATATCCTGATGCATGAGCACAGCCAGTCTAAGGCGCATCCTCTCTCCGCCGCTGAGCTGCCCGACCTTCCGGAATACCGCAGGTCCGTAAAACAGGAACCGGGCCAGCACATGGCGGGCATCTCCTTCTGTCATCACGATATCCTCGCGAAACGCCTCAATGACGGTCTGTTCAGTATTCTGGAGGAAAAGATGCTGTGATAAATAACCCGTCTTGACACTGCTGCCTACACGGATTTCTCCTGCATCCAAAGTCAATTCACCCTGTATGGCCTTCAGGATGGTCGATTTTCCCGAACCGTTATCCCCGACTATTGCAACCCTTTCCTGGAAATAAAGCTGGAAGTCGAGGCCTTCAAATAAAGATTTATCCCCGAAACTCTTACTGGCATTCAATATGGACACCACATCCTTGCCGCTTCGCTGGCCTGATTCAAGGCTCAGCCCTATTTTCTTCCGGTCAAGGATAGGACGCTTCAGCTTTTCCATTCTCTCTAAGGCCCTTTCCATGTTCCTCGCCCGTTTATGAAGTCCTTCATTTGGAGGGTTAGCCTGATTCGCCCATTCTCTCAGGCGTTTTATGGCCTCCTTCATTTTTTTAATCTTTTTCTGCTGTTCCTGGTAAGCCTGGAATTCTTCAAGCAGCCGGGCTTCTTTCTCCTTTACGAAGCCGGAATAATTGGTGTGGTAGACAACGGCTTCCCCATCTTCAAGGTCTATGATTTTCACTGCCACTTCATCAAGGAAATAACGGTCATGGGATATAACCACCACTGTGCCGCGATATTCCTTCAAAAACTCTTCCAGCCATTCAACGGCACTAATATCCAAATGGTTGGTCGGCTCATCAAGCAGCAGGACATCCGGGGAAGTTAACAGCAGCATGCCAAGGCAGACCTTCGTCTTCTCTCCTCCGCTCAATGTTTCAAAATCCGAATCCATCAGGCGCTGTAAATTCAATCCTGCTGATATCCTGGCTACCTGCGAATCAATTTCATAGCCGCCAAGCAAGGTAAACCTCTCCTGCAGAGTCCCGTATTCAGCAAGGATTCTGTCTAAGTCCTGACCTTCCCCTGCCATCCTGTCTTCGAGCTCTTTCATCTTCTTACCTAGTGCGATCGTATCTGAAAAAGCAGACCGCAGGACTTCTTCGGCCGTCATCCCTTTTTCAAAGGAAGGAATCTGGGCAAGGTACCCAAGCTTCGCTGTTTTCTTTATGGAGATGACTCCTTCATCAGGCTGTTCACTTCCTGAGAGTAATTTCATGACTGTAGTCTTGCCGCTCCCGTTTCTTCCGACAAGGCCGATCCTTTCCCCCTCGTGAAACTCCAGAGAGAGATTTTCAAATATTTTAGTGCCTCCGAACATTTTGCTTATCTTTTGCAGGCTGCATACTATCATCATCAGATCCTCATTTCCATCATAATTTTGGTTCTTGCACATTAAACAACATTTTTTACTCCCACCAGCAAGGAACTGGACAAGAGCAGGAACAAACATAATAAGGCGGTAGAGCGGAAAAAGGCAGGACGGGTATGACAGCAAAACAAATGATGTTCACCCTCTCTTAAAAACCTTTTGCTATGTCAGCTCCACCCCTTTTCCAGAAAAAAAAGCCCACGGAAAAGAGATGACTTTTCCGTGGGCTTAAAAAACAGCAAAAAGGGGCCAAAGAGCCCCTTTCTCATGATCTATATAAGCGGAGAAGAGATATCTTTACGTTTTATCGGGCTATGCAGTTTTTAAAAAAGGGCAGACTTCCCCCTTTAAAAACAACTGCATGAAAAATCGCACGGCAAATATAAGTATAATCCAGAAATTGCGCGCGCATCCCAATATAACGTTCCATCTCTTCACCTCCTTAAATCGTCTAAATTATGAGATAATTATACCTTTATTTCCTTGGTCTTTCAACCTGTTATATTATTTTATGCAGCCGCGGTTTTTATGCCATGAAAAAGGGTGCAGACAGCTGTCTGCACCCTTTTTCATTCCTAAAATTAGGAATGGCAATGTTTTAAAAACCTGCGGCCGAATCGATATTAAGTATATCGATTAAGGACCAGCGTCCCTTTGTTACGCCAGGTATATAATCCTTGCCACGCATTGCCCGATACTCCATTTGAAGTCGCTGTTGGTCGATACATCGCTTCCCAGTCCCTTCATATTTTGTATTTTGGCGCTGCCTTCTTTATATACCCCGGCCATATTCCCGTAAACATTCCATTTACATTTTTTTAACAAATGCTGAGTTTACAGCCGGACTTTTTAACAGAATCAGCCCGCTCCCAAGAAAGAAGATGGAAGCTATATAAAAAAGGGCATTAACTGTAAAAAAATCAATAAGCAGGCCAGTAGCAAAAACAGCAGCGGCCGAAAAGAGGGATGTCCAGAAATGATAGCCTCCAATCTGCCTGCCTCTCTGCTTTCCTTCTGTCAATTCAGCTACCATCCCTTTCTCAGCCGTTTTCTGCAGACCGCCGAGGAACCCGAGGACGATCTGTATGATATAAACCTGACTGAGGCTTGTCAGCAAAGGGATGAATAAGTAGACCACTGCCATTCCAAAGGAGTATAGGATCAGCAGGCTTTTGCTGCCTGTCCTGTCAAGGACCCTTCCAATGGGGAGATGGAAAAATGCAGAGCTCAGAATAAACAGTCCATAGGCAAATCCGAATGAAGTGTAACTCGATCCTAGATTCTTGATGAACAGCAGGTAAAAAGGAAAGGTGACACTTGAGGCCATGAGGGCTATGCTTTGAGAGCTGATCAGCCATTTCATTTGCCATACTCCTCATAAAAATAGTTCATGAACCGCTCACCTGGGTCCACTTTCCGCTTTTGTTCAAAAAATTCCCGTGTCCTTGGATAGGCTATTTGCATTTGTTTTTTTGTTGGATACTTAAAATAAGGAAGATAATAGCTCCCATTATGATCCAGTGTGACATCAATCATCTTTCTGACAGTCCGCTCCGTCTCGGTCCGGTCTTCCTTTGTCAGCCCCTGGTTAATCAGGAGCACCAGGGCAAACATATTCTGTTTTGAATAAGACAGAACAGCTTCATTGTCTTTTTCGACATATCTGACAGTTATATTGAGAAGATTGAGATCCTCTTTTTCAAGCAGACTGCGAAGGTCATCTATATAAGCTGGATATTCATCTACCGGTACAAAATATTCCTGCAGGATATCTGTGCTGTTTTCATCATAGTATTCGAGAAAAGCTGACTCTGATCTCATGACATTATTACGTGATATCAGGTCACCGTTCTTTGACAGAAAGTATTTCTGCTGAAGATTCCACAAAAGATCCTTCCCCCAGCCGGACTTCCTCGACAAACCCAGCATCGGCTTTGTAACCGTCGTCCCGCTGTCATCCTTTAGAATTTCATGATCCTTCAGGCGGTCCTGATTATCGGCCAACATATAATCTGTAGCATACATATTCCTCAAGAATCCATCGGGTGCAGTCGATATCCGGGCGAGGTGCATGCGGACAGCCTTGTCTCCCCTTACTTTTTCTTTGAAGAAGCGCGGATACTCATCATAGCTCATGACGCTCGACCTCATGCTGTATAGTTCATTCCGCGTCAATTCTAATTCAGCGTCCAGGATGACTCCAAATAGACCATATCCTCCAATCACATACGGGAAATAATCGCTGTTTTCTGTCCTGGATACATGAATGATCTTCCCATCCGGCTTTAGCAGCCTGAAACTGCGGACGGTGCTGATCAAGGAGCCATTCCTTATATCCCGGCCGTGGACATTGACAGACAGGGAGCCGCCGATCGTGAAGATATTCTGCGACTGCATCACCTTGACTGCGAGACCATATGGATTGACGGCCTTCTGGATATCATCCCAGGTGGCGCCGCTCTGGACACGGACGGTTTGTTTTTCAGGATTCACCTCAAGGACTTTATTAAAGCCGGTCATATCAATAACAACAGAATCACGGTAATATGTATGCCCGCCCTGACTGTGCATTTTGCCCGCTATTGATACCTTTAGGTCATGTTCCGCCGCCTCCCGGACGGTTTCTTTAATTCCTTCTTCCGTTGTCTCAGCAGCGATACGTTTGACTTTGACAGGCATCAGCCGGCTGACATCCGTCAGTACTCCTTTTTTAGGAACATATGCTTTTTGAGCTGAATAATAAAAAGTAACTCCATAGAATATTAGAAATATAAGGACCAGCAATCCTATCCTTGCAGAATTTCTTTTTGTAAAGACATTCATCCACCCTTTCCCCCTTAAGGTAAATTTATACTATTTTCTGTCTCTGGTACATATTTTCCCGGCTGTTTCTTTGACGGGGCTTTTAAAAGTTTGTTAGCCTTGATGAAAGACTTATAAAACAAACATGCGTTTTCTACTCGCAACCTTGCAGGAAAAGGAACCTAGACAAACCATGAACACTAAGGCGGTGGAGCGGAGTAAGGCACATCAGGAATGCCAGCAAGATAAATGATGTTAACACCTAGCTGCAGGAAGCCTTATGATACATGCAGCTCCGCCCCATTTCCACAGAAAAAAAGGAGTGTGGACTATGAATGATGGCAACATGCAGATATTATTGAGGAATCGTCCTGAGGGAATGCCGGATGAGGGTACATTTGAATTTACAAATACAGAAATACCTTCTCCAACTTATGGGGAAGTGCTTGTGAGGACTCTCTATGTATCGGTTGATCCATACATGCGCGGCAGGATGCAGGATGCCGAATCCTATGTTGAACCGTTCCCTCTGAATGAAGTGATAACAGGCGGAGTCATCGGGCAGGTGGAGAGCTCTAAATCCAGCCGGTTCAATGAGGGGGATATTGTGATCGGCATGCTCGGCTGGCAGGAGTATTCCCTTGCCAAAGAGCAGGAAATCCGGAAAATCGAGAAAAACGGTGCACCGATCTCGGCTCACCTTGGAATTCTCGGCATGACAGGACTCACTGCCTATTTCGGCCTTCTGGACATCGGGAAGCCCAAATCAGGCGAGACGGTCGTTGTCTCCGGGGCGGCAGGAGCCGTCGGTTCGGTTGTCGGACAGATTGCAAAGATACAGGGCTGCCGGGTTGTCGGCATTGCTGGATCTGATGAAAAGATCGATTATTTAATCAATGAATTGGGGTTTGATGATGCCATCAATTACCGGACTGCCTCTGACATAGAAGCCGAATTGAAGGAAAAATGCCCTGATGGCGTGGATGTCTATTTTGACAATGTGGGCGGAGATATCTCAGATGCCGTCCATACACGGCTGAACCGGTTTGCACGGGTACCTGTCTGCGGTGCCATCAGTTCTTACAATCTGAAGAAGCCGGATACGGGACCGCGCGTACAGTCACTGCTGATCAAAAAGAGTGTGCTGATGCAGGGCTTTACCGTCGGCAACTACTCAGACCGCTTCAAGGAGGGAGGCAGCGCACTGGGCGGCTGGCTCGTCAAAGGCAGGCTGAAATATGAAGAAACAGTAAAAGAAGGCTTTGACCGCATTCCCGAGGCTTTCCTCGATTTATTTGAAGGAAAGAACATCGGCAAGCAGCTGGTTAAGGTCAGTGAGCCTAAATAAATGAAAAGACTCATTTCCAAAGGGATGTTTTTTATGAATTTTGTGATGAGATGACATAGTTAAGCAGGTTGTTTGGAGCGGAAGGCACGAGACTCCTGCTCCAGCTCGAGACTTTCGACCCTCGAGTCATAAGCCTATCTGGCTATGGGGAGAAGTGCATTCCCCACAGCCAGATTCGTTTTATGCTGGTCTAACGCATAAGTGCGGCTAAGCTTCTGTCGCAGCAATCGCTCGCCAATCAGCAAGTCGTCTTTCGCTAACGCATAAGTGCGGCTAGGCTTCTGTCACAGCAATCGCTCGCCAATCAGCAAGTCTTCTTTCGCTAACGCATAAGTGCGACTAGGCTTCTGTCACAGCAATCGCTCGCCAATCAGCAAGTCTTCTTTATCGGGTCTCTGCCTGCCATAGTAGTTTATTTTCTATTTTAAAGTCATAAACATTGCACATATAATACTATTTTATTTAGCAGTCACCGTTCTCCTCTTTTCTGTGCGGGAGCTGCGGGACAGGTGAGACCCCTAGGAGGCTCACCGCCCGCCCCTAAGGTCCGCGAGTGCCTGCAGCGGAAATCAACCTTCTTGTCCAATAGCCAAAATGTTTACAAGAATATCCATGGAAAAAAAGAGGCCTCCCATAAAAATGGAAGGCCTCTCTTTTTTGTGGCATCAGCCTATGAAAATCTTAAGCACTGTGATAATTATTCCGATGATAAATCCGCAGACGGCTCCGTTGACGCGGATCCACTGCAGATCCTTGCCGATATTGCTTTCCATGATTTCTATCAGGGCTTCATTATCGAGTTTATCCAGATTCTCCTGGACAAGTTTCCCGATTTTCTTGTGATTTTCCTGTATGACCCTCGCTATCTGACCCTGGACAAAGTCTTCAATCTTCTGGACTCTTTCACTATCACTCTCAAGGCTCAAAATCGTATTCTCTGCATATGGCAGGAGGAAATCATCCAGCAGGGTTCTGTCCTGAATCCTGTCAAGAAGCTTTTGTCTTGCTGCTTCAAGCTGGCTGCTGAGGAATGGGCCAAGCTCCCATTCGGCCGTCTGTTTCATTTTAAACTCCTCTAACTCAGCGAGCAGCTTTTCATTTTCGGTCAGGCCCTGCAGCTCCCTGCGGATATATAAAAGCAGCGCTTTACGGTTAAGATTATTTTCCTGCTTCAGGCTGTCGATCCCTCCGGCGAGAAGGCTCTGGATGATGTTTCCCAGCTTTTCCTCGCTCATGACACTTTGAAAGGATTTGACGGCAAAATGCAGGAAACCGTCAAATTCCATCTGATCAAGCGCCCTCAGGGCTGTCCCGCCCAGCTCCTCGCTTCGATTATCAGAATGAAGCCATTCATCTATCCTAGAGATGAGTTTGTCGAGCAGTTTCTCGTCATACTTTTTTTCAATCGTCAAACCAACTGCTTTTTGGATCAGTGCCGGAAGGTCTGCCGATGCAGCGAACTGCTTTAGCATCTTTTCGGCTGTGCCGGTTAATTTATCAATCTTGATTTCTTTTACAAGATGAGTAAGAGTGGATTCAATCCCTTTTTTGGCAGGTTCCGAGTAAAGTCCTCCCCGCACAAAGGCAAGTACCCTCCTGGTTATCTCGATCTGTTTGATCTTTTCCTGGATGCTTTCCTTGGTCAGCCAGTTATTTTCAAGCGCTGATACAAGCGCCCCTGTCATCCGGTCACGGTTCTTAGGGAGCAGGGCCGTATGAGGAATCGGAAGGCCAAGCGGATGCCTGAACAGTGCAGTGACAGCAAACCAGTCAGCAAGCCCTCCGACAATCCCTGCCTCAAACCCGCCCTGCAAAAGCCTGCCAACCAGAGAATCCTGAAAAGGCAGAGTCGCCAAAAAACCAATACCCATTATAATCAGCGATAAACGCGCCAAATGCTTTGAGCTTCTATTCATACCATCCTACTTCCTTCTGTATAAATTATCCCCCCCGGCCAAAACGGCCGCACCTGAATCCTTCCACTTAAGCATAACACCTTTTCCAGCATGGGGACAGTCCCCCATTTCCCAAACCGGCAAACGCATAGCAGCAAGGGTTCAGCCTTCCTTTTCAAGGGGCCAGCCCCTATTTCCCGGCCACGTCATCCCCGGCTGATTTTCTCCAGAATGTGATGAATGTCATCCGGCTTTGCCAGTTCAACCGGCGAGAAGCCTTTCTCGAAGTTGACGGAGTCCCCTTCTATGACCAGCACATACTTATTATTGACCTTTGCCAGATGTACGCTCTCTCCAAAGTCCGAGAGGAGCCCCTGAACAGATATATGATCGAGCTTCATCTTCAAAGGAAGATCAGGTGTGTGGCCGACCATGCCTGCTGCGGCCTCGACAATCTGATCGGTGCTGAATCTCTCCTGCAGCTCACGCTTTTCACTTCCCGCCCACAGCTCCATCGCTTCCTCCATCTGCTGCCGCTCTTCGCTCTCAGGGGTATAGGTTTCCTCAATATGTTCCTGGACAATATGGAGCACCTGGGACTTAACGATCTCCGGCAATGATTCGCCGTACTCTACATATTTCAAAAAGTCCTCAAAATAACGGGCATGTGAAGCCTGATTAATTTTCAGTTCACTATCCTCAACGATTCCTTCTTCAGGCATATATGGATATTGGATAGACTTCATATTCTTCGTAGTGATTGCCATCTCCACATGACGGATCAGTGTCCGTTCATCTGAAATGGAAGCCACCTTAGGTTCAAAATCGCACTTCATAATGAAGACAAAAGGCTCATCAAAATATTTGCGGAGCTTTGCCCTGGCAACCAGGAAGACGCCTCCCCGCACGGCACTTGTGTCCACATAGGATACAGCGAACTTTTCACTCTCCGCCTGGAACGCCTCCTTGTCTCCAGCAAATCGGACCCGGGAAAATAAGTTATAGTTTGGATTTGATGTCAAATCGTGGCCTTCTTCTACCACAAAATAGCCTATCTTGGTCGGCACCTCCTCAGATTTCGGATGGCGTTCTGCCTTGCGCTTGACGATTTTGGCAAATTCCCCGTCCAGGAAATCCTTTAGCGGACTGTCCTCGTATTCCTCTTCATCCAGTGTCTGAAAATGCTTATACCGCTTATCAGCGCTTTCTCCTTTTCCCTCCACCTGCACCACATAGAAGGATAGGAATTGTATTTGAAAATCCATTGGATCACCCATTCTAAAATCAAATTAAAGCTTCATCGCTTTTTAAGTATAGGGACGGAAGGAGGGACAGTCAATTGATTGGCAGCAGCCAGCTCATATGTGCAGCTTTCCTCCTGTTCAGTGAAAAATAGTTGTTTTCAAAGAATTTTTTCAACATGCCAGCGCAAGGCGTGAGAACTCTGGAGGCTGTCGAGCCCTCGAGTCTGTGACGAATTTTCAAAACAGGCAGCAGGATGGCATAAGCGAAAAAAAGGGTGTCATTTCACCTGATCCCTCTGCTTCCCTGCTCATGTTCTGATGATTTTCACTTCATAATCATATTATTTTATCAAAAGTATAAAATCTGAGTGTGAATAGAAGCATGCACACCACGTTATATGACCGTTACTCGCCAAAGTGGGACTTTTACTCGCCGTAATTCCCATTTACTCGCCGATTTGCCAATTTACTCGCCGAAATCGACATTTACTCGCCAAAACAGGGACTTTACTCGCCGATGGCGTTCTGTGAAACTGGCAGCTAGTCTCCCTTCTAACCGGCAGCAAATTGTAAGCAGCAGCGGCCGCCCGTTTAAATCGTAAGACGAGAAAAGCCCGGGAAAAAACGCTATGTTTCTCCTCGGGCTTTTTTTGTAACTTATAAGACAAATCCAATGATCCGGGAAATAATCGGGAAATGGGGACTGTCCCCCTCTCCCGCTTTACCCGATAGAGGCATTCAGGTTGGCCATTTCGATGGCAGTTACGGCCGCTTCGTAGCCTTTGTTCCCCGCTTTTGTGCCTGCTCTTTCGATGGCTTGTTCAATGTTTTCTGTCGTCAAGACGCCAAAGATGATCGGGACACCTGTTTCGAGGGAAACGGATGAGACGCCTTTAGCCACCTCATTGCAGACGTAATCATAGTGGGTGGTTGCTCCGCGGATGACGGTCCCAAGTGTGATGACCGCATCGTATCCGCCTTTGACGGCAAGGCGCTTTGCCACCTGGGGGATTTCGAATGCGCCGGGAACCCAGGCTACATCCACATTGTCCTCATCCACGCCATGCCTTCTGAGGCCGTCCAGTGCACCGGTTAACAGCTTTCCTGTGATAAATTCGTTGAACCTGCCGACAACGACTGCCACTCTTAAGCCTGTGCCGATTACATTTCCTTCAAACGTTCTTCCCATTTTCCATTCCTCCAATTGTATATATACTATTTAAATGACTAATTTCCGGCGGTATTCAACCAGCTCCGCAATGGTTATAATCTTAAGCTGATGTTCCCTGGCAAGCTTCAGAAGCTCCGGGACTCTTGCCATCGTGCCGTCTTCATTCATGATCTCACAGATCACCCCGGCCGGTTTTCCTCCGCTTAAAGACGCAAGATCCACAGAAGCCTCGGTATGCCCCGGCCTTTCAAGGACTCCGCCGTCCTTTGCGATAAGCGGGAAGACATGGCCTGGACGCTTGAAATCAGACCCCTTTGCATCCTCCTCAAGCATTTTCAAGATCGTAAGCGATCTTTCAAAGGCACTGATTCCTGTTGTGGTATCGGCATGGTCCACAGAAACCGTGAATGCTGTCCCATGATGGTCGGTATTGTTCGCAACCATCGCCGGAAGCTCAAGCTTATGGGCGAGAGTTTTAGTGATGGACGTGCAGATCAATCCCCTGCCATACTTTGCCATAAAATTTATGGCTTCCGGCGTTGCATCCTCTGCACGGATGACAAAGTCTCCTTCGTTTTCCCGGTCTTCGTCATCAATTACAATTACCATTTTTCCTTCTTTTAAATCTTCTAGCGCCTCTTCTATTCTGCTGAACAAACTAACACCGCCCCTAGTTAAATCCATTTTCCTGCAAAAAATCCATGCTTATGGCAGAAGTCTTTTTCACTGACTCTGTTTTACGGAGAATATATTTTGCAAATAAATCAGTTTCTATATTGACCGCGTCTCCCTTTTCCTTCGAGCCAAGAATCGTTTTCACGTGCGTGAGCGGAATGAGGGATACCGTAATGGTGTCGCCTCTAACCTCAAAGACTGTCAGACTTGTCCCATCAATCGCAATCGAGCCTTTTGGGATGCAGTATTGCCCTTCACCCGGCTGAAGCTGGATGCTGTAATATACGGCATTTTCTCTATTCACTTTATTAGCGATGGTTCCTACACCATCTACATGGCCGCTTACGAAATGGCCGCCAAATCTTCCCCCGGCCATAATGGCCCTCTCCAGGTTCACCTTCGAGCCCGGCTTGAGCAGGTGCAGCGTGGTTGATTTGACTGTTTCGGGCATAACATCAGCTGTAAACCCTGACTGGGTATAATGGGTGACTGTCAGACAGACTCCATTAACCGAAATACTGTCGCCAAGCTGGACGTCCTGCAGCACCTTTTGTGCCAGGATCTCAAGAGCACTGCTGTTTGCCTGTTTATGTACTGCTTTGACAGTGCCTATTTCTTCAATGATGCCAGTAAACAAGGATTTCCCCCCCCATTACAAAATAAAAACCCCTGAAATAGGGGTTTAGGGAGAATATGGATGTTTAGTGTATGACAGAATAAGCCTGCTTATTTGCCTGCCAAATAATAGACTGATTGTGTGACCAGATCCATATGTCCTTCTCCCATCCAGACTATACTGTCGGCTCTGGAATCACACCAGATCCTGCTCCATAGAGCTCGCGGGCTTGTAAGCAAAAAGCTTCATCACCGCCGGCTGGGATTTTCACCCGACCCCGAAGGACACTCATATTCATGCTGTCATGTAACATAAGGAATGTCATCCTTATTAGTGTGGTTTTACTGATGTGATATTATCATTTAAAAGTAAAAAGAGCAAGGAACTAGCTCCCCGGCTCTCCATCCAAACAGTATCTATATTGGCATTTATTCTGCAGCGATACATAGCCATCTCCTTACATTATAAGAAAGACCATGCACCGCTGTCTGCTCCCCCTGGTTACATACTAAACAAAACCTTACTTTTCACACGCTATCCCGTCTTTGTCACGGTCACTCTTCTTATTCGCTTTATACAGGGCTTGATGTGCAAATGGCTTGTTTTTAGTCTTGCCGCCTTTATTTTTGGTTTTCGCTGAAATGGCGACGCCGCCCTTATACACCTTATTGAGTTCACTGCAGTTTTTATAGGTTTTCACAACTGTCTTGGCATCGGCAGTCCCCATATTTGAAGACAGGCCCAGAAGCAGACCGGCTGACACGATTACTGAAATAGTTTTGTTCATTCCGTTATCTCCATTCACTATTTTTTGATTTATCAGCAGGAGTGAGCAATCCAGCTCAGCCCTGCACTCATTATTTCGGCAGCTGGATGCCTGATGTTAAGTGACCTCCTGAATTTTTAAGATCCATATTTTTGTCATGTACATAAATATTTCTGAAATTCCAGCCTGTTATTTTCCCTGGAGCCATTGTATAGTTTCCCTGTCAGACCAAATAACGGCATGAAAACGAATTAGAACAGTATTGAAAGGAAGTGTTTGAGCTGTTTATAAAGCTTACGAAAGAACAGAATCAAATGATGATATCAGAGATCCAGACATTTTTCTCTATGGAAAGAGAGGAAGAGATTACAGACTTTGCGGCTGAAAGGGTATTGGATTTCATCAAGGAGTCGCTTGCTCCCCATTTTTATAATGCAGGGATCCAGGATGCAAAAACACTGCTCGAGCAGCAATTCGCCTCCCTGGAGGATGAACTGCTGACATTGGAACGCCCCATAAAATAAACATGAGTTTTCTACCCGCAACCCATGCTTGGAAAGGAACCTAGACAAGAGCAGAAACAAACACAATAAGGCGGTGGAGCGGAATGCACAGGCCGGAATGCCAGCAAGATAAATGTTGGTCACACCGGGCTGCTGGAAGCCATATGATACATACAGCCCCGCCCCTTTTCCACATAAAAATAAGAAACATAAAAAAGAGTGATCCGAAAAATCACTCTTTTTGCTTTAAAACATATTAGGCGGCGGTGCATTCCCCACTCCATCTCGAAGCGCCTCAGGAGGTGTATCATGAATATACGGGGGAGCAGGCTTAAGTACTGGCTTGCTTTCATAAGGAACCGGATTCTCACAGAACTGGAACACTCCTTCGCCGCCATGCTCGATCCATGTACACAGCGGCCGGATGCACTTTCATTGCCAGGCCGGGACGCTCCGGTTTTGCACGGTACTGAAGTTCCTTTATGTGATAAAACATGCTGCCACCCCCGGATGTGATCTGCCTCCTCTGCAGCCTTCCTCATTTTATTCGCCTGCCCGCGTGCTTATGAGGTCTTGGGGTTATTTTGCTGTTCCTATCTGAATAGGGACTGGCTTATGGCTAGTCCCGGTACATGGCAAGGTCACTTACTGCGTTCCGAGGCTGCAATGTTCGTCCGTTCCACCCACCTCTTCATCTTATCTTTATCCTTCCTCCATGTGAGGAAGGTTGTTACAGTGAGGTAGACTGATACCACCATACCGCTTATAGTCACGAAGAGGGCGATGTATTCAAACAACGAGTAATCCCTGAATTTCTCCCATTGGATCCTGCCCTTCAGGTCCTCGATTACCTGGTTCATCCCATAAATCCCGCTGATGACAGTAAACAGTGTCAAATATAGAAGCAGCAGGCTGTTCTTCTTGTCTGCAAAAGCTTCCTGGTACTTATAAAGGCTGTTCAGAGTCTGCTTTCCATCATCATGCATTTCATCGATCTTGAATACCTCCCTGAGATGCAGGAAGATATCCCTCCCCTGTGATTCTGTGGCAAGCTCAATAAAATAATAATTGGCCGTAAAGGAGTTGATTACATAAATGAGCTCCTCGACTTTTTCCCGGTCCCTTTCAATCTTGAGCGCCGAATAGCTGTTTGCAATTTTCAGCAGCACAATCTTATGAAACAGATTTAGGAGCATCCCATAATAATACTCTCCCAGCATTTGGCTTATCCAGGGACGAAGTTCTTCGCCAGTATGGATGGTGATGCATGAAAAATGATCTTCCTTAACCATATAATATGTATCCGGTGCCCATCGGTCATAGCCATTCACGTCTATATACCGGTCGATATATACCTTATTGGATGAGCTGATCGTGGGCTTCCCCTCTGGCGACAGTCCGTCCAGATTGGCCGCCCTGAAGGCCTCCTCCTTCTCTATCTTCCCGGCATCGGCGAAAGAAAAGATTGACTGCACATACATCTTATCATCTTCAAAGAAAGGGAAGGTTTCGAAATACGAATCTTCCATATTGCTTTTGTCAAAGTAGTCGCTCACTTTAGAGTTTAAATTTTTGAACAGAAAATCCTTGACCTTTGAGTAGGAATGTCCCTCACAATCAATTTTAATTTTTGACTGATTGGATTTCTTTGGGCTCAGGCTGCGAAACTGTCTGATAAATTCGGTCACATAGGAAAAGTCTGTGTTTTCCTTCACCTCAACCCGGACAGTGATAAAGCCGACATTGAAGGGGCAGATGGTGACATCCTCTGATAAAACGGTAAAAGGCATAGAGAAGTTCTTAGAGCTGTATTCACAATCAGCATTCATCCGCTTTGAAAATCGGTGGAAACCCTCCTGACCCAAGGAAAAAGGAAACAAAATTTTATTCGTAAATGGAAGATAGTAACCCTCCATGTTTTCATGGGAGACTTTAAAATCACCGTAATACTTATTCTCAAGTCCCAGGTCATCCAGCTTGAATTCGTCATATCCCTGCTTTTTTAGTGTATCGACAAGCGAAACGGCACCATTGGACTTCAAAGAAAATGGAAGCACAAAAACAGCGACTGCCCTGTTCAGTTTTTGTTCCTTAAGCTTGATTTTCTGTTCCATATGGATACTCCTTTTAATGGGGGACGTGAAGCAAGTGATGCTTACTTTTTATGTATTGTTTACTACTACCACTTTTTTAGTCCAGTTAATCATTTAGCGATTTTGCCAAGTATACATGAATTTTTTTTTACAGGACATTATATGAAGAGAAAATTAAGTGCAAAAAATAATGTTTAGAAAACGTCTATCCTGGGCAAAAAAAGAACAAGCTTATAAGCTAAGCAAAAAACAAAAAACTTTTCACAAAGGAGAAATGCTATTATGGGATTCATTTGGTCATTAATTATAGGTGGTATCATCGGATGGCTGGCAGGACTAATCTTAGGACGTGACGTACCTGGAGGCGTCATCGGCAACATCATCGCTGGTTTCATCGGCGCATGGCTTGGCGGATTGATTTTTGGAAGCTGGGGCCCTGAAGTTGGCGGATTCGCTATTCTTCCTGCATTGCTTGGAGCCATTATCTTGATTCTGATTGTAAGCTTCATCATGAAGGCAGTCCGTGGAAGAAGTCACCGATAAGAGTAAACAGACATTATAATATGTTACCGACTGACAAAAAAGACTGGACCCGATGGTTCAGTCTTTTTTGTGTTAAAACAGATCACATGGAAAGGCTGGCTTATCATTACTTAAGCTGAATTCCAGTTCCTTCAATTTGGTTCTCTGCCAATCCTCCATCTCACAGAGTTTCCAATGCTTCTTAAACAGGCTGTAAAGAAAGAACTCCCTGCCCTTCAGGAACAGCTGAATCTGTTCCTGGAAGTCAGGAGGCAGATTTTTTTCCTCCGTATATCCTTCAAGAAAATGTTCGAAAAAGAAAGCGGGAAATCCTTGTGAATCCCTTCCGTAGGAATCATTCTGCCAATGGGCATGATAAAAGCTTGCTGCTATATCATTGGCATACCAATAAAATGCGCAGTCATCAAAGTCAAATAAATGGATATTCCCTCTGCTCACATGAAAATTCCCCTGATGAAAATCATTATGAATCAAGCCGAAATTTTCCTTATGGGTTGAAATGTTCCTGAGACGCTCCATGTATTCCTGATATTTCCCCTTAAGTTCCGGGGCTGTCACCCCCAAGGCGGCTTCCACTTTATGGTTTACTTCCACCCCCTGAGGTCTAAAAAAAGATTCAGGAGCCAGATTTTCAGCAACCCGATGCATTTTCCCCATCGTGGAGCCCCATTTTTTAAAAAGGTGCCCATTCCAGGACCAGGCATCACCTGCATTGACCGGCTGGCCGGGTACTCCTTGGAAAGCAGCCGCTATATAGTTATTTCCATTATAAGAAAAGACTTCAAAGGGCCTTTCTTTCCTTGAATGAACAGGCAGGGAGACTGGGACTCCTTTTTCATGAAGAGTCCTGATGTATTCCATCTCGCTATCGAGCCTCCTCTGTGTGTCCTCACTTCCCTCTTTAATACGAAAATAAATACTTTGGGAATTTGTCCCGGACTTATAGGTCTGGTTTTGAAATCCACCTGCTATTTTCCTGGGGAGAGCAGGCAGTGTCCACTCCTCCACAATACGGGCGAGTATGCTGTCTTTCATTTTATTACTCCTTTTTCAAGCTATTTTCTTTAGTGTATCACCCCTTTTTTAAGGAGGATAAACTGCGCTCCGTTTGAAAAACTAACTGTGCTGACTAAATTTCATATCCACGATTCAAAAGATATGGAATTATTGCTTTTAATTAAAGGATTAAGGGTATAAGTCCAGTATTCTGATTATTTTAAGGAGGTTGTTTATGAAGGCAGTAACGTTTCAAGGACCTAAAAATATGCAGGTGAAACAAGTACCGGATCCAACCATCCAAAACAACGATGACATTATCGTAAGAATTACGTCCACCGCAATCTGCGGCTCGGATCTTCACATTTATGTCGGAGCACTGCCGACCCAGAAGGATTATGTAGTCGGCCATGAGCCAATGGGAATCGTGGAAGAGGTCGGACCGGAAGTCACCAAAGTGAAAAAGGGAGACAGAGTTGTCCTTCCATTCAACGTGTCCTGCGGCCACTGCTTTTTCTGTGAGCATGATATGGAAAGCCAGTGCGATAATTCAAACCCGAATCCAGCGCTCGATACAGGCGGATACTTCGGTTTCACAGAAAGATACGGAGATTATCAGGGCGGCCAGGCAGAACTTCTCCGAGTTCCTTATGGCAACTTCATGCCTTTTGTCATTCCTGAGTCATGTGAGCTGGAGGATGAGGCATTATTATTCATGTCTGATGTATTGCCGACCGCTTACTGGAGCGTTGAGAATTCCGGAGTAAAAAAAGGTGACACGGTCATTGTCCTCGGCTGCGGTCCAGTCGGACTGATGGCGCAGAAGTTCGCCTGGATGAAGGGTGCCAAGCGGGTCATCGCTGTAGATCAGACTGAATACCGCCTGAACCAAGCGAAAACTAAGAACCATGTGGAAACCATCAATTTTGACGAGTATGATGATGCCGGCCTCTACCTTCGCGAAATTACACATGGCGGCGCCGATGTTGTCATTGATTGTGTCGGGATGGACGGCAAAAAAAATGCTTTTGAAGCTGTCGGGCAGAAACTGAAGCTTCAGGGCGGCACCATCAGCCCTATCCAGATCGGCATGAAGGCTGTCAGGAAATTTGGGACCATGCAGCTGACGGGTGTATATGGCTCCATGTATAATATGTTCCCGCTTGGCAATATTTTCGAGCGTAACATATCCATGAAAATGGGACAGGCGCCTGTTATCCACCTAATGCCGATGCTGTTTGACAAAATCATGAACGCAGAGTTCGATCCAACGGAAATCATTACCCACCGTGTGCCGATCGATGAAGCAAGCCAGGCTTATAAGGTCTTCCATGATCATGCTGATGAGTGCATCAAAGTTGTACTGAAGCCATAGTGACGTTCAGGGAACGGCCGCCAAAGCCCCGTTCCCTGTTCTTTATGACCGTGTTTCCCGGGAGTGGATGTGAACCGCAAGCTCTGTCCTTATATTCTCAGGAATCCGCTTCGCCTTTTTATTTTTATTATCATAATTCACATAAGCCGCCTCTGCCGTGACACAGATTCTGCCGCCCTGATGGATTTCTTCATACAGGATCAGGCTTGAAGTCCCAATCTTCTTGACCCATGTGTACACGTCCACAGGCTGCCCGAAAAATAATTGATCTTTAAAGTCAATATTCATGTTGACAATGATCATTTTCCAATTCCTAAACCCTGCATCAGGCAGGATGGTTGTATTATTGATATGCCCCACTCCGTCCGTTTCTGAAACTCTGGGCTCTATGACCGTATGAAACATCCTGCTCAACCTCCCAGCCGATTTTTTTCCATATTTAGACTTCCCCTTAAAGCAGAGCGATATATCCCAGCTGCCGCTTCAATCGTAAAGGGTTTTGGACTCCGCGACAGCAGGCGGGTCTGTTTCATTCCATTATGAGCCAAACGTTCAATATCCCCGTCATTTATGCCGTAATGGGAGAGGGAGGAGGGAAGCCCTGTATCCTCCACCAGGGATTTAAGCTCTCTCACAGCCAATAAGGCAAGCTCCCGGTCGCTGCGGTTTCCCCTTTCAATGCCAAGCTCTGCTGCCAGCCGGGCCATTTTCTTTAAAGAGGAAGGCCAGATGTATTCCATCACATAAGGCAGCAAAACGGCATTGGATTCACCATGTGGAATCTTGAAGAGCCCCCCGAGAGGATAGGCAAGGGCATGCACCCCTGCCACTCCAGCGTTGAAAAAACTGAGGCCCGCCATCATGCTTCCAAGCGCCATCTCTCTTCTCGCCTGTTTATTCCCTCCCTGCCATACCGCCGTCCTGATATTTCCGTGTATTTTTCTCACTGCCTCAAGCGCAAGTGCATCAGTAAGATCGTCCCCCTGTATGGAAAGATAGGCTTCAATTGCATGAGTCAGGGCATCCATCCCGCTTGCGGCTGTCATCTTAGGGGGCAGCGTGCAGGTCAGCTCGGAATCAATGAGTGCTGTATCTGCAAGAAGATACGGGTGGCTTATAACATCTTTTGTATCCTGGAGTGAAAACACGGCGATATCAGTCACTTCTGAACCCGTACCCGCCGTAGTCGGTACCAGTATCTTCGGAAGCCCGGGGCTCTCCAGCTTCTTTGTGTCCGATAAGTTCAGATAGTCCCCGGCAAACCCAACATTTGCGGCCAGTACAGCTGCGGCCTTTGCCAGATCAAGGCAGCTGCCGCCGCCAATCCCGACCACCAGGTCTGCTCCAGAACTCCGGACAGCCTCAATCGCTCTATTTCCGTCCTGAAGTCCCGGCTCTGCCTGTATATGAGGAAATATCGTATACCTGATGTTATATGACTCCAAAGCTTCCACAGCCCTCGCAATCACTCCAAGCTTTAAAAGAACCGGATCGGCAAAAATAACAGCATGTTCAGCACCATGCTTTTGGGCAATTGAACCCAGCTGTGCCAGAGATCCTTCACCGCTGATTATTTCTTTTGGCGAGATAAAGGCAGAAACCATATTCAAGCTCCTTCCTGCGGGTTTAGTTTTTTAACTCCTGTTTGTCCCCTTCCCTGTAGGGAATACTTTTTCTTGAAGGAGGGGTTTTATGTGGAGAAAGCCGTATTTTTAGATCGTGACGGCGTTATAAATGAAGTACTGACAAAGCGCGTAAAGTTTGTGAATAATCCCAGCCAGCTTTTTCTGCTGGAAGGGGCGGCAGAAGCGATTGCCCGTTTCAGCAGCGAAGGGTACAAGGTCTTCATCGTGACCAACCAGGGCGGGGTCGGCCTGGGATATCTGAAGGAAAAAGCGCTGGTAAAAATTCATGATCAGTTAAAAAAGATACTTGCTGAACAAGGCGGGGTAATTACGGATATTTCCTATTGTGCCCACCGGCCGGATGCTGGCTGTGAATGCAGGAAACCGGGAGCGGGCATGCTGCTTGATCTGGCAGATCGTTATGATATCGACCTTGCCGGCAGTGTGATGGCGGGTGATCATGAGCGTGATATCCAGGCTGGGATAAAGGCCGGCTGCAAGACGGTTTTTATCGGTAAAGAGCCCACAGAGGCAGACGCCAGTGCGCCCTCGCTTAAAGAAGCAGTGAATATCATCCTGCAGCTGCTGGCTTAAAACAAAACAATAGCCTAACGCCAGGAAGAATCCCTGGCCATAGGCTATTGCAGCTTTATTACATCATGCTTTTTTAGACTTCCTCACAACATTGGCTATACTAGCGACAAGGCCTCCCCAAATCAAAACCATACCTATAATCATCATTACAATTGCACTTGTTGACATTAGACTGAGACCTCCTCATCTTCTTCCACATGCTTAGTGTTTTTCTTCCACTTCAGCGCCATGAATACAAAACCGGCGGCAAGGGCGGCTACAGCCACTGCCCAGCCTGAGTAAATGATGAAGCTTGTAGGATAATCCTCATAATTATTCTTGAAGTTGCTGATAAAGTTTTGGATGGTCATATAGCCGAGAACCAGTGGCGTAATTACTCCCAGGCAGACCTTCCACCAGGCACCGATAATGATATCGGACATGCTGTTAGCATGGGCCTGAAGGTTTTTCAGTTCTCTGGCGACCCAGGCAACCAAAATGATTTCTACAAGTCCCGCGATAACGATCCCAAACTGGTTAATAAAGTAATCGGCAGCGTCAAGGAAATACAGCCCGCTTTTTGTTGCAAACAAGATTGAAATGACAGCGGCCAGCCCGCCGCCTACTGCTACCGATTTAGTACGTGAAACATTAAATTTATCCTGTACCCCTGCAACGAAAGTCTCTACAATGGAAATCAATGAAGTCAAGCCGGCCAGGGTCAGGCAGGCAAAGAACGCAAACCCAAGGATGCCGTTGAAAGCCGGGAATTCACTGATAATCTTAGGGAACACAGTGAATGCCAGTCCTACTCCGCTTGAAACCACCTTATCGACTGGCACTCCCTGCTGCTGTGCCATGAAACCAAGGGCAGCAAAGACGCCGATCCCTGCCAGCAGCTCGAATCCGGAGTTAGCAAACCCCGTGATGAACGCATTATTTGAGATATCCGTCTTCTTTGGCAGATAGCTTGAATAGGTAATCATGATCGCAAACCCGACCGATAGGCTGAAGAATATCTGGCCGTAGGCTGCCACCCAGACTTTCGGATTGGCAATCTCACCCCAGTCCGGCTTGAAGAAGGCATCAAGCCCGGCAGCCGCCCCGTCAAGTGTAAGCGCCCTGACTACAATGATCAGGAATAATACAACAAGCGTCGGAATCATTACCTTATTGGCAACCTCGATTCCCTTCTTGATCCCTTTCAGCAGGATCCCCAAAGTAACGATCCAGACCAGGATGATGGGGATTAGCACTCCCGGTACAATTCCGCCGATGTCACCAGGTGTTTCGGCAAGCTTCAGGTATTTCCCAAAGAAAAATCCAGCCGGATCGTCTCCCCAATTCTGCTTGAATGAAAATACAGCAAATGACATGGCCCAGGCGATAATAGCTGCATAATATGTAGCAATAACGAAAGAAATCGCAACCTGCCACCAGCCGAGCCATTCAGAATTCTTCCTGAAACGGGCAAATGCGAGCGGTGAAGATCCCCGATATTTGTGCCCGATTGTAAATTCCATGATTAAAATGGGAATTCCTGCTGTCAGAAGGGCAAATAAATATGGAATAAAGAATGCCCCTCCCCCATTATCGTATGCTACTGCAGGAAATCTCCAAATGTTTCCCAGGCCAATTGCCGACCCGATGGCTGCCATGATGAATCCGGCCCTCGTTCCCCATTGTGGACGATTATCCATTCTCCTCACTCCTGACCTCTTTAAAAAATTAAAGATTTTTTATTTTCAGATAATTATTATTTCAGTACACATTATAAAGGACAATGCTCCTGTAAGTCAATCTTCTTAAAAAAACCTAAAAATCAACGGCAACAAGGATATGAAGATAAGTGAATATTTATGCTGTCAAGAAAATGATTATTCAAATATAGTAAATTTAAAATAAGTACATAAAGGCCAGCACAACTTGACCGATCGCTCCCAAAAACACTGCGGAAAGTACAACCCTAAATCTTTCACCCGATTAAAATCTTATAAGTGGGAAGGAGGTATAAAGTGAAAATCAAATTTTATAGTATGGGATCAGTGAATGAACAAATGTTAAAATTTGCAGTGATAAGTGCTTTTCATAAGGCACAATGGGTGTATGTCAGACATCACAGCCGGCAATCCTGGGAAATTCCCGGCGGCCGCAGGGAAACCGGTGAAAAAATTGAAGAAATTGCACGAAGAGAATTGTTTGAAGAAACCGGGTCCAGAATAATGGTTCTGTCGCCAATCTGCGATTATTCATTGGAGAACTCTTTGGAAAAGGTTTATGGAAGACTATATTTTGCGAACATAGTTGAAATGGGTCCATTACCTGCTTCAGAAATTGAAGAAGTAAAACTATTTAACAGTCCTCCAGATTACCTGACCTATCCAGAAATTCAGCCAAAGCTATTTGAGAAAACCCTCGCTTTTATGACCGGCAGCAAAGTTTGAGCATAATACAAACATGAGTTTTCTACTCGCACCCCATGCATGGAAAAGAACTTTACAAGAGCAGGAACAAACACAATAAGGCGGTGGAGCGGAGTAAGGAGCAGGCAGGAATGCCAGCAGGATTAATGATGTTAACACTAGTTATTGGAAGCCTAAAACCAGAAAAAAAGGCCTTAACAGCCCCTTTGAAAAATTCGCCGCTGGGATTTACCGCTTTTTTTCTTCTGTGGAAGGATGGATGGCAAAACCGCTGATGGACTCTCTCAGCACATCTCTAAAAACAAATTTTGTTATAAATCGGAAAGATCATCATTGAAGAACTGAATTACCCGCTTTGTAAAGACCGGGAAAATACCGGTCAGGCCAGGAAGCACTTCCCTTGCCTCGGTGAATTTATAATAACGATTGCTCCGGAGTGCCGTATCGAACAGCCATTCAACTTCTCTTGGTGTATCTATCCCTTCCGGAGGGATAACTGCCTGGCTCCTGTACTTTACCTGGACATTGACGATGATGTTTCCGAGTTCTTTTTGAGGATTTAAGATGGCGGCAAGTGCTTCTGCCTTTCTGCGGCCCTGTACTTTGACAGGAATCAGATATACACCTTCTGATACCTCTTGTATATCACCCACATCTACCAGTGGGTCTCTTCCTACAGAGTATTTCAATTCATTAAAGTACATAAACTGAGGCGGGCTGAGCTGTGGAAAATTCGCTGAATCCATGAGTTTCCTTCTTTCTTGTTTAGAGCATTATATAAAACAGGCACTTCTTCCGGAACGAAAAAAAAGCGGTCTCTATATAAAATGAGACCGCCGCACAAGCCTACTTGTCTTCTTCGAGGGTCCTAGGCTTTTCTGTGGCAGCAGGAGTAAGCGCATTCTCCTTCGGATCTGTAAAATAAGTGCCTAATTCCTGTTTCAGCCCTTCCTCAGATTTTTCCTCATACATGCCAGCACCTCCTCCATTTTATTGGGAGAGATTTACCGCATTCCCATATATAGTTGTTATACCTTTTTTACGGCAGCATAAACTAATGCAACTATATTTTTCGGAAAATTCCATAAATTAAAGACCATCCACGCAGGGAGGCTCTGCCTTTATAAAAGTGAATTCAGTCCCTGCTGCAGATCCTCCCAGACGTCTTCCCAAGATTCAAGTCCTAATGAGAGGCGGAGCATCTGCTCGGTGATCCCCATTGCTTCTCTTTCAGCTGCAGGGATGACGGCATGCGTCATAGAGGCCGGATGCTGGATCAGCGTTTCGGCATCTCCCAGGCTGACAGCTATTTTAACCAGCTTCAGTGAATTCAGGAAGGCTTGCGCGTCCTGCTTTCCACCCTTGATTTCGAACGAAATTAGGCCGCCTCCAGCCTTCATCTGTTTTTTCATTACCGAATGATCGTCGTGTGCCGGGTCGCCAGGATAATAAACCTTCTCAATCATCGGATGACTTTTAAGCTTTTCATTAATTTTAGCCGCGTTCTCCGTATGACGGTCCATTCGGACAGGCAATGTTTTAAGGCCTCTCAGAAGCAGCCAGGCATCAAAAGGCGACATGATGCCGCCGATATCCTTCAATGTGGTTTTGGCGACCATCCTGATGAACTCGCTGCTTCCGGCAGCAAGTCCTGCTACAACATCGCCATGGCCGCAGATATATTTTGTGGCACTATGGATCACTACATCGCATCCCCATTTCAAAGGCTGCTGCAGATACGGTGAGCAGAAGGTATTATCCACAATGACCAGGATGCCATGTTTTTTAGCGACTTTTGCCACCATCTCCAAATCTACCATTCTCATGGTTGGATTGATGGGTGTTTCCACATAGATACAGACCGTTTCAGGGCGGATCAGGCTTGCAATGGCCTCCTCCGTTACCATGGAGGAAAAATCATGGGTGATTCCGTATTTTTCTTCCATCATCTCAAGAAGGCCGAAGGTACATCCATATAACCCCTGCGAACACACAATATGATCGCCCTGTTTAGTCACCGCAAGCAAAACTGCCGATACAGCAGCCATTCCAGAGCCAAAAGCGAGCCCTTCTTCCGCCCCTTCAAGAACCGCTATCGTCTCCTCAAGGGCCCTGACTGTCGGGTTTCCAAGCCTGCTGTAAATATAGCCGTCCTCCCTGCCTGCAAACCGGTTCTCACCCTGCTCAGCACTATCGAAGGTGAAGGTCGATGTCTGGAAAATAGGCACAGATAGGCTTCCTAAATGGTTTCTTGAATCATAGCCTGCATGGATGACCTCGGTCTCCATATTATTGAATCTCTTTTTCATATAGTCCCCCCTAATTACCAAGCTTACTAACTATCATCATTGTATGATGAACCGGAACATAATGTAAGCGTTTTCTTTTGAGTGGAATATAGTCGGAATTATTTGAAAACATCTCCTAAAAAAAGGAACCTCTTGTTAGAGGCTCCCTGGTACACAATCATCTTTTGGAACTTGTTTTCGGAGGCTTTCCATCAACCACCTGGCCCTTATAAAAGGTTTTCAGTGTCATTTCAAGCTCAAGGTCGCGGGCAAGCCTCTTCAAGTCACGTTCTTCAGCTGACGAAATGATGGAGTATACTGTACCCTCCGCTCCCGATCTTCCCGTCCTCCCTGAACGGTGGATATACTGCTCCTTCGTTTTCGGAAGATCATAATGAATGACATGGGTGAGCCCTTTTACGTCGAGCCCTCTCGCTGCAACTTCGGTAGCAAGGAGCAGGTTATAATCCCCAGTGCGCAGTCCCTTAATGGCTGCCTCCCTGTCCCTCTTATTGGAATCTCCATGCAGGACGGCATGCGGAATGCGGTCATAGCTGAGCTTTTCCGATAAGACACTCAGATTTCCGATGTCCTTCACAAATGCGAGCCCCTTCAAGCCTTCAATCCGGCTGATTCTCTCAAGGACTTTAATTTTATCCCTCGGATCTGCGGTGAAATACGAATGCTCCACCTTCGAGGGGATATTTTCTTCCCGCTTCACTTCAATCAGCTCAGGCTCTGTCATCAATGCCCTGGCCATCTCTTCCGTCTGGCTTGGCAGAGTCGCAGAGAACAGGACAACCTGACGATCCTTCAGGGTACTTTTTACAATGTCCTGTATTGTCCTGATGTGTTCCGGTACCAGGAGCTGATCGCCTTCATCAAGCACAATCAGTTTAACTTCATGCATTTTCATCTTTTTCATCTTAATCAGTTCATTTATACGGCCTGGCGTCCCGGCCACAATCTGCGGACGCTTCTTCAGCTTTTCCAGCTGCCTTTTCATATTGGCGCCGCCAATGAACGAAGCTCCTGAAATCTTGCTGCCTTTCGACCATTTCTGTATCTCTTCATTAATCTGCATAACCAGCTCATGAGATGACGCCAGGATCAAAGCCTGTATAGCCCCGTTTTCCTCATTAATGGCCTGCAGGGCCGGCAGCAGATAGGCCAGGGTCTTCCCTGTTCCTGTCGGCGATCCTGCAATAACATCCTTCCCTGCAAGGATGGCTGGTATGGCCTTTTCCTGGATGGTTGTCGGCTCCTTAAAGCCTGCAGACTGCCAATTTTCCTGGAGCGCCGGCTTAAGTTCAGTAAAAAAATTCTCGTTTTGTGTCATCGAAATCTCCTTCAGATGTGTTTATAGACATATAGTATCATAAGGTTCCCGTTATAATAAAAGGAAATCCCCAAAAGCGGCTTTACTTTGAAGAGCAGCCGCCCATTCTTTCTGTTATTTGAGAGCCCCCCTGAACGGCAGCTTATCTGCCAAACTTCCTCATTAGAATTAATATCCCCACACTTTGCTCTAGCTATAATCATCATGGGCCATTTCTTAGGCACGAGTGGTCAGCGTTCCTGGTATGGTTAGCGATATTTCTGCTGCAGGCTTTACGGGGGTCTGGGCATCATGGATCCTTACGGGTGGGGGGCTGGCGGAGCGGTCATGGAAGGATCTTTAGGAACTAAATGAGCTCTGAATCCTGTAAAAGTGGTCTTAAAAAAAATCCTTATGACTTAAATGAACTTCTGATCCTGGATAAGTGGTCTTAAAAGAATCTTTATGACCTAAATAAGCTCCGCTGCCAGGAGAATCGGTCATAAAAATATTCGCACCCCGCCATTACCTGAAGCCAATTAAAAGTCCATATAACCAATCCAGAAATTGATGAAAAGAATTCAAATGAAACCCCGCACCTATCTAAAAAGTGCGGGGTTTCTTTCAACTCTTATGCAGCTTTGCGCCGCTTTCTGTTTTTAATCCTGCTTAGGGCTTCATATACGATTGGTACGATGACCAGGGTCAGCAGGGTAGAGCTTGTGAGTCCGCCGATGACGGTAACACCGAGACCTTTCGAGATGATCCCGCTGCCTTCTGCTCCGATGGCAAGCGGAATAAGGGCGCCGATTGTGGCAATGGCTGTCATCAGGATGGGACGGAGACGGATGGTGCCCGCTTCAAGCAGTGCTTCCCTTGTGTTCATTCCGTCTTTTTCATTATGAATGACCCGGTCAATCAAGACGATGGCATTGGTTACAACGATGCCGATCAGCATTAAGGCTCCGATCATGGCAGACACGCTCAGGGTTTCACCAGCAATCAACAGGCCGAGAAGTCCGCCGATGATGGTGAATGGCAGGGAGAACAGGATGGCAAAAGGAGCCAGCCCGCCGCCAAATGTAATAACCATTACAAGATAGACAATCGCGATGGCTGCAAGCATCGCAAGCCCAAGCTGCTTGAAGGATTCATTGATATCCTCTGAAACTCCGCCCATATCGACATCTATGCTCGATGGCAGATCCAGTTTATCTACCTTCTTTTGAAGGTCGGAAGAAGCCTTTGCAGCATTGTCTGTCTTCAGTTCACCGCTTACTTCGACAAATATTTTGCCGTCGCGCCTGCTTACTGTATTGGCAGTCTCTCCTTCTTTAACCTTCACCACATCCTTGATTGGCACTTCTATGCCAAGCGGTGAAGTGATCGTTTTATTTGTCAGGTCGGAAATGTCTTTAAATGATTCCTTTTCGGCCTGAATATAGACATTTAGCTCTTCTCCGTCTTTTACGATTTGAGTCAGGACCGGCCGCTCTCTTTCAGGGCTCAGCTCCATGCCGATCTGGCTGGCAGTCAGGCCGAGGGAGCTCAATTTTTTCTGGTCGGCTGTGAAGGTATATTCTTCATAGGTCTCTGAAAGGCTTGAGTCCACGTTTTTGAAGTTGTCATCCTTCTTCATGATATCCTGGATATCCTTGATGACCGGCTCGATTTCTTTAACGCTGTTTCCGTAAACATACATGCTGACTTCATTGCTTGCACCGCTTGAGCTGAAGTTTTGCGAGAGCCACTCGCCATTTTTTGTAGACTTCTGCAGCTCTTTAATGACTTTTTCTTTTTCCTTTTCAAAGTCAGGTGTGTCATCTTCATACAGCACATAGAAAATGGCGCTGTTGCTGTCACCCGGGTTCATCGGGTTTTCGCTTCCAAGGGAAAGCTGTGTGGTCTTGACACCTTTCCGGTCCAGTAACAGTTTTTCAGCACGTTCAGCCACATCCCCAGCCTGTTCCTTTGTGACACCAGGGTCTGGTTTATAGGTTGCAATCATCATCTTTTCTTCCTCAGATGAAAGGAAGCTCACACCGATGACCGGAATCAGGAACAGACTTCCAGCAAGCATCAGGATGGCGATTATTGAAGTGATGATTTTATGGTTCAGCGTCCAGCTGAGCAGGCGCTTATAGAAGCTTGCAAGCCTGCCTGGTCCATTCTCATGCTTTGCTTTGACACCATTCTTGAACAGGGTGTGCGCGAGCATCGGAACAACGGTGATCGCGACTAGCAGGGATGCAGAAAGGGCAAACACGATCGTTAACGCAAACGGAAGGAATAGTTCTCCAATCATCCCTGTTACGAGGCCGAGCGGCAGGAATACCGCAATGGTCACGATGGTGGATGAGAGAATTGGCTTGAACATTTCTTTGGTGGCTTCCCTTATTAGGTCTCCGCCTCTTAGCTGCTCTCCTTCAAGCGTCATTCTTCGGTAAATATTTTCTATAACAACAATGGAATCATCCACTACCCGTCCGATGGCGACTGTCATGGCACCAAGCGTCATCATGTTCAGGGTGATATCCATCTGTTTCAAGAGGAGTATGGCAATCAATAGGGACAGCGGAATCGAAATGACCGATATCAGGGTCGATTTAAAATCCCTTAAGAACAGCATAATGATGATCATGGCAAAGACTGCACCGAATAACGCTTTATTCAGCATCGTGGAAACGGATTCCTCGATCGGCTCTGCCTGGTCAAATGTATACACAGTGTCCAGTCCTTTTATATCCTTCTCAAAATCCTTCATTTTATCTTTGACGTCATTTGCGACATCCACTGTGTTGGCGTCAGCCGATTTGACGATGGAAATCCCAATGGCTTCCTTTCCGTTTGTGCGGGAAATGGACTCGGCCTTGCCAGTTTCTTCAATTTTAGCTATCTCTGAAAGCTTAACTGTCGGTATTTGGGGCGATGCACCTGCTGGGGGCTGCATTTTCGGAGATGCTGACCCTCCGGTCACCTGTCCTGTGCCGGCACCCGGATTCTGGCTCTCCGGCTGCTGCCCTGTTCCCTGCTGGCCGGCAGCAGAACCTGCCCCGCCGCCGGTTACTGGAATCTCGATGTTCTTCAAGTCTTCAAGAGTGGTAATATTGCCATCCACCTTGACAGATTTTTGTGTATTCTTAAACGTATATAAACCTAAAGGAATGTTTACGTCCGATCCCTTTACTATGTTTTTGACTGTTTCCTCATCAAGTCCAAGCTCCTGCATTTTATCTTCATCAAACTGCAGGCTTACCTCGTCCACCTGCTGGCCTGAGATCTGCACGGAAGAGACGCCGTCGATTCCTTCAAGTGCCGGCGCGATTTCATCCTCTACTGTTTTGGTAAGAACAGCAAGGGATTGGCCTTCACTTGCTGTACTGAGCGTCAGGATGGGAAAAGCATTGAAGCTGAGCTTAGAAACCTTGGGATCCTGTGTTCCTTCAGGAAAAGCAAGTCCGGATAAGGCTTCATCCACTTCCTTTTTGGCATCATCCATATTGGTTTTATACGTATATTCAATTTGGACAGATGATGCATTTTCAAAGGAAGTCGAACTGACCACCTTGACACCGCTCATGCTCTGGACCGCCTGCTCTATCGGCTTTGAAACTTTATCCCCGACTTCCTGCGGCGTGGCACCCGGATACACAGTAGTAATGCTCAGGACCGGTGTGCTGATATTTGGTATGGTCTCAAGCTTCATGTTGAGTCCTGAATACAGGCCGGCTGCGACCACAATGATTGTCATCAGCCATACAGCCATTTTATTCTTAAGTGTAAAATTAATAATACTGTTCATTTCATCCTCCATTTTTAAATTTGAATAAGCTGTTGACCAATCGGTCATAATATCCAATAATATAACTGACCGGTCATTAATAGTCAATAAGACCCGGGGCTTATTCACAAAACGTTAATAATCTTTTCCCACATCAAATCTGGACGGTGAAGAAGTTGAAGGAAAAAGAAAGAATAATCATGGATTCCGCCATCAGGCTCTTTGCAGCAAAAGGCTTTGACTCCACTTCTATACAAGAAATCGCAAACACAGCAGGAATTTCAAAAGGCGCCTTCTACCTTCATTTTAAGTCGAAGGAAGGACTGCTCCTCGAAATCTTCAAATATAATTATGAAAAAATAAAGATCAAGATAGATAACTTGAAGAGGCTGGATCTCCCGGCAAGGGAATTATTTGTTGAGCATCTTGTCTGCCAGTTTGAAGCATTCCTGGAGCAGAAGGACTTCATCATCATGCAGACGAGGGAGCATGCGATTCCCTTCAACGAATCCATTGGTTCTACCATTAAAAAAATGAGGGCCGGGGCTGCTGAAAATATAAGGTCCTCGGTCTGTGCGGTGTATGGAAGCAGGATAGACAGATATGCATGGGATCTTACCCTGCTGATTCAGGGAATGATTCATTCTTATTTCGAGCTTCTGCTTTTCATGGGCTTGAAGCTGGATCTGCATGAACTGGCGCGGTATATACTCAGGAGGACAGATGATCTGGCAGAGGGCCTGATGGGAGCAGACGAGGCACCGCTATTCAAACCGGATGTCCTCCAGGAGCTATCCAAATTCCACTTTCCGGCTGCACAGATTGGGCGGGAGGATTTAATCGGGGCCATCCGTTCTGCCCGCGAGGATTTTAAAGAATCCGAGGATATCCTCATCTCCCTGGACGTCATTGAGTCTGAAATACAGCAGAAAACGCCAAGGATGCCTGTCATTACAGGTATGCTGTCAAACTTAAACAAAGAAAAAGAATTGGCCTCCCTGATTAGGAAAATCAAGGGATATTATTCTCTATAAAAACAACTATGGATTTTCTACCCGCAGATACGCTCTTTTCCACAAAAAACCCTGTCATGCAGCCATGACAGGGTTTTCGATATTAATACTTCAGCCTTTTGACCGCTTCGTCAAATTCAGACTCGATTGCTTTTTCCGGCTTGGAAGTTAATAAGCTGACAAGGATAATTGCCACACCGCATGCAATGAATCCAGGTATCAGTTCATACACTTTTTCCAGTGATTCAATGAGTTCCCAAATGATGACAGTAGCCGTTCCGGTGAGCATGCCGGCTAGCGCCCCCCATTTCGTCATCCTCTTCCAATACAGGCTGAGGAGTATCACCGGTCCAAAAGCTGCGCCAAATCCTGCCCAGGCATACCCGACCAGATCAAGGAGCGTGTCGCTCGGATTAATCGCAAGGAGGATGGCGATCAGGGCAATGCCCAGCACCGAAAGCCTGCCGACCAGCACCAGTTCCCGGTCTGTCGCTTTTCTCCTGAGGAATGACTTATAAAAGTCTTCGGTCAGCGCGCTCGAGGTAACAAGCAGCTGTGATGAAATAGTGCTCATGATGGCTGCCAGGATGGCTGCCAGGAAGAAACCTGTAAGAAGAGACGGAAACAGCTGCTCGGAAAGCACGATGAACACCGTTTCTGAATTTCTAAGCGTTTCATTATTGATCGAGAAATAGGCAATCCCGAGCAGGCCGGTGAACATGGCGCCCACAATGGAAAAGATCATCCAGCCCATTCCGATCCTTCTAGCTCTCTTCATTTCCTTGATAGAAGAGATAGCCATGAATCGGACAATGATATGAGGCTGGCCAAAGTAGCCAAGTCCCCAGGCAAGAAGTGAAATGATGCCGATTGGAGTCGCTCCTTTAAATACGGAAAGAAGGGTCGGGTCAATGCTTTCTATTTCTGAAAACGTTGTACCGAAGCCTCCAAGGTTGACGAGGACAACAACCGGTACAATGATCAAGGCAATGAACATAATCGTCCCCTGGACAAAGTCAGTCCAGCTGACAGCCAGAAAGCCGCCAAATAATGTGTAGCATACAACAACAGCTGCTGTCAGCCACAGGCCGATATTATAATCCATATTAAATGCGGTCTTGAATAATTCTCCTCCTGCAACCATTCCGGAAGATGAATAAAAGGTAAAAAAGACTAAAATAACGAGTGCCGAGACGACACGAAGAATTCGGGCACCGTCCTTGAAGCGGTTTTCCAAAAAGTCCGGGATGGTTATAGAATCATTTGCCACCTCCGTATAAGTCCGGAGCCTTGGGGCCACAAAGAGCCAGTTCAGGTAGGCACCCGCGGTCAGCCCGACAACGATCCAGCCGCTGCTGATACCGCTTACATACATCGCTCCCGGCAGTCCCATCAAGAGCCAGCCGCTCATGTCCGACGCTCCGGCACTCAGGGCTGTAACTGCCGGCCCCAAATCGCGGCCGCCCAGCATATAATCTGTCAGATTGGCAGTTCGCCTGTACGCGTAATAGCCGATCAGCAGCATCCCCGCCATGTAAATAACAATAGAAATAATGACTCCGTAATCCATAAAATCCCCCTTTTGTTATATCAATATTTTATTTCAATATACCAACCCTTCTTTAAGGATACCAATTATAAAAGGTTTTGTTAATTCATATAATTTTGGAAATTCAATTTGAAAACGCTCCCTGACAGCGTTCAGGATGATATGCTTTGAATTGGCTCTTGTCAAATGGTAGTCTATGTAAGGAGATTTTTTATCCTAACCTTATAAATAGGAGAGTTCATCATGTTTGACTTAAAAAAACATCAGACCTCTGTTAAAACAGAGTTTGTCGCGGGCCTGACTACCTTCTTTACCATGGCTTACATTATCGTCGTAAATCCGCTCATCCTGTCTGACGTGGGCGTGCCTTTTGAACAAGGCTTCACAGCCACCGTCATTGCAACGATCATCGGCACCCTGTTCATGGCACTGGCAGCAAATTACCCTATTGCCGTAGCACCCGCAATGGGAACTAATGTCTATTTTGCTTATACTGTGATCCAGGCTGACAGCGGCATTGGATACCACGAAGCGTTTTCAGCTTTATTCGTGACAGGAATTCTGTTCCTGCTGCTTTCATTTACCAGGCTGCGTTCACTCCTGATTGAAGTGATACCTGAGAACCTTAAGCATGCGATCACCTCAGGTATCGGCTTGTTCATTGCTTTCATCGGCCTGCGCCTTACCGGGATCATTAAAGCTCATCCAACCAATCTCGTGGGGCTTGGCGACCTTCACTCGCCTGGGGTTGTACTTGCCCTGTTAGGGCTTGCGGTAACGCTGGTTCTTATGACCATGAATGTACCTGGCGCCCTTTTTATCGGCATTGTCCTGACAGGCATTATTGCAAGTCTTACCGGACAGCTCGAATTCAATAAGGGCATCGTTTCTGTACCATCTCTTCCTGACGGCCTGATTGCCTATAATCCGGCCAGCGCCATTTCGGATGTGATCGAACATAGTTTATATCCTGCCATTTTTTCCATCATCCTTGTGACAATGTTTGACACCACCGGCACCGTGCTTGGAGTGAGCAAGCAGGCCGGCCTGATGAAGGGGGATAAACTTCCGCGCGCAGGGCGGACCCTAATAGCGGATGCAGTCGGAACACTTGGCGGCTCCATGTTCGGGACCACCCCGACTTCTGCTTACATTGAATCGGCATCAGGCGTCGCTGCTGGCGGGCGCACCGGCTTGACGACCATATTCGTAGCCCTTCTTTTTGGGGTGGCTGCTTTCTTTGGCCCGTTAGTCAGTGCCGTGTCCGGAATTTCAGCCATCACCGCCCCCGCCCTTGTCATTGTGGGCGCACTCATGCTGAGCAATGTACGGTATATCACCTGGGACGATTTTGATGAAGCTTTCCCGGCATTCATCGTCATCCTGACCATGCCGCTCACTTCAAGCATCGCGACCGGTATTGCCTTTGGTTTTATATCTTATCCATTGATGAAGATAGCCAAAGGGAAATGGAAGAGCGTCCATCCGCTGGTTTATATTTTTGCCGTTCTTTTCGTCATCCAGCTCTTGTTTTTCCCGCATTAATGCAAATGAAAAGCTGTCCTTTCGAGCGCAATGCTCCGGACAGCTTTTTTCTGTGGAAAAGGTATTGATCTGGCCAGGAGGCTTCCTGCAGCCAGGTGTGAACATCATGGCAATCCTGCTGTGCCTTGCTCCACTCCACCGCTTATTGTGTTTGTTCCTGCTCCTGTCCAGTTCTTTTTTCGTGCACGCACCTGCGACAGAAAACTCATCTTAGTTTTTATTCCGAGGATGCCTAGCAGCATCTCGATACTCTGCCGCCCTTGGCATTATACCTGGCCTCCTGGGCTTCACAGAAAAATTCTTTCCTGGTCTGAATTTCCTCAGCCGGATGATGCTCCTTCATATGCTCCACGTATTTCTCATAACTCGGGACTCCTACAAGCAGGCTGATGAACTGTTTTCTATGCTTTAAGGCAGAATATAATTTATCCAGCATACTGCTTCTTATCCCCCTCATCATTTCTTAAAACATATGGTTCTTCATGCAGCGTGACAGTCTTGCCGGTAAGGACGTTCACCCATATCCTGATGGCAGAGATGAGAACCGCTATAACAACAATCATGAAGACCGCACATAATGCCGCATCCACATAATCATTCATCAGAACCTGCCTCATCTGCTCCTCAGTGGCAGCCGGTGCCCTGACCGAACCGGCATCCAGATCCGCCTTGAACACCTTTGCATGTGAAAGGAACCCTATTTTCGGATCACTGTGGAAAAGCTTTTGCCAGCCGGCCGTCATCGTGACGATCAGGAGCCAGGTGGTCGGGATCAGTGTAATCCAGACATATGCCTTTTTCCCCATCTTGAAAAGGATGGTCGTGCCGAGAAGGAGGGCGATTCCCGCCAGCATCTGATTCGCTATCCCAAACAGCGGCCACAGGGTATTGATGCCTCCAAGCGGATCGATGACTCCCTGATAGAGGAAATAGCCCCAGCCCGCCACACAGATCGTCGTCGCGAGAATATTGGCAAAAAGGGATTCAGTTTTTGCGAGCGGCTTATACACATGTCCGAGCAGGTCCTGGATCATGAATCTGCCCACCCTCGTCCCTGCATCGATGGTTGTCAGAATGAATAAAGCTTCGAATAAAATAGCGAAGTGATACCAGAATGCCATGAGCGCTTTGCCGCCGATGACATTGGAAAACAAATAGGCCATGCCGATGGCAAGCGTCGGTGCACCGCCTGTCCTTGAAATGATGCTTTCTTCCCCAACATCATCAGCCAGTGTAGTCAGGTCGCCCTGCGTAATGGTAAAGCCCCATTCAGTGACTGTCTTGGCCGCACTGGCAGCATCCACGCCGATTGCAGCAGCCGGGCTATTGATGGCAAAATAGATGCCTGGAGTCAAAACACAGGCTGCAATCATGGCCATTACGGCAACGAATGATTCTGTAAGCATGGCCCCGTAGCCGATCGGCCGGGCATGTGATTCCCGTTCCATCATTTTTGGCGTTGTCCCTGAGGCCACTAGAGCATGGAATCCCGAAACAGCACCGCACGCGATCGTAATGAATAAAAATGGGAAGAGATTCCCTGCAAAAACCGGACCTGTTCCGTCCACAAACTTCGTAACCGCAGGCATCTGAAGCTCAGGAGCGGCAATTAATATGCCGACGGCAAGGCCCGCTATCGTCCCGATTTTCAGGAAAGTACTTAAATAATCCCGTGGTGCAAGCAGCATCCATACCGGCAGGACGGAAGCGATGAAGCCATAGGCGATCATCATGAGTGCAATCGTCTCTCCCTTGAAAGAAAACATGGCACTGAGTGTTTCATGCTCCGCCACATACTGCCCCCCGTATAAGGACAGAATCAGGAGAACAATTCCGATAATCGAGCCTTCCCCTACTCTTCCCGGACGGATATAGCGCATATAGATTCCCATGAAAATCGCTATCGGAATGGTTGCGGCTATCGTGAACATTCCCCACGGACTGCCGATCAGCGCCTTGACCACAACAAGCGCCAGGACCGCAAGCAGGATAATCATGATTCCAAGGATACCCACCATGGAGATAAATCCTGTTACCGGTCCTATCTCTTCTTTTATCATCTCACCCAGCGATTTCCCTTTTCGGCGCATGCTGCCAAAAAGAATGACAAAATCCTGGACAGCACCTGCCAGCACTACCCCGGCAATGATCCAGATCGTTCCCGGCAGATAGCCCATCTGGGCGGCAAGGATCGGTCCGACCAGCGGCCCCGCACCTGCAATTGCTGCAAAGTGGTGGCCAAACAGCACCCATTTATTTGTCGGCACATAATCCTTGCCATCGTTGTGAATTTCAGCCGGTGTCTTCCTGCTGTCATCCAGATCAAACACCTTTCTTGCTATGTATCTGCTGTAGAAACGATAGGCTACAGCGTATGTGGAGACAGCCGCCACCAGCAGCCATATCGCATTGATTGTCTCCCCTTGATTCAAGGCAAGCATCCCAAAGCCTGCAGCACCCAGAGCTGAAACCAGACCCCAGATCACTATTGATTTAAGCGCTTTCAAAAATATTCCCCCTTCTCAATCTTTCTATCATCTATTATACTAATAATTCAGAATATTGGTATAATAGTTTATGAGGATTTTACAAGATTTTGCATGGGTAATTAGTTCCCAGAGCAGAAATAATTAATTCAGCCGCAAAAAAAGGAGGCGCCTGAAATAGCATGGCGCCTCCGCTTATATTTCTCATGATGACAAAAAAACCGTTTCTTGTCTGCTGTAAGCCGCGGCAATCCTGGCAGCGGTCTCTGCATTGTGCTTTACTAGCGCAATGTTTGTTTCAAGGCTGCGGCCTTCCGTAATCTGCTTGATCCGAGCAAGCAGAAACGGGGTTATTTCTTTGCCGCGCACTTCTTTTTCCCCTGCCTCCTGCAAGGCTGATAGAATAACAGCTTCAATCTCTTCCCTTGGCATTGCGTGTTCTGCGGGAACAGGGTTTGCAATCACCGCGCCTCCCTTAAGGTTCAGGTCCCACTTAGTGAAGAGCATGGCAGCACAAGCTTCCGGGCTGTCCAACGGATAATCCACATTATATCCGCTCTCCCTGGAATAAAAGGACGGAAACTCAGCCGTTTTATAGCCCAGCACCGGCACTCCTTCTGTTTCCAGATATTCAAGCGTTCTGCCGATATCCAGAATCGATTTCACTCCCGCACAGATAACAGCCACATCGGTCTGTGAGAGCTCAGTCAGGTCTGCTGATATATCCATTGTATTTTCGCCTTCTCTATGTACACCGCCAATCCCTCCAGTAGCAAAGAACCGGATGCCGGCCATTTGGGCGGCTATCATGGTTGCCGCCACAGTGGTCGCCCCCATTTTTCCGGAAGCAAGGATATAGGGGAGGTCTCTCCGGCTCACCTTGTGCACATCCGGGCTGCTGCCAAACTCTTCAAGCTCTTCTGCTGTAAGCCCAATTTTAATAAACCCCCCCATAATTCCAATGGTGGCTGGCACGGCCCCATTCCTCCGGATAATCTCTTCTACCTCGGAGGCTGTCTGGACGTTCTGTGGATATGGCATTCCGTGGGAAATGATTGTGGATTCAAGGGCGACGACCGGCAGACCTTTATCTAAAGCATTCCGGACTTCATCGGAAAAAGACAGATATTTGTTCATTTTACATTCTCCTTCATGATTGCTGATATATGGGGAACATCAAACTGCGGGTGGACTGACAGATTGGACTGCAGGGCAAGCGCAGCTGCTGCCGATCCAATCCTGCATGCATGCCTGAACGCCTCTCCCTCAGAAAGTCCGTAAAGGAAGCCTGCCGTAAAGGCATCGCCTGCCCCGGTCACATCCAATACCTCTACAGGAAATGCGGGCAGATGGAATGTGCTTTCTCCATCTGCCCCATAAACTCCGTCCTTCCCCAGGGTGATCACTACCTGTTTAACACCGCTCTCCTGAATGAGCGCACTCGCTTTCCTGCAGTCGCTCAGAGACTCAATTTTCATACCGGACAATATCTCTGCTTCTTCCCTGTTCGGCAGGATGCAATGGATGCCGTTCAGCATGGGCAGCAGTCTTTTTGCTTTTGGGACTGAAACAGGATCCACATAGACCGGTATCCCCTCCATCACGCACCGCTGGATCGTATAAAACAGGCTTGCCTCCGGAAGATTGGTGTCAATCACCACAAAGTCCGCCGTTTCTATCAGGGGCCACACCTCCATTAAATAAGTCACTGATAACTGTTCATAAATTTCCATGTCGGCCATGGAAATGACCATTTCTCCATCTGTGTTCAGAAGAGCGGTATAAGTACCTGTTCGATCCCGGCTCCTGAGTACGGAGTCAATATTCACTCCATGCCGGGCACTGTTTTCAAGGATCCAATCTCCTTCTTTATCACGGCCGACACAGCTGAGCAGCGATACATCCACGCCCAGCCTTGCCAGATTTTCACTTATGTTCCTCACCACCCCGCCGCACATTTCGGACGTGGTGACTGGATTTGATGTTTCAAAGTGCACTTCATCCTTGCAGACGGCTTTCCTGTCTACGTGCGCACCGCCTATGCAGACAATCCGGCCGCCTGTCTTACCGCCTCGTCCGCTAATGTCCTTCCTTCCAACTAAAAGAGAATCACCTTGACCTGCTGTTATTCCCGGTTCCTGCCTGCTGAATCCCTTATTCATTCCGCACCCTCTTTTTTAACATATTAGATAAATTTTACCACAAAAAAGCTATTGGGGAATCCAAAAATGTAGAATAATCTGCATTTTCCGACAAGCATGGTACAAAGGTCTTTTTTGAAGGATTGTTATTTAAGAAGGTCTAAGAGGAGAAATTACTTAACAAGCTGATTGAATGGAAATCAGCTTTCTTGTTCATCAGCCCGCAATGTTTGCGAAAACAGCCCTTCGCAAAAAAACCGGCATACGCCAGTTTTTTAAAGCAGGGATTCTGCCCCATCTATATAAATTTTTGTACCTGTGATATGAGAGGATTGATCAGATGCCAGGAAGTATACAAGGTCAGCAACCTGTTCAGCACTGCCGGAACCCTGCTCTAGCGGCTGGCTTCCTTCAGGGTACTCTATCGGGATGCTTACTTCTTCAAGCGCTTCGTCCTTAAAGGTATTCTGTTCGATGTTCGTGTCTATGGCACCCGGACAGATTGCGTTCACCCTTATTTTATATCGGGCCAGCTCCAGCGCTGCCATCTTCATGAACGCTGTTTGTCCAGCCTTGGATGTGCTGTAGGCGGAGAAGCCGATATTTTTAAATGTTCTGTTGCCATTGATTGAACTGGTAATGATGATGCTGCCGCCATTTTCCTTCATATGCGGAATGGAATATTTCACAAATAGGAAGGTGCTCCTTAAATTAGTTGTAATGGTCTGGTCCCATTCGTCCGGCTCCATTTCCTCAATGGATGTCACGGCACCGTTTATCCCCGCATTGGCAAAAAGGACATCTATGGTCCCCCATTCACTATTCACTCTGTCAATTGCTTCAGACACTCTTTTAGGATCGGATACATCGACATTCAGTACAAAAGCGGTACCGCCCTTTTCCTCTATCTGTTCTTTGACCTTTTGAGCCCGGTCCTCTTTTATGTCAATGATGCAGACTTTGTACCCTTCTGAAGCCAGCCTCATGGCCGCCGCTGCCCCGATTCCGGAACCGCCTCCAGTCACTACAGCTGTCTTATTCCGATTATTCGCCATCTTGTATCCTCCTAAAATAATTTACTGGTATTTTAGCCTTTTCCCGGATTTTAAAAACCTGTTTTTAGAATTACCCCGCAAAAACTCCATTAAAAAAGGCTGACCGCCTATTGGCGGCCAGCCTTCCATCTATTTCTTAAACAATCGGGTCATCGCTGTCATTGTCGCGGCGGAATGGCCTTCCTTCCTGTCCTGATGCATCATCCGTCACGATTCCATTGTTATCCCGAAAAGATGCAGGTCCCCTGCTGCCGCCCCTGGTGGCATCCACCATCGGATCTCCAGTAAGAAGCGGGTCGCTCGTTTCTTCAATACGGCGCTGGCGGTCCCTGATTTCCCGGTCTTCATCCCAGTCCCTGCCCACGGTCTCATCGCCTGTATCACGCTTCGTTTCATCACGGAAGCCGTCATTTCCTGCAAGATTCAAACCGCCATGTACATTTGTATCATCTGCGGCAGCATTTGCACGTTCACGGAGATTTTCTCCATCTGCCGGTACGGGACGTCCGCCAAACCCTTCATCGTCACTCAGCTTCCGTCCGCTGAAGCTTTCTCCAAAGGATGTCTCTTTGTGTGGATCCACACTGCGGCCATGCTCGTCCGGTTCTTCCAGGATTCCTTCCCGTACGCTGTGCCTGTCAGTGGTATGGCTCGTCAGCTCAGATTCAAGGCCGCCCCGTTCCAGTCCACTGTCACGTCCGCCCCTGATCACTGTCCGGGAATCAGACAGACCCTGTTCCCTGTCCAGGCTTCCCGGCCTGTCTGTATGGCCAATGCCACCGATTACGCCCTGTCTGCCGATTCCTTCACTTTGATCCATTCTTCTTGAACCATCGAAAGCTCCGTCCTTATCGTCGACAAGAACGAGAATTTTCCCTTCTTTAATGTCGGTTTCATATTGTTTTGCTTCATCATCCGGTATACCCATACCGACAAGAGCACCGGCAATGCCGCCTGCGCCTGCGCCTGTTGCAGCACCGGCAATCGTCGCGGCAATCGGCCCTGCCGCAAGGATTGGCCCGATTCCTGGTATGGCAAGGGCACCGACTCCCGCCAGGAATCCAGTCAATCCGCCCAGCACACCTCCGGTAGCGGCCCCTGCAGCTGCTCCTTCGCCTGCTTTTGTTCCTGTTTCATCCGTTATCTCGTGCACATCTTCAGGATCCTTGGCAATGACTGAGATTTCATCTCTTTCATAGCCCTCTGCCTGTAGATCCTCGATGACTTTAATGGCATCATTTCCATGGTCGTATACGCCTACTACTCTCTTATTCATCATCATACCTCCAATAGAAATTTTTGCTTTCACGATATTAGATACCCCGTGGAAGACAAGATAATCCTGCTGGAGGGATTTGTCGATTTATTCCGTTTTCATCCAGTTTTTAAAAAACCGGGACCCGGCTTTGTATAGCGGTTCCCGTTTCTATGCCGCTCTCCATGCTAATCGCCTGGGGGCCCATCCTCATCCTTTTCGCCCAGCAGGTCCATTATTCTGGAAACCGCTGCCGGGGCAGGCAGACCCAGGTTCTTGAGGTTTTCCATTATCGCTATCCCCTCATTGCCGATTAAAAAGACAATGGCCGCTGATCTGATGAATTGCTCTGCATTGCCCATTACAATATCAATCTGGACAGCCGCGATCAGGAGTATCAGAGAAGACATTTTTTTCAGAATGGAGTGTATGGCATTTTTACAGCTTAATTCTTTTTTGCAGATAAGCCAGACGGCCCTCCCTGCCAACTCGCAGCAGACCAGGATAAACCAGGAAAGCAGAAGCTTGTCCATCCCGCCGGCAACATATATTCCAGCTTCCATTAAACAGTCCATGAAACTTTTACAGCTTAGAGACAAACCAAAATACATAAAGCACGCCTCCTTAATTGTCAAAAATAGAACACTTGTTCTATATCCATTTTACAACTATTATTGAAGGCGGCGTGGTGCCTCGTTTATCTTCTTTTTTTCCAGGTTTTGTCCGGAGGGCGGGCAGCCTCTATACACGGGAATTCCTTATAAATTTCAAAAAAGGAAAGCCTGGTTCCTTTCAGCTTTCGATGGTTTTTCACGACAAACCAAAGCAAAGCGGAAGCAAGCCGGCTTTCATCCTCAGCAGAAATCCTTAAATTACCCCCAGTGCTGTGGCGAGTGCTTTCAGTGCCTCCTTCTTCTTCGCATAATATTTAGCCTTTTTTATCCCAAGTTCCAGATATACTTCCAAATCAGTCGGGTCGCACTGGCCCAGGTATTTCTTCTCTATCAGCTCCCTCTCAAGCGGATCGAGCGACTCTTCCAATGCCCGCTGGATCTGCAATACTTTTAAGTAAGAAGTATCACCCGTCTCCCTTACAGAAGGAAACAGATCCACAATGCCGGCGCGCTCCCTCTCTTGAATGTTTTCAAGCTGCACTTTCAGAATCCTGTATTGTTTCAGTTCAGCGATGATCAGCCTGTTCAGTTCTTTTTCATCAAAAAAGTTTTCTCTATTCATTATTCCATCCCTCCCTTCTGCATTTGGTATAACCTGAGTCTTTATTTCTATTTTATTACAAGTTCAAAAACAAAAACAAGAACACTTGTTCCTATATTTTTCTCAAAAAAGAGGCTGTCCCTTTATGGGACAACCCCTTAAGCCTCTATGGTCAATGCCTGGCTGCCCATCTGCTTCCAGGCTTTGATAAAGTTTTCTCTCGGCAGCTTCCTGTTCTTATGGCCATAAGGATCATTGACATAAACATACTGGGGATCATACCCCGTGATCACAACGCTGTGTTCCTTATAAGTTACCTTGATTTTCCCCTGAGGAGTGGACCATTCAATGAAATCATTTACTGGGACAAATTCCGCCGTGGTGATAATCCATACCGGGGAACCGCTTCCCACCTCATTCAACAGCTCGTCAAAATGCTGGCCCGTCAGGTTTCTGACTTTATCGCCAGCATATTTCCTGGCAAGCTTTGTAATGGGTCCTTGATAGACTCCAAGGCCCGGGCCGTCTTCCATATTCCCGACAAAGCCGGCATTCGGATTTCCTTTTTCCCCGTTCTGATAGGTTAGGGGGACCCGTTTAATGGCAGAAGCCAGTTCATTTTTTGTCACATCAATGTCCCTGTAGTTCATCAGCATGGCCAGGCTGGTCACTTCACAGCCATTGTACAGCCTCGGGGTTTCCATCTGGTTCAGCAGGGGAACATCCAGCAGCTGTTTGACTGGTGCTTTAACTGTTTTTGTTGTTTTTCTGCTTTCTGACCCTAAGTTTGAGTCCTGGGCTGTAAAATCGCTAAAATCCTGCAGCGCAGAACAGGAACTGAGGATTGCCAGTGAAGCAAGGGCTGCTATCAGTTTTACTCTCATATACTTGGCTGCTCCTTTAATGTGCTCTGAGTAATTCTATCGTAACACAATCACAGCAAAATATGCGCAGCCTATACTTGTAAAAAGAAGGGCCATTTTACCTAAATCAAGCATTCATCTTTTGCAGCTGGCCGCTGAAAAGGTTGTGGTAATAACCCTTTTGCTTCAGCAGTTCTTCATGTGAACCTTTTTCAATAATCCGGCCTTCGTTCAGCACGATGATTTGGTCTGCCTGCTGAATCGTGTTCAGTCTATGTGCGATCACAAAGCTTGTCCTGCCTTTCATCAGTCTTTGCAGCGCTTCCTGGATCTTAATTTCGGTTATAGTATCAATGCTGCTGGTGGCTTCATCCAGAATCAGAATCGACGGATCTGCGAGGATAGCCCTGGCGATGGACAGCAGCTGCTTCTGGCCCTGGCTGATCCCTCCTCCATCCTGCTTAAGGACAGCATCATACTGACCGGGGAGTTTTTGGATAAAGGAATGAGCGTTGGCGAGCCTTGCCGCATCCTCCACTTCTTCATCGGAGGCATCCAGCCTGCCATAGCGGATGTTATCCCGGACTGAACCCTGGAATAGATAGGAATCCTGGAGCACAAACCCCATATGACTCCGCAGATCTTCCCTTTTTATCCTGCGTATCTCCTTGCCGTCAATCAAGATGCTGCCTTCATTGGCCTCATAAAACCTGGAAAGGAGGTTGATGATGGTCGTTTTTCCAGCGCCTGTTGCGCCGGCCAGGGCGACCATCTCACCGGGCTCAGCCCTGAAGGAGATATGCTCGACCGTGGTGCCTTCACTGCTGTAGGAAAATGAGACGTCCTGGAACTCTACTTCACCTGTGACCTCTGTCAGCTGAAGGGTATTTGTTTCATCCGAAGCTTCTTCCTGCTCATCCATAATATCAAATACCCGCTCCGCCCCCGCAATCGCAGAAAGTACGGTGTTAAACTGGTTTGCAAGATCGTTGAGGGGCCGGGTGAATTGCCGGGAGTATTCAGCAAAAATTACGATGGTTCCTATCGTGATCTGTCCTTTATAGGCCAGATATCCGCCTATCCCTGCAATGACGGTGAAGCTTAGATTATTCAGGCCATTCATCAATTTAGGAATGAACCCCGAATAGCAGGATGCCCAAAATCCGGCTCTTTTCAGCCTTTCATTTTTAATCATCAGCTCATCCATGACCCGGCGTTCCTGCGAGAACGTTTTGACTATCCTTTGTCCCGAAATGATTTCTTCGATAAATCCATTCAGTTCGCCCAGATTTCGCTGCTGGGATTTGAACAGGCGCCCTGTCCTCTTTGTGATCCACCTCATCCCCACGGCCATTAATGGAATGATGATCAAAGTAAGTAAGGTCAAGAGCGGGCTGAGATACAGCATGACCGATATGGTGCCGGCAAGCGTGAGGATGCTTGAGATGATCTGGATGACTGAGCTGTTTAAAGTGGAGCTGACATTTTCGATATCATTGGTTACGCGGCTCATCAGCTCGCCATGCTGCCTTTTATCAAAAAAAGGGATAGGCAGCCTGTGCAGGTGGCCAAACAGCTGTCCCCTCATCGTAGAGACGGTTTCCTGTGCAATGCCGATCATCCAGTAATTCTGCAGGAACAATGACACAGAGTTCAGGATATAAATAACCACGAGTGCACCCAGCACGGCAGCAAGCCCGCTGCTTTCCTTCGTCACGATGAACCAGTCGACAGCACGGCCGGCAAGGAAGGGGCCGAGCAGACCGAATATGGAGCTTAGAACCACCATGGAGGTGACCAGGAACAGCTGTTTTTTATAACCGGCAAGATAGCCCCAGAGCCGCCTCAGCGTTTTTTGCTGATTCTTCGCCCTCGGCTTCTTTTTTTCCGGAAGCTGTTCCTTCACCATTTCTTGTTTGTCCAGGACATGCTTGTATTGAAAAGGCTTCTTCAGCTCATCTAGCATATTTCCTCCTGCCCTCCTTCAAACTGCGATTGGTAGATTTTCAAATAAAGGGGCGATTTTCCAAGAAGTGACTCATGACTTCCTGCGGCGAGCAGTGCGCCATCCTCAAGCAGCAGGATTGTATCAGCGTCCATGGCTGTACTAACTTTCTGGGTAATGATGAATGTGGTGCAGCGGTACTCCTCCAGCGCCTGAAGCAAGGCTGCCTCCGTTTTCAAATCAAGTGCGCTTGTACTGTCATCGAGCATCAGAATCTTTGGATTCCTTACAAGGGCACGGGCAATGGAGAGCCTCTGCTTTTGGCCGCCTGATAAATTGACACCTTTTTGGCCGATTACTGCATCATATTGTCGGGGCAGCTTCATGATGGTTTCATGAATCTGGGCAGCCTTCGCCGCCTTGATGATTTCATCATATGAGGCGTCTTCCTTCCCCCAGGCTATATTATCTTTTACCGTCCCTGTGAACAGCAGGGCTTCCTGCGGCACATAGCCGATTTGATTCCTTAATTCAGAAAGCTTGAAGGTGCGGATCGGTTTTCCATCAATGCGTATATCTCCCCCTGATGCATCATATAGACGGGGGATCAGCTGGAACAGGGTTGTCTTGCCTGATCCGGTGGCTCCGAGGATAGCAGCAGTCTCGCCCGCCTTAACCTTAAAGCTGAGGTCATGGAGCACATGTCCTGACGTTTGCGGATAAGCAAAGCTGACTGACTGGAACTCGACTTGGCCCTGTATGAGACCGCCGGCTGAATTTGTGCCGGTTCCGTCATTCATAGGGTCCTCCATATCAAGAACCTCTGTAATCCTGGCTGCTGATGCCCTTGCCCGGGAGAAAGCCGCAATGATAAATGATAATGGCGAAAAGGCGGAAGTGATTCTGGCTGTATAGTTAACAATGGCCACAACCTCCCCGACTTTTGCTCCATTCCCCTGGATCAGATCGCTTCCTGCCCAAAGGATGGCAATCACACAGATATTCATGAACAACAGCAAAAGGGGGTTTACAGTCTCCATAATCCTTAAGGCATGTACGGTCCGGCCTTTTAAATCTTGATTCGCCTCTCCAAAGCGGCCCTCTTCATGATTCCGTCTGAGAAACGCCTTGATCAGTCTGATGGCTGTAAGGTTTTCCCTCATCACACTATTAACCCGGTCAAGCCTGACCTGTACGGTTTTGAAGAGAGTTCCTCCCTTATTCATCACCCAGCCGAGGAATATCATAAGCAGCGGAATCACTGCAGCCAGCACGAGTGCCAATTTAGCATTCACCGTAAAAGCCATGATCGTGCTGCCAATGATCAAAAGAGGTGCACGGAGCATAATGCGCAGGGCCATGAACACTGTATTCTGTACCTGTGTCACATCATTTGTCATCCTGGTAATCAGGGAAGAAGCAGGAAATCTGCTGAAGCTTTCAAATGAGAAGGACTGAATCCTTTTAAAGACATCCCGCCTCACATCATACGCAAAGCTCTGGCTCACATGAGAGGCGTAAAAGGAATTAATGATCCCCCCAATGAAGGCAAATACCGAAACAACCAGCAGCACCCCGCCCCATTTTGCAATCACCCCCATCTCACCAGCTATAACGCCATCATCCACAATCTTAGAAATAATCAAAGGCTGCCAAAGCTCCACCGCCAGCTCCACCAGCATAAAAACGAGCGCCACTCCCGCCGGGAGACGGTACCTCCTCAAAAAACCAAACATCCGTCGCATAAAACAGCCTCCTAAAAAGGGGGGCAGTCCCCTATTTCCCGAGCCTTTCAGCCGCGCCATTGCTGCCTTCCTTATGGGGACAGTCCCCATTTCCCAAAACTCTCCCGGCACTGGTCCCTGTCACGCTGGAGAACGGCACGTTTTAGGCTTATAATTTGATTGAACATAAATTATCTAAAATTTCAATATAAAGGAAGGATACCATGTATGAGTTAAGCGAGCCACATATGTGGACTGGGAGAGTGGACAGCACAGAGGACCTTAAGGCGTTCCGCCTGCATCAGGCTGTGGAATTCATGGATGTTTTTCAAGCGGCCGGAATCGCGAAGCCTGGTGCGATAGGAATCATCGGTTTTAAAAGCGATGAGGGAGTCAGAAGGAATAAAGGGCGCACCGGCAGTTGTCTCGCGCCCGACGAACTTAGGAAAAGCCTGGCTGCCCTTCCCCTGCCTTCAGGAGCCAGGCTGATTGATTTCGGAAGCATTGTCTGTGAAGGCGGTGCGCTTGAAGAAGCACAGGCAGAACTGGGGCGCGCTGTTTCCAGGCTGTTTGCGGAAGGCATCTTTCCCATTATCCTCGGAGGCGGCCATGAGGTGGCGTTCGGGCATTATCTGGGGTATGAAGACAGCCTGGACAAGATGCCGTCTGTCGGGATCGTCAATATCGATGCACATTTTGACATGCGTCCCTATGAACAGGAGACTTCGTCAGGCACCATGTTCCGCCAGATTCTGGACCGAAACAGTGAAGCCGGGTATTTTTGTGCCGGCATCCAGCCTGCGGGCAATACAGAGTATTTGTTTGAAACAGCCCGTATATATGGCACATCCTATATTTTAGAAGAAGATATCACCGAACATAATCTCAGAGGATGCCTGGAAAAGCTTGAAGAATTCATGGAAGACAAAGCTGACTGCATGCTGACGCTCTGCTGTGATGTCCTGGAGGCTGGACATGCCCCTGGCGTGAGTGCTCCCTCGCCATTCGGGCTCCATCCTAAATTGGTCCGGTTCCTGATCAGACGGCTGGCTGCCCATCCCAGAGTAAGAAGCTTTGACATCGCCGAGGTGAATCCACGCCTGGATGAAGACGGGCGGACCGTCAAACTGGCTGCCCTCCTGATACATGAAGTAATTGCGGCAAGAAGCAGGCTTGCTGACAGCACGGTATGACAGAAGAACTGCGGAAAAATTGAATCTTTTCGCGGTTCTTCTTATTTTTGCAGCGAATGGGCACATAGACGGCCAGTGCTTTCAAACGTCCTTCATACCTGAAGTCTCATGACCTTCTCCGCTCCATACAGCTCTCCGGTGAATTCAAATCCGGCCTTTTGATAAAATGCTGCTGCAGGGTTATCGCGGTGGACGGTCAGGCGTATTTCTCTGCAACGGGAGAACCGTGTACAGATATACTCGATCATCCGGAGCAGTGCAGCCATTCCGTATCCGTGCCCCTGATGAGCGGCAGCAATGAAAAAGCCATTGATCCAATGCACGGCTTCTGTTCCTTCTTCGTAAGCATGCATGATAAACCCTGCCATTCTATCATGATGGTAAATGCAGAATGGAAGATAGACAACCTGGTCCCCGTCAGGCTTGATATGGACCTTTGCCAGTGAAACGGCGGCAGACGGAACAAAACCACGCTGCTTTTCATGGACGGTGAGTGAAATGGCCTCAAGCCAATTATCCCTGGAGGCTGGCACCAATCTTACAGTCATCACACTGCTCCTTTCAGGTTGTAAGTTCAGTTAAATTATACCATTTTAAGTGAATTGCATCTTGCTGGAACATGCCCTGTCCCTTATGATGGGGACAGTCCCCCTGACTACCAATTTGGGCCAGGTGTGCACACCCGGCTTTCTAGGGAAATAATCGGGAAATGGGGTCAGTCCCCAACAAACAAGGAGGCAGCGATGATGAATTATGTCGATCAGGAGGATGGTGTGTTTTCATCAGTGTGTCCACTGGATTGTCCGGATCAGTGCGGACTGCTGCTGCACAAGTCCGGCGGCCGCATTGTGAAAGTCGAGGGTGATCCGGATCACCCGGTGACGGAGGGGCATATCTGCAATAAGGTCCGGAATATGCCGAACCGCTTATATGATGAGAAGCGGCTGAAGCACCCGCTTAGGCGGACTGGTCCAAAGGGTTCCGGGCAGTTCGAGAGAATTTCCTGGGAGGAGGCCATACAAACCATCACAGGCAGATGGAAGGAATTAGTGGGGGATCATGGTTCTGAAAGCATCCTTCCTTACAGCTTTTATGGAAATATGGGGAACCTGAGCGCAGAAGGGATGGACCGGCGTTTTTTCAACAGACTGGGAGCAAGCAGCTTAGAGCGGTCCATCTGCAACTCGGCAGGGGCAGCCGGCTATACATATACAATGGGCGGAAGCATCGGTACCGACCCGGAGGAAACCGTCCATGCCAAACTTTTTATTTTCTGGGGAGTAAATGCGGTAAGCACAAACATGCATCAAGTCACCCTTGCCCAGAAAGCCCGCAAAAACGGGGCCAAAATTGTAGTGATCGATGTACACAGGAACAGGACAGCCAAGTGGGCGGACTGGTTTATGCCCATCCTGCCCGGCACGGACGCCGCCCTTGCCCTCGGCATCATGCACCTCTTATTCAAAGAAGGGCTTTGTGACAAAGAATTCCTTGAACAATACACGGTGGGCTGGAAGGAATTAGAGGGCCACGTCAAGCAGTATGACCCTGAATCTGTGTCCACCATTACAGGAGTACCCGCTGCGGATATCTATAAGCTTGCACACATGTACGGCGGCACCTCGCCTTCATTTATCCGGATCGGCAACGGCCCGCAGCACCATGATAACGGCGGCATGTGCATCCGTACCATCTCCTGCCTGCCCGCTCTGACTGGGCAGTGGCTGAAGAAGGGCGGCGGTGCGATCAAAGGCAACTCTGCTTTCCTTGCGCACAACAGCCGCACTCTCCAGAGACCGGATTTAATGATGAAGAAGACCCGCACTATCAATATGAACGCAATTGGAAAGGCCCTCCTTGAGGCAGGAGAGCCCCGGATTCATTCTCTTTTTGTTTACAGCTCAAACCCCGCCGTTGTGGCGCCGGAAGGCAATAAGGTAAGAGAAGGGCTTTTGCGCGAGGATCTTTTCACAGTAGTGCACGATCTGTTCTTAACTGAAACTGCCATGTATGCCGATATCATACTGCCCGCTGCTTCCTCATTTGAAAACACGGATTTTTACACATCATACTGGCATCATTATATACAGCTGCAAAAGCCGGTTGTGCGTCCGTATTACGAATCGATATCCAACACTGAGGTCTTCCGTCTGCTCTCCAGGGGAATGGGATTTAAAGATGACTGTCTCCAGGAAACGGATGAAGAATTGATCCGGCAGGCCCTTGATTATCCGGGTAACCCTCATTTACAGCACATCAGCTATGAGGCGCTTTCCAAACAGCCATATATAAAAGCTGACCGCAGGGAAATCTTCCCGGAAACCCTGCCGACACCGAGCGGCAAAATTGAATTTTACTCAAGGAAAATGGAACAGGACGGCTATCCGGCCCTGCCGACTTATATGCCTCTACCTGAGGAGTCCTTCCCCCTCTTGTTCGTACCGGCACCCAACCATAACTTTCTCAATTCAACCTTCTCTAACAATGAAAGGCATATCGGTTTTGAGAAAGAGCCTCTCCTCTATATGCATAGATATGATGCGGTTCAAAGGGGCATTGAAGACGGCGGCAGAGTCATCTTATGGAACGGGCGCGGTGAATGCACACTGACTGTGTCGGTTGGCCAAGACGTTCTTCCCGGCGCTGTTGTATCCCTCGGATTATGGTCAGATATGCCTGGCACCAATCATCTCGTCAACTCTCTTACACCTGACCGAATAGCAGATATGGGCGGAGGGGCTGTATTCTTTTCCGGCAGGGTCGATGTTAAAAAAGCAGAATAAATTGAAAGGAGATGCCCTCCGAGGCATCTCCTTTCAATTTGGAATGCCGGCATCCCCGAGCGGCGAGAACCGGAATTTCACTTCTCCTATTACTGAATCCATGCTGATAAAACCGTACCTGCGGCTGTCACTGCTCCTTAAGCGGTTATCCCCCATCACAAACAAATACCCTTCCGGAACCGTTGTTTTTCCGGTTGCCTCTTTCAGGGTAAAGTCCCCCGTAAGCTTAATGCCAGGCGGCAGTTCCGATTTGTTTTCCTTAAGATATGGTTCCTTATATTTCTTTCCATTTATATAGAGGACATCATCCACAACAGAGATTCTGTCCCCTGGCAGACCGATCACCCTTTTTATATAGTTATCCTCGGCATCAGGTGCATGGAAGACAATGTTGTCAAAGTGATCGATCCGGCTGAACTTGGTGACAATGATCCTGTTTTTGTCTTCGAAAGCAGGAGACATAGATTCACCATAAACGGTAATGGGAGAAAAAAGAAACTGCCTGCAGATGAATGCAATAGCGGCGGATGCCAGGATGGCCTTCATCCACGCCAGGATTTCCCGGGTGTGCTTTTTCATTACATTTCAACTCCTATGGGCCGCCTTGCTGCCCATGGTTTTCTATATGATTTATTATATTATAGGTTCAGAAAAAATAGTGGCACATTAAAAGAGAAATACCGGTCAGATTCTTTCAAATTAGCGTTTTAGTACACGAGAGGTTAGGGTATGGGATAAAGTCGTGCATGGAGAGCAGGACAAGGATTTCCACCCAGAATTCAATTTGTTATTTCAGGATAATATTATTGTAAATATTGATTCTTTTCCCAATGACAGCGCCGCCGTTCACACATTTGTCACAGCCTTCACAGTTTTGTCACAGGATATCCTTTTAATCCCATGAAAGCCAAGAACCTTCACGAATTTGTCACTATTTATGAGTTGTTATTCCGCTAGAAAATTACTAATATATGTATAGGGAGTATGTGAATGTATTAACACTATTCCGCTATTGCAATTAAGTTAAACTTGTTTTTTTCTCAAAAATTACAGGATCCTAATTGCACTTTCCTGGAACCTGCTATATACACGTTTTATAGCTGAACGAGAGCCGGCTTGGTTTCTTGAAATGCAGTATGCCCAGGAAAAAACAAAGTATGTGAAATCATTAACAAACTTTCACTGCAAAGACTTTACCATTTTAAAAGAAAGAAAGGGGTACAACATGAAAATAAAATGGGCTGTATTAGCTCTCGCCTTCGCTGCGATCTCCATGCTGGCAGGCTGTGAGCAGATGATTGTTCTCGATCCTAAAGGACCGATGGCTAAAATCCAGGCAGACGATATCATCATTTCAACCTGGATCATGCTGTTTATTGTATTGGTTGTATTTGGAATTCTTGTATATATGCTCATTAAGTTTCGTGCATCTAAGCAAAGCAAAGATTACGAGCCGCCGCATATCAAAAGCAGCGTCCTGGTGGAAGCAATCTGTATCGGAATTCCAATTGTAATCGTCACAGTGCTTTCCATTATGTCTGTAAAATCCAACTATGAAGTCGAAGCGAAACCAAAAGGCTATGAAAACGAAAAGCCATTGGTTGTTTATGCAGCATCTTCCGATTGGAAATGGCATTTCAGCTATCCTGAAGAAAATATCGAAACGGTGAACTATTTAAATATACCAACAGACCGGCCTCTTGAATTCAAGCTTTATTCATACGGGCCTATCACAAGCTTCTGGATCCCGCAGCTTGGCGGCCAGAAATACGCAATGAGCGACATGGTCAACACCCTTCACCTGGCAGCTGATGTTCCCGGTGAATTCATGGGAAGGAATGCTAACTTCAGCGGGAAAGGATTCGCTGAAAACACATTTGACGTCCAGGCTATGAAACCTGCTGAGTATCAGGAGTGGGTGGATGAAGTAAAAGCGACAGCCAAGCCGCTGACAGAAGAAAAGTTTGATGAATTGCTTGAACCGGGCCATCTGGGCAGATCCACTTACACCGGAACCCACCTGGAATTCAGCCCGCCGCCTACACCGGCAAATGGCGGACATGATCACGGCGGCCATGGGAATTCAGATGAAACTTCCGAGGATGGCAAAAAAGGTGAACATGAAGAAGAAAAATCAAAAGAACCTAAAGGCCATTCCGACCACAATCATGAATAGGGGAATTCCCCCATTACACGGAATACATTTTATATATCCTGAAAGGAGCCACACACATGGATTTCTTTGATCGATTTGCGATACCTCATCCAAGCCCTGTGATTTATGCATCTATGGTTGCCATCGGCCTTACAGTTATCGCAATCATCGCAGGTGTGACCTATTTTAAGAAATGGGGCTACCTGTGGCGTGAATGGCTGACCACAGTCGACCATAAACGCATTGGTATCATGTATCTTATATCAGCACTTCTCATGTTGTTCCGCGGCGGCGTCGATGCCATCATGCTGCGCGCCCAGCTGGCAACACCTGAAGCAAAGCTTCTCGATGCCCAGCATTATAATGAAATATTCTCGACACATGGTGTTGTCATGATTCTTTTCATGGCCATGCCGTTTATCATGGCTCTTATGAACTTTGTTGTACCGCTTCAAATCGGCGCAAGGGATGTTGCATTCCCCCGCCTGAACGCACTCAGCTTCTGGCTGTTCTTCATGGGTGCGATGCTGTTTAACATCTCTTTCGTAATCGGTGGTTCTCCCGATGCGGGCTGGACATCCTACTTCCCTCTTGCAGGCAAAGAGTTCAGTGAATCAGTGGGAACGAACTATTATATGATTGCCATCCAGATTGCCGGTATCGGTACACTGATGACAGGGATTAACTTCATGACCACCATCCTCAAAATGAGGGCGCCTGGCATGACTTTGATGAAGATGCCAATGTTCACATGGTCTTCACTTGTAGCTAACCTGATTATCGTATTTGCCTTCCCTGTACTGACAGTGGCACTGGCAATGGGTACGATGGACCGCCTGTTTGGCACCAACTTCTTCACCACCACGAACGGCGGGATGGACATGCTCTGGGCCAACCTGTTCTGGGTATGGGGACATCCGGAAGTATATATCCTGATCCTCCCTGCCTTTGGTATCTATAGTGAAATCATTTCGACCTTTGCACGTCGTAATCTATACGGCTATAAGTCCATGGTCTACTCCATGGTCGTCATTTCTGCTTACTCCTTCCTGGTCTGGGCTCACCATTTCTTCACGATGGGACAGGGCGCTTTGACAAACAGCATCTTCTCCATCACCACGATGGCGATTGCTGTACCAACAGGGGTTAAGATCTTTAACTGGCTTTTCACTCTTTATAAAGGAAAAATTGAGTTCACAAGCCCTATGCTTTATGCCATGCTGTTTATCCCGCTGTTCACAATCGGCGGTGTGACAGGTGTCATGCTTGCCATGTCAGCAGCAGATTATCAGTATCACAATACTATGTTCCTGGTTGCCCACTTCCATATGGTAATCATTCCCGGCGTAGTATTCGCCATGCTGGCCGGCCTGACTTACTACTGGCCTAAAATGTTCGGCTTTATGCTTAATGAACGAATCGGAAAATGGGCCGCCTGGTTCATCACGATCGGCACACTCGTTGCCTTTATGCCAATGTTCTTTACCGGTCTTGACGGTCAGGCTCGCCGCATGTACACCTACTCTGAGGCTTCTGGATTTGGACCGTTGAATTTCATTTCATTCGTCGGTGCCCTTGGACTTGCAGCAGGTTTCGTGCTGATTGTTTACAACATCTATTACAGCACTCGCTTTGCTTCCAGGGATATCAGTTCAGATCCATGGGATGCTCGTACTATCGAGTGGGCAACACACACACCGGTGCCTGAATATAACTTTGCACGCCTGCCGCAGGTGGATTCCAGCGAATCACTCTGGGATGCTAAAAAGCGCGGCCATGTTCTTTTCAAAGGAAAATATGAAAAGATCCATATGCCAAATAACAGCGGAATGCCATTCATCATGGGCTGTATCTTCTTCGCCTGGGGCTTCTCATTCGTATTCGGCATCTGGGTTCCTTTGATTCTTACTACAATCGGAATCTTTGTCTGCATGGCCCTTCGTTCATTCGAAAAAGACCACGGACACTACATCCCAGTTGATGAGATCGAAGAGACTGAAACAAAATTGCGAGGTGCTAACTGATGAAAATAGATAACTCGCTTCCACTTGAATACAGTACAGATGAAAATCGTTTAAAGATCCTTGGTTTCTGGATTTTCCTTGGAGCAGAAATCATGCTTTTCGGAACCCTGTTCGCCTCCTACTTCACACTGGCGGACCGTACAGGCGATGGACCGACTGGAGCGCATTTATTTGAAATTGCCCCTGTCTTGATTGAAACATTCCTTCTCCTTGCAAGCAGCTTCACCATAGGCCTTGGCGTTCATGCCATGCGCCTTGGCAAGGTCAAAGCGATGATTTCATTCTTTGTTGTCACCCTGCTTTTGGGACTTGGATTCTTAAGTGTTGAGATCTATGACTTTGTCATGTATGTCCATGAAGGAGCCACCATCCAGACAAGCGCCTTCACGTCGATCCTGTTCACAACACTCGGCACACACGGAGCTCACGTTACACTCGGCTTCTTCTGGGGCTTGTTCATTGTCCTGCAGATTAAAAAACGCGGACTGACCCCCGAAACAGCCAATAAATCATTCATCTTCTCACTTTACTGGCATTTCCTTGATGTAGTGTGGATCTTTATCTTCAGCTTCATCTACCTGAAAGGAATGATGTAATCATGAAAGAGCTATTTCCCGTCAAGCAGGTCATGGGCTTCATCTTCTCTCTTGTCCTGACCGCCGTTGCCCTGCTGGTGTACTACCTGGATATGTCCTTTACTGCCGGGATGACAGTGCTTCTATTGACAGCCTTCATCCAGGCTGGACTCCAGCTGGTCGTATTCATGCATGCTGGTGAATCGAAAGATAAGGGTGCTATCTATACAAACATCTATTACGGAGTGTTAATGGCCTTGATTACTATTTTCGGTACATTGCTCTGTATGATCTGGGGTTATATTTAAGCCAAAGAAAAAAGGAGTGCCGGCTGGCACTCCTTTTCTCTATGTTCAGATTCTTTTTCTTCTATATGATTTTTCAAGAACTTCTTCCGTGGCTACCAAAAAGATTCCCATTAAGAAAATAAATATTGCGCCCATTACCGTACCGATGCCAATAGGAGTCCAAACGCTGCTACCGCTTGCAGTGAAACCGATTACAAAGAAGATAATTCCAATAGACAAGATTGCTCCGCCGACAAATTTTACTGCATTAAGTACCTTTGCATCCATTACCAACATCCTCCTTTTATATCTATATTATTCCACATGGTTCACAATATTGTCAAATTTAATTTGAATTATTGACACATTTATTTATTGACAGAATCCGTTTGGATTATCCTTTTTTAGATAAATAGATGCATATTTACCCAAAGCTTTTTAAAAAGACAGGAATTTATCTCTATTAACAGAAAACGGAAGTTATCTTATTATGGTAGTGAGTTATCAAATAATTCTAAAAATGGGGGATTTTGATGAAAAAGAAAATAATCTCTTTATCATTGACGGGAATGATGGCGTTCGGTGCGGTAAATGTATTGGCGGATCCTGTTGGAGCTGTTGGCAATGGGCCGGGCTACGGAGGCAACGAAACAGTCAATACGTCCATTCTTCATACTTACACAGAATTAGTGGACGAACTCAAAACACAAGATGCCAAGCAGAATGCGATGACACTCGAGGTCATTGGTAAAACCCTGAAGGGCAGGGATATCCATCTTGCAAAATACATAACCAATCCAGATAATCCGACCATCCTGTTCCTGACTCAGCAGCATGGCAATGAACAGCTCACAACTGAAGGAGCCCTAGAGTTCATTAAACATCTTGGCACCGGAAAATTGAAGGGTGTTCTTGACTCCGTGAATGTTCTGGTTCTCCCTATGCTGAATGCTGACGGAGCGATGGGCGATGTCGACTTTTCGCTTGAAGATTATGTGGCAGACGGCGGCCGCCACCTGACCCGTTATAATGCCTCGGGAACAGACCTGAACCGGGACCATGTGGCGAAAGTCCAGCCAGAGACAAAAGCACTCCATAACAATGTCTTTAAAAAATATAATATTGACTATATGATCGACCTTCATCATCAGGGTACTCAATCTGAAGTAAACGGTAAATATGTTTCAGGCTCCATTCTTTACCCTACAAACCCGAACACTGCTGCTGATGTCCTGGAGCGCTCCAAGAAGCTCGGGGCTGTCGTATACGGCGCTGTCGATCGGACAGGCTGGGGACATCTCGGCAAATACGTGGGCGGTTCTGAAGAAAGAATCGGAAGAAATGGGGCAGCCGTCCAATACGGCATCTCCACCCTCCTCTTTGAAATGCGGGGCATGTCCGACCACGAGTACGAAGACTATGTACTCGGCCAAAAAAGCAACGGCTACCTCATCAAACAGACCGTCACCACACTTGAAGCCGCTGTCCGCGCCATCGCCGATGGGTCCATAGAAACAGCAGATACAAGCTTCTGGGACACACTTCCTGAACAAAAGACCCGGGATACAGAATGATAGAAAGACTAACACACACAAAGAAGGAAGAGGTGAATCCTCTTCCTTCTTTGTGTGTGTTAATCTGATGAACCACTATCGGTACTCTCCTTGGCTTCAGGCTCCTTAACCACTTCTGTATCAGCTGCTTTTTCAGGCTGTGAACCCTGGACATTCTCCCCATCCTTTGGGGCTGCCTGTTCTTCTTACGGAGCACTGGCATCCAGGCGTCCACCCGCTATCACCTGGCCGATGCAGCATTCGGCTTCATGCCTACTTCCGGCCTGAATCTTGTTTACCCTGACCAAACCCTTGCCTTCCCTAGCCAGCGGGGCATCCCTCTGTTTAATGACAGCAAGGACTTCAACAATATGTACATGCCGGATGCGGGCAGAAATATTGAAAATTACGGGTTGAAAGTCCTTGTGACAGACATGGCAAAAGATAAATCAGTAGGCTTGATAGAAATCTCCAGACAAAAATAGAATGCTATATTCTTAGTTTCCTTTGAAGCCCGCAAACATTGCGGGCTTTTTTCTGCCCCTGGATGGGAATAATAAAGTAAAGGCCAGAGGGGATGAGATATAGATGCAGAGCGAAGCGTTCACACACTTTTATCAGGCCATCCAAACTTTAGAGGCGGGCAACCTGGATAAACAAGATTTATTGACACCGCGGTTCCTCATCGAGAAAGAAGCGGAACTTGCCCTGTACTATGCTCCCCACAATGAATGGGTCAACAGAGAGGCAAGAGTGGTCATTGCCGGCATCACGCCGGGATGGTACCAGATGAAAACAGCTTTCGAAGCAGCAAGGGCCGGTATGGAGCTTGAGATGGAATTAAACGAGTTGCTTCAGCATACCAAAAGGAGTGCCAGGTTCGCGGGAACCATGAGGAAAAACCTGATTGAGATGCTGGATGGCTGCGGATTGCCTGAACACATCGGCCTTTCGGGTGCAGGCGAGCTGTTTGGCACAAGAGATGATCTGCTCCATACAACCTCCATCATAAAATATCCAGTGTTCAAGAACGGCCAGAACTACACCGGCCACTCTCCGGCTGTCTACCAGTCTGCTTTATTGAAGAAATATGCCTATGAGGCATTTCCAAAAGAACTGAATTCACTGCAATCAAAAGTGCTGCTGTTGATTCCCCTGGGAAAAGCGGTAGGCGAAGTCATCCGGCATTTGCAGGAAAATCATATAATTCCATCTGTTCCATGCCTATTCGGTTTTCCGCACCCATCGGGAGCTAACGGCCATCGAAAAAAGCAATTTGAGGAACAAAAAGAAAGCTTTATGAAAATCATTGAGCACGCCTTTAGGACAAAGTAAAAGGACTGGCTATGCGGCCAGTCCTTTTAAGATAAATTTTCAAATATTGGTGTGCTTCTTTCAGTAAGTTTTTTTCCCGCTGGTGAAAATATGTTTTCCTGTGACTCATGAAGGACTTTTCAACGGCCGGACGGCTTCCAAATGTCCTTCATACCACCGATGAAGGACTTTTCAACGGCCAATCGGCTTCCAAATGTCCTTCATACCACCGATGAAGGACTTTTCAACGGCCAATCGGCTTCCAAATGTCCTTCATACCACCGATGAAGGACTTTTCACCGGCCGGGCGGCTTCCAAATGTCCTTCATGCCACCGATGAAGGACTTTTCAACGGCCAATCGGCTTCCAAATGTCCTTCATACCACCGATGAAGGAATTTTCACGGGCCAATCGGCTTCCAAATGTCCTTCATACCACCGATGAAGGACTTTTCAACGGCCAATCGGCTTCCAAATGTCCTTCATGCCACCGATGAAGGACTTTTCAACGGCCGGACGGCTTCCAAATGTCCTTCCTACTTTTGATGAAGGCTCCCAGCCTGCCTCCAGATTTCCCTGTTGATCAGCGCTCCTCTGCCAAAGGAATTCTTAATTTATTCCCGACTTCCAGGGTACAGTCCCTGCGGTTTTTGACGGGTTCAAAGCTCATGATGTATTCATCATCCATTCCCTCTATTTCCCCTTTGCTGAATATAGGGACAGCCTTCACTCCGTCAGACATCAGGAAAACGCCTGATTTTTTTCCATTATAGGTGTAGCCGTGCTCTTTATCAAATTTCCTTGCATTCAGCAGCTGGCGCTCCAATTTGCTCATAACATCGTATTTCACACCATTTTCTACGACTTTTTTTGTATCAGATCCGGAGACGATCACCCTGGTCTCCAAGGCGGAAAACTCCACCTGCTTGATGAGATAAGTTTCTCCTTCAAAGGTAAAGCTTTTGTTCAATACTGCATTCTCCCTGTCTGAAACCCCCGGCTTACCCAGCTTAAAGCTGAGGGGCCATTTGGTTTCGACCATTCCGGACTCTCTTCCTCCATAAATCGTCAGGTTTTCAATTTCAAGTTTGACAGTCCGGCCTTCCAATTCTTTAATAGAATTGAACGACAGAGCTTCTGCCACTTTATTTTGTTTGCGGCTATAATATCTGCTTCCCCATCCTACATGGTTAAGCCTGGTTTTCGTCCCTCCATTCACTAAAGAGATGGAACTCTGCCCTTCAAATATATCAATATAATAATTCTTTAAATTGGTCTTTTTACTTTGATAAGTGAACAAAAGTTTGGTCTCTTTATCATCTGTCATGATGCTTTCAAAGTGGACGGTTATATCATTTTTTTTGTCATAATAAATCTGATCAATGATCTGTCCATGGCCTTTGCTCACCGCCGTTTTCAGGCCCCCATCATCGATATGGCCGCTGGAAAAAATCTTGTCGACGGCCTCTTGTATGGCTGCAAGAACAGGGGTAAATGTCATGGCCGACAAGGCAAGCAGGCATGCCGCCGCTGCAATGGCCAGCCTTTTGTACAAAGTCTTTTTTCTGTTAAAGACTCCGCCCGGCATTGCTTTTTGCTCCATTATTGCTTTTTGGACACCCAGCTTCGCTCTTTCATGCAATCCGCCTGGAATCTTGATGCGGTTTAATTCCTGCTTTATATTATTCATAGAGATCCGCCTCCTTGAATTGTTTCCTGAGCTTGCCCAACGCCCGGTATAGGACCGATTTTGCGGTTCCGAGCGGAACACCGGCCAGGCTGGCGATTTCTTTGAATGAGTAGCCTTCATAAAACCTCAGGTAAACCATACTTTTCTCGTCTTCATTTAACCGTTCCAATAATTCCTGGAGTGTGATGGAAAGAGAAACATCCTCCTCTTCAAGCCCGATGAACTCTTCATATTCGGGTTTTAGCTGCACCACTTTCTTATTCTTATTGACTAAATCGATGGAACAGGTAATGGCAATCCTGATCAGCCATGTCTTGAAATATTCAGGATTCTTCAATGTTCCTATTTTATTGAATGAACGATAAGCCACCTCCTGCAGGACATCCAGCGCATCCTCTTCATTTTTGACATAGACATATGCCATCCGGTATATGTCCTCTTCATACTGCTGAAAAAGCTTCAAAAAGGCTTTGCTGTCTCCTCTTTGGGCTTTTCTCACTAGTTTGTTCATTGAACTCACCCTCTTTTTTCACTCATTCAACTATTAGACAGGGCAGGAACTGATTTGGCTTAAATTTATATGTAATATATTTCAAGAAAAAAACTGCCGGCACCTGCCCGCAGCCTTTCACATCTTATGTTCAGTTGATCAGTCTGACTTTCAATTCTTCAATCTGTTCAAGATGGCGCTTTTCATGGTAGCCGATAAATGGTATCCATTGCTTCAAACTCAATTCGCCGAATACTGGATGAGGGAGCGACCTGTTCCTTAGTGATGCCTCATCTGCCCCATTCACTACTTCCATTAGTTCCTGGCGGGATGTTCCTAGTTTTTCAATCAATTCATGAAGAGTCTTGAGCTCCGAAGAAGGTGTCAGATGCTCGGGGGCATCCACTTTGCGGCTGCGGTTCACGGCCAGCTGGATGGGTTTCTCCTCCGGTTCCGTGCCTCCCTCTTTTGCAAGGGCGCCGGCAATCCCCTTCGTGATCGTCTTCTCCATTAAATATAGATGCTCGAGAACTTGTGCGATCGTCCATCTTCCCTCTTCAAGCACCTGATTAAGCTGTTCATCCGTGAGGGTATCCACACTGCTTATCAGCTCTTCCCGGAATTGCTTGTTGCTTTCCACTCTATCCCCTCCAGTATGCTCTTTGTCTGCATTATATCATGAATGCATCTTAGCCTTGCTGCTTTCAGCCACCCCCGCCTTCTCTAGGATTCCGAGTCCAAGGCAAAGCTCCAGCAGTTTCTTGGCATACACGGGGTGATGCTGGCCAGTTTCAAGCTGAACCATCTCCACGATTTCACCCGCAGTCCGCCTTCCGTCCATCCAATTGAAGATAAAGTCGGAATATCCCATCGGCACAGTACTTTCATACTCCCTGTACCACTTCAGCTTCTCTTCCAGCGAAAAAGCACTCAGCTCATCAAAAAGACGAAGAGGTCCGCGGATACAGCGGGAATAAACAGCCCCCTGCCAGGCCGGCCGCGGCTCTTCCGGCACCCGCTCTTCCCTGCCGTAGAGCATCAGCTCCCTGCCAGCCATCCCGGCACACAGCTCCGCCTGTTTCTTCTGAATGTCCATCGCCCAATCAGCGAGCTCTAAAGCCTTGGCAAATCCTCGCAGGGCTGCATAGCGTCCCAGCTCTTCTAATGCCTGTTTTTCGTAAGAGCAAAAATGGCCGACCGCTTTTTTGGCCTCAGCCGCTGAAAAGGACTGCTTCATAATCCATTCTCTTGCAGAAGAAAGCTCTGCTGAGATTGTGCCGGTGTGATGGAACAGGTAGGAAATCCAATCCTCTTCACTTCCATTCGCCAGTCCATAGCTGTACAGGGCGGCGGCCAGGCCGGTCAGCTCCATCATCGCCCCATCCAGGTTGGCTGGTGTGTCCGATGTGGTATGGTAATGCCGGTCCGGCCATTGAATCAGCATGGGACAGGGAATGCCTATGGACGAATCTGACAGAATATAATGGTCGCTGCCTCCCGAATGGCGGGTCCGCAAATGATGAATGGTACTATACTGAGATGTGCCTGTGAAGTTGGCGGCATTTGTAGAGAGTTTCTCAATGATATGGTATATATAACGGTCTGTGAAGGTTGGCACAGCCATAGGGGGCTGTTCCACACACAGCGGCCCGCCGCCTTTCGTCTGGTCTGCGCCGACCATATCAAGGTTAAGTGCGGCGATGGTATGGGGAATCCGCTCAGGGTGCTGATCCAAATATGCACAGGTTCCGTACATTTCCGGCATCATTAGAAACCGGATGCCAAACTCCGGTTCAGGGAGGATTCCTGTTTTGATAAGCTTTGTCAGAGTCCTCATGACCTCCATCAGGGTTCCGGGTCCTGACGAATTATCCTGACCTCCCGGATAAGGGTGGCAAAGATGGCTCACCAGCAGGATTTCTTTCTCCTTCTTTCCAGGGATGAAATATTCAATATTTTCATAGCTTCCATCATAAAGCCTGGCATCCACCCTGGCTGTAAGGGTCACCTTTTGTTTCGAGGCAAGTGCCTTCAGCCTGTCTGCAATCCTTGGGGATACAACAAAGCCAAAGGTTTTAGGCTGCTCCTCGCTATCCCACCAGAAGGAGGTATACTGCCGTGTATCAGGCATATCCATCCTGGTCCGGAGAGGAGGGTAATCGTTGAGATTTTCAAATATCAATCCTGCTGCCCCGTATTTTTCCACGGCCAAAGCATGGACAAGCGCAGGCGCCCCCTGCACAAGCACAAGCTTCCCCTTGATATCCACACCCTCGTATCCCGCCTCTTCATTTCCATTTTCAACTACAGCCAGTTCAGCCCGGATTCCTTCCGGCGGCGTTGAGATACTCCGCTGAACCAGGGATATTTCCTCTTCCTCAAACCTGGCAATCCTTTCGCGCACCGGTGTTTCAACCCATAATTCAGCAGAGCTGCAATGCCATTCTTTAAAGGTGCGGTGAGACAATAGCCGGCCGCCAAATTCTGCAGGATACGATATTATCTCTGCCTCGACTCCATCCCTTTTTAAAAGCTGAATCACCTCGCCGGCAGCAGCCCGGTACCCAGGTGAAGCCTGGATGCGGTGGTATTGGGAAATCCGTTCTGCATAGCGGTATGCCTGCCTCTTTGAAAATTCTTCTTTTATCGCCGTTCTCCATTTATCGAACATCAGACTCGCCTCCTTATGATTTATTTCGCTAAAATTTCAGGTTTTCCTCCATAATTTTCAGCATAGAAGAATTCCAAATGGGCAAAAAATCATACGGGGGACTTCAAACGATTGTATAAGCCAGGCAGGGGAATCTCATCAGACAAAAAGATGACTCCGCTGGGGAGCCATCTTTTTTGGTTTAATAAATATACTGTACTTCTTTATCCACGATCATAATCCATTCACAGGAGCGCAGTCTGACTTCAAAAAGGGTGAGCGGATCGAAGTAGGCTGATGGGTTTTGTTTCAGACCCTCAAGAGCGGAGGTATTCTCCGTTATGGTCTTCTCTGTGTCTTCGATTGCTCCATTGATTTCCTTGTTTGGCTCCTTGAAGAACATCTTCACGTCGCGTTCGAGGGATTTTTCAAACATGTCGAACTGCATGAGGAATTTATCCGTCACCTTCCTTGCAGCTTCACTATAATCTTCATTTTCTACATATTGCTTATATTTGCTGTGAAGCATCGTATTGTTCTGTGAAATGGCTCCGAAGAGTCTGCCGGCGCTCTTCAGCAGCATCTGCTGCGGCGAGCGGTTCAAGAAGGAAAACTGTTCCTGGCTGTAGCCGCCCGTCATCCGGTCTGAATCGCGGCGCCAGTCATCCAGCACCCTGAAGTCGCCCTTAAGCTCGAATTCCTCATTTCCATACAGCTTATTGAAGCCATCCTTCATTTCATCGAGGAATTGCTGGCCTTCATTGAATTCAACTGCAGCCGTCTTGATCCATTCCTGGAGGGAGAGATAGAATCTCGGCAGGATATCCCGGTCAATATAGCTTTCTACCCGCTCATTCATCTCCATATTCAGCTTGCGCTCCAGGTCAGCGTAATTGCTGTCTTCTGTAATGATATCCGACGTTTTCTGCAGGATTTTAGGGATTTTGGCTTCCATCTCAGCCCTGACCTTTGCCTTGATGGAGGAGAAGGTCGTCTGAATGCGGGCTGCCTTCCCTTTTTCAAAATCGTCGAGCTGGTGGCTCGCCCCTTTTAGCTTGCTGAGCATATCTACATCCCAGCCGATCTGGTGATCCAGTTTCTTTTCATTCTCAACGCGCTTTTGGACCAGTCCCTTTAAGGCCTGACGGATATAGAATAAGAGCTTTGCCGTGCGCTCCTTCTCGAAATTCCCCCGGGAAAAGCCCCACTCAATGAATTCGCCAAGCTCCCTGAATCCTTTAAAACTGCCCTCTTCCGAAGAATAAGGGAAGATGCCGGCATGAGGGAAATAGGATTGAATCGTCTCCAGGGTTTCCTTTACAACACGGGAGGCTGCCTCCTTGCCATAATAAGCATCCATGCTGTTGATGATGAAGTGGAGCGGCAGATCCGGCGCCTGCTCTCTGATCTTCAGCAAGATTTCCCTGTCTTCTTCTGAGAAGGGATCATCGGCATTCAGGATATACAGCAGGCTGTCCGCAAAATGCAGATAAGAGAACATAGGATTAATATCTGTATTATGATCATTGAAGGCCGGCGTCTCAAGAAGCATCAGCCTGTTCTCCCGAAGGAACCTTGACGGCAGATTGAACTCAATGAGATCTCCCTGTCTCTGCCTGCGGCTTGTCACTTCATTGAAGTCTTTAAATGTAAGATTCTTTTCATCTTCTGCAGTATGTTTTATAAGCGTATCCTGATGATTCTTAAATGCAATCATGCCTGAAGTGTCGGCATTCAGGATGCTTTCGCCCAGTACTGAGTTTGAAAAGGTGAACTTTCCGTTTCCAGATGCTGCCGCAACCATCACATGGCGCGAGTCAAGATTCAGAAGTTCCCTAATGACCCAGTCCTCGCTGGCATCGACTGCCACTGAGTTGCCACCCGCCCAGGATGTGATCGATTCATATAGTTCCATACCTTTTTTCAGGCCGTCATATTGTTTATCTGATTGATAAATGGACTGTTCAGCCGCATGAACCGTATCCTGGCTGATGCTTTCCGGAAATAGTTCGCTCCAGGCAAGAACAGCCGAAGAGGCAAACAGAAGATCCTGATCATCAGCGAGCAGAAGCCAGGCGGAGGCATGCCCGGGAACGATGTGATCGATTTCTTTAAGCGTATAGGAACCGCCTACCAAATAAAGATAGGTTTCCCTGAACAGAGGCGAAAGCCTCCGCCAGGAATGAGAAGTTATATCCATCAAGGCCAGGAGTTTATTGATGTTGACGATCCAGCCGAGGTAAGCCTCCTGTTCCCGGAAGTTCTCCCATAACGCTGCCGTCAGCTCTTCAAAGATCCTATCATCGGTTTTTTCTGCCGCGCCAATGGCCGGATTAAAGTATTCGGGTCCAAACCCGGAAGCTCTTCCCGACTTGATATAGGAAATCAGGGTATTGAACCATGCGCCCGCTCTCGTGCGTACAGACTCGCTGGCTGCCAGTTCAACCGCACTGTGCCAGTCGTGATTCTCCTCATAAAACACCCTTGCAATTTCAGTGAGGGTTGGATATTCCGGGTGTTCACTGACAATCTTTTTTATGACCTTGTCAGCCGATTCTTTTTTTTCCTGTTTAATGTAAAGGGAAAAAAGCTGAAGTGCAGTTTCCGATCTGAGGGTGGGATCATGTGTGTCAATGGATAGATAAACGCCCTCCGCTTCAGTCAGGTTTCCCTCTTCATAATGGGCGTCCCCGATATTTTTCTCGGCCCAAAGCTTCAACGCATTGGATACACGCTCCCACTTAAAAATTGCAGATTCATAATCTTTATTATGGTAATATACTTCCCCTTGCGCAAACCGAATATTTGAAAGATCTACAGTTTCATCAGTCCGCCCCAGGAAAAGCGCTTCCCCAAGCAGTGATTCAGCATGCCCGGAACTATTATCTGGCAAAAAAGCTTCATAAAAAGTCTTAGCAACCAATTGCTTTTCCAAAGTCATAATTAACCTCCGTAATAAATAAAAGAATGATGGGATATTATACTCATATTCTAACAAAACTTTTTTACAAAAATATTTCGTATTGTTTCAAACACAATACATCTTTGACGGAGTCATGATGTTTTTTATGTAGAATCCCGCTGTCCCTTCTTTATGGTTTCCATTCCTTCCTATCTACTTTCCACAATTTACTTCCATAAAACAAATTATGTTCGATAAAAAAAATTATGTTCATGCCCTGGCTGCCAAAAAAATAACCGTTCCTTCAAAGGAACGGATCATAGAAGCTAAGCGCGCAGTGCAGACTCCGCCCTCTCGATTTCCTTGCCAAGCCGGCCTAGAAGCGTCAGACGGTACATTCTGAAATCCGCCCGCAGAGACCAGATAGGATGGCCAAAAGTGGCAGGCTTATTGCCTTCAATGAAAAAGTGACTGAACCATGCAAGCGCATAGGCCGTGACAGGGGCAAGTATCAGTAGCCAATAGTTTTGAAAGATAACAGCCCAAAGAATAAAAACGAACACCAGGCTGGTGCCGGCAAAATGCCAGGCCCTGGTCGTGCCCTTGCTATGCTGAGACAGATAAAAGAGCCAGAATGCCTCATAATCAGAGAAGTTCATATCCTTTTCCTCCCTACAAGATTTTTTACATTATTCTACATATATTGTGCAATCTCCTCTATATTTCTAATAGGTATTTTTTCTAAAAATTCTGTGTATTTTAGGAAGATTTACCTATATAATAAAGGTAGATCTTCATTAGCAGCTTTTACTTCATATAAGCTTCCCGGGAAGGATGATATGAAATGGAAAAGCCGTGTTACTATGATGGCAGCGGCACACTGCCCCCAAGCGTTGAAAACTGCTCTCCCACAGCGGGTTTTTTAACGGAAGAGGCCCGGAAGTTCATCAGCGGCAGCCCCTGTCCGGAGCATGAGCAGCTAGAAAAACGAGCGATTTAAGAGATAATTTGGGCGAAACTCATATCTTATCAGCTTTTATCGTCCAAATGAGTAAACAAAGAATCCCAGATTGCACATTAGATGCCTTCCACCTGCTGGAGGGCAATTTGTTTGCCCCGCAGAACATTGAATTTAAAGGACAAAGGGATGGAAAAGAATTTATAGTTTCCGACCAGGTCAGGAGGCTATTATTTAAAAGATGATAATAGAGCTTTTGAAACACACAAAATCAAAATCATCTGGAAGCAAGCGTCAGGCTGTCGACCAAGTCGACATGATTGCTAACTTACCAATATATAGTGCTCTTCAGGAAACCACCAAATATGTAACTGAAAAAGAAACAAATCCCTTTTTCTCCAACTGAATTTTTGAAAAAGGTGTTTGTCTACAATCTGACGCTGGGGAATTTCCAGCGTTTTTTCTCCTTGCAGCTATACTTTAAAAACGCAGCATTCCGTTTCAGGCACTCGCTTCGATTCACCAACAGCACCTATGTTTACAATAAAACAGCCCCCTCCCATTAAGGATGAGGCTGCTTTTCCAGAACTTTTGGATGCTTATCTTCCCGTATCCTTCATGCTGTCAATGGCTTCCCTTACGGTTGCAAATGAAGTGATCGCTGACAGATCGATTCCGCTTTCGACCGCGAGCTGGGCGAGATCCGGACGGATTCCGGTTGCTATGGACTTTACGCCAATCAGGCGGAGCACATTATGGATATCAAAGATATGCTTTGCAACTGTTGCATCTATGGTAAAGATTCCGGAGAAGTCAAGGATCAGGCAGGTCACTTGGAGTTTTGTAACCTTCGGAACCACTTTTTCCAGGATAAGCGATGCCCGGTCATAATCAATTTTTCCAATCAGGGGCAGCACGGCGATTTCATCTTGTATAGGAACCACAGGGGCCGACAGATAATTCAGTTCGTCCTGCACATCCCTTATCACCTTATCTGTATGCCTTTCAAAAGCATAGACCGTTTCATTTATGCTTAAGTCCAGGAAGTAGTTAACCCGTGTCATAATGGTGATTGTATCAGATGCGCTCAATCCCTCAGCCAGGCAGAGGCGTGATATATGCTCGGTGAAAACAATCCGGGTGTCAGGATATCTCGAAATGATGGTAGACAGCCTTCCTGTATCAGCAGCCTCCCTCTCGCCATTTTCTTTGCTCCAAGACAAAAGGCCTTCAGGGACTTTCTCCTCTCTGCAGTCGAGGAGTTCTCCCATGAATCCGAGAAATCCTTTATATATAACCTTCGCATTATCTATTTCATATTGGGGAACTTCCACACGGAACCGTTTGACAATTTCATTGACCATCTCTTCAGCAATGCTTTTCGCATTTTTTGTAAGCTGACCTGCTATATCTTTTATTGAGGCCAAAAGTTCTTCACCCTCCATATTATGTTGTGAGTCTATTATATAAAAAACTTCATTTAGAATAAATATAAAATTTTAGCCTTTCTCCATGCAAAGGACGCCTGAGGATGGCCCCCGGCGTCCTATTTTTTTCACTCTTCCTCAAGTTGCGCTCTCAACACCTTCGGCAGACGCCTTCACCCCGATGCCTTTTACTGCCGCTGTAAACAATAGGAATGACACCAGTCCGCATACGATATACACGGCTATCATCCCGGCAGGACCCCATGCTGCACCCAATATAATGCCTGCCGCTCCAAGCAGCTTGGCCCCTTGAAAGACAAGGCCGTTAACAGCCATATATGCCCCTCTTGAATCATCCTCCATTAAATCTGCCATCAAGCTTTGCCTGACTGGCACATACATCATTTCACCGATGGTCTGTATCAGCCCGGCCGCTAGAAGGAGCCAGATCGAATTGCTGGCGGCAAGCACAGAGTAACCTGCCACCTGGGCAAAGATCCCGATGTTCAGGATGTTCTTTTCCCGGAACCGGGTCACCCACGCAGCCATCAAGACTGTGAACATGACGATGATCAACGTATTTTCCGTCGTTAAAAAGCTGAACATCCTTATTCCATCAATGTGAAAGCCCGCTCCCAATATAGATAGTTCCATTGGCGGAAATCCTTGTTCCAGCCTGATGGATATATAATTATTGCGCTGCATCTCAAGACCCAGAACGAATATACTTGCGAGCGAGAAGATGAGGAAAGCTTTATTGTGCATCACTGCTCTATAGCTCCCGGCCATATCCTTCCAGACATTGACCTTTGCTGTGCCCTTTTTGGGCTGATACTGGTCTTCCATAAAGAAAACAATCAATAATAAGGTGAGCACCCCGATCAGTGTCAGGGACAGGAAGAGTTCAAATTTGTGTTCTTTAAAAAGAAAACCTCCAGCCAGGGAGCCGATCATAATGGAAGCATTGATAGCCCAGTAATTGATGCTGTACATGAAAGTGCGTGTCTCCTTTGTACTGACATCAATCAGCATCGCCTCTGCGGCTGGATTAATAAAGCCAGAGCTGAAGCTGTTTAACAGCATCATATAAAAAGTGATCCACACCGATCCATACCACGGCGAGTTAACTGCTGCCATCACCATGAATGAAATTAATGAAGCAATCTGTCCGATCACAAGCACCTTTTTCCTTCCAGCTTTATCGGTGATGTATCCGCCATAAAATCCTGAAATAATGGAAGCAGCCACATTGATCAGCAGCAATATCCCAGCCAGGGTGCTTCCAAGCTCGCGGGAAAAATAGATCGCCATGAATGGAAAAATCATTGAGCCTACAGCCCGTGTCAGGAAAGATGTAAGTATCCGGATTTGTATGTTTTTATGAAGTTTAAAAAATGTCATATGTTGTCCCTCCTCTCTATGAAATATAGAGTAGAAAAAGAGGAAGAAAAAGGATAAACTTATTCTAAAAATGTCCCCTTTTGGAGGATCCACATGAAACCGATCGAGCATTATCTACAGATGAGACTGGGATTTTTGGCAGACGAAAAGGATTTGGGGCTCTCCAAATCCCTTGATGATATTGCTTCTATCCTTTGCTGCAGCAGGAAAAATGCGAAGAGAGTGCTCCGGCGCCTGGAGGAAGAAGGCTTATTGACATACAGCAGCGGTGCAGGCAGGGGAAATAAATCAAGAATCACCTATCAGTCGGCCATTCACAGCTTTTTGTCTGGATTGTTGAAGGAATACATTCAAGGAGGGAATTACGAGGCCGCCCTTTCTCTTATCAAGCTCCCTGTTCCGGCTGATTTAAAGGAAGCTCTGACACAGAAGCTGCAGCGGCATTTCAATGCCTTCACCCGCAGCCAAACACAGGATATTCTGAGGCTTTCTCTTAAGCGTAAGCTTTTACTCATGGACCCGGCCTTTGTTTCAATCTCCACCGAAAGCCACCTGGTCAGGCAGATATACAGCACCCTGGTTGTTTTTGACAGTGAAAGCAATAGCATCAAGCCGCACCTTGCCCATGCCTGGGAATATGACAGCAAGGAAAAAATTTGGATTTTCTATATCCGCAAGGGCATTAAATTCCACAATGGCAGATCGCTCACTTCTGAAGATATAGCTTTTACATTCCGCCGGCTAAAAGAGACAGATTCACCAAATAACTGGCTGATGGAGGACGCTGCGGTAATTGAAACACCTTCACCCTGGATCGTTAAAATCCGGCTGAACAGGGATAATGCCCTCTTCCTTCACTATTTAAGCAGCCCCAATGCGTCCATCCTGCCATCTGGTCATGAATTCAGCCAAAAGCATATTATTGGCAGCGGCCCATATGCAGTGAAGTCATTGAATGAGCATTCGCTGATTTTGGAAGCTTTTGACGGCTATTTCAAAGAAAGGGCTTATATTGATGCTATCGAGCTCTGGTTCATTCCAGAAGCTGAAGAAGTTCTCCTGGATTTCGAACTGCCGGGTATGGAGATCGGCAGCCTTCATACCAGGCAGCAATCTGTGGCTGAGGTGGGATGCACGTATCTTGGCTTTAACTTTAATAAACCGGGAATCATGCATGATCCATTATTCAGAAAGGCCATGAATGAATTGGTAGATCAGAGATTGCTGATTGAAGAGTTAAATAAGGAAGCAAGAATTCCGGCAGCAAGCTTTTTTCCATGGATCAGTTCAGGAAGGTCTATTCTAAAATCCATGGAACGGGCAAAGAACTATCTTGCCATGAGCGGGTACAGCGGCGAAGTCCTCTCGCTTTATTATTTTAATAAAAAAGAGAGCAGCCAGGATGCGCTCTGGCTGAAAGAACGCTGCAGGAAAGCGGGCATTGCCCTGGAATTGTTTCCTTTTTCCATAAACACGTTCTATGAGGAAACGGACTCGAGAAAGGGGGATCTGATTCTTATGGGAGAAATTTTTCAGGAGGACCATCATTTTTCTTTTACAGCAGCCTTTAAGAATTCCAGCTGTTTTATCAGCCGCTTCCTGGCCGGAAGCATGAAGGAAGCCGCTGATAAGAGGATCAGCCGGATCCTGGCAGAGCCATCCGCGGAAGTACGGCAGAACCTGATGCAGCAGATGGAAGGATGGATTATGGAAGAAAATCTGTTTATCTTCAATTATCATACGGAAAGGACGAGGCGCTATCATGGCCTGCTTGCAGGGGTAGCACTGAATTCATTCGGCTGGGCCAATTTTAACGAAATCTGGATTAAGCCTGAGCTGAAACCTTGAAAAAGAAGCTGCCCGGCGAAGGACAGCTTCATTTTGGTAATCAGTCCGGCAGCCCCATGGAAATATACTTAATCTCCAGATACTCTTCGATGCCAAAGTGTCCGCCTTCACGTCCAAGTCCGCTCTGTTTAAAGCCGCCAAAAGGCGCCTGGGCGACTGAAGGCAGGCCGTCATTGAGCCCGACAATGCCGTATTGCAGTTCTTCAGACATTCTGATTGCCTGGGTAAGATCCCGGGTGAACACATAGGCTGCCAGTCCGTAGATGGTATCATTGGCACGTTCGATCGCCTCTTCCGCCGTTTTGAAAACAGAAATCGGAGCAACCGGTCCAAAGGTTTCTTCGCTCATGCAAAGCATATCCTCCGTCGCATCCGCAATGACCACAGGATTTACAAAATACCCTTCTGCATGGCCTTCGGCATTGACCTCTGTCAGGATCCTGCCGCCCTTCTGGATGGCGTCGTCGATATGTTTTTGTACCTTCTCTACAGCATGGGAGTCAATCAGCGGCCCGATTTCGATTCCTTCCTCGAGGCCATTTCCGACTTTCAGCTTCGCTGCCGCTTCAGCAAACTTTGCGTTGAATTCCTCCGCGATGCCTTCCTGGACGTAAATACGGTTGGCACAAACACAGGTCTGGCCGGCATTACGGAATTTTGAGGCAATCAGTCCATTAACTGCCTGATCTAAATCCGCATCCTCCATCACGATGAAAGGAGCATGTCCGCCAAGCTCGAGCGACAGTTTTTTGACCGTATCGGCTGCCTTTTTCATCAATATTTTGCCCACTTCAGTTGACCCGGTGAAGGAGATTTTGGTGACCCTGGTATCCTCCATCCAGGCATCGCCGATTTCTGCAGCTTCACCTGTTACAATCTGGAGAACATCCCGGGGAATTCCTGCCTCATATGCAAGTTCAGCCATTCTGATGGCTGTAAGCGGTGTCTGCTCGGCCGGCTTTACGACTGCTGTGCAGCCAGCAGCAAGAGCAGGTCCGACTTTCCTGGTAATCATGGCCGCCGGAAAGTTCCAGGGTGTGATAGCCGCTATCACTCCGACCGGCTGTTTTTGTACCAGTATCCGTTTGTTTGGATGAGAGGCCGGGATAATCTGTCCGTATACCCGCTTCGCTTCCTCCGCATACCAGGAAATGAAGCTGTTGGCGTACGTGACTTCCCCCGCTGCTTCCTTAAGCGGCTTCCCCTGTTCCCTGGTCATGATTTCGGCAATTTCATCTGTATGCTCCCTGATAAGGTCATGCCATTTCATCAATAGTTCACTGCGCTCACCGGCCGTCTTCTTCGACCAGCTCTTAAACGCCTCATGCGCAGCATCCACCGCAGCTCGTGCCTCCCTGCGGCCGTCCTCCTGTACCTGGCCGACTACCTCACCAGTAGCCGGATTCAAAACATCAACCATTGAAATACCTCCTTATAAGGGGGACAGGCCCCATTTCCCGGGTTATTTCCCAGCTGCTTTAAACTTACCTCAATTGGGTCAAGAAAAAAAACAATTGGGCTCGGAGGATTAAACTGATTTTCGTACAGTGGTTTTCGCCTGGTATTGCCTCATCGGTCTGCCAGTAATGATTTCCTTCAGATATAGAGTTCCTCTGGGGCTTGTCTGCTTTAACAATTCCAGGAGATTCGTAATGTCATCGAGCGCCCTGTGTGATTGATATTCGGTAATAGCATGGGCCTGAAGCAGTGTCAGGAGTCTGCTGTCCGGAAAACCGTAGCCCTTCCACGGCACCCCCCTCATGGTGCAGTACCAATCGGATTCATTTACCGCCGGATACATCCTAAATAGGAAGCTGCGATCAAAGGAAGCATTGTGCGCGAATATCGCATCCGCCCTCTCAAAGAACGTCATAATCCTGTCATCGCTGAAGCTTTTTCCCTGAACCATTTCATAAGGAATTCCATGCACACGAAATGCGCTGCTGTAATTTCTTTTGGCAGATACTGTTACAGGCTCTCTCAAAAAAGAATCCACGTCGATGATTTCCAGGACCTCGCCCGTTTCTTCTTTATATGAAAAGAGCTTTAAGGCAAGTTCAATCACTTCATCACGGTCCGGACCGAGGCCGGTCGTCTCCACATCCACTACCAGTCCATGCTTGATTTCATTATTCATGTATCTATTCTCCCATCCTTTACTATCCGGTTTTCTATGGAAAAGGGGCGGAGCTGCATGTATCATATGGCTTCGGCCAGATAGGTGAAAATCATTTATCTTGCCAGCATTCCTGCCTGCACTCTACTCCGCTCCACCGCCTTATTGTGTTTGTTCCTGCTCTGTCCAGGTTCCTTTCCATGCATGGGTTGTGAGTAGAAAACTCATGTTTGTTTTCTATGTCCATTGTATCCCTTCCAACCGCTGAATTTAACAAACTTTTTACCCAAATACTAATAAAGGAGAGGATTTCGTGATTTTGCTCGCATTTTGCTTTACAATTTTTTCAGGCTCTTTTCTGAAAGATTGTTGTTTTAGGATGAGTTTTATGAGGAAATCACATTATTTAGCAAGTGGACTTATACTTCAGGTGCGAGACTCCAGATCCGGTGCGGACTGCGACCTGAGTCATCAGTGCTACTAAGCTTCTGTCACAGCAATCGCTCGCCAATCAGCAAGTCTTCTTTCGCTAACGCATAAGTGCGACTAGGCTTCTGTCTTCGCTTGCGCTCGCCAATCAGCAAGTCTTCTTTCGCTAACGCATAAGTGCGACTAAGCTTCTGTCTTCGCTTGCGCTCGCCAATCAGCAAGTCTTCTTTATCGGGGCTCTGCCTGCCAAAGTAGTTTGTTGTCTCAATCTGAATGTGAACATGAGGCTTTTGAAATCTTTACTTTCAGCAGGCACCGTTCTCCGCTTTACTTGGAGCAGCGGGACAGGTGAGACCCCGCAGGCTCACCGCCCGCCCTGCGCAGGTAGAGTGCCTGCAGCGGAAATCCACTTTCTTGTTCAATAGCGACAACTTTTTTAAAGCCATAAGGAGGAATTCAATATGAACTGGCATCAAGAAACAGTTAAAAACCGTGATCAATTCCTGCATGACCTGAAGGAACTGCTCAAAATCAAAAGCGTCAAGGATCCGGCCACAGCTTCCAAAGAAGCACCAATGGGGGCCGCTGTCGGCGAGGCGCTTGATTTCATGCTGAAACTCGCTGAAAAAGACGGCTTCCGTACGAAGAACATAGATGGCTATGCCGGATATGCAGAAATGGGACCACAAGATGCAGAGAATTACATAGCGGTCCTTTGTCATGTCGACGTTGTACCGGCTTCCTCCGGGTGGTCATCTGATCCCTTTGAACCTGAAATCCGTGACGGAGTTCTTTATGCCCGGGGTGCAATGGATGACAAAGGACCGACCATGGCCGCTTATTATGCCTTTAGGCTTGTAAAAAGCCTCGGTCTGCCGCTTGATCATCGGATCCGGATCATCTTTGGGACCGATAAGGAAAGCGGGATGAGCTGCATGCAGAAGTATATGGAAGTGGAGGAACACCCTATAGCAGGCTTTGCACCGGATGCCGATTTCCCCATCATCCATGCAGAAAAAGGACAGGTTAATATCCGCTTTGTCTTAGAACGGACTTCCGGTCAGGATAGCGCCTCCCTAAAACTGCTGTCCTTCCAGGCAGGCGAGCGGGCCAATGTTGTTCCTGATTCAGCAGTAGCGCGCTTACATGGCGAATACACCGCAGTTTTAATGGAAAGATTTAGGGCTTACTGCAGCAGCACCGGATCTGAAGGAGACGCTTCTTTGGACGGCAAAATTTTGACTTTGACATTGAAAGGCAGCTCTGCCCACGCCATGGAACCCGATAAAGGAATCAACGCAGGCACACGGCTGGCTGCATTCCTGAAGAACGAGGACCTTGACCCGGACGGTCATGCCTATGTCTCTTTTGCTGCCCTTCTCGATGATGATTACTTTGGCAGTAAACTTGGCATCGAATTCAGCGACAGCATCACCGGGCCGCTTACTGTCAATCCAGGCATTCTCAGCTTTAATGGAGAGGAGGCATTCATCCATCTAAACCTGCGCATGCCTGTAAAAGCTCCGTATGACCTTACATATCAGCGCCTGAACCTAACAGCCTCAAAATTTGGCTTCAGACAGTCAGAGCTGCGTGAGCGTCTTCCCCACCATGTGGAAGAAGGACATCCACTTATTAAGACCCTGCAGAGAGTATACAGGGAGGAAACAGGTACTGAGCCTGTACTGCTTTCGACAGGTGGAAACACCTATGCCCGCACCATTCCGGGCGGCGTTGCGTTTGGTGCCCTATTTCCGGGCACACCGGACACCGCCCACCAGAAGGATGAGTGTATTCCAGTGGAAGAACTGATCAAGGCTTCCTCCATTTATGCACGGGCCATTTATGAACTGGGCAGGACCCGTTTTTAAAAAAACCGTTTAAGGCTGGGCTCACTTGGTGAACATATGAATATATTCTTTGTAACAAGGGAGGCCTTAAATTGACAGGAAATGAAAAGACTCCATTATTTTCTGATGATGCCCTTGATGCCATCGCTGAAGAAATCAGTGCAGAATGCAGGCCGAATCAGCAAGAGGAAGAGGACACAAGTGATTGTCAATAGTAATAAACGAGAGAAGCTGTCCCATGACTGGGACAGCTTCTCTCTTCTTTTGGCTATTCTTTTAGATGGTATGGCACAGTTGTAACAATAACATCCCGCCTGTATAACAGGAAGGCCCGTATCAAAAGGCTTGATTGATTGTGCAGGATATTGTGCCATCTTTTCTTCGGGATGAACTGCGGAATCAGCACCGTGACTTTGTAATTAGATTCGCCCGCTTTATGCTGCACTGTATCAATGAACTTAGTCAACGGATGGATGATGCTCCGGTAATAAGAATGAAGTGTTACAAGCCTGATGTCAGGCTGCCACTTCTTCCACTTTTCTTCAAATTTACGTTCGTCTCTTCTTTCAAAGGATACATAAACCGCAAGAATCTGGTCGGCTGACAGGGATTTCGCATAATTCAGCGAATTTTCCACCACATGGGTGATGCCGGCGACCGGGACGATGATCACATTGCCCTCAATCGGCGGTGCCTTTTCGCATGTACTGATGCGAAGCTGATTGCCGACAGCAGTATAATGCTTCTTGATCCTGTGGAACAGGAATACAAGGACCGGCAGGAAAATCAGCACCGGCCAGACCTGGGCGAACTTTGTGATGAAAAAGGTCATCATAACGAGAAAGCTGATTAAAGCACCTGTGAAATTGATGGCCAGCTTTCCTTTCCAGCCCTGGGGCCGTTCGCGGTACCATTTGACGAGCATACCAGTCTGAGAGAGCGTGAAAGGTATGAAAACGCCAACTGCATACAGCGGGATCAGCTGCTCGGTCCGCCCCTTGAAGGCCATAATCAGAAGGATGGATGCTGCACCCAGAAAGATAATTCCATTGGAATAGCCGAGACGGTCGCCGCGCATCGTAAACATCCTGGCGATATATTTATCCTTTGCCAGATTGAAGGCAAGCAGCGGAAACGCAGAATAGCCTGTATTGGCGGCAAGCACAAGGATCATGGCCGTTGTTCCCTGGATGAAATAGTACAAGAAACCCCGGCCGAATATACCCGCTGCAAGCTGAGATACCACCGTCTCCTTCTCTTCTGGTGCTAGTCCAAAATAATAGGCAAGGAATACAATGCCCGAAAACAGGATAGCAAGGAGGAGTCCCATTGCCATCAGAGTACGGGAAGCGTTCCTTGGTGCCGGGTCCTTGAAATTTGGGATCGCGTTGGAAATCGCCTCTACACCTGTCAGGGCTGAACTTCCTGATGCAAATGCCTTCAAAAGCAGGAATAACGTAATTCCCGCAGCCGGCGTCCCTGCAGGAACATGCGCACCCTCGGGTACCTGTCCAGTTATAATCTGATAAAGCCCTGCTCCGAGCATGAGAAATAAGGCAAGTACAAATAGATAGACCGGATATGCCAGCACCGTAGCCGATTCCGTGATCCCCCTCAAATTCAACAGCGTGATGAAAATTACAAGCCCGCAGGCAATGAGTACATTATGTTCATGCAGGGAAGGAAATGCGGAAGTCACCGCATCTGTTCCTGCGGAAACACTTACCGCAACCGTCAGGATATAATCTACAAGAAGGGAACCGCCCGCAATCAGACCGGGGTTTTCCCCAAGGTTCTGCTTTGAAACTACATAAGCTCCGCCTCCGTGCGGATAAGCATAGATAATCTGCCTGTATGAAAGAATAAGCGCCGCAAGCAGGAACAGCACACCTGCTGCGATAGGCAGCGAATACCAGAAGGCCGCTGCACTGACCGTCATCAAGACGATCAGGATTTGCTCCGGACCATATGCAACAGAAGACAGGGCATCAGAAGAAAGGATGGCCAGCGCCTTCTTTTTATTGAGTTTTTGTTCCCCAAGCTCCGTCGACTTTAACGGGCGCCCGATTAAAAACCGTTTAACCGCTGATAACATGATTGCACCTCTAGGATTCATAATTTGTCTATTTACTCTAGGTTCCCCGTTTGATGGATCTTCACTAAAAATATTGAGCCAACGCAAAAATGCCCACAGGCACGAAAAAAGCCCTGTGGACATCTATCAACAATTCCACAGCCCCACCTTCCTCTCATATAACGCTTACGGAGTTAGCTGACGGATTAGGACTATAAGAGTAGCCCTGCCTGATGTAATCAGGCTTCACCCCAATTGATTGGTTCCCCCGCTCCCATAAAGGATTAAGCGATCTAGAAATATGAAACTGAGAATTATCTTACTCCTGTTCCTAGAGGTTGTAAATAGATTTCTTTGTTAAATTTTTCAGGTGCTTTCCCTGCCTAAGTCATGTCTCCTAAGTCCGATCAGGCACCTCTGCCTGCAGGGATTCAAACTGTTCCCAGTCATCCATCGTATTTTGAATCAGTCTCCTTATATCCGCTGAACGCACCTCCCCGCAGGCTTCTTTGTCCAGCAGCCCGCACAGCGCAATAAGATCCAGCAATTTGGCCATCTGCAGCCACCTTTCCGGCAGCCGGCCTCCATACTCTGTATACCCGGTAATAAAGGGCTGCAGCAATATGGTATCTCCCAGACATTCATATCGGAGCATGTTGCCTATATCGAACAAGGGTGTGCCGCTAAACGCATATTCCCAGTCCAGGATGGCAGCGAGATGGCCCTGATCTTCAATCAGGATATTCAAAGGATTGAAATCACTGTGGACCAGGCAATTTTGAACGGTCAGCTCGTCCAAAAGCACAGCATGCCTTTCACAAAAACGAATCACCTTATCCGTCAAATGGAGCCCAAGATGCTTCCCTCCATACCCTTCATTCAGGCTTTCACTGATAAATGCAATGAATTCCCTTGACCCAGTGGATAGTGTCTCCCTGATATGAAGGTCGCCGTCAAAAAAACCCGGACCATCAAATTTCAGGGAATGAATTCGGGCTAAATGCCTGCCTGCATCCCTGGCAGCTTTCTTCACCAGGCTGCTGTCTTTTCTAAGGATTATCTCAGAAAGCTGTACTCCAGAGACAAAGTTCATTAAAAGAAATGGGGCGTCAGCTTTCTCGCATGTATCATCTGTATAAAGAACATCAGCAGCCGGGATCTTCCCCTTCAAAAGTTCGGCAATTTTACGTTCAATGGCACACGCCTCAGGATTTTGGCTGTATAGCCGGAGCACAAACACTTCCTCACTGTCTGTAGTAATCTTTAAATTTGTATGATTCAAGCCGCCGCCGAGAAGCAAAGTCTCCCGGACATGTCTTTCTTTCAGAAATGGCCGAAGCATATGGTCTGCTCTCCCAGCCTCAATCAGAATGATTTCACCGGAACGTTCCCAGCCTGATTTCATTCAAATTTGCCTCCCTTCTATTTTTGTTGAAATTATAGCAACATTTCGACTATCATTCATGTCGAAGATTGTAAAAAAGTGCTAGAAATAATTCTGTATTTTTTACAAAAAAAGTATGGAAAATAATTTTAACCTTGCTATAATGTTCATTATGAAATCACAACATTAAAAAAGGTGGGCGTTATGGGGACTTCAACATGCAGGTATGTAATCAGTGCAACAGGGAAAGGCGGAGAAACATACCACACCTCATGTCAAGGGAAGCAAGAGCTAAAAAAATGGATCCAGGACCACCAGGAAAAACTGGTCTTAGATGAATTGAAAATAACAGATAACAGAAACCCGTTCTCAAAATTGTTTTCTTTGAGCCGTTAAATTCGCCAAAAGTCATTCCGTAAAACGGATGGCTTTTTTTTGTAAAAAGGGGCGGAGCTGCATGTATCATAAAGCTTCATGCAGCTGGGTGTGAACATCATTTATCTTACTGGCATTCCTGCCTGCGCCTTTTCTCCGCTCCATCGCCTTATCGTGTTTGTTCCTGCTTTTCTCCAGTACGTTTCCATGAACTGGCTGCGTTCAGAAAACATATATTTGGTTTTATTGCGGACCCTGGTGTACAATCATGATTGCATATACCCCAGAGCGGGTATATTAACTACTGCAAAACATGAATTAGGGGTGACGAAATGCCATCATTGAAAGGCAAAAATGCAATCATTACAGGAGGCAGCAGGGGCATCGGGCGCGCAGCCGCGCTTGCACTTGCTGAAGAAGGAGTCAATATCGGCCTGATTGGCCTTAATATCGAAAATCTGGAAAAGGCCGCAGCAGAACTGGACAAATTCGATGTCACGGTTTCGGCAGCAAGGGCTGATGTGTCAAATTTGGAATCAGTCACATCAGCAGTCGAACATATAAAATCTGACCTGGGTCAGATTGATATCCTGATCAACAATGCCGGCATTGCTAAATTCGGCGGCTTTATGGAACTGACGCCGGAAGAGTGGAGCGGGATCATCCAGGTCAACCTGATGGGAGTTTATAATGTGACGCGCGCCGTCCTTCCCGGCATGATCGAGGCAAAATCAGGTGATATTATCAATATTTCCTCGACTGCGGGCTTGAAAGGGGCTCCGGTAACCAGCGCCTACAGCGCGTCCAAAGCAGCGGTGCTCGGTTTGACCGAATCCCTGATGCTCGAAGTCCGGAAACACAATATCCGCGTATCTGCCCTGACTCCGAGCACAGTTGCCACTGACCTTGCCATTGAAACGAATCTTACAGACGGAAATCCGGAAAAAGTGATGCAGCCGGAAGATCTGGCTGAATTCATGGTCTCACAGCTCAAGCTGAATTCTCGTATCTTCGTCAAGACAGCCGGGCTTTGGTCGACAAACCCATAAACCTATATAAAAAGCGCCGAGGTACAATACCCGGCGCTTTTCATTTTGAATGGCTGCCTCCCCCCATACATTTTCTCCCACATAAAAATTACGCATAACAACATCAAACCTAAAAGGTTTGAAAGTATATTTGGTTTCGTTTTTTCTGGATAAAAAAAGCAATAAGAAAAAGCCCAACTGCCATGAGGTACATGATAACAGGTTGATGGAATGTCATAAACAGACCGGCAAAAATTGCGATAACGAGCACATTTAATATGGATCGTATTTTTGAATGAGGCTTTTTAAACATTAAGAGCTCCCCCTTATAGAAGTTCCAGTATTTTGGATTTCTCTTAATGATTATATATCTTAATTTTTCCAATTAAGTACATATTTCAGATTCTGCAGGAAAAGCAGAAAAGACCAGACATCCCAAAATAGTTCTATTTTTCCGAAAACTATGCTATATCTAAAGTCGAGCATAGCGCCGCGGCAGCATCATGTCTGCACGGCCAAATTCATACTTGGATTGAGAGGGTATAACATGAATGCTGTTGATTACCTGTCACGGAATAAAGAAGATATTCTAAAAACCTATCAAAAACTTCACAGTCTGGCGGAACCGAGCTGGAAAGAAAAAGAAACTTCCCATTATATTTTTCATGCGCTCACAGAGGCCGGCCTGTCTGTGCAGACGTTCGAGAAGCATTACGGCCTTATTGCAGAAATCCCTGGGGAGTCACAGGAGGTTGTCGCACTGCGGGCCGATATGGATGCCCTGCTTCAGGAAGTGGATGGTGTCATGAAAGCGAACCACTCCTGCGGCCATGATGCCCACAGTACCATGGTGCTGCATACCGCCCTTGCCTTAGCTGCTTCAGGAGTAAAGCCGAAGAGGACGCTCAGATTTATATTTCAGCCAGCGGAGGAAAAAGCAGAAGGTGCCCTGCAGCTAATCGAAGATTGTGCCTTACAGGATACAGCCTATTTATTCGGCCTCCACCTCCGCCCGGAATTCGAAGTTCCATTCGGAAAGGCATCACCTGTCATCATCCACAGCTCTTCAGGAACCATCACAGGATCGATTAAAGGAGTGCAGGCACATGCGGCCCGGCCTGAGGACGGCATCAATGCAATCGAGGCGGCGGCCGTTCTCATTCAGAAGCTGAAACAGGCACGTCTTGATACCACCGAATCCTGGTCCATCAAAATGACCCAGCTGCACGGGGGTGCCGCCTCATCCAATATCATTCCCGAGACGGCTGATTTCACTTTGGATGCACGGGCAAAAACCACTCCTCTTCTCGGTGAGGTCAAAGAGCTGCTGAAGAAAGCCGCCGAGGAAACCATCACCGAGACAGGAGCCGCAATTTCCTGGAATATGGACGACTTCGTTCCGGCAGCCATACAGAATGAAGAGGCCATTTCCCTTGCAAGTGATGCCATAATAAGTATATTGGGAGAAGAAAACCTGGTGGAAACCTGCGTGTCGCCAGGCGGAGAGGATTTTCACTTTTATACCCTTAAAGAGCCCGGAATCAAAGCCACCATGGTCGGCCTCGGCTGCGGTCTCACCCCCGGCCTTCATCATCCAGAAATGACGTTTAACCAGGAAGCCCTGGTATATGGGGCCAGGATACTTGCCCAGACTGTGCTTCTTGCGTCAGAACAATAAAGGAAGTGAACAAAATGAACAGCTGTGAAATCAGGAATTTAACAACTATAGATGAGCTTGATGATGTGAGAAGGCTTGAATCAAAGATTTGGGGCCAGGAAGACTCCGTCCCTGTCCATCAGACGCTGACGGCCGTCAAAAATGGCGGCCTGATGCTTGGGGCTTACACCGAAGGCAGGCTCTCCGGTTTTCAATACAGCTTCCCGGGATATGACGGGCAGAAGGTATATCTATGCTCGCATATGCTCGGGACCGACCCGGAGGTGCGCAATAAGGGAATCGGGGAGAAGCTGAAGCTTGCCCAAAAGCAGGAAGCATTAAGGATGGGATACTCCCTCATCACATGGACCTATGATCCGCTTGAAAGCATAAATGGATACTTGAACATCGGAAAACTGGGAGGGGTGTGTTCGACATATATCGAAAACTGCTACGGTGATCTCAACGACCTGCTGAACGGCGGATTGCCGACCGACCGATTTCTGGTTGAATGGCATATAACCGGTGAAAATGCACATCAATCCATACATACACCCGACCGCCTGGAGCCGCTTCTGCAATGGGAACTAAATACAGCCGGCATCCCACTGCCGGGTTTGCAGGAGCCTCTTCCGAAGGGCAGCGACGGAACAATTTATGTGACGATTCCTTCAAATATTCAGCACATCCGGGAAAAAGATCCTGCTGCAGCGCTTCTGTGGAGGCTGAAGACCCGGGAAATATTCCAGGAACTATTTGCAAGAGGCTGGCAGATTGAAGGATTTGTCAAAAACAGCAGCACAACAGGGGCTGTCCACCACTACGGGCTGAAGCATAAAGGAGGAACAGGTTATGAAGATCGTTAAAGTCATCCTGCGCCACATGAAGCTCGATCTGCTCCATCCGTTCACAACAAGCTTCGGCACTGAATATGACAAAGACTTTATCACAGTCGAAGCGGTGACTGATACCGGGATTTCAGGCTGGGCAGAGTCTGTCGCCATGCTGGATCCACTATATAATGAAGAAACAGTTAAAACAAATTGGCATATGCTTGAGGATTATCTCATCCCTCTCATTCTCGGCACAAACCTTGAACATCCTGATGAAGTCTCGGAGAAACACTTTGCCCATATCCGGGGCAATTACATGGCCAAGGCTGCTCTGGAAGGCGCCGTCTGGGATGCTTATGCCAAAGAGCAGCAACTCCCTCTCTCCCGGGCGCTTGGAGGAACCAAAGAGAGAATTGAGGTAGGAGTAAGCATCGGCATTCAGGATTCTATAGAAGATACCCTGAAGTTGATTGAAGCGCGCCTTCATGAAGGATATAAACGCTTCAAGCTCAAAATCAAGCCAGGCTGGGATATTGAGTTGATTGAAAAAGTCCGGTGCATGTATCCGGACATCCCGCTTATGGCTGATGCTAATTCAGCTTATACCCTGGAGGATACAGAACGGCTTGCACAGCTCGACCGCTTCAATCTCATGATGATTGAACAGCCGCTAGCCCATAATGATATCATCGACCATGCCGGACTGCAGGCGGCGCTTAAGACGCCAGTCTGCCTTGATGAAAGCATCCACAGCGTCGAGGATGCCCGCAAAGCTTTAAAACTCGGCAGCTGCAGGATCATCAATATAAAGATCGGCAGAGTCGGCGGCCTTACCGAAGCAAGGAAAATACATGATTTGTGCATGAAAGAAGGAATTCCTGTATGGTGCGGAGGGATGCTTGAGGCAGGTATCGGCCGGGCACACAATATTGCCGTCACCACCCTGCCAAACTTCACCCTGCCAGGTGACACGGCAGGATCGGCCCTTTACTGGGAGGAAGACATTATCTCTCCGGAAGTCATTGCAGAGAATGGCTATATTAAAGTGCCTGACAAACCTGGCATTGGATATGAACCGGATATGGGGAAAATTGATAGCTGCACCCTTTATAAAAAAGAATATCAATGAAGATGCATGAAAGTGTTTCTCGAAGCTCTTTTCGGACAACTTATTTCAAAGATAATCTAAAAATATTGACACAAACACACGCATATGTGTAAAATTTAGATAGAAACTTTTGGATGCAGCTTTTGGAACCATATTATTCTGAGGGAGGCAATCTGCTTTGAAATTCAAAAAATTTGAAGGCGGCCACAAAAACTTATTATCCAAGTCCAAGGATTATTTCAACAATAAAGATAAAGCGGCGGGACTCCTTAAGGAAGCAGTGCTGCTCGCCAGAAACCGGCGCGGAAATCTGTCAGACGTATGGGAAAACCTGCAGCTCATGTTCCAGGTCTCACAGGCCTGGATCAAAGGCGAATATAAAGCGATCCCGGCAAAATCAATCATGACCATATTGGCTGTATTCCTCTATTTCGTCATCCCGACCGATTCGATCCCCGACTTCCTCCTCGGAATCGGAATGATAGACGACGCCGCAGTCATCGGCTTTGCTGTGAAAAGCATCATGGAAGATCTTGAAAAATTCAAAGCCTGGAAATCAGAACAGGCTATAGAAGAGAAAGAGGCGGCTATTTAATAAGCCGCCTTTTCTTATTGAATCATTCTCGAAAGAATCCCGCTTCTCCACTTTTCAAGCATAGGGTGTTCCATTCCCAAGACTGTGTAAAAGCCGTACAGCATCAGCTCGAGGTCAACCATCAGGCTTTCTATCCCGCCGCCGGCTGCATTCTCTATTTCCTCTGCAGCTTCGGGATTGAGCTGCCTGCAAAGCGCCTCAACGACAAGCTCCCTTTCCTCCGGCAGAACATTCCGGTACATGGCCTTCAACTCCCGGACTGCGTCCGCCGATTTTATTTCCCCGAGCACTGAGAGTGCATACACATTCCCTTGTTCAGCATAGGGCGATACTGTGTTAATCGTGTTCTCATCCTGGAAGGAAACAAGACAGTCAGCAGCCTCCTCCATCAGCAGGTCCTCCCCGTCCCGGACAAGCATCCCGGCAATGAGGCCGGCATATTCCCTTTTGCCAAGCACTCCTGCCATATAAACAGCTAAAATGCCATCCAATCCAAACCAATCGCTGTTCAAATTCTGGTTCAGGATGGCTGGCAGCTCATGTTCCCGAAGCCAGCCCTTCCCCGCGATGACAGCTGCGAGCTGCTTAGCCCGCCGGTAAAGAGAAAAGTCGAAATCAAGCACCAGCTGATCCAGACAGCTGTAATATGCCTCCCTCACCCCTTCCCTGCTGCCATCTTGAAGCAGCTCATAAAAGCTCCACTGCCCGCTTGACAGGAATGGGGATAATTCTTCCCTGTAGGCAAGAGCCTGCGCAGGCGGCAGCTGTTGGACCAAAATTCCATTTGCCTCATTCAGCCCATTCTCTCTAATATCCTGGACCAGGAACGCTGCCGCTTCCCCGCTTACCTGCAGCTCCTCTAGGTCAAATGCCGCCTCGGTGATTCTTCCTGCCCTAAGCTCATTGTAAGCAAGCTTCAAGCCCCATTCACCCGGTGTACCAGGATTATCCCGCAGCACCTCGAGGAGAAACAGCTGCATAGCCCTGTCTTCTGTATCTATATATGGCCGGAGCCGATCCATAAAATCCATCTAATGCACCCCTTTGTTTTCACTCCTTCTTATTTTGTCAAACTTTGCGAAGAAGCGTCAAGGAGAGCTGTGACTATGGTTTGTGATTAATGAAGGTCTTTTCATTCCCAATCCAGCTCCAAAATGTCCTTCATACCCCGGTGAAGGCCTTATTACTCCCAATCCGACTCCAAAGTGTCCTTCATACCCCATATGAAGGACTTTTCACTCCCAACCCGACTCCAAAATGTCCTTCATACCCCCGATGAAGGACTTTTTACTCCCAATCCAACTCCAAAAAGTCCTTCATACCCCATATGAAGGACTTTTTACTCCAAACCCGACTCCCCGAAATGTCCTTAATCCACCTCCCGTCAGCCTTACACCAACTAATTATGTCCGCCCTCCTGATTTCCTTTTGAATATCCTCCCCCCTCTTGTATAATGGGCGTAACTCTTGTCAATTTTTGTCGAAATAGTTCTCCTATGCGGGAGTGTTATAGTTTGGGCAGAGAGGGGAAATTTAATGGGAGAGTGTTTTAGGGGGTGAGCTGGTTGGAATTTGAGCTTTATCCTTTAGGGGATGGTGCAGTTGTCATTGAGCTGGGCAAGGAAATCAGCCCTGGTGTCCAGCATATGGTGCGGGTGGTTTCTGCCCTGCTTGATCAACAGGAAGCCGGATGGCTGGTTGAATATGTGCCGGCATTTACGACGGTTACCGTTTTTTATAACATGGCGCTGGCTGCTTCCATGCCCGGCGGCCAGGATCCTTTCCGGGCGGTTTCACTTGAACTCGGGAAGCTTCTTAGAGATCCTGGAATCCTGGATATTCCTAAGCCGCGGGTTGTGGATATCCCTGTTTGTTACGGCGGGGAGTTTGGCCCGGATCTCGGTTTTGTTGCCCAGCATAACGGATTGACTCCTGAAGAAGTGATTTCCATACATGCTGGCGGAGAGTACGATGTACATATGATCGGATTTGCTCCCGGCTTTCCGTACCTGGGGGGAATGTCTGAAAGAATCGCAGCACCCAGGAAAGAGACGCCGAGACTGAAAATTCCTGTGCGGTCTGTCGGCATTGCAGGGAATCAAACAGGTATTTATCCGATTGAAACACCGGGCGGCTGGCAGCTGATCGGCAGGACGCCCCTTAACCTGTTCCTGCCGGATGAGGAGAATCCAAGCCTCCTCAGAGCAGGTGATCGTGTCCGCTTCAGGCCTGTCACAGAAAAAGAATATGCAGAGCTGTCAGGAGGTGCCGGATGATTATAGTCGATAAGCCGGGATTACTGACCTCCATCCAGGATTCAGGAAGAACCGGTTATCAAAAATACGGAGTTGTAGCCAGCGGTACGATGGATTCCTTTGCTCAACGGACAGCCAACCTCCTTGTGGGAAATGATGAGAGGGAGGCAGTGCTTGAAGTAACACTCCTCGGTCCTGCCCTGACGTTTGAAGAGGATACACTCATTGCCGTATGCGGCGGTGATCTTACCCCCACGGTAGATGGTGTCTCCATTCCGCTGTGGAGGACCATTCTGGTACGAAAAGGCGGCACCCTCCGCTTCCGGGGAATGAGGCTCGGCTGCCGCTGTTATGTGGCCATCGCCGGCGGAATCAGCGTTGCCGGGGTGATGGGATCGAAGTCCACTTATTTACGCGCAAGGATAGGCGGTTTTGAAGGAAGGGCATTGCAGACGGGGGACCAGATTGCAGTGAACCCCCCGGGGGCCGTTTCGAAAAAAATGGCTGCCTTTTTGGCAGATAAAAAGACAACACCCTTCTATACACAGGCGGATTGGCAGATTTCAGCGGCAGCAATACCCTCCTATTCAGACAATCCGGTCATAAGGGTCATCAAGGGGCCTGAATTCGAATTGTTCTCAGAGGAATCAAAGAGCAGGTTCTTTTCTGAAGCCTACACAGTGACACCGGATTCAGACCGGATGGGCTACCGCTTCATGGGTGAAAAGCTGTCCCTTGATGCCGCACGGGAATTGATTTCATCCGCAGTGAGCTTCGGCACGATTCAGGTGCCATCTGACGGATATCCGATCATTCTCCTTGCAGACCGCCAAACGACCGGCGGATATCCCAGAATCGGCACGGCAGCTGCAGTTGACCTGCCCCTCCTTGCCCAGGCGAAGCCTGGGGACAGGATATCCTTCCGGGAAATTCAGCTGCAGGAAGCGCAGGCTCTCTATCTGCAGAGAGAAAAAGAACTGCGGATTGTAAAGCAGGGCATTTTGTTAAAAATAAATAGCAGGGGGAGATAATATGGCGATTGTGGATATTAATTGTGATATGGGAGAAAGCTATGGCGTCTATACTCTGGGGAGAGATGAGGAAATTCTCGAATTTGTCACCTCAGCCAATATCGCTTGCGGATTTCATGCAGGCGACCCTGCAACCATGAGAAGGACCGTGAAAATGGCTTTGGAAAAGGGAGTTGGAATTGGCGCACACCCCGGCCTTCCCGATCTTCACGGCTTCGGCCGGCGGGAAATGGCCGTCTCACCCGAAGATGCTTATGACCTTGTCCTATACCAGATCGGGGCCCTTCAGGCTTTTGTGCATGCAGAAGGCGGAAAGCTGCAGCATGTTAAGCCGCACGGCGCACTGTACAATATGGCAGCCAAGAATAAATCTTTGGCAGATGCTATTGCTAAAGCGGTATATAAGGCTGGGCCGGACTTGCTTTTATATGGCCTTGCCGGAAGTGAATTGATTCACGCCGGAAAAGAGGCTGGACTCCGGACCGCAAGCGAAGTCTTTTCAGACCGTACCTATCAGGAAGACGGCTCCCTTACACCAAGAAGTGAGCCCCACGCTTTGATCAAGGACGGCGGAACCGCCTTAAAGCAGGTGATCAGAATGGTGAACGAAGGAAAAGTCGGAACGATCCAGGGAACAGATGCCAGCATCCAGGCAGATACAATCTGCATCCACGGAGATAGCGTGCATGCCCTGCAATTTGCCAGGAGCTTCTCAGCTTCCCTCCAGGCTGCCGGCATAACAGTCAAAGCTGCAGGCAATTTTATTAAATAAAAGGAGGTTCGTCATGTCTTTACAGCAAAATAAAGCTCCATCGCGCGCCAGTGTCCTGATGGGTGCGGCTTTCCTGATGGCCACTTCGGCCATCGGGCCCGGTTTCCTTACACAGACTACCGTATTTACACAATCCCTCGCCGCAAGCTTTGGTTTCGTCATTTTAATTTCCATCATCATCGATATCGGCGCCCAAATCAATGTATGGCGGATCATCGCCGTATCAAAAAAACGGGCGCAGGACATCGCCAATGAGGTCCTTCCCGGGCTTGGCTATCTGCTTGCCGTCCTTATTGTAATCGGCGGCCTTGCCTTTAATATTGGCAATATAGGCGGAGCCGGGCTGGGGGTCAATGTACTGTTCGGCTTTTCGCCTGAGATGGGTGCCTTATTCAGCGGCATTGTGGCAATCGGAATCTTCCTGGTTCGTGAAGCCGGCAAGGCCATGGACCGTTTTGCTCAAATCATGGGCTTTGTCATGATTGCGCTTACGCTTTATGTGATGTTCTCCTCACATCCGCCTGTTGGAGAAGCAATAACCAAGACCTTCATCCCGGATAAAATTGATATCCTGGCCATCGTCACACTTGTCGGAGGTACAGTTGGCGGCTACATCACCTTTGCCGGAGGCCACCGCCTCCTTGACGCAGGCATCAGCGGGGAAGAATCGATTTCGGAAGTCACCAAGGGTGCTGTAAGTGCCATCGGGATTGCTTCCATCATGAGGATTTTCCTGTTTCTCGCAGCACTAGGGATTGTTTCACAGGGCCTGGCCATCGACCCTGCAAACCCCCCGGCTTCCGTCTTTAAGCTTGCAGCTGGCAACTTAGGCTATAAAATATTCGGAGTGGTTATGTGGGCTGCGGCCGTAACCTCTGTGGTCGGTGCTGCTTATACATCCGTTTCCTTTATCAAGACGTTTACAAACGGAGTGGTGAAATATGAAAAATGGATTATCGTCCTATTCATCACTGTCTCTACGCTCGTGTTCATGATGGTAGGGAAGCCAGTGAAAATATTGGTCCTTGTTGGTTCATTAAACGGACTGATCCTTCCCCTCGCGCTCGGGGTGATGCTGATTGCAGCCTATAAGAAAAACATCGTAGGCAGTTACAGGCACCCGCTCTGGATGACAATCTTCGGATGGATCATTGTCGTATCCATGGCTGGCATGAGCATTTATACAATCCAGAATGATATTCCGGGGTTGTTTAAATAACCCTTCCCCCGAATTCAGAGTTAGAGAAAATTGTATATAAATGGTAATATGGTTGTATACATAGAAAAGGGAGCTGGGAATGTGAAAAATGAAATCATCTCACGATTTACGTCATATGTAAAAGTCGATACACAATCAGATGCCGGAAGCCAAGTGACTCCGTCCACTCCTGGACAGATGGAGCTCGCCCGGATGCTCGCCGAGGAACTGGAATCTATTGGAATGGAAGAGGTCACAGTCGATCAGCACGGCTATGTAATGGCTTCCCTTCCTGCGAATACGGACAAAGAAGTGCCGGTCATCGGATTTTTGGCCCATATAGATACGGCCACAGATTTTACCGGGAAGGATGTAAAGCCGCAGCTTATCGAAAAATATGACGGCGGAACCATCACCTTGAATCAGGATCAGGGTGTTTCGATGTCACCTGCTGAATTCCCCAGTCTAAAAAACTATATCGGACACACCTTGATTACAACGGACGGCACGACCCTCCTTGGCGCAGATAACAAAGCAGGCATAGCTGAGATCATGACAGCGATGGAGTATTTGATCAAGCATTCTGAAATCAGGCACGGTAAAATAAGGGTCGCTTTTACTCCGGATGAAGAAATCGGCAGAGGGCCGCACAAGTTTAACGTGGAAGCCTTTGACGCAGCCTATGCCTATACCATGGATGGCGGTCCGCTCGGGGAACTCGAATATGAAAGCTTTAATGCAGCACATGCAAGAATCACCATCAAAGGACTCAACATTCACCCAGGATCGGCAAAGGGGAAAATGGTTAACTCTGCAAAGATTGCCATGGAGCTCAACAGCCGCCTTCCCTCATTGGAAGCTCCAGAATCGACCGAAGGCTACGAAGGCTTCTTCCATCTCTCCTCCGTACGGGGTGATGTATCGGAGACAAGGATGAGCTATATCATCAGGGACTTTAATCGTGAGGATTTCAACGCGCGGAAGGCGCTCCTCTCAGGAATTGTCTCGGAGCTTCAGGAATCCTATGGATCAGAAAATATTATCCTTGAAATGAATGATCAATATTATAATATGAAAGAAAAGATCGAGCCTGTGATGCATATTGTCGATATTGCGCATGAGGCTATGGAAAACCTCGGGATCAAACCGCTCATCAAGCCAATCCGCGGCGGTACGGATGGTTCACAGCTGTCTTACATGGGACTTCCGACACCTAATATCTTTACAGGCGGGGAAAATTATCACGGCCGGTATGAATATATCTCTGTCGATAATATGGTAAAGGCGGCAGAAACCATGATTGAAATCATTAAACTTTATGAAGAAAAAGCCGATACGAACTAACGAAAGGCTACTTGGGCCAGCCCCCTTTGGGAGCTGGCCCTCTCTATTACCGGTAAGCCCGGTCTGCCAATTGGGTTTATTCACAAATCCTGTTATAATGTGTAAGTCCTTTATGGCAAAAGATTTAAGGAGATATTATGTCCAAGCAAAAAATATTAATCATTTATATCGTTTGCAGCATTTCCTGGATGCTTACTACAGATTATTTGATCGATATATATATCGTCGACCCGGTCGTTCACTTTTGGATAGAAAAAGCGAAGGAACTTTTATTCATTTTTGTAACCGGTGCCCTGCTCTATTCGCTCATTTCTAAAACCGAATCCCTTACTGAAGTAAAGGAAGAAGAACAGCGCCTCTCAACCCTCATCAATTCCATGGTGGATTTTGTGAATTTCAAGGATGGGGAAGGACGCTGGATTGAAGCCAATGAATTTGGTCTTAAGCTGTTCCAGCTGGAAGATGTGAATTATAAGGGACTTAAAGATTCAGAGCTGGCCGATTTCACCGACTTTTACAGCGAGGCCCTTAAATATTGCGAGGTATCCGATGAGGAAACCTGGCAGGAGGGCAAAATAACCCGCTGCGAGGAAATAATCCCCCTTCCAGGCGGCGATCAGAAAACTTTTGACACCATAAAAGTGCCGCTGTTTTACAGCGATGGATCCCGAAAAGGCCTTGTGGTCATCGGCCGGGACATTACCATGCGGGTAAAGGCGGAAAAGAGGCTTTCCGACAACAAGCAAAGATATGAATCCCTCTTTGAATATAACCCTGATCCTATTTTCATGATGGATCTGAATGGAAACCTCACAAAAGTAAACCAGCAGTTTGAAAGGACCATCGGCCAGTCGCAAAGGGAGCTTAAAGGAAAACCGCTCCATCATTTTTTGACCGATTGTACGAAATTTGCGCCTGTCTTCCAGGGTTCTTTCGATTATGTAAAAGCACATGCGTGCGGCACCACAACAGGCGATATCCCCTTCATAGGACGCGGCGGCAAAACCGTACTGCTGGCATGTACGCTTGTACCTGTGCTGATTGATGGCGAGCTGACCGGTATTATCGGGTATGCGGGCGATGTCACCTCCATCCGGGAAACCACGGAGCGGCTCCGGAAGACTGAAAAGCTGTCAGTGGTCGGTGAGCTTGCTGCAAGTGTCGCCCATGAAGTGAGAAATCCCTTAACCTCCTTGATGGGCTTCGTCCAGCTCCTTAAGGATAATGAGAGCCAATATGACACCTACTACAGCATCATGCTCAGTGAGCTCGACAGGATTAACCAGATTGTAAGCGAGCTGCTCGTATTGGCCAAGCCGCAGGAAAAGGAATTTAAAGAACACAATATTGTGGAGCTGCTCCATGATGTCGGGGCCCTGCTCCAGCCTCAGATTGATATAGAAGGAGCACAGGCATTTATCCGCACGAACGGCTCCATTCCGCTTATAGACTGCGACGCCAACCAGCTCAAGCAGGTGTTCATCAATATCATCAAGAACTCCCTTGAAGCAGGTGCAGACACCATTGATATCGAGATTGGTGCTGACAGTGAAGGTGTAACCATATTCGTAAAAGATAATGGCTGCGGAATTGAGAGCGACAGAATGAAGCACCTGGGCGAGCCCTTCTATTCTTCAAAAGAAAAAGGCACCGGACTCGGGCTGACTGTTACTTCGCGCATCATCCAGGCACATAATGGCAAAATCGCCTTCACAAGCAGAATCAATGACGGCACCAATGTCAAAATCAATCTGCCTGCTTTTACATCCCCTGCTGCTGCAGAGAAAAATAAAGCCGCTGTTCTATAAGGGAACAGCGGCTTTTCTTTATTTCTTTGCTTTTGGACGAATGAATAATCCGAGGTCTTTCCGTTCCTTTGACAGCGTCTTATAAAGCGAGATGGCCATCAATATAATGATGATCGAAAACGGAAAGGCTGCGACAATCAGCGCATTCTGCAGACCCTGCAGGCCCCCGCTGTAAAGCAGGATGATGGCGACTGCCGACTGCATGATCCCCCAAGTCAGCTTCACTGAATTTGGCGGATTGAGCGAACCATACGTAGTCTGCATTCCAAGCACGAAGGTTGCAGAATCTGCTGATGTGATGAAGAATGTCCCAATCAGGATAACTCCAATAATGGACAATATACCACCCATCGAATATTCTCCAAACACAGCGAACAGAACTTCTTCCGTTGCTTTCTTGGTCAGGTCAATATTGCCGGCCTGCTGGACATCGATGGCAGCCGTTCCAAAGACAGCGAACCAGATAAAGCTGACAATAGCTGGAACCAATAGGACACCAATCAGGAATTCACGAATTGTCCTTCCTTTAGAGACCCTCGCAATGAAAATCCCGACAAATGGTGACCAGGAAATCCACCATGCCCAGTAGAAGATGGTCCAGCCGTCAATCCACTCGCGGCTTCCCGGCGAAAGCGGGGCAATGCGGAAGCTCATCTGAATAATATTCTGAAGGTAAGACCCCAGAGTGTCAGTGAACAAATTTAGGATGAGAATGGTTGGGCCGACAACAAACATGAGGATGAGTAATGCTACTGCAAGGCCGATGTTCAGATTGCTGAGGTGCTTGATTCCCTTGCTCAGTCCAGACCAGGCTGAAATCATGAACAGGACGGTGACCACCAGGATGATGATAACCTGTACCGTGAAATTATTCGGTATACCAAAAAGATAGGCGAGTCCCCCATTAATCTGGGCCGCACCGAAGCCAAGTGTAGTCGCTACACCGATGACTGTCGCAAACACTGCAACCACATCGATCAGGATGCCCCACTTGCCTTTTGAATACTTGCCGAGCAGCGGGCCGAGCGTGGCACTTATCAGGCCTGGCTCCTCTTTTCTAAATTTAAAGTATGCGAGGGATAATGCGACAATCGCATATATTCCCCATGCATGGATTCCCCAATGGAAGAAGCTGTAACGCAGGATTCCTTCACAGCCTGGTCGGTGCCCGCATCAGCCATTGGCGGATCAATAGCAAAATGCGACAGGGGCTCGGCTGCTCCCCAGAATACAAGACCGATTCCCATACCGGCACTAAAGAGCATGGAGAACCAGGAAAGCGTTGAATACTCGGGTCTGTCACCCGGTTTTCCCAGCCTGATCATTCCTATCGGGCTTAAAATTAAAAAGAAACAAAAAATGACAACTATTGAAACTAAAATTAAATAATACCAGCCAAAATCAGTACTTATAAAATTTTCCAGATTGGCGGTAACTTTCTCAAAGCGTGCTGGAGCGAGTACTCCAATCAATACAGCGAGGAAAAGCAGTCCTGCTGAAATCCAAAACACGCTGGAAATTTCTTCATGGAATTCTCCTTTTCTTTATTAAAAAATCTTTTTTTGATACGGCCGTCCCAAAACAACATTATCCACCTTAACAAAATGATAAACATATTTCAAAGCATAAGGCACCCACGCTGTCGGGTTTTGCGGCATTTAGGAATTCGGCCAGCCCAGCAAGGACCTGCTCTCTAGGGCTATTTTTCCCTTCAGGAAATTTCTTATGAAAAACTCTAAAAATTTGTCTGCTTCCCTAAAATACCGCTGATAAAATGACTGGGCATCGGGCAAGATTTAATTGAAAAAAGGAGGGGAAAAAATGCAAGAACCAGAAATCCGGGACTTTGTTATCATCGAGGATGAAGGCGGCAGTCAATTCGAATATGCCATAGAAGCGTTATTCGATATGGACGGACAATCCTATGCCCTTTTGAATTCAGGGGAAGATTCCCTGCTAGTACAGGTTGAAGAGGTAGATGGAGAGCAGTATATAACCAGTATCAAGGATTCCACAGAAAAGGAAAATATCCTGGATGCCTATCAAATTGCCGTTGAAGCAGCTCCTGCTGATGAGACATGAGGTAAATTATAGACAGAATATATTTTCCATGAGTGAAGCACAGGAGCGGTGAGAAACTAATGATGGGCAATGCTTTCGCCCAATTACTCGTCGGGAGTGATGTGTCTTGTCAAGAAACAAACTTTTAGTTCCTGGCTCTGGAAATGCCATGGATCAGATGAAGCAAGAAATTGCCAATGAGTTTGGAGTTCAGCTTGGTGCAGATACAACCGCGCGTGCAAATGGTTCTGTCGGAGGCGAGATGACGAAGCGCATGATTGCCTATGCTCAGCAGCATCTGGCCAACAGACAGGGACAATAAGAACAGGCAGGATCCGTCATACGGATCCTGCCCTTCTGCTATTATTCACCACTTCTTCCTATTTTTAAATTGTCAAAAAACATTGACAACTCATTCCTGCCCTGATAAATTAATACCTACATATTAAAATTGATGACGAGAAAAAGTAAGATGAAAATACTGTCCCACAGAGAGCCGGCATATGGTGGAAGCCGGCGTTCAGCTTTCTTCCGAAAATCCTCTCCGAGATGCATGGCTGAAAAAGGAGTAAGCTTTGCCGGGTCTTCCCCCGTTAACAAGGAACGTGCATTTATGTGCATGATTAGAGTGCTGCCATTAGGCAGAATCAGGGTGGTATCGCGAGTTAACGGCTCGTCCCTTATATGGGGCGGGTCTTTTTATTTTTCATACAAAGGAGCAGACATCATGAAAAAACGAGACACATTCTTTATCGGACTTATGCTATTCTCCATGTTCTTCGGGGCAGGAAATCTTATCTTCCCGCCGGTGCTCGGTGCACAATCCGGCTCAAGCTTCTGGCCTGCCATCACAGGCTTTATCCTTACCGGAGTGGGTCTTCCCTTTGCCGTGCTTCTTGCTGTATCACTTGTAAAAGGGGGGGCGCAGACTATCGGAAACCGGGTACACCCCATTTTCAGCACCATCTTTATGATCATCATTTATTTAAGCATCGGCCCATTCCTCGCCATCCCCCGAAATGCGAATGTGGCATATGAAATGGGCATAAAGCCTTATCTGGGTGCGAATGCATCCGGGCAGTCCCTCTTCTTGTTTACATTGATCTTTTTTGTTTTAGTATTTGTAATCAGCTTGAATCCGTCTTATATGGAAAAATATATGGGGCGCTGGATCACACCTGTCCTTCTAGTATCAATGGTCGCCTTATGCACAACAGGCCTTATCAGCTTTCACTCCCAGCCTGGTGCACCCCAGGGCGGCTACGAAAACGGCGCCTTCTTCAAAGGGTTCCTTGAAGGGTACAATACGATGGACGCGCTCGCTTCCCTGGCCTTCGGCATTGTAATCCTCACCGCGGTCAGCCAAAAAGGCGTCAGCAGCCGGAAACAGCTGACAAGCTACACCTTGAAGGCAGCCCTTGTCGCCGGTTCCCTGCTCGCCCTTGTATACGTAACACTCGGACTCATGGGAGCCAGAATGCCTGCAGGCGATTTTGAGAGCGGAACCGATTTGCTTTCCGCCGCTTCTGTTTCCCTGTTCGGCAGCAGCGGAACTGCGCTGCTCGGTGTGATCTTTACTCTTGCCTGCTTTACAACAGTTGTCGGCCTGACTACTGCCTGTGGTCAATACTTTTCAAGGCTTCTTCCAAAGGCCGGCTATAAGGTCATTGTCCTGGCTGTGACCCTGATTGGATTGACACTTTCCAATATGGGGCTGAGCCAGATTCTAAAAGTGTCTGTGCCATTTCTGGTTATGGCCTACCCATTAACGATTGTGCTCGTGGCTTTAACTTTTTTCAGCAAGTATTTCAACAATTCAAGAAAAGTATATGCCACAGCCATTTTATTCACAGGTGTTTTCGCGCTCCTTGACGGCCTGGGCCAGTTCGGGATTAACCTCGGTTCGGCGGGTGCCTTCAACAAATCCCTCCCCCTTGCCTCAAGCGGTCTGCAGTGGGTACTGCCAGCCATACTTGGAGCATTGATTGGACTGCTATTGGAAAAGGGCATGCCTGGCGGGAAGGATGCAGGAGAAGAGGATGTAAAACGAAGAGTTTCTTAAAAAGAGAGGGAAAATCCATGTTTTCTTTCACAGTCAGCAATGAGATACAAATAGAATTGCTTCAGCAGCATCACAAAGATGAATTGTTCCATTTGATCGACTCGAACCGTGCCCATTTGCGTAAATATCTGCTATGGGTGGATAAACGCCAGTCGCCCAAAGACCTTATTCCAATATTCCCTGTCTGGCTGAAAAACTATGCAGAAAATAACGGCTTTGATGCAGGCATCCGATATAACGGGGAACTTATTGGAATGATCGGCCTCCACTATATTGACTGGCAGAACAAGAGTACAAGCATCGGATATTTCCTTTCTGAAAGCGCGCAGGGAAAAGGCATCATCACCAGGTGCGTGGCCAGCCTCCTGGATTATATTTTCACCGTGCTGGACCTTTACCGGGTAGAAATCAAATGTGCCGAAAGCAACCTCCGGAGCCAGGCCATTCCTGAACGGCTCGGCTTCACATTGGAAGGCACAATACGCGGCTCCCAGTTTCTGTACGATCATTATGAAGATATAGCAGTCTATAGCATGCTTGCCCCGGAATGGAATAGGATAAGATAAGTTTGGCAGCGGCCGGCACTCCCGGTCTGCTGTTTTTTTTTATCAGTGCAGCCGGTCTGCATGCCAAGAGAAAGCCCCCTGCCAAAACCGGCAGGGGGCTGATAGACTTAATATAAAATTTTACATATTACCCAGCTTCTTCTTAAAGAAGCTCATTACGATCAGCACACCAACAATCATCATGCAGACAATTGAACTTAAACGGTTTGCTTCACTTAACAGAAGTGCCGTAAAGCTGATTCCAAGACCGGCTATTGCAAACAGCGTGATATACGGGAATCCCCAAAGCCTGAAGTAAGGCTGCTTTTTGTATGCCCTTCTCAGCCTGAGCTGGGCGAGGCAGATGCTGATCCAGATAAATGAAACAGCAAATCCTGGAATAGCCATGAGATAGCCAAAGACGCGGTCTGGCTCAAGATAAGCGATATATGTGCCGGCAAAGAGCACTAAGGCACTGATGACGAGACTTACGACCGGCACCCCTTTTTTCGAGACGATGCTGAGCCCCTTTGGAGCCGATCCTGTGGCCGCCAGTGAATGCATCATCCGCGTGCTGCCGTAGATGCCTGAGTTGGCGGCTGACAGGACTGCTGTAATCAGGATGAAGTTGACGATGTGTGATGCACTTTGAAGTCCAGCTGTTTCGAATACCTGGACAAATGGGCTGCCGCTTTTATTGATTTCGTTCCACGGAATCAGTCCGCATATAATGAGGATGGGCAGCGTATAGAACAGGATGACCCTCATCATGACGCCTTTAACTATGCCCGGAAGCGCCTTTTCAGCATCCTTCATCTCGGTGATGGTCAGCCCTATCAGCTCAGATCCTCCATAGGAGAACATGACGATTAAAAGAGTCGCAAATACGGCGTTCCAGCCGTTCGGGACAAAGTCTTTATAATTGTCGAGATAGGTTTCCTGGCCGCTGCTTGGTATGATACCGAACAGGATGGCCGCTCCCAGTAAAATAAATGCAACGATGACAAAAATCTTTAACCCTGCGAACCAATACTCAATTTCTCCATAATACTTAACGCTGAAGCTGTTCAGCAGGATGATTCCAAGAGCACAGATGAGGCTCAGTGCCCACAGTGGTGTGTCTTTGAACCAATATTGCAGGAAGCTTCCCGCAGCTATGACCTCAATCACACAGACGACAAGCCAAAGTATAACGTAGAGCCATCCGGTTACGAAGGAAACACGGCTTCCAAGCGCTTTGCCAATCAGCTGGTTCATGTTCTGCCCAGGATAGACGATCGCCATTTCAGCGAGTGCCGCCATTACGACAAGCAGCAGGAGCCCGGCAAACAAATAAGAAAAGATAACAGCGGGACCCGCCAGCCCGACTGTATCGGCACTTCCTTTAAATATGCCCGTACCGATCATCCCGCCCATCGCAATCATTCTCACATGACGCGAAAGCAGCTGTTTTTGAAGTGTATCTTTTTGCATACAGCACCATCCTTTACCTTCTTATTAGTATTCTTAAAAACAAAAAACCCTGCTGAAAAAAATCCAGCAGGGACGATTGTCATCGCGGTACCACCCTCATTGCAGACAAAGTCTGCCTCTTCGTTCACATAACGGGTTCATCCGTCTTTTCTATTGTTATATAGAAAAGAAGCTCAAGGAGTGAAATTCGCTTTAATTTCTGTACCGGCTTGCACCAACCGCCGGCTCTCTTGAAGCAGAACAATTAAAACTACTGAATTTCCTATCAGCGCTTTTAAATATTTTAATATAGTGAATAGTATTTCTTGATTATAGAGAGTAAAGGCGGCCTTGTCAACGTTGTTTTTCAATTCTGAATTTACAAATAACTATTTATTAATCCTCGTCCTTGATATCCCTATCCTCAGGTATCGGTTCATTGGCCAGATCATCCACCAATTTTTTGTACTTTTCCATCTGTTCAAGATGAGTCTTAAATTGATCTTTATATATAAGCACATTGCCTTCTTCATCATGCAGGAACCTGATCTTCCTCTGCAGGATCAGATACTCCACGGATGGAACGGACATGGATAAATACTCAGCTGTCTCGTTTATTGTCAAATACATGGTTGCGTCACTCCAGCTATCTTTTTTTATTGCTAATTATAGCTTATCTGCCCGGCGTCTGCTTTCCTTAAGGATTAAATTTTCACTCACTCACCATATCCACCATCATTTCATCCACTTTCGGCGCGGTCTTCATCAAGTCTGAGTTCCGCATCCAATCCATCACTTCTGTCCATGACGCCGCATCCTGGGAGCCGAAACTCCTGTCGCTGGTCTCCATTTTTGGCAGCAGGATATCCAGGCTTTCCCTCTCTACTTCTCTATTTAGCGGGAAATTCGCTTTATCCTGGTGGTTAACTAGAATGTCGAGCGCTTCGTCAGGATGTTCCTTCACGTATTCAAACCCTTTCTCTGCAGCCCTCCAGAAGGCTCTGATGGTATCTCTATGCCTATCCCATGTCTGATCGCTCGTGACAATCACCAGTTCATTATAAGCCGGGACACCGTAATCTGTGGGATTGAAATTGCGGGTGGAAATTCCTTTATGCTTAAGTACAGGTACTTCATGATTTATAAATGCACCGATGACTGCATCTGTTTTATTTGCTGCGATGGATGTTCCAAGATCAAAGCCTACATCAATCATGCCGACCCTGCCAAAGTCTCCTCCATCATGCTCCACCATTGTTTTAAGCAGTGCTTCATTCAGCGTGATCCCGGGGTAGCCTACCTCTTTACCTTCCAGGTCTTTTGGTGTTTTTATCTTGCTATCCTGAAGAAATACAACATGATTCAACGGCGATTGGACGATTGCAGCTACCGACTTTACCGGAACGTTTCCATTTGCCCGGGCCATAATCACATCTGGCTGATAATACAATCCGAGGGTCACCTTGCCGGCGGCCGCAAGATTCAATGGGTCGGTTGGGTTTGCAGGGAATTGTATATCAGCCTTAATACCTTCTTCTTCAAAATAGCCCTTTTCCTCGGCAACATATAAAAAGCTATGTACGGCATTTGGATACCAATCCAGCATAATGCTGACTTTCTGTAATCCATCACTGCCGTCCTTCTTTTTGGCGGCATGTTCAGCTGCCTGGCTGCAAGAAGTCAATAACAGCAGCAGGACCATATATATTCCAAAATGTTTTATCATCCTTTTTTTCTCCATTTCAATAATATTCTCTCAAGCAGGGTTACTAGCAGGAACAATAGGATCCCAAGCAATGACAGCAGGATAATGGGGGCAAATACCCCCGGCCCGTCAAACTGGGTCATCATCCTCCGGCTGAAATATCCAAGACCAGCCTGGGCCCCGAGCCACTCTCCGATGGCAGCGCCTATTACACTCAGCGTAACCGCCACTTTGAGACCTGAAAAAAAGGATGGAAGCGCCCCGTGAATCTTCATTTTAAAAAATATATCTTTCTCGGAAGCACCCAGGGTCAGCATCAGTTCTTTCATATTACGGTCATAGGAATGGAGCCCATCAAATGCACCTACGGTAATCGGGAAGAAAGTGATCAGTACAGTGACAGCCACCTTGCTCCAGATGGTATAGCCGAACCAGAGAATGAAAATTGGGGCAAGCGCAATAACTGGGATTGTCTGCGATGCTATAAGAATAGGATAAAATGCCTTTTCCGCTGTCCGGCTTGCATTCATCCATATTGCAAGACCAGTACCCAGCAGGATGGATATGCCAAGGCCGGTAATGATGATCATCAATGTCGGCGGCAGATGTTCAAAGAACAATAAATACCGGAGCTCCCATAACTTCAGAGTAATCTCTGTTGGAGACGGGAGAATAAAGCTTTTATCGTAGCTTTCCGCCGCCAATTCCCAGATAATCAGGAGGAAAGCGGCGAGTGACAGGGAATAAAGATATCCAGTCTTCCTCATACACCTGTCCCTGGTCTGAGCGCAGAAAGCAGCTGTTCCTTAAGGGCAGCAGCATACCGCCCGCTTAAATCCCTCAATGCCCGCGGCCTTTTTAAGGGTACTCTTACCTCCTGAATGGGGCCTCCATCCTTTGGGAGCACAAGTATGCGATCAGATAAATACATGGCCTCATCTACATCATGGGTGATGAAAAGAATGGTTTTCTGCCATTTGCTCCATTGCCTGAGGAGCCATTCCTGCATACCAAGCCTGGTAATCGCATCCAATGCACTGAATGGCTCGTCCAATAATAGCAGATCAGAGCCGCTGAGGATGGTACGCAAGAACGAAACCCGCTGCTTCATCCCTCCCGAAAGCTCAGCCGGAAAGTGTCCTTCCACATCCTTCAAACCAAATTCGCCGAGAAGTTTCAGTACTTTTTCACGTGCCTCCTCTTTTCCATCCCCTTTTATCTCCAGCGGCAGCGCTGCGTTATCAAGCACAGTCCTCCACGGCATCAGCAAGTCCTTTTGCGGCATATACCCAACACAGCCGAGACGATTGGCTTTAAAGCTCCCATTCAGTAAAATTGTCCCTTCGTCCGGTTGTTCAAGTCCGGAAATCAGTCTGAATATCGTGCTTTTACCGGAACCGCTTGGCCCGATGATGGAAACGAATTCACCGGCAGATACTTTAAAGTCCACCCCATTTAAAGGCCGGAGGGCTGACACCCTTCCATTGGGATAGGCAAATGAAACTCCTCTTAACTCTAATGCATCAAAACACATTGCCGGGCCACATCTCCTTGTTGTATGCCATGTCCCAAAACAAATACTCAAAGCGGGTCGTATTCAGGAAAATGGTCTCAAGCCGCACGAGGTCTGCATCAGACTTCCTTTCGGCCAGCCTGTCCATCAAGCCTATGCACCTCTCGGCAAGGCTTCCGAACTCCCCAGAGCTGTATGCTTTTATCCACCCGCCGTATAATTCATGGTCACAGGCCCCAGGAATGCAGCTTAATTCCTTGCCAATTTCCCAGTAGCTCCACATGCAGGGAAGCAGGGCAGCTGTCAGGTCTGCAAGAGTCCCATTTCCAGCTGAATACAGCATATAATGCGTATATGCTAATGTGACGGGTGAGGGTTCTGCCCGTTCAAGCTCTTCAGAAGTAATGCCGAATCGTTGGGCATACATTCGGTGAAGCTCCATTTCATCATATATGGTGGAATGCAGCAAAAGAGAAAACAAGCGCATATCCTCAAGGCTTTCCGCTTTAACCGCCCCCAGGGCAAACAGTTTTGTATACTGCATCAAATACAGATAATCCTGAATCATATAAAAACGGAATCTTTCGGGATCTAGGATTCCCGCCCCCATTTCAACCACAAAAGGATGCTTGTGATTCTCATTCCAGATAGGCTTCAGCTTCTCATACAGTTTCCGGGTAAACTTCATTTTTCCCACTCTCCTTTTCAGATGATTGTTCACATAATTTTTTTGGTTATTGATGATTCCCACTCCAGGCGCTCTATTTTCGCAGGTCCAATCTCCTCACAACACATAAAAAACCACTTTCGATAAAATGAAAGTGGTTTTAGAACAATTGAAATCTTTTGACAGATTCAAATAAACATACTCTTATAGTACGCGCCACTTCCCTTCGCTAGCATTATCTAGTGCAGGTTCAAGGGTTAAGACTTCCGTCTCTCTCAGCTTCAATAAGCACCCCTAGTGTTTTTGCTATTCAATTCACTTAACATATTTACACATAATTCCTGAGAGTGCAATATGTTTTTCTCTCTCAACTCTGGCCTTTTGTCATAAAGTACAGGAACCACACCGCATGGTTCTGCTCATCGGCGGCCGCCCGCCTGAATGATTCCCTGACCCCTGGATCCTGGGCATAGCTTGAGATCTCGAGATATTTATCTACCGTCTCCTGCTCATCATTAAAGCCAAACTCCAGTCCCTTGCTGAATGTCGGTGGACACTCCTCGACAGCCTTAACGGTCGGCTGGCTGCCAAACAAGTTAGTATAAATCTGTGTGAACTGCTGATAATGCCTGATTTCATCTTTCCGGATTTCAAGAATCTGCTCCCTGGCCTTTTTGGACGGCGAGAGCGAGGCAGTTCTTTCATAGCATTGGACGGCACTGAATTCCCCGTTGATTGCATTTGCAATATCTTTACGGAGCCTTTCGTTTTGGCGATAATAATCGGTTGGATAGTAGGAATAATCCATCCCGGCAGACCTCCCCCATGTATCACTTATAACAGGATATGAGGAATGCCCGCCCGGCTGTGCCTGTATCAGTTAAAATGCAGCGTTTTCCAGCCCATGTTTCTTTTTCAGGGCCAGGGGCGCCGTCTTGATCATCTGATTAATAACAATCCCGGCAATGAACAAATCGTCCATGATGCCAAAGATAGAAAAAAAGTCGGGAATGAAATCAAGCGGAAATGCCATATATGCAATCACCAGCAGAAAACCAATAGCTTTACTGCGTACCGGGACTTCATCAGACATAATATAATCCTTCATGAATGGCAGAAACTTTTTTATTTTAAAAGCAAATTTCAGCCTCTTAAAAGTTCTGATCAACTCTGAAATCATCCTTTCATTATTCTATGATTTATTATTCTATGATTTTGATTCTATCGCTGTCTGTGCTGTCCACACCCTCATTGAAGGTTAATTTTGTCTTGAAATGATAAGCTGTCTCCTTGGATGATAGAACCAGATCCTCCGGCAGCGAAAATGTGAATTTAACTTTATTCATTTCTTCCGATTCTATTGTCTTGGAGGTTAGAATCATCGCGGATTCTACAACCTTTTCTGTCTTGCTGCTGCGCTCCTCCATCACTAGATCACAATCAATCCTCTTCAGCTGCTGGCTGATTGTGCCGCCTTTCAGCAGGAAATGCCCATGGACGGTATCTCCTGCTTTATACGTGTCCTTCTCTATGATGAGATCGATTTTGGCAGATCCTACACCTAATAAACACATATATTTTCTCAGCAACATTCATTTTCCCCCACTACATTTATTTGCGGCTTGTCCCGCTTATTCATTTATTAGACCTGCTTCGTATACCTTTCATCGATACGTTTTTCAATCTTCTCAAGCTGAATTTTATCCCTTAAAAGCTCTTCCCTATTAATCTTTACTAGTTCTGTCAGAGAAAGTTTCATTTTTTTCAAATTGTCCAGTCCTTTCTGTATTGGGTTTTAATATTGGCTGTTTTCGTGAAGCATTCCGACTATTGGAGAAGAAGGTTGATCTCCGTTCCAGTGTGCTCCCATGGAGCGGGGCGGGCGCTGAGCCTCCTCGGCCTGCGGGGTCTCACCTGTCCCGCTCCTCCCCGGCTCCCTCCCTCTCTCACGACCTAAGAGGGTTGATAGCCAAATAAAAGACCCCTGCCCGTTCAGCGGCAGAGGTCTATGAAAATAAATAAAGACCTTTACCGCTTAGGTAAAGGTCTTGCTAACAGCATAATGCTGCCAGCAAAGCCGGGAGCACGGGGCTCCGTAATGACGACTTTGCTGTAAAAGCTACTCCCCTTTAGGAGAAACTATTATCCGGCTATTTGTTATTATCATAATATATCAAACATGAGTTGTCAAACTTTTGGGAAAGCTGTATAAACGTTTGATGGAACCTATTTGAGAAATAATGTTCTTTAATAATGGCTGATTTCGCAAATAGTGTTGCTATCGAACAAGAAAGTGGATTTCCGCTGCACGCACTCGCTTTCCGCGGGGGGGCGATGAGCCTCCTCGGCTTTGACTGCGGGGTCTCACCTGTCCCGTTGCTCCTGCAGGAGTCTCGCGCCTAAAGCGTAAGTCCGCTTGGCTTAATAATTAAAATCTTCTTACAGAACTTTTCAAAAATCGACAAATTTATAGAAAAGAACCTTATAAATTAATCCATTTTAAAAGGTATGCAGTAGGGATTCTGCTGGTGCCGGCTGTCCGTCAATTATCTCTGTCGAAACCCCCGCAGCTTCCGGCTAGTAGAAGGAGCAGCCTTCCGAACCATTCGGAATAGCTGCCGAACCGTTATGATACACCTTCCGAACCATTCGGAAGGCATATGGCCTTTCCGCCATTCCAGAACATCCTCCGAACTCTTCGGAACCACCTTAAAAACCGGTTGGCCGTGCCCTGCTCCCTTTTTGGGCGTAAACGATTCTTTACTACCTGTTTTTCCTGCGTCCTGGCCCTTTTTGGTTGTAAACGATTCTTTACTACCTGTTTTGACTGCGTCCTGGCCCTTTTTGGTTGTAAACGATTCTTTATGCCTGTTTTGCCTGCGCCTTGGCCTTATTTGGTCGTAAACGATTCTTTACGACCGGTTTTTCTGCTCCCTGCCCTTTTTTGGTCGTAAAGGATTATTACGCCCAATTTGCCGGTGCACTGCCCCCCCTCTTCCCGGGGCGATTAAGGACAGTCATACTTTTTGTGGTACCTGATATGAATTCCTGCTGTTTCCTTACGAATCCACCTGCAGTACCTGTTTCAGATACATCCGCAGGCTGTCGATCTGCTCTACCACATAGACGTCTGCAGGACCGATATGATTCAGGGTCATAACCCGCTGGAGATGGGTGCCGTCAAGGACGTTGATAATAAAGAGTGTGATGGCCTCAATGGGCTGGAGGGGCTTGAATTCCCCTGTCTCCACTCCGTGCCTGATAAACTTTGAAAAGCTTTGAACGGCTGAATTATATCTCTTATTCAAATAAGCCGCCCGTTCTTCCCGTCTCGTGCTGTTAACAAAATATTCGAATTGGACAATTCCAAATCCAATGCTGTCATTCAAAAGGCCAGCCTCATTTTCCTTCAGCAGCCGGTCCAGTGCCTCCCAGGCTGTATGGCTTTCACCTATAACCTGATCGATCCAGTCTCCATGTTCATGATCATTGAAGTTTGTGATTTCCCGGAACATTTCATCCGTACTGGAGAAGTATTGGTACACTCCCCCTCTGCTTAGCCCGGATGCCTCTACAATGTCCGTCATGGTGGTGTGTTCAAACCCTTTTTCAATGAATACCTTTCTTGCTATATCCAGAATTTCCTGCCTACGCTTCTTTTTGTATTCCTCGCTCACTTTCGGCAAGAGCGACACTTCCTTTTTGTCCGGTTTTAACGAAGGCGGTTCCGATACCGATCAGGATGAGCAGGCTGCCTGACATGACAAACGCAGTCTTGATGCCGAGCGTTTCCACCAGAATGCCGCCAAGGACCATCCCGATGATCGCCGCTATGGTCGTTACACTATTTATAGTACCAAAAGTGCGCCCGCTCATGTGAACCGGAGTGCTTTTCTGGGCCAGCACATTAAAGGGGATAAATATTCCCGCGGCCGCCCCGCCGACAAAAAAGAACAGTGCAGGCAGTATAAAGTTGAGTGCTGCGGGAGGCAGTCCTGTCAAAAAGACCACTCCGGCAAAGCCTCCGCCGACTATGATCGCCCCCGCTGACATATAGCCGGTCAAAGAGGTTATCTTCTTTTTGCTTAAGTACGCTGACATGATGAACATCCCGGCACCTGAAGCACTCATCGCGTAGCCGACCAGGTTGACGGGTTCGCCTGGGATGTCCCTTAGCAGGATCATAATCTGTGTATCGGCAATCTGAAGGACAAGAAGTGCCGAACTCATGACAATCAGTCCAAATAGCATTGCCGGCATCGTTTTAAGAAAAGCAAAGCCTGCTCCCATCTCCTGGAACAGCCCCTTCTTCTTATCCATTGCCGATTCAGAAACGGCAGGGCTGAGGCTGCTTTTCAAGCCCAAAAGGAGCAGGGCTGAAACGACAAAGGATGCTGCATCAAGATAGAAGGCCAGCTGGACTCCGATTGAGGCAACCGCAAGGCCGCTGATCATCGGCCCGAGCACCTTGCTGCCGTTATCAATCATCGCACTCAGTGACACAGCCTGCTGCATCTGAGTCTCAGGGACGATTTCCTTCAATTTTCCATTCTTGGCTGGAATGAATAAAGCCGAAAACGAGCTTTTGAAGAAAATTAAAGCATACAGCACCCATATCGAGGGGGCAAAGACCACGCCGAGGGCGGCTGCAGCCCTGGCCAGGTCGGCGATGATCATCAGCTTTTTCCGGTCATAACGGTCGGCAAGGACTCCGGCAAAAGGCCCCCACAGAATAATCGGGATAGAAAAACAGAGCATCAGTCCGGTCAGCTGCATCGGGCTTGCCTGCCAATTAATGCTGACCAGGGCCATCAGTGCAAGCAGATCCAGCCAATCTCCCAGATTAGACACCAGCTGCGAGCTGATTAAATAAACATACTGTTTATTTTTGAAAAGCGATTTGGTTTCCATATAAGCCTCCATTAAAAATGACATCTTTGTCGTTATTATAATCGACAGGTATGTCAGTTTCAATGTTTTTTGGAAATTTTCATTAAAATGGGCGGCTAAGTAAAATGCACCGCATTAAAGAGGTACAAAGAAGACCCCGCAGAACATCCGCCGGGCCTTTCCCTCATTTCTTCTTTTTGTCCATGACTTTCCAAAACTCTGCAGCAACTGCTTTATACCCCGCTTCGCTCAGGTGAATGTCGGCAGGGTTGGGAATGTATTCCAAAGCCGTTGCCGCAATCAGTGCATCAGTCGGTACATATGTATCTTTATTTTTTGACACAGCTGTTTTGATTACTTCATTCAGCTTCTGGAGGATCGGCAGAAGCCTGGCCTGCTCCTCAGCCGGCATGGATGGGTACGGGTTAAAATAACCCATCACATAGACTTGTACTCGTGAATTCAGTGAGTCGATGGTCTTCAGGATGATTTCCAGATTGGCGGCCGCCGTCATGATCGCGCCGGCCGGGTCGGTCTTCAATTTGGGCAGCAGGTCATTTGCCCCGATGTCGATGGTCAAATGTGTTGCATCTTTGATATCTTCGCGGATTTTCTTACTTTTAACAACATCGTTCTTTACGTTCTCCGAGGTGTACCCCGGTATTCCATAGTTATCAAATTCCTTAAGCTTGTACCTTTTTCCGTCAAACGCTTCTGCCAGATAGTCCGGATAGCCATAATCCACATACTTGTACGGAGTCTGGCCCGCTGCAAGCGAATCACCCAGGGCCACATACCGCACCGTAAAAGGGCTGTCGTCCAGCTTTACCGTCTTGGCTGCTGCCGAAAAGGGCAGGCAGGCTAATAATACGGCTGCCGCAGCAAACCGCAGCCCTTTTTTCTTCACGTTCATTCCTACTCCTCCTTTAGTAAAAAAAACCCATAATCTCTTCTTTCTTTTCGCCTTTCTGTGTAAGTAGTCCTTTCTGAATAGAAAGAGAATCCTCCATTAAATTTCGACATGAAAAGAGGCTGCACTGGGCAGCCTCCTTGATTATTTCTTTTTTGCATATGCCGCTATATCGGCATCAAGTTTACCTAATGGGCCATACACCTTCTGGATTGCCTGGAGTGTGCGTTCATTCTTCAGCTTCCTTTTTTCATGGGATCCTTCTTCCACTAATTCACTCTTCTTAAGTTCGGCGGCGAATTCTATGAACTTCTCCATCCCTTTCTCCTCAAGCAGATAGGAAGTAAGCAATATACCGGCATACATGCCCTGGATTGGATCTTTTTCTGTGAATTTTTGTATCTCTGAAATGGCCGGAAGGCGGGACAGCATTTCTCTTGATTCTTCCTTCTGGTATGGAAGGTAATCTGTGATCAGGGCATAGCCGCTTCCGGTGTCCTGCGCAATATTTTTCATTACTTGGGATAATCCCGACTGCACATAATCGGCTGCATTATCATTGGTTAGATCTGCGAGCATTTTTGCAGCTATTTCATAAGTAAGGATTTGGCCGGGTGTTTCAGCCGCGCCAGCAGAATTACTTTTATGTATCATCTTAATGCTCTCTCCATAATCACTCCAGGAATAGGCTTCTGGCGCAGGGAGGGTAGCAGCGAGCTGAACAGGAGTTGAATAGAGCTTGATTTCAATATCACCCGGCTTCCAGCCAAATTCCTGATTATATAAGCGGACGATGGAGGTTGCCTCCAGAAGGACTTCATCTGCGCTTTTATCCTGTCCTTTTTCGTAGAGAACCGTTACCGTGTTATACTTCTTCTTTTTGAAGCGGACGTCATTCAGCTTCCACTTCCCGACGGTTTTGATCATTTTGTATGTAACAGCATTCTTATAGGACCTTTCCCCTCCACCATCCATGGTTACCAGAATTTTTATGGAGCCTGTATCTGCCGAGCTGACATTGATTTCCCCAATATCGAGCGAGGTGTCCCATCTGCCCTGCTTCCTGCTAAGGACAATCTCGTCAAAGAAGTGTTCCTGCTCCTTGTAGAACATTTTATCAGCAGAATTCTGGAAACTCATAAACACTTCTTTGTCTCCATCCTTCACTGCCTTCAGCATAGGATTGAAATCTGCCTTGATCTTATAGTTGGCTGCAGCAAAGCTCTTATCCCCTGCCCCCGCTTCCTGAGCCTTGGCACTGTAATTCAGGAGCGCAAGCTTGATAGGATCTTCGTCATTTTTAATAAAAAGGAAACAGTAGAGAACAAAGAGTGCCAATATAAACGCAGGCTTTTTATATTGGAGCAAAATTCTTATCCATACTGATGGATTTTTTATAAAAGAGAAGCCTGAAAGGGAAAAGCCCTTTCTGCGCCTTTCCTTTCCGCTGCCCCCGGCCATGCTGTCCAGCCACTCCTGTCCTGCCTGATACAGGATGAAGAAAGGAGTGAAAATCATGAGCAGCATGACCGCAAGCACAATAGGCTCTGGAGCCATCTGGCTGTAATACGTCAGGCCCCGCGTATTATAGATAGTTTCTATAATATACAGGCTAGACATGGATCCCCAGACGATGATTTTAGAATGATGGAAAATAGAAGGGAAGATATTTCTGAAAACATGGACAATCAGGATGCGGAGCCTCCCTATCCCCTTTGCCGATGCATATTCCGTATATGGTTTGATTAGCTCCTCCTCCGCCAGCATCAGAATCAGTTTGTATAAAAAGATGGCCGGCAGAATGGACAGAGTGAGGATGGGGGCGAGATAGATGGTCTCCTCTCCAATCACCACAAACTTGAAAAGAAGGATATCTGTTTTTTTGAAAAACTCTACTACCAAAAGCTGCAGGAGGACAGCCACCAGCAGATCCGGCATTGTTTCAAGCAGGCTCAGCACCTTTTTGGCCGGCCTGGTAATATACCCTGGCAGCAGGAATGTCAGGAAGGCAAGGAGCAGGGCAATGAAAAAGCCAAGCAGAATGCCGCCGATAAATATTTTCGCAGAATAAATATAAGGCTCCTTTAAAAATTCCAGGATAGGCTCGGGCTGATTTTTATAATAAAAGACCCAGTTCTCTTTTTTCAGGAATTCAAAGAAAAACTTATAAAATTCCTCCAGGTAGACTGGAATTTTATAGACTGCTCCGCTCGCAATTACCCCGGGTACGACGCTGACGAATAGGATCCCAATGACTCCGAGCACATAATAAAAGACAATTTTAATTAACTTTACTAAAAAGCCCATGGTTTCTCCTCCTTCGTCAGATGACTCTGTTTTTCTTTTGGGATGACAGGGCAAACCGCCCCTCTTCTTTGATGGCAAGAACCTGGGACGGTTCCTTTTTGCCCTTGGAATTCCTGCGCTTCGGCATAAGAACACCGACTTTCTTCTTTTGTACCTCCTGCACTCCCTGGACAATGAACTGCATGGCGATGATACAGAGCATGAAGGCAAGCAGCGGAGAAAGCACCAGCCAGTACTTCCCGTAAGCAAAGGCGTTTTTGGCGTCTGAAATCAACCCGGACCATTCATTTGTAAAACTGGAGTTTGGGTCGTCTAAATTGGTCAGCGAGACCAATGTTCCTCCAAAGAAAAGAGAGAAAATGCCAAGATGGACAAAGATCAGCAGAACCTGGATAAACTGCTGCCCAAAGATGATAAACAGCCTGGAAGCCAGCTGCGGGAAGATATGCTTCCACAAAATATGACGGTCATCGCCCCCAAGTGTCCGTGCGCTTTCCACATACATCTCCCTAGCGATCAGCCTCATTTCATTGCCGATCAGGACAGTGGTCAGCGGAAGTACAAGCAGGGTCAGGATCACCACTTCAAGCACAATCCGTTCCATGAATGGATATTCAAAATCCCCGCCCCCGCGGTCCATGAGGATGGGAGACAGCAAAATGACGGCAATCAGGCTGAGCGGCAGGAAGTGAATGGAGTCTACAATCTTATTAATGAATAGCCTTGTTCTTTCCTTGAGGCTGAATGTATAGATGACCGCCAGTCCAAATCCACCGGCTACCCGCAGCAAAGCGATGACGAGTCCGAATATAAAGGTATATTTTGCCCCGACGAACAGCTGGTCCCGTATGCTTGCACCGCCGAAATCAGACCCGAACCACATATACTGAGAAGGAGGATGCGGCGGGGCGCTCAGCACCCGGCCCTTTCCATCTGTAAGCAGATTCACCTTCTGGATGGGTTCATCCGCAAATGCCGAATAGCAGAAGCTGAAGATCAGCAAGCCAAAAAGAAAGATAAAACCGCCAGCAAACTTAGGATTGGAAAAATGAACCTTGATAATGTCAAAGCCAGTCCGTAAGCGCTTCTTCCAGATTTCCCCCGAAGAAATGCCTGCCTCTTCCTCTTTTATGAACATAATGAGGAATGCATAAAAAACATATATCAACGTAAACATCAGACTCAGACACACCGCAATCACGACCGGCTCAAGGGATGCGGCCATATAAAAGGAAATCCCCTTTGTCCCTGCCACGTACTCTGCCGCAAGCAGTCCGATGGCCGCGCTCCATGCCGCAGTTTTAATAAGCAGCTTTAATAGGTTAGGATCATGTGTTATCTCTGTAACTGAAGTTCCGGATTCTATCCTTAAGAAAAAACCAAAAATCGATATAACCGGGATGACGGCTGCCAGCAGGTAGGACAGGACATATCCCCCAAAGCCGACCCCATGTATATCAAATCGGGATATAAGAAAAAAAACTGCGCCGCCAGTCAAGAGTCCTCCCCCTAAATTGGAAAAGAAGGAAAAATACCCAACTGCAATAGCAGCGAATGCTTTTCTTTCACGAACACGCCGGGCCAGAACAAGAGCAAGGGCTGTTCCTGCTGCCATCGTTCCTATCAATATCGAAGCCGAGTAAAGATACGGCTTCCAAATAATATTTATGATAGGGAAAGAGGATTCACCCATACTCATGATCCAATTTCCCGGGTTCACAAATTTAGGAGTCAGATTCAGGGTTTCCTGGACAAAACCGGTAATATTAAATAACCCCTTGTCCAGTGTGACCTTTGGAATAACACTTATAAATAAGATTGCAAGAATACTAACTATGTACATAAACAGAATTTTAGCCGCCTTCATGATTTCCCCCTCACTAATGGCATTTCCATTTAATGTGAATTATTTTATTTTTCTTACAATTATAACATTATCATTATTGAAAAAGTTTCCAATTTCTAATAAAACTGGTTATTTTCTGATTCTTTATGCTTGTTCCACACAAAAAAACCTCCCTTATACACCTTAGACCCGGTTGGAAAGTCCTTCCATCAACTAATTAAGAATACAATTTAGCTTCATTTTCTGCACGAAATAAATCGAAAGAACCAGTAATTTTTCAGAATATAAGAAAATCTTCCTATTTGAATATTCTAACTTTTAAAATAATATTAGGATACACTTACAACATTTAGGGGGTTATTCATTGAACAAGCTCTTCAAAACCGGTCTGACATCCGTAGTAATGGCCGGAACATTATTTTCTGGTATCCCCGGCTACTCAGCAGGGCCGGTAAAGGCAGCCGAGACAGGACTTGAGTCACAAATTCATTCCCATGGTTCATTGGATATGGGCATTGTAAATGATGAGAAGCTGTTGGAGGCACTGATCAAACGAGGGGAAATTTCAGCTGATGCCAAAGAAGCAGACAAGCAGAAGGCATTGCAGAGATACCTCGAAATTAAAGGCAAGGAAAGCGGCGTAAAGGGAGCCGATCCACTCGCAGCAAAAGTGAAGAAGACCGAGGCCAAAAAGCAGCAGGATTTCAAGAAATTCAATAACGGACTCCTGAACGGAAACGGCCAGAAAAAGGGCCACTTAAAGGGCAATCCGGACCCAGTCAGCGAAACCAAGTATACAGGCGAGACAAGAAAAGACAAAGTCCTCGTTCTGGCTGTTGAGTATTCCGACTTTGAACATAACAAAATTCAGCCGGGAGAATCTGACAACTATTATAAGGATTATCCGCTGAGCCACTATGAAGATATGATTTTCGGTGACAATGGCGTGAAAGGTCCTAACGGTGAAAACTTTGTTTCTATGAAACAATTCTATGAGCAGCAATCGGGCGGGACTTATTCCGTAGATGGAAAGGCATTTGGATGGCTGAAGGTACCTGGGACTGCAGCTTTTTATGGTGCTGATAAAACAAAGGAGCAAGGCGGCGGCCATGACAATGTCAGCCCAGGAGGTTCAAAGCAATTAGTAAAAGACACTTATAATGCTGCGACAGCGGCTGGCATTCCTTTAAGTGACTATGATTTCGAAGATCCGCATGATTTAGATGGTGATGGAAATTTACAAGAAAAGGATGGCCTTGTTGACCACTTAATGATCATCCACTCTGGCGTTGGCCAGGAAGCAGGCGGAGGTTCACTTGGTGATAATGCAGTCTGGTCCCACCGTTCCGCATCATTTTATGATCCGGATGGCTTAGGAAAAGGAATCCCAGGTTTTTATGATTATACAATGATGCCTGAAGACGGGGCAACCGGCGTATTTGCCCATGAATATGGACATGACCTCGGCTATCCAGATGAGTATGATACAATCTATTCTGGAACAGGGGAACCTGTGGCTTACTGGTCCATCATGGCATCCGGCTCCTGGGCGGGCAAAATCGGCGGAACTGAGCCAACTGGATTCTCGCCGCTTGCCAAGTCTTATATGCAGTCCTACCTTGGCGGCAACTGGACACAGACTGTCAATGTAGACTGGGATGACGTAACAACAAAAGGGTCTCAATTCCTTTTAGACCAGGCAAACTCCCCGAATGGAAAAAATCCGATCGCGGTAAAAGTGAACCTGCCACAGAAGAAAACATTTATTAACACCCCTGCTGCAGGCAGCTATCAGTACTGGGGCGGACAGGCAGATGAAATCGATACAAAGATGACTGCGGATGTTGACCTTACCGGTAAAGCAGCTGCAGAACTGAAATTTGATGCCTGGTATGACATTGAGAAGGACTGGGATTTTGCATTTGTACAAGTGTCATCAGATAATGGCGGGACCTGGAAGTCACTTGGAAACAACAATACTTCAAGCTCCGCTGTCTCTGGTGCCTACCCTACCATCCCTGAAGCCCTTCCAGGCTTCACAGGAAATTCCGATGGATGGAAAGCACAATCCTTTGACCTGAAGGAGTATGCCGGCAAGAAAATCAAGCTCCGTTTCCGCTATATCACAGACTGGGGTACTTCACAGCAGGGCTTCTTCGCAGATAACATCACGGTTACTGCTGACGGACAAGAGCTGTTGAAGGATGATGCTGAAGGAGCATCAGCTTTCAAGCTTGAGGGCTTCGAAAAATCAGACGGCTACAAATACTCAGATCATTACTACCTGTTAGAATGGCGTAACCATAAAGGTGTTGACGAAGGCCTGAAGAACATCAGACGAGGAAGCTCACTGGTGAGCTACGACAGCGGACTTGTGGTCTGGTATGTAGACCCTACATTCACTGATAACTGGACAGGCACTCACCCTGGTGAAGGCTTTGTCGGAGTGGTGGATGCACATCCAAACACTGACCTTAAATGGAACATTGCTGGAGGTTCGCCTGTACAGGCAAGCACCCGCTTCCATATTGCGGATGCTGCTTTCGGCCTGAACCCTACATCTGGGCTGGATGTGAACTACCCTGGCGTCCAGACACTCAGCCTTGCAAGCCAGCCGGCCGTCTCATTATTCAATGACAGTCAGTCATTTGAAAATCCATTCATGGATGATGCTGGACGAAAAATCGGATCTTACGGCCTGAAAGTACGTGTCAACGGGCAAGCCACAGACAAATCAGTTGGTGCGATAGTAGTGTATAAGTAAATGATCAATGAAAAAGTTGTTCTAGCAAAAAGACAGAGGGCTCTACTCAGGCCCCCTGTCTTTTTCATTGGCTGTAGTTATAAACATGGATGCAAATTTATAAAAAATGATTGTTCTTTTTTTCCTGTACTTCTAATTAAACTAAAAAGGTGAAACACTCTACATTCTAAATAATAGGTTTCCCCCCCATTATAAGGGTAAAGCATTTGTTTGTTTCTTTACAATACTTGCATATTGTTCAATTTCGTTTAAAACCCTCGCTCTGCCTTTTTCACTTTGTGTCCATTTGTCAGGTGTAATGCCTCTATTATCTTCAAGCGGTAAAACATCCAAAACCTTGTTCTCATTTGCATAGAGAGAAGCTAATAGATAGAAGCGTTTGCAAAAAAATGATTTCCCAGCTAATAAAATCTTCTTATGGCTGGTGGTATTAAGGAAACTAAATGCTGATTGAAGGACACCATCTACTCCCTTTAAACCATTCCCATTGAATATTGGCAACAGTTTTTCCTTTTCAATGCCCTCTTTTATTAATGGCGGGGCATAAAAATCATATTCATTACATTTTAAGAAATCATTATAAACTTCGGGAATCAAAATTAGCTTTGCTCCGGATGTCCTGTAGTAATTCAATAATTGTTCATTTAATTCTGGAAAGTGACCTGGATGATAAAGAATTACATCTGGTTTTTCAAAAAGGTTCATCTTCTCCATAAATACTAATTTATTTATACAGTCAATTGCTAATTTATTCATTATCTAGTTACCCTCCACCGAATAATGCCTGATAAATTTATGAACTCCTTTTAAATTCTCTACAATAAAAGCTCCTGCTCTTTCTCACCTTTAGTAAAAGACTTCGTCATTTTACTTGATGGACTTCTGATCCAAACGAAACAAGTTATTTAAAATTTATGCTGACCTTAACATCTTACCTTAAGCCGTTCTCCTGCCAAAACCTTAGTCTAGCTGGTACACCCATCCAGACTGGTCAATCTTATTATTTAATTGAGCCAGCAATATTCCTTCTGCTCATATGGATAATGAGTAATATAGGAGAGAGTTAGTCATATGATTAAATGTTTTTTCTTCAGTCTGCTAAACCATCAACAGGCAGAGCATGAGAAAAGCACCCAGAAATGTAGATAGCGTCTGCATTTCTGAGTGCAATTATCAATTACTTGTCCAATCATCATTTCTTCTTCGCGTGCTTCCTCATGTCAAAAGCAACAGCCACGATGATGATGGCACCTTTCACGATAAATTGGATGTAAGGGCTCACTCCAAGGAAGGCAAGTCCATAGTTGATGATCTGGAAGATCAATACGCCTGTGATGACACCAGGGACTGTACCGATTCCCCCGGTCAGGGATACGCCGCCGACCACGCAGGCAGCAATGGCGTCCAGCTCGTACATGTTACCGGTGTTGTTTGTGGCACTGCCGACACGGCCCGCTTCAAGGGCGCCTGCAAATCCATACAGAAGGCCGGCAATCAAGTAGATCAGGATGATATTTCTTGCAACGTTTACGCCAGAAACCTTAGCCGCTTCCGGGTTTCCGCCGATTGCATACATGTTTTTACCCAGCTGGGTTTTATTCCAGATAATCCAGATGATTCCGGATATAACGATGGCATAAATCACAAGGTACGGAAGTTCAAAGCTCCCGAGTGGAATTCCCCTCTGCGCGAATGTAGTGAAGCTTTGAGATAACCCACCGATTGGCTGTGCACCGTATGGCGGCCGGTCAAAATAGATGGACGTCAGGCCATACACACCAATCATCATACCGAGTGTGGCGATGAAAGGAGGCACATGGAATTTCGCTACGATAAAACCATTTAATGCTCCGATAATGCCTGTTGCCGCCATCGCAATCAGCAGGGGCACAATCAGTGGCAGCTCTGCAAGATTAGGATACATTTTGTATGCATAGTCAGCAGACTGCAAAAGTGAAGCTGAGATGACCGCAGCCAGCCCCACCAGACGGCCGGCGGACAGGTCGGTTCCCGCAGTGATCAGGATGCCCGCCACACCAAGGGCGATGATGATCCTTGAAGATGATTGGCTTAGGATGTTAACAAAGTTGGTCACTGATAAAAAGTCTGGAGAGGCTGCTACAATTCCGATTACGAGCAGCACTAAAACCACATAAATAACATTATCGACCAGCCACTTGGACCACATTGATCCTTTAGTCTGTGTTTCATTCATTTACTTTCTCCTCCTAGTACATGGCTGCCAGCCTCATGATTTCTTCCTGCGATGTAATTGAGGTGCTGACAATCCCAGCAGCCTTTCCATTGCTCATTACTAAAATCCTGTCTGTTACTCCAAGCAGCTCAGGCATTTCGGAAGAGATCATGATAATGCCTTTGCCCTCGGCTGCCAGCTTATTGATCAGCTGGTAAATTTCAAATTTTGCTCCGACATCAATTCCACGGGTCGGCTCATCAAGCAGGAGAATCTCAGGATTGGTCAAGAGCCAGCGGCCGATAATGACCTTCTGCTGATTACCTCCTGAGAGACTGCCAATCGATGTTTTTTGACTCGGCGTCTTTACACGCATCGAATCAATCACCCATTTTGTATCGCTGTGCACCTTGGCATCGGACAGGAAGCCTCCCTTTGAGCGGTAGCGCTTCAAATTCGCAATGATAGAATTGAAGGAAATACTCAATTCCGGGAAAATGCCGGAAGTCCGCCTTTCCTCTGTAACCAATGCAAAGCCGTTTTTAATCGCCTGCTGAGGAGAATGATTGTGAATTACCTTTCCATTGAGCTCAATCCTCCCAGATTTAATTCCCCTGAGGCCGAATAAAGCTTCCAGCACCTCCGTACGCTTGGAACCTACAAGTCCTGCAATTCCCAGGATCTCGCCTTTCCTCAGCTCAAAGCTGATATCCTGAAAAGAGCCCGAAGTCTCTGCGCTCAAATCGGATACCTTCATGATGATCTCCTCTGGATGATTCACTTTATCGGGGAAGCGCTGCGATAAATCACGCCCAACCATCAGTTTAATAATCTCATCAGTCGTAATCTCCTTGGAATCACGGGTAGCAATGCTTTTCCCATCACGCATGATCGTTACTTCATCAGAGATTTTTAGGATTTCTTCCATTTTGTGAGAAATATAGATTATGGCGACTCCGTCCTTCTGCAGTTTACGGATGATTCTGAAAAGATGGTCTACTTCCTTCTCGGTAAGTGAGGATGTTGGCTCGTCCATTACAATCACCTTGGAATGATAAGAAACCGCCTTTGCAATTTCCACCATCTGCATTTCGGAGACCGAAAGAGTGCTGACCTTCCGGCGCGGATCGACTCGAATATCCAGATCCTTAAAAATTGCCGATGTGTCTTCATACATTTTCTTTTCATCTATGAAGATACCTTTTTTCGGAAAACGGCCCAGCCAGATATTATCCATTACATTCTGCTGGCGCACCTGGTTGAGCTCCTGATGGACCATGGATACCCCCTGCTCCAGGGCCTGCTTGGAACTGGAAAAGGCAACCTCCTGCCCATCAAGAGAGATTTTTCCTTCATCCATTGAATAAATGCCAAACAGGCACTTCATGAGCGTTGATTTGCCCGCTCCATTTTCGCCCATCAAGGCATGAACAGTTCCGGCCTTTACCTTTAGTGTTACATCATTCAGCGCAAGAACTCCCGGAAACCTTTTGGTCAACCCGGTCATCTCAAGCAGATATGCCGAACTGGCTGTAGACATGAGCAATCCTCCTTGCTTACCATTTAAAAAATATGAGGCTGCCCCATCAGTGAATGACCCCCTCATCAATCCGCTTTATAAATGGAGGCGGCCAATAGGTGTCTGCCTGGTTTTGGGACAGTCTCATATCTTAGTAAGTTATGAATTATTTATAAGCGTCTTTTCCTACCTGGATATTTTCTTTTGTTACTTCAACGTAAGGTACGCGGACAGCTTTTTTGTCGTCAAGCTTCCACTCCGTTCCATCCAGCACATCCTTGCCCTTTGCGGCGTTGGCGGCAAGCTCAACAGTTGCTTTGCCCTGGTTTTTTGCATCATTCAGGACAGTTCCTACCATTTTTCCTTTTTCAATCATCTCAAGTGCTTCCGGAATCGCATCCACGCCGACTACAGGCATGAACTTATCATTCTTGAAATATCCTGCTTTCTCAAGGGCTGCAATCGAGCCTAATGCCATACCGTCATTGTTTGTAATGACAAACTCGATGTTATCCTTGAATTTAGAAAGCCAAGCATCCAGTTTTTCTGTAGCTTTGGTGGCATCCCACATAGCAGTGTCGATTGCCAGCTCTTCGACATCGATTCCTTTTTCTTTAATCGTGTCAATTGAAAATTTAGTCCTTGCTTCAGCATCAGGATGGCCAGGCTCCCCTTTTAACAATACATACTGGATCTTGCCATCTTTATTCTTATCCCATTTATCTTTATTAGCTTCCCAGGCCTTTGCGATCATCTCCCCCTGGATTACTCCGGATTCGGATGAGGTGGTGCCCACATACCAGGATTTATCATATGAGTCCAAAACTCCTGCATCCGGTTCTTTATTGAAGAAGACTACAGGGATGTTCTTTGCTTTTGCCTTATCGATGACAGTTGTCGCAGCTTTTGGATCTACCAGGTTGATTGCCAGTGACTTGGCACCCTTAGCAAGCAAGGTATCGATCTGCTCAATTTGTTTGGACTGGTCATTTTGTGAATCATTCAGCATCAGCTTGACTTTATCCTTGGCTGAAGTCTCCATGGCACGGCGCACATATGACATGAAGTTATCGTCATATTTATAGATGGTTGCCCCGACAGCCGGAAGGTCTTTCCCGGATCCGCCCGAACCACCGGCACTTTTTGTAGAATCATTGCTGCAGCCAGCTGCAAGCATGAGGGAAGAAGCCAGGGTTAACGATAGAATTACACTTTTTTTCTTTGACATTTCATCAATCTCCCTTGATTTTAATATGTAAGCGCTTTACGTAATCATATTTTACGATTTTAGTAAAAATATTACAATATAATTTTTGAAAATTTATTTTTTTAGTAAAATTGCCGCTATTAAACGCTATTTCTTCTGTACAGATGAAATACTTCGTGTAAGCGCATACAAAAAAACTATAGATTCCTGGAATAAAAGGTAGTAAAATTTTAGTTAACAGAACGATCCTACATCAATAGAGGAGGTGAACGACGATGGCTACCCTGAAACTTATCGCCAAAAAAGCCGGCGTTTCCATTGCAACAGTATCGCGTGTGCTGAATCATGATATGACCCTTTCCGTTTCTCCGGAAACCAGAAACCGGATCATCGCCATTTCAGAGGAAATGAAATACCGGCGGAAAAAGCCGCCGCGAACGGCCGCTGACTCACCTAAATCTGTAAACCTGGGCTTGTTTTACTGGTACTCTCAAGATCAGGAAGCTGCCGATCCGTATTACCTTTCCATCCGGCTTGGAATTGAAAAAGCATGCTTTGAAAAGGGAATTCACCTTGTAAAGCTGTATAAGGATGATAAAAGTACATATCATACACCGTTCAATGGAGCGCTGGACGGAGTAATTGCCGCTGGTAAATACAGCGAGCAGGACATCCGGCAATTCAAGGAATTTTCTCCTCACTTTGTCCTTGTCGACTTTACATTATCCCAGCAGGTCGACTGTGTGGTCCCTGACTTCAGGAAGGCCATCCATGATTCCATAGGGCATTTGCTTGCGCTTGGACACAAAAAAATCGGCTATATCGGCGGCAGGGAGTTTGTAAATGGCAGCCAGCCGATTACAGACGAGCGTGAAGCTGCCTTTTACGAGTACCTGGCACTGAAGGATTTGTATAAGGAAGAATATAAGTGGCTGGGCAGATTCACGGCCGAAGATGGATTCTGTCTCATGAATGAAGCACTGGGCTGTCCCGGCAGGCCAACAGCCTTTTTTGTGGCTTCAGATACCATGGCGATCGGTGCTATAAGAGCCCTTCATGAAAAAGGGATCAGCGTCCCTGATGATATATCCATTGTCAGCTTCAATGACATCGAGATGGCGCAGCACATCCATCCGCCGCTGACTACCGTTAGGGTACATACAGAATTCATGGGCATGACCGCAGTGGATCTTCTTCTCGATCAGATTGCATCCCGCCGCACCCTTGCCAAAAAGATTGTGATTCCCTGTGAGCTGATTGTCAGGGGAAGTTCAAGCCCCCTGCACTAATAGTATTAAAAACCTGCAGGCTTTAGAAGAAAAAGCCGGGATTTATAGGAGGAGATGTTTCATGTACCTGGGTGTGGATTATTATCCGGAGCATTGGCCGGCCGAGATGATGGATGAAGATCTTCGGAGGATGAAGGAAATGGGGGTCAATATAATCCGGATCGGGGAATTTGCCTGGCACCTCATGGAGAAGGAAGAAGGAAGCTTTGATTTTTCTTTTTTTGATTCTGTGATTGAAAAAGCCAGACAGTATGATTTCAAAGTGATGTTCGGTACCCCCACCGCCACTTTCCCCGCCTGGCTTGCGGCAAAGCATCCATCGATATTAAGTGAATTTGAAGATGGAAGTGTGAGGACCTTCGGAGGAAGAAGGCAGTATTGCTATAACTCAAACCACTATGTGGAATATGCTTCAAGGATCACAGCCCGGCTGGTGCAGCATTACCAAAATGAAAAGACCATCATCGCCTGGCAGATTGACAATGAATTTGGCCACGAAGGCAGCGATATGTGTCATTGCGCCCAGTGCCATGAAAAATTCCAGGCATTCCTTGAAGAAAAATACAGCGATATTAACAGACTGAATGAAGTATATGGAACCATATTCTGGGGCCAGACCTATAATGATTTTCATGAAATACCCCTGCCGAAAAAGACAATCACCCAGCATAATCCCAGCCTCATGCTTGATTGGGCAAGATTCCGCTCTCATTCCGTGAACTCTTTTGCCAGGAAAATGTCGGATACAGCAAGGATCAACAGAGGCGCTCATCAGGAAATTACAACCAATGTATCTGGCGGCTTCTTTGGTAAATGGTTCAATCACGAAGAAAATTTGGCTTCTATGGATTTTGTTTCTTATGATAATTATCCAGTCTGGGGCGGGCTTGAAAAACCGGTTCACCCTGCTGAAACCGCAATGAGCCTTGATTTCAACCGGGGGCTGAAAGGAAAAAACTTTTGGATTGTTGAGGAAATCATGGGTATGCAGGGACATGATGTCATCGGCTACCTGCCCCGGCCGGGAGAGGCGAAGATGTGGAGTTATCAGGCGTTTGCGCATGGCTGCAGCAATATGCTTTATTTCCGCTGGCGCGGTATGACGAGGGGTGCCGAACAGTTTTGCTACGGAATCCTGGATCATGATAATGCAGCAGGACGGAAATACAGAGAAGTTCAGGAAGTCTTCTCAGGCATCACACCCTACGCCGATATGATTGATGCCCCTATTCAGGCGAGGGTGGCCGTCCTCTATGATTATGATAATATCTGGTCCTGGCGGAACCAGCCGCAGAACAGGGATTTCGATTTTAAGGAAGAGCTGCTCAGGCTGTATAAACCCTTCTTTGCCCTCAATGTCCAGATGGATGTAATTCCTGCTGATCGTGACTTTTCGGGATATGAGATTATTTTGATTCCCTGTCTGCAGATCATCGACAGCACCCTGGCAGACAGATTCAAGGAGTTTGCCGAACGGGGCGGCACTCTCGTCTTTTCCTTCAGGGCGGGCATTAAAGACAAAGACAATAATATTCATTTTAAACTAACTTCACCCGGTTATATAAGGGAGCTTGCCGGGATAGAGATACATGACAGTGAATCACTTTTTGAACCTCTTGGAATTGAAGGCAGAGATGGCAATCATAAGGGCAGTGCGGCTGTCTGGCGGGATTTGCTGGATCCTGTAACGGCTGAAGTGATCTACAGCTATGAAGATGAACTGTTTGGCCGCGCTGCTGCCATCACCCGAAATAGAGCAGGCAGAGGAAAAGTCTATTATATCGGCTGCGGTGCCGATGACATAACCATGCATAAGCTGGCCGCGGAGATTCTTGATCAGAAGGATATCTGGTCGCTCCATACAGAGGAAGGACTTGAAGTGTATCCCAGGGTCCATGGGGATGATGCCTATTATTTTATCATGAATCACACCGGTACCCCCAAGCAGCTGAACGGCAAGGAAATCAGACCCTTTGAAAGCTGCATCCTTACCGAAATATAATAAAGCGCTGTCCCCGGGGGGACAGCGCTTTTATCAAGTAGTTGGAAAAAATCCAAGTGGATTTTTAAGGGTTTTCAAAGGAAACCAGGATTAAGCCTGCTTTTTATCTAAAAATTTTCGAAACTAATTTTAAAAAAATACGTATTAGTTGGCAAGGGGGAAAATACATGAGTAATAGTACATATGAATACCAAACAATCAGAATTGAAAGTGAAGGTTTTTTCAAAACGCGAATAGAAAATGATAAGTTATTAAATCAGTATGGTTCAGAAGGCTGGAAGATCGTTTCATCATTTCCTGAACTATTTAATGGTACAACTGCATGCGTTTATTATACTTTAATGAAAGAACATAAGATTGGTTAATACATGAAAAAAGAGAGCTAACACAGGTTAGCTCTCTTCTAAAAGCGCTGTCCCCGGGGGGACAGCGCTTTTGCATTATGGCTGTGTTTTCCTCGGCTCATAATCTACATTGTATTTCTTTGTGACCTTTTCCATTTCCTTGTGATAATCCGCTATGATATCCTGATATTCTTTCATCTTGTCATTGGACTTTTGGATGATTTCCTTATCACTTTTCTCCAGTGCTTCTTTCTCTAGTTCAAGAGCCTTATAGAAGGTTTCAGACGCCTTGACGATTTTATCCGTCGGGCCCTCAAGCTCCTTCATTTTGGGCTTGATGTCCTTCGCTGCATCGACGGCCTTTTTGTAAGCAGGCATGGTTTTGTTCACCAGTTCATCATAGAGGGTTTTATCATCTGTATAGTTTTCACCGGAAACGGATCCCAGAGATTGAAATGCCTCTACTTCATAATCGGATGCCTTCTTTGTATCTTCATTGACGAAATCAAGGATGATTTCCTGCTTCTCTTTTTTGGTCAGTTCTTTTTTCTTTTCAGAAGTCGATCCTGCGCTGCTGCACCCTGCAAGCAGGAGGCCGATGATAAGTAAAAATGATAAGTATTTCACGCTGAATAGTCCTTTCCGGCTCTATAATATGTGTATCAGGCCAACAGCCTGCTATCGGTTGATCAAATCCGGATCGCCCTTGATAAAAGCGTCCCTTCTCTTTAAATACCTGTTCCTATAGACCGCCTTTGCCAGCAGCATCATGGGAATGGCAATGACCCAGATGCCAAAACCGTACCAATTTCCCATGAAGAGGGAAATGAGCGGATAGATGATGGCAGCAGCCAGGAAAACGGAAAATAAGATTATGAATGCCAGGTTAAATGTGATCAGCTGTCCAATTCGCTGCTTTTCTTCATCGGCCCCTGCCTGTCTTCTCCGGTCACCCAGAAGCCTCATTTCTGATGTGGCTGTAGTATACGGCTCGATAAACCATTGGACAAATGCACTCATCTTGATTCGTTAAAAATGGCATTCAGCTGCTGTCTCAACGCCTTTTCGCCCTCAGTCTCAAGACCCTTGAAAACAACCCTGCCAATCTGATCATGATTCAAGAACACATTGGTCTCCTCACCTATATGTCCCTGGGGATATGGGCATGCTACATAATCCCAGACTGTGTCTTTGTCTCCCTGCTGCTGCTTACGCCCATAAATCATCAATGCCTGGGGAACGATTTCAGTCTCGACGACACTGCCTATCGGAAGAAGCGCTTCCCCAATCTCAATTTCTAATGAATTAAAATCCTTTGCCATAATTCAAAGTGCTCCTCTCATAAGAGAATTAATTCTTTATTTTTGCCATTCGAACTTAATTCCGATCTTGACACCAAGCAGGGCCCTCAAGTCCACGACGGTTTCTTGACCTACCTTGATTTCTCCGCCGACACTTCCGGCAGATCCGCCGATCGTTCCCTTTATGTTAAGCCTGGTCCATGGAACGCCGAATATGCCGGATACTTCCCCTTCGGCAAGGGCCGCTTTGGCGCTTATACCAGCTGAACCGGCATCAACACCTGCACTGGCGCTTGCGGTCAGAACCTTTCCGTTCGCTTCTGCACCGGAACGGCCGATAACCGGGATTTTATCATCGAGCTGTGCCTTCGCACCCCCGTTTAGAATTGTGCCTTCCACACTCGCTCCCGGGAAAATGCTGTCTCCACCAATTTGAGCCTTCGCCTCAGCCTTGGCAATATCCATGCCGAATTCGCTGTCTATGATGCTGGTATCACTCTTGATCCCTGCGTGTATCCCTGAGAAGGAGCTTTTGCCGCCGATCTGGTCCTTGTTTGCCTGCCAGTCGTTTTCCCACTTTCCAAGCCCTGCAGAGGTCTCAAAGCTTTTGTCACCGGTTACAGCGCCAGGCCCCAGATACGGATCATCATCTTTTTTCTCAGCAGGTGTTTTCGATACATTGGCCGTACTGATAGGAAAGCCTTGAAGTCCAAGCAGCTGATGCATGGCCTTCGTCTTTTCCTGCGGAGTCCCATAATCATTTGATAAACCGGCATCTAATTTCGCTCCGCCAGGCTGTATACTTGAAACCAGGAAGAACCTGCTCATGAAGTTCGTCAGCTGTGTGTCCGAATATCCGCCGATGGACAGGGCGCCTGTGCTCAGCCGTCCATTCATATCCTGAATATACGTATTAAGCAGCTGGAGGTCAACCAATAGCTCCTTCAAAGAGGTACTCTGCTGCTGGTCAAACTGTTCGAGCCCTTCTACCGTTTCATCAATGGATTCCTTTGACAGCTTGACATTCTGTGTGACCCCCGAGTCATCAAGCTCCGGCAGGGCAACAATGTCCTGCACACTTTGAATGACTGCATTTGACTCACTGGTGATTTCCGTGGCGGTCGAGCCTGCCTTTGTCAGGGCCTGGGTAAGATCATTTTGGAGGAACTGCTGCCTGATGAATCCGGAATCGGATGGTTCAAATGAATCAAGCGCATTTCCAGTTTCCTTCAGTTTGGATTCATAGGTGTCGAGGACCTGCTGTACTTTTACGAGGAAAGGCTGATGAAGATCGCGGTAGAAGCCCTTGACCGCCTCTGCTCCCTTGCCTTTGAAATCAGCCTCCAATGAAACCAATCCATGAATCGTCTTTTCAATGGACTTGAGCGAAGCCCTTTTTTCAGTAAGTGCTGCAGTTATTGTATCCATGCCGTTTTCCAGGCTGCTAACCTCTAATACTTTCAATGTGTTCACCTCAGAGGAACAGGGCCGAAGGAAGCAGACAGCTCATGATCGGTCTGTTTCATAGTCTCTACAGACTTCCTTGTCATCTGTTCATTTTTTATCAGCAATGCTTTATAATTTTCGAGGACCTGTGCAAATAACTCATTCACTTCTTCGAGCGTTGTCACGGCGTCAAGCTCATTGGCACCGCCTATGGACTTAGGGAGGGAGGGTTCCAGGGAACTCGATGCACCCTGCATAGCCTGAAGGGCCCGCTCGATGGAAGAATACTCCATTTTAATTTCCATAAACACCACTTCTTTTTTTAGATTTTTTGACCTACATTTCCTGTTTTTCCATATTGGCTATGATTGACTCAATGATGCTCCGGTACAGCTGGATTTGTTCGCGCAGTTCCTTGATCTTCGCTGCAATCGCGGTGAACACACTCTCATACTGATCATCCTTCAGCTCCTGATAGGAATCCTGAAGGGCCGTACGATTGGTTTCAAAGCCGTCCGCCAGCTGCCCGCTCCAGGTGTTGCTCGAAAGCTCCGGCTCATAATAGTAATCACGGTAACCAGCCAGCTCGCCCTGATAGCCGGACAGCTTGCCTTGTGCCTCCCCGAGCCTTCTGATTTCTTCCTCTTTTTCACGTATGAGCTGATAATAATAGCTTAGTAGACCTGAACTCATATAACCATCACCTTATTCATTTAGTTCCACGCCCAAAGTACTGTACTAATTTCCTAGTTTTTATGAATCAATTAGTTTAATACTAACGTAACCCGAGCCCTGTATTCAAACAACTATATGCATTTTTGGAAAAATGTGATAATCGCACTATCGCCTCACACTTTACCTATAAATTCCCATGGCATATATCACCAGCTCTTCATACCTAAGACCTACCCACCCGACTATATGCCCAAACCCCTTTTTGGGGAAATAGGGGACAGCCCCTATTTCCCGGACGCCCCGCACCCCCTCGGCCCTTGCCAGCATTGGGTTTACGCTCCGGGAAATGGGGGACAGGCCCCATTTCCCAGCCTGCCCCTTTCCTTTCAGCCCACATAAAAAAGCCGGGATGCTGTGATCCACGGCTTTTCTTCAGGTGTTTACAGCTATATCATCCCAGTTTTCGCCGGTACGGATGAGCCAGCTGAGGGCATGGTGTCTTTCGAGGACGACCCCGTGGTCTAGTCCTCCGGGGGTTTCCCCTCCATTTATCTGTACATCGCGGACCGCCCAGTGCAGCCTTAAAATCAAGTCTGCCTGGTCATCGATCTCTTTCTTGGGCCTCAGGACGGCATCCCCCATGAACTGTTCTGCAGTCCGTTCAGAAAGCAGGGTAACTGCGAACGCAACATCACAAATCGAATCAGGATACCCAAGCTCTGTATACCCAAGCGCCCATAACAGCATCCAATAGCCTTCATACCTCCAGGCGAATTGAATTCGGTCATGATCGCTCGGATCGGGATCTTCTATGAAGGATCTTTCTTCCTGGGAAAAATGGCCGCCAATGTCATACCGCTCTGCCAGCCCTTCCACGACTTCCTGTTCGACTCCCTCCCCCTTTGCAGCACAAACGCACAGGCACATTGCCCTCACAGCGATTTCTTCAAGTGTCCTCATCTCATAATCGCTCTTTTGGAACGGGAGATATTTATTGACCTTAATACCAAGTGATCGCAGCAGCTTTTCCGATTTCCTTTTTCTTCTTATATTTGAATCTGTAAAAAATATCATAGGCAAAATCGAACTCCATTCTAATTTTCTGGGATACTATTATAAAATCACCCTAATCCTTTTTTTAACAGGTTCCCCGGATTTTTGCTACAATTTTCTTAACAGAGATATAGGAGGGGACATATGGAAGCGAAACGAAAACTCGTAATCGGGCAGAATCTGGACTCAATACATATAGAAAAAATTAAGGAAATCATTCCTGGATGGGACATTCTTACAGGAAGGGACCCTTCTGCATGGGAGGAAGAGATAACTGAGGCAGAAGTTATTGCCGGCTGGAGAAAAGAAATGGGGCCGCTCCTCGAGAAGGGCATGAAGCTTAAGTGGGTTCAATCTTGGAGCGCAGGTGTCAACTCCTTCCCGCTTAGCCTGTTCGAAAAAAATGGCATTACACTTACCAGTGCAGCAGGAGTTCACGCTTATCCTATTTCCGAAACAATCTTCGCTCTCATGCTTGGGCTGACGAGGAATATACACGCCTATGTAAGGAACCAGCAGGCGAAAACCTGGCATAACTCGAACCTGCGTCTGGAACTGCATGGCAAGACAGCCGGCATACTGGGAATTGGGGCAATTGGCAGGGAAACGGCGAAAATCGCCAAGGCTTTCGGGATGAAGGTGCTGGGGTTAAGATATTCCGGAAAACCGGATCAGCATGTTGATGTTATGTATACTCCAGAACAGCTGCATACCCTGCTGCCGCAATGTGATTATCTTATCATTACTCTGCCCCTTACAAAGGACACAGAGGGAATGATAGGGGCAGAAGAGCTGCGCCTGATGAAACCATCCTCTTTCCTCATTAATATAGGACGGGGACAGATCATCGATGAACCGGAACTGATCCGGGCCCTGAGCCAGGGTAAAATTGCCGGTGCCGGCCTTGATGTTTTTGAAAAAGAACCGCTCCCGGCCTCAAATCCCTTGTGGGATATGGAGAATGTCATCGTCACGCCGCATACCGCAGGGGCCACCGAATATTATGACGAACGGCTGATCGATAAAATCTTCATCCCCAATCTCCGGGAATATGTAAAAGGCAGCAAGCCGCCAATCAATGCGGTCAGCTATCAAAAGGGATATTGAATTGAAAGAGGATGTCCCCCAAAAACGGGACTTCCTTTATTTTTAGCGGCTGGATACAGGGGGCGGCGCAGAATCACTTTCTGTACTCTTTTTTAATTGGAGGGAAGCCTAAAGACAGTGTTAAAAGTCCCTTACTTGCTAAACTCAGACCTTTACTATCCAAAATCAACATTTACTATCCGAACCGGCTCATTTACTCGCCATCCCCATGCTGGGATAGAAACGCGGGCTGGTATTACTGAATTCCGTATTTTTGTATATCAGAGTACCAATATTCCAAATCCGGTCAAAGATTCAAAGCCCGGGGAAAAATACTATGTTTTTCTCCCCGGGCTTTGTTTACGGCACTAAAAAGAAAGGTTCTTCATCTCTCTTGTATTCTGATATCTGTAAATGACTGGCTGAAAAGCTCACTCCGGATCAAAAGCTCGCCAAGCACTTCCCTCTCATCCGATGCCTTGATGATATCCTCAAGGATGGTTCTGTTGCCATTCTTGACCACTACCTTATATTCGTACATTCTTAATCCCCCCTAACAGTGATGTTTAATTAAGTATATAGCTTTCTTGAGGAAAATACTTCTGGTTTTAAAGGAGTTTACCCAATGATAGAATAGGGTAAATCTTTTGAAAATACATATAGATACTAATCTAGCATCTGGGGGTTTATATGAAACTGACATCTAAAATCATCATTGGACTTGTGGCTGGTGCTGTTACAGGCCTTCTGCTTAATTTATTTGCACCAGACTTATTTGAAACTCTGAATAAGTTTTTATTCACACCAGTCGGAAAAATATTCATTAATTTAATATCCATGCTGGTTGTTCCTATCGTCCTCTTCTCCATCATCCTGGGAACGGCAGGCCTTGGGGATCCTAAGAAGCTCGGGCGCATAGGATTAACTACCATTCTGTACTTTTTGGCCACTACAACGATCGCTATCCTTATCGGACTGGCTCTTGCCCTAGTGATAGAGCCTGGAAATCAGGGAACCTTCGACACTGCCGGTGCTGAATTCAAGGCAGACAAGGCTCCCCCTGTTAGTGAGACTCTGTTGAATATCATTCCATCCAACCCCTTTGCCGCCATGTCGGAAGGCAATATGCTGCAGATCATCGCATTTGCTGTCTTGATCGGGTTTGCACTGACCGCACTCGGCGACAAGACAAAGGGGCTTCTCAAGCTTGTCGAGCAGGGCAATGACTTAATGATGTATCTTGTCGGCCTGATCATGAAGATCGCTCCGTACGGTACCTTTGCCCTCATTGCCACGGCTGTTGGCAGCCAGGGGTTGAGCGCCATCAAATCAATGGGAATTTATATGATCGTAGTGCTGCTGGCACTCGTTATCCATTCCATCATCACCTATGGGGGATCGATTGCCCTTCTTGCCCGGAGAAATCCAATATGGTTCCTGAAAGGCTTTGCACCTGCAATGGGCGTAGCTTTTTCCACATCCAGCAGCAATGCGACACTGCCTGTTTCCATGGAAACCGCGCAAAAAAACCTGGATGTACCGGAGCCGATCTCAAGCTTCGTCCAGCCGCTCGGCGCTACGATCAATATGGACGGAACCGCCATCATGCAAGGGGTTGCTGCCATCTTCATCGCTCAGGTGTATGATATTTCGCTCACGACGGGCGAAATGGCCACCGTCGTATTGACAGCGGTCCTTGCCTCTATCGGTACAGCAGGTGTGCCCGGCGTCGGCCTTATCATGCTTGCCATGGTTCTTTCATCCGTCGGCCTTCCTGTTGAAGGAATCGGACTTATCCTTGGGATTGACCGCCTTCTCGATATGGCCCGTACAGCGACTAACATCACCGGTGATGCAGCCTGTGCAGTTATTGTATCAGAACAGGAAAAGAGGAGAAAAGGCGGCTTAGCCGCAAGAACGAAAATAACGAGATAAATGAAACCTGGCTCTCATTCGGGATCAGTTAAGCAAAAACCGCCTTTTTAGAAAAAAGGCGGTTTTTGCTTTTTAATTGCTTTGTTCAGAGTAAAATGCCGAAAGCTTTCGGTCAAGCAGCTTGAAAGCATGCTCAAGCTTACCCTTCGGTATCTCCATGTAGGCATCCCCAATACTGACCTCATACGAGCAGGAATGGCTGCTCTTTTCCTTCAGGTAGCCTGTCAAACCGATCCCCGTTTCCTCATAAACAGAGATAAAAGCAGTTTCTGCAGTCTCCCGCGGTAAATGGATGTGCACATGGAACATATTCGAGACAGGCACAGGCGGCAATGTATCGATAGCGCTGCAGCTGTTATACAATGCCGCAAGCTCCAGTGCGCCTTCATAATAGGAAGTCATTTTCCCGATTCTCTCATCAAAATAATGGTCAGCCGTAACAATATACGGATACAGGCTAATCAGATCCCCGCCATGCCGCCTTTTCCATACCTTCGACTCGGCTGTGAATTCCTGATCTCCGGCAAGAACCGCCCCTGCCAGTCCGCCGATGCCCTTATAGAAGGATACATAAACGGAATCGAAAAGTTCGCCCATTTCTGCGGCGGTCTTCCTGTAGTAAGGAAGAATTTCAAACAGCCTCGCACCATCGAGCTGAAGCTTGATCCCCTTTTTCCGGCAGAAGACAGAAATGTCCTGCAGCGTTTCGTAATCTGGAAGCTGTCCGCCTATTTCACGCTGAGGAAGCTCAAGCAGCAGGCAGGAAACCTCCTCTTCCATTCCCATTACATCCTCTATGGTAATCAGGCGGTCCTTATCCGCAAGCAGCACCGTTTCAATGCCGTGCAATACCTTCAATCCGTCTTCTTCATGAATTTCCAGATGTGATAAGGGATGGTAAGCAGCCCGCTTCACTCCTTTCTTGTCACACCAGATTCTGAGAGCTATTTGCTGTGCCATCGTTCCGCTCGGGAAAAATACGGCCGACTCCTTCCCGAGATAATCAGCCATCTTCTGTTCAAATTTTTCTATAAAGTTTCCTGTGCCATAAATATCGCTGTCTTCTTCCCCGCCTATGCCTTTAAATGCTTCCAGCAAAACGGCCGCATTCCTGTTTCCATGGCCATTCAGCTTCAACTCCGTCTTCTTGAATGCATCTAATAATGTCACTGTCTCTTCCATATCTTCTTCCCCCACTTATTCATCGGCAGGAAACCAGATTGGCTTTTCTGCTTCAAAATATTTATGTTCTTCCAATATCCGCTCCACCCTTGTTTTCATTTCTTCTATAGAATAGGGCATAGCCCGGAGTGTCCATACTATTCCCGAAAAAATACCCATTGCGGCATAAATCGCATACAGCTTCCAGAATTCCGCGGGAGCCGGTGCTCCGCCGAAGTATCCCTGCACCTGTCCTATCGAGAAGGGAACACTCACCTCTGTGCTGAATAAGGCCGTTTTATAAAAATCATGAACTGGATCACCCCAGTCATACCGGTTAAAATCAATGGCCCCGGCATATCTGCCATCCTTCATGACAAGGTTGGCAGGGTGGAAGTCATCATGCTGGAAGCGGTCCGGCCTGGTTTTTAAGTATGTAAGATTATCCTCAATATACCGGAGAATCCGCTCGTCATCTCTTATTTTGATTCCGCAGGTTTTATAAGCATCGGCATATCTTTCATGCTTGGCAGCGGCCCTTTTATACCAGGGCGCGATGCAGGGCGGTGCGCTGAACTGGTGAAGCCGGCGGAGATCACAGCCCGCATCGAAGCCGGCCTGCTGCTGGAGTTCATCCGGCAGGCGCGGCAGGACGTCACGTGCTTCTTCTCCTTCAATATAGGTGACCACCTGAAAACAGAGCCCCAGTTCCGGAATGGTGCCGGTTTCCACCGGCTTGGGACAGGCTGCTCCATATTTCTGCAAATCTTTTAAAATGGCAGATTCACTCTCTTTCCGGCCCAGTTCCGAAAGAGCCGCCGTCTTCAAAAGGAAGATGTCTCCCCCAGCGGTTTCCACTTTATATTTTTTATCATCTGAATAACCCTTCAGCAGGGGCTCCATGCCGGCTGCTGAACTTAAAGATGATATATGCTGTCTGACGGTTCCGAGATTAATCTGGATTCACTCCTTTTTTAGCGGCGCGGCCTGTCAATATATTCATAAAGACCTTCATCCCTCCGATGCAGGATGCTTCAATGGCTGCGGCACGCCAGGTTTCATCCTTTTCCAATACCTCAATCCGAGTCAAATCAGGGATCTTTAGCTGAAAATTAGCCGCCGACTCACTGCTTCCAACCACAATCGTGTCGCCTGCCGCCTGTACATGGTAGTTTGTGATAGATGAAACAAAGAACAGGGAATCATGCTTTACGGCAATTTGGATATCATATTTACCCTCATAATTTTGAAGAGTATCCCTGAATTCTTGTACTTCGCAGTCTTTCATCCCGCTTCCTCCCTCAGTTTGCCGGCCAGACGTCTGCTTTAATCAAGCCACATACAACTGATTCGACAGCTATCCGTACATTCCTGCCGGCTTATCTCTTAAACCAATCGGCATTCTCATCCATATGCACAAATGGGATATCTGTATCCACAGTACCGGTCATTCTCCCAAGATCCAGATCCTCTCCCTGCAGCCATCCGGCAAAATCAATCTCCACCGGCACACGGCTGCCCCCAAGGGCCATCCAGGCCTTCATTTCATGAGGCAGGTAGCCGGATGTATGGATGGTGCCTGCCCAGCTTTCATACTGCTTTGAGAAAACGCCATTATCCACCCCGTTCAAAAGGCGGAAAGCTTCCCGTGCATTCAGTTCATTGTCCACCGCCTTCATGACGGCAAGCCTGCGCTCTGAATCAACAAGATGATTCCGGTTTTCATGCTTCATCACCTCAAAATGATTGGTGCATGCCTGATCCTGGCGCACTTCCACCCCGCGGGGTGATGTTTCAACAATAAAGGTTTCTCCGCTTCTATCGAGGACTATATAGCTGAATGAATGACGGTGGGGAATTTCCTTCAGCATGGAGACCGCTTCCCCGACAGTGGCACACTCCTCAAGCACCAGGCGCCCGATCATACAGCAGATAAAGCCGTCACCAGGATTTTTGCGGTGCATGAAATTATATCCGAGAGCCAGACCCTTTTCATTGATTCCGTCCATGCGGCCGGTCATCCTCTGGCTCGGACCGGCGATCGCATACCCGCGGTCACTGGGCTGGAACAGCACATACCGGCCTTCATAGGTTTTAGGGTGATAATCATAGTTCCGGATCAGATAATCCTTCCCAGTCATGATGGAACACCCCGATCGCACATAATCGACCCGGTAGCCGCCAAACTCCTGCAGGATACGCTCCATTTCCCATCCGAGCGACTCCTGCAGTCCGCAGAGTTCGTCCCAGATTCCTGGCGCAAATGCCAGCAAAGCCGCCTTTGCTTCCTGAACATCTATCGAAAACCTTGGCTTCCGCACCTTCCATTGATTTTCACGGTTCTTTATGGTCAATGAATGCTTGATTTTTTCTCCCTGAAAAATGCCAAAGTCAAAGTGTGTGCCTCTGTACTGTAGCACATCGCTATAGATTTCCTTCATGCTGCATCCCTCATTATTGATTTATTATGAATTCTCTATCTATCATACTGAACCACCTATTTTCTAAATGCAATGATTGCATTTTGGGCAAAAGATGGGTTGCTCACCTGCCGGAAAACATGTCAAAAAGACAGCCAATGTGGCCGCCTTTAATATCTCCACCTATAGATCAAAAATCGTTCGTTAGGATTATATTCAAATCCGGGAATTGCGATTTCCGCCTTCCTCTCAAAAGGTGTCTGGTTATCAAGATAATAGCAGTAATCCTCAGGAGGGTAATAGAGGATTATATCAATTTCCCGATAAGCCTGTTCCATTGACAGCATAATGGCATTCACCACACTCCTGAATACCTGCTGGGAAAACGGGTTGAAGAAGTAGAATTTGTTATCGCGGGTGTCGGCCTCATAATCCTCCGCAAGGCAGTTCAGGAAGCGTATTTTATCCGCTTTATTCTTCGTCTTTTTCATATAGCCCTGCTTATTCTTCTCAGCATCTTCATACAGCTTCCCATCCATTTCAATGCCTGTCACAGAAGCATGAAAGAAATAATGAACATAGAAGTTCAGCCGGCCCTTTCCACATCCGAAATCCACGAGCCGGTCTGTTGGCTGAAGCGTATAATGCTTAAATAATTCCTCCAGGGCAGAGTAAGACGTCGGCTCATATCGATTATAGTGCGGTGAATCATAATTCCCATGCTGCCCGCCTGTTTTTATATTCAGCAGTTTGTCATAGTAATATTCTTTCATAAGGACTCCCTATTGTCTGTTTAGCGATTCCCCTCCATTATCTGCCTCCCGATGGACAATGGCAACTCATGTGTATGCCATGAATAAAATTTAATGGAGCTTCCTGCTCTTGTTAATGGCCGTCTCCGCCATACTGTACATCTTTTTCACACCATCACTGCTGGCTTCAAATTGATACGCATGCTCCGGATCAATTCCGATGCCTTCTGCTTCGCCGGCAGCATCGATATTCGCTCCCAGGAAAATGAACTCCCAGCCATAAACCTCCCGCTGATGATTAATCATTTTACTCACTTGGTCGTGACTGAATTCCATGCTTGCGTTTTCCATCCCATCCGTGGTGATGACAAAGATCAACTTGCCGGGGCGCTCCTCTTCCCGTGTCCGTGCTAATCTTGCACCCATTTCCACCATCGTCCTGCCGGCAGCATCCAGAAGGGCCGTCGTACCCCGGACCCAGTATTCTTTTTCGGTCAGCCTGACACTCCCGGCGTCCATCCCGTTCCACAGCACCTCATATTGATCATCAAAGAGGACAGCAGTCACGCGCGTCTCTCCATTTTCCCTGTTCTGGTTTTCAATAAGGGCATTGAAGCCCCCGATGGTATCCTTCTCCAGACCCTCCATCGAACCGCTTCTATCAATCAAGAAAACAATCTCTGTCAAATTTGCATTCATATCTATCATCCTCCATATATTCTTAAGATAATATAATAATAACTGGATTTATTTACGGTATGGTCGCCTGACAGGCGACAATTCATAAAGGGGGATTGGGATGCTGGATAAAAAGATTCTTAGAGATCTGGAGGAATATCTGGAAGACAGGCAGACCAGCGTCGCTGAGCGGATCCTCATGTCTGCTCCTCTTATGGATCCGGATGAAATGTATGACGACCTTGAAGATTATATAAAAGGGAAGCAAAAGCCGTCGTTCAAGGACATACTGTTCACATTCATTGACCTTAGGGGCATCCCTGATTCAGAAATCTATAAAAAGGCAGGCATCGACAGACGGCACTTTTCTAAAATTCGTTCTGCAGCCGGCTACCGGCCCAGGAAGGATACCATCATTTCGCTTGCCCTGGCCCTGAAACTCGGGCAAGAGGATACCGAAGACCTTCTGTACGCTGCCGGCTATTCTTTCTCAAGTAGCGAGACCCGTGATTTAATCATCCTGTTCTGCCTTGAGAGGAACATCCATGATAAGCAGGACGTCAATTTTGCCCTGCATCAGCATGGCGCAAAAACCCTGTAAGGTCTTTCCTTTGGCATGAGCAGATGTTAATCAGGGTAAAGACAGCTAAAAAGGATGAAAATCATGGCGTTTGATTATACACTTGATTTCGATGAAATTGACTTCCGGAAACAGCCAGAGCTGTACCGGGTAGGAAGGGGCGAGCAGGGAGTCCTGATGGTGGAGCCCTATAAAAGTGAGATCCTTCCCCACTGGCGTTTCAAGACACCCGAGATTGCTAAAGAATCCTCCGATAAAATCTATGAAATGTTCCTGGACTATAAAGAAAAAAAAGACTTTGTCGGAATGGATATGGCAAGGAAATTCCTGCAGATGGGATATACCAGGGCCCGCCGCTATACCAACTACAAAGGCGGCCGGAAATATGAAGAAGATGGCTCCACAAAAGAGCGCCAGATCGACCCTGTCAAAGCCGAATCCGCCTCCATCTTCATGGGAAAATGGAAGCTGGCAAGAGAAGACACAGATTATCTCGCATTGAAGAAACAGCATCAGAAAACATACGGATGAGAAATAGGGGGAATGTCCCCATTTCCCGGATTATTTCCCCACATAAAAAGAGCCGCGGCAAGGACCTCCGGCTCTTAAAATATGTTCAAAAGAATGGTGATGACAAGACTCTGCATGCCCAGCACAATCAGCGACTTCCTGCTTGTCGTAAAGCTCTCCACGCGCATGACGTATGTCTGGGTGATGAAATTAATAACAAATAATAAGACAGCAACAAACAGAAAGCCAAGCCAAAAGGGTGACGAATAAATAAACATTTTTTATCTCTCCTTCTCTAGGTGCTGCGTTTTTTTATAAAAGGGGGCGCCGCTGCTGCCGCAATTGCCGCTATACAAATGACCTCTTCATACTTTTGATCAACAATGTATAAAATGTTTACTAACATCAGTGAATGAAGCTGTCTTTCAAGGCGAAATGGCCTTAAATGATTCTTTACGACCAAAAATGGCTGTCATCCCGGGGCAGGATGGTCTTAATTTTCCCCTTAGGACCTAAAACGGCTCTCATCCTGAGCAAATTGGTTCTAATCGTTTCCTTAGGACCTAAAACAGCTCTCATCCAGGACAAAGTGGTTCTAATCGTACCTTTAGAACCAAAAACGGCTCTCATCCAGGCTAAATTGGTTCTAATCGTTCCTTTAGGACCAAAAACGGCTCTCATCCAGGCTAAATTGGTTCTAATCGTTCCTTTAGGACCAAAAACAGCCCTCATCCAGGGTAAATTGGTTCTAATCATTCCTTTAGGACCAAAAACGGCTCTCATCCAGGGTAAAGTGGTTCTAATCATTCCTTTAGAACCAAAAACGGCTCTCATCCAGGGTAAATTGGTTCTAATCGTTCCTTTAGGACCAAAAACAGTCCTCATCCAGGGCAAAGTGGTTCTAATCGTTTCTTTAGAACCAAAATCGGCCCTCATCCAGGGCAAATTGGTTCTAATGGTCTCTTAAGAACCAAAATCGGCTCCCATCCTTGGCAAATTGGTCTTAATGCCCTTCTTTAGAACCAACACCGGCTACCTCAGGCAATTCGGGTCTTAAATGTTTTTCACAACAACAGCCGACTTTGAAAATCCCTTCTACAACCGGCTGTCCTCATCATCCCCCTGGTCCGCCCTGAATATGGTGAAAAAGTAGATGCCGACTCCTACAACGACAACGGCCGTAGTCATCAGGATCTTTTTGCTCTCATTCAATTCAATCCTGCTTATCAGGGTTTCTGGCAGAAGGAGAAGCACCAGTATGATGATGGAGATCCAGGTTTTGCTCCAGATGGAGAGCCATACGATCATGGTGATGGAAATGACGATTGCGGCAATGTTGCCGCCGCTTCCGAACTCGATGACAGGTGTTGCCATAAGACGGTCAAGGAAGGTAACTGCCAGAAACAAAAGGATAGGTACAATTCCAAGGCTTCCGAACAAGATCCATTCCTTGAACTTGTCCAGGCTGCGGGAAGACAGGGCTTTAAAGCAGAAGGCTGTCAGCAGGAAAAACAATATAAAGATCAGGGGATAACCGATCAGCTTTACGAGTGAATAAGCTATCCCGCCATTTAAGGCATTTCCGATAAACATGAAAGAGGCAGCTCCCAGGATGACTATGGGGATATACTTGAGATAGCTGAGATAATCATATGCCTTTTCCGCGCTGGTCTGTTCCATATAGACTTTTGGCGAACTCGAGGTAATATGCTCTACACATTTTCCGTTCTTCTCAGCCTGGTACAGATGATATTCTAATTCAAACAGCAGCTCGTCCATCTCGGTTTCATTCTTTCCGATGGAAAGCAAATATACCTGCAGATTATCCAAAAACTCCATGCTTTTCTTAGAAAGCGGCATCACTCACACTCCTTCCCCGAATAATTTATGGACGCTGCCTGCGACGGCCCTCCATCTTGCCTGGAATTTCAAGAAGGCAGCCTTCCAGGATCTTCAAAATCTGGCTTGATGTCAAGGAGTTCACTCCTTAAGCAGCTCATCTATCTTGCAATGCAACATAGTTAGCTGTAAAAACCGGACTATTTTATTAATTAAGCATAAGTTATTTTTCCAATAATTTCAAGATAGTATCGGGAATATTTCGAAAAATCAGGTCTGAAACAGCCGGCACTTTCTCAAAAAAACCCCGGCACGCTGCTATTCATGCCGGGACTCCATGTTTTATAAATACAGTTTTTCCAGAAAGGGATGGATATAACTTAAATATTCATCGGATATTTCGTCTGGCAGAGCCTGGATGCTGAAAAATTGGAGATTGATTGACTCCCTTTCATCCAGCTCAAGCTCTCCCTTGAAGTCCCGGGTAGAGTAAACAGCTGTAACGGAATAAAACTCATCTCCGTTGGCTAATTTGAAATAATACTCCTGCCCAGAGAAAACACCACAAAGCTCCAAAGTTCCGATAGATAGACCTGACTCTTCCTTGACCTCCCGCCTCGCCGTATCTTCAAGGCTCTCCCCTAGCTCCATCAAGCCGCCCGGAAGGCCCCAGCCGCCATCTCTTCTATGCTGAAGCAGCAGTTCGTTTCGTTCATTCATAATCAGAACAACAGCGCCAGGAAGAATCAAAGGACGAGTCCCCACCAATTTCCTGAGGTCTTTTACATAACTCATACCTTCACCTGTTTGATTGTTTTAGCCAGATTTGCAATGATGCCTGAAACAAGTCCCCCACGGTCTGCATGGATGGAATGTGATGCCCGGTCCGCAAAAACCAGGGTGCTTCCCTCTGCAAGCAGAGCCTGTTCCTTAATCAAGTTGTGCCAGGCTTCTTCGAATTGAATCATTTCCTCTTCAGGCAGTCCGCCCCTGACTCCCCGCTCAATGCTGTACTCTTTGTCCCGTCCAATGACCGCGAGCGGAAGCTCAGGTAATTTCCCCAGTTCCCTAATCCGGCGGGCGTCCTCTTTCCAGTGCTCAATTTCAGACGCCATGGCCTGATACAGGCCTGGATTCACCTGGAATTCTAATAGTTCCTTCTGCACGCTGGCTGGAAGCTGAAGCTGCTTTGGTGTGAGTGCAGGCTTGACTATTTCCATTAAGCTGACGCGGTCCAGGGCTGCATATTCCCGGCATCTCGCAAGCCACACCTCATCGCTTGCCTGTTCATCCATAACTGGAAGATGTAATTTATCCAGCTCCTCTAAATGGACTGATGTCGAATCAATCAGCACAAGGCCTGCTGTCCGGCCAGGGTGGAGTTTTACAAAATGCTGTGCGCATAATCCTCCATAAGAGTGGCCGGCAAGCAGGACCTTTCCATCCACCTGCAGGGCCTCAAGCAGTTCAATGATTTCCCGGCAGACGGCTTCCGTTGTGCGCTTTTCATTATGTATGACGCTTCTCCCGAGACCAGGACGGTGGAAAACAATTACCCTGTTTTCCCCGCTTAAGCTTTCAATGATCTCATGCCAATCATCAAATGAACTCCCCATTCCCGGCAGGATCAGGATTGGCAGGGATCCTGTTCCTTTATCCAAAACTTCAAGATCTTTCCCATTGATTTTAAGAATTTTTCTCATATACGGCTCCTTTTCTATACTGGGGCAGCGGACATCGTTAATCTCCACCGTCACTGTCTCCGCCTGAACTGTCATCATAGCCGGCCGAAACATCATCACTGTCGAATAAACCGGACCATCTCGATCCGCTTTTCTCGCTTTTCCTTCTCTTGCGTTTTGGCTTTTTGCGCTTTTTTCGTTTTTTATAGCTGCCTGAATGGGTCCGCTTTTTAATCACCCTTTTTGCCGGCTTTACGATTAGATATAAAATAAAAAGTAAGATGGCAGTAAGTATCAGCTTCCAGATTGCGTAACGCTTCCTCTCTTTTCATGATGTATAATAATCAGCAGAACTCTATCTCCTGCACAGGATATACATCAGCAAACCAGCGCAGCACCCCATTATGATGATCAATGATCTGCTGGGCCGTAATGCTGCCGGAATCCCATGTGCTGTGTGCATCTGATGCCAGGGTAACTTTATATTCAAGACTGAAGGCACGGCGGCAGGTGGTATCCACACATGCCTCAGTCTGGATGCCGGCCAAAACCAATTCCTTGATGCCCTGATTTTTCAGCTCTTCATCGAGGGTAGTATGATAGAAGGAGTCAGGCGTATGCTTTTGGATAATCATCTCATGTTCCTGTGGAGCTATCTCTGGGTGAATTTCCCATGCATGTGTTCCTGTCTCAAGCAGCCTGCCTTCTGGCGCATTGTGCTGTATATAGAAAACCGGCGCTCCTGCCGCACGCGCCTTTTTAATCAATTCCCCCAGCCGCTGCAGCAGCTCATTTCCCTTATACGCCATATACTCCGGGCGGAACATGCCGTTCTGAACATCAATGACCAGCAGCGCTACTTTCTCCATATCATTTCCCCCTTTTCCGGACTGTACTTTAATTACCTGTCTCAATAGATTCAGGCATCCCATTTATATACCTGAAAACAAAAACATACCGGCCCATATACAAAGCATAGCCCTCTCCCTGCAGGCTGGGAAGGGGCTGATGCCGGGAGCCGGACTCATGGTCAACGCTAAGGCGCTTTAATACTTCTTCTGCAGAGGGATAGCTTTCCGTCCATTTCAATATATATTTTTCATTGTCCTTTCCATAAAGAAGGATGACTGCCTCCGATATCTCCGCCGTGCCGCCAACTTCCAGTCCCCAGAGGGCAGCCGCCTCCCTGACATGAAACATATTCATGTGTAAAGCTCCTTCCATCACAAATTCATTCAGGAATATGCTTTCTCTTGTAGACATGAAAATAATACGTATACGGGTTATCTTGATCGGTGATTCCTTTCTGCCTGGACACCTCAATCCACTCCTCCGGATCCACTTCCGGAAAATAGGTATCCCCCTCAATGGAGGCATGAATCTTCGTGAGGTACATGGTTTCCACCATTGGCAGAAACAGCCGGTATATCTCCGCTCCGCCAAAGATGAAGACCTCTTTCTCGCCACGGGACATCTCCATTGCCTCTTCCTTGGTATGTGCGATTTCACAGCCCTCAAAGGAAACATCCTTCTGCCTTGTAAGCACAATATTCCTCCGGTTCTTCAAAGGCTTCCTGATTGATTTAAGATTCTTCCGGCCAAGAATGAGGGTGCATCCCTCCGTCTTCTCCTTCACATACTCCCAGTCCCTCGGAAGGCTCCAGGGGATATCATTGTTGCGCCCAATCACACGGTTCTCGTCCATGGCCGCTATTAGAGATATCTTCAATGTGGCATCCTCCTCTCTGTTGCAGTATTGGAACTAATTTGTCACCGCATAAACACACGTATCTGTAATTCTCTTCCCATCTGCAGACAAATCCTCGTTCTTCAGGATCCCTTCAAGGCTGAATCCGAGCTTTTCCGGAATAGCACGGCTTTTGTGATTGGTGAATTCACATCGGATTTCAACCCGCCTGAAGCCGAGGGTCTTGATTCCAAGGTCCCTGACAGCCTCGGCGGCTTCTTTCATATAGCCCCTGCCGCCAAATTGGGTGTGGATCCAGTAGCCGATTTCCCCTTTTGGGATGTCCCAGTCAATTCCCTGCAGTCCGGTTGTCCCAATATATTCATTTGTATCCTTCAGGAAGATAAGATAGCGGAAGCTTTCCCTTTTTAAAAAATGGATATGAGCCTGCCTTAAATTGATTTCAGTCTCTTCCACTTCAGGGATGGTCTGCGCAAAAGGCAGCCATTCTTTTAATTCATGGAAAGAATCCCTTATGGCGGCATTGACGGCGGCACCGTCTCCTGACTGCCTTGGTGCCCGCAGCAGCAGCCTTTCTGTTTCCAGCCTTTCCGGGACTTCAATTAATATGGGATTCATGATGGTGACTCCTCTGCTTTTTTTGTGAAAAAGGGCGGAGCTGCATGTACATGCCTTCGGTGCAACTAGCTCTGAACAGTATTTATCTTTTCCAGCATTCATTGGTATGCCTTGCTCCGCTCCACTGCCTTATTGTGGTTTGTTCCAGTCTAATTCCTTCCCTTTCATGGGTAGAAAAATCATATGTGTTATTAATATGTAAAACTCTTTTAGAAGCGGGATATCCGCACTCCATAAAGCCTCATGGCCTTAAGGCTGCCTTCCATCTCAAAAACACCCTTCTTTATCATTTCTCTCAGGCGGTACTCCATAAAGCCATCGCCGTGAAATTGTTCCAGGTGCCCGATCACTTCCCCGATCAGCCTGGCCGATTTTATATATTCCTGATTATAATTTTTCTCAAGTCGCTCTGCCGTCTCAAGAATATAAGAATCATAGAAATCCTCCGGCACGCTTATGACTTTCTCATTCTCCCAAATCCTTAGCACGGCCTCCCCCTGTGATAACTCCTGCTGCCATTCCTCCTGGAGCCGGATTCTCTCCTCTTGGGGTAAAAGCTCCTCCTGTGTATAGTCAAGGAACCTTGCCAATAGCTCCGGTTCTATTTCTCCGGAGTGCAGGGGCAGGAATTCTATGCCGGACTGGCGGCTGTGTTCTGCTGTTTTCTCAGAAGGATTCATTATATAGACGCTGCTTCTGCTTTTTAGGAGATTAAGAGCAAAGCGGAGTCCCGTCTGCTCATGAGCGTTATGCCCGGTACAGATGATGACAGGAATATCATAGGGCAGAGCCGCCACATCAGAAATGGCTTGCCGGAATCCATCACCTTCTGCATCCAGATCGTCGTACTCATAATTCAGGTGCGCACCCAGCCATTGGAATCTATGCTGGATGCCAGCTTCCTCATCAAGCCTCCACAGCGGGCCGGTCGAAAGGATACCAGGAAAGGAAATAACCTTGATACGTTCCTCTCCTTTCCGCTTCCTGAGTCCGGACCTCAAGCTCCCGGCAGCTGATTCACCAAAGATAATATAGGCAGCAGCCGGTGGCGATCCAGGCTTTTTCACTGTATTAAAAGACAAGAACTCATCATGAATGTCCATTAGGTCGCTGGCAAGCTGTTCCTTTGTATATGCTGCTTCTTTCGCCTGTTGGATGCGGAGGAACATTTGCAGCAGCAAGGATTTTGCCTCCTGCTCAGGTAATGTTTGAATGATTTCCTTCCATTGATTGATCATAGCCTGCCCTCGGATTTAAAAAATACTGGGCGTCTTTTATCTGGCCCGTTTCTTTTGACGAGTATCAAACCGATTCTCCCATCAGCGATACTGATCATGAATCGGGGTGAACAAGTCTTCGTCTGAAGTCCTGACAACCGAGAAATGATCCACATTGTAGTGGCCGTGAAGGGTTGCATTATGATGCTGAATGATCTGCTCCGCTGAGATCACTTTTGAATCTGATGTGGAATGACCGTCACCGACGAGAGTAACATCATAGCCATTGACAGTGGCTGTCCTTACCGCTGTATCGATGCAATACTGAGTAGAGCAGCCCATGATCACAAGATGCTTTATATTCCGCTCCTGCAAATGCTCCAGAAGACCAGTTCCATAAAAGGAATTGGTTGCTTTTTTATCGAAAATGACCGGATCGGCGGGGACTTCGATTCCACTATGAACCTGGAAGCCCGATCCTGCTCCCCCCGCAACATCCAGATCCCTGACAAAGAGGACCTGAATTCCCCTTTTCTGGGCTTCCTTCAGAACTTTATTGATATTCCTGATCAGCCCCTCTTTATCATGGACTCCCTGCTCCCCATTGCCTCCGTCTATTAAAGACTGCTGTGCATCAATGATCAATAGCGCTTGCTCCATAACATTGCCTCCTTGAAAACCTTTTCTTTGATTTTACCATATTCATACAGTTAAAATGATAACTATTCTTTCTATTTGAGGTGGCGTATATGCTGGAATTGTTTTTTTATAATTGGCAGATCAGGGAGGACTGGTTCTCATGGTGCGGGAGGATTCCTGCTGATGAACTTACAAAAACGAGGATTGGCGGCATGGGGAGCATCCTGCACAATCTGTATCATGTAATAGACTGTGAACAGCTTTGGATCAGCCAGATGCAGGGAACTTCAGTAATAGTACGTGATATCGCTGAAATAACGAGCCTGTCCCAAGTGACGGCGTACTCTCAAGAAAACAAGGCGGCTACACATAGATTCTTGAAATCTGAATCCAGCAGGAGCGGTTTTTTAGAGATTAAGAGGAAAAGCGGCGAAACCATCCTGCTGCCGCATCAAAAAATATTGCAGCATATTGCAGCACATGAAATCCATCATATCGGCCAGCTGTCTGTATGGGCTAGAGAATTGGGGATCAAGCCCGTGTCTTCTGACTTGGTATTCCGCGAACTCACCTAAGATACAGCCTCAAGATTAGAGAAGGCTTTAGGCAATAAAAGAAGAGCAGCCACTTCATAATCCCAGGCGGCTGCTCTTTCCTTCTATTAAACTTCCTCTTCTTCCTCTCCCATAAAATCATGCTCTCCCATATAAATCGGCCCGTTGGCATGATCAATTCGGATTGGCCACTCATAAGGAACAGAGAGACGGCGGGACATTTTTCTCCAAAAACGGCTGGAATCCCTTTCAAATTCCTGGAATTCCTTCAGAAGATCTTTATAGGCAGCCCCATCGAGTTGTAAATTCATATCCTGGAGCCTCATAAAAGCCATATGCCTGCTTTCAAGATCGGCTGCCTCATCCATTTCCTCTTCTGTCGCTTCGCCGATGATGGTTCCCGGCGGGGGCAGGATTTCAAAGATATTCTCTACTTCTACTTCCATTTCCTCAGCCGCTTTGAATTTGGGTTCACTTCGTCTGAACATGCTATCATCTCCTGTCTCATAATCTACCATCATTATAATGAAAACGATGCCAGACAGATAGGAATTCTTTCATTCTGCCAAAAAAGATCGTACTTAAAAATACATATTCACCCCTGTTTGAGCCGCACTGAAGGAGGCTGGGGCGGCCGCCAGCAATGTGCGGGCGGCTCTATTAGACTCTTATAATCGGTTTACTGCCAACGGGAAGCGGCTTTAATTCATTCCCTTCGAAAAAGACCGCCCTGATAAGGTCGGCATATAAAAGCCCGCCCCTTTCAACGGTGCCTAGTTCCCTGTACTTTTCCGCGCTGAGCTCCGCTTCGATCAGTTCCTCCATACCCGGAAGGCGCACATGCAGGCGGACCGTAGATCCTGCCCCATGCACAGAGATGACTTCTGCCAGGAGCGAGGATTCTGTGGGAGAGGAAGATAATAAAACTTCATGCGGCCTTATATAGCTGGTGGTTCCGGCCGGATCCTTCAGGGTATTCACCCTTCCAAGGAAGCTGTACACGAACGGATTGGCAGGGGCATGATACACGTCCCAGGGACTTCCTGTCTGCTCGATCCTGCCTCCGTTCATGACAACTACCTCATCTGCCATTTCTAATGCTTCTTCCTGATCATGGGTGACAAAAACGGTTGTAATGTTCAATTTTTCGTGAAGCTCTCTCAACCAGTTCCTGAGTTCCTGTCTTACCTTGGCATCGAGCGCTCCGAAAGGTTCATCAAGCAGGAGGATTTCCGGTTCCACTGCAAGCGCCCGGGCCAGTGCAATCCGCTGCCGCTGGCCGCCAGAGAGCTGAGAGGGATATCTTCCCGCCGTTTCCTCGAGCTGCACAAGATTCAATAATCCGTATACCTTCTCCCTGATTTCCGCCTTCCCCGGCCTGATGCCTCTCGGCTTTACCCTGAGACCGAAAGCAATATTCTCAAAAATGGTCATGTGCTTGAATAGTGCATAATGCTGAAAGACGAAGCCTACCTTCCGTTCCTTGACAGACTTTTGGGTATAATCTGTTCCATTAAAAAAGATTTGGCCCTCATCGGGATATTCAAGGCCGGCAATCAGGCGCAGAAGTGTAGTCTTGCCTGAACCCGAGGGTCCAAGAAGCGCAGCGAAACCGCCGGTTGGAATGGTAAGGGACAGGCCATTCACAGCCGGATATTTATTGAAGGCCTTGGATATGCCTTTGATGCTGATGCTCATATTTATTCCTCCTCAGCCAGCTATTCGATTATTGCCTGATCGCTCGGCAGCCTTAGCCTGCCTGATGGTTTTCCATTCTATAAAACTTTTTAAAAAGAGTGTGACCAGCGCCAGGAACGCCAGCAGGGATGCGGCGGCAAATGCGGCAGTGAAATTGTATTCATTGTATAAAATCTCCACATGAAGAGGCAGGGTATTTGTCAGTCCCCTGATATGACCCGATACAACTGAAACAGCTCCAAACTCCCCCATTGCCCGTGCATTGCAGAGGATCACGCCATACAGCAGACCCCACTTGATATTGGGCAGGGTCACCCGCAAGAAAATCTGCCATCCCCCCGCCCCAAGTGTCAGCGCTGCCTGCTCTTCCTCTGTGCCCTGCTCCTGCATAATCGGGATCAATTCACGGACCACAAAAGGAAACGTGACAAAAATGGTCGCCAGCACAATGCCCGGCACGGCAAAAATAATCTTGATGTCCCGGTCTTCAAGAAGTGGGCCAAAGATTCCCTGTGAGCCGAACAATAGGACAAACACAAGCCCGGCAATCACAGGCGAAACCGCGAAAGGGATATCAATAAGGGTGGTCAAAGCATTTTTCCCCTTGAAGTCAAACTTGGCAATTGCCCAGGCAGCAGCCACACCGAATGCCGTGTTCAACGGAACGGCAAGAGCGGCGACCAGCAGGGTCAGCTTAATGGCTGCCAGGGCATCCGGGTCTGTCAGTGAGAGGAAATAAAGCTCCCACCCTTTTTTAAAACTCTCAGAAAACACAACTGCCAGAGGAATGATTATAAAAAAGCCGATAAACAGGAGAGCGGTACTGATCAAAATCCTCCTGCCGGCTGCGGCACCTTTGGACCTTCCTGTATTCTTTTCTGTTCCTGCTGCATGCATCAGCCTCAAAACCCTTCTATATCGCTTTATGCCTTCCAGAACTTTTCCACTGCCACAGGTTGATTAGAAATAAGATAAGAAAAGACAGCACGAGCATGACCGAGGCAATGGCAGCCGCTCCTGTGTAGTCATATTGTTCAAGCTTCGTGATGATCAGCAGCGGAACGATTTCGGTCTTCATCGGCATATTTCCTGAAATGAAGACCACCGATCCATACTCACCAAGTGCCCTTGCAAAGGCCAGCGCGAAGCCTGTCAGGAGGGCAGGAAAGATGGCAGGGAAAATGATCTTTAAAAAAATCTGGGAAGATCCCGCTCCAAGCGAGGCCGCTGCTTCTTCATATTGACTGTCTAAATCCTGAAGTACCGGCTGAACCGAGCGGACGACAAACGGCAGCCCGATGAACATCAGGGCAATCCCGATTCCAAGCTGGGTGAACGCAATTTTGATTCCGAGCGGTTCAAAAAACTGACCAATCCAGCCATTCGGTGCATAAATAGCTGTCAGGGCAATGCCCGCAACCGCCGTTGGAAGCGCGAAGGGAAGGTCTATCAGTGCATCTGCCAGCCGCCGGCCGGGAAATTCATACCGGGCCAGCACCCAGGCGATCAAGGTGCCAAACACCGCATTCACCGCGGCAGCTGCAAAGGAAGTTCCAAAGGTAACTTTAAATGAAGCAATCACCCGCTTGTCTGTGACTATATTCCAGAAATCCGCAATGCTTAATTCTGCCGCTTTAATAAACAAAACGGTAATCGGGATCAGCACAATCAAGCTCAGGTATATGATTGAATAGCCAAGTGAAAGGCCGAAACCCGGCAGATTGGAGTGCTTTTTTACAGCCTTGGGCAAAGACGTCAATCCCCTTCTCTATGGTTTATAAATAGCATCAAAGATGCCGCCATCATCAAAATGCTCCTTCTGTGCCTTGGTCCAGCCTCCGAAGAGCTCATCAATCGTAAACAGGTTGATGTCCGGAAAGTGGCTGCCATACTTTTCAAGTGCTTCCTTCGAGCGGGGGCGATAATAATTCTCTGCGGCAAGTTTCTGCCCTTCATCTGTATAAAGATACTCAAGATATGCCTTTGCCGCCTCAGCTGTCCCTCGTTTTTCCGCCACTTTATCCACCACGGCTACAGGCGGCTCAGCAAGGATACTGACAGAAGGGACCACCATTTCAAACTTATCCTTGCCGAGCTCATTCATGGCCAGGAAGGCTTCATTTTCCCAGGCAATCAGAACATCGCCAATCCCCCGCTCAACAAATGTGGTCGTTGAGCCGCGGGCACCTGAATCCAGGACCGGCACATTTTTGAATAGCCTGCCTGTAAATTCCTTTGCTTTTTCTTCATCTCCATTATTTTGTTTCAAAGCATATCCCCAGGCGGCCAGATAGTTCCACCTCGCCCCCCCGGATGTTTTTGGATTAGGGGTAATGACAGATACGCCTGGCTTTATTAAATCGTCCCAGTCCTTAATGCCCTTTGGATTTCCCTTCCTGACCAAGAATACGATCGTGGAGGTATATGGAGAGCTGTTATCCTTAAGCCTTTTCTGCCAGTCCCTGGACAGTTTGCCTGCCTGCGCGATCGCATCGATATCATAGGCAAGTGCCAGGGTGACAACATCCGCTTCAAGGCCGTCAATGACCGCCCTTGACTGTTTTCCGGACCCGCCATGTGACTGATTGATCTTCACATCCTGGCCGGTCTTCCCCTTCCAATACGAGGCAAAGCTTTTGTTCACCGCTTCGTAGAACTCCCGGGTCGGGTCATAAGATACATTAAGCAATTCAATCGTTTTTGTTTTTTTACTATCCGCCGCCTTGCCGGAAGCATCCTCTCCGCCGGAGGAAGACGAACAGCCGGCAGCCCCAGCCAATAAAATCAGTGATAACAAGCCGATATAGATTCTTTTCATGAAAAAACTCCTTTTCATCATAATTTCGGGGCTAAAAAAAGCCCCCTTGATTCTCTCTACACAACAACTGAGAAATCATCAGGAGCCTTCGGTAGTCCGATCGGCGTTATTATTTTTTTTTGGCAGGCGGTGCTTTTCTAATTTGTCAATCTGCATAACCTGGGAGTCGTGGATAATGATTTGAAGGAATCCGAAGTCCACTCCCTCGAGAAGCACCCTGATCTTTTCCAATACTTTTTCATCAACCTTTTTCTGCAATTGCAAATTCCCCTCCTTAAACGTCTTACCACGGTTTTCAGTTAAATTATTTTGCATTCCTAGGGAAAGGAATGCAAAGGATGGAGAATGCTTTTTTCTGTGTAAAAGGGGCGGAGCTGCATGGATTAAAAAGCTTCCTGCAGCTGGGTGCGCACATCATGCATATTCCTGGCATTCCTGGTGTGTCTTGTTCCGCTCCACCGCCTTATTGTGTTTGTTTCTGCTCTTCCCTATGTTCTTTTCCATGCACGGGTTGTGAGTAGAAGACTCAAGTGGGTTTTCTATTACACAGTATGTGAATTGGGCGGAAAGGTAACAGAAAAAGCAAAAAGACACTTATCTTTTAATGAGATAAGTGCCTTCAGTGTGTCTGATCAGCAGGAGTGATTTTTAAAACTTACAATTTACATCGGATTACTTGTTTAATAATATAATATGTTTGTTTAAGAAAATCAATGACTATTCAAAAAATTAAATTAATTTTATTTATTCTTTCTCTTTTTTATGGATTCATATAAAAGCAGCAGAACAACCATTTTATGGTACATTACAAGAAAGGGAGGGTTTTAGATGAATGCCAGAAAAATTACCGGAGTCATTATGTTCTTGATAGGAGCGGCTATCCTGCTCCTTGCTGTTCTAAAGTTTAATTCACATGAGCATGCAAGGACCATACGTTTAATTGGCGGAGCGCTGTTTTTTATCGGCCCTCTATTGATGCCGGAATATGAGGAAAAGGAAAAGAAGAAGATGGGGCAGGATTTATAAAAGATAATTATGAAGGAGGTGCACCCTCTTTGGACAATCGTCTTCACCTGCTATTCTGGCTGGCCATGGTGCTGGTTCCTTCTTATATAGCAGCAGTAACGAAGAGCTTCGAACCTCCCTTTCTCACATTTATGACGGGATTGTTTCTTTACTCTATCTACGGCTTGATTTTCCTTCACCGTATGATGAAGAAGCAGGAAAAATCCGAAATCTGGGTCATCCACAACATGACAGACGCACAGCTTGAAGATTTCACAGCTGCCCTGCTTGAACGGCTGGGATATGCTATTTTAAAGCCTCAAGAGGGAAATGAATTCATAAGCTTTACGGCAGCTGCTCCGAGCGGGAGGAAGGCGGCAGTTAAGGTGAAAAGCCACAAAAGAAGTATGGGAATCAGGCTTGTCCAGAAAACCCTAAGGCAGCTGTCTCTTTATGATGCCTCTGATTGCTGGGTAATTACCAATAACAGCTTTACACCCCAAGCCCGGGATTTTGCCAAAGCGAATAACATCCACCTTCATGACCGGGAGCAATTCATCACCTGGATTCTGAAGGCAAAAAAAACTTGAGGAGGCTGGCGAAAAAAATAAAAGCCAGCCCCTGGCCAGCTTTCCGCTTTAAAGATGAAAGAATCTCAACTTACTCTTTCGATGCACATACCACCATTGCCTCCCCCATGAAGGAGGTTATATTTTCTCCCTCCAACCCGATCTTGAAATATTTCTTCGCTCTTTCGGGTGCCCCCCTGAAAATATCACCCAGCCTCCGCTGCTCTTCTTGCGGCAGATTCATCCTTCTGCACCAAGAGGCAAATTCGAAGCTCTTTTCAAAACGGTGAAGCTGGTGGATGATGAATCCTGCTGACTCAAGCATGCTGATCCATTCTGTTTTCTTCCAGGCTCTCACATGGCTGTAGTCCCTGATTTTCTCGATAGCATTATAAAAGTTGTCCAATTCATCATCCTCCGGCACGATATTGTCATCGAGCAGGAATTTTCCATTTGGTTTCAGGACACGGAATACCTCGGAAACAAAAGCTGCAACATCAGGGAAATGATGCGGGGCTATCCTGCAGGTTACGATATCAAAGGACTCATCGGCAAATGGCAGTTTCTCGGCATCCCCCTTGATGAATCTCACATTTTCATGACCGTTTCCCCTGATGAATCCTTCGGCTGCCTTAAGCATTTCGGCTGTTATATCGAGTGCAATGACTTCCCGTACATATGGAGCAAAAGCATTTGCCGTATGGCCACCGCCAGAAGCCACATCCAGCACCTTCTCAGTCCCCTTCAATTCTGCAAGGTGCACCAATAATGACAGGTCGCTGCCATCTTTGTGAATGCTGCTCTCGACATAAGACTGGGCGTTCTTCCCAAACTGCTCCTGAACTTCCTTTTTAATATCCATTCAATCCCCCTCCTTATCTTCACTTTATTTCACCCGAGTGATAAATAAAAATAGCAATTATCTATCAATCTATATAAATAAAAATTATAGACCATCTTAAAAAAAGTCATACAGCCCCTCAAAATACTGAAATTCCTCCTCGGATAGACGATAGCGTGTATATCCGTCATAGAACGCGGCCAGCTTCTCCGGGTCTCCCATGAATTTCCGCACCGCTAAGGCCTCATCATATCGTGGATCGCCGATTCCCATGCCAGCCGTGTCGATGAACATCACCACTTCACCGTTTACCACCAGCACATTATCCACCGTGCAGTCTCCATGGATGATTGTCTGCCTGACTACAGCCGGCCGCTCAAATTCCAGCTTTTCCAGGAGTGCGGCAGTCCCGTCTATGCCGCCGCTCTTTAAATAGCCGGCAGCCCTTTGGAGCTGTTTATCCAGCCACTTCTCCCCAGCCGGGAAGAAAGGGGGATGCTCTTGTTCATGGAGTTTTTGCAGAAATGCTCCGCAGCTTTTAATAAGCCGGTACTCCCCTTCTGCCGTCTGTTCCCTAAGCTGTGCTTCCCTCAGGGTTATGCCGGGCTCAAACGACATCAGCAGATGGCTTGCATCCTCCTCCTCAAAGAAGCCAAAATATCCGGGCACCGGGATAGCCGCACAATCCCTAAGGCTCCGAAGCACCTCTGCCTCATTCCGAAGCCAATCCCTGTATCTCTCTTCATAACAGCTTTTCAACAGAAACGTTCCCCTGCCGCCGGATATTTTCCGCACCGCAGATGTCCAGCCCTGATTAGACAGCACTTCTATCCCATAGACGCCTCCCGTCCATTCCTCCAGCCTTCCAATAACATCGGGGCTAAGCTTTTTTTCTGCAAAACTCACTTTATTTCCCATTCCTCCAACGCTCCTTTACTTTCAATCTATATTAATTCCCTTCAGGTTGAGTGATGCCCTGCAAATTAGGTAAGTTTTTATTGGTTTCTTACCTTTGCAGTCCACCGCTGCCGGATAAACAGCCTAACAAAAACAGCAGCCAATCATCAAAGCGTGGCTGCTGTTTCCTTTATCATTGAGTCAGTTTATAAACACGAACTTCGTACGGTTTAAGCGAAATCTCTTTTATATCCTGAGTCTCACTCACTTCATAGTTTGAGATCAGCAGTTCTTTGCCGCTGAAGGCAACCTCTGGTTCCAGTCTGAATTCTGCATGTTCTTCGCTGAAATTACAGATTGTCAGGATCTTTTCCTCTTCCAGAGTCCTTGTGAACGCGAAAATCTTCTCGTCTTCAGCCATCAACAAATCGTAAGTGCCATAGACAATCACATCGTTCTGCTTCCGAAGCTGGATCAGCTTTTGGTAGAAGTAGAAGATGGAATCCGGATCGGCTAAAACAGCTTCCGCATTGATGGTTTTGTAATTCGGATTCACATCAATCCACGGAGTCCCCTTGGTGAAACCGGCATTTTCGCTGCCATTCCACTGGACAGGTGTCCTCGCGTTATCGCGGCTTCTTTCATAGATGCCCTTGAAGATTTCTTCATGAGTCAGGAACGCAGGCGTCAGGTCCTTATAGGCATTCAGTGTTTCGATATCTCGATACTCCTCGATGCTGTTGAACCGGACATTGGTCATCCCAATCTCCTCACCCTGGTAGATATACGGAGTTCCCTGCATGGTGTGAAGGCAGGCGGCGATCATCTTGCCGGACAGTACCCTGTATTCGTCCGAATCATTTCCCCAGCGGGATATGGCTCTTGGCTGATCGTGATTGCTCCAATACAAGCTGTTCCAGCCGTCATTCTCAAGGCCCTTCTGCCATTTTGTGAAGATTTCCTTAAGCTCTGTCAGCTTCCATTCCTGCGGATCCCATTTACCGAACTTGCCGTTGCCGAGGCCCACATGCTCGAAATGGAAGACCATGTTCAATTCATTTCGTTTCTCCCCGGTATACAGCTTCCCTTGTTCAACGGAAACACCCGGCATCTCGCCGACCGTGATCGTATCATAAGTGGACAATGCTTCCTTGTTCATTTCCTGAAGAAATTCGTGGATACGCGGACCATTCATGTAATATGGGCTGCCATCCCCAAACAGCATTCCCTCGTCCATTTTCCCCTGCGGATAGCTAGTATCTTTAGAGATGAAATTAACTACATCCATGCGGAAGCCGTCAATCCCTTTATCCAGCCAGTAACGGATCATCTGGTAGACTTCTGCCCGGAGGCCGGGATTCTCCCAATTAAGGTCAGGCTGTTTTTTGCTGAAGAGATGGAGATAATATTCGTCGGTTTCTTCGTCATATTCCCAGACACTGCCTCCGAATGCCGCTCCCCAGTTGGTTGGCGGCTCTCCGTTCTCGCCTTTTTTCCAGATATAATAGTCCCTGTATGGATTATCCTTTGACTTGCGTGACTCAACGAACCACTGATGCTCATCGCTCGAATGATTCACCACGAGATCCATCATGATTTTGATTCCATATTTATGAGATTCATCCAGCATGGCATCAAAATCCTCCATGGTGCCGAATTCATCCATGATATCCCGGTAATCCGATATATCATATCCATTGTCATCATTCGGAGACTTATAGACAGGAGACAGCCAGATCACATCGATTCCCAGCTTGCTTAAATAAGGGATTTTTTCTCTTATGCCCTGCAGGTCGCCCACACCGTCCCCGTCCGTATCATAAAAGCTCCGGGGATAGATTTGATAGATGACGCTTTCTTTCCACCATTTTTTATTCATGTTCTCTTCGCCTCACTAACATAATTTGAATTGTTTTTTTACTTAATGGAGCCTTTCATGACTCCGCTGATGATCCATTTCTGGGCAAATACATAGACAATGATCATAGGGGCAAGCGCCAGTAAATACGAAGCGAACGCCAGGTTATAATCTGTGCTGAATTGAGATTGGAACACATACTGCACGAGCGGCAGGGTCGCCATGTCCCGGTCGCTAAGTAAGACTAGCGGAAGCATGAAATCATTCCATGCCCCCAGGCACGTCAGGATGGCAACCGTCGCATTCATCGGCGCCAGCAGCGGGAAGATCACCTTCCAGAATACACCCCATGTTCCGGCCCCGTCCATGATGGCCGCTTCTTCAAGCTCAAGCGGGATCGACTTGATATACCCAATGTAAATGAAAATATTGAAGGATAGATTGAAAACGATATACAGGATAATCAATCCCCATAAATTATCCATTCCCCATGAACTGGTTTGTTTAACCAATGGCAGCATAATGATTGGGAACGGAATGAACATCGCACTCAAAAAATAGTAATACAGCGCTTTATACAGCTTCTTATGCAGATTCCTCGCCACCGCATACGCGACAAGCGAGTTGGTAAGGACTGTAAAGAAGACAACAACCACGGTGACGATGGTGCTGTTTTTTAAAGCATTGAAAAAATTGGTCATCTCAATGGCTTCCGTGAAATTAACAAACGACCACGACCTTGGCAGCGACAATAGATTTCCCGCCATTTCCTGAGGCGTCTTAAAGGCAATCGTGATGGTCAGGTACAGCGGAAACAGAATGAACAACGAACCAAAAATCAGGAGCAGCGTGGTGACCCAGCTGGTTTTCTTGCGGCGCATCAGCTTTCCACCTCTCTTTTGCTAAGAATCTTCAGCTGGAATACGGAGACGATGACAATCACGATGAAATAGATGACGGCATTCGCTGATTGATACGCGAAATCGCCGCCTTCAAATCCCCCGCGGTATATCAGGAGCGATATGGATTCTGTCGATTTTCCCGGTCCGCCTCCCGTCAGGGCCACAATCTGATCAAACACCTGCAGGAACCCTTTCATGGACAAGACCATATTGATGGTGAAAAAAGGAGCAATCAATGGAAAGGTGATAGACCAGAATTTCTTCCATACTCCGGCTCCATCAATGCTTGCCGCCTCATACAAGTCATCCGATATGGTCACAAGCCCCGCCAGGTACAGAATCGTATTGAACGATACAGCCTGCCAAACCGCTACCAGGACAATCCCAAGCCAGGCAAGATCCGGGTCTCCGAGAATATTTTTCGCAAGCCAGTCCCAGCCCAGGTACTCACCAAACTGTGGCAGCATATGGGCGAAGATGAAGTTGAAGATAAAGCCGACAATCAGGATGCTGAGGATGAACGGCAAAAAATAGACCGCCCTCAAGGTTTTATGGAACTTTATCTTTGAATTAAGTCCTGTAGCAACAGCCAGGCTGATGATGTTCACTATGATGGTCGTAACGACCGCAAATTTAAATGTAAACAGATAGGCATCGCCCGCCCTGTCATCTTTGAAGACATTTATATAGTTCTTTAATCCGGTAAAGTTCCAGTCGCCATACCCTTTCCAGTCTGTAAAGCTGTAGAAAATCCCCTGGAGGGCTGGATAGGTGTGGAATACGAAAAACAGTACGAATGCCGGAATGACAATGGACAGATATACTTTATTTTTATGGATCACGGTGGTCCCCCCTTGAATTGAAGAACAGGGCATCTATAAAGACACCCCACCCTTTTAGCGATCCTGGATTTTTTTCCATTCAGAATCCATTTTTTTCAGGAACTTTTCTTTATCTTTCTTGATCAAATAATCCTGGAGGAGGTTTTCAGCCCCAAGTCCTGCCGGATAATAATGATCGGGGTAACTTGTAATGGCTCCGCTCTCAAAGTTATCCTTGATTCCCTCAAAGACTGGATCCTCCTGATACACTTCCTGGATGGCAGAGAATGCTTTTTGCTCATCAATGTATTTCTTGGCTGTTTCCTTCTGCATCATGAACTTCAGGAACTTTTCAGCTTCTTTTTTGTGTTCAGTATCTTCACTGGCCGTAAGCACCACATCCACACCAGAAACCAGTTTATTCTTGGCAGCGTCATTCGAGACAGGCATTGGGAATACCCCTAGATCGATGTCAGGATTGGCTTTCTTGATTTCCGGGATAGCCCAGTTGCCCTGCAGGTAAAATACTCCCTTGCCGCCAGCAAATGCATTGTTGCCATCGCCATAAGACACGCCCATATTGTTTTTGTGTCCAAACTCAGTGAGAGTCATCATTTTATCTGCCACTTCATCATAGTCTTTGACAAATGAAGCTTCTCCCTTGTTCTTCTTTTCCGCAAAGTCCTCTCCGGCAATATTTGCCCCGAGGGAGTTCCAGGAAATCATTCCGGTCCAGGCATCCTTAAGCGTAAGGTAGATCGGAATTTCTCCGTCAGCCTTTGCCTTATCCAGGGCAGCAACGAACTCATCCCATGTTTTTGGCACCTTGAGTCCAAGCTTTTCAAACTTCTCCTTGTTATAAATAACGGCGTTTGCGTTTGTGGCATAAGGCAGGCCGAAGGTTCCCTTTTCATCCGGTCCAACCAGCCTTCCGATCATATCCACATAGGATGGCTGTACACTTTTAAGCAGCGGGTCTTCTGAAAAATCCTGAAGCACTCCTGCACGTGCCAGCTCCCCGTAAGCAGCATTTCCCCCAATGGCCATAACATCAGGCAGATCATTCTTGGTCAGTCTCGTTTTCAAAACAGTCTCTGCCTCTGGAGGCGCATCAAGCTTGATTTTTATATCCGGATTTTCCTTTTCGAATTCCTTAATCAATCCTTTATAAGTGGAAATATTCTCGGACTTATTGGAAAACATCTCAAGTGTGACCTTTCCATCCGAGTCTTTGCCCCCGCATCCAGCAAGCAAGCCTACTCCCATCGTGACAGCCATCAGGCTCATAGAAACTTTCTTAAACATCGTAAAACCTCCCATTTTTTGTAGTAAACGTTTACGTAAAACACCAAGATTAAATTACGTAAACGTTTACTTTATTCTCTAAATAAAAAGAAAAGGATCAATCCTTTCTTTTTACGCTCTCTCTTTCAATTATCTGATGAGGCATTATCCGGCTGACGGCCGTCTCCCCCGTTTCAAGCATACTCAACAGCATTTCACCGGCTGTCTCTCCCATCTCAGCGAATGGCTGTGCCACCGTCGTCAGCGGAGGAATGGACATTTGGGCTAAATCGATATTATCGTATCCGATGATGGATAGCTCTTCTGGAATCTGGATTCCAAGCAGATAAGCTGTGGAGATGGCTCCAATTGCGATTTCATCGCTGGCAGCAAATATACCCGTCACTCCGGGATCATTTTCCAGGAGCCGTTTCAGCCCCGTGATGCCCTCCGGAAATCCGAATCCTTCTGTGCTGATAATATTTCCTTCTTTAAGAGAAATGCCATACTTCTTCAGCGCTTTTAGGAACCCATTGATACGCGGCTGCCCGGCAATGATATCTTCTTTCCGGCCGCTGATCATCCCGAGTTTTGTGTGTCCCTGTTTGATTAAATATTCCGCCGCAGAATAGGCGGCTGCCTCATCATCCACTCTCACAAATGGGGCAGAAAATTTATCCGACTTTGTGGAGAGTAATACGAGTGGCACATTCATGTTTTCAATATAACCGTGAAACTCATCTTCCAGTACCTCACTGGTAAAGATGATTCCATCTACCCGTTTCTCATTTAAAACCTGCAGATACTTCCGGGTCTTCTCCCGGTCCGAACTCGTATGGCAGACAATGATGCTCGAGCCGTGCCGGCTTGCCGCACTTTCGATTCCCCTCAGAAGCTCTGTAACCAGGGACCCGGTTAGATAGGGGAACATTACGCCGATGGTGTGCGTCCTCTTGTTGATGAGACCTCTCGCCACAGCGTTCGGATGATACCCCATTTCCTCAATGACCCGCAATACCTTTTCCTTGGTTTTTTTCGAATAGCCCGGCTGCCCATTTAAAATCCGGGAAACAGTCGCTATCGAAACATTCGCTTCCCTGGCTACATCCTTAATCGTATACGCCATTTCCCACCAGCTTTCCAATTCATTTACGAAAACGTTTACGCAATTATAATAGCATGTCGTGCAAGCCCTTTCAATAATTATTATTAATTTTCAAATAACTTGGCTTCCGGCTTTTATTACAAACTTTTAAGATTTTATTACTGGAAGTCCAAAAACAAAATACTCTTTCTCATCTTGCGCGAAAAAAAGGATATATTTTCGTTCGAGAGTTCTTATATAATAGACAAAAACCATTTAATGGAAACAAGGGCGTGAATCCATGAAAAAAATAGCACTAACTGCTTTTCTCTTCCTTTTCCTGTCAGGTTGTGCCGACAGTGCCTCCAAGGTAAAAGAAAACGATGTGAAAGCTTCAATCAACCGGTTTGAAAATATCAGCTCATTGGATCATTTTTATGCAAATGTTCAGGATGGAAAGGAAGGGGATATTAGAGTTGTAAGGTATACCCTTGAGGGAGATCCTATTTTCCATCATGTTGATTTTGATGGAAAAGGCATTAAGCTTTCCATAGATTCGCGGGAGGATCGTTATGGCGGGGGAACTGTAGAAAAATTCAGCTGTAAAAAGGCAGTCCATACCGAGAGTTACACAAGAACGGAGTACTCTCTGGCAGGATGCGGAAGCGGACAAAAGGAGATGGAGCTGGTTACGATCGATTATGATATAAAAGCACAGGACCGCTTTGATTTCCGTTTTAAATATGGAAAAAAGCTGGAGAACGAGGTAGATACAAATTCAGAAAAACTAGCAGCTTATTTTCCAGGGAATGACGTTACGCGGACCGTCAGCGATATCCATTTTTCAGAAGCGGAGCTTACGGCAATATACAAAAATATGGTTCTAGCAAACTATCTGGATAGAAAAGGACTGACCGCCTCCTGCCGCCCGGCTCGTGTAAATTATAACTTAACGGTATGGATCAATGATGCAAAGCTGGATTATCAATGGGCAGACTGCGACCGCAGCAAGGATGGCAGGGCGATGACGGCGCTTGCCAAAAAGATGATAAAAATCGTTAAAAACTCTGATGACTATCCCGGCTGAAAGAGCCGCTCCAATTCCAGGAAAGTTTCCGCCAAATCCCGGCTGCCATCAACAAGCATAACATTCAGCTTTTCGCCCGCAGCTTCCTTATAGACCATGGATGCAAACGCGGCATCTCGGACCATCCAATTTTCATAGGCAGCTTCTGGGTCGGCGGATGCCGCAAGCACTGCGGGCACCCACTCCCGTTTGCGGTATTGTTTCCTTTGAAATTCTTCCTGGGGAACAATCCAGACTGCCATATGATGCTTCTCCAAAAGCGGCTTTACGAGAGATGGCAGCAATTGATTTCCTTCCACAACAATCGCTTTTTCCTCACCTTTTGCCAAATCTGCAGCTACAAAGGAAAAGTCTTCTATAAATGACTGGATATATACTCTCAAGCGCGCCGCCCTGCTCCTTGAGTAAAAGGCTTCATTTGCATCCATCCTGGAGATTTTGGACATTGCGGGCTGATGCTCTTCTGATATCTGCTGCAGATGTCTGTTGAAATGTTCATCGCAGGAATAGAGCGGCAGATTATATTTACGGCAGTACATCTCTGCAAGCGTGCTCTTTCCTGCACAGGCAGACCCGCCTATCCAGTAAATGATTTTGTCCTGCAGCACCTATCATCCCTCCATCCTGCCTGATCGGCATAAATCCTTGAAAACAAAAAGCCCACGCATTAAGGTTCTGCAGCAGGCACCTGTCATTTAGTTTCTTTAAACCGTTATTCTGCTCTTCAGCCATTTCGTGATCACCACAATCGTACCCTTTCCGGGTGCTGAGTCGATATAAAACTCATCCATGAGATTCCTTACACCACTTAGACCCGTACCAAGCCCCCCTGAAGTGGAAAAGCCGGGTTCCATGGCCTTTTTTATATTTTCAATGCCTGGACCGTCGTCGACAGCTGTTATTCTGATACCCCCGTACACTTCTTCATCCTGGAGGACTTCGACAATAATCTTCCCTGAACCCGCATATTGAGAAATATTCCGGCCCAGCTCCGAAATGGCGGTGATGATTTTGGCCTGATCTACTACATCGCAGCAAAGCAGCCGCGCTGCCTCACGTCCCTTTTTCCTGGCTGACACGATATCCAGCTCTTCCCGTATTTGGATGACAAAAGTGTTAACCATAACCCTTATCCTTCCATAGGAAAGTGCACAGGACCGGCATGCCGCCCAACTTGTTCCTCTTGGCTTTCATGTTTACCCCCCATAGCATATAGCTTGTTCATCATTTTTGTCAGACTCTGAAAATTTTGACTCTCACATGTCTTTGATATTCCATAGGATCTTCCGGCTTTGTAAAAAAAGGCCAAAAAGAAGATCAAACGTCTTCCCTTTGGCCTATGTCTGATTCTATTGCCCAGATCATTCCTGCCTCTATTTGATTGGTGCCAATATGAGCACTGCCGCGCTTTTGTCCCGCTGAAAGTCCCAGGCTACAAACACATTTTCAAGTGATGCATGAAGAAGCCCTTCCAGGTTCTTCGTATGATTAAGAATCAGCCTTTTTTCAAGATTCCTTTTTGCCAGCGTCAGCGTTTCCTGGAAATTGAGTGCAATCAGTTCCTTTTCAATACTTACCAGGATTCTGTTCCGCACAATGAGGAGCGTCCGAGGATTTAAGAGGTGTGACGTAACACTGCCAGGCTTCTTTTCAGCTTCTTCACTGATGAGCATAATTTCGTGATGCACCCTATCCTGATTCTGATAAGATCCGCCTTCGCCGCCGGCTCCTCCTTCTATCCCGATGAACATGCCAGACTGTGACTCCAGATTCCAGTCATAATAAAATTCATCCACATCAATTCCTATAGCTGTCTTGATATAGCCTTTGATTTCTTCTGTCAGGGTTTCCATCAATACATCCCTTAATTTCTGGATATATGTAGGGTGATTTTTCATCATTAATCTATTTTCAATGGGAGTCAGAAAGTCCTTCAGATAAATCGTGATGTAGGGCTTAGATATGGAAGCAAATACAACGCCTGGCCCCTTTCCAAAATGTTCACGGAGCAGCCTTGCGATAAAACTGCTTAATGCCTTCTCTTTTTCTTTTACCTGTATTTCCATAGACGCCTTCCTTTAAGGACTAGATCACATGCCCTTTATCCATATGTGAAAAAACTATCCTTTGACTGTAGTGACAGGACGTATATACCGTCCGATTTTTGTTAATTGTTATATTCTACAATTCGCAACAGATATCCTTCTCATTTTTCAATTATCCAGATAAAACTGCAATATACTTTTATTTTCTAAAAAAGCTCTCCAATTTTAGGAAATACCTGACGTTTAATGTACCTGCGCGAGGGAAAAACTTACTATACAACGGCTTATTGGCCGTGGTAGAATTCAAATATGGAAGGGAGATTTGATGCTTCCTTTTGGATAAGGGGTAATTCTCATGGATATTAAAGAACAGCAGACCAAGCTGGCCAATAATTTTGGGAAATTGCTTCGTGATAAGTTCGGTAAAGGTCCGCATTCCATTCATTCTGTAGTGGCAAGCCCATTCGTCCTCATATATGTCCGCGGCTTCATTTCGCCAATGGAACAAATCCTGCTTGATCAGGACCAGGAAATCACCGTCAAAACAACCCGTGAATTTTTGATGAAAACGATAGATCCCGAAATCCGGGGGCAGATCAAAGGAATAACCGATATGGATATCCAGCATATTTATTATGACTGGAATCTTCAGAAGGAAACAGGCGTTTTTCTGGCTGTTAATGCGGATTTTCATCAGCAGCTGAAAAATGAATACAGGGGAAAAGAGCAGGTGCATGAGGAAATTAAACTCATCAGCGAGCAGGCCGAGAAGGCACCAACGTCCATATCTTCCTATATGATCAGCCCAAGAGCGCTGATTATTAAAAGGACAGGAATTCTTGTTCCCATTGAGAAGCAGCTGGTTTCGCTCGGCTTCCATGAAACGCTCCGTGTGGCAAAACGTCAGCTCGAAGGCGATATGCTCAGCAATAATACCCACTTTTCTGAGATACTCGGTGCGGCCATTCTCGATTCCTTTGTTGATTGGGATTTTGCCCTGGATAACAGCTTTATCATCTTGATGCTGAAACCAAATGAATAATAAACGGTAGTATTGAGCTGGACAATCACTTGTGCCCGCCATAGGCCGGAAGAACATAAATTCTGTTCTTCCGGCTTTTTTTTGCCCGCCGGCCGACCGATTGTGCCTGCCAAATCCCTCTGCCATGATGACATATCTTACTACTGAAAGGAACTTACTATGAATGATCAAGAAATATTTTTAAAGGAACTTCACCTGCTGATCCAGGAATATAAAGCCTGTGGCGAACTCCATCTTAAGGAAGAAATATGGAAGGACATTCATGTACTGCTCGATGCCATAACGGGCAGGGAGATGGCTGAAAGCATAAAAGAGCCTGCCCGTTAGCCCCTGTTTCAACAAAACGTCCGCCGGGAAAGACCTGGCGGACGTTATATTTTATGTTGTTTAATCCCAGAATCCGCCGTCCGAATGGATAATTTGGCCGGTGATCCATTTGGCCGCATCACTTGCCAGGAAAGCGACAAGACGTGCCGCATCTTCCGGGGTGCCGATTCTTCCCATTGGAAACTTAGGCAGGAGGAAATCCTGAAGCTCCTCATTCATCCAGCCTGAATCAGTCGGGCCGGGATCGATGGCGTTTACCGTTATATGATGGGGCGCAAGCTCTGCCGCGAGTGATTTTGTAAAAGCAGAGACAGCCCCTTTTGTCGCTGCATAAGCCAGATTGCCGGGTGCCGGGCTTTTATCCTGGCCGGATACGAAATTGACGATCCTGCCGCCGCTGCCATTCACGAGTCGTTGTGCGAATTCAGCGGAAAGCATGAAGGTTCCCTTGATATTTACAGCGCAGTGGTCTTCCAGGATTCTCCCAGTCAGCTGTTGGAAACCCACTTCCACACAGTGTGTGGCATTATTGATCAAAATCACAGGCTGCCCCAGCTGTTTCTGCACCTCATCAAGGAGTTTTACAGGTGCATCATCATCCGCCAAATTCAATTCCATATTCCCGGCGCGAATCCCAAGACTGCTGAGTTCAGCCGTGAATTCAGCGGGCCATTGATCGATTACATCCTCATAGCCTGTCGCACTGTCATAGCGCGACAGATGGGTAAAAAATATATCAACACCCTGCCGTGCCAGTTCCCGGCAGACCGCAGATCCTATCCCGCGCGGACGGCTTGCACCGGTCACGATTGCTATCTTCTTTTCCAACAAAATCAGCTCCTTTTGATATGGAACCACAGAACTAAGGAGATGCTGAGTAAACAAAAAGGGCCTTCCAAAGGCAGCTGCCGGCTCATTGATGCATATGCCGGCTCCTGCTTTTCGATCAGCCCCATGGAATCATTTCATCCTGGCGGCCTTTGCATGGTCATATTTTGACACACCTCTCCCGTCTTCGGAATAAGGCAGCATCCAATTACTTAACCATTACAAAGTTCGCCACATAAATAATCTCGATTCCCCTCTCGTTTTCACATCTCCACTATCATTGTAGGGGCTCAGCTCCAGTACCGCAATAGAAAACGCTTACTTTTTTTTGCGAAAGGAACCGAACCCGTAAGATCCGTTTCCCCGTGCTCCAATTTCATAATGGGATTCCAGCTGCGGGTATTTCTGGCGGCCGGAGCACTTCGCCCTCAAGCAGGAGCCGGCAGCCCGAATCATTCATTTCAACCTGTGTCAGGCTTGTATTATGAATAAATGGGGGCTCCCATATTCTCTCAACAGGCAGATTTCTAAAAATAGCGTACAGGCATTTGATGATGACCGCATGAGTGACAATCAGGATGCTTCCGGAAGGATGTTTTTCCTTAATCTTCTCAATTATCTCCCCTGCCCTCCCCATTGTTTGCGAAAAGGTTTCGCTTCCCCTGCATTGAAAGAGATGCGGCGAATGCCAGTAAGCGTGGAATTCCGAGACATAATTTTCTTCAATGAAGCTGTGGGTCTCCCCTTCCCAATCTCCCAGCCTCATTTCCCTCAGCAGATCATCAAAATAGAGGGGGAGTTGTCTTTCGCCCCGGATCAGCTCCGCAGTCGCACGCGCCCGGCCGCTCGTACTTGAGTAGATAGCATCCAGCTTTACATCCTTCAGTTTTTCACCGAGCAGCAGCGCGGAGGCTTTCCCGTTCTCCGTCAGTGGGGAATCAAGCCAGCCCTGCATTTTCTTTTCAGTATTCCATTCTGTTTCACCGTGCCTGACTATATAAAGATTCAGCATTCCAATCACCCTTTGTTATAGTTTGGCTTCCTTTTGCTAGCCTTTTTGTTTTTTCCATTATATCCCTCACACCTCAAAGAACCCATAGTATAATGGATGAAAGATTAAAGTTTATCGCAGGAGGCGGGAGCTTATGGAGCATGCAGGAAAAGTACTGGCAGTCAGTCTTAGCGGAACTCATACTTTCAGCAAGAGCAATCAGCAGAGGATCATGCTTGTAAAGGGCCTTGGTGTTGAAGGGGATGCACACTTCGGGGCAAAGGTGAAGCACCGTTCAAGGGTAAAACAGAATCCTGACCAGCCCAACCTCAGGCAGGTCCATCTAATCCAATCGGAGCTGTTCCACGAACTGCGGGACAGATTCGAGGTAGAGCCCGGTGACCTTGGCGAGAATATCACTACCGAAGGCATCGACCTCCTCAGCCTGCCGGAAGGGACACTGCTTCATATTGGAGGAAGTGCAGTTGTCAAGGTGACCGGCCTCAGGAATCCATGCAGACAGATTGATCATTTTCAGCCGGGCCTGATGGATGCGGTGCTCGACCGTGACGAAGATGGCAGGCTCGTCCGGAAATCCGGGATCATGGGTGTGGTAACAGAAGGCGGCCCGGTCCTGCCGGGAGATTCCATTTCGATAACCTTCCCGGAAATGCCGTATAAGGCGCTTGAGAGAGTCTAGGAACCGCAATGATAGTACATTTTCAAAAAAGGATAACTTCCCCCATTCGTAGATTGATTGAACTGCTCCCCGTCACGGAAGCCGCAGCTTCTGTAGACCTTGATGGCCCTTACATTGAAGAGGGCAACAGAAAGCGCGATGACGCCGGGAGCTTTCTTTTCCTGAAGGATCGTCATGCATGCAGCAAGGAATGAGCGGCCCGATCCCCTGCCAGTCAAATCCGGCCTCATTCCGAGGCCAATCTCATACACCCCCTGTTCTTTCTCAGCCGCACTGAAAAATCCGATTAATTCTCCCTCTGCAGTAACAGCAAGCATGGAGTCTCCGCGTTTTTCCGGATCCAGGAATTCTTCCATATCTTCTTGATCTGACTCTATATTATAGAAGGAATATTCCCCCGGATAGTGCCAGTCATAGGCAATGGTTTCTGCCTGGGCCTGTGTCATTATACTAAACTGATAGGCCATTTCATCCCTCCTTTATAGTGGAAAGTAGAAAATAAGCTTCATAATATATATATTCCATAGAATATGCGAGATCATTGATGGAATCACCGACTTGGTCTTATAGGCAGTGAGCCCGAGCAGGATCGAGGGGATGATCATGAAGGCGATATACCCCGAATGAAACAGTGCGAACAGCACGGCCGAAAGCAGGATGGCGGCATAGGCAGGCATCCGTCGCAGGCAGACCATGAGCAGAATTCCCCTGAATAATATTTCTTCCCATACCGGAGTGAAAAGCGCAGCCTCCAGGAGCTTAAAATCATCAGGCTGCTGCATGAGGATTGGATGCTTAAGTGAATAAATCACGTCCGGCTCAAGGAAAACTTCATAATGTACTATCACTTTCAATAGAAAAAAGGGAACGGCTGCCGCAGATATGATATAACCATAGGTTTTCGCTTCCCTCAGCGGCCGCAGATTTATTAGAGGCAGGACAAAGCTCCGTACCCGGCTGAAGCCGAACGTCAACAATAGAAAAGTAAAAAACCATAGTGTGCCAGCCGTGGATCCTCTGACAGGATTGGCATTCGGAATCCTGCTGATAAGAAAACCTGTGCTTACAAGCAAGACGCTGTATAGCGTCCACTGAATTCGTGTAAAGTTCAATGTAGTGACATCCTTTTACATTAGTATCATATTAAAATCTTCCCCATGATTATATAGGAATCCCCGTCTTCTCCCGAGGGGGAAAAGGGATTCCTTACAGCCCAGTCCAATTTCTCATAAAGCCTGCGTGCACCAGGATGTCTGCCTTTACACGATAACCCTGACCAATTCTGTGGATGGCCATCTTTTGTATAGGCGGTTAAGCCTCGACCAAAGCCCAAGTGCAGGGAAGCAGTCCCTCCCATTTTTTATACTTCCATAACAATCCATTCACAAACTGGAGTCATACCAAGATTTTCATATACACTTCCCGCTGCAGGATTAGTATAGAACAGAAAAGGAAATTTTCCCTCACTAAGCAGCATGCTGAATAAACAGATGAGCACCTCAGTCCCATATCCTCTCCCCCGATATTTGGGGTGTGTATAAACACCGGTAATGATTGCGCTGTTGGCACCTTCCTTGACCGCAGAAGCTGAAGCAGCCATTTTATGATTTAGAGATAAATAAACGGTCCGGCTTCCCGGCTTTTGAATACGTTCAGACTCCCGCTGGATATACTCACTTTTAGACAACGAATGGAGGCCAAGGTCCCCCCAGCCTGTCATCAATTCATATTCCATGCCCAGCTCTTCTTCCGTGTGGATTACCTTCACATCCAGGTGTCCCTGCCTCCTCTGTGCTGTAACGCATTTAATTACTCCCAAATGCGAGACCACTTTTTTCTTTATCTCTACCATCGGAATAAGCGCCTTCATGCAGCGGCTAGGCCCCGATAATTTACAAAAGCTCAGCCCGTCTATAATATCCTCATAGTTCCTTGCTTCACGGGTTTCTGGGGAATAATAAGTTACATTTCCTCCCGCATTCAATAAGAAGGATACGAGTCTTCCATTTTCATATTCCCCAAAGACTTTAATCCGGTTAACCTGATAATCATATGTAATTAAGTCATTCATGATAAAGTGATAGTTTTCTATGTTTGCGCCGAAAAGTTCTTCTATATGCTGATGATGTGCGCTCGTCAGCTGAATGATGTTTTCCAATGCACTCCCTGTCCTTTCAAAAAAAATCAGCCCGAATCAAAAAACAGCAAGAGCCGTCTGCCTGATTCGGGCTGTCAGTCTATGATTTACGCATCGTTTTCAAGTATTCTTCCAGCTGGTCAATGGTACCGTAAAGGCCCTGCTTGACCATTTCGCCAGCTGCGGCAAAGGCGGACATTTCTTCCCGACTTGCTCCGACCGGTCCTCCGGTTAATGTCATCCGCGTCCCGCTGCCTTCTTCCGAAAGACTGATTGTGTTGCTGATCTCAAGCGGCCAGGTATCGCTGAATGGCGCACGGATGGTATTTCCTTCCGGATCGGAGAATGAACTGAGATACACCAGCCGCTCAGGCGGACTGACATCTTTGTACACAAATTTTCCCCACATCTCATGTCCTTCCGGGGATTTCTGACTGCCCAGGAATAATCCGTCCGGCTGAGCTTCCATCTTCACCACCTGCAGGCTGAAGCCTTTTGGTCCCCACCACTTTTCAAAATGCTCTTTTTCTGTCCATGCCTTAAAAACTAGTTCCCGCGGAGCGTCCAGAATCCGTTCAACCTTCAATTCACTGTCTTTCTGTTCCAGCTTCATACAATCCATTCCTCCTCGCTTTATTGACTCAGGACGCGTGAGGCAATGATGATATTCCCCTGGTGAAGGCTCTTGCTTCACACCGGCATTATACCATTTTATGGAATGTCGTTCATTATTTTTTTCATATAACAAAAGCCAGCAAAGGAACATCTCATGCCGGCTTCAATATGTTTATTTGGCTGTCTGCATCAGTTCGTCAGCCGCAGTGGAGATGACACTGAAGGAGCCGTTCAATTCCTGGATGCTTGCGGAGTGTTCCTGTGTGACAGCAGATATTTCCTGAATGGATTGATTGTTCTGCTCGATGGACTCTTTTACCTTTTCAAGGAATTGCATGATATGTACAGCTGACTTCTTGCTCTCTGCAGCCATTCTGCTGATTTCCTTTGCCACCACCGCAAATCCTCTTCCGTATTCACCAGCCCTTGCTGCTTCAATCGAAGCATTCAATCCAAGGATATTAGACTGGCTCGCCAAGTCCTGGACCGATTTGATCACTTTATACATATTTTCCACCACTTCAGTGATATGCTCTGAATCGGCCGAGATGTTCTGAATTCTATCAGTTATCACATTGGAGACACCAGCTGCCTGGTCGGTCGTCGCTGCCATCTGTTCAGCCGCAGCCGCAAGTTCCAAGGACATCGTCCTTAATGTATCGAGCTTTTCTGTTGAAGTTGTAGTGATCAATAAGCCCACAATTTCATTATCTTCAATGATTGGGTTCCAGATAGCGATGAAAGGAATACCGAACCTTTCAGGCCCTGCCTCGGTGCGGATGGTCTCGCCGGTTTTCAGCGCCTGCTGCATAGGCGGACTGGTTACATCGGCAATCAGTGTGCCAGCCGGGATATGAGCGGTATCAAAGGCAGCAGGCAGATGCAGTAAATACTTCTCCCTGTCTGTCACCACGATGCTTGTCGGCTCACACCTGTTTTTCTCTAAGATAAAAAATCCACTCTGATAATTACCCTATCGGCTGGTTTCAACCATTTTTAAGTACAGGGAGGACTTATTATGGAAACGCCCGTCCATTTCGCTCCATCCGTCTCAAAATCTTCCCTCAACAGGCCATATATCTCCAGATCGACAATTCCTTTGCCGGACCACAGCGCAGCCTGGCGCAGAGTTCCTTCCTTTATATATCCATTCTTCAGCAGCACCTTTTTAGAGGCATGATTGCCGGGCATCACTTCGGCCTGCAGCCGGTTTACGCCTCCCTCCTCGAATAGGAAATGGGTGACAAGGCCAAGTGCCTCGCCGGCAATTCCTTTCCCCCAATGTGCTTCTGCGAGGAAATATCCGATTACCGCCATGTTCACTTTTTGGTTAAATTCCATGGCCTCGATAATTCCGGTCAGCCCTTTATCCGTATATATTCCCCATTTAATCCGTGATCTTTTCCCATAATCCCGTTCAAAATGGCCGATCATCTTTTCCACTGAAGCTTTATTGTGCTTCGGAATGATTCCACAGTATTCAAATACCTTGTCATTATCATAAATAGAGAAAATGGCATCCAGATCTTCTGCTTCCATTTTTTTAAGAAGAAGCCTGTCCGATTTTAATTCCGGGAAGCTGTTAAAGATGGCATCTATGTTCATATTGCTTATTTCACTCCTTTCTGTCGATATTCCATATCTTTAGCTCTAACCGGGATGTACAAATCGACCTTGCACCTGCTCTCGGGATCTTCAAATGGATTGTTCATGCAATACTCCAGGCAGGGACGGTCGTCTGCATCATAGCCGCTTCCTGGAAGCCATTGACTGAACAGGCTATTGTAGGCAATGCCCAGCTTGTCAATCGTATCGTAGAATTTGTAGAGAGCATACAGCCCTCCAGGCAGTACCTTGAACTCGACTTCACTGCCTTCTTCCTTCACGAATCCGTGCGGCAGTGTCACACAGGCATCATAGCGGCAGGCAAATTCATCCGCCGCACCGGGATCATCGAGCGATATGCCGATGAAGAATTCATCGGCTGGGCTGATTCCGCGGCTAGATGCCCATTTGCCGAGCTTCTTCCACGCGTAGTGTGTCTCCAGATAGCTTCCCACATGCCGCACATACGCAACCGCCTGGGGCGGCAGCTCCTTCACCGTAATATTCATGTCCCATATCCTCCTCATAAAATAATTACCGCTGCTCTTATCGTAATCGAGGGGGAGCTGAAACTCTTCCTGATTATTGCGGGATGGCGGCAGTATCTTGCCATACTGTTTCCTGATATCTCTCGGTGTTTTTTGATAGTGCTTTTTGAACGCAGCATTAAAAGCGGTGATTGATTCAAACCCGCATTGTGAAGAAACCTCAAGAACAGTCTCATCCGTTTCAAGCAGATACCGCACTGCTTTTTGAAGCCGCATCCGGGTGACAAATGCCATGGGGGGAATTCCCGTCGACGCTGCAAAGATGCGTGAAAAATGATATTTCGAAAAATTCGACATCAAAGCAAGGTCTTCCAGCCGAATCGGCCCCGTACAATACTCCTCTATATAGGAAATGACCTTCGCAATCCTCTCCTCATACACTGGTTGACCCATACAAATACCTCCGCCCAATTCCTGATTCTTCCATACTATTCATTATACAGACTTACGGAATGCATTTGGGAAATAACCGGGAAATGGGGGACTGTCCCCCATTTCCCGGTTATTTTAATTTCAAAATGATTATTAAAGTTTTATTAACTATCAATCGTGTTCACAAAATTTTAATATATTACTAACCTGGTAAATGTAATCGTTTACAATTTTAAACAATGGAGGTCATTCGATGAGGATTAATTTCAGAAGTCTTACTACACAAGTAATTATCGGTATTATTCTCGGTATTTCAGTCGGATTCTTGTTTCCCGATTTTGGCTCTCAGCTGAAGGTCATAGCTGATATCTTTATCAAACTGGTAAAAATGGTGATTGCACCTATCATCTTCCTTACGATCGTCATAGGAATTGCCGGCATGGGCGACCTGAAGAAGGTCGGCAAAATCGGCGGAAAGGCACTGCTTTATTTTGAAATCGTTTCCACCATCGCTCTTGCCATCGGCATCATTGTAGCGAACCTGATCAAAGCAGGAAGCGGCGTCGACGCCAAGGCTGGCCAGGGGGATATCACTCAATACACCAAGGCCGCTGAGGAAACTTCACACGGATTCATAGATTTCTTCCTATCCATCATCCCCGACAGCTTCATGGGGGCATTCACAGGCGGACAGCTCCTGCCGGTCCTGCTGCTTGCAGTCCTGTTCGGAGTCTCCCTTGCCCATTTAGGGAAGACTGGAAAGCCTGTCATTGAATTTTTTGAAAGAGTCGCCGATGTATTCTTCGGCATCGTAAACATCATCATGAAAATCTCCCCTCTGGCAGCTTTTGGAGCGATGGCTTATACAATAGGGGAATTCGGAATTGAATCCCTATTATTCCTGGGCAAGCTGATGGCATCTGTCTACATCACCATGGCGCTGTTCATCGTTTTCGTACTGGGTGCCATCGCCAAGTATTACGGCTTCAATATTTTCAAGTTCATCAAGTATATTAAGGAAGAAATCCTGCTGGTAATCGGTACTTCTTCCTCAGAAGCGGCCCTGCCAAAAATGATGCAGAAGCTGGAAAACTACGGCTGCTCAAAGCCGGTAGTAGGACTGGTGCTGCCAACCGGCTATTCCTTTAATCTTGATGGAACTTCTATTTACCTGTCGATGGCAGCCCTGTTCATCGCACAAGCCTACGGCGTGGATTTGAGCTTGATGCAGCAAATCACCCTTCTTGGCGTGCTCATGCTGACCTCTAAAGGAGCGGCTGGCGTCACAGGCTCAGGCTTCGTCACACTCGCGGCCACACTGGCTGTCTTCCCATCCATCCCTGTAGAAGGAATGGCTCTGATCCTGGGTGTTGACCGTTTCATGTCAGAGGCACGCGCCATCACAAACCTGATCGGCAACGGTGTAGCCACGGTTGTTGTATCTAAATCTGAGAAGGAATTCAATCCTATCATGGAAAAAGCGGCCCTAAGCAAACAAAAGGCCACAGCATAATGGAAGAGGATGTCCCGGAAGGTGTACTGCACCCCAAAAGTTAGAGTGAAATCTAACTTTTGGGGTGTTTATTTATGTCTAAATATAGTGAAGAATTCAAACTAATGGTTGTAAGGGAATATAGGGAAGGAAAATTAGGGGCCAAGTCTTTAGCGAAGAAACATGGTATTAAATCATATGGCCAGCTAGAACGCTGGATAAAAACTTATAAGAAATTTGGAGAAAAAGGCCTTAGAGAGAAAAAGAATAAGGAGACTTATCCTGTTCAATTTAAGCTGGATGTATTAAGCTTTATGAAAAACACAGGTTCTTCAGAAACGGAAACAGCCCTTCATTTTGGGCTAACAAACCCTCCTATGATAGGCAGATGGAAAAAAACATGGTTGAAGGAGGGGATAGAAGGCCTGGAAAGAGTGAAAGGAAGGCCTTCTATGTCTGATAAATCAAAGAATAAAAAGAACAAACCCAACGATGAAAAAGAGATGACCTATGAACAAAAGTTAGAGAGAGAAAACGAGCTGCTTCGTCTAGAGGTAGAATACTTAAAAAAGTTGCGAGCTTTTCAGATGGATCCAGAAGCCTATCTCGAAAAGCACAAGCAGCGTTATCACTCGAACTCAAAGAAACCTTCCAATTAAAAGACGTTTTAGATAGAGTCTGCATCCCAGAGTCTTCTTACTATTACCATATAAAAGCGATGAAACAGGAAAACCCAGACCAAGAGCTTGAGGAATGTATTCAATTGATTTTTAGTGAGCATGATGGCAATTACGGTTATCGTCGAATACACTTGGAGCTAAAAAGACGTGGTTTTCAAGTGAACCATAAGAGAGTACAGCGTATCATGAAGAAAATTGGACTTAAAGCAACAAAGTTTACAAGAAAATCACGTAAGTACAGTTCTTACAAAGGCAAGGTTGGAAATATCGCTAAAAACCGTATTAAACGTCGTTTTCACACAAAGGTCTGCCATCAAAAATTAACAACGGATATAACTGACGGTTTAAAACTTTATCTAAATCCTATTATGGATATGTGCAATGGTGAAATTCTATCTTACGGGATAAGTATGCGACCAACCTTAGAGTTAGCCCTTAAACCCCTGGTAGAAGCTTTAGATATAGTAAAAGACTCAAAGTTCAGAACCACCATCCATTCTGATCAGGGTTGGCATTACCAGCATAATATGTGGGTAAAAACACTCAAAGAAAACAAGGTTTTCCAAAGTATGTCCCGAAAGGGAAACTGTTTAGATAATTCACCTATGGAAAACTTTTTTGGATTAATGAAGCAAGAAATGTATTACGGGGAAGATTTGCGATCATACGAGGAATTGAAAACGAGAATTGAAAAATATATAAATTATTATAACTATAAGCGTATAAAGAAAAAACTGGCTGGCATGAGCCCGGTAGAATACCGGATTCATACCCGCCAATTAGCAGCTTAATTTAATTCTCTAACTTTGGGGGGTCACCACAAGGTTCGGGACATCCTCTATTTATTTGTGCAGGCAGCAAAGCTTCTCATAAAACACAGCATTCAAAAGGTTAAATAGAATATTTCACAAGATTTTTTTCCATTTCAGCTGCTTTTTTGATGTTTTTCACTTCTGCCAGCTGTATTTTAATTAAAAGCAACCCCTTTTCACTCCAGGGAAGCATCAGCAGTACGCTGAATATCCCTTTACTCGCCGAACTGAGACCTTTACTATCCAAACCGCACACTTTACTATCCAACTTCCATACATTACTATCCGAAATGAACTTTTACTATCCGAACCAGGGACTTTACTATCCGAACTGATACATTTACTCGCCATTTCGTTTATACGCGGTAAATTGCTCTAAGAGGCTTGAAAATGGCGGCACAGCCGGGTCATGCTCATACGCACAAAAACCCCGGGCAGCATAGGCCCGGGGTTATTATTAAGATACTGTAATCTTGCCTTTCTTCTCCTCGCGCGCCGCTGCTGCCACAGCCTTCGCGACCTCTTTTGCCACCCGCTCATCCAAGGCGTTCGGAATGACATATTCCGGGCGGAGTTCCTTGTCTGCCACGGTTTCTGCAATCGCATAGGCGGCAGCGATTTTCATGGCTGTTGTGATTTCACTCACCTTCGCATCCATCGCTCCGCGGAAGATGCCCGGAAATGCCAGAACATTGTTCACCTGATTCGGATAATCCGAGCGTCCGGTCCCCACTACGGCGGCACCGGCTGCAAGCGCCTCCTCCGGGTAGATTTCCGGAATCGGATTCGCCATGGCAAAAACAATCGGATCCTTTGCCATGGTTTTAATATATTCAGCCTTCAGCGCGCCTGGTCCGGAAACGCCGATAAACACATCGGCGTCCGCGATGGCGTGTTCAAGCGTGCCATGGACGCCCCTCAGGTTCGTCACTTCCGCCATTTCCTCCTGCATGGAGTTCAGCCATTTTTCCCCTTTGCAAACCACGCCCTCCAGGCTCACAAGAGTGATATCCTTATGGCCGGCCTGCATCAATAGCTTCGCGATGGCTATGCCGGCTGCCCCGGCGCCATTGATGATAATCTTCAGGCTGCGGTGCTTCTTGTTCACCACCTTGACTGCATTGATCAGAGCCGCAAGGACAACGATGGCCGTCCCGTGCTGGTCATCATGGAAAACCGGGATATCCAATTCCTTTTTTAACCGCTCCTCGATCTCGAAGCAGCGCGGTGCTGAAATATCCTCCAGGTTAATTCCGCCAAAGCCCGGCGACACCGCCTTGATCACTCCAATGATTTCTTCTACATTCTTTGTATCCAGACATAAAGGAAACGCATCAATTCCGGCAAACTTCTTAAATAACAATGCTTTTCCTTCCATTACAGGCATCGCAGCCTTTGGGCCGATATCACCAAGACCAAGGACCGCCGTCCCGTCAGTCACGATGGCGACCATATTCCCCCTGGAGGTCAATGCATCCATTTCACGCGGATCCTCGGCTATCGCCTTGCACACATCCGCCACACCCGGCGTATACACAAGGCTCAATTCCGCCTCCGTCTCTACTTCCATCTTGCTCACAATCTCTATCTTTCCAGAAAACTGCCGATGAAGCCCAATCGCCTCATCCTTCAGATTAATCCCAGACATCTCATCTACTCCTTAGTTATCGCTTTCATTCCTCTCCTTATAGTAAAAAATTCAAAGCCAATTAAATACCTTTTGAAACTAATGACCTTTTTAAAACTAAAAAAAGCACCCCCTCCCATGGGGACCGTTTAGGGGGACTGACCCCATTTCCCAAACTCTCTCGCCTTATCCCTACGCGCTTTTCCCAGGGGACAGGGCTTATTTCCCGGGCTTGACGCCAATTAAAATGGATAGAGTACGGCGGATTGCCAGCACCTCTATCCTTTTTGGTTTACTCTTTTGTTTTCCTTCTGCCGATCACATACGCTGCACCGATTAAGAGCAGTCCTGCCGCGGCCAAAACATTGATCAGCGTTTTCATGATAGTACCTGTAGAGCTTGAGTTATTGATGACCATAATTATGATGACTATAAATATCGGACTCATCCAGTTTGTTTTCATACCCATTTCCCTTCTTCATACAATCACGGTCTATTATAAATACATTTTCGCAGTCTCCAGTTTTTCTTTTTTGAAAGTGTAGAGATAGACCGGACGGCCGATGCCGTAGGTCAATGATTCCTCAAGCACATCAAGATCCGCGAGGAACTTCAGGTATTTCCGGACCGAGACCCTCGAGATAAATGTCTTGTCGGCGATGTCATCAGTCGAAAATGGTTCTCCCCCGCTTTCTTCAATTACCGTTACGATGGCCTGCAGAGTGCTTCTTGTCAGTCCTTTTGGTAATACCTGCTGTACTTCCGCGCCTGAGCGGGAATCCCGGCTGAGGAATTCATCCAGGTCCTGCTGACGGATGGTCTCTGTGCCGGCAAAAAAGGCATGCTTTTCTTTATACAACTGCAGCGCCTGATTAAAGCGCTCGAATTCGAAGGGTTTGATCAAATAGTCCACCGCGCCGAATCGGAGAGCCTCCTGTATCCTTTCAGCCGCAGCCGCAGCCGTAATCAAAATCACATCGGCCGCAATCCCTTTTTTCCTTATTGTACGCAGCAGGCTCAGCCCGCTTACACCTGGCATATATACATCAAGCAGGATCAGATCGACCTTAGTCTCCGCAAGGAACTTAAGAGCGTCATCCGCCTTATGCACAGTCCCTGCCAGGATGAAGCCTTCGATTTCCTGTAAATAGCGCTTATTGAATTCCGCCACCATCGGATCGTCTTCAACAATTAAGACCTTTATCATCAGAATCCCCCCTTTTTTCATATGGAATGCTTATCCTGAAAACGGCTCCCTGTTCGGGAGGTGATTCAAGGGTCAGCTCACCGCCGAGCTGTCCGACGCTGTTTTTCACAAGATAAAGCCCATATCCGCGGCTGCTCCCTTTTGTGGAAACATTCCTTTCAAATATGTGTTCCTGAATTTCCGGGTCAATTCCCGGCCCGGAATCCGCCACCTCGATGTACAAGCTCCCCAGCTCATATTCAAGCTGCACGTCAAGCTCTTTTACAAGGGCGGACATCATGGATTCAATTGCATTATCCACCAGGTTGCCGAGAATGGTGATCAGCTCCTGAGTCAGCTTTGGGTCGCGCGGCTCCGGCAGGATAGATTCGATATGGAAGGTCATGCGTACATCCTCTTCCCTGGCATAGCTCATCTTCCCCATGATGAACCCGGCAAGGGCAGGGTCCTTTACATGCTGGGCCACACTTCCCATCTCTTCATTCTGGTGATTTACAAGCGAACGGATGAACTCCCGCAGTTCATCATAAAATTTCATCTGCACCATCCCGAGAATCACATGCAGGCGGTTCTTGAATTCATGTGACTGGGCCCGGAGTGCTTCGGCATAGGTTCTTACCCCGGTAAGCTGTTCTGCCAGTTGATTCACATCAGTCTTGTCCCGAAAGGTGGAGATCGCCCCTGCCACCCGGCCTCCGACGATGAGCGGAACCCGGTTCACAAGGATGGTAATGCCGTTGATTACCTGCTCCTCATCAAGCTCCGGCTTTCCGGTCTGAAGCACCCGGTCAAGGCCCGTCGTCGGCATATAATCGGAGATTTTCTTGCCGACCGGCTCCCCCGTAAGCCCTGCTCTTTGAAACAGCTGCTGTGCCGATTTATTTACAAGGGTGATTGTCGAATCATGATCCACAGCCACAATGCCTTCATGAACAGACTGCAGCATGGTGCTCCGCTCCTCCAGAAGCTTGGCAATCGCGTACGGCTCAAGCCCAAGCAGTATCTTCTTTATATATCGTGCAAGGATAACAGCCCCCATAATCCCGACAACAATTCCGATGACTGTCCCCATCATGATGTTCCGCTGACTGCCGACTAATGCATCCTCAATATGATTGAGCGAGATGCCGACAGCTACAGCACCGATCTGCTCTCTGTGGCCGTTATAAACCGGGGTGAAGGCGCGCAGGGATTTCCCCAATGTTCCAGTCGAGAAGGAGACATGCTCATTCCCCTTAAGTACCGGTCCCTCATCTCCGCCGATGAAATGCTTGCCCACTTTCTCCGGATCCGGGTGGGATTTCCTGATTCCCTCCATATCCATTACAACCACAAACATCACATCGGTAGCCTTTTTAATATCATTCGCATACACCTGAATTTCTTCACTATAACTGCTGCCATCCTCAAGGCCGTCTATCACAATCTGTGATTTCGCGACAGTCCGCGCCACAATCTTTGCTTTTTCCTCCTTGCTCTCACGAATGTCATCATTCACATTGATGCTGATCAACAAATCCGTGATAACCAGGCAGATTAAGACGACCATGCAGATGAAGAAAATAATGAGGGTGCTCAGCCTGAATTTAGATGGCGCTTTCATTTCCAGCCGCCCCCCTTCCCATAAACTTCTACACTAGTATTCTACAGCATGTGCGCACTTGTTTATATACCGATCTTCACCTTGGAAGGATCCTCAACAATGATCTTCACACCCAGTTGCAGGAAGCACCATGATAAATGCAGCTCCGCCCTCTTTTCCACAAAAAAAAAGCATCTGCATGGTCCGCAGATGCTTCCTTCCTTATATCTCCATTTTCCAGCGTTCCTGTTCCGTCTTTTTCAGCTGCTCCTCCGTTTCGCCGGGGAAAACGGTGCGGAACTTGTGACTGTCCGCCGGAATGATCTCAATCATTTTCTCAATCATTAATTCAGGATCAAACTGCTTCTCCAGCCCCTCCTCCTGCTTTTTCATATCCTCGAGGCGGGTAAAATTCTTGTTCTCATCAAACCATTTGTATTTTTCCTCCGCACTCCGGTCATTGAAGCCTGTTGCGAATGCCCCAGGATTAATGGTTGCCACCTGCACGCCAAAGCTTTCAAGCTCTGTTTTCATTGTGGAAGCAATGCCTTCAATCGCATGCTTGGTTGCCGTATAAGGCCCCACATAAGCCGTCGCTGAAATTCCAGCCATCGAGCTCATAAAGACAATCTTTCCGCTTCCCTTCTCCACCAATTTACGTGCAGCGATCTGGACCGTCTCAAGCGTCGCAAACACATTCACCTCAAACAGGGCCCGGAATCGGTCCATCGGCACTTCTGCCAGCGGACCGCCTTCATTAATCGCCGCGTTGGCAACGAAAACATCAAAGTCATGCTCCTCCATCTGCCTCCGGTCCCGTTCATTCGTGATATCAAGCTTAAACACTTCCATATCAAGGCCAAGCTCCCGTACTTCCCTCTTAAGATCCGTTTCCTGGGCCGTGATTTCCGTCGTCGCAATCACCTTATGCCCTCTCTTCGCAAGGCCAATTGCCGCACCGCGCCCAAGTCCGCTTCCGGCACCGGTGATAAAAATCGTTTTCGCCATTCAAAACTCCTCCTCCTAAAAGCTCATAATATCTTCGTTCCCATTCGGAGGGGAGGTAAACATACTAAGTGCTGATTCGTTTCTTTTTGAAGACAAAAAAAGTGCCCTGCCCGTGCACTTCAGACAGCACACAAACGGGGCACTCCTCTATTAATGTGAGAATTTCCCCGCCCTGTTCTTGCGGATGGAATGAATGATGAAGGTGATAACAAACGCCAGAATCATGATGCCGATGAAGACTTCATTCGGTATATGAATATGGATCAGAGTAAGGCCCATTTTTACAGCGATGAACGTAATCAGGACATAAGCTGTTGTCTCTAGCTCAGGCACTCTGTTCATTAAGGCAATGAAGAAAGTGGCCACTCCACGCATAAGCAGGATTCCGATCATTCCTCCGAGCAGCAGCACCCATACCTTCTCAGATACGGCAAGTGCAGTCAGGATGCTGTCAACGGAAAAGGCAAGGTCCATCAATTCAACGGATATGACGGTTGCCCAGAAGAAGCCGAACGTTCTGACCAGCCACCCTTTAGGCGAAACGGCCGCTTCCTCTTCCCCGCCTTCTGAACTTTTGAATTTTTCGATGAAAAATTTAACAGCAAGCCATAATAAATACAGTGCACCAATCAGTTTAATGAACCAAAGCTTAATCAGGAATGTGCCAAGACCGATGAAGATGAAGCGGAAGAGATAAGCTCCCCACAGCCCGTAAATCAAGGCTTTTTTCTGCTGATCCTTTGGCAGCGGCTTGACGAAAGCGGACAGCACAAGTGCGTTATCCGCGGATAATATACATTCGAGCACAGCCAGAGATAGAATCATCCCCCATGCCTCTGATGAAGTGAGCACATCGGCCCACATTTGGCCGTCGAACATTGACGAGTACGTTGATAAAATATCCTGCCACATTCTCCATATCTCCTTTATTGTATAAAACTAGTGTAAGTATTCCCAAAAACTACCTCATTTTCTCAAGCAGCCCGTTCAGCTTCTTAAGACCGTCTATCATATCCTGCAGGGACTCATCCGACTCATCTTTAATAGAAGCGGAAATCTTCCCAAGCAGTTCTTCATTAATTTCCTGAACGGCTTCCTTCCCATTTTCAGAAAGAACAACCTTTACGACCCGCTCGTCCCCCGAATCCCTGACACGCTCCACAAACCCCTGCTTCTCAAGCTTCTTGCACATCGTGGAAATATTGGTACCGGCAATATTCACCTTTGATGCCAGACTGCCGATAGTATGCGAGCCCTGCTGCTGGATTTCAACGAGGATCCTGACTTGCAGGCTTGTCAGTCCGTAGCGCTCACAGAGCGAAGAAATAATAATATTGGTATTCTCACTGATTTTTCTCGTATAATTCCAAAGCGTATTCTTAAAATCGACAACTACCATAGCGACCCCACCTAAAGATAAACTATATTATATATGATTTATATATACTATATGATATATACTTCTTTCCTTCAAATGATCTGCCCGGGAAAGAAGAATAGCCAAGAGTATTCCGGCGAAGAATGACTCGAGAGTTAAAATAGAATTTCCTGATCGTTTTCCGATGTTTTTTATTAATTGCACTCATTTTTTCACCTGTGAGGCATCTGGCCTGCGCCCAATGCCGCTTGCTCGCCGAAAGCTTCATCTTTACTTGCGGATCTGGCTGATTTACTGTAAGCGCAAAAGGATCCACACCTTAATTTAACGGTGTGGATCCTTTATCATGTGGTTATGGATTCTGATTCAAGTAACATTCGGCCGGCAGCTCGGCTGATCAAAGAATCAGCCTATCTAATATGTTTTATCTCCTTGAGATTACGGTTTGGCAGTGTCTCAAACAGATCCATCAAATAGCGAAAGACATTGAGGCGATTCTCTTTGGCAGTTTTAAGCAGCCTGTACACTAATGCGCTTGATTTGGCTCCTTTAAAAGAAACAGAAAACAGCCGGTTTTTGCGGCCAATCACAAAGGGCTCCCTTTGCAGCCAGGGAAATTGTGAAGCTGAAAGAACTGAAAGATGAAGCCTTCATCCCGTTCCGTGAAGAATTTGCCCTTCACAACTACATCATCGAGGCATGCCAGACCGCCGTGTTTAATCCGCATATCGCCTACGAAAGCTCACAATGGGATTTAATCAGCGGCATGGTTGGGGAAAACCTGGGGATAACTTTCTTCCCCCCCTTCCATTGCAGGAAAAGTGGATCCCCGGCTGCTCAAGACCATACCGATCGTCAAGCCCGTGATTCCGTGGAAGCTTGGAATTATCATAAAAAAAGGGCGCTATGTTTCCCACGCAGTGCGGGAATTCATCCGGATGGCTGAAGCTTCATGGGAACCGGCCATCTGAAAAATAGAGAAAACACAGAAAGAAACAAAGAGCAGCACAGCCTGTTCTTTGTTTCTTTCTGTGTTCTTTAGGTATATAACACTAATAATAAAATGGAAGTTTCGTTTCATAGCCATGTTGGTGTGGAGTTAGATTAAAAAACCACATTCCAAACACTCACTATTTTCCTGGAACTCCAAATAGATATTCTTCTACTGTCCATTTTTGAATGGGGTTTTGCTTTCTGCCGGGCTTTATACATTGATGTACGAAAACCTCATTCAATGAATGTCCTTTATTTTTTAGGTAATTGCCGATCATTTGCCTGGCTTCTTTAAGTCCGCCTTGATGTCTATTGTTAATTTCAAATAGTATCTGTATCCCTCCATTGATCCTTTCAGTGACAACATACTTCCCTGACACCTTATCTCCTTCTATAGCAAAAAAATGATTCATCTGTTAACCTCCCATTAAACTTATTCAAATGGTATATTTTCATTTTAATAGGATAATTTGTAAAGTAAACATGATACTATTGCTATACATTCCATTTCGAAAAGGTGATCCCATGACAACCAAATACAAAAACATCATCACAACACAAGAAGAGTTTGAAGAATTCCGCTCCACCATCGGCACTCCCAGCGCACGGGCTGCAAATAAAGTAATTTCCTTTATTGATGAGCATTGTGCAGACTTTATTTCTAAGTCACCATTTTTATCTATATCCACATCCCATGCTGACGGACAATGTGATGCCTCGCCGAGGGGAGATGAGCCCGGATTTGTGACAGTCGTTGATGAGCATCATTTATTCATTCCAGAACGGCCGGGCAATAAAAGAATGGATTCTATACATAACATCATCACCAATCCTCATATTGGGCTCCTATTTTTAATCCCAGGGCTCGGGGAGACGTTAAGGATAAATGGCAAAGCCTACATTTGCCGGGATCCTGAGCTTTTGGAGAAGAGCTCGGTTAATGGGAAAGTTCCTGCGTTTGGTATTTTAGTAGAGGTAAAGGAATGTTATATCCATTGTGCTAAAGCATTCATCCGGTCAAAGTTATGGAATCCGAATTCTTGGCTCACAAAAGAGAGCCTTCCCTCGGCCCCTAAGATGCTGATCGCTCACGCCAATATTCCGAATGCGACTCCTGAACAAGTAGCAAGGGAATTGAATGAAGGCTACACGCAAAGACTTTATTAATGAAATAGCCGAGCCAGCATCTGCCGCTGGCCCGGCTATTTCATCATTCCTGGATTGGAATATAAACCTCCACTTCCTCCCCATCCTCCTTGGGAAAGTACAATTCAACAAAATAAGCCTCTTGATTCACATGCCTGCCCTGTTCAAAGATCCAATCATTGAGACGTGAATGCAGAGATCCAATTTCAGATATTTCGCCCCTTGCGGCTGCATAGGTGTGGGTAATTTCCAGGTATTCCATGCCTGATGGGACTTCCCCAGGCTTACGGGTGGCCGTGATTCCCACATAATACCCGCCTTCAAGATGATCCTCTCCCCTTTTTGGTTCAAAGAATGCGATTTCGGTTCCTGAATGGTCCTCCAGCTCGTCCCTCCTGCTCATGAACTTCTGTGCATTCTTTGGCACTACACTAGCAAACTCGCTGAATCTACCTCTGTTTTTAATTCCGACTGACTTAAATGTTTGATGTACAATTGTGAATGGCATGGCACATCCTCCTAGAGTGAGTTCTGTGTCTAATTCTGGAAGTTTTATAGTTTTATCTTATAGAAAGATTAGAGAAAAGACCACATTAAATAGTGTGTGGTATATCTCTTTTAGCCATGTGATATTTTTGAACTGCCCTTCCGTAAGTATTTCTTTCATTTTTGCAAGTATATCTGCTCTTCCCGCAAGTAAAATGGCTGTCTTCGCAAGTAAATCCCTTTTTTTGCAAGTAAAGTATAAAGGGCCGGTCTGACCCCCTTATTCCTGACAATTGCTTTTACATTCTCTCTCTGTCTTAGTTTTTTACTTTTTTATTTCTCAGAGGAGTCAATCAGCCTGTTCACAGGCTGATTGTCATTTCCGACGGGAACCCGATTTCCTTGTACTTATCATGGAACTTGGCAGGAGCCATTCTCCCCAGGGAGCCATGATACCTTCTATGGTTGTAGAACTCCATGTACTCACCAACGCGATAGTACGCCTCTTCAAAATATTCGAAGGTATAGCGCCGGAATACGTGGCGTTCAAGAAGGCTGAAGAACGACTCGATATAGGCATTGTAATTAGGGGAACGGGGCGGGATCCGTTCATGATACACCCTGTTCTGCTCGCAGAATTCCCCAAAGTGGTTGCTTACGAATTGAGGGCCATTGTCGGTCCTTATGATAATGCAATGCCCATCCTCCTCGGGAAGCTTGAGGGCCCGCCTCACAATCGCTTCCTTAAGCATGGCTGTAATATCCACGGCCTTACATCGGGGTCCCGTATAAAAGCCGACGACGCACCTGTCGAATACATCAATGGCGCATGCCACGAAGAAGAACCTTCCGCTTCCTTCAATATGGCCATACTTGATATCCAGCTGCCATAGCTGGTTCGGACCGGTAATTCGATGGTTCTTCACCAGTCTCCTTGGATACTTTGCCTGAACGGGTCGTTGTGGAAGGAGGATGCCAAGCTCCCTGCATAGCCTGTGGACCTTCTTGTGGTTGATTACCAGTTCGTGATGATCCCTCAAAAATTGGGTCAGGTTCTTCACCCCATAAATGGCGCATTCCCCTTCTATGGCCTCCATAAGGAATTCCTCAACCTGCTCATCAGGCACTGTTTTGTCTGACTTTGTTTTTGAAAATCCTGGTGCTGGCCGGCCGCGCTTTCCTTTTGGGTTCACTTCCTCTTCCTCTCCAGAGTGATAGTAATAGAGGGATCTATTTACTCCGGCTGCTTCGGTCAATTTGGTAATGGCAAACCCCTCCTCTGCCCAAAGCCTAATTTCCTCAATGACCGTTAGGGCTGGTAAGGGCTTTTTTTTAATAGATTTCTAAGCATGGCCACCTCGAGTTCCTTCTCCCCAAGCAGTTTCACCGCCTGTTCATACTTTGCCTTTAATTCTTCCTTGGTAGGCTCAGTAGAAAGAATGACAGTGGCGGGGTCTTCCATACGTTCCCTTATCTCATCCCCATATTCCTGAATCCAGCCCGAAAGGGTACTGCGATCAATTCCCGCTCTGCGAGCGATGGAAGAATAGTTCCCTGACTCTAAAGCTAACCGGACATAATTCTTTTTGACGTCCTCCAACACTTTAATTTTTTTCTTGCCCATAAGAGCCCCTCCCTAATTACTGGATTTTCTTGTCCTTAGTGTACTGTTTTAAGCTCTAAGGTGTCCAAAGGAATTAGGGGGTCGTAAAGGGGCCGCAAGTAAACCAGGAGATTCCGCAAGTAAAATGTTCATTTCGGATTGCATAAACTGATTTAAGGAGCTGATCGGGGTACAGCCAGGCACTGCTGCTTCAAAATTGAGCACAAACTGAATAAAACTTGATGATTATGATCACTTTTTGTGTTTTTTCTCTCTATTTTTTAACTCAAATCATCTCGCATATCACCAACGCTGCCTCCCCTCCAAACATTCTTTTTAATAGAATCACTGTAAAGTTATGTTAAAATAACCAAAAGAATGCTAGGAGAGAGTTTATGAAATTTGTTCTGGTGTTTGGACCCCAGGCGGTTGGCAAGATGACGGTTGGGCAGGAGTTAGCAAAAATAACAGATTTGAAGCTTTTTCATAATCATATGACGATTGATTTGGTTAATCATTTCTTTGACTACAGCACGCAGGAAGGCAAGAGGTTAGTGCGCCTGTTCCGTCAGGAGATTTTTGAAGAAGTGTCAAAGAGCGATCTTTATGGAATGATTTTCACTTATGTGTGGGCCTTTGATCTGCAGGAAGACTGGGATTATGCGGCCGAAGTTACTCAGTTGTTTGAGTCCAGGGGAGGCACGGTTTACTTTGTGGAGCTAGAGGCTGATCTCGAAGAAAGGCTTGAGCGGAATACAACCCCCAATAGACTTGAACATAAGCCGTCCAAACGGAATATTGAATGGTCGGAAGGTGAACTTAAAAGTACAGCGAAGAAATACAGACTAAATTCTTCTGAAGGTGAAATGAATGTTGAAAACTATATTAGAATAAACAATACGAAGTTGAGTGCAGAAGGAACCGCCAGGATCATTAAGGAAAAATTCCAATTATAATACAGAAAAAAACGCCTGGATGCCCAAGCGTTTTTTTTCGTGGTGCCGCGTCATGTTCCGCAGTACGTCTGGTAAGGAGTATTGCCAGCCGCAGGCACTGTCGTGTATTCCTCCTGCTCTGGCGTATGGGCGTACGGCTTCGAGAGAACGGCCAAGAGTTTCATCATGGGATCAAGATTTCCATCCTCCACGGCGGCCTCGAGTGCCTCTTCAACTCTATGATTCCGCGGAATCACGGCAGGGTTGCTGTTTTTCATCAGTTCTTGTGAGGCTTCCGCTGTCTCTTCCTGCCTAGCCCGCCTTTCCTGCCAGTCCCTATTCCAAGTCTCGAATTCTGGAGTTCCGGAAAAGGCGGTTTCTTCCAGCCTGCCGAATGTCAGAGCCCGGAAGGTATTGGTGTAGTCGGCCCGGTGCTTCTGCATCATGCTGAGAAGATTTTCAATCAAGGCTTTGTCTGCCTCCTCCTCACCGAACAGGCCGAGCTTCGCCCTCATGCCTGTGAGCCAGTCACGGAAGTAGATTTTGCTATAATCAGCAATCGCTTCCTGGGCAATTTCAACGGCTCTGTTTTCATCTTCATGGAGCAGCGGCAGCAGAGTCTCGGCAAAGCGCGCCAGATTCCAGCCGCCGATGTTCTGCTGATTTCCGAAAGCATAGCGGCCCTGCACATCAATCGAGCTGAAGACTGTGGCCGGATCAAAAACGTCCATGAACGCACATGGTCCATAATCGATCGTTTCCCCGCTGATGGTCATATTATCGGTATTCATTACTCCATGGATGAAGCCGGCAAGCTGCCACTTGGCGATCAGCATGGCCTGGCGCTCAATCACGGCACGCAGAAGGGAAAGATAGCGGTTATCATCTTCCTTGATTTCTGGGTAATGGCGGTCGATGGCATAATCGGCCAGTGCCTGCAGATCATCGACCGATGCAAATCTGGAGGCATATTGAAACGTGCCGACTCGGAGATGGCTGGCAGCGACCCGAGTCAGGATGGCGCCTGGAAGCGGCGTTTCTCTTAACACCGCTTCGCCGGTTGCCACTACAGCCAGGCTTCGGGTGGTCGGGATGCCGAGTGCATGCATCGCTTCACTGATGATATATTCGCGCAGCATCGGCCCGAGTGCCGCCCTGCCGTCACCGCCGCGGGAATACGGCGTCCGTCCAGGTCCCTTCAGCTGGATATCATACCGGTCGCCGGACGGGCCCACCTGTTCCCCAATCAGCACAGCGCGGCCGTCCCCGAGCATGGTGAAGTGTCCGAATTGATGCCCTGCATATGCCTGGGCAAGCGGCTCCGCTCCCTCCGGAACTGCATTACCGGCTAAAACATGGACAGCTTCCTCCCTCTGAAGGACATCTGTATCCAATCCAAGCGACTCTGCCAGCTTTCCGTTCAGAATCACCAGGCCGGGATCCTCAACCGGCTGTGGATTCTGCTTGGTATAAAAGGTCTTTGGAAGATTCAAATACGTATTTTCCAGGTTCCATCCTGCTTGTATCGTCATGGGAAGGCTCCTTTATATTTTGGCTTATGATTTACTTTTCCCCAAATACACAGGGCAGACACTATAAAATGTCTTCTCCTGCCATTTTAATTATACCGCTTTTGTACGGCAGAGAGCTGCAGGGGGACTGGCCCCATTTCCGGGAAATGGGGCCAGTCCCCCTCATGCATCATTATATACCGGGGAAGGCAGACTAAGCATAGTGAATCGTTCAAGTAGGAGGATGTGTTACGTGCTGGATTTTTATCAAGACCAGGAAGCCCTGACGACGATAGAATGGATCCTGCGGGCAGTGGTTTCCTTCATTTTTTTAGTGCTGGTTGCCCGGATATTGGGACAGCGTACGATTTCCCAGCTGAGGCTCCTCGATTTTGTCATCGCCCTCGTTATCGGGAACATTATCGCCCACCCGCTGTCCGATCAGCATCTGGGCTTAAAGGGTTCGGTTACCACTACCATTGTCCTGGTGGCTCTGTATTTGACTGGCATTCTCCTGATCTTGAAATGGCCCTGGTTCAGGAATCTGGTCAATCATAAGCCGGTCACTGTCGTCAAAGACGGCCGGATTTTGTATGAAGGATTGAAGAAGGCCCGGATCACCATCGATGTTCTGATGGAGGAACTGCGTGAGGATAAGGTTGCTGATGTGAAAAAGGTTGCCCTGGCAACATGGGAAGCGGATGGAAAGCTCTCGGTCTTCCTGGATCCCCAGTACGAACCGCTCACACCCGCTCTTTCCGGAATCAAAACTGAGCCCTTTTTTCTGCCCAGGACCCTTATCAAAGAAGGCAGCATCAATCCAAATGTGCTTAGAGAAATCCAGAAGGATACAGACTGGGTGATAATGAACCTTAAGGGAAAGTATGGAACGGAAGTAGAAAAGGTGCTGCTCGCCACGGTTGATAGGGATGACAGCTTGAAAGTTTTTTTGTATAAATAAGCTTTAAGCATATTCTTAGTAAAACCAAGGACTCTAGAGTGAACCCCAGGTTTCATTCTTTCCTGATCATCTCAACCCAAAGAACGAAATTTTTTGCAGAAGGGTTAGCCTCGGCCGATCGTATCGTTCAACTTCTTTCGGTATTTATCCTTCCATGTTGGCTCATCTTTCACGAGGTCGTCACAGAATGCTGCCACGTCCTTACCCGTGAGGTCAGTAACTTTTTTTCCTTCCGCTGCACCTTCTTCAAAAAGATCAAGAAGCCCACTATATATACGGCTGATATCCTTCCAGTCGGTGAGTCCGCCTCCAGCAGTCCACATATATTTCTGGATGGCTTTGTATGCTCCGCGATATTCACTTGGAAGCGTATTTGCACGTTCCTCCATCTTCCTCCATTCTCTCTTTTCATCCATACTTCCAAGAATTTTTTCAAAAATATTCATTTTGCCTCTCCTTTTGATTTATTTTTTCATTCTAAGTTCGTTAATCTTACTTGAGACAAAGTCCCACTTTTTCCAAAAAGCTTCAAGCTGCTCTTTACCAGCTGTGTTGAGTTTATAGAATTTCCTTGGCGGGCCCATAGTGGATGGCTTTCTTTCAAAGTCGACAAAATTGTTTTTCTCAAGCCGCATGGTAATTGTATATACTGTGCCTTCAACTACATCCGTAAAACCAAGTTTTCTCAACTGCTGTGTGATGTCATAACCGTAGGTTTCACCGCGGCTTATAATTTCAAGAACGCAGCCCTCAAGCACCCCTTTCAACATTTCTGTAATGTTATCCAACTCGTGCCCTCCATTGATTCAAATTTTGTAACAGAGAATAATATGTGCCGAAAATACTTAGTATTACTTATTACTAGTATATAGTATTACCGATTACTCGGTTTTGTCAAATATACTTTCCGTTTGATGAGCCCATTTTTAGCAGGCAAAGGATAAAAAACAGCTAACTAATGTATGCTTACTAATTGATTTCATTTAACGAAAATAGAAAGGCCTCCCAAGATAAACCTGGAGGCCATTTCTTCAAACTTTTTTTCACTTTTTCGACACCACATATTCAGCCAGCCGGTCCCAAGTTTCGGTAATGCCCTGCTCCATGCCCATATCGAGAACCTTCTGAAGCTCTTCCGCTGTGCTGTATTCGGCCCGGTTTACGACTTTGGTCCTGCTGTCCTGTTCTTCAAAGGTCAGGATGCTCCTTGTGGACGGCATCCCTTCGGCCTCATTTCCTTCTGCATCGGAAAAATAATCGATATACACGATCTTTTCTCCATCTACAATTTCCTCATAAACCGCCTTGCCCCAGGATTCCATTCCGTAAAAGTCGCCCTGATTCTTATCCATGCACTTCATGCAGTAATGCCAGCTGCCTCCTTCACGGAAGTCAATGTTACACACGGTGAGCTCCCAGCCGCGCGGGCCCCACCAATGCTTCAGATGTTCTTCCTCTGTAAACGCATTGAATACAAGCTCCCTCGGAGCATCAAATTCTCGCTCCAGAATGATATGGCTTCCCTCTACCCTTGACACCATTTTTGCTGTCGGCATTACAGTTCCTCCCTGGAAAAAAATTTTTTTGATCTCCCTGGATGACTGAACCTATAAAACTTAGCAATTGCCTGCTAGCTGCAGCAGGCGTCTCCTTTATGATTCTCCATGCGTCCGGTGCTCTCCTGCTGAATCCTGCACGAAAAAAGCCATCCGCGTCTTACAGCGAATAGCCTTACCGTACCTTTTAATAACCCGGCCTTCTCCACCGTGTGAGGATAAAGGTGTATAAAAAGGCGACAACAGAAGCGCCGAGAAGGGCTGCACCGAGCATTCCAAGGGCGATTCCCATCCATGGATTTCCTGTAACGGCTGCACCAATGGATACTGCGATCCCGGCGACGGCAAGCGCCAGGCCAGCTTTAGCCGGCAGGTATCTTCTATGTGGATAGAAGAAGGAGCAATACGTAGCTGTCAGACATAGGAGTATCGTGTAAAGAATCGTCAAAGCCCGGCCGTCCACAAGACTCGACATCATATACAGGACGCCGTTGAACGGTTTGCCAGACGGCACACTGAACGAGATTGATTCAAGCTTTTTGCTGTCTATATCCTGTATATAGAACTTGTATTTCTCAGGTGTGGCCGACCAGTTTTCATACTCCAGAAAAGCGATCCTGCTGCCATTATGAAAGAACAGCGGCGATGTGACCGACTTCCTAAGATTTGTCATTCTCTCTGTTTCGCCAGTCTCCTTATCCAGTATATGCAGTTCATATTCATACAGGGAGCTGTTCCGCGATTCCTCGCTGATGGTCGTATAAGCGATCTGTGAATTGTCAGGCGAAACCTGGATTGCAAATGACTCTGCAGGCAATTTGGCCGAACCCTCCGCAGACTTCTCGGTGCCCCTTTCAATCGAATAAGCGGTTATCGTTTCCCGGGAGCCATTGTACAGGCTGTAATACAGTTCTTTTCCATCCTCTGAAAGGGCCAGAGTATTCATACTGAAGTAATCCCGGTCGGTTAATTGCTTTTTCCCTTTTCCATCGATGCCGATGGAATACAAATCAAGTCCTTCCTTCGTTTCCCCCTCTGCCTTCTTAAAATCCTCGGCAGCAATGGCTGTATAGTATATGGAATTTCCATCAGCTGAGAAAATGGCCTGTGATACATGTGTGTCCTTGTCTGTCAACACCTTTTCTCCGTTTCCATCACGGCCTGCCATGTGCAGGGACTGAATTCCCTCAGAATCAGCTGCCAGGAATAAAAAATGTTTTCCATCATGGCTGTATTTGGGCGCCCGGAGTCTATCATCCTCCGAATCTACAAGCTTCCTGACCTTTTTGCCGTCAGTGTCTGATTCATAGATCGCTTCATCTCCGCCGGAATAATAGGAAAACAGCAGGTTTTTGTCATCCGGCGATATATCGAATTTCTCTCCAAGCCCGACAAAAAATCTATACTCATCACCCTGTCCTGAAAAACCAAGGGCGATGGAGGCCGCAAGGAGCAGGGAAATGGCGATAATCAAGCTTCCCAGTGTCCGTTTCTTTTTCATAAAATTCCCCTTTGTTTATTTGGCATTCTTCTTCGATGCCAATTTTTTTCTGCGCATAAAAACGAGTGAAAAGAGCTGTCTGCCTGTGAGATGGGCGATGGCCCCAAGAGGAATCGCATACAGATCCAGCCATAATCCATCCTGATACTTCTCTGGTTCCTGCACCAGTGAAATGGATGTCAGGCAGCCGATCAGAAAGGCTGGGATCAGGAAGAACGACAATGGATTGGTCAGCCATTTTGATTTGTACTCAGCCTGCAGGGCTTCAAATAGCACCTCAGCGATCCCTGACAGGATGGCGATGATGAACATCCCGGTGATCACCGACTCAGCCGGCAGGGAGTTATCATTCCGCGGTTCATAATATTCCATTGCCGAATAGGACAACAGGCACAGAAACCCTGTGACTAAGGCAACGCACCAGGCATAGCGGATCAGTTTATAAAAGGGAAACAGAGTTTTCTTCAGCTCCCTGTTCAGCTTCTTTTCATTTCCAAAGGACGAAAGGGCGGTTCTCACGGCTTCCTCTTCCGAAAACCCTTTAACCAGCAGCTCGCTGATATGGTCCTCAAGATGGACGGAAAGCTCTTCCCTGAATTCCGTCTTCTCATCTTCACTCATATTCAGGCCGGAAACAACGGCATCCAGGTAGCTCTCGATCTCCCTATTCATGACAGCCCCTCCGCAGCCCTGTCAATCAGCCGGCCGATCTGTTTCCAGTTCCTCAGCTTTTCGTCAAGCACCGTCCGCCCAGTGTCTGTGATTGAATAATACTTCCTTCTGCTTCCTTCAAGCTCCTGGCTCCAATAGGACGTGACAGTGCCTTTGCCCTCAAGCCTCTTCAAGGCTGGATACAGCGTTCCTTCATTCATGTTATAGGCTTCATCGCTTAACGATCGCAGCTTTTTGGTCATTTCATATCCATAACAGTCCTTTTCCGCAAGCAGCGAGAGCAAAAGAATATCAATGCTCCCTTTCATTAATTCCCTATCCATGTAAAAACCCCCAATAATTTCTAATTGCATTGTATAACAATGCCCCTCGTATAACAAGGGTAACTTTTCCAATTGTTAGAAAAAACAGCACCCATTTGGATGCTGTTTCTATGATAGATGCCTATTAGCGGAACTGCTTATCAAGCTTCCCGCTGATTGTCTGTGTCAATTCGCGCTGCAGATCCACGAGTTCCGACGTTTCCTGGATGGCCAGGGATACTTCGGAAATATTATGCAGGATTTCTTCTGTACCAGATGCAGACTGCTGGCTTGTTGCGGATACATTCTGGATGGCCATGTTTACCTCGGTAATGGCACTTGCCATTTCACCAGAAGACTTGGCGATTTCACGGGACATTTCATTAATGAATTCCGCATCCTTCTCATAACGCTCGCCAATCTCGATCAGCTTCTCGTAATCCGGATTCACCTTGGTATCGATATAATTCAGAATGTCTTCCGAATGATTCGTAAGAGCGGTGAATGCCTGCTGCACCTGATTAGTCACGGTGCGGATGTTATCGACCGACTTGGAAGACTGCTCGGCAAGCTTCCGGATTTCTTCGGCCACCACCGCAAAGCCCCTGCCTGCGTCGCCTGCCCGCGCGGCTTCAATGGAGGCATTCAGCGCAAGGAGGTTGGTCTGCTCGGAGATACTTCCGATCACATCTGCAAGCAGCTTGATTTCCTCCACAACCTTCGCCTCCAGAATAGACTTCCGGATATTTTCCGCCTTTTCGGTATAAATCTGCTGGGAAGAAGCAGCAGAATTTTTGGCATCCTCCCTGACAAGGTTAGCTCTTTGAATGATTTCTTCTGCCGTCAAAAGGCCTTCATTTGCTTTTTCAGCAAGCTTCTTGGTCGAAAATTCAATATCCTCTGCTGAAGCACCGATCTGCTGGGTAGCCGCACTCAGTTCCATCGTTCCCTGTGACATTTCATTTGTCGTTTCCTTCAGCTCTTCCATAATGTAGATGAGCTCTGTCATCGTGGCAGACAGTTCATCAGAGTTCACATCCACAGAGGATATGCCGCCCTTTAATTCCTCCACAATGCTCCTGATTTGCCCGGCCGCATTTTGAAGCGGGATGAGCATCCCATTTTTATCCTGAATGGATTCGATTGCGGTGAAGTCCCCCTCCCCTAATGCAGAGGTATAGTCATTTACCTTATTTAGTCTCGCTGCTACTGAGAAGCTTGCCCATATCCCTCCAAGGATGAAGACAGTCCCCCCGGCAGCTGCAGCAGCGCGTTCGATCCCCGCGTTCCCTGAGAGCAAACTCAGTAAGACAGCCGCTCCGATAATGACAGAAGGGATAAGGATTCCCAGTTCAATTCGTTTTTTTGTTTTCACAGTTATGCTCCTTTAATATTTGAATAACATGGCACAGGCAACAGAGCCTGCCCCGATTGACCAGAATACAATATAATCTCCGCGCTTCACCTGGCCTTTTGCGAGCGTATGCTCGAGAGCCATGAACGGACTTGCCGCACCTGTGTAGCCATACTCCGTTCCGACAACCGGGAATTTTTCAGCTCTTTCGCCCATCGTTTCCTGGATTTTCAGGATATTCTTCCGGGACAGCTGGGAAAAACAGAAAACCTGAACATCCGAAGTGCTAACCCCATTTCGGTCCAGCACCTTTTCAATCAGCTCTAGGGTAGACAAAAAGGCTCTGTCATTCCTGACATTCTCCCACTGAATCAGCTTCTCAGCATGAGGGGTCCGGATGTCGTACATTTTCGACACACCACACGCAGGAAAAACGATTTTCTCAATAGCATCGGTATTCGTTTTGTAAACAGCATCAATAAAGCCGGCAGCCTCCACTGCTGTCCTTTCGAGGATAACAGCTGCCGCTCCGTCTCCGAAGCTTGCATATGTCACTGGTTCATCCTGCCGCGCATAGCGGTGCATCTGCTCGGAACCGACGATAAGCGCATGCTTGATCCGCGGATTGGCCGACATATTGCGGCTCACCTGCTCAACAGCTGCGACCATCCCTACACAGGCAGCATTCATGTCATAAGCGGCAGCCTCCTCCTTGCCGCTGATCGCCTTATGGACGGCAACGGCATTCGGAGGCCAGAAATACTCCGGTGTACCCGATACGAACACAATCAAATCTAAATCCCGGCCCTCAAGGCCGCTTTTTTCAAGCACATCCCGGGCAGCTTCGACGGCCATGGATAAGGAAGTCTCATTTTCATAATCGGCGACATACCGGTCCTCCCGGCCGAGCGCCTCGAGCAGGTTCTCGATATCCTTGCCCTGCTCTGCAAAATGCTTCCGGTAATAGTCATTATTCACGACTTTCTGAGGGCGATAGACAGATACTTCCTTGATCGCAATACTGACTGGCATTTTTTCCACCTCTATTACCCCCCGCTCATCAATAGACCTGACTGAAGGTCATCAATGAACTCACCGGTGAAATGAACCTTTTTTGCAATCCTCCTGAGCTGGAGCCGGGGCGTAACCCTTTGCGGCTTCACCATCAGAACCCGCTTAAAGCCAAGGCTCATATACAGGCCATAGCTTGTCTCAAGCACCGGAAGAATCTCAGGCTTAAAGGTTCTGAGTTCCGAAGAGTTCACAATCAGGGTATAGTTTTTCACATCGATTTTCGAAACCTCACTCTTCAGGTTTTCCACGAAGTTCGAAGCCTTATCACTCCCCGCGAAACCGCCAAGTGTGATGATGAAGGCTTTATGGGCTGAATCAGTTCTAAATACAGACATCTATTATTCTCCTTTGTTGCTTGACATAAAAAGGGACCAATCGATTACCGATTCGTCCCTTTTCTTCATCGGTAACTGGCTGCGTCCCCATTTTTCAATGGATTTTCCTTTTTCTATTACATTAGTCATTTACATATCTTATATCGGTATAATATTGCTATTTTTTAGGGGAAAAGGGGAGAGATGTAAAGTTTAAATTTTCAAAAAAGAGGAAGCGGGCTTAACATGAGAACTATTTCGAATTAAAAAAACGCCTGGATAGACAGTGCCCATTCAAACGTTTCTAGCTGTTTTCGCATACATTATGTCTATTGAACAAAAAAGTGGATTTACGCTGCAGGCACTCTACCTGCACGGGACAGGCGGAGAGTCTCCTCGGCTTTGCCTGCGGGGGGCTCACCTGTCCCGCTGCTTCCGCATGACGGTTGAAAGATTTAGCAATAATCTTGTCCTATTTGGGCAGTAAAATTTTTACTCTGCTAAATAGGCTCAATTGATTGATCACCCATAGGGTATGTGTTTGAAAAAACAATAAAAAAATGTCATTCGCAACACAGTACAAATACTCTGTACATTCAAATAACATCAACTTATACCAACTTCGAAAAAAAATATACTTAAAGTAACGGGTGAGTTAGTTAAGGAATGCAAGAGAATTTTAAGTTATAAATAGGGATAAATTGGGAAGTGAATTAGTAAATTAATCTCTTTAAAGTGTTTCCAAGGTAAATTGAAGAGGGTAAAAAGAATTTATTAAATGACATCTGAGAGGGGACTTGAATGCATGACTTAGAACAATTTTTATTGAAGAGAGAACTTGGAAGGCTTCTGATGGATTTACAAAGGTGTTCACTTCCACGCTATAAAGAAATGATTCGGAAGGACATCAACTTTCTAAGACAAGTTATAGCTAATTATGATTCCCCTTTTAGTAAATAATTCAGGGGAATTTTTTTATTTGTTTAACTAAAATATAGATCCTTTAGTAGATTTAGGCGATTAGAAATTGTGCTTTACTTCAACATATTAAGGAGCCGTTCATAAACTTCTCTTCATGATAAATGAGCTTTTAAGCTATTCACAGTCCAAATGTCTTTTCAAGATGCGGTGTGATTGTATTGTTAAATACCCACGCAGTGAGGAACATCAGCAAAGTTAACCCCACAATGGACAATCCCATAGAAACCCAATACTTTTTCGAAGTATTCATACGTTCGCTTATTTTATATGAACAAAAGCCAATTGTAGCACCCATTGTATTTATAATAATATCCTCAATATCAAAGCTTCCTAAATAAGTTACTAGTTGAACAATTTCCATACATAGAATAAGAGACACAAACAAGGTAATAAACTTAAAATATGTTTTAAAGGAATGTTCAAATACTATCGGCACAAGTATACCAAACGGAATAAATGCTAGAAGATTACCAAGAGCAAAGACCCAGAGTTTAATAATATCTATTGAAAATTGTTTAGGAAACCACAAGGGAATTCGAAGAGGTATTAAAGAATATCGATATTCTTGGAGCCCAACAAGCTTCGGACGTCCAAATCCGAAAAACATAAAGTATACCAATAAAGCCACATAAACGCTTAAGAGTATAGATAGATATTTCTTTTTATTTTTTAGTTGTTGTATCAATTGCACATTACTTCTCCAGTCTACAAATTTTGATTTTTTGAGCTGCACCTTATATGAATTAATCGACTTATATTATATTTTAAAACAATTTTTCAACTTCCACAATCTGGCGCTTTTCTTGAATGAAAAGGCATCTTTTTGTTTTGCAATGGATTCTGGAACAACAATGAATAGGACTTGGAGTTATAATGAGGTATAAAAGAGAATGTGAAGGATTACACTTAAACAAACGGATGCGTTAGTTGAAAATAATAGAGGCTGCTAAAGCAGCCTTCCTTAGTAGTATTTATTGTAGAAATCTTGCCTTAAATTCCCGTTAAGAATGGGCGTAGATTATACAATCATCATGCATTATCTGCCTGCCAAGCCGTTAACCGCAGTTATTTTTTTCTGTTGTTTATCGTTGATAGACAAGTGTGCTTGCAACCAATATACTTAAAGAAAATAGATATTTAGGAGTATGGCTCTATGGGTTCTGAAAAGGTAAATACAATTGAAGAATTTGCACAATTTTTAAGTAAGAATGCTGAATCAATAAGCAGGGAAATTGTTAATTATAATGTGAGTAAGATAGAAATAACATTACCACAAGAAATAATAGATAAATCAATTGATACTAATGCTGAATTTCTTAAATTTTTCGGGAGTACGCTTAAATTTTCGAATGAAGAGGTTGAACCCAGATTCATTGAATGGCTCATCAAACAGGAAACTCCGGAAGATGCTCAATATCTAAAGGAATTATCAAGTCTTATAAAACCCTATGCGGATACTAGACAGCTATTAATTAAAATTTTATCACAATTATGCATGGACCATGGACTAACTACTGAGGAAGTTATCACTGTTACCAGTAGATTAAGTTTTTTACTTGATATAAGTATTACTGAAACTATATTTAAGCGAGAAAGATTAACAAAGGAAACCGAAGAAAAGCAGAACCAGAAGATCATAGAACTATCTTCACCCATAATCCCTATACAAAATGGCATTGCGGTTCTCCCGATAATTGGAGATATTGATGTAGAAAAAAGTGAGTTTATTATGAATAGAGTCATACCCAGAATCACTGAGTTGAAAATTGAGTGCGTTATTATTGACTTCTCATCCATTGCCTCTATCGATACCGAAATTTCGGCTCGAATCTTTACCATATATGATATTCTTAGGCTGCTAGGAATCAATGCGGTATTTACAGGGATTAGAACGGATTTAGTATCAAGAATTATCAAATCAGGCATCAATTTTTCGAGTATTAAAACTTATGCCACACTTCAACAAGCTTTACAGGATATTAGGTAATTGGTGCCTCTATAATAGGTAAATTAGTTAAAAAGTAGTTTAAGCAGTGCATCATAATCATAGGTGACTCGTATTACTAAACAGCAAATAGAACATCAAAGGATCGCTGCGGCGGTTCTTTTCTTTTTATGACCCTGAAGTTATTAGGGCAGCTTCTAGAGCTGTGAACTTTTTCAGGTTTTATTAAATTGGGAGTAAATCTTATTAAGCTAACGGGTGCGTTAGGTGAAGATCCTGCCGGTGTATCGGCAGGCTTTTCCATTGATTTGAAGATAAAAAGAACCGTAATGATCAGCATTAATGTAAGTTTTCGATTTGTAAAAAAACAATATTTAAGAAGACATGCTCCATGGTCAAGAAAAAGAGGAAGGATTAAACAAAAAAAGGCTGCTATGTCAGCCTTTTCGGTGTTAAAGGGAACAGCATAGTTGAACCGCGTTCCTTTTACTTGGTTAAATTGCAATCGTCTTGTACGGTACCTGCAACACATCTTGATACAGGAAAGAGAAGTGATGGAAACCGTGGTGCTCATGACGGAAGGCGGAGTTTACGGAGGTTGCGACGAAGTTGAAAACGATTGAAGTGTTTACGGAACCTGCGACGAAGATTGAAACGGCCGACTTCACCACGACCCAGTTCGTTAAACATATAATCACCTCCTGAATATTATGTATTAGATTATTCAGTTTTAGATTTTATGATTAGACAAGCATCTATACAACAACAAATTATTTACTTATTCTGTTTGCTTTTTAAGTGCTCAGTATAATGAATGTTATTTTGTCATAAAAACGCCTCATAGAACGAATATGGGACTTGGAAAAATAAGCTGCCAACATTGCAAAAGAGGTAGAGGAAAATTTTCAGCATCTTTTTCTGCAAAACTCCTACACTCTTGAAAATATACTTCGGCAGAAATGACAATAACCCTAAACACTTTCCTTATATGCCAAAAAAGAGAAAAGAACAATGCCTCGAACCTCATTACAGTTCTCATATCGGTGTGTCTTTAAGGGATTTGGATGGAAATGAAATAGATTTTTTTATAATAATTACAAAAAGACTTGCCAATAAACAGAAGACTCCTGCCAAAAAGAACGCCCAAGTGTAAGTATTGAAAAATTTATAGATTAAACCTCCCCCAAAAGCAGCTACTGCAGCACCTGCCTGATGAGATGCGAAAATCCAACCGTAAACTATTCCACTTTTATTACTCCCAAAGATTTGTCTTGAGATACTAATAGTAGGTGGAACAGTTGCAATCCAATCTAATCCATAAAACACAGTAAAGATAATTAACATAGTAATTGAACCTTCATTCAATGCATAAGGGAGTAATACAAGAGAAGCACCTCTTAAACCATAGTACCAAAATAAAAGCCATCGATTATCGAAACGATCTGACAGCCAGCCAGATAGGGTTGTTCCCACTAGATTAAAAATTCCCATAAACGAAAGAAACGAAGCCGCTGTAACTAAAGGTATTCCAAAACTTATACAGTAAGAAACAAAATGAGTACCAATTAAACCGCTCGTTGAAAGTCCACAAATAAAGAAGCTGCCAGCTAATAACCAAAATTCTTTTACTTTTACAGCTTCTAATAAGCCATTGAAGGCTAAGACAATAGGGTTTTCCTTTTCTCCTATATTACTCTCGGGTATTTCTTTTTCAAGTCCATATGGAAGAATTCCAACATCCTTTGGTGTGTTTTTCATAAATAAAAGGATTATAGTAAGCATAATGGCACTAATTATCAAAAATAAAACAATCGCCCAACGCCATGAATAATTATCGATTATAGCCGCTAAAACAGGAAGTAGAATTAACTGACCTGTCGCTGTACTTGCCGTTAGTATTCCTACTGCTAGTCCTCTTCTTTTCTCAAACCAATGATTCGCAACGTATGGACTTACAACCGTTAAAAAAAGACTTGCCCCCAGTCCAATAATAACGCCCCAAATAATGATCATCTGCCATGCCTGGTTCATAATTAAAGTAAGTATGATACCTGTCAGTAAAGTTGCCATTGAAACTACCATCATTTTTTTTAAGCCAATTACTTCTAATAAGGCTGCCATGAATGGTCCTGATATACCATATAAAAAAAGACTAATTGCAAAAGCAAGTGCAATTCTAGTTCGATCCCAGCCAAATTCCTTTTCTAAGGGATCAATGAAAACACCTGATGACGACATGACAATTCCAGCAACAAGAATGGATAAAAATGTAATAGAAAGAATGAACCAACTATAGTGTATACGTTTCAAAACTCACCCACCTCCGAATATCTTCCTGTTTTTTCTTTATACTAACTCTTAACTACTTATTAGTAAAATTGAAGTTTGAGAAGTTATCCATTGATTTTTTTTTAATATTAAACCTTAAAATAACGGTTACTTTAGTTGAAGATCGTTTGGCTGTTCGGCGGCTCTTTTTTTGTTGTTACACTAATGAAGCAGATTAGTTAAAGAAAGAGATGTTAATTACAACATCTCTTTTTACTTATATATCCCTTTCGTCTGCAAAATTCAGCATTTCTTCATCTATGATGTCAACCAGTTCTTGAATGCTGTACATATAAAGAACAACTTCTTTATCAACATCTTCAATATGAACTTCGGCTTCAATTCGAATTTTTGTTGCTTTACCTTTATAAATAACATCAAAACTTCCTATTTCTTTAACTTCATTGTGTTTCATTGTGTCAATTTCAGATGTAATAGAATTGATTTCATCTTGACTAAAACCTGAATCCAATACTGTGGATGATAAATGTTTTAAAAAAGGTTCTACATCTTCAGGATCAAAATTCATTCCAGCTGCAAATGGTGCTTCTTCGTTGTCATTTGGATTATTTTTTTTGTTAACCGTATAAATAGTACCTCCAACTAAAAGTATAATAAGACTACTGATTAAAAATTTCACATATTTCCACGCCTTTCTATTTATCATTATAAAGCAATAATTCCAAGATTTTTTTTATATAAATTAAAAAAGCATACAAAAATAGACCCAGAAAAACCAGTTTTTAAAAAGAGGCTGGGCCACATAAAAGTTAGATTTAAAATTGGTGGTACATGGCTTGAATTCTGGCCCTTCTCGTTGGAGTAATAATAAGTGCAGCTGGAGCAACAACCGGAATTAGGATTAATCTACCATGAGTGCTGCCCATCAAGTGCGATAGTCGGTGGTACACCGTACTCGCCCGCGTCAGACCTGTAGTTTTTTACTGTTTTTCTGTAGGGGAATTCTTAGTTTGTTACAGGCGCTTCTGCACGTATATAAAACCTCCAACCAGGCAGCGTACTGGAATCAAATTAAGGACGACATAGACAATCCCGGTTTAAATGGGTCTTTAGAAGTCCATGACTGTTATGTTTATTCGTTTACTCAAAACGTGCTTACCTATGGGGAATTCCTGCGTCTCCATTAAAGGGCGGAACGTTTATCGATCCATAGCTTTTTAATAAATTTTTTCCGTGGACTAGACATGAATGAATCTCCAAATACTAAACATAATTCTGGTTCAGGGGAGATGAAGGTGGAAACATTTTACCGTCCATTCTTGGTTTTTGTGGTAGGATATTTATTTTTAAGGATTACTGGAAAAAAAGCAGTAAGTGAAATGCATTCTTTTGATTTATTGTATACGTATGTTCTTACCAATATCATCAGCATGCCTGTTGAGGTTAATAATGTGGGAAAGGCTTTTACTTACGGGGGTATAATAGTCATTTTGTATAAAACTTTTATACATTTATCCACCCACAATAAATTAAGGTGGATTTTATATGAGAGTCCTACGGTATTAATTCAAAATGGTGATATTTATAAGACAGGGTTGAAAAAGGTTCGTATGCCGATGAATCAATTATTGTCACAATTAAGAGTTAAGGGATACACTGATATTCAAAGTATTGCCTTGGCTGTGATGGAGGAAACAGGCAGTATTAGTGTTATCCCCAAGTCGGAATATCGGCCAATTCAACCCAACGATTTAAAATTACCTGTAAAGAAAGAATATGTTCCTATTCCGCTCATTATGGACGGTCAAATTGTTTATCATAATTTAAAGTATCTGCAATTAGACCAAAGTTGGTTAATGAAAGAACTTGACAAAACAGGTAACGAAGTTCAGAACATCATATTAGCAACTTTTTTAGAAGATGGGAGCTTATTTATAGATAATAATGATATCAAAGACCATAAAAATGATCCATATTACTACAAGCCTGGGCGAAATAATTAAATTTTAAAAACAAGGTGTTAAATTTGATTGATAAAGGGTGCGTTTCCAGAAAGGAGGAAGGCACCTTTTTGTTGAACAGCTATTTTGACAAATGGCAGGTAAGAATGAGTATTCTGCTTCTTAACTCCACATGGCTTGAATTCAGGCCCTTCTCGTTGGAGTAAAAATAAGTGCTGCTGGAACAACAACCAGAATTAGGATTAACCTCCCATGAATGCTGCCCATCAAGGAGGCGACAGTCGGTGGTACAATGTGGCAGCCCGCGTCAGACTAATGATGGTCTCTAAGGCACCATAGGTTAAAGACCTTCTATTCCATCATTAAAAAGTATATTCTGCACAGCCTTATTTTCATTCTCTGTGGTGAATCGCTGATCTGTGCGATTCATGGTTGGCTAACGGGTGCGTTAGTTAAATATAGATGGTTTTATGCTGGGAGCTTTTTATGGAGATAGTAGACTCATACTGCGAGGTAGAAGAAGGAGAATAATTTATGACAGAAAAATCAAAATTAGCTTTAGCCAAAGATATATTAAGCAGGCACAAAGAGTTGGAGGATATGAAGCTTATTCTTTACGGTACAGAAATTAAATATAAAGATTGTTACACAATTGTAGACCGTATAGAAGGCTTAGACGTTAGACTGTATGTTCAAGAAGAAGATGGCGGTCTGTCAAACTATATAAAGATCCCGCTTCAGGACCTACTTCCCTATTTAAATTGATTTGCCCAATAGTACGTGTATACTGCGCAGTAATAAGCGTATCCATCCGAGTTTTTTACTAACGGGTGCGTTAGCATTCCTGTAGATCGTTATTTTTCAACTTTGAAAAAAATAGGGCTCCTCAGTAAGATATGAGTAAGACACGACTCTAACTCAAAACCTTAGGAGGAACCCTTACTATGAAGTTTAAAATGCAGGACAAACAAAATCAACTAATTGAAAGAATTACTGATAAGCATCTCGTTGTCGGAATTGATATTGCACAACAGTTTCACGTTGCAAGGGCTGTCAATTTCCGCGGGATTGTTGTAGGAGATCCAATCACTTTCTCAAACAATGAAGACGGTTTTTCGACCCTATTAAACTGGTTGAAAAATCTTAAGAGAATACATAAGTTAGAGGCAGCTATTGTCGGGATGGAACCCACAGGTCATTACTGGATCAACCTTTCGAAATGGCTAATAAAACAAGATATTGAGGTAGTAACTGTTAATCCTCACCTGGTGAAAAGAAATAAAGAAAACCGTGATAATACCCAATCTAAAAGTGATAAGAAAGACGCTCTTGTAATAGCCGATATGGTGAAGAACGGTTACTATGCCTTTGTAAGGAATACCTCTGAGTCGTTTGAAAAACTTAGGGTTCTAATGTCCAACCGGGATGTCATTGTTAAAAGACTAGTCAGCTCTGTTAATCAATTAAATCGCTGGGTGGATATAGTTTTCCCTGAGCTTAGGCAAGTATTTAAAGACATCACTGCTAAAGGTGCGATTGCCACACTACGGCTTTTCCCATCCCCGATGGAACTGAGTTCCATGAAGCCAGAAGAGATAGTGTCCGGTTGGAAGTCACTCATGAAGAGACAGCCTGGGTTAAAGAAAGCCTATTTACTGCTCAATGTAGCCAGGAAATCTGTTGGTACAAGACAAGCAATAGAGGCTTACAAATTTCATCTTGAACAATTACTCGAAGAGTATGACCTTGCGGTTCAACAACTTGAAAGAGTGGAACTAGCAATTAAGGATGAACTGCCTAAAATTCCATTCGCAGATAAGTTGCTTATGATAAAGGGAATTAGTGAAATTTCGTTAGCTGGTATTTTAGGGGAAGCAGGAGATTTAAGTGGTTTTTCACACGGCAATTCTTTACTTCGCCATGCAGGACTCCATCTCGCTGAAGCTAGTTCTGGGAAGTGGAAAGGGCGAATTGTCATTTCCAAGCGTGGAAGATCAAGGCTTAGGCGTTTCCTTTATTTAGCCACAATGAGCTTAGTGATGAACAACCCAGAATTTAAGGCCATCCACTCCAACAATGTTAAAGTGAAGAAAATGAAAAAGATGAAATCCATCATGAAGTTAGTTGGCAAGTTAGCACGCATATTTGTAGGATTAGCACGTAAAAACGAAACGTATTGTGCCAAGAAAGTCCAACCGATAACGGAGTTGGCAGCGTAGTTTAACCCATTTAATCGGTTTCGTAGAGAAGCTTTAGATCGAGTGTTGGCTTATTCGTAGGATTTCAAATATGTACGGAGTACCAGGTTTCTTCAACAAAAGGGCTCTGACCCATTGCGTTAGCATAACTGGCCTCCACCCCTTGGATAGGCATAACGAAGGAATGAGAGGGCATTGACCCGTTGAGACATGGGAGGGAAAGCCTCCAGGGGCGGCGTGGAGATGTACATTATATGGTAGAATGTGGAGAATGAAACTTACTCCTTTATTTAACCATGCCTCCACGTAGCTAAATGTCCTCAATTTACTTCCTACAGCCAATGGATGATATCCTTGGTGTATGAAATCCTGCGAATAAGCGAGCATTCGGAAGAAAATCGAATTAAACTGAGGGAGTTGAAGAAGAAAATAAATAAAAGGACCATCCATATTAGACATATTCTAAAGTATGTGGTCCTTTTATTTACAACCGCTTCAATTATCTAATCTAAATTAAATAAAAGCTCTCTTATTCTATTTTAGTATACTACTACACCGTCATCCTCCAGCTCGAAGCGGCCAGCCAATCTTCCATTTTCTCATAATCAGGCATGATCCGGCCGACAAGGCGCCAGAAGGAGCGGTCATGGTTCAGGTGGACCATATGGCACATCTCGTGGACGACTACATAATCAATCACAGAGCGGGGTGCCATCGCAAGCTTCCAGTTAAAGGTCAGCTGCTGCTTGGAATCACAGGTTCCCCATGTGGTCTTGCTGTCCGTAATGCGGACCGACCGGGGCTTTGATTTGAAATAACCCTGATGCGCCTGGATGCCGGCCTCCACCAGGGCTTTGCACTGCTGGTAATAAAACCGCTTCAGCGCCTGGCGGATCCGCTCCTCCTCGAGGTGGTTTACATAGATGTGCAGCACACTGCCATTAAACACCACATGATCCTGCTCCGCCCCTGCATCATGAACAACCTCGATCGGATAAGACTTGCCGAGATAAAGAAAACCTTCACCCGGGTCATAGGATTTCTCCTGCGGCCCGGAAAGCCTGTCCTTCATTTCCTTCAACTTTTCCTGTATGGGTGCCCAATTCGCCTCGAGCAATCCTTTTATATCTTGCTCAGGAGTTCCCTTCGGAGCCAGGATCGTGACAACTCCGTATCCATCAACCGTTATGCCAAAGGATTTCCGGTTCTTGAACTGCACTTCATAATGCACGGCCTCCCCATTATAAGTATGGATCATCGCACATTAGCCCCTGTATGTAAGGGCGAGTCCCTTTAAGAAATTCCGTGCGAACTTATCGCCGCATTCCTTATAATTCTTATGGCCCTCTTTTCGCAGTAAAGCACCCAGTTCCCCTTTGGTCACACTGATTCCCGCTCTGTCAAAAATATCAAGCATATCCTCACTCGTCAGTGCGAGCGCAATCTTGATTTTCTTCAGCAGAATATTATTGATATGGCCCTCCGTCCGCTCGGGAGGCGCCGGTACTTCACTCTGCCCCGGCTTCGGTTCTTGTCTGCCCCTTTTAAACGTAATCAGCCCATTCAGGAAAGACTCGAGCATCCTGTTATTGCACTTTAGCTGGTCATCATTTTCTTCCGGTTCATCCTCATAGCTGTCCCTCGTCTTCGTCAGCAGCTTCAGAACCTCATCCTTCGACACATCCACCCCGCCAAGCTTAAAAATCTCCACCATATCTGAATTCTTTATATCCAGTGCATATCTTGTTCTGATTAAAATATCATTATTATCCATCTGCGTACCTCCTGTATCTGCCGCATGTATCTATTCACTGCTTATTATACCGTTTTTGCCGAAACTTACCGTACATGAGAGCTAATAAAATAACATATTAAGGAGCAGAGTGGAAGTCATTGTGGAAATTTGCTTTTTGTCCGATATATTTTACGAAATAATGAACCTTTTTCGGCATCCAACCCGGGGTGCTTTTCAAAAACCAAAAACACATTCATCTTCCACCGGGACAGGCATAAAATAGACTAACCACTTTATTGCTGAGAGGAATGTCTATGAATGTCAAGATCCAGAGTAACGGCTTCTATTTATGCCTTGTTGGCGATCAGCTTTTGGGGAGTATCCTTTGTTTCGACGAAAGCAGCGCTTGGGAGGCTGGATCCCTATTCGCTGCTGGCCCTCCGCTTTGGCATCGGGGCGCTGTTCCTGCTTTTGCTCCTCACACTGCAGCGCAGCCGGCTTCGCATATCTGTCACTCATATCCCCCATCTGATCGTCCTCGGGGTCCTAGGGGTATTCATCCATCAAGTTCTGCAGACTACAGCGCTTTTGACCATCGAAGCCTCCTCGGCGGGCTGGCTCATTTCCTTCTCTCCGGTCTTCACAGTCATCCTCTCGATTCTATTCCTGCAAGAAAGGATGACACTGGCACGGGCAGCCGGCATGACCGCCGCCATCACCGGGGTCCTGCTCGTGACCGCAGCAAGAAGCGGTGATTCGTTCCACCCAGCCTTGAACATCGGCATTTTCCTCATGATCCTGAGCACCCTGAACTGGGCGGTATACTCCATCCTGTTAAAAAGCCTGAGCCTGCCGTATACGTCACTGGTCGTCACCTTTTATATGTGCCTGACCGGCCTCACCCTGACCACTCCCTTCTTGATCCGGAACAGAGGATGGGAAGCTCTCCCCCATATGACTCAGTCACAATGGGCCCATCTATTGTTTCTCGGCATCTTCGTTTCAGGTGTCGGCTACTGGTATTGGGGGAAGTCGCTTGAAGTATTGGAAGCATCCAGAGTTTCAATGTTTTTATATTTGGAGCCGGCTGTAACATTAGCGGCAGCCGTCCTGCTCCTGCAGGAAAGGATATCGATCCTCGCCGCTTTCGGGGGAATTCTCATTATCATTGGTGTGATCATTGTGAATGGGAGGATCCTCCCCTCCCTGGCGGAGATTTTTAGAAAATAAAGGAATTTACTGGAAATCTGCAAGGAGTGGAATTTTTGACAAAGGCGAATGTGGAATGGGGCTTTATTTTCTAAAGAAAGACCGCCCAGGCTGCCAGCGGTCACTTCTTGTTGGCGAGTAAATCATTGATTTCGGCGAGTAAAACAGCCGAATCCGCGAGTGAATTTCATTTCCGGCGAGTAAATCACGTATAACCGCGAGTAACCATTCGATTTCCGCTAGTTAAGTTAATAAAATGCTATTTTAGCAGGTTGAATCTTTACGACCCCCTAATTCCTTTGGACACCTTAGAGCTTAAAACAGTACACTAAGGACAAGAAAATCCAGTAATTAGGGAGGGGCTCTTATGGGCAAGAAAAAAATTAAAGTGTTGGAGGACGTCAAAAAGAATTATGTCCGGTTAGCTTTAGAGTCAGGGAACTATTCTTCCATCGCTCGCAGAGCGGGAATTGATCGCAGTACCCTTTCGGGCTGGATTCAGGAATATGGGGATGAGATAAGGGAACGTATGGAAGACCCCGCCACTGTCATTCTTTCTACTGAGCCTACCAAGGAAGAATTAAAGGCAAAGTATGAACAGGCGGTGAAACTGCTTGGGGAGAAGGAACTCGAGGTGGCCATGCTTAGAAATCTATTAAAAAAAAGCCCTTACCAGCCCTAACGGTCATTGAGGAAATTAGGCTTTGGGCAGAGGAGGGGTTTGCCATTACCAAATTGACCGAAGCAGCCGGAGTAAATAGATCCCTCTATTACTATCACTCTGGAGAGGAAGAGGAAGTGAACCCAAAAGGAAAGCGCGGCCGGCCAGCACCAGGATTTTCAAAAACAAAGTCAGACAAAACAGTGCCTGATGAGCAGGTTGAGGAATTCCTTATGGAGGCCATAGAAGGGGAATGCGCCATTTATGGGGTGAAGAACCTGACCCAATTTTTGAGGGATCATCACGAACTGGTAATCAACCACAAGAAGGTCCACAGGCTATGCAGGGAGCTTGGCATCCTCCTTCCACAACGACCCGTTCAGGCAAAGTATCCAAGGAGACTGGTGAAGAACCATCGAATTACCGGTCCGAACCAGCTATGGCAGCTGGATATCAAGTATGGCCATATTGAAGGAAGCGGAAGGTTCTTCTTCGTGGCATGCGCCATTGATGTATTCGACAGGTGCGTCGTCGGCTTTTATACGGGACCCCGATGTAAGGCCGTGGATATTACAGCCATGCTTAAGGAAGCGATTGTGAGGCGGGCCCTCAAGCTTCCCGAGGAGGATAGGCATTGCATTATCATAAGGACCGACAATGGCCCTCAATTCGTAAGCAGCCACTTTGGGGAATTCTGCGAGCAGAACAGGGTGTATCATGAACGGATCCCGCCCCGTTCCCCTAATTACAATGCCTATATCGAGTCGTTCTTCAGCCTTCTTGAACGCCACGTATTCCGGCGCTATACCTTCGAATATTTTGAAGAGGCGTACTATCGCGTTGGTGAGTACATGGAGTTCTACAACCATAGAAGGTATCATGGCTCCCTGGGGAGAATGGCTCCTGCCAAGTTCCATGATAAGTACAAGGAAATCGGGTTCCCGTCGGAAATGACAATCAGCCTGTGAACAGGCTGATTGACTCCTCTGAGAAATAAAAAAGTAAAAAACTAAGACAGAGAGAGAATGTAAAAGCAATTGTCAGGAATAAGGGGGTCAGACCGGAATCGTAGTATAAATTGAATTTTTATTTATGATTTCAATATTTTCATTACTTTCATGCACTTTCCAGCATAAAAATCATAAATTTAGAGAAATTATCCCTGCTTCACCGCCGCCACAGCCTCTATCTCCACCAGCTGATCTTCATAGCCGAGTACAGTCACCCCGGTCAGGGTGCTTGGCGCATTATGTTCACCAAGTGCGTCCCGCACCGCCCTCCAGACAGTGACTAGATCCTCCCGGTTATTTGAAGCCACAAGAATTCTCGTATACACCACGCTTTCCAAAGTGCCCCCGCTCTCTGCCAGCACGGTCTTTATATTCTCCACACACAGCTTCGCCTGCTCTGCATAATCATTGGGATATGGCACCCTTCCTTCTTTATCAAGCGGGCAGGACCCGGCGAGGAAAAGAAGCTCCATTCCGGCGGGGATTCTGCTCACATAGGGATAGTCCACGGCTGCCAGTTTTTCCGGATCATGAAAAGACATTGATTCGCTCATATGATTGCCTCCTTTACCGGCTGTCCGGCATTCAGCCAGTTGCTTGCCCCTTCTGCCACAAGCGACCTGCGGATATCATCCAGTTCAGCCTTTGTAAGCAAGGCGAGCATATCAGCCAGCTTATAGGGCAAATTAATGGTTCTCATGATGCGCCGCTCTATTTTTTCCTGCTCCAGCCTCTCCTTTGTTCCTTCCTCTTCAATGGCAGTCATCAGATCTTTATCCATGCGCTTCCCTTCTTTCTATATAAAAGTAAGAGTCTATAAGAATTATATTACCGTAACAGAAAAACTATGGAGAATTAAACACCACAATAAAAACAAAACATGAGTTTTCTAATCACAGCCCAGGCATGGAAAGGAACGAAATCAGGAACAAACCGCAGAGCAAGGCGCAGGCAGGAATGCTAGAAAAATAAGTGATATTCACAATTAGTTGCAGTATGCCCTCATATGCAATTCCGCCCTTTTTAACAAAAAAAGCCATCCGCCAAGGCGGACAGCTCTCCTTCCCTTATTTAAATGCCGGGATGGCAGTTTCGTCATATTTTTCTTCTAGGAATTTACGGACTTCCGGGCTTGTCATGGCCTTGGCAAGCTTTTGGATCGGCTCTGAGTCGGCATTATCCTTGCGTGCCACCAGGGTGATCGCGAAGTCATTTTCGACGCCTTCGGTAAGCAGGGCATCACTCTTCGGAGTCAAGCCAAGCGGCGCTGCATAGGCAGGTGTCATGAGGACAGCATCTGCATCGTCATACATCCTGGCCAGCATCAGAAGATCCACTTCTTTGAATTGAAGGTTCTTCGGATTGTCCTTGATGTCTGCTTTTGTATAATAAACACCCTTCTTTTTCTTCAGAGAAATTACGTTATGCTGGGCGAGAAGCGACAGGGAACGGTCAATATTGGAGACATCGTTGGCGATGGCAATCGTTGCTCCCTCCGGCAGTTTATCCATGGATTTATACTTTTTGGAATATACTCCGTAATTGGCAAAGTAAATGGGCTTCACTGCAACAAGGTCTGCGCCTTTCGAACGGTTGAACTCCTCCATGTACGGGACGTGCTGGAAGAAGTTTGCATCCACTTCTTTTGCCGCAAGTGCGCTGTTCGGCTGGACGTTGTCGCTCAGCACCTTCACTTCAAGCTCGATGCCATCCTTTTTAAGCTGTGGCTTCACAATGTCCAGGATCTCGGTCATTGGCGGAATTAAAGAGGCCACCTTCAAGGTTGTCTTTTCCTGCTTCTGATCCTGTTCTTTTTTATCATTTTTTGCTTCCTCTCCCTTGCCGCAGCCGGCTAAAGCGATTAGGAGCGCCGTGATAAGTAAAAGTATTTTCTTCATGATTTATCCTCCTGATGTTATCTTTTATCAATCAACCGAGCAGCAGTGGTCCCGATGAACTGGACAAGCTGCACGAGTATGATCATGATTACGATCATATAAAACATTAACTCCGTCTTGAACTGCTGATAGCCGTAGCGGATGGCAAAGTCCCCGATTCCCCCGCCGCCGACCACACCCATGATCGTCGAGTAGGAAATGAAGCTCACAATCGAAGTGGTCAGCCCGAGGACCAGACCCGAGCGGGCGTCCACATAAAGGAATTTGAACACTGCCTCCCTGACGGAAGCGCCCATGGAAACCGCCGCCTCCATCACCCCTCTAGGCACATCCAGTAACGTCTGCTCCACCAGACGGGAATAGTGCGCTATGGCAATGATCGCAAGCGGAATGGTCGAAGCCGCCGTTCCGATGGCCGTTCCCAGGATGAACCGGGTAAACGGAATCAGAAAGACCACTAATAGTAAAAATGGAAAGGACCGGATGATATTAACCAGCAGGTTCAATACCGAGAAAACCAGACGGTTTTCAAGCAGCTGGCCCCTCCTGCAAAGAAAAAGCAGCGTACCAAGCGGCAGACCTATCAGCACCGCAGCTAAAATGGAGATGCCGACCATCACAAAGGTTTCACCGATTGCCTGCCAGATCTGAGTTTCATATTGAACTAGTACCTCATGCATCGGCTGCACCACCCTTTTTCAGCTGATTCACGAAATATTCCGGGCTGTCATTCCCTGCCTGAATTCCCCTCGGTTCGCTCTCAACCGTGTCATAGATTTTCCCGTCAGCCATCACCGTCACCCGGCTGCAGATGCTCCGTATGACTTCCATCTCATGGCTGACCACCACAATCGTCACTCCAAAGGTTTTATTGATATTCTCAAGAACCCCGAGAATGCCGGCAGTAGTGTTCGGGTCTAAAGCAGAAGTCGGCTCATCGCATAACAGCACCCCTGGATTATTCGCAAGCGCCCTGGCAATAGCCACACGTTGCTTCTGTCCTCCGCTTAATTCCGCAGGATATTTCTCTGCCAAACTCTCAAGCCCCACGAACCGAAGGCATTCCAACACACGATTCCGGTGTTCTCTGCGGGGGAAACGGGCCAGCTCAAGGGAAACCGCGACATTCTCATAAACCGTCTTATTTGCCACAAGATTAAAATGCTGAAAGATCATCCCGATTGACTTCCGGGCCTTGCGGAGCTGGCTGCCATTCATAGCGGTCAGCCTGCGGCCATCGATTTCCACTTCGCCGCCGTCCGGGATCTCCAGCAGATTCATCAGGCGCAGCAGCGTCGACTTCCCGGCACCGCTCGCCCCGATAATCCCGTGGATCTCACCCTTATTTATCGTCAAAGAAACAGACTTAACGGCCTGGAACTCAGAGAAATGTTTACTCACCTGATGTAATTTAATCATAAAAAAAACCCCATTCTATTATTGGAAGGGTAATGACAATTTATTCATTATAGCCTAAGTTACCGGGGTTGTCATGCCGGCCGTTCCGCAGGAAAAAGAGTCTGAATAGTTCGTTCAGACTCTCTGCGCTTTATTAATAACCATCCAAACTTTAATCTGCCCCAATGGCCCTGTAGCGATCCATGATTTGTTCCTGGTATCTGTCAGTCACGAAGACAGATTCCTCCAGATATTCATCCGCTTTATCTTCATACTCATCGGTTAACTCCATGTATTCGTCATCACCGGTCGCCATATAGGACCGGATGCTTGAAGCCATGTTCCCGTGGGCACTGAAGGCCTTCAGCAGATTTTCATGTTCATACTTGAAGGTATCCGGCGGCTTCACATCCTCAAGCTCCTCCACGATTCCCTCGTAATCCTTTACAAGCTCCTTGGCAGGTCCTTCTAATTTTCTATAATCCTCCGACCAATCGGGCTCAAGGCCGATATCGACGCCAGAGTCATCCACCGCATCCCGGAAATCCTCCTGTGCGATTTTTCCTTTCACCATTAAATCAATGGCCAGCCGGCTGTATTCCTGTTCATTCAGCTGTTTGGGCGACATTAAATAGAAAGCAGTGCAGATAACGGCAGCAGCTGCCGCCGCAAGCCCAACCTTCCTCCTGCCATATTTATTCAGCATTTCGAATTGCGAAGGCCGTGACTGGCTGACAGCCCCTTCCGGCACCTGGATTCCCTGTGCTGCCCTGACTTCTTTTACAACGGCCGACCCGCAGTCGCCGCAAAATTGTGCCTGTGCGGGAAGGGAACTGCCGCAATGTGTACAAAATCTCATATGAATCCTCCAAGTTATCTAAAGTTGTTATATATAGTAAAAGTAATTCCCCGTCTATAGTTCCGTTTGGCCGCCTTTAAAGGTCTTGGAAACATGTGTGACCATAGGTTCGTAGAACGCTTTTGCACGGGAGGGATAGGTGATTGTCAGATGAGAGATGATATCTTCGCCGATAATCGCTTTTTCATAGACAATATTGCTTCCGTCCATATAGGAAACCACATACCAGTCGTTCCCCAGCTTCTGGTAGGAAGCTGGTCCTGAGAGATTATCCAGTGCCCGGTGATAATACGTTTCGATTGTCTCATGATTCTCTATAATATTAATATTGCTCCCATACGCCGTGATGACTGCATCCCCGCTGTAGAATTCCCTTCCATCATTGTTGTCAGGTGCCGGGCCGGCGGTGAACGTCGCAGGTACTTCCACAGTGAATCCGAATCTAGTATTCGTATACGGGCTATAATAGAATTTCCCCTTATACTCCTCTTGAGGTGCTTTTTCCTGAGGAGTTTCCGGTTTTTTTGTTTCGGCGGCTTCCTTTTTAGCGGCGGCGTTCTTTACGATACTATCGAGGGCCGTAAGCTGCTCTTCTGTCAGAGTTTGGCCCGCCTTCAGTTCAGTTCCCTGCTTGATGACCTCATCATATGAACCTTCATCCAATTGCTGATTCATGGCTGCTATCTCATCATCCAGCTTATCCTTATCTGCTTTCATGGAGGTGAGCTCTCCCTCATAGCCGTCAATCTGGCTTTTCATGGCCCCATATAATTCATCTTCCTTGATGACGGAAAGGATGGCATCCGCTTTATCAATCTCTTTGTTTTCCAGATGAGTGGACAGCAAATCCATATTCTTAGCCATCTGCAGCCAATTTTTTGCGTCCTTATTTTCTTTCTCCTCGGCTACGGCCAATTCAAAATTACTTTTCGCTTTATCAAAATCAGCATCCGCGAGGGCCAGCTTCCCTGTTTCCATCGCCTTTACAGCCGTTGTACTGCCCTTTTCCTCTACGCTGCCTTCCGCCTGGCATCCTATCAGCCCGAACGATAGAGCGGACGCCAGTGCAATAGAAGCAAAACGATTTAATTTCATATGATTTCTCCTTTGAAATTTCTTCATTCATAGATTTAAGGGACTTCCCTGCATACTTATTATCGGCACGACCGGTTAAGTGTTTATTGTTGCAATAATGAAAAAGGAGCTAAGACACAGCTCCTTTAGATCCACTCTCTTCCATGTTCGTTAATGAATTTAATATCCCTTTGATAATGTTCATAATGGCCTTCATCTACCATCTTCTGAAAAGCGGGGTCTCCTTCACCTGCTTTTCTTTTCATGTACCTGCACAACCCTTCCAATCGCAGCAGGACCATATCTAAATATCCGGCTTTCATTCCCTCCATACCGTAGGATTCAAAAAACAGATCCACTCTTTCCCTTATACGTTCGGCATCATGAGCTTGGGTATATGGAACTTCCTCGCCTTCTTCAGTATAATAATGTCTGCTTAATGGAACACATGTGTAGAGAGCATAGGCAATGTCCCAAAGTCTTGGACCGGGAGCCGCTACATCAAAATCAATAATGCCGGCTGGCCTTTCATGCTTGAAAATGATGTTATAAACAGCAAAGTCATTATGGCATACAACCTCTGCAGGATCCGGAGTGTTATCCATGGGCGGCCACTCATTTAATGAGGGAAAATCACTCACAGCATCATGATATTGACGAAGCATTGCGGCTATTCCCTTTAAAGCATCATGAGACCACATATAATCTTTTAAAGGATAGTGTCCGGCTTCTCCCTCAATATACGACAATATTTCTCTATTTTTCTCGTCAATCCCTAAAAACTTCGGTGCATAATCAAAGCCCCTGCTTTCCAAATGCTGCAATAATCTATGTATCCTCTCACTGCCAGGCTTTAATTCCCGTCGAACCGTATCCTCCGAACGATATACGTCTGAAACGTTTCCTCCTGTTAACTTTTCTTCATTGTGCGGATTGGGCATTTGAAAGTCACTCCTTTATTTCCCACAGAAAACAAACATGAGTTTTTTCTACTCGCAACCCTTCATGGAAAGGAACCCCTTTTCCACAGAAAAAGGCTGCTAAAGCAACCTTTTAACTCTTATACCTTATTTTCTTTTTTGTCTCCAATTATATAATAGATTCGCTAAAATGTTTGCCCCTATAAACAGAGGGTTTCCTTGTGCATTAAAATGTAATTCCTGCATTTCAAAACTCATTTTGTCGTAATATTCTTCCTGGGTTAATCCTAGTGCCTTACTTCTGGCTTTTATTTCTTTTACTTGTTTCATGTACTTATATTGCATAGGTAAAAGGATGAATGATAACAAGATATAGCAGCCAATAACCGCCAGGGTTGCGTATAAGCCCATTGTTTCCTGCCTCCTTGTTCTTAATGCTGTTCCCTTATTTCTATAATACGCATTACAAATGGATATGTTTCAAAATTTTCCCAAACACATCAAAATTCTATAAACGGCTAATTTAAAAAGTTCTATTTATCCACTTATGAATTCCATCAGCAGCAAACCCAGGGTCATCCCATTGGACCATATGTCCGGTTTCATCCATAGTGATAATCGTTACATCACTGACGCTTTGCTTCAAGTGGTTGATTCCCTTCTCTCTGGCATGTTCTAACTCAATCGGAAGAGTTGCATGAATCAGCAATAAGGGAGATTTGATATATTCATAAGTTGTTGTAAACCCTTCTTTAAAAAAGGCTTTAATAATCGATAAAACAGTAAACTTTGAACTGATCAGTTCATATGTGTTTTCTTTAGTAAAGTTTTCCGAGACCATGTATTCAATTTTTTCATTCCACCTTTTCGAATAGGCTTTATACTCATTTTCCACTTCTGTCCAAGTGTTGAAAACAGAGGAATGATCGAGATAATGTTCCCACCCTTCGTATACCTTTGAAAACGTCATATCTTCCTGATAATCCGGGAATGTATAGCCGCCATCAAGGAGGATGATTCCCTTCACTTTTTCAGGAAACTGCTTAGCAAAATGCAAGGCAATATCAGCTCCCCAGGAATGACCTAAAATATAGAACGGGCCGCTTACCACCAGCTGAAGTACACGCCCATACCAATTCGCTATGCTTGAGAATAGATATTCCTCTTCCTTTTCAAATGATGATGTCTTCCCATGACCTGGATTATCAAACGAAATAATATGGTAATGATCCATTAGATGCTCAGCTAACTCTAAAAAGGAAGCACCACTATTTCCAAGTCCATGGAAACATACTATTGCCTGCTTATTCTTTGTTCCCCATTCATAATAATGAACATTCTTTCCTTCTATTCTGACTGTGGATTGCTTCATGGTTTCTCCCTGCCTCTACTATGACTACTAATTTTAAGGCTGGGCGCAGTTTTGCCTCCTAGTGCACCAGGCGCACCCGAACACCTTTACTGAGCTAAAATTCCTTTTCTCCGAACTTCTCTCAGCCATCCAGGGAACTCATTGAATAAGCGGTCATAAAGCTCTTCATCTGTTACTTTGTCGAGATCTCTAAAGCTGAAGAAATCTGCATTGTCCACCTCACGTCCCGGAAGGTCATCCAATTTCTGAAGAATGCCGAATTTGGCTTTTCCTATTCCGATGAACTGCCAGAAAATATTTTTGCTGGAAGCTTCTTTCAAGAGCTTTCCAATTTCCTTGTCTTTGTAAATGCCTCCGTCACTGAAGAACAAAACATACGTGGGAATATCAAACCGCGGTGATTCTTTAGTATATTTTCGGATTACCTTCGCCATCACATCCGGTTCGTTGTTGCCATATCCGATTTTTGGTTTCTTCGTAATTCCGGGACCAGGATAAGTTCTTTCTATGTAGTTTTCAAAATCCCTCTCGGTTACGCTTGGTGCGTTGAATGTCTTGTCGGCAAAGAAAAACACATCCATCTCGCCGTCATCATCAAAGCACGCAGCAACAGCAAGCGCCCGTTCAAATGCACGCTGGACCGTCCCTTTCCGGTACAAACCAGCCATCGACCCTGACGCATCCAGAACGGCAACCACACGCGCTTTTTCTGTCCGGATGTTTTTCTTCTCAAGAGAAACAACCACTTTTTCCTTTAACAAATCAATTTTTGTTAAATTGACTTTTACAGGTGCTGGAGCCGGCTGAGGAGCAGGTGCCGGAGCTTCATCTTCCACGGCAACTCCATGTGCTTCAGCCAGCGGCTTTAATCCGCCGTTAAAGCCTCGTCCAATTCCCCTGATTTTGAATCCGGATGAATGCCTGTACAGTTCTGCCACAACAAGTGCCCGTTCTTCAGCAGCACCGGTCACTTCGTAAACAATTTCATTACCTTCTTTTTTTACTATCAGTCTGCAGCCCTGGACGCCTCTGAATGTTTCAGCTCCATCAAGGGTTGCTGTGAATACACATTTTTCAACGGCCGGGGAAATCCTGTCCAAATCGATGGTAAAGCTTACTCCATTAGCGCCGTTATTTGAAAAGCTTACACTTCTTTCCGGATCTTCCGGCTGGTTATAGAAGATCATGTAATCGTCTGACAGGACCTTCCCGTTATTTCCCACCATGAAGTTCGCAATATCCAGGTCGCACGGTGACTGGTTCCATTCCACCCTTAGTTCCACTTTTCCAGTTTTGGCAACTGGCGCGTTCGCTCCAGCCGGCAGTTTGGTTACGTTCATCGAGTTTCCCCCTTATCTATACTTTTTTTGTCATTGCTGCCTCAATTTCCATTATAAGGATAATGACAAAAAACATAAAGAAATTAAAAAGACCTCGTATTTAGCAGGTCTTTAAACAGCTACTGGTATCTTTTTAGTTAAGTCAATTAACACACTCGAAGATCAAACTAAGTAAAAATCCCGTTATGCACCGAGACTATTCCTCTACTAAACACGGCCGTGTTTTATTGTTTTTTTGTGTAAAAGCTCTTCAATACGAATGTTCATTCGTGTATATTAAAAATATAATTAGCGACGGAGGATATTATGAACTCAACTAATTTAATAATTTTTAACTTCAATGAAGTTAGAAGAAGAAGTATTAAAGTCTGGAATTCCATTCCTGATAATAAGTTAAACTGGAAGCCTGATGACGAAGCAATGACATGCCTAGAAATGATCAGGCATGTGCTAGAGAGTGAGCATTATTATCACCTGGCACTTAATAATCGAAAGAGTTTATCCCTTTTCGATTCTCCGTTCGAAAATCGACCTTTTACTACTGTCAAATCAGAATTGGATTTTGCAGAACCATATCGAAAGCAATTTATGAATACAATCAAGTCCTACTCAGAAGAGGACTTAAGTAATATAAAGATTGACCGTTCTGATTCAGGTTATATACGAGATTTGGGTGACATGCTATTGCGCATTGCCTATCATGAATCTGTTCATACCGGTCAGTTATTGGATTACTTGAGATCAGCAGGAATACCAAGAATTCGAATATGGGATTAAGCGCTCACAGGAGTGTCACATAAGTGACGCTCCCTTTTTACTGTGGTCTTTGTGTCTAATATGCCATACCAGTTGTCTCTTATTACACTAACCTGCCCTTTCGTCCATGAGAATTGAACTGTAGAAAGGCCATGTAAACACTTCTAGCCTAATGGTTATTCCCCAAATCTTTCCCATAAGACTGGATACAAGCTTTCCAGTTCATCTTCTTCCCAGTCAAAATCTACTTCCTCAGCAGACTGCAATCCCTTTTTATCAAGGTCACCTAATAACTCATCATGAATTTTGTCATCCCATTCTGTATCCCCTTTTTTAAAGAGGGTATAGGCATCCATTCCAACCGAAAGCAATTCTTCGTTTTGTGGAAATCCTTCTTCATCAAGGTTGTCTTCATTTATATATTCTGCTAGAAATTCAGGGTCTTTCATGACTTTATTAAATGTTTCTTCTCCCTGGCCGATCAGCCATCCGCGAAAATAATCAAAAGCATCATCCGAACAGCCGCCCATCAAAACAAATGCGGCTCCCCACAAACGTGATGTATAACTGGCGTTCATTAAACGCTGAAACACAAATTCGAAATCTATAATTTCCTCTAAACTTTTTTGAGATAGTACCTCTGTCAACCAGTCCGCCTGATCATCAGCTTCTCTGGACTTTCAATTAAACTCCAAAATTCCTGCTGGTCCATTATAAAAACCTCCGAAATTTTATTCTCTATATGCTTTATTTCGACATTCTATAAGCGGCTTCCTTCTGTTCCCTGCTCCCCATTATTTTATTACGGTCGTTTCAATAAATATCTTGGTGAAGGAAGAACCTCCTGCTCAGCCTGAAAATAAGCAAGGCTGCCAGGAATACAGGAAACAAGGGACGGCATTCCCATTCCTACAGCTCGTTCCAGGGCAATGGTCAGGGGCAGCTCTCTGCCGTCTATTTCATCATTCCAGGAAATGACATAGCAGGTGTCCCCTGCACCATGTTGCTTTAACAGCTTTTCTATTGCTTTTGCTTCTGAGTTTGGTTTTGGAATGCTGAACAGGTATTCTTCCCGCAGGGTTTCTCTATAAGAATGACAAAGACGGCTTAAGGCATCTGTACGCTTCTTAGCTGAAGACAGCTCGAACATTACCCTGTCCTGGAGCCTTTTCGTGAAAAATGCTTTTACAATCACTTTTTCTCTTTCTTTATCCACTGAAATCCCCCGCCTCATTGTTATTTTCCAGCGCTATTCATTTCTATCTATTAAAAACAACTTTCTTCCAGTTTGAACCTCATATAGTTTTTTTTACAGTCCCATCCTCCTTTTCCAACAAAAATTAAATTAGAAACCTATCAGCCTACCCCCACAATTCACACTCTTTCTCCTAAGACTTTGTTGTTGGACTTTTTGACATACTGGCTATTCTTACATACATATCAAACTGCATAACAATCCATACATATTTAACACGGCACCTTAGGAGGATATTTTCATGAATCGAATGTTTAGGTGGACTGTCGGCTCGCTGTTTGCGCCTGTTACGGGCAATGCCGGGGCGGTCGCGAGTACACTTGGGTTTTTTCTGGCATTTTTGCCGCTGGATTCTTTTCGAATTCCATTGTTCATTGCCTTTTCACTTATATTCCGTCTTAATATCATTGCGCTGCTGCTGGGGGCGCTGATTACAACCTTCATTCCGAATATGCGGGACCTGCCCGGGATTGAAATGGGCGCCTTGGAGAAGTATCAGCTGTTTTCCATGATTCAGGAAAGATTTCAATCGTCTGACAGTCTGGCAGCCGGGCTCCTCGGCGGTATTGTCGGTCTGCTCTGTTATTTTTTCTTCCATTGGTTTTATAATTTGGGGCTGAGAAAAGAGGGCGAAAATCAGGATCAGGTGTTCCTCGATCCGGCGAAAAGACGCTGGTCGATCATCATGCGCATGACCATCGGCTTCACGATCCTGATTGTCCTGGTCTCGACCTATTTTATCCAAAGCCTCCATGCCGATCCGGCATTTCCCGGGCTTCAGCTTAGTAAAAAGACAGAGGAGAGCGGAATTATCCCGGTTAATGAGCCGCTTGAGGAACAGGCTGCTGTCCAGAAGAAGGACAACGGGAAGCCTGGACTCCTTCCTGCGAAACAACCCCAGTCCAAACAGGAAGTGTACGGCTTTTACGTGAATTGGGATAAAAATAGCAAGGCATCCTTCAAGCAGAATATGAATTCCATTACAACCGTGGTGCCGGAATGGCTTCAGCTCACTCCCGATTTAACCCTTAAAACGAATACAGACATCGAGATTGCCGACAGGGCAAAGGCAGCGGATGTAAAGGTTCTCCCCCTGGTCAATAACTACATTGATAACAAATGGGACGGCGATATCCTCCACCGGCTGTTCACCACGCCAGGGGCAGAGGAGAAATTCATCGAGAGAATGCTCGCCTATGTGACCATCATGAAATTTGACGGCATCAATATCGACTTTGAGGAAGTCCACTCGAAGGATAAAGTACAATTCACCCAGTTCATGAACAAGGTTTACCGGGCGTTCCACCAGAAGGGACTCATCGTCACCGTGGACGTTCCGCCGGACAATCCAAGCTTCGATTATAAATCTCTGTCAGCAAGCTCAGACCGCATGTTCATCATGATGTATGACCACCATTATTCCATGAGCCGGCCAGGGCCGATTGCATCCACCCAATGGGTGAAAGAGAAGCTGATGAAGCTCGATATTCCTTCCGATAAACTGGTGGTGAGCTTAGGGAACTATGGCTATGACTGGGAGGAAAACTCGAAAAAGCCCGCAGCCGAGCTTGCCTTCCGGGATATCATGCAGCTTGGAAGCAGAACCGATCTTAAGATTCATTGGCATGAGCAGTTCGGCAATCCTTATTTTCAATATAAAAAGAACGGTAAGAAACACACGGTCTGGTTCCTTGACGGAGCCTCATTCTATAACCAGATGAAGCTTGCGGCCGGAAGCGGCGCAGCGGGGATAGCGGTGTGGCGCCTTGGATCGGAGGACCCTGCTATCTGGAAGTACATCAATAAGCCGAAGGAAATACAGGATCCCACGCGAGCCCTCACGTTATTGGCGGGCCCGGAGCCTGTCCATTACAGCGGCAAGGGTGAGATTGTGGAGCTCGCCTCCCCCGCCCAGCCCGGGAAACGGAACATTAAACTCGGCCCTGACGGCCTGATTCAAACCGGAAGCTATAAAAAACTGCCGAAGCCGTATGAAGTGGTGCGGCATGGGAAGCCCCGCGGGAAGGAGATTGTCCTCTCATTCGATGATGGTCCCGATCCGGCATACACTCCCAAAATTCTTGATATCCTGGACAAAAATGATATCAAGGGAACTTTCTTTATCGTCGGGGAAAATGCCCTGATGCATCCGGAGCTGGTCAAACGGCTTCACCGGGAAGGCCATGAAATCGGCAACCATACCTACACTCATGCCGACATGGCCAAAAGCACGCCTTACCAGACCAAGATGGAGCTGAATGCCACACAGCGGCTTTTCCAGGGAATCACAGGTCATTCCATGACTCTCTTCCGTCCGCCTTATACGGCCGGAGCCAGTCCGCGCACCAAGGAAGAGCTGACTCCGATTGAACGGGCGCAGGAGCTGGGCTATACGATGGTCAGCAAGGAAATTGACGGCGGCGACTGGAAGGGAATCCAGGGCAGTGACATCGTTTCTGAGGTATTGAAGCAGCTGCCGAACGGAAACGTGATCCTGCTGCATGACTCTGGCGGTGACCGCACCAGCACCATTGAGGCCCTGCCTCTCATCATTAAGGAACTGAAGGACCGAGGCTACACCTTCACCACCGTCGGCGGCCTGCTCGGCAAAAGCGAGAGTGATATTATGCCGGCCGCAAATCCGGACAGCCCTTATCTCATTTATGATAAGGCAGTATTCATGGCCATGAAAGCCTGGCATTCTGGCCTCAGCATCCTGTTTTATTCAGCCATCTTCCTTGGAATCTTGAGGCTGATTGTCTTCATCTTCCTGTCCCGGAAGCAGATCAAGCGCTATAAGGCGAAAGAAGCCGACCCCGGCTACACGCCAAACGTATCTGTTGTGATCGCCGCCTATAATGAGGAACGAGTCATCTGTAAGACGATCCAGTCGATTTTGGAAAGTCATTATAAGAACTTTGAGATACTGGTAATTGATGACGGCTCCAAGGATGGCACAGCCGCCATCGTGCAGGCTGCTTATGCCGATCAGCCCCTTGTGCGATTGATCAAGAAGCCGAATGGAGGAAAATCCTCCGCGGTTAATCTGGGCTTCAAGGAAGCGCGGGGAGAAATCGTCGTTGCACTCGATGCTGATACACTCATCGCCGAGGATGCCATCACGCTGCTTGTGCAGCATTTCAAACAGGAAAGTGTCGCCGCCGTTTCCGGCAATGTGAAGGTTGGCAACCGGAATAATCTCCTCACCAAATGGCAGCATATTGAATATGTGACAGGCTTTAACCTGGAGCGGAGGGCCTTCGCTGCCCTCAACTGCATTACCGTTGTCCCCGGTGCGATTGGTGCCTGGAGAAAGAGTGCAGTGGAAGAGGCCGGGTACTTCCAGGAAGACACGCTGGCAGAGGATACCGATATTACCCTCACCCTCCTGCGAAGCGGCCATCGAATTGAGTTTGAGGAAAAAGCCTACGCCTTTACAGAAGCTCCTGAAGACATCAGAAGCCTTGCCAAACAGCGTTACCGCTGGGTGTACGGCACCCTGCAGTGCCTATGGAAACACCGTACGGCTCTGTTCAATAAGAAAAACAAATCACTGGGATATATCGCCCTGCCCAACATGTGGATCTTCCAGTATGTCTACCAGACAATCGCACCGCTGGCAGATCTCCTGTTCATCCTGGCCTTATTCAACACAAGACCAGAAAAAGCAGCCATCGGCTTCGGCCTCTTCTATCTGCTGGACTTATGCGCAGCTCTGTACGCATTCCGCTTAGAAAAGGAAAGCCCAAGACCGCTCGTCTCCCTGTTCCTGCAACGGATTCTGTATAAGCATCTCATGACCTATGTGGTCATCAAATCCATTCTGTCGGCCCTAAGGGGAGTCACCGTCGGCTGGGGTAAGCTGAAGCGAAAAGGCAATGCCACCCAGGAGACATCGATTGTGGAGGATAGGGAGGAAGCTGTTTAGTAAGGTAAATAGACTGGCTCAAAAACTTAGCCCGGGAAGAAAAACATGGTGTTTTTCCCCGGGCTTTGCTGCGGGTTTTAGAAGGAAGATGAAACAACAGCTGCCGGTCTCATTTTGAACTTGGATCGGCGAGTAAACAAGCTAGTTCGGCGAGTAAACCAGGCTGTTCCGCGAGTAAATTCTGTAAGCGGATAGTAAATCAGTCGGTTCGGCGAGTAACTTGGTGATTTCGGCGAGTAAAGTTCTCAGTTCCGCGAGTAAAGGGCATCCAGCTAATTGCTGCTGCCTCCTTTAAAAGTTATATTGGACATTTTTGATTATAAATTTGCTGATCGAAATGAAAAACACCAGAACGAGGGCAAAAAACTACAAAAACTATGCTAAAAAGGACGTCCCACTTGGGACGTCCTCTTTTTGTTTTTACATATCCTTGCCCTTAGTTTCCTTCTCCGCCTGCCGCACCGCTGCCTTTTCCTTCGCAGCTGTCGAAGCCTGCTGGCCGCGCACGGATGCGGCTGCCCGCTTCGTTTCAGCTGGCTTGGCTTCTGTGACCACCGGTTTCTTTACAGCCGTCACAGGGGCCGTCTTGACTGGAGGCTGTGCTGGCTCAGCAGGCGGCTTTGTGGCCGCTGGTGTGGAAGCCGGCTTCCTTACAGGTACCGGTGTGTCTTTGACAGGTTCCGGCGCTTCTTTGACAGGTGGCGTCTTGACTGCTGTGGTTTCCGGCCCTCTTGCGGCCGGCGGCTCCGCTGAAGCCGCCTTCGCTGGTGCATTTGAAGCTGCAGCCGAAGCGGTTTGGGCAGCTGTCTTTCTTGCCGCGGGCTCAGCCGTATTCACAGCATCTGTTACTGTTACCTTGACTGATTCCTTTTGTTTAGGTTCTTTAGGCGCCGCCGCACGCTCACTTTTAATGGCAGATGTCTCTACTCGATCAGAAGCTTTGTGTGCAGTTTCGGGCTTGCTTTCCTTCCCTTTCGCCTCTGCCACTATCTTATTCATCATGAGCGGCTGCTTGATTATATCCGCCAATCTCGGCAGCGGACCTCTTTTCGTAACTGGATCAACTAACAGCGAGTTAGCCACCGAGAACGTAACAGCCCCTGCCACTACCATGGCCAGGGCTCCCTTGCTTATCTTCATCTTGTGATTCCCCTTGCTGGTTATGTATGCGGGTTTGTATTCTTTGAAAGAATACGAAGGGGCTTAGGGGACTTGTGGGGGTCTAATATTTATCATCATGATTCAGAACAAGAAATGATAAATTTCTCCTATTTCCACGCATCCATATATTATTTCTAATTCAATGTTACTAATTAAAAGTAACATTGGCTCTTTATAAAGTGTAAGCTTCATTGTTATGCTTCAAAATATCCCCAATTAATAAATCTACCATTGCCTCCTGGTATGCAGCCATCTTCTTTTCCTTCATAATTGAAGCTGTTTCCATCAATTCCGGGTCTGTAACATTTACTAGCTGAGGCAGTCGCTCCTCTATGCTCTCACTTGATAGTGACGACAGATATGATTGTGGATCCATCCTCCAAATGATGACTGAATCAGGATAGCGGACTTTTAAACGCTGTGCCATCTGAAGTCCTTCCGGATCTAAGTCACTTGCATAGTATATGGTGCAGTCAGCCTCCACAAGCTTGTCCAAAAAAAGCCAGCTTGCCACCCGGAATTGCCCATGAGTACAAACAATCGGACAATCAGGTACAGCATCCATAATGGTCGAACAGACGCTTGAGTTTTCGACAATCCATATCTTCTTTCCCCTTCTTGGACTTATTGAATTAAGACGCGCCAATTCTTTCAGTGGTACATTCATGACCGTCCCAAACGCTGCTGCCGCTTCCCAAACTGGATGAATGTCTGAGCCATAATAGGCAGTAAAGCCTCTGCATGTTATAAAGCTCCATAGATCATCACGCAGTAGTCCATACTGCAGCAGTAATTCGTTGATTTGTTCAGTTGACTTTGAAGGCTGCGGATCACTCTGTAGCACTGCTGCTTGATGAGCAGACAGCAGGTGAAGAAATACCTTTCCTTGAATTTCGTTGATATCAAAGGCATGCGGATTTCCGGTTATGCGCTGTGAAAACAATGGAAGCCTTTCTAGATCAGAATGCGGCAGATTGGTAAATCCATGTGCTGCATTTCTAAGCCATTCAGCCAATTTGGAGCTGTCCTTCTTATATAACGCTTGTAGAAAACGGGTATCCGGCTTCTTTTCAAGTATTCGTTCAAACCACCAAGAGACATTTGGAAACTCCTGAATGAATAAATCATAATACTGCTTTTCCAACTGAACGGCCTTCATCAACTCGTCACTTTTTGATTGAAGAGGCTCGTCAAAGAAGGCTTCGAGTAATTCAATTAGCGTGAATCCTGCCAGATTTGTCTTTCCCATCTGCCGCTCAAATTGAATGAGAGAAACAGAAGGTTTGGTTTTCAGGTGATGAGGTGCAGATCCCAGAAAGCCCGCAATCGCCTCAATATCCTCATCAGAGTACCCTTCCAGCTTAACACTGCCGCCGATCCGCCCTAATGAACGATACTTCTCCTTAAAAGCAGAAAACAGTCTGGGAAAGCCCGGTTCCTCTTTAAAAAGCCTTATTTTTTCATACATTCTCATCACTCCTGCAAAATAGCATCATCGATATCCAGATACTTCTTTTCTCCATCCCACTTATAGCGGATTACGGAAACACAATCGGCATTTTTCGGGCGGACAAGTTCACAAATAGACAGGCTGGATATAGTATCATAGTCACCCCATAATGCTTGTGAGTTCATAATATAATTGAAACCAAGTTCCTCAACCACTTCGAACATATCTCGGATATTGTTTTCATCCACTCCAGCAAAAGCTTCATCCAGTGATATGATATAAGGTGCATTTGGACTTGCCTCCTGGTAACGCGAATAGGCTGCTGTAAATAAAGGAATGTACATAGCCATCGCTTTCTCTCCGCCGCTGAACTTAAAGAATGCATTATTGGTAAGCTCGCGCTTGGGTTCACGCTCCCGCTTAAATGATAGAACAAAAGAAAACCATTTTCGATAATCCAGCACTTCTTTTAATACTTGATGAAGTGTATTGCCTTCGTTCCGTAATTCAATCAATTCTTTAGCACGCTTGATTTTGGACTGGAAATGAAGGGTTATTTTGTTTAAGTCCTCTTCATTCAAAAACTTGCTGTTCCGTTGAAGCAGCTGAACCAGCTCTTTTGTATCCAGCTCCTCTTCACTTTCCGCGGTTTGTGCCTTCCATGCAATAGAAAAGGTAAGTCCTGAGGAGCTGTTTCTGTTTTCCATCAACACATTCATCTGTTTGATCCATTTCTCTGCTTTTTGAATTTTACTGCGTAATATGACACCAACAGATTTTAAGATGATATCTTCATAAAGCTGTCTATCCTGCTCATCCAGCCAGTTCTGCTGTCTTTCAAGTTCTTGCTCCAAAGATTGCAGCACTATATATGGACTAACTTTCTGACCTCGATATTCTAATAAAACTTTCTTCCGCTGATTGAGCTGCCTCCATTCCCTCAGGTAAAGGTCCTCTGTATCCTTCCATTCATGGCCCGTAAACCACTCCGGTGTTTCCATCCGCTCATCGTACTCGATTAGCCTATACTCCATAAGATTTGGCTGTTCATTAAAATAAGTTTTAGATAGAAGCTCGTTCATTTTGGAGCGGTCCCTTTCCAGTTCATCGCCGCACTCCTGGATAATGGTTGCTGGGATGGGATCTTCCAGTACAACGAAATATAGAGAAAGTTCATCTTCTAGTGCTTTGTTCCAACTATCCAAAAGCCTGCTTTGAAAAGTCAGAGTCCTTTCCTTTTCGCTCAAACTGCTATGGCTTTGGATCAGAATTTGTTCTTTGGTGGGCAAGTCGCGATTCACTATTTCAAGGCTTTCGGCTACTATGCTGAGTTCCTCCTGGATTTCTTGGATTCTCAATATCACTTCATCAATGCCTTGAAGTTTCAGTTGTTTTTGTATGGACTCCACTTCTGCCATTATGGCCGAGAGAGAGTTATCCAGGATATTACATTGCCCTGACAATTCTATGAGCTCTTCTTCAAACTCATTTATTCTATTTTGAGTGGTCCGCTGTTCTTTATATAAATACTGTAAGCTGGTGTGCTCCTTGTCCAGTTTAAATAAGTAATCTTGGTAATGTTTCATATATTCTAAAGCTGACTTGTAAGCTGTAAGGTTACTTTCCAGCTCAAGACTCCTTGTTTTATCCAAGATTCTTTGCTTTATTGCCTGAAAATATAAGGCAACTTCCTTATACTGGCTATCTATCCGATTTAACTGTTTAATTTTCTCATCGAGCTGGAAGTCCAACTTGCGGAGCTGATAATGAATTTCCTGTAGGTCACGATCCGACGGAAAGCTTGCCATCCATCGCTTTGTTTCGCTTTGCTGCTCGTCCAGGCTGCTCTTACTTGCACGAAGCTCCATTATTTCAATGCTTACGTTATACAAATGCTTTTCTAATTCTTCTATTTTTTCCTGACGATATCTCTTTCGTGAGGACCTGCCGATAAAACGCGAGGATTCTTCAGAAGGAGCGTGCCCGATAACACAGCTCATTTGGTATAAACCTGACTCAGTTATCACAGACTCCCCGCCAGTGTGAAGAGCCAAATCTTCTCCTGCTGAAATCGTCATCAGCACCTCTTGAACGATGTTGTTTGAGATAGGATGCTGTTTATCAAGATCAGGCTTTAAATAATCGGCCAATGTATGGCCCATTACTACCGGATTTGGGCGGATATAACTATCATTTCGAATATGGTCCAGGTTATCTGTAATCAAGCTGTCCAAAATCCCCATCTTTTTTAATGAAGATTCGATTCGTTCTTTCTGAACCTCTGTAACATGGTCCTGGAATTCAACTGCTGCATAAAAAGGAACATGGGGAACGCCTGCTTCATAAAGCGCTTGCCGATATTGATTGGTCGCTTCGAAACGCTCAGGTTCAGGGTCAGTTGAGGTCTGCCAGGCCAGTTTCTCCTTTTCATACTGCTCCTTTTTCTTCGTTTTCTCGATCAGTATACTTTCAAGCTCCGCTGACTTGGATAGAAGCTGCTTCTGATAATGTTGTACAGCCTCGTAAAAAGGAGCTTTAATTTCTTCATACGTGACGGACTCATAAAGATAGGACAGAGATCTCGCCATATCCTGCGTGGCTGACCTGCTTACCTCCAAAACAGAATGCTGCTCAAGCCAGCTGTAGATGGCCGCTTCAATATTTTGCAGATCCTGATCAAACAGACTTTCTAAATCAGACTTCTCATGCCTCAGTGTATCGCTTTCTTGCTTCAGTTCCGAAGATTCCCGGTATTTTTGTTCCATGTCTTCTTTATATCGCTGCTGTTCTTTAAAATCTTCCTTTATCTCCTCAAGAACTGCATAATGATGTGCTGCTTCTTTCTTCCAAACGGTAAAATCAAAGTCTGCTTTTTTGCTGCGCAGGAAATCCTGAACGTTCATCTCATGCCCATGAAAGGCAGATTCCCCAGAATCCAGCAGCAGCTCATCCAAATACTCCTGAATTACGCGCTCCTTTTGATTCAATTCATCTTCCGTTTTTAATAATTGATCACGATACTCAAAGCTTTGCTTCCTCTTTTGATCCAGCTGTATTCTTTTGCGGTCTAGATCTTTTTTAATTTCTGATACTCTATCTACAGTTTTTGACAGCTCTTTTTGAATATTCCAGACTTCATGCCTTACAAGTCTATCCTTCTCTCCTTCTGCCACTTCTTTTCTTTGTGTGAGATCTGCTTTTTGCTGCTTTAGTAAGTAAACTTCTTTTTCTAATAAACCAGCTTTCTCTTTTTCTTCTTCACAATTCGCTTTTACTTCATGGTATAGCTTTTCAGCCTTCATAACCGCCACAGCTTTTTCAGCTAAAAGGAACCGATTATACCGGTCATAGACGGTAGTCAGTTTCTTAGTTGATTTATGCTCTCTCTCCAGCTGTTCGAGCTGCTGCCTTGTCTGATCCATATTCTCAATGGTATCAGACAGGTGACGCAGATCATCATCAGCCAGCGGAGGCAGTGCTGATTCCAAAATTTCGTAAATAACAGTCGGCCGAAAATCCTTGGATAGCTTTGGGCTCCGCAACTGGATCAACAGCTTAATCAGCTCCTCGAAATCGTCCAGGGATTGGAAACCGAACACATGCTTATTGACAAGATTCATGTATTCCTTCTGTCCTCTTACAACCTCTCCTCCATCTCCAACCCGGTTCTCCAATTCTTTGTGTGACAGAGGTATTTTGTCGCCCTGCTGCATTTGATACAGCTGAAAGTCATGGCCGATCCTTCTATTGTCTGTAATGACAAAGCCCCAGAACTTCATATCCTTATGGCGCTTTGCTTGAAGCCCGATTCCTGTTGTGACATACTGGCTGCTATTTTCTTTTTTGTATTCAATAAATAAATAGCCAGTCCGCTCATCTCTGTCCACTACGTCTTTTTCACCAAGCAAATAGTCTTCCATTCTCCTTGCATTGGATCCAAATGGATCAAGCCGGTCAGGAGACTTCTTTCCATCAAGCAAAACAGGAAGAAAACTCTGCATGGTAACGGACTTTCCAGAACCGTTGCTTCCCCTGAGCAGCAGCTTTCCTTGTGAAAAATCAAAATATTCTTCATCGTAATACCAAAAATTCAGAAGGCCTGCCCTGTTCATTTTCCATTTATTAATTTCATCCATGCCTTATTTCTCCTTCTTAAAATCGTGAGGATAGGAGCCTGCTGTCAGGCCAAGCAAGGGTTTAAACAAAATCATCTCCGTGTCTGTATCCCTCTCCACCATAAGCCAATCTTCCATAGCGTTCAGTACCTCTCTGGAAACCATGGCAAGTGAGCCCTCACGAAATGCTTTAGACCATCCGTCTCCATATTGTTCCTTCAAATTCAGCAGCAACTGCTCAAATTCTCCCATAGTCAGGGCAATGTTACCCCACTCATCCGGAACATATCTTTCTTTATAAGAATGCAGGTAATGGGATATTTGCAAAATCAGATCACTCGTTGCTTTTTGATTTGGAAATACAGTTTGATACACTTTGGGTTCAGAAATCATGAGCAGCGCTGTATTCTTAAATAGAGAGAATTGATATTCAGTATGCTTTTCAATATCCTCCCGCATCCGGTTTCTAAAGTTTCGAAGATAAAGAAAATCCCGATCCTGCTCCTGTTTACGGTACATTCCAGGTGACATAAACAGCTTCCTGTACACCCTCTTCCGCCTTTCATCGTCTCCCTGAAGCTTCCATTCCTGCTGTAAAATTTCTGTCCAATGGCTATATTGGAATAAATCCTCAGGATAGGAACGCATAAAGTAACGGCTATACAGAGTGGCTTCATAAAGTGCTTCCTGTTCCTGATTATTGTCAAACTTATTAACATCTCCATCAATGATACGTACCAGCCGGAACTCAGAAAGCATTTGGACTGCACGAATTAAAGATTTTCTATGTGAATATACCGTCCAATCTAGAGGGAAATCCCCAGGATAATCAGCTGCGATCTCTTCGCATAGATCTGATAGCAAAAATTGCTCATCAATAGCTTTTCCTTCAAGAAAGGAAAGTGCACAGCAGAAGATGGCATAGTCCATTTGTTCTTGAAAATGCTGAATGCCCATCCATGCTTCCGGCTCGACCGGTATCTTTTCAAGTTTTGCAAATTGGCGCTGAAGTATAAGCTGCAGCCCAAATTTTTCATCTATATAGCGCCTCAATACTTTTTCCCGTTCACGGATTAATTGATACCATTGAGGCTGCTCAGAGCGTATGATCCAGTAATGATCAAAGAGCAGCCGCAGCCCCTGTTTGGCTTTTTCATCAAATACATTTGTCTCCATCGGTAAACTCACTCCTCAGAAAATATGAGCTCTGCATCAGGCATTTCCAGCTGCCCATCCTGAGCAGAGAGCGTTACTCGCGTTTCCTTATGCAAAATGACCGTGCACGTCATACCATATTCGGTTTTAACGGTTTGATTCGTACTGGTCATCGATTTTCCGATCCAGGTAAGCAAGAGCTTCCGCACATGTGGTTCTACTACCGGAAGCTGAGATATTTGAATTCTGCGGTCCGTCATATACTTTTCAACCTGCCGCTTTTCTTCTACCATTTTCTCTAGATATTGTTTCCTCATAGCTTCCTTCTCTTTTCGGGTCGCAATGATAGCTCCAGGCTTCGTTTTTTCACGGTAACGGTTCGTTCTTGGTTTTATCGTAATTTCTGCCGGAGGCTCATCCCATATATCAGCATAAATGTTTTCAGTCTGAGCACCTTCCCCTGTAATATGATGAGTTTCGAGTGTACCAAATACCACAGAAGAAAGTTGATGTGCCTCTTTTACATCCTGTGTTTGCATAAACCATTTTGCCAATTGGTGATAATCCCGTTTGCGGCTGCGAAAATTTTGGTGCCTCTCCCCTATTCTTTGTACAACCCGCGTGATACGCCTTATCATTTCGTTTGTCTGTATTTGCAGTACCTCAAGCTCGCTTTGCCGATTTCCACTGCCCAGGAACCATAAACACAGCGTCTCCCAAAGCGCTGACTGCTCCATGATCAGCTCTTCATGCGATAAACCAACTACTTCTAAACGGGGAACTGTGTTCTTATACTCTATAATTTTTTGGTAAAGGACTAGCATATTCTGAGGGGTTAAGCCCTTTAACCGTTCCTGAATTTGCATGGCCGTTTTTTGCAGTGAGACGATAAAATCCCGCAAATAAACCGTGAATTGGTTTTTATAGAGGAGAAAAGCTTCACTCTGCATCCGCTCCTCCACTTTCTCACTGTTAATATAGGCTATATAATCAGCAGTGTTTCTCCTGATGTTCGTAAAATAACTAAACAAATCCTCCCAAAGCTGTGCTACTTCCTCAGTTTTTTCTTTATGTATAGATGAAATCATAGTCTCAAGCTGGACAAGCGTCTGAAGCAAACGATCAAATTGCGTTCGTTCAAGGGATCCCTGAAAGGTCTCCCCTATCCCTTCCAGTTTTTGCAGCATCCGCTCAATTTCAACTGTATAAGGAGTGCATTGATACCTAAACCGCTTCTTTTTATATTCCTCGATCGTTTTGGCCTTTCCCATGTCTTGCCTGGCAATCAGATTATTCCACTTTACCAGCTGAGCTAAATCCAGATGGATCTGCTCCTCTGTATATCCATAAAACTCTGGAATATTTTTAATATGTTCATAGATCTCCTCAGGATGGATAAAATCCCTCATCCTTTCATGCTGATTGAAGAAGTATCTTAGTATAAAACGGTAACTCCAAGCTTTGTCCACAGTGAGATAACTTGCTTCTGTTACCTTTTTCATGCTGCCGTCATACATGCTTCTCCCTCATTCCATTTGTTTGTCTTGTCTTGCTTCTATTGTAATTGAGATTGCATAGGTTTTGTCGAAAGTTCATTGTATTTTTTTGGAAATCACTGCTTTGTAGATAAAAAAAGCTATGTTTTTATATATTAAAAAACACGGCTTACACCAAAGCCGTGTTCACTGCACATATTCTTGTCCGTTCAGCGTATAAGATTCCAAAACTACTCCGTCATCGCTATCCTTGAAATAATAATACGTCTTCTCATCCTTATCCAATTTAACCGCCACCATCACATTCCGGTCGCCCGGCAGATTAGCGATAAACGGCTCTATAGTCTTGATTTCCCTTTCATCCGCACCCTTTTGGATAAGATAATCATGTACCGCGTCCTTAGCGTCATTCTTTTTGTAAGCAAAATAGCTCCAAACACCGCCAGCCAGCACGATCACCAGGGCAATGGATAACAGCATGATTTTTTTCATAAGCGCTCCTTTCGCTGCAGCTCTTTCAGCCGAGCACGAAGTTTTGGATCACTGGCATAAAGATACAGGCCGTGTATTCCTCTCTTCATCAAAACGTTCAGAGAGTTCAGGATAATCTTTTCTTTTATACTCTCACTATCCTCAAATTCGTCCTTGCCGCGGTAGGCTTCGGTGTCCTTATACTTCTCAGTGAGTATTTTTAAAGTATCCGTTTCCTCATCGTAGGAAATCGATGGGCCGAGGATCACGCCTGCATAATTTAGATCAAACCCCTGGATCGTATAGATTGAACCGGCTTCCCTGATGGTATCGGCATGTTCGGCCCATGTATCATTCTTGTAGTCGCCGTTCCAGGGAAGCTTAAAGCCTTCTTCTTCTATGTAATATTCTTGCTTGTCCTTTTTGTGGACATAATCAAAGGTAGAAACAATCCGCGCCAACCCATGCTTTTCGTTTTGGGCTCGAATCGCCTCATACATCTTTGCAGCCGACTCAAATATCCGGAAATCATAATTTGGATGCTCTGGAAGGGACGTAATCTTCTTTTCTACAAACTGGTCAATCCATTTCACCATTTCGGAACTTGCCCGCATGCGGAATTGGTTCGTTAATTCATACGGCTCTTCTGTATTGCACGCCCCCAGGATGCTGTCCAATTTGCTTTCGTCCCAATAGCTCTTCATTTTCAGCACTTGTTTATCATCATAAACGGCTATAACTACCCGGCTGTGCCTGATGATTTCCTGCAGCTGATTTTCCTCTGTAAAACTATTGTATGGATCTGGCTTGGTCAGCAGCAGGTGCGCTTCATCCACGAGTACAATACCCGCTTTCTTCTCAAGCTTTTTCCGTTTATTAATGAAGACAGTGGGCTTTTCAAAATTCTTTTTACTAAGTGCCTTCACATTCCCGGCAATTTTCTTGTATGTTTTCAGCATTTCTGAGTGATTTACTAAAAGATAATTTTCTTTACCATGCAGGTTGGAGTCTTTTTCCTTGGACAGCTCCTGTATTCGATTAAAAACGGAGCTTAACACAACGCTTTTGCCAACGCCCGCTTCTCCCTTGATCAGGAAAACAAAGGTTTGTTCATCAGCAATATGCTTCTCGCAGACTTCAATGATTTTCAGCTGCAGCTCCAACTGTTCAATGGTTAGTTCCTTGAAGGGAGATAATTTAAAAACGTCTTTATTTTCAATGGCCGTTCTGGGGTGATCAACGATCTTCCTCTTCAGGAGTTCATCCCATATATCCCCGAACACTTCTTCATCAAAATAAGGCTTGTTATGATAATTGTGCACAACACTTTTCGCCGTCTGACTCTTATTCTGCAGCTTATACCGCTCATCCGCCAAAAAGTAATTAATGAGCTTCGTTTCAATATTATAAGTAGCCGATCGGTTAAATCTGTCATGAATAATCAGACTCATTTTGTTCAACGATTTTCTTTCCTGATTATTCAAATGATTCTTCATCCGATTCCGGACAGCTACCGTTTCACCAATATAGACAGTCGTATCATTATTCAGGAAATAAACCACAGGATAATTAGCATAATACTTATCACTCAAGCTATCTAATGACTCTCTGTTAAAAGGCATAGTCTTTATATCTACCTGGCTCATATGTCATTTACCTGCCTTCATGCGCATAGTGAAGTTCATTTAGTAACAGGATATTTAATCGCATTCTTCTCCATCTTCTTATGAGCCTCGTCCACCAAATCGATCTCCATTTTGTCCGCCAGCTGCAAAAGATAGATGAACACATCCGCCATCTCTTCCTTAATATTCTGCCTCGACTCCGCCACCGCTTCCTCGCTGCTCCTCCATTGGAAGTTTTCCAGAAGCTCACTCGCCTCAAGCGAAATGGATAATGCCAGATCCTTCTCATTATGATACTGGCCCCAGTTTCTTTCTTCCCGGAATTGTATGATCTTGTTTATGAGGTCTTGCATGGGTATCCCGCCTAGTTAGTTTTTATGTAAATATATTCTATTTTAGCATTAGGAGCCGCTTTGTTGTATTTATCTAAGTAAAATTCAGTAGTGGTGCTAGATGCACACATACAGAAGTGGTAAAAGAAAAAAAGCAAACCCTTCAGGGAATGCCTCCGAAATGTTTACTTCATCTCTTCAATTATAAGTATATATGACTGGCAGCCTATCAAATTACGGCGTAAACAACCTCCACTGCCCCTCCGATACAACCTCAACCTCACCATCCATCACTTTAATAGCCGTTTCATCATCCACTGCATACGCCGGCCCCTTCATCCCGGCCGCCCATTTCTCTGCAGCTGCCATCGTGTTATCGGGAAGCATCTCGTGTTCGAGATGCGGGAACATGGAAAAATCGACCAGACCGAGTGCTTCATCACCACCGCTGGGCGGAGTCCAGCCAACGAAGTCTTCTCCGATGTTAGGGGCCATCACCATACTTCCCGCGCTCATTCCCACATAGACTGAACGCAGTGAGGGCAGGAGTTCTACAAGTCCCGACTGTTTCATCCAGTAACTTAGGTAGAGGGCGTCGCCTCCCGAAACCAGCAGGACGTCCGTCTCCTGCACCACCGGCACCCAGCGGTCTTCACTAAGACTCGGCAGCGCTGTGAGCTCCAGTATGCCGACGGATTTCCAGCCCAGGCTGACCATTGGATTTTCTTCTTTACCGGTTATGAACTCCCAAGCTTTGACACCGGGGCCCACCCATGGGTGTCCGTACATGGCGGTGGGAATGCACAGGGCGTTTGACTCGGCAATCGGCTTGTCCAGCATGTCAACCAGCGCGTCATGTATGCTTTTGTTAATGACGCCTCCAGATGTAAGCAGTAATTTCATCACTCAATTCCTCCTCTTACGCTTAAATGAAGTTTTACTATTCAGACTATTTAAAAGCGACTGGAGCCAATTTAGGTAAGGGACTGTGCTGTAACTTAATTTTTATTTAGGGGACAGCAAGAGTCAAGAGGAAATTAAGAGTTGACCAAACCTGTGCTCCTCAGTAAATTGCAGCCCTTGGTCACGGAAACAAAGCTCCTGAATGGGATTCATCAGCTTTTACAGTATCAGCCATATAGGGTCAGACTCTTCGGATACAAGAGCCAAACTGATCCTATATGGCTGCCTTTACTTTAGTATGTGCTGTGAACGATAAAGACCAGGGGTCATTCCGATATGTTTCTTAAATACTTGATTAAAGTACTTTTGATTTTCATAGCCTGACTGTTTACAAATCTCCGATACCTTTAAATTCGTGGTTCTTAACAATTTCTTGGCATTATTTAATCTGACCTTTGTAATATATTCAAAGATGGTGCTGCCGCCTGCCTTAGAAAACAAGTTACAGAGGTAGGCCGGATTTTTATGGAACAGCTTGCCTAAGTCATCTAAAACAATCGGTTCTTTATAATTAGAATTAATGAAACTCTTTAAATCAATGATTAATTTCTCATTATAGGACACATGGTTTTCAGTTAAATTAGCAGTGGACTGCCCGATGAATTGTTCCAGCCAAACTTTGATTTCTTCATAAGACTGCAGCTGATTTAATTCCTGGTAAACGGAATATCGTTCACCGCCGTTTTTATTGATTTCATATTCACTTTCAATATATTCCAGGAAATGAGTAACGATTTTAAAACAGACGTATTTTGTTTTTTCTGGAGGGAGGCTGTTCTGCTGGCAGTCTAGAAAAACGGTGTGAATGAAAAGATTCAAGCCGCTAAGGAGGTCTGCGCCTTTTCCATTAAAATAGGCATCAATTTTTTCAATAATCCGGTTATCAAAGGAGGTATTGAATGTTTCTAATTCTTTATAATGAGTTATTAACCTGTTTGAAAAAACACCATTTTTCAACGCTTCTCTTGCTTCACTATAGGCTTTCTTTATGTTTGAAATCGTTCCATAGATATTACTCACCCCGACGACGGGCCTTATGTTCATAACATGAAAGAGCAAGGATACAAGATCCTGCACAAGGGTTTTGCCGAGCTCTGAATCAGCATTTGAAATCATGATGACGATTTCGCTGTCAATCGTATAGACAAAGTGCTGAATCTTCCTGTTTTCCAATAGGCTTTTTATACACTTTATGGACGCTTGAATTTTTTCAGCAGCATTCATAATTTCCCAGTTAAACCCTTTCAATCCGATGTTTAAGCAAGAAAAACTTTGCAGTTTTTGATCATTGTCAGGCTCAGCAAATCTTTGGCCCAGTATGTAATCAAGAACACGCTTTTCTTCTAAAACCAATTGATATTCATTCATCCGTTGGGCTGCACTTTTTTCATTCTTTATCTTTTCCAGTTTTAAAACGGCATTTTTTATAGAATGAATGATTGCATCTACTTCAATAGGTTTAACGAGATAGTCCACTGCCTCGAGCTGGATAGCCCTTTTGGCGTAATCAAACGTTGAATAGCCGCTGATAATGATAAAAACAGTATCAAGATTGAGAGCTTTTGTTTCTTGAATCAAATCCAAGCCATTTAATTTTGGCATTCTTATGTCTGCTAACACGATGTCAGGCTTTTTATCCATGATTTCTTTAAGCGCTTCTTCTCCATCTGAGGCAGATCCTGCAATTTCAATCTGGTGCTTCTGCCAGTTAACTACTGATTTTAAGCCTTCAATTACAATCTTTTCATCATCAACAATCAAAAGTTTATACATATTAGAAAACTCCTTAAAAATTGTCATGGATGATTTCGTCATTCTTTAGGCCAGCCTTAAGATAAACAGTAGTTCCCTTTCCTATTTCACTTTCAATCTTTAATCCGTATTCTTCTCCATAATAAATCTTCAATCGTTCATTGATATTTTTTAAAGCATACCCACTTTTACTTCCATCTGCTGCCTTCATGTCAAAGCCCTTTCCTGTATCACGAATAATGAAAAGCAGCCCTTCCTCGATCCTTGTGCCTTCAATCATAATCGTACCGCTTTCTTGATGTTCCAGTCCGTGGTATACCGCGTTTTCTACAATGGGCTGTAACAGCAATTTAATGATACTTTCTTCCATGATGTCAGGTTCAATCTTAAATGAGTAGTGGATTTTATGGTCAAAACGGATATTTTGGATATCCAGATAACTTTTAACTTGTTCGATTTCATTCTTTACAGAGGTAATATGATTTCCATCATTTAAGGTCAGTTTAAAGATTTTTGACAAGTTAATCGCAATTTGGGCAATTTGTTTCGCTTTTGCTTTCTCTGCCATCCAATAAACGGTGTTCAGCGTATTATATAAAAAATGCGGATTTATGTGGCTCTGCAAGGCTAAGAGTTCTGCTTCCTTTTCCTTGAGCTGTGATTTATATAACCTTTGTGTCAGGTCATTATTCCAATTATAAAGGTGCACAATCTGATTCCCGATCTCTCCAAGTTCATCTTTATTATTAAAATCAATACCTGCTATTTTGTCCCGTTTTTCCATTTTTTCTACAACTGTGCGCAGCATGCTTAACTGATTAGTTATTCTCCTCGTGATAAATAAAGCAAAAATCAGGGAGATGATTAAGGCAGTGACCAATAGGGATATGGTTACCAACCGCAGCTGGTTAACCTCGCGGACTATATTTTTATACGGAATGATACTGACAACATCCCAATTTGTTTTCTTGTTTGTATGAACATTAAAGAAATATCGAGTTCCATTGATCATTTTTTTACTTGTTCCGCCCCTCTCCCGGTCTTGAATAAACTCGGCTATCTGAGAGGAAGAGAAACGGTTGCTGCTTGAAAACAGAATTTCATCATCATCCACTATTAAAATATCACCTGGAGGATTACTCTTTCTGAACATATCCTCAAAATATGAACGATCCAGATTGATCAGGACAATCCCATTTTGCTCCTTCGTCCCAAGATCCCGGATATTTCTTCCGTAAAGTAAAGATGGATTACTATCTTTTACGAGTTCTAAATCACTGCCATTCAGCCATTCACCCTGCCACTCGCTATGAAGTAAATGCGGATAAATATTGGACTTTTTAACTTCTGAATAGATGTCACTCTTCATATTCCGGTCCCCGCGGTTCACTTTCAAAAAGCCGTGATTGTCATTCCCAACGTAAATCGCGTTGATATAAGGGTTATTTACCACAGTAATATTATTCAAGTTTTCCAGAGAGGACGTCTCTAATCTGTATAATTTTGCATCCGTCTTGTTATAAGTTAAATAAGACTGTATTTCATTTGAAAGAAAGATATCATTCGATAAATTTTCCACACTGCTTCCGAAAGCATCAATATTCCAGTCGACATTCGTTAAAAAGTTATCAATCGTTGTAGACACTTTATTTTCTATTACTTTACTAAAGTAAATGAATGTTAACGGGCCAATCACAAGTAAAGGAATCAAAGCTGAAAACAGTGCCAATAAGATAATCTTGCGCTTAATTGGAGAGTCGATGAGTCTCATGAGTTTGGCCATTAGGTATCTCCAGTTTAAAATTTTTCATTTTCTCTTATTCAAAATTATAACTCATCACTGGTTCATTTTTGGCCGCTTTCAATACTTTTCTTAGATAAAAAGAGGCACTTCCCCGCTGGGAAGCCCTTCACAAAGATAATTTTTAAGCTCCTGGCATTGGAGTGGCTCTGAAGGCATTCACAGCCTTATCCATAACAACCTGAGCATCACTTCCTGAATCAAGAATCGTATTTTGAAGTGATTCTTTTTCTACCAGTACGGTTGTGACGGTCACCGGCTCTGATGCTTCGGTTGTCAGCAAAGCTTCTACTTGTGCAGAGAAACACGAATCACTTACCTTGGCATGCACCTCTGTAGCTACAACATGATTATTAGAAATATAATTTCCATTTCCCGATACAACGCGGATGATGACAGGTGTTGCTCCAGCCGGCTTGATGTTCCCAGTATTTATTACTTCAGAAAAGTGATTAGCCATTACAGAATTATGATGACCGTTTATAGAGAGAAGACCATACACATCGTTTAAACCATTGTCTATTCCCTGGAAAGGAGTCCAGGGTTCATGGTCGCGTAAAAAGTGATTGGAAGAAACCAGGTTCTCCGAGCAATTTTCACTTAGTACCACCATGCCTGGATAAAATGAATGCAGCCGATTATTCGTGATGCTGGAGCGTGTTACACCATCCAGATAAATACTGCTCGCCCCTCGTGGAAAGATATTATTCGCGGTAATCAAAAGTCCGCCAAAATTCTGAGCGTAAATGGAATATCCTTTAAAACCGGCTCCGATCAGGTTATCGGTTATTTTCGAAGCCTGTCCCCAGCCCCGCAGTTCTATGCAGTTCCCGCATTCAGCGATGAAATTATTATGGATTGTCAGGGCATCTCCATGATAAATCGTAATTCCATGCTCTAAGTAAACAAACCCCATGCCTGTAATCCGAAAGGAATCACAGGCACTCCCCACATAAATACCTGTCTTCCCGTTAACATAGGTGTTTTCCGGATTTGGTTCTCCTGAGCCATCTTCGATAAAATGCAGGCCATCAATACAAAAGTCAGCAAACTCCACTGAACTTATACGCGGATTTCCACTTCGTTCAACATAAAAGGCAGCTCCTTTATATTCCTCGTCATTTACGCCCAGGGGAATATCTACGAGTATGCGGCTTCCGCCCGGCCATAACTCATGCAAATTCCCCCATTCATTCTCAGGAGTATTAAAACGGATGCTCGAAGAGGTAAATCCGTGCCCTGAACCCATAATTTTAAGAAAACTGATGTCGATCACTACTTGACTGGCAAGATGATAATCTCCCGGCGGAATATAAATCACCGCACCGGGTTTTCCGCCCTTATTCACATCAGTGTCCCTTTGCCTGCTTTTAATATCTGCGATCATGCTGTTGATGACCTCACCAATATCCTCATATGGATTACCCTCAGGCCACTCTGTTACATCGTAATAATTTTTACTGGCCATCCTCATTCTCCTATCAAGTTAGTTTTTGTTCATATGTGCTTTTCCTGCAGCTTTCTCACTCAGAAGGATCATCTGACGGGAACTTTAATTGATAGAAATCCAAAGAAATCAGAGTCGCGGTCCCGCCATTTGAAAACAGTTCAAAATTTTTGCCCAAGGAATCAGGAAAAACCAGATGGGTCATAACCATTTCCCCATCATTGGCAAAAACCTCAATCGAAGAACGATCTATGAAAATATGGAATTTTATCCGGCGGTGTAGAGCTTTTATCGCTGCACGATCAAGAGATGGAAAGAATTCATTAAAAGAAATTTCACCCGAGTTTCTCCGGTCCATGTACATTTCCTCTTTTTCAGCATCATAGCCAATCACTGCTTCTGTTTGGTCGGACTTAAATACTTTTATTCCAAAATCCTTGGCGTCCTTGAACTCAATCTCCGCAATGATTTCACAAGTTGTTCCTTGAAGGTCCGCCAGAAGATCTCTATATGGTGCCAGCGGCTGATTCTCAATATGGATATGTTCATCACGAAGATTTTCCAGTTCTTTTATTGGCTTTTGGATCATTCGGTCGTTGGATGTCAGGTATAATTCACGCGGGAGCGTCATAGCCCCTCTCCACTCTAAAGTCGGGGTTTCGTTTGCATATCTCCAATTGCTCATCCAGCCTATGTAAATCCTCCTGCCATCGGAGGTGTCTGACCAGGTAACTCCAGCGTAATTATCTTTGCCGCTGTCCAGCCATTTTACGCTGGGATCCGAAGAGGAATCTGTAAAGCTGCGGCCGTCGAAGTCTCCTGTGAAATATTGTGTTCTGGAACCATAGGGGCTGTCGCCGTGACTTATGAGAAGAACCCATTTCGTTTGATCCGAGTTACCTCCGACCGGCAGTTTAAATAAATCCGGGCATTCCCATACTCCAAAGGATTCTCCTCCGTGCCCTCTAAATGAGCTTTCAAAATGCCAATCCTTTAAATTGGGAGAGCTGTAGATTTCCATACAATCCCCTGCTGCCAACACCATGATCCATTTATGGGTTTCTTCATGCCAGAACACCTTTGGATCACGAAAATCAATTTTCTCCTCATTTACTAGAACCGGATTATGATGATATTTTATCCACGTCCGCCCTTTATCAACGCTGTAGGCGAGACTCTGCCGCTGCCGGGGTTTCTCTGTGTCCAAAGATGTATCATGATGAGTGAAAATGGCCACTAAACCAGGTTTTCCATCAAAGAATCCTGAAGTATCCTTCCAGTCGACAACAGCACTGCCAGAGAAAATCATTCCGTTTTCATCAGGCGCCAGCGCCGTTTTCAGGTGCTCCCAATGAACCAGGTCCGAACTGACAGCGTGCCCCCAATGCATCGGACCCCATTTGGTGCCAAAAGGGTGGTATTGATAGAACAAATGATATTCTCCTTGAAAATATACCAATCCGTTCGGATCATTCATCCAGTTATGCTGGGGAGTGAAATGATAAACTTGCCGGTATTGCTCCTGACAGGCTGCAGACTCAGGCTTTAACATGTTGGTGACTCCCTTCCGAGTTAAATAATTGCTTCACTTCTTCATATAGAGGCATGCTGGGGATTCCCCCCTTTTTTGTGACTGACAGCGCCGCAACGACATTGGCAAATCGGGCCATTTCAGTCACTTCATGCAGCTTCAATTGAGACGGAAGAACGTTAAACTCGATGACTTTATGGAGAATCCCTCCTACAAACGCATCACCTGCTCCCGTGGTATCTACGGCTTTGACCTTCATGCCGCCCACTTTTCCAAAATCCTCTCCACGGCGAAAGATGCAGCCACCGCTCCCGGTTGTGACGAATAGCAAGGATACTTGATTTTCTTTCATTAAATAATCTGTTCCCTCTCGAAGCTCCTTTCCTCCAGCAAGCAGGTAGAATTCTTCCTCTGACAATTTCACGATATCCGCTTGCTGAAGTCCTTTTTTCATCATGACTCTGGCATGATTTTCACTCTTCCATAATTGACTCCGATAATTAGGATCAAAGGAAATTATCTTTCCCATCGCTTTGGCTTGTTCTATCGCTGTTAAGGATGCCGTCCGGGCCGGCTCATCTGTTAATGAAAGGGAACCGAAGTGGACGATTTTGGACTGGCCAAGGATTTCGGAGTCCACGTCCTCCGTTTGCAGCATCATATCTGCACCAGGGCTGCGATAAAAACTGAAGGAGCGATCTCCCTCTTTGTCTAAGTGAACAAAGGCAAGGGTGGTAGGGATTTCGTTAGAAAAACTTAAGCCCTTCGTATCCACTCTGCTGTCTATTAACACCTTTTCAAGATACTGTCCAAAAGAATCGTTCCCGACCTTACCTATAAATGCCGTCTTTCGCTTCAATTTGGCCAATGCCGCGAGTACATTTGCCGGGGCTCCGCCAGGATTCCTGACAAAGGACACCTTCTCCTCATCAGCATTTTTCGTTTGAGTAAAATCAATTAATAGCTCTCCAATAGCTGTTACATCGATCATAGATTTACCTCACTCCGTCATTTGCCTTTTTTCAAATCGTTATTCTTTTACCGCTCCTAAAGTCATGCCGCTTACAATATGACGCTGTACGAAAAAGGAGAAAATCATAACAGGCAGACTGAATGAGATGGCGGCAGCTGTCATGGGCCCTAAATCCAGATTATAAGCCGTAAGGAATTCCGAAATTCCTACTGTCGCCGTTTTGGCATTCGTACTGGTCATGAGCAGCGAGAACAAGAAATCATTCCAGGCTAACATAAACGTAAAGATAGCCGTCGTGGCAAGGCCGGGAAGTGACACGGGAAGAATGATTCTGATGAAGGCACCAATCCAGCTGCAGCCATCCACCCTCGCCGCTTCATCAAATTCCTTTGGAATCGAGTCAAAAAAGCCGATCATCAGCCAGATCGCAAATGGGACATTCAAGCTCGTATACACCAGGATCATGGCAACATGGGTATCAATCAGGCCCATACTTTTTACAATCATATACATCGGAATGGCAATGCTGATCATGGGTACCATCCTGATTACCAGCGTAAATAGCAAAAAGTAGCTTCCTGTTATGGAAGAAAACCTGGAAATCCCGTACGCAGCCATTGCGCCAAAAAATACGCTTAGAATGGTGCTGGCACCGGCCGTTATCAAGCTATTAAGAAAGTATTTTCCGATAGGCAGGTATTCGAACATTTTCCGGTAATTTTCCAGGGAAAATTCCGAGGGCCATAAAGTGGGTGGTACAGTCACTGCTTCGGAGGAAGGTTTCAATGATGTTAAAAGCAGATAGAGATACGGACCCAGGAATAATAAAGCCAGCAAACAGGTGGCTGCCAGTACAATCAGCGACCAAAGCTTATGTTTAAATTGAAAACCGGCAAAACTGACGGGTTTTTCAACCATCGTTTCTTTTAATGGCATTTGAGTCATGATTCTTTTCACCTCTCCTTATGAATGCCTTCTCCTGGGTGACCACATTTTTGTAATGAAGAACGAACTCAGGACTAATAAAATGATGATAAAAATGACGGCCATCGCACTGGACTGCCCCACTTCTCCATACCGTGTCAATGTCTTATACATATAGGTACTCAGCAGCTCGGAAGAAAAACCCGGTCCTCCCTGCGTCAGCACCCACACAATATCAAAGGTCCTCGCAGCATCAATGATCCGGATTAATAAAGCTACAGTTGCGACCGGTATAAGCGAAGGAAACGTAATGTAACGGAACTTCTGCCATTTATTGGCCCCATCCATATCAGCAGATTCATATAAACTGATTGGAATTCCTTTAATGCCGGCCAATAGAACGAGCATCATGAAAGGCGTGGTCAGCCAGATGTCTGCAATAATCGCAGAATAGAGGGAAAAACGGGAATCCGATAACCAGAGTATCTGGTGCGGGTCGGAGAGAATCCCCAGCTTATAAAGTCCCCAGTTGATAATCCCGAATTGGTCATTCAGCATGAATTTCCAAATCAGCCCGGTAACTAAAGGGGCCAGCATAAGGGGGCTTAACAGCAGGGTCTGAATAAGCCGGCTGCCTTTAAATGCATTACTTAGAAGCAAAGCCAGGACCAGTCCTAAGATAAACTCGACACCCACAGCCACTCCTATATATACCACAGTGTTCCATAGGGCTTTTAAAAAGCGTTCGGAAGTCAGCGAGTCTATATAATTCGCAAAGCCGACAAACTCCCGTATTGCAGGATTAATGATATCGATTTTATAAAAACTGTCTTTGATTAAAAGAAAGATGGGATATAGCAGAAATACCAGCATGAAGCTTCCCGCAGGGAGGAAAAAGATTGCCGATAATGCCCCATTTCTCAGTCTCATAAAACCCCTCCTTTCTATAAAAGTGGTAAACTGCATTTTTTTAGAACCTCCTCACCGGCCGGACAGCCGCATGAAGAGGTTCTCTTTCAAAACTTATTGTGGCGGCAATAAATCTTTTATTACATCCGCTGCCCAATCAAGTGCTTCCTGAGGTGTTTTTTCTCCTGAAAGCGCATATTGTACAGCTGGGATAAGGGCTTCACTTTCGATTTCCTGCCATTCCTTAATCGCTGGACGGTTCTGTGTCTGCGGTCCGCTCAAAGTAGCCGTAAGTGGTTTCAAGTGTTCGTAGCCAGGTTTCGTGCCGTAACTTTCAAATACAGACTTTCTTGCTGCTACGCCGAGTGACTTCATGAATAGTTCATTCTTTTCATAAATAAAGTTGAGGTAATCCTTGGCGACCTTCTGCTTTTTGGAAGAGCTTGGAATCACCTGATACCATGGGCCAGGGACCGCACCTATTCCTGCTTCGCCGCCAATCATTGGAGCACTTCCGACTTTTCCGGCTACCTTTGATTGCTTAGCGTCATTGGAAGGAACATAAAAGTGACCCCATGCAAGCATCATCGCGGATTTTCCATTCCAGAACAGCTCAGACGTTTCAGCAGATGCCATTTCCAGTGCACCAGACGGAACCGACTTATCCTTTTTCAAAAGATCCACCAGGAATTGCAGCGAATCCACATACGGCTTCGAATTAACAAGAACTTTGCCTTTCTCACCCACTACCAATGGTTTCGCACCTGCCTGGGCTGCATGATCAAGCCAGCTGGCCACCGCATCTCCATTGTTCGCACCGAAGACGGTTGATCCATACATATCCACTTTGCCGTCTTTATCAGTATCCTTTGTAAAAAACTTGGCCGTATCACTATACTCTTTCCAAGTTGTCGGCGGACGCAGCTCATAGCCATACTTTGCTTTGAAATCTGCTTTGTTCTTTTCATCTTCAAAAAGATCTTTACGGTAGATTAAATTCTTGGCGTTCGTCCATACCGGCATGCCATAAACCTTATCCTGATAACTTCCGCCTTCTACTAATCCCGGAAATAAATCATTTTTAATGTCATCTGTCATAAGACCTTTTAACGGCAAAAGACCGCCAGCCAGAGCCGGAAACCAGAGGATATCAATGGTTGCCACATCGAATGCCCCCGCCTGGGAAGCTACCTCAGCCTTAAGTTTGTCATAGACCCCAGTATAAGGAACCGATTCAATTTTAACTGTATAGCCTGTTTCCTCCTTAAATTCCCCAGCGGTTTCCTTCGCCACCTTAAAGGCCGGACTTCCCCCCTCAACAAGAACTGTAATCGTTTTATCATCAGCTTTAGCTTTCGAACTTCCTGCTTTCTCTCCCGAACAGCCCGACAAAAAGAGAGATGACACTAATAAAAATGAAACAACGGATAAGATCCCTTTTTTCCTCACCACAGCATGCCTCCATTTATAAATTTATTTATCCAACAAACCATACTTAATTTTATTTTGACAGCGGTTTCATTTCACGGAGTAAAATGATCAGCCTTCATCCCCTTTTGCCCCCTCCAGCGTTTTGGTAAATCCTCTTTACACTTTAATTGTATTGGTTATGTTATTTTTATAAAATTCTAACTTTTTTAGAAAAGGTTATATATATTTGGAACTTTTGTCTTCGTGGCATAATGAGAGGCTTTTTTCACCTTTTTTGTGAGACGCCAGGGACAAGTCATGCTTTTTGTCCAATTTAACATAAATAACTCCCCATTGAACCGGTATAGAATCCGACTGCCTGTGTCTACCCTCTGAAATGGTTCCTAGTGGGAGGAATCTGTTTGTCAATCGCAGAAATAAACAGGATACAACTTAATCAGGAAGTTAAGATGAAATCAAAGGTGAGGAAAATGAACTGGGTAGAAGCTTTGCAAAAGTTGTTCACCGAGATAAATGTTCTATTCAAATTGGAGGAAGATGAGAAAGCCTAGTTCCATATACATGTTATTCTGGTAAAATAACAAAGGCAGCTACGAAAATACTTTTGGGGGATTTTAAGTGGAAGAGGTTTTGAAATTTATTAAAAAGAGATGGGCATATATCTTAACGGCATTATTCGCTTTTATCGTTGGCGGTACTCTTGGACCTTCATCAGAGCAAGTAGATAGTGCCAATGCCAGAGCCGACAAGTGGCAGCAAAAAATGGTTGCCGAAACAAATACTGTAGCAAGCCTTGAATCTAAAAACAAAGAATTGCAAGCGAAAGTAGATGAGGCTGCTCCTTGGTTCAAAGTACAGGAGGAAAAAAAGCAGAGAGAAGCTGAGGAGAAGCGGTTAGCCGAAGAGAAGCGACTAGCGGAAGAAAATGCGAAGCAGGAAGCAGAGGCAAAAGCTGTAGCGGAAGCAGAGGCGGCCGAAGCAGCCAAGCAATCCCGAGAAGAAATGACACTAAGCGAAGCTAGAAGTATGATTGAGGATTATGCCACCGGAGATGGTGACCAATTAAGTAATGTTTCTCTCGGAAATGGCGAAATTAAAGCAACGATTTCGTTGGCTGACGGCGATTTCACCGCTAGGGATTTGGCAGTCTCCAGATACACTTCATTATCAGATGAATTATTGAATCACGGGGGATGGCAAATCTTAACCATTACATTTACCGGGATTGGAACTGTCAGCATGAACCGTAATGAAAAGGAAACAAATGAGTACGGGGACTATTTTCCAACGCTTGAGGTGGAAGAAAGATTGAATTGAAATTACAAAAATAATTGTTCTAGCCAATTAATTATGTGTATCAAGAAAATGCTGTTAGACCCACTGGTGATTTTCTTACATCTAAACTGAACAAAAAATGCTTGAGCCTTGATGGGCACCAAGCATTTTTTGTGTAAAAGTTACCTAGATACTTCTTTTCCTTTAATTTCGCCTCTGAGTTCCTATATGTAAAAGAAATTTTCGGTCTTTATTCCGCCTTTAACTGCCTATTGGGCATTCTCATATCTGGACAGAATATTATTTTCATAATAAAGCCTGGCACGCTCCAATATTATCTGGAGAAATACGAGACGTATGAAGAACTTTCTAAGGCGATAGAGGAGTACATACACTTCTATAATCATGAACGGTATCAAAAACGATTAAACGGCCTTAGCCCCATAGAATACAGGACTAAAGCCGCTTAATAAGTTTTTATTATTACTATTGTCTACTTGACTGGGTGTAGTTCAGATTCATCGGGCTTTTTTGTCTTTTAAAAAAAGAGAAGAAAAATCGCTATATATGTTTCGTGGTCAGAATGTGGTGGTCTGCCAATGTGTAAAAATTGGTGACACTATGCATTGATAAACTGAGCGGCTTCTTCCAAGTTGATAAAGGGGCGACCCTAGCCTGTGGTCCATAGAATTCTTGTTTTATATTTAGAGAACCACTCAAGCCCGTCTTTTGAATAGGATCCCAAACAAAGCTATGCCTTTTTATTAAGTTTTTATCTTTATTTGAATTTACTCTCCCATAGTCTGCAATGTGGGTTCAAAATACTTGCTGAGTGAGTTTCTCGAAAAAAATAACCTAATTATTATTATGACTCGCGATTATGAAGAGAAATGCTTTTCTTTTGCCAGAACCCTGATTTTATCAGAGAATGGACACAGGCAGAATAATGAAAATATACATGTTCATAATATATAAATGGAGGTTTTTAAATGATTGGATTTATCGGTCTCGGCATTATGGGCAGCCGTATGGCAAATAACCTACTTAAGAGTGGTTATAAGGTCATCTTATATAATCGTTCAAAGTCTAAAGCAGATTCCCTTATAAAGGAAGGCGCAATTTGGGCAGACTCCCCCCGGCAGGTTGCAAAGCGGGCTGATATCATTTTTACCATGCTTGCAAATCCCCAGGTAGTAGAGTCTGTTGCCCTTGGAAAAGATGGGTTTTTAGAGGAGTTTTCAGAAGGCAGGCTATGGGTGGATTGCAGTACAGTAGATCCATCCTTCACACGAAAAATGGCAGAGGAAGCATCGAGACGCCACATCCGTTTCTTAGACGCTCCGGTTGCCGGTTCGAAAATCCCGGCAGAAAAGGGTGAATTAGTGTTCCTCGTCGGAGGAAATAAAGAAGATTTGGAAGAAGCGAGACCTATGATGGAATTAATGGGTAAAGCCATCCAGCATCAAGGGGAAAATGGAAAAGGTTCTTCTATGAAATTAGTGGTCAACCTCATGCTTGCCCAATCAATGGCAGCTTTTTCGGAAGCCGTAACACTTGGAGAATCAATGGGTCTAGATAAAGAGACGGTCATGAATACTCTGCTTGGCGGAGTTACAGCAGCCCCTTTTCTAAACAGCAAAAAAGACAAACTCCTGAATGGAAACTATGCAGCCGAATTCCCGCTTGAACATTTGCAAAAGGATTTACAGCTCGTGTCGCAGGCAGCCTACGAACATAAGGTTTCCCTTCCTATTGCAAATGTCACAAAAGAAATTTACGGGTTAGCTAAACAATTTGGTTACAGTAAGGATGACTTCTCTGTTATATATAAGTTTTTAAATACAAAAGAATAAATCAGAAAAATGATCCTCTCTGCTTTATTTCATGAATGATGAGCCGCCGTCTATATTTAATTAAGCGGCTCTAATGCCACGATGGTTTTACCGGTAAAATTTTCTTCGATAGGTTTTTTACAAAGGCTGTTTTCGTAAATATTGTTGCTATACCATAAAGTCTAAAACAAAGAAAACTCGCATTAGAAAATTGCGAGTTTTTGTTATTTAAGGATTTCCTTCTTCAAATAACGCACCCGTGAATGTAAGTGAATCTTTTCACATTATAAAAATAACCTTTTGTGGACAGAACAAAAATCTTCACTAACCTGATCGTTACTTGTAGAAGAGAAATGATTGCCTTAGCGGTCTTTCTTGTGCTCAAGTCCCCCTTCGTGGAACAGAAATATCCCGTTATATAAAAAAATTTAGCTCAATTACAATGTAACCCCATGTGGAAAGTGGAATATTTTTGTCATTTTTGCTGTTAACTAAAAAAACTAAACAAAGGCAATCATCTTATCATTATGATTTGCTAAAAGTTTAAATATAATGAACCATGACCTTATTTTAAAAGAAAAGAGGTTTATGGGATGAAGTGTAAAATACATCGGTGTAATTGCCGAAAGATTTGGTCTATACAGAATCGAAAAAAGAAGATAATAGCTAAATCGATTTTGCTTAACGGCAATTGGATGACAGAAGTAAAACCTGATCGAATATTAGATCCAAAAGGATTTGTAATTACTAACTATATTCAGGACATTATTACAGATCCCCCGATGGAATTAGTAATGCAATTTAAAAAAGTAACAAAGTTAACTTATAATAAAAACACTGTTGAGTTTAATATTAGATCAGGTAAATTTTTATGGTTTGCGGAAGATGGAAGCTGTTTTTTGTTAAATAGGGTGGATGAGATGTAGCTGGGCAAGCCCTGCTGCATTTTTCATTTATTACCTTCTTAGGGTTACATGCATTTATTGCATCGATGCTGAGATTTCCTGCATCTTTTTTAAAACCAATGAATAAAAATTTTTCTTTGCACTCGTTGTTGAATTACCACCGAAGAAGCCTAGCCTTTTTGGATGAATTCTTAATTTTTGACCATTGTAAGGGTATTATTCTTCAGACCATTTGCGGTTTTTATTATTAACGGAACTGTTGAATTAAAGGTTTGCGATAGCTTCCATATCGTATCGCCTGGAATGACTTGATACATAATTGGGACCCTTATTTTCTGGCCGGCATATAGGGTCTCTGATTGTAACCCGTTAATTAATTTTAAATCCTGTACAGTCGTCCGATAGGTAGTAGCAATTTCCCATAAATAGTCCCTTTCATTAACTTCGTAAATATTTCTCGGGTTATTTATTGCAAAGGCTAACGGTACCTTTATAACCATTAAGAGAATAAAGCAAATTAGAATAATAAACCGTTTCAACACATTCTCAAATCCTTTCATGGGCATCTCCCCCCAAACACCCTTGATACACTGCTCTATCTTATTTTTTAAAGTAAACATGAAAATATGCTTGGTATAGATTGTATTTTCGCGTCAGTAAAAACCAGATACTTTGAAGGTTAATATCGAAAAATTGTTATAAAGTACAAACGCACTTTAACATATGAAGGGATATATAAATCTCTACTCTAGAATATATTGATAAGAAATTGAGTGAATGAGGGGATGGAATGCAAATTCATGTGGTGCAGAGGGGAGATAACCTTTGGGCGATCTCACAGCGTTATCGCGTTACAATTAACCAAATTGTTTCCGCAAACCAGTTGCAGGACCCAAATAGCCTTGTAGTGGGTCTTGCCCTAGTCATTCCTACGGCTAACCGGACACATACAGTCCGTTCTGGGGAGACATTGTGGATGATAGCTCAACGGTATGGGACGACCATTCAGGCAATAGAGCAAGCTAATAAGATCACCAATCCATCCCAGATAACTCCTGGGATGGTTTTTATTATTCCTGCCAGAACTCATGTTGTCCAATCCGGAGAAAGCTTATGGCAAATTGCACAGCGTTATAATACTACCGTTCAAGAAATTATCCGGTTCAATCAAATACAAAATCCTGATGTAATTATCACTGGTGCGGTTCTAAGTATACCCTTCAGAAAGACAGTAACAGATGTGAACGCTTATACCATCAATACCGGGGAAAAAGGAGCAAGTGATATTCGAGAAGTCGGAAGATACCTAACCTATTCAGCCCCCTTCTCTTATTCATTCAACGAAGACGGCACTCTGAATTCCATTACCGACGTTCCGATAATTCAGGCGTCCGTTACTGAAAGGGTGTCTCCAATGATGTCTATTACAAACTTTACCTCCAAAACTACTGGATCTCAGTTAGCTCGTACTATTCTTTCCAGTACGGATCTCCAGGATCGATTATTAACCAATATTTTAAGTATTATGAGACAAAAAGGGTATGAGGGATTAAATGTGGATTTTGAAACCATTTATCCCGCAGACCGAGAGCTATATAATTCATTTTTACAGCGTACTGTTGACCGTTTGCACCCAGCTGGGTTTTACGTCTCCACTGCCCTTGCTCCAAAAACGAGCGGTGAGCAAAAGGGCTTGTTATCTGAAGCACATGATTACCCTGCTCAAGGGCGGATTGTTGATTTTGTGGTCTTAATGACATATGAATGGGGATACAGACTGGGACCACCTCAGGCAATTTCACCTCTAAATCAAATCAGAAGGGTATTGGATTATGCTGTATCTGTCATTCCAAGAAACAAAATCTTTTTCGGATTTCAAATTTATGCCCGCGATTGGCTTCTTCCCCACATTCAGGGGCAGGAAGCTGAAACACTCAGCCAGCAGGAAGCTGTCCGACGTGCCATTCAATATAGGGTTACCATCCAGTATGATCAAGTAGCTCATTCTCCATTTTTCCGGTACACTGATGCCCAGGGCCGCAGGCACGAAGTTTGGTTTGAGGATGCCCGGAGTGCACAAGCAAAATTTGAAACTGTAAAAGATTATGGACTAAGAGGGATCAGCTATTGGGCTCTTGGTTATCCATACCCACAGAATTGGCTCCTGCTTGAAGACAATTTCACAATTCGTAAATTACATTAGAAATGAATATTAATCAGCGGGTCTTTTATTTTGCCCACTATAGCCTTGTATATTGATGCAATGGTAGCTCGAAGGGTGTTACGAGAAATCTTAGAAGATAAGGATGTTAATCCTATGATTCGGTATCAAGTTGCGAAAGACTTTCTAGACAGAGCTGGATTCAAGGCCCTGGAGAAACAGGAAGTAAACCAAAATAGCAATATAACAGTGTGGTATTCTAACCCCTGAATTACTGCATCGACTCATTGATCGAATTGAAATAAAAGCAGACGGAACAGCGAGGATCTTTTATAGATTCTCGGTTCCATCTGCTTGATTTTAACGTAAAACTAGCAACGTACAGCTCTCCACATGCATCGTCTGCGGAAACATATCCACTGGCTGCACTTCAACCGTCTTATATCCCCCATCCTCCAGCACCCTCAAATCTCTTGCCAGTGTTGCAGGATTACAGGACACATACACAACCTTCTTCGGTTTCATATCAATAATCGTCTGCAGCAGGGCCTCATCACAGCCCTTCCGCGGCGGGTCGACGACAAGGACGTCGGCAGCGTTCCCTTCTCTATACCAGTCCGGAATGACAACTTCTGCTTCTCCCACTGAAAATTCTACATTCTGAATATCGTTCAGCTCAGCGTTGCGCTTGGCGTCTTCTATCGCTTCCGGGACGATTTCGACGCCGAATACTTTCTGCGCTTTCTGGGCGAGGAACAGGGAGATGGTTCCGATGCCGCAGTAGGCGTCGATCACGTTTTCTTCTCCGGTGAGACCTGCATATTCCAGGGCTTTGTCATACAGCACCTTGGTCTGCTCGGGGTTGACCTGGTAGAAGGAGCGGGCCGAGATGGCGAACTTGATATCACCGATGCTGTCATAGATGACTTCGCTGCCCCACAGGGTGTTGGTTGTGTCTCCGAAGATGACGTTGGTGCGCTTGCTGTTGATGTTATGGATAATCGATTTTACGTTTGGCACACGGTTCTGGATTTCTTCAATGATCCGTTCCTTAAACGGCAGCTCGGCGGTGCGGGTAATGATGACGACCATGACCTCGCCTGTGACCCTGCCGAAGCGAGCCATGATGTGGCGGAGCACACCTTTATGCGTTTCTTCATTATAAGCCGGGATACCGAGCTCGCTGCAAATCTCTTTCACCGTCTGGACGGTTTTGTTAATGACCGGGTCCTGAATGATGCTTTCAGCGGCATCGACGATTTCATGGGTCCTGGGCTTGAAGAAGCCGGCAATCAGCACGCCCTCTTCCTCGCCGACTGGTACCTGGGCTTTGTTGCGGTAATGAGTCGGCTTGTCCATGCCGATGATTGGATGCACCTTGACGTCCTGAAGCTTGCCGATCCGCGTCAGCACCTCCCTCACCTGCTTTTCCTTGAACTTCAGCTGTCCCTCATAGCTCATATGCTGGATCTGGCAGCCGCCGAACATGCTTGGGTCAACACCTGAGATATCCACACGGTATGGGCTTTCCTCATAAATCTCAATCAGACGTCCAAAGCCGTAATTCTTATTCGCCTTCAGCACTTTAATCTTCGCCTTTTCCCCAGGCAGCGCTCCCTGGACGAAGAGAGGATAGCCGTCGACCTTGGCAACTCCTGCTCCTTCATGGGTCAAGTCCTCGAACACCACTTCCACAAACTCATTTTTTGAGACTGGTGCAGTCCTTTTCATGTACATACTTCCTTTTCTATGTCAGGCGCAGAAATGCTGCGCTCCTTTTTATTTTCAGCTTACATGATTTTATCATAACCCTGCCCGTTTTTCACAGGGACCGGTCACTGTGTTTCTTTAAAAAAGGAAAAATGCCCACCATGGAGTGAGCATTTTGCTGATTATCACTGTTGTCCCGTGTCTGGACGCTTGGTTTGCGGTGATTCCTGTTTCTGTCCTTTATCCTCTGGCGCATAAATCTGGTTGTCCTTTGTATTCTCTGCACCCTCTAAAAAATTATCCTTAGTTTTCATGCCTTCACCTCTCTTCCATATAGCTCCACTAACGGATGCGGCCAGTTGTCCCTTCATCACCTGTCAGCTGCTCGCCAGCCTTTGGCTTTGCCGCAAGCTTGGAGCCGTCCGTGTTCCAGTCCAGTCCTGCCTCCGTTGATCCTGTTGTCATCAACGGCTGGGCCACGCCTTTTGTGCCTGTGTTGTACTCCGGCGGTTTGCCTTGTTCCTTTTTCATGCTGAGCGCCTCCTTCATTCTGCAGAAATTCTTACCTATTATCTGTCATCCTTCTTCTTCCTATTCCCCCGTGATTTTGTAAGCTAAAGAGTAGTTTCAAGAATGGTGTGCATATGGTAGGCTGGAATTATCTTACTGCAGGGGAGGCTGGAATATGGAAGTGGAGCTTGGCTTTATACCTAAAACTTGGATAGCGCAGCACCCGGATGCCGGCAGCTATTTTCCATTTGCCATAGATGGGGAGAAGTCATGGATTGTGGATATTTCTTCTAAGGAAGAAGATATTCCCGCTCAATTCATATCAGGATGGATGGAGCGCCTGGACGCTTTCCCCATCTATCTTTGCTTTCAGATCTTCGAGTTTCACCAGGAAGAGCTGGAACAGGATTTCAAGCTCCGTGACATTCAATATGAGAAACTCGGGATAAAAGGACTTTATTATAAGGCCGTCGTGAAAGAAGTTGAGGATTTCGAAGTGATATTTCCTTATCTTTATAGCAATGGCTGCATGAATAATCTGGCCTTGTGGTCACTGCACCGCGATATTTTCAGCAGCGGAAAAAGGGGATTTCAAACTCTGTTCGGCAATCGCCATCTGGAGACTCCAATCGTCACGCTCGGCGAAGCAGACACAGTGTTCTGGGTAAGCTATGACGGCGGTTCGATCATTTCCATCTCCAATGACCAGCGGTTCGCTGACCTTAATGATGTGTCCCGGTGCTTCCCTCCCGCCACCAGTTGGACTGAAGTAAAATATAAAGAGTAAGAGGTGCAGAATGATACAAGTAAAAGTAGCCCACGCATTCATCCTGGATGAGAAGAAAGAAAACGTCCTCATGGTCCATAACCTGCCGGACATTTGGACAATGCCGGGCGGGAGGGTCGAAGATGGTGAGACGCTGCACGAAGCGGTAATTCGCGAGGTCTGGGAAGAAACGGGTGTCAGGGTGGAGCCTTATCATATTCTTGCTGTCAGTGAAGGAAGGTTTGTGGAACGGGGTCATCACGCCATTCTGTTCACATTCAAAGCAAAGTTGATCGAAGGAACTCCTGCCGTTCAGGATCCTGAGGAAATTCGGAAGGTCGTCTGGATGCCGCTTGATGCGGCGAGTGAACATCTTTCATATATACCCGGCGGTGCGGCGGCGCTTCTGAAGGCGCATGCTCCTTATTCGCATATGGGAGTGCGGGATTAAATTTGTCTTCGGGTAAGCTAGCATGATAAAGGAACTTCCGATTCGAAGTTCCTCTCTTGTCCAATTAAACTTCTACTGATTTTATGACTGTTTTTATCCGTTCCTGTTCTTCACTTTTATCCAGATATTCAAAAAATCCAAGGCAATTCCCCCAGGGATCTGCGAAGTTCCCCCATTTAACAGAAACCTCGGGTCTTGAATGAATTTCAAAGCAATCAATACCAAGCTGTTCGACAAGCCTTTCTCTTTCAGCTTCCATATTAGTTACTCCTAAACGCAATGGTCCATTCCCCTCAACAGGAACGCCTTCTGCAACCTGGAGCCAGCAGCCGGGAAGAAGCTCCCACTCTGCAAATCCATCATGCGGAATAAAATCCGGCTGCTTATTCAGCAGGGTCTTATACCACTCTAACCCTTCCTTCATATTAGAAACCCGGACTTGTGTGGTCATTTCAAAAAACATTGTCATCCCTCCTGAATATAAATCTTTTTGCTGCCATTACCGTATCAAATAACTAACCGTAATAGGATTTACATTGTTCATATGCGGTAATTTTAGCACTCGTATTAAGCTATTTGGCCATTCATTTAATGCCTGTCCTTATATTATCAGACAATTTATTCCTGGAATCGGTAAAGTGTAGTGGAATCCCATAGGAACCGCCTATTATTTGCCCCTATATGTACGAGATAGATATATTTCAAATCTAAAAAGCAGATTTCGTCCATAAAGCCAAACTGAAATTTTTTCCATACCTTCTTCCAAATTCCTCTTTGGTATAGTAATATTATCCTAGAAAAATAATGATAGAGATGCTGTTTCTACATGCCTTGATTGCGGAAAGGCACTTTGTCCGACTTGCTCAGAAAAGTTCAGCCATCCTATTTGTGACGGATGTAACCTTTCGAGAATAAAAGGTGACAGAAGCCAGCTGATTAAGAACACGGCCATTATGATTGTATTATTTATCCTGGGTTTTTCTTGGAACATGTCAGCTTGTATTTTCGGAGCCATTCTTGGCGGCTATTTCTTTGCTGAATACCTTGGGGATGGAGCGCTTTAAATCGAATCACACCGGGAATCTTTTTGATCATGCCTATAGGTGGATGGATCATTTATTTCTTTGTAAAATGCGCCTTGTCCCTGATGATAGGAATGTTTGTCACACCATTTAAGATCTATCAGGTCGAAGCAAAACAGCTTGAAGATTACACGATGAATCAAGCAGGCTGAAGTGAACATACATAAATATATTAAAAAGACCATGGCTGCCAAACCATGGTCTTTTGGTTTTAAACAGTCCTTGCAGCGTTCCAATGACACTTCCCTCATTTTCTAATACTTTAGTCCTGGTAATATACTCATTTACTTTTTCTAAATACTTCTTTATAATATAGATATTTCCATAAAATACTATAATAATATAATGAAGAGTGAAAAAGGCAAACTTTTCGAAAGAGGAGGACGCAAAGCTATGAGTCTAAGGTTCTGTATGAACTATGATCGTCAGGCAGCCATGGATAGATGTATTTGCTGTGGCCTCATCACAGCATTTTTTTATTTTCAGTAATCCGTGATGTCTTCAAAAAACACTTATGGTATTTCGAAGAATATGGAAAACGAATTTTCATAAAAAGGAGAAGTGTCATTTAATGAGCAGGCTAAAAAAAGCAACCTATCTTTTCACTGCGCTACTACTTGCAATCAGTTTACTTTACTCCAAGTCTTCCAGTGTGCAGGCAAGCTCCGCCATTCCCTTGTCATTCGATACATCGGTTACAGGAAACATAACAGATGCTAATGATGAACAAATGTATGAAATAACGCTGTCTAAGGCAGGGCGTATAAGTGTTGACTTATCTTCTTATCTTACCGAGGTCTATTTAGATCTGTATGATTCTGAGCAGGACAAAGTATGGTCCACTCAAAATATTTATACCGGTAAGCCGGAGAATCCTAAAAAATGGACTGGCTCTGAGGATCTGGAAGCCGGCACCTACTATATCAAGCTTTCCCAATATAGTGATTATAGCGGCTCCTACTCAATTAAGATCAATTACCAGGCTGCAGGCAATAATGAGCTTGAACCAAATAACGGAAGCGAGCAGGCTCAGCCGCTCACCTTTAATACTCAGACTGTCAAAGGCTTTATCTGCTGGAATGATGACACTGATTATTATAAGGTTACTCTCCCGGCGGCCGGCCGTATCACCGTTGACTTATCTTCTTATCTCAGCGAGGTGTATCTAGACCTCTACGATTCTGAACAGGAAAAGGTATGGTCCACTCAAAATATTTATACCGGTAAGCCGGAGGATCCAAAGAAATGGACTTCCTATGAGGACCTGGAAGCTGGCACATACTATATTAAGCTTTCCCAGTACAGTGATTATACCGGCTCCTACTCCCTCAAGGTGAATTACAAGGCTGCAGGCAATAATGAGAAAGAGCCTAACAATGGAAGCGAGCGGGCACAGCCTCTCACTTTTAATACCCAGACTGTCAAAGGCTTTATCAGCTGGAATGATGATACGGATTATTATAAAGTTACTCTTCCAAAAGCCGGACGCATTACGGTCGATGTATCTTCTTATCTCAATGAGGTTTATTTAGACCTGTACGATTCTGAGCAAAACAAAGTATGGTCCACACAAAGTATTTATACTGGTAAGCCGGAGGATCCAAAAAGGTGGACAACCTACGAAGACCTTGAAGCTGGCACATACTATATTAAGCTTTCCCAGTACAGTGATTATACCGGTTCCTATTCCCTTAAGGTCAATTACCAGGCTGCAGGCAATAATGAGATAGAGCCTAACAATGGAAGCGAGCGGGCACAGCCTCTCACATTAAACAAACAAACCGTCAATGGGTTTATCAGCTGGAATGATGACGCAGATTATTACAAGATCACCGTTCCTAAATCGGGACGCCTGTATATAAACTTGTCTTCCTATATGAATGAAGTGTACCTGGACTTATACGATTCCAGGCAGAATAAGGTATGGTATACACAATACATTTACGAAGGAAAGCCTGGCAATCCAAAAAAATGGAGCGGCTGGGATGATTTAAAACCTGGAACTTATTATATAAAAATTAGCCAAGGCAGCAGCTACACTGGCAAATATTCTCTAAGCGTAAAGTTCCCATCCATACTGCCAGCCTCGCCTGCCGTCAACGCTGTCAGCAATACAGGTAAAGTTATCAGTGGAAAAGGCCTGGCCAACAGTACGGTAAAAGTGAAGATTTCAACAAAAACCTACACAGGCAAGACTGATAAAAAAGGGTACTTCCGCATAAACATTCCTGCCCAAAAAGCAGGAACGAAGATTTATGTCACCCTGACAGATTCCCATCAAAATACAAGCAGCACGAAAACCATCACAGTGATCGACCGGATTCCGCCAAAATCACCATCCGTCAGCACCGTAACATCTAAATCAAAGAGCATCAGCGGATATACTGAACCCAATGCCATAGTCTACGCTTATGCCGGCAGCAAAAAAATCGGGTCGGCAAAGGCTGGCAAGTCTGGCTATTACATTATTAAAATACAGAATCAAAAGGCCAAAAGCAGCATTAAGGTTTATGCCAAGGATGCAGCCGGAAATACAAGCGGAACAAAAACCATTAAAGTAAAATAAAGATAATTGAAAAACAAGAGAACTTCCGAATTTACGAAGTTCTCTTGTTTTTTATTGATCAATTATAATGCACGCCGATACCTTAAAGACATATAATTTTCACTCTCATGATTATTAAAACTCCCTTGCTCTTTTACGAACCGAAAGCCTCTTGCCTCATAAAACGGAATGCCTTTCATATTCCCCTTGGAAACAGACACCCATTGTTCAGCAGCTCCTTTACTTTTTTGTACATCAGTGAAAGCATGTAATAGCTGAGTGCCGATTCCTTCTCCACGGCGGTCAGGATCTAAATAGAGGACGAATATCTCGCCTTTGTCTTGATCGATCAATCCCCCGCCTATAGCTCCGACTACTTTTCCGCCTTCCAAAGCTGCAAAATAGCCATTCCACTCATCGTTGGTGTGGGTAACCTCTTTATGAACCCGCTCATACTGATAAAATTCACGGATGGTTCTTTCTATGTATTCATGCGAATGTGTATCACTATATGTGGCCCTGTAACCGTCCGAGCAGACTTTGATAATGCCCTCAATATGCTGTATCTCCGCTTTTTTCACTACAATCAAATATCGCACCCTCCTTTATAGGAATACCGGCTGCCTGTATTCCTGCCCTTTGAGTATTTTTGGTAAATTTTAATAATTTGAGTTTACCATAGCGGGCTTATCCCGCAAACTGCACTACTTTACAATTTCCCGGCTTTTCCGCATACATTGTACCTATTGGACAATAAAGTTGATTTCCGCTGCAGTTGTTTAATAATTACAATTCTTCTCACGACTTAACAAGAACTACAATCTTTTAGAAAATCTCTGTTAAACGATGTTGTTGATTTAGCAAATGAATCTATATGATCCCTCCAATTTCCATTTAGACTACTAAAGCAACCGTTAGTTAAGCAACTCAGAGGCATAACGCCTGCCTATTAATGAATACTGCGCCATAGTCTATAAATGAATCCTCTCGAATGGAAATAAATGTTATGCTTATTAAAAGGAGAGTGATTGTGTGACTTGGTTAATTCCAGCTGTTCTCGGTATTTTGGCACTCGCACTTTTTATTGATTGGAAACGCAAGAAAAATAATAACAATCCCCATAACCCAATAGATCCTAACGCTAAGTCTGGTGAGGACACGAATCATACGATGGGTGATAACCGTTATTCGGGTGGAGGGCAGTAAATTTAGTAATCCTAAGCATTTTTAGAGACCTTTCTAAGGTCTCTTTTGCATTTGTTTAGTGAAAGAAAGAGAATGCCCAAGCAGCCATACATTTTTCAATTAAAGCACTCATTAGGAATAAAAAAATCAAAAGCGTCCTTTAACAGAGCTTTTAGAAAAGAACATTTCTCATACAATTATGATTGACTTCCCCCTCCCTACCCCTTATATTATCTATAATTTTCCACAATAAAATATTTGATTAGATGGTCATCTAATCAGTCAGGGTGAGTTCTATGAATATACAAATACAATTTTCGCCTTTCGTTGAGATGCTGGCGAGTCTGCATGTGCTGTGCAATCCGGTGCATCATCCGTACCGAAAGCAGTGGGCGGCTGAGATGGAGAAAGAACTTCCAGGCAGGCTGCTGCAGGAAATCCGTTTGCTCGGCGCCGAGTTTTATGAATGGTTTTATGTGGTGAATATCGTGAATGAGTATCAGCGGCCCGAGGAGAGTGTGGAGGAGGGAGTGGAGTTTGTCTGCTCAATGCCACAGGATGCTTTTGTTTATTATCTGTTAGGCGAGCAGTATCCGCTAGAGGATGTCAGGAAGTGGCGGGAGGACAGCCGTTTCTCCCCGCTGTCTCCCCTTCAGAAGGAGCTGGCGGCGAATACCGGAAAGTGGCAGCGGCGGCTGCAGGATTTGTTTTACGAGTATAATTCAAAGGTCTTCGCGCGCGAGCTGTTCCGGATTGAGCCCTGGGTGGCGAAGGCTGCCTCCGCTTTTCAGCAGAAGCTGGATTCCTCGCCGTTTGAGGCCTTGAATGAGCTGCATCCGGATGTGTCGGTGGATGTTGAGGCGGTTAAGGTCCAAAAGGGCGAGACGTATACGTTTCCGCTCCAGAACTGTGAACTGATCACCCTGCAGCCGTCCACCTTTATCACTCCGCATGTAATGCTTGGGGTATATCTGAACCGGCTCTGCCTCGGTCTTCATGTTGGGGTGCCGGATGGCGGAAGTTCTGAGGAGCCGCCGGCTGATCTGATTCTGCTGCTGAAGGCGCTCGGGGAGGGAAACCGGTTCAAGATCCTGCGGGATGTATTGTACCACCCTTACAGCACGAAGCAGCTCGCCGCAAAGCATAACCTGACAGAGGCGACGATCTCAAGCCACATGAAGCTGCTTGCCCAGGCCGGTCTCGTGACGGCGGAGCGCAGAGGTTATTATGTATTTTACCGGGGAAGCAGGAGCCGCCTGGAGTCCCTGCGGGCGGATATTTCCCAGTTCATTGCGCTGCCCCGCCTTGAGGAATTTATCTATGAATCTGATGAAAGCTGAGTGATGGAGATGGAAGCTGTTAAAAAAGGAGTTTTACAATATATTCTCTTGGTCTTTGGCATCCTGCTGCTCACCGCCTCCCCTGCCCTCTTTGGCGGGAACGGAAGTCCCTCCATTCAGCCGGCCGCTTTCCTCGGGACTCTTCGGGATATGCTGGCTGATCTTGCCAAGCCGCATGAGCTCAACTATTTTGTGCAATCACAGACGCTCAGCTTTCCGAAGGTGCCGGAGAACCGGACCGAGGTGTTTCATGATGTGAATACGGCGCGTCCCCTGTTCCCGCAGGCCATGGAGCCTTTTCTTTACAGCTTCTCTCTGCTTGGGGGAAGCCTCGTGCTTGCGGTGTTTCTGTCTGCCGTCTGTACCCTGGCTGTATCGCGGGCCGCTCCTTTTTTTAAAAAAAATATCCTCCGGACCGCACTGCTGCTTGAAGCACTGCCGGATGTGTTCTTTATGTTCAGCGTCCAGCTGCTCGTGGTCTGGATTTTCAAGGAAACCGGCTGGCAGCCTGCCTATCCTTATTACACAGAAGAGGATCCAATCTTCCTGCTGCCGCTGCTTGCGCTTACCATCTCACCTGCCATCTATCTGTTCCGGCTGCAGCTGCTCCTGATGGAGGAGGAAGCAGAAAAGGATTATTATTGGTTCGCCAAGGCAAAGGGACTGCCAGACCGGCAGATTTCCCTCCGCCATCTGTTCCGGAACACGATCATGGAGTCTGTGATTCACCTGCCGGTATTGATCACCCTGCTCCTCGCGAACCTTGTGGTGCTTGAGTTTGTTTTCAACTGCCAGGGACTGATGAGCCTGATCATCAGCGACCAGCCGGCTGCGGCAAGAACACTGCTGCTGATTCTGCTGATCACACCATTTTATCTCGTAATTAAATGCGCGGCGCACTATCGGAATCGTTTTTATGCCGGAAAGGAGCCAGCCTGATGGAAAAGAGATGGATGCTCGGAATCTTGGTTCTGCTGCTATTGCTGGGAGTCAGCTTTATCTATCCCCTGCTGGCCGCAGAACCTGAGATTGTCCCCTTTCAATATGAGAACGGCCGGGCGGTGGCGATGCCTCCTTACCCGCCTTCTGCCGATAACTGGCTTGGGACAGACCGGGATGGCCGGGATCTGTTTTATTCCCTGATTAAAGGGGCGAAGTATACGATCCTGTTTGCCATGCTGGCTGCGCTGGCAAGGATAGCCGCGGCTGTTCTATTGGGGCTTTGCTTGCGGAAAAAACTCTCTGCCCCAGTTGCAGCGGGATTTCTGCAGGCGTTCGCCTTCATGCCGCAGTCACTGCTAGCCATACTCTGGCTGTCACCCTTTATCCTGTATGAGCTGAGGACGGCCCCGCCGCTCAGCTTCCTAGAGAATCTGCTGCTTCAGTTTGCCATCGTCGTCACCGTCGGCATCCCTTCCCTGTCCAAGATGGTCGCGGAAACCGCCGATCACATCTACACCCTTGATTTCATGGACAGTGCCCGGGTCCTCGGCGGGTCGCCGCTGCATATCGCCAGGACGCATCTCTTGCCGCATCTGCTCCCAAGGCTTGTGATTCTCGGCGGCCGCCAGCTCGTCCAGGTGCTCACACTCATGCTCCATCTGGCCATTTTCAATATTTTCATAGGCGGAACCATCATCCACTCCGGCCAGGCTCATGATCAATTCAATCTCTACTACAGTACCACCTCTGAATGGGCCGGACTCATCGGCTCGCGCTACCGTGACCTCATGGTCGAACCGCTCATCGTATTCTTTCCGGTGCTCGCCTACTCGCTATTGATTCTGATTGTAAATCTGGCTGTGAAGGGACTGGAGGATGGAAGCATGAGGCGGAAGGCGGTGTAGGATCCATCCCATGGCAGCATTCAGCACCACTGAAGGATATTCTCGCCCTTGCCTCATGCTTGTGGTGGAAATGCCCTCCGGCTAGTAAAACGGCTGTTTTGGCGAGTAAAGTACCCGTGTCGGATAGTAAAATCCCTGTTCCCGCTAGTAAATTTTTATTTCGGATAGTAAAGTCCTGAGTTCGGCGAGTAAGCCGTTCACTTCGGCTAGTAATGGCTCACTGAGGGGGATGTCAAGCTGCTGTCAGCAGGTGTTTCTTTAAAAAGTGATCAAAAGTTGAAGATTTGGTCATCTTTTATGTGATTTTTGTTATTAGGGAGGATCAAAACTCTCTCATCCGCATAAAGAATTGCCTGCGGCAGGATCTAGTAATCTGGCCCCAGTTCCAGCGAAAGACATCCCCCTTCCAAATGTTTGAAACAATCCCGGCGGTGGAAAGTATTCCTTAAGATGACTGTCTAAATTAATGAGGAAATGGGGCATGGGATATGATAAAGATTGAATCTGCGATTGATGGGAAGCAGCTTCCGCTCAGTACGGTAAAGAAAGCGCTTGAGCCGATCGGGTTTGTGGTTGGCGGCGGCTGGGAATATGATCATGCACACCTGGATTATATGATGGGCGATCAGCATGGAGATCAGCAGTATATCCGGATTCCGCTCCAATCCATGGGCGATTCTCTGGAGAATGACCAGGCCACGGTAATGATTGGGACTCCTTTCCTTCTTGATCATCAGTTCAAGACTGAGGTGGATGATGAAGGGACTATCGGAGCGGCAACCGGTTCGCTGAATCAATTCAAGTCGCCTGATGACAAGGATGCACCGTTTCCGGAGGAGTTTAAGGATGAGGCGATGGCCATCATACAGAAGGTAGAAGAGGCCCTCGAGGGACAGCACAGCGTATAAAGACGAGAAAGCCACCCACAAGCGGGTGGCTTTCTTTTATATCGCAATCTCCGCGGCCGGCCTGCCGCAGGCTGATGCCAGGCGTGACAGCTGTTTATTCAAATAGCTCCTATCCAACTGGAGCCATTCCTGCTGCTGAATTCCTTCCACTATGTATTCGGAGAAATCCCATACCGACTGCTTAATGTTCTCCGGATTGGTCTCGGCAACGAGGGTCAGGGCTTCAATGATGCTTGCCATGACAGAGACGTCCGCCTTGCCATAATGCCTGATCTGATAGAAACAATCATAAAGAAAATCGGTGAAGCCGGGCTTTTCAATAATCACCCGCACCTTCCTCTCACCATCGCAGTAATAAGGATTCGGTTCATAGTTTTTGCCGATCTTGATGAGGATCTGGGACAGATGCTCGATGCAGTTGATGGCGGTCTCAGGATCATTTTTCCCTGGAGCAATGCCTCTCAGCGCCACTTCCACCAGCTTTTGGATGCCAAATTCAACACCCTGAATCACTTCCTGCCTTGATGAGATAATCATAAGATTAAGAAGCCTGGATTCATCGAAGTTTTCCCGGCTGTTCCATACCTTCAAGAGCGGGGTATCGACATCCACATAATTCCCGAGGTTTTTTTCAAAACGCACAACGATATCCTGCTCTGATGCCAAACGGACCATCGCCTCGATGTCGGCATATTCAATATAGCCCCGCTTGCTGCTTTTGATGCCCAAAGCCTCTTCTGCCTTAAGTTCTTTGGCTTCTTCAGCGGACTCCCTGCCTGGATGCTGCTCTTGGTTTTGCTTTTTAATAGAAGCGAGTGTCTCGGCCGTGATGCTTGAGACAACGTTCCCCACCTTGATCCAATCGGTCACATGATGAATCAGGAATACAAACATGGCGAGACAGATAAACGCCACAATGATAGCCAGCGCCGGCAGGATGAAGGTATTTTCCACATCACGGCCTTTAATCTGGCTGAGCAGAAGCAGTGAGTAGATATAGCCGCCGATGAATGTTCCGAGCACAAGCTGTGTTTTCGAGTCGTTGATGAAGTTCTGCAGGGTGCGCGGCGAGAACTGTGCAAGGAACGTGGTCAGCACAACAAGGACCGAGGAAAAGGTAATGGTCGTCATGGTGAGCAGGGATGTTGAAGTGGCGCTCAATATCGTCTGGGCCAGCTCCTTGTCCACGAAAAGGAAGGATGGAATCATTCCTTTAACCCCTTCATAGTCGGACAGCACCTGTTCAAGGAGCACGCTCAAGACTGCAAGCACGAAAGCGCCTGCTCCGTACAGGGCAGGCACGACCCAAAAATTTGTCTTGATTTTTGCTTCAGCTTTTTTACGCAGCATAATATCCCCCGTCCAACATTTTGATCATACTCCCATTATGACCCGATTTCCTCCCTTTTACCGGGGTCATCGCCGCAGCTGCCGGCTGATTCAAAAAACTCCTGAAGTGTCTGGACGAATTCTTCGTTGTCCGGGAATAAATTTTCCCCGCTTGTATCCATTTCCGTAAACCTTGCATTGGGAACTTCGCTCAGATAGCTTTCAACATCCTCATCTGACATCAGGGCTCCTTCCCTGCCGCCGCGGATAATCAGTACCGGGCAGGTGAAGTCCCCCAGATTGCCCATCGGGGAGGCTTCACCAGATTCCTCCTCAATGCGGCGCAGGGTGTCAAGGGAGAGACGCTGCAGAATGGGCTTTCCCCTCCATTCCGGCAGGGCGGCAATCATATCAGCCCAGCCCTCCTGGATGCTCTCGTGGACAGCCGGATAATCCCCGAGTATCAGGCCCTTCACCTTTTCCTTATGCTTTAGAGCGTAGGCGAGAGTATAAGAGACCCCTCGCGAAAAGCCGAACATGGCGAATTCATCCAGCGTGATCTGGTCGATGACCGATTCAATGTCACGGATATGATCCTCAAGGCTGTAGCCGGTCTCGGGGGCATCGCTCCGTCCCCTGCCCCTGAGCGAAATGACGACCGCGCGGCGCGGCTGGAGGCGGAGGAGCACATCCTCATAATCCTCCGCGGACTCAGTCAGCCCCGGTATAATGACGAGCGGTGTATAGCTTTCTTCCTTACCGGAGTTATCAAAATAATGGATCTTGATATCCCCGTTTCTCACCCATCCCTGTATCATGAACATCTTCTCCTTTTAGGCGGAGTGCGGACTTTGTTATAAAGCCTTTACCCGGACCGCGTTTTCTTCACTCCTAAAACAGCAAAAAACCGCCATTTGGCGGTTTTACTTAAGGATGTCCTGTGCAGGAAGCATAACCTTCGGCACGAAGAAATCGAAATGGCGGTAGAGGTTCACGAATTCTGCAGGTGCATCCCCTCCGTATTCTCCGTCAAGGTTCAGCTGCATTCTTTCCTTAGCCTGGACCTTGATCCGGTTCGCTTTTACATAGATGATATGAGGGTCTGTCAGGTGCTCGCCGCGGATCGCAAGCGTTGCGATGCGGATAAAGTCGGCGAGATTGGTCTTCTTCAGGATCAGGAGTGTGAACATCCCGTCATTCAGGGACGCATCAGGCGCTAAGCGCTCGAAGCCGCCTACGGAATTTGTATTCGCTGCAAGGAAGAGCATGATTTCACCCTCAAACAGCTTGCCATCATACTCGATGGATACATCCGTCGCCTTGATGGAAGGAAGCATCTCCATTCCCTTCAAGTAGTAGGCGAGCTGGCCGAGCATCGTCTTCAGCTTGCTTGGGACCTCATATGTAAGCTCGGTCAGGCGGCCGCCGCCGGCTATATTGATGAAATAGCGGTCGTTCATTTTCCCGATATCAATCGGCAGGGTCTGGCCTTCGGCAATGATATCGGCCGCTGCCTCGACATTCCTCGGAATCCTTAAAGCGCGGGCAAAGTCGTTCGTCGTGCCGACCGGGATAATCCCTACCTTCGGACGTTCCGGAGCATCGGCCAGGCCATTGATGACCTCATTGATCGTTCCGTCCCCGCCCGCTGCAATGACAACATCATATTTGCGTTCGATCGCAAGCTTCGCCGCCTGGGTGGCGTCTCCTTCCCCTGTGGTAGCGTGGCATGACGCTTCATACCCGGCTCTCTCAAGTTTAACCAGTACCTCGGGCAGATGCTTTTTGAACAGCTCGCGTCCAGAAGTTGGATTGTAGATAATTCTTGCTCTTTTCATTTCCATCCATCCTATTTTCATAATTCATATGTCTGTTATCTCTACTAAGATTACCACCTAATATATTAAACCTCTCTCAGAGGGTAAGCAACTTTCTGATAAAAATATCCTAATGTTTTACTTTAAAAAATCTATTTACCCGTTTATAATGTAGTTTAAACCAATTTTTTGTTAAATATTTGGGAAATATGTCGATATTAGTCATAGTAAGTTTAGAAAGGAAGAAGGGATAAGAAATGCTAGTATTAAAAACATATTATCTATCTGAAATCGAACGCTACCGGACGGAGCAGGAAGTTCTGAAAGCGGATATAAAAATCCGAGAAAATGAACTTCTTTCAATGGATGACACTGAGCTTATGGAACTTCATTCAAAAGTGACGGATTTGGTTTTGGCTTAAATATTCAGGGGCTCAGGCATTCACTGCCTGGGCCCCCTATTATTTTTCCGGCAGGAGATCCACAAACAGATACCTGTCGTTCTTCGTCACCATATCGGGAGCCATCCTCGTATCCCCAAGCCTGTAGCGGATGGGAAAGGAAAAGTTGGGACCGTCAAATACAAAGGTATGGTACTCGCCGTATTCTCCGCAAAGATCATGCTCCCCTGGATAGTCCTCGAGGAACTCTTTATCAATCACCCGCCCGCCGAATGTAGGATTAAGCCGCCCGGTGTCCACAGAAATCAGGACAGTCTTAAAGCCTTCGGCCAGGAACTCCTGAAGAAGCTCTCCCGTATCGCAATTCCAGAGGGGAAAGACCGGCTTCAATCCCGTTGGCTCAATCATCTTTTCCCTGTATACCCTGAGATCCTCTAGGAAAATATCACCGAACATCACATATTCGGCTCCATCTCGCTTCGCGGCGGCAAGGGCTTCCTGCATGCGGGCATTGTATTCGTCATTGGTGGGAGCTTCCGGCATCCATACCTCGCGCAGCGGAATCTTGAGCGATTCTGCCTGAAGAGAGAGCATCTCATGCCGAACACCATGGGCGCTGATCCGTTTCTCCCTCTCTGTAAGTGTCACCAGCAGCGAGTCTATTTCCCACATGCCGGATCGCTGCACCCGATGGAGCGCAAGCATCGAGTCCTTCCCGCCGCTGAATGAGACCACAACCCTTTTCTTCATGAATTCATCCCCTTAGTTAAACGGGTTACCGTAAGTGTTTGTCATGCTGATCCAGCATATCCGGATTCAGCCCTGTAAAACTCTGTGCATCCTGCTGCATCGAGCGGCTGCAATTTTTGCATATATAGAGGGCTCCCGGATTTTGCGCAAACTTTTTGTACTGTGAATCAGTAGAAGGAATTTCATACTCCCTGCGGCAATTCATACATTTTTTTTGCATCATGATACACCCCTTTTCGTTCATATTATGCTCTTTTGGCAATCTGTCGCGGCGGGCTTTCGCTTCTCCTCCGTGAATGGAGACTGTGCAGGATCATCCCGAGCATAACAAGCAGCACTCCGCATAATCCGAGCATCGAGGGAATATGCGCGCCAAGAATCAGGATTTCCCCAAGCAGGGCAAACAGAACAGACACCGATTGAGTCGCTTCCACCGAAGCCATTTTTTCCATATCATTCCGCACCAGGTCTGTTGCCTGAAAAAAGAGGACGGTTGCCGCGACTCCGGACAGCAGGGCGACGAGAAAGGACTGGAATACCTGTGAGCCCTGCGGCGGTCCGTCTTTGATCAGGGCGATGGAAGCAAGTACTACCCAGAACGGCAGGCTTGCGAGTGTCATTCCCAGCACGCGCTGAAAGGTATTCAAACTGCCGCCGCAAACCTCCATCATCTTCCGGTTGCCGAGCGGATAGGCAAAGGACGCAATCAGGACCGGTATGATCCCTGCCAGAACTCCCGCGGTCAACCCGCCGCCATTTTCAAACTGCATTAGTACGATGCCGGCGACGATAATCAAGGAAAGCAGCAGCCCCGTGACCGGGATCCGCCCTCTCACCTGAACGGGGCCGTCCGGCGTCTGGATGCTCTCTTTAAAAAGCGGGACGAGGAGCGACCCGGAGATGATTGTAATCTGCCATGTTCCCGCAATCAGCCAGCCTGGCGAGAAGGCGGCCGCCAGGCATAGCGGCGCATAAAACAGCCCAAAGCCGACAGTACTCCAGAGCAGCCAGGCACCCGGCCTCTGCCGCATCATGCTAAACAGCGGGCGCAGCTTCTTCTGGCCGGCCACAATCGAAAGCAGAAAGGGAAGCATAAAAAAATAACGCAGCGAGGCACTCCACAGCCAGCTTCCCCCCGCCAGCTCCATCGAGCGGTTCAGGATGAAGGTGGCCGCAAAGAAAAAAGCGGCTAAAATTCCGAGGATAATAGGTTTCATCAGGGAAGTCCTCCTTTGGTGTGGTGGATGTGCTCTGTCAGTGAATGCATGGAGTTGAGTGCTGATATGTAAAAAATATTTGAATCAGACTTCGCTGATTCCGTGTACCTTCAAATATGTATTCATATAATAAACAGAATATCTCACCGAGCAGCCGCTCAATTTCAGTTCATGACCGGATCCCCGTTTCTAAATAATTCAAGAACCCCCAGGAAAATTCCTCCCGCCTTCCCTATAAAAATACAAAAGCCGCCTTTAAAAGGCGGCTGAACGATTATAATGAATATTAATAGGTTATATACATGGCCACTGCAGTAAGCAAACTAAAAAAAGCTGTCACTTTCTTGCTCATCCCGTTCCCTCCGCCTGTTATATCTTAGTTGTCCTATTTAACAGTTTACTAATATAACACTATATTCCCAACTTGCTTGGAAATTAAACATAGAGAGTATCAAAATCTTTTTGGGAAATAGGGGACAGTCCCCTATTTCCCAAGTCATAGCAAAGGGAGCAGCGCGGGAAATTATCGCTGCTCCCTGGGAATAAGGAGTTGTCCTCAGTTATTGATGTATTTTTCGAATACGTAGCCGAAGTCTTTGACCCTGAATTTGCGGCGGTTGTTGACAAGCCAGCTGAAGGCTGTTTCGTTGATCTGCTTAAAGCTGTCGACAACGCTGTCCTCCTTGGACGTCACGCGTCCGATTGTGTTGGAGGCAAGGTTCAGACTTTCCTGCGCATAATTCATATATTCACTGTTTTCATGGCAGATTTCAGCAATCTTGATCAGGGATTTATATAAGTCCTTTAATTCCTCGATGAACTTTTTATGTACATCGATCGAAAAGGCCTGTGAGCCAATCGTAAACTTGATCTCCACATCAAGATCCACTGTACCCGCTGTTTCAAGCGTTACCTTTGAGATATTGTTCGTGTAATAGCTGTACCGGTGCAGCGTCCGTTTCTTGCTGATGGCACTTGTACCATCGAGATGGATCAGCGCCTTATTCGTGAAGCAGTACTCATCCGTTTTAGACTTGATCAGAAAATAAATCTTTTCATTATCCTCATGCATCACATAATCATCAGCATCTACCTTGTCATAATCAGCAGGGCTGATGACACTGCCGATATCACTTAATCCCAATACGTCTGAAGCCACTTTTTTGAACATTTCATTCTTCCCTTCAAGTTTTAATAGCTATACGGCCATTCTATTAAAATAGTTTCATATTTTCCAGAAACTTCTATATATATTCTACTATAAAAGCTGAAATCACAGCAAAAAAGGCTGATCATTAATCAGCCTTTTTTGCGTCTGTCAGCTCCGGCTCAAGGCAGCAGCTTTTCCAAAGCGGCCTGCAGCCTTTGTTCTGCATCATTATCCAGTTCAAAAACATTGTCGCCCGCTCTCTGTACCTGCTGATCCAGAGTGAATACCCCTTTCAGGATATGTGTCGCACCCAGTGAAGCCAGCACAGGCTTCAAAGCATAATCAATCATGAGCAGATGCCCGTAAGTTCCGCCTATTGCAAGCGGGAGAATCGTCTTATCCTCAAGACCTTTCATTGGCAGCAAATCAAGGAAGGTTTTCAGCACCCCGGTGAATGATGCCTTATACACCGGCGTTAAAATGATGATTTTATCTGCAGAAGTGACCTTTCCGCTCGCCTTGACAATCTCCTCACTGTCATAAGCACCGCCGATCAAATCCTCCGCAGGCAGATCGCGCACGTGAAGCACCTCATAATCGGCACCCTTTCCCTCCAGATAATCCACCGCAAAATTCATAATCCCATTCAGCCTCGAATCCTTCACAGGACTGCCTGATACAATCACAATCTTAGACAACAGACTCACTCCTTATTCTTACAGCGCTCCGGGAAAGGCCTCGGTGACGCTGCCATTTAATATGTATGATTTGCTGTTTATGTTAGCGGGAGAGCTATCTTTTGTCAATGTTAGGGAATTGGGGTTGGTGGGGCTGTGTTGTTCCTTCAGCGGCCTGGATGAAGGACTTTTCATGAGAAGATTTCGGGCAATAAAAGCCTGCATCACCCTTAAGAAGACTTTTTCTCGAACAGATTCCCAGCAAAAAGGTCTTCATCACCCTCATGAAGGACTTTTCACGAATAGATCCTTGCCAAAACGGTCTTCATCACCTTTATGAAGGACTTTTTTCGAGCAGCTCCCCGACTAAATGTCCTTCATCACCCTTATGAAGGACTTTTCACGAACAGATCCCCGGTCAAATGTCCTTCATCACCCTCATGAAGGACTTTTTTCGAACAGATCCCCGGTCAAATGTCCTTCATCGCCCTCATGAAGGACTTTTTACGAGCAGATCCCTGCCCAAATGTCCTTCATCCCACTCCCGCTAAACCACTGCTCATAAAGCCGACCCCACTCCTGCCCCATATAAAAAAGACCTGCTCCCACACCCAGCGGAAGCCGGCCCATCATCAATCGACTTCAAATTCCTTCATCACATACGGCATCGTCTTATTAATGTCGCTGGCAAGCAGGGTGGTCTTGGCCCTGGTTTCCTTCCAGTAATCGGCACAGGCTGCGTGGAAGTAGACGGCATTGGAGACGGCATCTTTTATATCTTTATAGGAGGCCGCATGCGCGAGCATGATTCCAGTGAGTGAGTCGCCGGAGCCTCCTTTTGCGAGGCCTGCGTTTCCTGCCATGTTGATGCGCACTTCCCCGTCCGGGTAGGCAATGACGGTATTCCTTCCTTTCAGGACGGTGATGACGCCATTCTCCCTGGAAAACCGAGAGGCTGTTTCGATCCTTACCTGCTGGAATTCCTTAATTTCCTTGCCGGTCATCTTCTGGAATTCACCTGGATGAGGCGTTACAATGACGGGTGCCTTCCTCCCCGGATATCTACGCTCGACGAGTGCTCCGGCATCGATGATCAGCGGAATCTCTGTTTTCAGGAGCTGTTCTACGGCAGCCTCAAGGGTTTCCCCGTAATGCAGGCCCGGTCCGATGGCCGCGGCTGTCATTTTTTCAGAGATATCTCCCTCTGCTGTTTTCTGGAGGCCGTCAAACAGGAACACACACTCCGGCACCCGGGAGGCAATGATGCCGGCAACAAATTGGGAGGTGCCGACGGTGAGCTTACCGATTCCGCTCCTTTTTGCGGACAAGCTGCACAGGATGGCGGCACCCGGCATATCGTCGCTGCCTGCAATGATCAGCCCGTTTCCGAACGTGCCTTTATGAGAGCCGGACGCCCGTTTGGGAAACGTCCTCTTTACATCCTCCTTTGTCCACACTCTGACACTTGAATCTTGAGGGAGCCCAATTTCGACCACCTCAGCACGGCCATAATACTCGGCTGTTTCCTCCATGAAAAGGGAAGGCTTGAATCCGTGAATGCTGAAGGTGACATCTGCCTGGAAAGCAGAAGGATCTGCTTCCCCTCTGTCTGCCAGCACCCCTGCCGGCACATCCACCGCAATCTTCAGGGCTTTTTCGCCGTTAGCCCAATCCAGGATCTCCTTCACACTCTCCCTTAGCGGCAAGCTCGTTCCGATGCCTGTCAGCGCTTCTACGATTACATCATATGAACCGGATCTTTCAACGGACCGAAAGCCCTGGTCCCGGAGAATCTGCGCATGCCGGCCTGCCGTCTCATCCTTCGGTTCCCCCGCGGGAAAGGTCAGGTCGCACGCATAGCCGTTCTGCAGCAGATAACGGGCTGCCACAATCCCGTCGCCCCCATTTTTCCCCGGTCCGGCGAGTATCAGGATCCGATTCCTTTTATCTAAAAGCTTCTCCAGCTTTTGAAATAGTTCTCTGCCCGCAGCTTCCATAAGCATGAAGCCTGTAAGACCCTGCTTTTCAGCAGCTGCATCGGCTGTGCGGATTTGTTCAGACGTATATACAAACAAGTGGATTGCCTCCCTGCCGTTTTTATCTTGTTTTATACCCCTCAGGCACACCTCGAAAACAGATGTCCTATGCCAGGAGAGCGTCGGCAAGAAGGGTATAGGACCGGATTTTCGCCTCAAAGTCATGGATATTCGTAATGATCATGAACTCATCCGTCCCATAAAGCTCCTGAAGAAGGAGCAGCTCCTCCCTTACCTTATCCGGGGTGCCAATCACCGCGCGCTTTCTGTTTTCCGAAAGCTTTTCCCGCTGTTCAGCAGTCAGTGCAATCCGCCTTGCTTCCTCAGCGGAAGGAATCCTCGTGTCCTTGTTCCGCTCAAGCGACAGCAGCCACATATCCTGGCTTAATGCGAGCTCCTCTGCTTTTTCCTGGGTGTCTGCACACACCACAAAGATGCACACATTGGCTTTCGGCTCTTTCAAATGCCTTGAGGGCACAAAATGATCAAAATAATGATCGAGCGCGATCCTGCCATTGGCCGGTGTGATGAAGTGCCCGTAGGTAAAGGCGGTCCCGTGTTCCGCCGCCATCCTTGCTCCCCTTTGGGTAATGCCCAAAAGCCAAGTCTCGGGAAGGCTTTCGGTTTCAGGGTATGCCGTGACATTGGCAAAATCATGTTCACCGCCGTAGAGGAATCCCTGCAGATTCCTTATCTGGTTTGGGAACTCATTCATACTCCGCTTTACTCCGTCATTAAGCGCATTCCGTGTTTCTGCCCCGCCTCCGGGAGACCGGCCAATTCCGAGATCAATCCTCCCTGGATAAAGCGATTCAAGCAGCTTGAAATTTTCAGCTACTTTAAAAGGGCTGTACTGGGGCAGCAGGACTCCGCCGGAGCCGACCCGGATTCTGCTTGTCTGTGAAGCTATATGGGAAATCAAAATGTCTGGTGCTGTGCCGGCCATTCCGTTTGAATTATGATGCTCCGCCACCCAGAATCTTGTATAGCCGAGCTCCTCTGCCGTACGTGCGAGCCTTACTGTATTCTTCAGCGCTGACCGCGCATCTGATCCGCTTGAGATTACCGATTGATCGAGCACACTGAGCTTCATCCTGATGTTCCCCGCTTTCTGTTTGATCTTGACCTTATCTTGACCTTATCTTATCCATCATAGAACAAAGAATCTAACTTTTTGACCTGTGATAGATGGAAGTCTAGAATGGACATAAATCAATCCCTGAAATGGAGGAAGATAAGATGGAAAACTTCAAAGCATTTTTTGTGGATAAAAAAGAAGAAGACTTTTCGGCAGAAATAAGGGAAACCTCCCTCGATGCTCTCCCGAAGGAAGGGGTGCTGATCAAAGTATCCTACAGCGGAATCAATTATAAGGATGCACTCGCCTCTATCCCGGACGGAAAAATCGTAAGGAATTACCCGCTCATTCCGGGCATTGACCTTGCAGGAACAGTGGTATCTTCGGATGACGCACGCTTTAAAGAAGGCGATGAAGTCATTGCCACATCCTATGAAATCGGTGTTTCCCATTATGGGGGCTATAGTGAATACGCCCGAATCCCGGCTGACTGGATTGTCCCGCTTCCCGAAAACCTGACACTGAGGGAAGCCATGATCCTCGGCACAGCAGGCTTTACGGCCGCGCTCAGCATCCAGCGTCTGGAGGAGAACGGCCTTACACCCGATAGAGGAAATGTGCTCGTCACGGGTGCAACCGGCGGAGTCGGCAGCAATGCCGTCGCTATGCTGTCAAAGCTCGGCTATTCGGTTTCAGCCAGCACTGGGAAAGAATCGGAAAAGGAATACCTGAACAGCCTCGGCGCCTCCGAGATCATCAGCCGTGAGGAAGTGTTTGACGGGGAATTGAAGCCGATCGGAAAACAAGTGTGGGCTGCCGCCATCGATCCGGTCGGCGGGAAGCCGCTCGCAAACCTGCTCGGCAGATTGAAGTACGGCGGCGCTGCAGCAGTCAGCGGCCTAACCGCAGGAACAGACGTCCCGGCCACTGTATTTCCATTCATCCTCCGCGGCATCAGCCTGCTCGGCATCGACTCTGTCTACTGCGGGATGGAAACCAGGAAGAAAGTTTGGGAACGCCTGGCCTCCGACTTAAAACCGGAAAACCTGGAGCAGTCCGTCCAGCATGAGATTTCCCTCGACGAGCTGTCTGAATACCTGCCCCTCCTCCTGAAAGGCGGAGCCCGCGGCCGGACAATCGTTACATTCTAAATCCAGGAAAGGGCCGCTTTGACAGCGGCCCCTTTTTTACTTTCATAAATAAAAGCCCCTTCTAAAGGAGCCGTTTAGGATTTATCCTCTTCTGTTAATTCTTTTAAAAACCATATACGCAATAATAACTACAGCAATAATTAAAATGAATTTCATCAGAAATCAGCTCCTTCACTCGTCTACCATACTTTCCCCCATATTTACCCCTATGAAACAAGTATACCGACAAAAAAATGGTTTACTTTTTGTACTTGAGATATTCAAAGTGAGAGGTTGGTACGGTTTTAATAATACTGCCATGTTCATTTGAGTAGACTTCGATTTCCTGATACTTTTCAACGATATAGCCGTCTTCCTCCACTGCGCCGACCAGCCTGTTTTCAAGCCGCATTGTCATCTCTTCTGCCTGCAGCGTCTCGCTTTCCGGATCGTACGTAACCTGCAGAGTGCCGCCCTGCTTGTTTTGATCAGAGCCAGGGGTCTCTATGAAGGCAGTGAAAGCCAGTAAGCCCGCGAGACAGATGAGGGGAAAATAATTTTTCACAGTTCAGCCTCCTTTGGTCTCTTTGTATATGTCTATGCCAGTCCCATTTACAAATAGAACAGCTCCCCCCGTTATTCAAGATTTTACCTGCTCAATCAAGGTACACATAAATAAGGAGAAAACTTGTTAAAACCAACCCTCCTCACCCAAGCAGCTTTGGTGATAACAGACTTCCGCAAAAAGGAGGGACGCACAAACCGGTGGCCGACAAGATTCTTTCAAACGTTTTAAGCGCGGCCATCGTCGGGCTGACACTTGCCCATCATACAAAGATGCAGCGGCTCGTTAAAGAAAATGGCAAACGGGGGAGAGGGAATCTCTTTAATAAACAAACATGAGTTTTCTGATATTCACACCTCTTTTTCAATGAGTCTCATGCTATGTGCAGCTTCGCCCCTTTTCCACTAAAAAAGGCAGTGCTGAATTCAACCAGCACTGCCTTTCTCTTAATCGTTCTTAATTTCATATTCGATTCCAAGCTCGTCGAGTACAGCCCTGACCGCCCGCTCAGGCGTGACGGTGTCAAGGACCCTCTTTCCATTGACAATGAGGCTTGTGCCGTATTCATAGCAGGAGCCGTCTTCACAGTCCCGTTCCCAATCCTCAAAAATGATTTGATGCTTCATTTAAATGTTCCTTTCTAAATCAGATCTTCAATTTATATTGCCCAGATACGCATCTGCTATTTGGCCATTATGAAAGTCGATAATCTTCTGCCGGATTCCCCGCGGATACAGGCGGTATTTTATCAGCCGCTCCACATTCACCCATTCTGTCCCGATCTGGTATGTATCAGGAAGCGCAGGATTTGCGGCTGATTCGGCACCCGGATCGGTCCTGCAGGCAAAATAGAATTCCACTTGATGGACATCCTTATCTTCAGCGGCATATTCATGTGTCCTGCCGATATACTCCCGTATAAACAGCAGGCTGCCGGCTTCGACTCTGAGGCCCGTTTCCTCCATGCATTCCCTCGTAAGCGCCTGATGGAAGGTCTCCCCATGCTCCTGGCCGCCTCCCGGAAACAAATAAAAAATTCCTTCCTGGTCCTCATTTTTTGTAAGGAGGACCTGTCCCCCTTTTATTATAACAGCCTTTACTGAATTTCTGATATTCATTGCTTGCACTCTCTCCTGCTTAAAGGGCATTTCCTTTTTACAGGAAATGCCCCATGTTTATTCTATGACAAAATCAGTAATCTGTAATTCATCGGGACTCTGATCTTTGTCGCTCTTTATATGTCCCTTGTAAAGCTCGGCACCTGTATCAAGATCTATCACCCGGATGGCAATGTTTGCTCTCTCCTGATTCGAAACCTTGATTGCAGAATACAGTTTGCCATTGTGGAAAGAGGTCTGATACTCACGGCCCTCCGGAGCCTCCAATGCTGATGCAAGCTTGAAGCTCCTTTTTTCCTGGCTTTTTAAATCGATTTGTACAACATTCATTTCTTTTTCTGTATCCTCAATGAGGTACAGATTATCTTGATAATGGTAATTCTGGATTTCATCCACCAATTTTCCTTTTAACCCGGCCGGCAGTTTCACCTCGAATGTCTGACTTTTTCTCAGATCATAAGCGAAGATTTTTGATTCACCCCTTGTTTCCTGGTCGCCCCTATATTCAGGATCCATCCGGTACATTACATAATCACTTGGGGCAGCATAATTTGAATTGCCTATTATAAAGTATTGATGTATTCCCTTTTTCCCTTTGCCGCCAAAGACATTTTCATCACTTAAAAGCTTTTGGTTCGGCACATCAAAGGTATAGATATGTACCTCTTCACTGTCCATGCCTTTTACATAATTGTTCCGGTAGTTCTTGGTGATGACCTTCAGCTCGCTGCCAAAGTATTGCACATCCTCTACATATACGAAACGATAATGATTGGAATCGGGAAGCCTGGCTTCAAAGGATGTGCTGTTCTTGGTTTTCTTGTTCAACACAGAGATCTTTGCCGTGAAGGGATGCTTGCTGGCACCCATGCCCTGGCCATTTGTGTATGCATAGGCAAGGAGAGTGTCATCTTCGAACAGACCCTCTATATTATCTTTTCCACGCATGAAATTCCGATATTTCCCCTGCAGTGTTTCAAGCTTACTGTTCCAGCCATTAAACGGACTGTTCAGCTGCCGGATGAAGGATAAGTCACTTTGATAGGTGGTCTTCCCCCCTTTGATTTTTAAATTATCAGAAACACTTCCCTCCTGATAATAGGCATAAAGGGCAAGGTCCTTCACTTCACTGCTGTCCCCTGAATCCTTAACCAGGGAATACTGAGGCAGGTTCTGGCTTGATAAGGCAGATTTTGTATAGAAAACGCCGATTGCCAGGATGATGGCCGCAGCGAGCAGACTGCTTTTCCAATAACGTAACATGATACTCCTCCTTATACCGAGACTCTCTTATTTAGTAGCCTTGCGCTCATCCATATGGATATGCCGCACACAATGAGGCCGAGCAATACTTCGAGCAGCAGCAATTCTGATGGATACAATAGCATTTCACCTTTCATAACCGCATAAAACAGCGGCAGCACAATCAATGCCAGGGCTCCTGCACAATATATCACCCCAAGAATGATTCCTTTGATTCTGAAACTCCTCTCGAGGAGGATGGCTGTAAACAGGACGAAGACTGCCATGATTCCTCCGCCGTAATGAAGCAGGAATTGCATGAAGGTGGGCGGAATCAGGATCATTGTCGCCGGATTGCTGTAAATCAAGGTTTTCATATCGAGATTCACTCGATAGTCAGCTGGGACGATTGCTTTGAAAAAGCTGATCTCAAGCGGCAGAATGGCCAGCTGAAGGGCAACGAGTCCGAGTACCATCAGGAGTATGGTCAGTGCCTTAGTGAAATAAATATTCATCCGTGATGCAGGCAGCATCAGCAATCTGTAGATGAACGTGTTTTTCCCTGTCCATTCGCGGTACCAAATCAGGAAGAGGTATAGAAGGAGCGCAGCTGCCGAAATCATAATCGGTGCGAGGAACCACAGCGATTCCATGATGGACGAAAAATTGGTCTTGCCATAGTTTTGCAGATATTGCTGCAGGGATATCATTTCTTCCTTCATGATTTTCTCTGCATTATTCACTATTTTGTTCGACAGGATGAGAACCCCTGCAAATTGAACCACTACTGTCAAAACAAGCAGTGACACATATATTTTAATGAATCGGCTGATTTCAAAATTGAGCAGTTTTAAAAATCTCATGCCATATACACCTCTCTCATGACGTCCACTACCGATTTCCCTTCCTGTGAGCGCATATCCTCCGTGTTGAACTCCTTCAGGACAGCTCCGTTATCAAGCAGGACCACCTTATCGATCAAATGCTCAATATCATTGATTTCATGGGTGGTAATGATGACACCCCGGTCCTCAATCAAATGACTCGTAAATACGTCGGCAATCTGCTCTCTTGAGAAAATATCGATCCCTGAGAAAGGCTCATCCATCAATATATAATCCACGTCAATGGCAAGGCCCAAAAGCAGATTGATCTTTGCCGTGTTGCCTTTAGAAAGCTCGGCAATCCGCATCTCTTTGTTCAGCTTGAAAAACTTCAGCAGATTATCAGCCCGCTCATCATTCCAATTGTTATAAAAGTCCCTCATGAAGGTGAAAGCCTCACCAATCTTCATGGATGGCGGCATAATCGCAGCATCCGGAATATATGTAATCTTTTCATAAGATTCCTTTGTCAGCGGCTTTTCGTCAATCAGGATTGTACCCTTGTATGGCGTGAGACCCATGATCGCCTTCAGTGTGGTCGTCTTCCCGACTCCGTTAATCCCGATCAGGCAGGTAATCTCCCCTTTTTCCGCGGTAAAAGACACATTGCTCAGCACCGTCTTCCTGCCATATTTCTTGGATATGTTCGTTACTTTAATCATTTCAAAACATCCCCCCTGCCATCCGGCTGTGCATATCTTTCGCTCACCTTATCGAGCAGCTCATCAAGCGAAACATTGATCGGCCTTACAGCCTCTATAAAGGAATGCACTGCCTCCAGGATCAATTCCTCACGCACCGACCCCAAAATCCTTTCATCCGTCGTAATCCGGCTCGGGAAGTTTTTTTCTGTTGTGATCAAGCCCTGCTCCTCCATTTCCTTATACGCCTTCTGCGCAGTATTTGGATTGATTTTTAACAAACCCGCCAGCTCACGCCTGGATGAAATCTCCTGTCCAGCCTGTAAGTTCCCAATGGCTATTTGTTCCTTGAAGTATCTGACAACCTGTAAGTAAACAGGATCGCGGTTATTAAACGTAACGTCCAATTATTGATCAGCTCCTAGTGTGTGTACCAACTGATTCATACACCTTATATATGTACTATACGAGTAATACAGAGTGATGTCAATTATCTTTTTATTTTTTGGGAGGACAGCTTCACAGTAAGGGAAAACTTGCAGACGCTGACGGAAGAAGGCTCACTCCACAGTACTAAATACCAGCGCTGTCTTACAGCTTAAAACAACCGTGAGTTTTCTGCTGGCAGCCCCTGCATGGAAAGGCACCCGGAGAAGAGCAGGAACAAACACAATAAGGCGGTGGAGCGGAGTAACGCGCAGGCAGGATTGCCATCAAGATAAATATTGTTCGCACCTAGCTGCAGGAACTTCCTGATCAGCTCCGCCCCTTTTCCACAAAGACACAACAAAACCGTCTCCTTTTTAAAAAGTAAAATTCATCGTTTTACTTTAAAGGGACGGTTTTCCTGGTGTTTATTAAACTGCACTTTTTCGATCACCTGTCTTAGATTGGCCTGGAATTCAACCGGCCAGTCGATGAGATAGCTGTTCAGCTGCATGGTATGGGCCGGGTTCAGGCCGATGAGATTGAGGTTCTTGCTGCCCATGATATTCAGCATCTGGAAGAGCTCTCCGAGGAGCTGGATGCCCGGGGGGTCAAGCTTCCCAGTGGCTGTGAAGTCAAAGAGGATGGATTTATAAGTACCTTCATATACCCGTTTGACTGTATTTGAATTGATGGTTTTCATTTTATGCTCTGTTACATCGCCGAAAATGGGAATGAAGGCTATTTCATCGGATATGGGGATGAACGGGCCTGAGAGCTCGTTAAGCCGGTCCAGGGCTGTGACGAGCTCCTCCTTCTTTTCGAACAATTCAAAATCTGTGCTGAGCAGCCTTTGCTGTAGGGTGAGCAGCTTTTCCTCCAGCAAATGGATTTTCCTGCCGATCGGGATCAGGATTAGATGACAGTGGTCGTTATGATCGACGGAAATATGAACTTCGAATAAGGCCGCAGGCTCATATCGGGTTCGAAAGTTCAACTCTATCTTTCTGCTGTCTTTGGTTGAGAACAGATTATTATACAGTTTTTCGAGGCTTCCCTCGTCCACGAGGTCTGTCAGCCTGTCCCGGCTAAGGTCGAAGTGCCTTAGGGATTCAAGTGAATAACCAAGGATGTTGAAATTATTGTCCACCCTTAAATATGGAGCGGGAAGGTATTCTTCTTTATAAGACATTCATTTTTTCTCCTGGTATGGTTTGACTCAGCCATTGCTTCAAAGAAGACAGATCCTTCATGATCAGTGCCTGGTCCTGGCAATGAGTATCCAGCTCGTATCTGCCGGCAAGCCTTCCGCCGACGAGCAGGGCCGGCTTGTGCGGCAGCTTGCAGAATTCTTCGATGTATTTCTTCAGCTGCGGCAGGTTATAGACGATGCTGATGCTCATGCCGATTACGTCCGGGCGCCAGTCCCTCGCATAGCTTAAGGCGTACTGGAGCGGCAGGTTGGGCCCAAAATATTTTGTGTTCCAGCCGAGTTCCTCAAAGTAGCTGTTAACCATCTTCAGGCCGAGGTAATGCTGTTCCCCTTCAAGGCAGAAGAACATGGCCTTCTTAGCCCGTCCATCCTCCGAACGTGCGGATGGATAGATCCTTGACAGCACAAAGTCGCATGAAGCGGTAGCCAGATGCTCATCGGCAACAGAGATTTCATTCTGTTCCCAGAGCTCCCCAATGTGATAAAGAGCCGGTGTGACAATATCCTGAAATATTGCGATACGTTCCATTTCTTTATACTTTCGGATGAAAGCCACCGCAGCTTCGGTGTCGCCCTGCAGCAGCATGTTGGCAAAATCCCTGTGAAGGATGGTCATCTGGTCGGAACCTCCTTGCTTTCGTTGTGTTTGCTCCGCAAGATTTCGCAGGCTCCGGATAAATAGCCAAGATAAGCCAGGGCCTCTTTATCCCCGCTGTATTGAGGACTCTGGAGCACTTCACTGATCAAATCAAAGTTCTCGATCAGGTGTCTTGTTTCCATGCCGTGCCGCACTAGGATCCCATTCAGCCAGACAGCATAATCCGTGAAGAACTTCGAATTATCCAGTTCATAAGTAGACCTTAAGTGCTTGAAATGGTGATGGTTATCTTCCCGGCATTTTTTCTTTCCCTGTTCGCCGAATTTATCTAAAAGTCCTGGTTCTTTTTCATACATTTTATCTGTTACCTGTCCCGCCAGCATGATGGCATCGATCATCTCGCCACCACCTTGAACTGCTGGACCTTCGGGATGACCGCAGCCAGCTCCTGGTCAGGGTATTTCTTTTCTAAATCATGGATCCGCTTGAAGTCTTCGCTCCGGACCCACTCCAAATAGTTTTGTTTCGTATCAAATAGCAGCTGGACAGTGATCTCTCCTGGCTTTTTATCATTTTGCAGCAGAAAAAAGTCCACAAATCCTGTGGCTTTGTCCACTGATCGCGTTCTGTTGCGATAAATCTCGATTACTTCTTCTGCTTTTTCACTTGGAACATCAAAAGTAGAAAATACAGTATACATTTTATCAGCTCCCCAGTTCAAAAGTCATATATTTATGATAACAGGAAAATGAGCAATTGAAAGCAATATGCAAAAAGAGTAAAAAAACGGCCTGTTTTGGCCGCCCGAAAACATGAGGGGACTGCCCTTATAATCATAATAAGGACGGTCCCCATTTAAACTTATTGGCCTACGCCAATGCCTGTGTTTGTTTTAACCAGTACTTCTTCATATTTTTTCACATCAGCCTTTTCACTTGAGAAAATGGTTCCCAGATATCCGGCCAGGAAGCCGAGCGGGATGGAAACAATTCCCGGAGTGGTGTATGGGAAAATGGCATTCCCGGTAAAGATAGCCGTCCCTTCAGGGCTGAATACATTCGGACTGATGAGAACAAGGCCAATAGCGGATATCAGTCCCACCGTCATAGCCCAGATGGCACCGGTCGTGTTAAACCTCTTCCAATAGATGGTGTAAAGGATGACCGGAAGATTGGCGCTCGCCGCCACTGCAAAGGCCAGCGACACGAGGAAGGCAACATTGAGCGACTGTGCAAACAGAGCCAGGATGATGGACAGGACAGAAACTCCGATGGATGCGTATCTTGCCATCTTGACCTGCTGGCCTTCTGAGGCTTTTCCTTTTTTCAGGATTTCATTGTAGAAATCATGGGCAAAGGCGGACGCAGCCGTGAGAACAAGGCCTGCAACCACTGCCAGTATAGTGGCAAAGGCGACTGCGGATACGAAAGCGAAAAGCATATTGCCGCCAAGCGCCTGTGCCAGGAGCGGTGCCGCCATATTGCCTGCTGCATTCGCCTCGCTGATCTTTTCGGTTCCTACAAAAGCTGCGGCCCCGAAGCCGAGGAAAATGGTCATTACATAGAAGATGCCGATGATCCAGGTGGCATATACCACGGAGGAACGGGCTGTCTTCGCATCCCTCACCGTGAAGAAGCGGACCAGGATATGCGGAAGGCCGGCCGTACCAAGCACAAGACCCATATTCAGGGACAGTGTATCCAGGCCGTCCTTATATTTAACACCCGGGTTCAGGAATGCCTCTTTTAGTGGCGTCGCTTCCCTCATTTGCGCAAACATGCCGGTGATGCTCCAGTTGAATTTCGCAAAGACGATGATGGAGATCACCAGGGTGCCCGCCATCAGAAGCACAGCTTTGACAATCTGCACCCAGCTTGTCGCATGCATGCCCCCGAAGATGACGTAAACGGTCATGAGAATACCGACAATGAGGACAGAGGTTGTGTACTCTAGGCCGAGCAGCAGCTTGATGAGGGCACCTGCCCCTACCAGCTGGGCAATCATATAAAAGGTTGAGATCGCAATGGTGTTGAGCGCGGCGAACCCGCGGATTTTTTTTGCATTGAAGCGTGCGGCGATCATATCGGCAAAGGTATATTTCCCGAGATTCCGCATCGGTTCAGCCACCAGATACAGCACCACAAGGTAAGCCACGAGGAAACCGATGCTGTAGAAGAATCCGTCAAAGCCGGTGAGTGCGACCGCTCCGGCAATGCCGAGGAACGAGGCGGCCGACATATAGTCGCCGGCAATCGCCAGGCCATTCTGCCAGCCTGTCAACCCGCCGCCGGCCGTATAGAATTCGCTGGCATTATTCGTTTTTTTGGAGGCGTAATATGTAATAACAAGGGTCACCAGCACAATGCCGAGGAACATTGCAAAAGCAGTAATATTCATGAGATGCGGCCCCTTTCCTGCATAACCTTATCAGCCAGGCGGTCAAATTTCACTGCCCGTTTGGAATACAGCATGCACAGCCCCCATGTCATGACAAACTGCAGGAAGGCAAATACCCAGGCCCATGTTATGCTGCCGATGAACGTATGATTTAATACCGTTGAATAAGAAGTAAGAATGGGAAGAGCGAAATAAAAGCAGAAGAAAAAGATGGTTACGGGCACGATGAACTTTTTCTTTTCAGAAAGCAGCTCTTTGAATGCAGCTGAATTGGCAATTTTACTGTAATCGCTTTCATTAATCGAATTGATTTTCCTTGCTTCCAATAGTGAATCCCCCTCTCGGATTTAAAACCTAGCAGCAGTACGATTTCATTTAAAGCCTGAATTCCCCCTTCTAAATAAACAGATATTTCAAAATGTTCACAAATTTATTATAAATAAGGTTTATCCTATTATGCAAGGGATACGTTAAAAATGTGGACACAGAACACAAGCCTGAGTTTTCTGCTCCCAGCCCAGACATGGAATGGAACCTGGATAAAAGCAGGAACAAACACAATAAGGCGGTGGAGCGGAGTAAGGCGCAGGCAGGAACGCCAGTAAGATAAATGAAGTTCACACCTAGCTTTAAGCCCTTATGATACATGCAGTTCCGCACCTTTCCCACAGAAAAAGACATCAGCATGTCCGGCTGATGCCTCCTTTATTTAATTCGGATGGGCAATTTATAATTTTCACATGTTTCAAGGAGCGGGAAGCTGTCATTTTCATGCATGGTGATGAGTTTTGAAAGAGTTTTATAGGCAGAATCGAATTGTTCCTGGGTGATGCGCCTGAGCTCGAGCGCTTCTTGAAGCTCGTCTTCATCCAGGATATAGTATTCCCCGGTGGGCAGGATGACAAGGTCAAGATAAAGATCATCGTACCAGGGAATTCCGTTTTCACAGACGCCGTGCTGCCAGCAGACATCGATATACCACTGGATGATTTGTCCTTCTGTGTTCACGACTGCGGTAATGGTGTACTGCTCCCCCTCCGGGAACAGCTGGATCCAGCTGAAGCCCTCTTGAACGATGCATTGTGTGATTCCATCATATGTTACATGGAGAGGTTCGCGGATCTTATGCATATCTATTCTGGTCCACATTCCCTTATAGTCGCTGGAGCTGCCGCATTCGTAGCTGTTCAGAAGCAAGCGCTGCCAATCTGTACGATCTGCTTTTTTCCTTTTCATCGCCTCTCCCTTTCCTCTTCTTTTTGATATTTTAACAAAAAAGAGGAAAAAGGTGCCAACCTTTTTAATAATAATTACTAATATTCCGAAAAATTATGTAGTAGTTTGAGATTGGAGGTTCCAAATTTGATGGATCTATTGATCAGGACAGCCTTTTGTATAGGTATTCTTTTGATTTCTGTCCTTGGGGTCTTCCATTCGCTCAATATGCGGAACGTGCGGGGCAGGACTATCCTCGTGATTCTATTCCTCCTGGGAGCGGCACCGCTTCTTATCATGGATGCTGTTTCTTTGATGTCTGCAGCTTCGGATTCCCTGGCACTGCGGCGTGCCTTCGCCTTTGCCTGGTTCCTGGCGGTGCTCTGCCTGTTCCTGTCCCTTCTGAAATCTGTATGGATCATCGCCGGCCGGCTGCAGGAACGAATAGGAGGAAGAGGGCAGTGAGCTCCCTCTTCCTCCTATTCACTTCGGCCGCTCGAGATCAAAGATTTCGCCAAGTTTTGCGTAGCTGTTGCCCGCCAGACGGCTGACCGGCTTCAGGCCGCAGGGGTCGATTCTTCCTTTTTCATAAAGCTGCTCCTCGATATGATATCGGGAGACTCTCCCAATAATCAGATCACAGCCCGGTTTGTCTCCGGTCCCGCCCAAGGGTATGATTCTCTCAATCTTGCATTCTAAGCGTACCTTGGCTTCACGGATGCCGGGGACCTTGACCGCCGTACTCTGAATTAGGGTGAATCCTGCACGCTCAATCTCGCTGTGATTATAATCCAGTTCTGCTGCTGTTTCATTCGCGGCTTCCACGATATCTTCATCTGTGATATGGACTACCATCTCACCCGACAGTGATGCATTCTTCGCCGTATCCTTCTGTTCCCCATTCCGCCGCTGAATGGAAATGGAAATCATCGGGGGATTCGAACTCACAATATTGAAATAACTGAACGGCGCTGCATTCACGACCCCCTCCGCCGAAACAGTCGTCACCAGCGCCACCGGCCGGGGAATCACACTCCCAATCAAAAACTTATAATTCTCCCTCTCACTCAACACACTCGGATCCAGACTAATCACAGCTTCACCTCCAAAATTCGGGAAATGGGGCAGTACTTTTATTTCCCGGCTTCCTACATCAGCTCGGAACCTTTGATATGATTGCATGTATCGAATGGGAAATAGGGGACAGTCCCCCATTTCCCTAAAATTCCCTGCGAAACCACTCGGCAGCCTTGTCTACTTCGGTGCGGGTTAATTGGTGTCCGTTTTCTTCCCAGTGAAGTTCGACGGTTGCGCCTGCTTCCTGGAGGAAGGTGCTGAGTTCTATGGATTCCTGCGGCGGGCAGATCGGGTCATTTTTGCCTGCCCCGATGAATACCGGCGTTTTGGCAAGGTCGGGCAGGACGATTCCTCTTCTTGGCACCATCGGATGGTGAAGGATGGCTCCCCTAAGTGCCGCTTCATAGTGGAACAGGAGGCTTCCTGCAATGTTGGCACCGTTCGAGTAGCCTACCGCCACCACATTCCCCCGGTCGAATCCATGCTCGGCTGCCGCGCTGCCAATGAATTCATGAAGCTCTTTAGTCCTCTGGATCAAATCTTCTTCATCAAACACGCCTTCAGCAAGACGCCTGAAAAATCTCGGCATCCCGTTTTCCAGGACACTGCCCCTCACACTCAGGACATTGGATTCCGGATTGATAATCTCAGCAAGCCCCAGCAGGTCCTCTTCGGTACCGCCCGTCCCATGCAGGAGCAGCAGTGTCGGTGCTGCCGGATCTGCACCCTTCTTGAAAATATGCTTCATATTCATATATCTCCCTCCAGTACTCTAGGTTCGGCAGGCAGCAGCCCAGCCTCTATCTGTGATCTTCTTTCCTCAAGCCACGGAGGCAGCAGCAGCTTCTGTCCCATAACCTCCTGCGGCTCATCCTTGGCAAAGCCGGGCGGGTCTGTGGCAATCTCAAACAGAATGCCGCCCTTTTCCCTGAAATATACCGCATTGAAATACTGCCTGTCCACAATCGGGGTGACCTGATAGCCTTTATCCCCAATATACTGCCTCCAGCTTTCATGATCTTCATAATCATCCGCCCGCCAGGCAATATGATGAACAATGCCGGTCCCCATCGTGCCTGCCGGGAGCTCCGTCCTTTGGACATCGATGACATTTCCAATATTCGCAAGGGACCTGTACCTTGTATAATCGCCTTCTGTCCCTATTTCCTCAAGACCCATTCCGCCGCTCAGCAGCTTCATCGTGCTATCCGGCCTCGCACTGAACAGGACGGCTCCGGCAAAGCCTTTGATCGCATGCTCCGGGGTAACCCCGCCAAACGACCAGGTGCCCTCCGGACCTTCACTTCTTGCCGTCAGCTCTAAACGAAGACCATGTGGATCCTCGAACTGCAGGCTCTCTTCGCCGAACCTCATCGTTTTTTCAAATGGGATTCCAAGCTTCACCAGCCGCTCCTCCCAGAACCCGAGAGAGTCTATTGGCACAGCGAAGGACGTGATCCCGACCTGGCCGGCACCAATTTTCCCCCTGTACGCACCCGGCCATGGAAAAAAGGTCATGATCGTACCGGGACTTCCAGCTTCGTTCCCGAAATATAGATGATACGTCCCCGGGTCATCAAAATTTACCGTCTTTTTAACCAGCCGCAGGCCAAGCACGCCTGCATAAAAATCTACATTTTCCTGGGGGTTGCCGACAATTGCGGTGATATGGTGAATTCCTGCAGTTCTTTTCTCCATCTTCATTCTCCTTTCATTTTAACGGAGCTTCGTATCAAGAGGCTTCAGCTTTGCTTCGATTTCACTGCGCTTGTCCTCAAGGAACGGCGGCAGGGCGAGCGATTCCCCTAAATGCGCCAGTTCTTCGTCTGTATCGAATCCCGGGCCGTCTGTCGCCAGTTCAAACAGGATGCCGTTCGGCTCCCTGAAGTAGAGGGAACGGAAGTAATACCGGTCCACATAGCCCGAGCTTGCGATCCGCGCATCCTTTAATGTCTGAACCCAGGATCTCATTTCTTCCTCATTATCTACCCTGAACGCGACATGATGTACCCCGCCCCGGCCAATCCTTTCTTTCGGCAGGTCATTCCTCTGCTCGATATGCACTTCGGCACCCGTGCCGCCTTCTCCTGTTTCATAGACTAAAATGTCAGGCTGCCCGATTGTATAAGGTGCATACGAACCTTTTTTACGGAAACCAAGGAGATCGGCCAGGATGCGAACGGTTGCGGCCGCATCACTCACCGTCAGCATAACCGGCCCAAGGCCGAGAATTGCATATTCGGCCGGGACCGGGCTTTTCTCCCATGGACTTCCGGCTGCCACACCCTTGTTTGTTTCATCTGATACAAGAATCAGGCGCATTCCTTCAGGATCACGGAAAGCCAGCGTCCTGCGTCCGGCGCGATCCTTGATGCCTTCTGTTTCCACTCCATGATCCTGCAGGCGCTTCTTCCAATAGTGAAGGGCGCTGTCATCAGCCACCCGGAGGGACGTCGCCGAAATGCTGTTCACTCCTTCATGAGTCCGCGCAGCCATCGGTATTTCAAAAAACGTCAATTCCGTTCCCGGATTTCCTTTATCATCTCCATAGAAGAGATGGTACACGGAGGTATCATCCTGGTTTACTGTTTTTTTGACCAGGCGCATCCCCATAACCTCCGTATAAAATTGATAATTTCCGGCAGCTTTTGCCGTTAGAGCAGAAATGTGGTGTATGCCTTTCAGTTCCATGATGATACCTCCGTCTTGTGTGGTGTTTGTTTTTATAAAAGCGTGTAAGCTCCCGGTCCGGTAAGCGCAACTCCTGCTGCGACTGCGATCAGGATGAAATTGAGTTCATATCCGTTTTGTGTGGCCCAGAAGCCGTTAGAGCCATGCACCTTGAAGATGGCTACAAGCATGGTAGCGATGATCAATAGAGAGCCTGCCAGGGTGAAGATGCCTGATGCAAACAGGAATCCTCCGACAAATTCACTGAGTCCTGCCATAAGAGCCATCGTATAGCCCGGTTTCATGCCGATTGAATCAAACCATTGTCCTGTTCCCTTCAATCCATATCCGCCAAACCAGCCAAAAAGTTTCTGTGTTCCGTGTGCCATAAAGATCAATCCAATCACCAGCCTAATAAGCAGCAAGCCTGTATCTAACATATTGTGTTCCTCCTAAATGGTTTTATTAATATTCAAATTAAAAGTCTTGAAGTTGAGATAATTAGTTAAAAAAAAGAAAAGTTCTAACGAGACAAGTTACTTTTAATTTAAATATCTTGAATTAAAGATAAATCATATTTCAGTATATGTCAATGATATTTTTTTGATCCTCTTTTTCAGGGATAGATTGTAATCATTTCAGGAGGGTAAAATGATGATGAGGTGATTTTATGTGCGGAAGATATACCCTTACAGAGGGACTGCAGCAATTGCAGGCTAAATTTGAATTCGATTTTCCGGAGGAATTGATTCCTCATTATAATATTGCACCAAGCCAGAATATACTTGCCGTGACGGCTGAAGGCAGTGCGCGCCGTGGGAATCTTATGAGATGGGGCCTTATCCCGTTTTGGGCCAAGGATGCAAAAATCGGTTATAAAATGATCAATGCCCGTTCTGAGGGAATCGACACAAAGCCGAGCTTCAAGGGGCCTTTCAGGCACAAGCGCTGCCTGATCCTTGCGGACGGGTTTTATGAATGGAAACGGGAAGGCAAAGAAAAACAGCCTTACCGTTTTATCATGAAGGATGAAGCACCCTTTGCCTTTGCGGGACTGTATGATGACTGGAATAAGGGCGAAAATCCGGTCAGATCATGCACCATCATCACAACAGAAGCCAACAGCATGACCCGGGATGTACACGACCGCATGCCCGTCATCCTGCCGCCAGAATCTTATTCCGACTGGCTTGATCCGGAACTGCACGATGCAGCTGTCCTGAAATCCCTGCTCGTCCCGTATCCTGCCGACAAAATGGACAAATACCAGGTCTCCACCCTCGTCAACTCACCAAAGAACAACACCCCGGACCTGCTGAGTCCGTTGAACAGCCTGTAACGCGGAAGAGCCATAAACAGGAGACTTCCCGCCCTTACCCCTCTATGGATAAGGGCTATTGGGCTTGGGAAATAAACCGCCCCCGGGAAATGGGGGACTGTCCCCCTCCTAACCCCTGCTGGATGTGAGCTTGCCGGCTTGGGAAATAATTCTCCTCCGGAAAATGAGGGACTGTCCCCCCTCTAAAACATGCTCAATGAGTATTTTCTGGACATGATTTCGAGCAGTTTTACACCTGCGAGGCTGTTACCTTTTTCATCGAGGGCAGCGCCGAAGATGCCGATTCCGCATTTGCCTGGGAGGGCCCCCATGATTCCGCCGGATACACCGCTTTTAGCCGGGATGCCCACTTTGATGGCGAATTCCCCTGAGGCATTATACATCCCGCAGGTGACCATGAAGGTTTTGCAGATTCTTGCTACATCAGGCGGCATTACCTGCTTTCCGGTCACGGTATTTACACCGTCCATCGCAAATACGCATCCCATTTTTGCCAGGCTGAGACAGTCCATTTCAATTGCACACTGCTTGCAGTACAGCTCCATCAAGCCTTCCACATCTTCCTGGATGACCCTGCTTTGTTTCATAAAGTAGCAAAGTGCCCGATTGAGATTGGAGGTTTCATATTCAGACAGGGCAATCCTTTCATTGTATCCTGCCGCCTCGCCCCCGGTCATCTCCCTTATAAAATCAAGAATCCTCCCGAGCCTTTCATCAACACTGCTTCCGCCGATCATGCTAGTTACGGCAAGGGCACCTGCATTGATCATTGGATTCAAGGGCTTAGAAGGATTCATCGTCTCAAGCTTGGCAATGGAATTAAACGGATCCCCTGTCGGCTCCTGCCCCACACGGTCAAATACATATTCCTCCCCTCTGTCCATCAAGGCCAGCGCAAGGGTAACCACCTTTGAAATGCTCTGCAGCGTCAGGACCTGGTTTCCGTCGCCGCCCGTATAGTGGCAGCCATCCGGATAAAAGAGTGAAACCGACAGCTGATCGGCATTCACCTCCGAGAGAGCAGGAATATAATCGGCAGCCTTCCCCCGCGCTGCATATGGTTTTGCCTCGGCAACAAGACTTTCCAGCTCGGCTGTTGAGCGGCAATGCATCACAATCACCCCTTCTTGAAAAATTACACTCCCTTATTCTCAGCGGGAAGGGTGTAAATCATTCGCCTTACGCTCCACTTCATTTCATTCACGAAAAAAAAAACCACTCCAATACTGGAATGGAACTTGCAATTGTTAGAATGTTATCCAGATTACCCTTAAATGAGCTGCCACAGAAAAGGCCGGGGACCTCCTGTTTTAATTCCGGTCTACGCAGCGTACAGCTTCTTGCCATTTCCCTTCATTTCCAATCAGCAAATGTTCACGCAATGTCTTTTCTATCCTTTGTAATGCATCACACTCATCACTGCCCATTGCGATCAGCCCTACATATGTTCCCGGCCTTATCTTTAATGCCAGGAGCTCTATCATAGAATCGGGAGGATTCTTAAGGCTGACCGCCTTACCCCTGTATGTGAGGAATATTTCGGACTTGAATTCAACTGCATCACTCACCAACAGGCATGCTGCCCGGGCAAATCCCGTGGATGCTGCGATTTTAAACTGTTTTTTAATCAAGTTTCCACAGTCCTTTCCCGTTCTGGCAAACATTTTACCAGGGAATTTGCTCTCCCTCCCTGAAGAACCCTCCGGAGGGCCCTTGGGGTCCAATCGCCGCGAGCCATAAAATGGGCTGGGTGCCCCCAAAATTTAGATTTTAATTTGAATTCTTCAATATATTTAGACATAAATAAACACCTCAAAAGTTAGATTTCACTAACTTTTTGAGGTGAAAGTACAAAGCGTGGCTTTGTGGACATCCTGTTTGATTCAGTCTTATATCGTGCTCGTGTCAATCACGAATCGATATTTCACATCAGAAGCCAGTACACGTTCATAGGCTTCATCAATCTGGTCGGCTGAGATGATTTCAATATTCGGGACGATGTTGTGTTCCGAGCAGAAATCCAGCATCTCCTGTGTCTCACGGATTCCGCCGATCATGGAGCCGGCGAATGAGCGGCGATGGCCGATGAGTGAGAATACATTAACCGATAATGGTTCTGCAGGCGCACCAACGTTCACCAGTGTGCCGTCAAGCGTAAGAAGGCTGAAATAGGCATCCATGTCGAGCTTCGCACTGACCGTATTGATGATCAAATCAAAGGAGCCGGCTAGCTTCTTGAAGGTTTCCGGGTCGCTTGTGGCATAGTAGTTTTTGGCCCCAAACTCCAGGCCGTCTTCCTTTTTGCCAAGTGTCCGGGACAGGACGCTGACTTCCGCTCCCATGGCATGTGCGATCTTGACAGCCATATGCCCAAGGCCACCCATACCGACAACGGCTACTTTCTTTCCTGGACCGGCCTTCCAATGATTTAATGGAGAATAGGTTGTAATGCCCGCACACAATAGCGGCGCAGCAGCATCCAGTTCGATATTATCCGGAATGCGGACAACAAAGTCTTCCGTTACAACGATATGGGTGGAATAACCGCCCTGTGTCGGCTCGCCGTATTTATCGACGCCGGCATAAGTAGGCACATTCCCTTTCAGGCAGTATTGCTCCTCCCCTTTCTGGCAGTTCACACATTCGCCGCAGGAGTCCACCATGCAGCCGACCCCAACCCGGTCGCCCACCTTATATTTTGTTACCCCGCTTCCCACATCTGTGACGAATCCCGCAATCTCATGACCAGGGACAAGCGGATAGTTCACAGCACCCCATTCGCCATGAGCTGTATGGATATCAGAATGGCAGATTCCTGCAAACTTAATTTCAATTAAAATATCATGTACATCAAGGTCACGTCTTTGAATTTCAGCAGCCCGAAATTGTTGATCTGGTCCATCGACTGCACGCGCTTTAGCTGTTACCATTTTGTATCCCTCCGGTTTTAGATTCACAAGAGACTCCACTTGCTTCATCCTTCTTTTTCTCTTGTAAAACAAGCTTAAACCCTCGAGTTAACTCTAGGGCAAGCGAGACGGCTATATGGAAGCATCCAGAATTTTGACAGAGAGAATACAGCATGAGAGAATTCTTTCAAAACATAGAAATGGAGACATATGATGCCAACCTATTCGATCAGCGAAGCGGCAAAAGAATTGAACCTCTCTGTATATGCCTTGCGCTACTACGACAAAGAAGGTTTGATGCCATTTGTAGAACGCACCCAGGGCGGCAGCCGCCTGTTTCGGGACTCTGATATTCAATCATTAAAGGTGATCCAGTGCCTGAAATCAACCGGCATGCCCATCAAGGAAATCAAAGGATTCATCGCCTGGTGCTCCGAAGGCGATTCAACCCTCCAGCAGCGATATGATATGTTCCTGGAACGCAAGGCCGCTGTAGAGGCACAGCTTGAAGAATTGAATAAAACCATGGAACTCATCAATCACAAATGCAGCTATTACATGACCGCGCTGGATGCCGGCACGGAAGATATTCATAAGAACGAAAGATTGGCAGAGTTTTAATGACTAAGAGTGTTCTATCCTGCAGCCTTTGGGGTTCGGGAGAGCGCTCTTTTTTCTGTGGAAAAGAGGCGGAGCTGCATGTATCATAAGGCTTCCTGCAGCTAGGTATGAACATTATTTATCTTGCTGGCATTCCTGTTGTTCCTTACTCCGCTCCACCGCCTTATTGTGTTTGTTTCTGCTCTTGTATAGGTTCCTTTCCATGCATCGGTTGCGAGTAGAAAACTATGTTTGTTTTCTATAACAAAAAAGGAACCGCTCCCAATTCTTCAAAATGAAATCCCGCTTTCTTTATCTCTAAAAAAGGAAATCAGAATTTCAGCAAGAATTTACTTATCTATCAGGGGGGATATCAAGTGGCTGTTTTTAATTATGAAGAATTTGATGGAATGGGCCTTGCTGAACTGATCCGCCGCAGGGAGATCAAGAAAGCTGAAGTCATCGAAGCTGCGATAGATAAAATAGAAAGAATTAATCCCAAGTTAAACGCCATCATTCATAAGATGTATGATCAGGCAAAAACGGAAGAAGATGAAGACCTGCCCTTTGGGGGCGTCCCCATATTATTAAAAGATATCATCCAGGAAATCAAGGGAGAGCCTATCACCTCAGGATCAAAGGCTTTAAGCGGGTATATCGCCAAGGAAGACAGTGAGTTTACTGCAAGACTGAGAGGGACCGGAGCGAGTTTCATAGGAGTGTCGAATGTTCCGGAGCTTGCCCTTATGGGGATTACTGAACCTGCACATTTCGGGCCCTCCCGGAATATCCTGGAATACCGAACATACACCGGGCGGCTCAAGCGGCGGATCAGCTGCTGCTGTTGCTTCCGGGATGATCCCGATTGCAGGTGCCAATGACGGTGGGGGATCTATCCGTATTCCCGCCGCATTTACCGGACTTTTTGGATTAAAGCCGACCAGGGGAAGGACTCCCGCGGGCAAAAGGCTTGGAAGGCATTGGCAGGGGGCCTCCGCTGATCATGTGCTGACAAGGACGGTCCGGGGCAGTGCCTATATGCTCGACCTGCTTAAAGGCTATGAAAAAGGGGCTGCCTTCCATGCCCCGCCATTCCATCATTCCTATTTAGAGAGCACCTATAAAGGGCTGGACCGGCCTATGAAAATCGCATTCTCCGTCCGCTCCCCCATCGGAACAACGGTCCATCCAGAATGCAGGGATGCCGTCTTAAAAGCGGCTAAGTTCCTTGAAGAACAGGGGCATATGGTCGAAGAGAAAGAAGCCCCTGTTGATGGAAATAAGATTGCCAAAAGCTATATAACCATGTATTTTGGCGAAGTTGCCGCTTCGCTCTCCGGCATGGAGCAAGCGCTGGGCCGAAAAGTGAAAGCTGGGGATGTGGAGCCGGCGACATGGCTGCTTGGTTTGCTTGGTAAAGTCACTTCTGCAGAGGAATGGGTATTGAGTCTGCGCGAATGGGATACGGCTTCCTTGCCATGGAAGGCTTTCATGAAGAATATGATTTTTACATCACGCCATCCACTGCCTTTCCAGCTTCAAAAATAGGAGAACTGAATCTCAAATCTTTTGAAAAGATGCTGATCTCTCTTGTAGGAAGACTGGGTGTGAGCGGACTTATCAAAAAAGCAGGCATTGTGGATACCCTTGTAGAAAACAGCCTGAAACGAACCCCCTTTACGCAGCTTGCCAATTTGACCGGCCAGCCCGCGATGACTGTTCCTTTTCATATGACAGCCGAAGGGCTCCCGGCTGGTGTTCAATTCATGACGGCAGAAGGACGCGAGGATCTGCTGTATCAAATGGCCAGCACGCTGGAACAGACAGAGCACTGGCAGGACGTCAAAAGGAATCCGTTGTTTTTGAAATAGAAGGAAGCGCTGCGGGATTCATGCATTTCGTTTCCCTATGCAGGCACCTTCCCTTTGATTTTTTCGATGTATTTCACAGAAGATGGTACTAATGAAAAGCTGAGCTGAATAAGTAAGAAAGTATATTTTTATTGGAAGACAGGATAATTGCCGGCAATGCCTTGGCCATTACATATCAGGGAGAGTTGAAAATGGAAGACTTAAAATACCCGATAGGCAAGTTTGTCGTGCCGCATGTATTTTCAGAGGAGCAGATAGAAGAATGGACCCAGGATATTGCGGAAGCTCCGGCCAGGCTGCGGGTGGCAGTGGCGGGGCTGGACGAGGTGCAGCTGGACACACCTTACAGAGAAGGAGGCTGGACGGTGCGGCAGGTGGTCCACCATATGGCCGACAGCCATATGAACGCCTTCATCCGGTTTAAGCTGAGCCTGACAGAAACCTTCCCCACCATCAAGCCATACAGCGAGGGGGACTGGGCACTCCTGGCTGATACCGGGAAAGCGGAAATCAGCGCTTCCATCAGCATCCTGGAAGGCCTCCACCGACGCTGGGAAGTCCTGCTCCGCTCCATGGGCCGGAAAGAATTCAAACGAAAATTCATCCATCCCGAGCTCCACACAACCCTGGACCTCTACACCACCCTGGCACTCTACTCCTGGCACAGCAGACACCACACCGCCCACATCACCACCCTCCGCCAGCGGATGCAGTGGGAATAGAGGCAGATGGGAAATGGGGGACAGCATCCTATTTCCCAGACTGCCTGACGCAGCAAACCCCTCGTCAGCACTGGATTTTTCGGCTTGGGAAATGAGTGACAGGCCCCATTTCCCAAAAAAAGGGCAGGCCCCACTTCCCAGATCTTGCCTTGAGAAATGGAGGACTGTCCCCCTTATATCTTGAATTGGTTGATGGATTGCTGGAGTGTTTCAGATAGTTCTTTGAGTGCGGCAGTCGCTTCAGTTACCTGCTCTACTGCGTTGTCCTGCATATCTGAGGATGCGGCCGCAAGCGTTGATGCTTTGGCTGTATTTCTTGTCAGATGAGAGAATTCTTCTATGGAGGACATAATGGTTTCGGAACCCGCTGACATTTCCTCTGTGACTGCGGATACTTCCTGGATCTCCCCATTGACCGCCTCAACTGATTGAAGGATCCGGCTGAAGTTATCCCCTGCCGACACAATGGCCTTTGTACTTGTTTCCACGTCCTTTGAACCCTCTTCCATCCGCGTGACGGAGAATGCAATGATTTTCTTGAAGCTTTGGAGAACTTCTGTAATCTGCTGGGCGGATCGCTTGGATTCCTCGGCCAGCTTCCGCACTTCCTGGGAAACGACGGCAAAGCCTTTTCCATGCTCGCCTGCACGGGCGGCCTCGATGGCAGCATTCAGTGCCAGCAGATTGGTCTGCTCCGCAATGGCCGAGATGATATCGACGATGTTTTCGATTTCTCCCGCCTTCGTACCAAGTTCTTCAACGTTATTCGCAGAGGCATCTACCTTCGCCTTGATATTTTCAATTTCTTTAATGATGGAGGACAGGTCATTATTCCCTTTTTCCACTTCATGGGTTGCATCCGCTGACTGGCTGCTCACACCGCTCGCCGCTTCAGCGATACGCTGGATGCCGGCTGTCATCTCCTGCATGGAGGAGACGGATTCTGCACTTCTATCCATCTGAACTGATGCAGCCGATGCCACCTGCTGCATTCCTTCGACGATCTGTTTATTCGATTCGCGGATATCGGCCATCTGGTTCTCGATTCCTTCCGTGACAGATGTCAGGCTTCTAGAGGATGCCTTTATTCCCTCAACGATCGATGAGATGCTTTGAATCATGACTGTGAAGGATTCTGTTAGAGATGCTATTTCATCCCTGCCGGATACCTTGATTTTCTTTATCCTGTCCCCTGCAGTCAGGAGGTCCCCGCCCGCTATTTCACTGGCAGCTTTGCGCAGCAAACCAAGCGGCTTCAGTCTCTTTTTCAGATAAAGATAAAGGATGGCTGCAAAAATAAGCATGAGCCCGGCGCTGGCAGACATGTCCAGTGGAAGCACATCGGCTGCGGCAGCATTTGAAATTTCCTTCACATGGCCAGCTTCTATATCCACACCGAGCACCCCGATTACCTCATTGCCCTTCTTGATTGGAACGAAGGCTGACAGATAATCACCATATTCCTTATCATGGACAATCGGCGTCGTGGCAGTCCGGCCCTCGAGCACCGGCTGAACATGCTTATATGTAGAGCTTGAAGTCGGTTCATTTATCGGACTGGCCACCTCTGAGCCCTTTTCCTGACCATCAATAAGGATATTGACCTTCTCCCCTTTTACCCCCATTGTATAGAGGTAAAGGATACCCGTTTTCTCCCTAATATCATTAAGGGACTCCCTAAGCTCCCAATACACATCCGACTCCCTCGGATCTGCCAGGAACGCCTCATAATCTTCTATACTGATACTCTTTGCAACGCTCTTGGCCATCTGGCTGCTGTTTTCCGCAACCGCCCGTTCAACAGAATCCACACTGCTCTTATAAAGTAAATATCCATTTCCAAGCAGCATCACAATCATCCCTGCCATAAACATCAAACTTATCTTACTGCTAAGTCTCTTCATCTTTCTCACCTCTGCTACATTTGCTATATTCTACTAATCCATATATCGGCCGCGAAATGTGAAAGTTTAAGGGGGGGACCGTCCCTTATTTCCCGGCCTCCACACGGCAATCCCTTGACACTGTTGGCTTATTATTTCAGGAAATCGGGGACAGGCCCCATTTCCCAAACCCTTCCACGCCAGAACCCCGCCGCTGCTGCCTTTTCACCCCGGGAAATGAGGGACAGGTCCCATTTCCCGGTTATTTCCCAAGAGGGGCGGCTTGTTTGGCGGAGAATTTGTTTGGTGATATGATTGGGGTATTAGGTTATGTGGGAGGTGTGGAGCAGATGGCTGAGCATAGTTTTCATTTAAAGGCGTCGTGGCCGGGGCTGCGGAATGATGTGGGTGAGATTGAGGCTGGCAATTTGAAGACGAAGATCTCGATTCCGCCGGAGATGGATGGCCCGGGTGTCGGGACCAATCCGGATGAGATGCTGCTGGGTGCGGCGGGGACTTGTTATATCATAACCCTCGCTGCCATGATGGAGCGCAGCAAGCTGGATAAAGAGGATTTGACCATGGAATCTGAAGGGATTGTCGATGTGACTTCCGGTGTGATCACCTACAAGAAAATCATCCACCGCCCGCGGATTGTCCTGAAGCAAGATGCATCAGAAAAGGATCGGGAGCTTGCCTTGCGGCTTGCCCAAAAGGCTGAAACTTCCTGCATGATTTCCCGTGCGGTGGCAGGTAATGTTGAAATCGGACTGGAGCCAGAGATCCTGACTGCCCCAAACTAACAAAAGCTGGCCGGATGGCCAGCTTTTTCAACTTCCGCCGAACCGTCCTCATTTCCCCGAAACAGGGAGTTTCTCCGTCGGAAGCATTCTGATGATTTCCTCGGTGGAGGCAATCACGGCAAATTCGCGGTGCAGCTCTGCCAGCGCCAGACTGTGAACCTCGGCAGCTCCATGGCGGATGCCGTCAGGTCCGGTGATATCAAAGGCAGCGGCAGCATCTGACACCACCAGGGTCCGGTACCCAAGGTTACTGCTCATCCGGGCTGTGGTGGAGACGCAGTGAGGCGTGATCAGCCCCGTGATGACGAGCGTATCAATTCCCTGCTCATTCAAGTAATCCTGCAGTCCGGTGCCAATGAATGCGCTGTTCACAGTTTTTTGGAACACCGCTTCACCCGGGTGAGGTGCCGCGATATCCTTGATTTCACAACCAGGCTGCCCTGGACGCAGCGGGGAATCACTCTCCACGCTCATATGCTGGGTGTGGATGACCGGCAACCCCCGCTCCCGCCAGGCCTCAAGCAAGCAGGCAATCCTCTCTTCCGCTTCCGGATTGTTCCGCTCACCCCATACCTTTTCATCAAAACCTTTCTGTACATCAATGACCACTAAAGCCGCATTTTTTCTCAGTAACATGCTCCATCTCTCCTTTTCTTCATCTGCTCTTATTGTATAAAACGCCATCCCGGCCGTCCTTAACATAAAAAAGCAATTGGGGGCCTGCTGCCTTTCATATATAATGAGTTACAGGAAGGAGGATTTCATTTGAAAATCGACGATACAGACAAACATATTCTGCGCTGTCTGACAGCCAACTCACGCCTCTCGATACGCGAGCTCTCCAAGCTCGTCAATCTGTCCCCGCCTTCAGTTGCTGACCGGGTGCGGAGGATGGAGGATGCATGCATCATCGAAGGCTATACGGCTAAAATTAATTACTCAGCCCTCGGCCACACCACCCATGCCATTCTTCAGATTTCAACGAAGTCAGGCAAATGCGAGGAATTCCGGAAATTCATCGCCCAGCATCCGAACGCCGAATGGTGCTACCGCATCACCGGTCCCGCCGATTACATAGTAAAGCTGACCGCCAGGCGGATAGAGGAAATTGAGCAGTTCATTGACGATGCTGCAAGAATCGCCGACACGTCCACACATATCATCCTTTCAAAGGTCGGAACAGAATCTTCCCTCCTGCAGCCATAAACCAAATATGAGTTTTCTACTCGCAGCCCATATATGGAAAGGTCCCTGACAATAGCAGGAACAAACACACAATAAGGCGGTGGAGCGGAATAAGGAAAAACAGGAATGCCAGCAAGATAAATGATGATCACCAAGCTGCAGGAAGTCTTATGATACACGCAGCTCCGACCCTTTTCCACAGAAAAAGACCCCATAAAAAAACTGGGGTCTCACTTCATATCATTATGCTCCCTTTTTGCCGGTTTGACCTTCTTCAAGGCCCTGCCTTGCCAGATACAGGGCACATTTTTCCACAAGCTCAAAAATCCCTATTTCCCTGTTGATGGAGACAAAATCCATGATAGGCTCTATCTTCTGCAGCGGATCCATTTTGCAAATGCTGCTGAACTGTTTCTTAGAAAAGTCACAGAAGCCATGTCCGCTCACGCCTGCATGCCGGAGTTCAAGGATTTCATTCAGTTCCCTGTCACTGAACAGGCGGTGAAGCTCGGTGAAAAACTTGTCCACCTGTGTGATTTCCTCTTTCCTTTCAAGCTCCGCTGCCCTCCTGTCCAGGAGGCGCATATAGCTGTGAAAGTGGCGGGTGACCCGCTCCTTTTTCCTCAGCTCTACTTTAAAATATGCGTTCTCCCGATTCTTGAAGCCGTTGCCTCCGTTATCCCAGTCAATGTCAAGGCCGAGGGCATACAGCAGGAGCTCTTCTGCCAGCCGGTAATACAGGACAACAAAATCAATCAGCTTATTTTCTTCATACAGCCGCTCGGCCGAATTATAGAGGTACGAAATGAACGCCTTCTGATCCCGCTCCCTCAGCTTCTTCATGCCTGCCGCATAATCAGCCAGCTCCTTGTCTTCCCCCATATCACGGAGCGTGCGGGCCATCAGGTCAAAATAATCCTCCTGCCCCTTTCCTCCTGACAGATCCAGGCTTTTCAGCCTATCCCCGAACATCAGCATATCGGAAAGAGGAGCGCTGTCGGTATAACGGTACGCAAGCTTGCGGGCAGACTTGTAATTCCTCGCACAAATCAAGTTATGAATGCTGTCGTATATATTTTGTTCCTTATCTTCATTTTTTTTGAAGGCAGGGATGATTTTATTATTTTTGATAAAATACACATGCCTCTCACTGTTCTCGAGCAGAACCTGCATGAATACGAGCTGAAGGATGTCAGGTGCATCATTCAGGACAAGATAGACCTTTTCCCCGCTGCCCCCATGCTCTCCCGCCAATTCTTCAATCTCGGCAGCAGCCTCCTCAACATTATCGGAGAGCAGATGAAGCCGGCTCCCGCCAAACCCTTTCGGCTGCGAAAGCTCCGCTTCTCCTTCCGACTTTCGCCGGAAAACATGGAGCACCGGCTTTGAACTGCCGCTTCCCCTGTCCTGTGCCTTAAGCTCCCCATGATCTTTATAACTGCAGAACACGTGATGTTTCATCTTCTCTCTGTCCTCTCTCTTCAAAGTCTAAGTCCATTTGCAGCATGATTTCCATAAGCTCTGTATAATTGTCATCAAGCTCCGCCCCAAGATCCCGGAGCATCAGGTTCGATTCCAGCAAAAACCGTTTCTTCACCCGTGAAACAGATGCCCTTTTATTGCCGAAATAAGAGTGCCAGAGTTCCTCGGAATTAATCTCGTCACGTCCATGGCCGATGAAGCTCTGGTTCCTGACCCGCAGTGTATGGGCGACATTCAGGCTTTTCAGGTAAAAATACGCGCCCATATATTCCTCAATTTCGCCTTCCTCATACCGCTTTTCCAGCTCCTCAATCAGCTGATAAATCGAGGAGTTATTCTTCATCGAGGCTTCCTCCTGAAAGCCTGAGCCGTGTTTCAGGAGGAATGTCAGAATCGCTTCCCGCGCGCGGTAAAAACGGGTCAGGAAGGCTGCCATATCATCAATTTCTATGCAGACCTCCATCTGCCGGTAAAGCTCTTCTATAAGGGCAAGATCCTGCTCCCTGCCTTCTTTGGACAACAGCTTTTCTAAAAGCAGCCTGGTTTCTTTGATTGCCGGCTCGTCTTTAAGCAGCTTTTCACATTCCACTGCATGCTGATGGGCCTCGCTGAAACAGAAATTCATCCGGCTGACCATCATCTTCAGCATGAGGCTGAGCGCCTCGGGGGCAGATTGTCCCTTCACGAGCTCGAGAGCCCCCTGGAAGTCGAATTCCCGGAGAGAGCCCTTGACCTGAAGCTTCAGGGAACGGTCTGATACAGCCTGCCTGGATAAAGAGATTTCGGCTTTTCCATCGCTGCAGAACAGAAAGCCGTGCCGGCTGCCCAGCTGCTTTGTGCTCTCCAGGAAGATTGCCTGGAAGCATTCGGCATCCCCTGTACCGCTCAGCTGGATGATCGTTTCGTAAGGATAGTAGAAGCTGAGCTTGTGGATCAGAAGCCCTGCTTCAGTTAGGATCCGCGAAAAGCCGCCGCCTTCCCGCTTCTGGATGAAGTAAAGATCGGCGCTCCATTCCTCCGGCAGGCGCGCCGTGATTAGATCCTCAAGCTTTTGATCCAATTTATACAATGCCTTCCTGCCGATCCTTCCCTCGACCGGCACCACACATACAAGCGTCCTCGTCTCATCCGGAACTGCTCCAAGCTTTGGAAGTAGAGGCTCCGCTTCCCTCGCTGCATAATCTTTTATATGATCCCTGTCATCCTTTAGATCCAGGGTATTAAATACTGCCAGCGGAAGAATGTCTTTCTCAATCATGCTTGTACCCCCAAATTTTATATATAAAATTCTTTTATGAATATAATTAAGTGCCTATAGGTTTATACCCATAAAAGGGAGACGGGAGACATCTTCCAAAAATTTCTATGAAAAAAGGCCCGGGCAGTCTCACTGCGCCGGGCCTCAGTCCTCTATTTCATTTTCCTGACCGATACCATATAGGCAATCAGAATCGGCAGCTGCAGGATCCCCACCCAGAACAGGGAGGTCCGGAGCGTAAACCGGGTCCCGATATATCCGATTCCGGGTCCTCCTGCAATCTGGCCGAATGCATCCATCTGACCCACCATGGAAAGGATAGTCGCCCTCCTCGCTGACGGGATCAGCTGATTGATCCAGGCATTGAACAGCGGATACGAGACGGTTGAAGCCATGGAAACAATATTCAGCCAAAAAAGCGCCATCCAGAAATCTGAAGCGAAGCAGAAGCCAAGGATCGCACATGCCCTTAAAACCGTCAAACATGTCAGGACGATGGCCACCGCTTTCTCGTTCTCTGTTCTTACAAATTTTCTCGTGATGACAGCCGCCAGATATCCTGAGGCTGCGGTAACCAGGCTGATTACCCCAAACCAGGCAGGCTCATTAAAATGGAACAATTCAGGGAAATTCAGATTCATCAGGAAGTGGGCTTCCCACAGCCGATCCCATCCTTCCGTGGCCGCCCCCAGAAGAAAGCTGATTCCAACGAGGAGGCTCAGGATAGCACTAGCCTTAATGATCTTTACTCCATCCCTGAAGGCATCGAAGCCATGGGAAAAGAATCCTCCCTCCGTGACCGCGGGCTTGAAGTTATGCTCTTTCATCGTTCTATGAAGGAAAACGGCCAAACCAAGATAGATCAGGCCGCCGGCAAGAAACGGCAGATTGAGCGAGATGGAGGAAAGGGCTACACTTGCGCCAATGCCGAGTATGCCGGCAAGCTGTGCGGCGGCGGCTGCCCTCAAGAAAATATCGCCGGCGCTCTTTTCACCGGCTTCATCCGTGATCCAGGCCTGGGCGGCCCCGCTTACAAAGGTTTCGCCAAGCCCCCTGATGACCTCAGCCGTAATGACGACCACTATGAAGGGAATCAGTCCTTCAAAAAAAGGCACACTGCCTTCTACCACAAAACCGGCTCCCATGATGACAAAGCCTGTGATCACAGAGAAACGGCGCCCCCGGGTGTCGGCAAACACCCCCGTAGGCGTCTCGAATAGCAGGCAGGCTCCTTCAAGGAACATGCCGATAAGCAGGAGCTGAAACGGATCGAATCCAAGTTCCTTAATATAGTAAATAGCATAAGTAGTAAACATAAGGCTGTTCGCAAACTGCCTGACAGCCTGGGTGGTAATATAAACGTTCGGTGCGTGCATGGAGATGCTCCATCCCTTTCTTTACGGCACGCACATCATACAGTGCGTGCTAGTTTAGTAGATTTACCTCTGCATGATTTTTCTGTTGGACTGACATGTTCATCCCTCCGATTTCATAGTTGCGGTAAAAAACCGCTTTCATCTACCATACATGAATTCCAATGAAAATTATACCAATTTTTCGTTTTAAATTTTGGCATGCGATATGATTGGCAAAGAGCCGGCACCCCATGGCCGGCTCCATATCATTTCCCTCCTGTGAAGGAAACGCCCTTGATAAAGTAACGGTTGAAAAAAGCGTAAATCAGCAGCACCGGGAGCGTGAAGACCATGGACGCGGCCATGATATAATTCCAATAGCTCACAAACTGCCCTTTGAATGTATTCAAGCCGAGCGGAAGCGTGAACATCTCCGCATCTGTCATGACAATCAGCGGTCTCATGAAATCATTCCAGGAGCCCATGAAGATGAAGATTGCCTGTGCGGCCAGTGCCGGCTTGGCAAGCGGCAGCACAATCCTGAAGAAGGTCCCGAATTTTCCAAGACCGTCAAGCTCGGCAGCCTCCTCCAGTTCTTTCGGGAAGTTCACGAAGAACTGCCTCATCATAAAGATATACGTCGCATTGATCATGGCCGGGACTATCATCCCCTGATAGGAGTTCAGCCAGCCAAGTTCCTTTAATATCAAGTAGTTTGGAATCATCGTCACCTGTGCCGGGATCATGAGGACCCCGAGGATGCCGATGAATAACGCCTTCCTGCCCGGGAAGGACAGCCTGGCCAGAGCATAGCCTGCCATGGAATTGAACAGCAGATTCAAGAGTGTCGTGCACACAGCAATGAAGAGGCTGTTGAACATCCAGCGGGGAAACAGCTCTTCCTCGATAAAGATGGTTTTATAGTTGTTCAACGTCCAGTTCTTCGGGATGAAATTCAATCCTCCGCTTACGATTTCCTGTAGCGTCTTGAAGGATGACGACAAGGCCCACAGAAATGGGACCACCGTGGTGACCGCATATAATACTAGAATGGCATAAATTATAATTTTCCCGATTCCGAGCTTCTTTTTCATCGAAGTGCCCCCTCCCTTTTAATATAGCGATTCCTCTTTTGTGAACTTGCGCTGCAGCAGGGTTGCGACAAGTATAACAATCGCAAGCATGAAGGCCAGTGCCGCCGCATATCCCATGGTGCCCAGGTTCTTGAATGCATATTGATAGATTAATAGCACAACCGTAAGAGTTGAATTATCCGGCCCGCCCGACCCGGCCGAGAAGATGTATGACTGATCAAACAGCTGGAAGGTGCCGATCAAGCCCATGATGATCACGAATGAAGTGACCGGCCGCAGCTGCGGAACGGTGATGAGCCAAAACTTTTGGAGCGCATTTGCCCCGTCCAGCTCGGCAGCTTCATACAGTGATTCCGGGATATCCTGCAGGGCCGCAAGATAGATGACCATGAAGAACGGTGCGGTTGACCAGATGTTCATGGCCATGATCGCATTAAGGGCAATCCCCGGGTCGCCCAGGAAGTTATAGGTTGGAAGGCCGATCATATCGAGCAATTTATTGATGAGTCCTTCCTTGTTGTACATCCACATGAAGATGAGAGTCAACACGGCGGAGGAAGTCAGGGTCGGCAGGAAGTAGACGATCCTGAAAAAGCTCTGCCCCTTCAGTCCCGCGTTCAGGGTAGCTGCCAGGATCAGCGCAAGCAGCGTTTGCAGCGGAACCACAATAATCACATATTTAAAGGTATTCCAGAGGGCGATCTTCGCCCTTGAATCATCGAGCAGTCTCTTAAAATTCTCGAATGCCACAAAATCAAAGCTCGTAGTGCCGAGAAGCTGCACTTTATGAAATGAGAGAAAAATTACAAAGAGTATTGGACCGATTATAAACAGCAGCAGAACCAGGAGTGCAGGCGACATGAATAAAAGTCCCTGCCCGGCTTCGCGCATTGCTTTTTTGGATGTGTTTCCCTTCATCTTCATTCAACTCCTTAATATTTGCTGTACCACCTCTTTCCGCGGAAGTCTCTTTTTGACTTCAGCAGAAAGAGATCTACAGAATTAGGAAGAAAAAGGGGAGAAATCCCCTTTTTCCATTTACATTATTTAGAGCCGATCTCACTGTTAGCCTGCTTTTCGGCAGATTTCAGCGCTTTGTCCAGCGGAGACTTTCCAAGGAAAGCACTCACGAATTGGTTGTTAAAGTTGTTAACAATGATTGGCAGGGATGAGCCTTCTGCCCAAACAGTCGCATAAGAGGCACCGGCTACAAGCGGACCGCGCAGCTCATCTTTGTCATAACCAAGCTTCTCGGCAACTGACTTACGTGTCGGCAGTGCATAGCCTTTGCTGGTCCATGTTTCCATGCCTTCCTTGCCTGTCAGGTAGGAAAGAAGCTCCCAGGCTGCTTCCTTCTTCTTGGATGCTGCGTTCATTACATAAGCAACCGTGTAGGCCATTGTTGATTTCTTGCCATTTACTTCCGGAAGCTCTGCTGTGCCGTAATCCACATCAGGGAACGTATCCTTGAGGTAAGGAATCGCCCAGTTGCCTTCGATGACCATGGCAGCCTTCTGCTGGCCGAAGATTTCACCGCCCCATGTTACGCCGACTTCCTTAGGTTCAACCGCTGATTTATCCTTATTGTGCATATCGATGATCGGCTGGAGCGCTTGTTCCACTTCCTTCGTAGCGAAATTGGCTTTGCCGTCCTTCACTATATCACCGCCGCCTGACTGTGCCAGCCAGAACATACGCGCAAGCTCTGGTGCAACTCCGAAGCCGTAAACTTTGTCCTTGGTCAGCTTCTTGGCAGCTGCCTGGAACTCTTCCCACGTCTTCGGAACCTCGACTCCTGCATCCTTCAGCATCTTTTTGTTATAGAAAAGGGCCAATGTAGAATAGTCTTTTGGGAATCCGTAAGTTTTTCCATCCACTTTGAAAGTATCTAGAAGCGGCTTTTCAAAATCGTCAGTGTCAAAATCTTTGGTCACATACTCATCCAGCGGCTCAAGAACTCCGGATTCGATCATGCCCGGCGCCTCAAATGCATCCATATAGAACACATCCGGCCCTTTTCCGCCGATCAGGCGGGTCTTCATAACATCCATATACTGCTCGGTAATGACCTCAAGCTTCACATCAATATTTGGATGCTTTGCCTCGAAATCTTCAAGTGTCTGTTTCAGCAGCTTTTCTTCAGTTGGATTTCCGCCCCAGCCTGCAAGTGTCACCTGAGTCTTCTTGCCTGATTCCTTGCTTCCTTCCTTAGATGCTTCCTTATCGCCGCTGCAGCCTGTCAAAATGCTTGCAGCCAGGATTGATGTCATTCCAATAGAGGCCAGCCACTTTTTCGTTTTCATAAATATACCCCTCTCATTTTTGGCAAATTTTTATCTAAAAGAGGGCTTGCCCCCTTTTAAGAACATCCATAGGTTAAAGAATGGTGAGACCTGTTGTATTTTTTAGAACGCTTACATCTAATCCGCCATCTGTCCTGGTTACAAGTACTGAGAGGTGCCCCCGGCCAATCGAGATATTCTCCGCCAAAAGCCGGTTCATTCCGTCCAGCAGGTTCGGGGAAAGCCTGATTGTTTCCTCGATGGCATCCGGGAACAATCCGAGCAGCGACTGAATGAAGATAAGCGGCGTGCCGGCGGCCCATGCCTGCGGAGAGCAGGCTACTGGATATTTCACGACCTTTCCAAGTGATGAATCATATCCGCAATACAGCTCCGGCAGGCGGTCATATTCGAAATGCCCAGCCGCTTCAATCAGTCCGGAAATAACGGCAGAAGCTGCTTCCGGCCTGTTCATCTGGCTCATGCCGAGGATGATCAGACTGTTATCATGCGGCCAGATGCTTCCGTCATGATAGCTGATCGGATTATAGCCCGCCTCTCCTTCAGCCATCGTCCGGATGCCGAAGCCCGAGAACATCCGCGGCGAAAGCAGCGTCTGGATGACAGCATCCGCCCGGCTGTCCTCAAGCATCTCAGAAAATAACAGATGCCCCGGGTTGGACGTGACCGACTCTACCTGCTTCTTATCTTTGTCAAGGGCAATCGCGTAGTATTGGGAATCCTCCATCCAGAACTCCGCGTCAAACCGCTGCTTCAGCTCCTCTGCCTGCTTCCTGAGCTCCTGGGCGCGTTCGTTTCTGCCAAGCTTTTCGAAGAGATCCGCAATTCCGGTCTTCGCTCCGTACACATATCCCTGCACTTCACTCAGGGCAATCGGTGTTTCGGCATACTCCCCGCTCTTATGGACAACCGAATCACCGGAATCCTTCCAGCCCTGGTTCGCTATGCCCTTGGCCGCTTCCTGATGATACTCGACGAACAAATCCCCATCCCGGTCGCCGTACTGATCAATCCAATTCAGTGCTGCTTCAATCTGTGGGGACAGCTTCTCTGCAAGCTGCAGGTCGCCAGTCCACTTCACATATTGAGTCAGAAGAATCAAGAACAGCGGAGTGGCATCGATCGTCCCGTAATAAGGAGTAAACGGAATCTGGCCGGTTGCTGCCAGCTCACCGTATCGCATTTCATGCATGATCTTGCCGGGCTGCTCATCCCGCCACGGGTTGACTTCCGTCCCTTGACTGTCTGCCATCGTTAGAAGAGTCCCTTTCGCAATCTCAGGGTTGAAGGCAAGCATCTGCAGGGCCGCAATCAGGCTGTCACGTCCGAACGGGACGCCGAACCATGGCAGGCCGGCAACCGGGAATTCCCCGAATCCTGTATCGGTTAGCAGCACCCTCAAGTCAGCAATCCCGCGCGTTACCAGACGCTGGAGTGGCTCGAAGTCTGTCTCGATCCTAGTAATCTTTCCTTCCCAATCCTGATACGATTTCTGAAGACTTTCTACCGCCTCAGCCCTGTTAACAACCTCCAGCTTCTTACCGCCGATCTGCGGAGCAATCGATAGTGTCACTTCTTGTTCCTCGGCATGCTCCAGGCTGAAAGGGAAATGGATAACTCCCTCTTCTGTCACTTTTGATGCTTCCCGGTCCCAGGCTACACAGGTTGCCCGGTACACATCATCTGCACCCATATATGTAAAAGTAAGACCGTCCCCAGCTGCCTTCTGTCCCGTCCGCTTCCCGACATTCCCGCTCTGGAAGCCTCGGACAATGAACATATCCGCAAAATCCGCATCCATATGAACACTTAAGTCAAAGCTGACTTTCTTCGGATAATAGTTTTTGAGAGTGATTGTCTCATAGAGGACGCCGCCATAGATAAAACGTTTGCGCTTGATCTCGACCGATTCCCTCCAGAGCTTCAGTTCCCCTTCCTCTTCCATATGGGGATTTGTCAAAAGGATCTCCGCCATATAATTCTCGGCAGCATCAGAAGCAAGCAGGATCGGCCGCTCCCCGTTGATCAGGAGATCCAGCCGGCTTAAAAACCTCGTATCGGCCGTATAAAGACCCAGTCCATACGGATGGCTTTCCGGAATATCCCCCTTCTCATCTGTCAGCAAAAATAAATCATTCTCCTTAATTACACGATAGTCCATAGCTGCCTCCCCTTGTTATCCGAAACGTTTTGGAAAGTTTGGAAGAAAAAAGCCTTCCTGCTCACCCCACTCTTTCCGAAACGTTTTGGTTTTTGAACATACTTCATGTCTTTCTTGTGTGGTGTGTTCATTTGTGCATACTGGTTTTAGGGAACCAGCTCCCCTTCACTGTGGCCGTTTTTTGGTCGTAAATGTCCGTTTAGAACCATTTTTCCTTCACCATGGCCGTTTTTTGGTTGTAAATGTCCGTTTAGAACCTTTTTTCCTTCACCGTGCCCGTTTTTTGGTCGTAAATATCCGTTTAGAACCATTTTCCCTTTACCGTGGCCGTTTTTTGGTCGTAAATGTCCGTTTAGAACCATTTTCCCTTCACCGTGGCCGTTTTTTGGTCGTAAATGTCCGTTTAGAACCATTTTCCCTTCACCGTGGCCGTTTTTTGGTTGTAAATGTCCGTTTAGAACCTTTTTTCCTTCACCTTGGCCGTTTTTTGGTTGTAAATGTCCGTTTAGAACCTTTTTTCCTTCACCGTGACCGTTTTTTGGTCGTAAATGTCCGTTTAGAACCTTCTTCCGACCTCAGGCTGTTTTGGTCTTAAAAATTCTTTTATAACCTGTTTTCTTTCGAACCGTACTCATTTTGGTCTTAAAAATCTTTTTATGACCTGTTACCCATTGACCCGGGCTCATTTTGGTCTTAAAGATTCTTTTATGACCTGTTCCCCTTCGGTCAGGGCTCATTTTGGTCTTAACAATTCTTATATAACCTGTTCCACTTCATCTCGGGTACTAAATCTCGCAGCTTCCCCCCTCACACAGAGGACGTCGTCTCCCTGACCTTCAATTCTGCTTTCAGCGAAATAACCTTAGGTTCCACTTCACCCTCAAGCGTGTCCACCAGGTGCTTGACGGCCTCGTAGCCCATCTGGAAGATGTTTTGCGAGATGGTGGTCAAGGAAGGTGTGACATAGGAAGCGAGCAGGATATCATCATAACCGATCACCGACAATTGTGATGGGACATCTATTCCCAGTCTTTTCGCTGCCTTTATGACACCGAGGGCCATCAGGTCGCTCGCACAAAATACAGCCGTAATCTCAGGATGTTCTTTTAAGAGCGCGAATGCCCTTTCCTCCGCTGTATCTTCGTTAAATTCTCCGTTGATCAACCACTCGTGATTAATGCTGATTCCCGCTTCAGCCATGGCTGCGGCAAAGCCCTCAAGCCTTTCTTTGCTTACAAAAGCAAAGTCATGGCCGTTCACCATTGCGATGTTCCTGTGCCCGAGGCCGATAAGATGTCCGCAGGCCATGCGTGCGCCTTCTACATTATCCGTGGTTATATAGCCGACCGTGTCTGTCACAATCGGGATATCGATCAGCATGCACGGAATATTGCTTTCCACAACCTCATGGAGATAAGGATCATCGGTACGGATTCCCTGGATGATCACACCATCAACGCGCCGTTCCTTGCACAGCTGCGAATAGGTTTTTTCGCGCTGCTTTGTGGAAGTGGTGCTGAATAAAACAAGGTCATATTCTGATTCTGCAATGAATTCATTTACCCCGGCCAGCACCTGGAATGTAAAATTGTCCTTGATGCTCGACTTCTCCATTCCTGAAACCAGAAGGCCGATTGTTCTCGACTTCTTCATAACCAGGCTGCGGGCAAGCGTATTGGGACTGTAGTTCAGTTCCTTGGAAACCTTAATGATTTTCTCCCGCGTCTTTTCATTCACATCCGAATAGCCGTTTAGCGCCCGGGATACCGTCGTTACAGAGACTCCTGCCACCCGGGCTATATCTTTTATCGTCGTCATTCTTATTCCTCCAAGAGACCCGAAACGTTTCGGATTAACCATATCATAGCTCAATATGTAACCGATTACAATACAAATTAGGAGAAAATTTCGTTACCGTTTGTCCGGGTTTATTAGAACAAGCACCACTGAATCATTAGAAAGAGATTTACCGCTTTCTATGAAGATTGACATGTTTGGAGGAAATAAAAGAGTTATATAGAAGTATTTTATATAGATAGTAATGAGAAAAGGAGTAAATGAATGAGAGATCAAATAATCCCGGCATTGATTGCATTTGCGGCTGTTTCAATCCTATCTCCAGTATTAATTGCTGTATTGAGAAAACTTAAGCTCATCCAGCCGATCAGAAAAGAACTTCCTTCGGATCATCAGTTGAAGAAAGGCACTCCGTTGATGTTTGGCCTGATTCTTCTTATAGGAATTGTAGTATCCATTCTTATTTCTCCTACTCCACTCATGTATTTCTTGTCTGCTACTTATATTCTGTTTGGTTTTATTGGTTTTCTGGACGATTTTTGGAAAGCTTCCCGTCAGGATCCAGGAGGTGTGTCCAGTAAGACCAAACTTATCTTTCAATTTATTTTCACGGGTACTTTGCTTTACTACGTCATTAACGGACTGGGCATAAACACCAGCATAAGTATCTTTAACAACCTATCTTTGGATCTCCCATTGGCGGCCTATGTTATTGTAATCACTCTATTTGTCGTAGGTTCTGCAAATGCCATTAATTTCACTGATGGATTGGACGGTCTTTTAGGAGTTGTTTCGATTCCTACATACTTTTTCTTTTTTATGATTTCAGACCGATCAGAAGTTCAGTATTTTTGTCTGATTATGATTGGATGCCTGCTCGGCTTTCTTATTTATAATATATACCCGGCCAAGGCTTTTATGGGAGATACGGGGTCATTGGCTATAGGAGGCTCACTTTCATTTCTTGCGGTTATTGAGAAAGTAGAAATTTTAATCCCCTTATTGTTCTTTATCTACTTTGCGGAACAGCTTTCAGTAATATTGCAGGTCTCGTCCTTTAAACTAACTCATAAGCGCATCTTCAAAATGACTCCAATCCACTATCACTACAGCATAAAATATGGGTGGTCCGAAACAACCATTGTTACCGCTTTCGGATTTATTTCCTGGCTGTGTACTTTTGCCTGTGTAATTTATTGGAAGTTTTTTCTGAATGCATGAATTTAATGAAATTACATTTGGCCACAAAAATAAGCTGCTTTTGTGGCCATTAACACATAGCCTCCAAGTTCACCCAGCTAAAGGACATTTCTTAGCTAACCTTGCATCCAGCAAATATATAATGTTTTTTATCGAATATAAACGATTCTTTTTCTTTCTTAAAGCCGATTTTTTCTGCCACACGGATTGATGGAATGTTTCTTGGATCTATTATACTGACCAATCTATCTAAATTTAATTGAAAAAAGCCATACTCCTTACAACTCTCAGCTGCTTCAGTTGCATAGTTATTTGACCAATATTTTTTATTAATATGATAGCCAATTTCTACCTCTGTTTTCCCGTCAACTTTCTGTTTAACAAGACCACAATCACCTATTAACTCATTAGTTTCCTTCAAACATACTCCCCATAAGCCATAACCATCCTGCTCGTATCTATACTGGTTTTTCTTTATCCAGTTATGGGTTTGTTCTAAGCTAAAAGGAGCTGGATAATATTCCATAGCTGCGGCATCTGAAAAAATTAAATGTAAATAATATACATCCTCACTTTTATATTGCCTCAGATACAGCCTCTCTGTTTCTAAAATAATCATTATATACACCCCTCCCATAGTTAAGGAAGATCCGTTAAAAACCTTCATAATACAGAAAAAGACGCATGCCAGTACATACGTCCAGATTATGAAAGCACCTAACCGGCCTTTTCCTCTACTGCGGCCCTTCAATCCGCCCAAAATCCCGCAGCACCTTCAACGTACTCACTGTGAGGCTGCCCTTCCAATCCGCCTCGGCAGTTTTCCAGTCTTCCTCATATTGACCGAACCAGGTCCAGTTCGGGGCCCAGGAACCTTCCGGGTCCATCCGGCTGATTTCAAAATCCAGGCAGGCCTGAATTTCATCCTGAAATAAGCCGGTGAGCTCTGCTTCAGGGGAATCAGCAACCTGGATGGGCTTGAGGCCATACCCCTTCCACTCTTCCTCAGTCACTGCGACTTTTTCCTGAGCGGCTTTTTTCAATTTTTCAAGTACGGCTTCCCGCTCCTGCCCTTCAAGAGTTCCGAGGAGTCTCAGATAGCATAGAAGATCATGCATTTCCATCTTGTCTGGAAGTGACTTCAATTCTTCCAGGGCAAGCTCGGTCAGTGTTTTTACGAATGACTTCGGAACCAGCTCCGAATATTTGCGGATGTATCCGGTTATCTCGGCATTTGGATTGGCCCAAGAACTCTGTGCACCGGCGTGGCCATTTTCTGTGTCGTAATTCCACCAAGGGGCATGCGGTACCCTGTTTACAGCTTCCGGAACTCCATGCCACTTGTTCTGTTCGTGATCATAGGTCTCAAGCAGATAAGCAACAGCCTTTTGAATCATAACATGCTCCGAACCTAATCCCAGCTCTCCTGCATACTGCAGGCCGATCGTCGTGGCCATCGGAGAGGACTGCTCCAGCCTGAAATCCGGCTCGATGGACCTTCCGAAGCCTCCATCTTCATTTTGATAGTTCAGGAGCTCATCCACTGCCGCTTCCACAGTTCCGCCCTTAAAATAGAATTCAAACATCCTCGAGTCAAGCTTCCTTGCACTTTCCAATATGTATGCTTCCGCTTTTTGAAATTCCTCTTGAGTCAGCATCTTCATCCGAATCACACTCCTCTTCAATATCTCCCCTTAAAAAAATTCGACATATGGGCCGCATCCCCTTTTTTCTGGAAATAAAAAAAGCATTCCCGGCTATATCGCCAGGAAATGCTTTTATCAGCGCTTCTGGATTTCTTCCATCAGAAGCTTATTAACGAGCGGCGGATTCGCCTGCCCCTTTGTCGCTTTCATAATCTGCCCGACTAGAAAGCCGACTGCCTTCTGCTTGCCGCCCTTAAAGTCTTCAATCGACTGAGGGTTGTTATCGAGCGCTTCATTGATGATCGTCCGGAGGGTTCCTTCATCCGAGATCTGGACAAGACCCTTCTCCTTCACGATCGCTTCGGCACTGCCGCCCTTTTCGATCAGTTCCTTGAATACCTGCTTGGCAATCTTCGTCGAGATGGTGCCGTCTCCTATCAGCTTAATCAGCCCGGCGAGGCTCTCCGGCGTTAGCTTCGTGTTGTGCAGCTCGATGCCTTCCGCATTGAGATAAGCAGACAGCTCGCCCATGATCCAGTTCGACGCCTGCTTGGCATCTGCCCCTGCGGCGATTGAAGCTTCAAAGAAGTCGGCTGTTTCCTTAGTTACAGTCAGCACTGCGGCATCATATGCCGGAAGATTGTACTCCTCTGTGTAGCGCTTTTTGCGCTCATCCGGAAGCTCCGGAATTTCAGCCTTGATGGAGTTCTTCCACTCTTCATCGATATATACCTCAACCAGATCCGGCTCAGGGAAGTAGCGGTAATCATCCGAGCCTTCTTTGACACGCATCAGGAGTGTCCTTCCTGTTGCTTCATCAAAACGGCGTGTTTCCTGAAGGATTTCCCCGCCTGCATCAAGGACCTCAGCCTGGCGCTTTTCTTCAAACTCCAGTCCTTTTCTGACAAAGTTAAACGAGTTCAGGTTCTTCAGCTCCGTCTTGGTGCCGAATTCCTTCTGCCCGGAAGGCTTCAAGGAAATATTGGCATCGCAGCGCAGTGAGCCTTCTTCCATTTTGCAGTCTGAAACGCCTGTATATTGGATGATGGATTTAAGCTTTTCAAGATAGGCATAAGCTTCCTCAGGAGAAGAAATATCAGGCTCTGATACGATTTCTACAAGTGGTGTGCCCTGGCGGTTATAGTCGACAAGGGAATACCCGTCGCCTGTATGTGTCAGCTTGCCTGCATCTTCTTCCATATGGATTCTTGTGATGCCGATTTTTTTCTTCGTCCCGTTCACTTCAATCTCTATCCAGCCATTTTCCCCGATCGGCTTATCGAACTGTGAGATTTGGTAAGCCTTCGGATTATCCGGGTAAAAATAGTTCTTCCGGTCGAACTTTGTGATTTCTGCAACCTCGCAGTTCAGTGCCAGTGCTGCCTTCATAGCATACTCCACTGCCTTTTTATTAAGAACCGGCAGGACGCCCGGATAGCCGAGGTCGATGACACTTGTGTTTGTATTGGGATCCGCCCCGAAATGGTTCGGACTCGCGGAGAAAATTTTTGATTCTGTTTTCAGCTCGACGTGGACTTCAAGTCCGATGACCGTATCATAACTCATCTAAAAACCCCCCCTTACAATCCTGGTCTCTGTTTATGGAAATCTGTTGCCTGCTCAAAGGCATGTGCCGTTCTATATACTGTTTCTTCATCAAAGTGCTTCCCGATGATCTGCAGGCCGAGCGGGAGACCGTCCGAAAATCCGCACGGAATAGATATGCCGGGTACTCCGGCAAGGTTTACAGGGATGGTTAGAATATCATTCGCATACATCGTCAGCGGATCATCCGTTTTTTCTCCCACCCTGAAAGCAGGGGTTGGAGTCGTCGGTCCGATGATGACATCGTATTTTTGGAATACATCTTCAAAATCCTTTTTGATCAGCGTACGGACCTGCTGGGCTTTTTTATAATAGGCATCATAATAACCTGAGCTCAGTGAGAATGTGCCAAGCATGATCCGGCGCTTTACTTCGTCTCCAAAGCCCTCTGCCCGTGTCTGCTTGTACATCTCCAGCAGATTTGAGGCGTTTTCGGTACGATAGCCGTATTTTACCCCGTCAAAGCGCGACAGGTTTGCGGATGCTTCTGAGGATGACAGCAGATAGTAGGCAGCCAGGGCGTACTTTGAGTGGGGAAGCGATACCTCTTCCCAGACAGCTCCCAAGCCCTCCAGCACCTTCAGCGAATCAAGCACAGATTTTCTGGCGGCTTCACTGACTCCTTCTCCGAGATATTCCTTAGGAACCGCAATCCTCAGGCCTTTAATGTCTCCCGTCAGGCTCTTGGTATAATGGGGCACCGGTATATCCGCGGAAGTTGAATCCATTGGATCAAGTCCAGCAAGCGCATGCAGGAGGTATGCGTTGTCCTCTACGGTCCGTGTGATCGGGCCGATCTGCTCCAGTGAGGAAGCAAAAGCCACGAGCCCGTAACGGGATACCCGGCCATATGTCGGCTTTAATCCGACCACTCCGCAGAATGCGGCCGGCTGGCGAATGGAACCGCCAGTGTCAGAACCAAGGGAGAATGGGACCTGTCCCGCTGCAACCGCTGCAGCCGACCCGCCTGAGGAACCGCCAGGGACATAATCGGTATTCCATGGGTTCAGTGTATTTTGATAGGCGGAGTTTTCATTAGAAGAGCCCATGCCGAATTCATCCATATTCAGCTTTCCAATTGTAACCATTCCTGCACTACCAAGTTTCTGGACGGCAGTAGCACTATAGATCGGGTCGAAGTTCTCTAGGATCCTGCTTCCGCAGGTAGTGCGCAGGTTCCTGGTGACGATGTTATCCTTGATTCCGATAGGCAGGCCAAATAAAGGCCCGGTCTCTTCACCGGATGCCAACTTTTCGTCAAGAAGTACGGCTTCTTTCTTTGCGCCCTCTTCATTCAATGTCAAAAAGGCCTTAATCTTTTGATCGGTCTCTTCGATTCGCTTGAAAGATGCTGCAGCAAGATCAGAAGGCAGAATTTCTTTCTTATGTAATAGTTCATGCAGCTCGGATATTTTATGATCTAGCAATGACATGAGATCCCCCCTTAATCCATGATGGATGGCACACGGATATAGCCATCCTTTTTGTCTGGTGCATTGCGCAGTGCTTCCTCAACAGGAAGTCCTTTATCTGCCCTGTCCTCACGAAGCACGTTTTTCATATCCAATACATGAGACGTGGGAGCCACATTTTCAGTGTCCAGCTCATTCAATTGCTCAGCAAAAGAAATAATCGCATCAAGCTCGACTGTCAGCTTCTCCGTTTCTTCCTCCGTTATGGCAAGGCGCGCAAGGTTAGCAGCATGCTTTACCTGTTCCTCCGATATACGGCTCATTTCTTTCACCTCCGATTTTCGTCCTTTTAAACAATATAATGATAATATCAGACTTTTTCGCATTAAAGCAACAGCAGGGCGGCAATTCACCGCCTTTTATGTAGAAGCATTGTGTCCTGGTTGTCGAATGGGATTAATCAATCATTTAATTAAATTCCGGAAAGCCTAACATATCCCTGGCTTGGCGGCACATCAACCCTTCGGAAACAGGCGGATATTGTCTGGGAAATAACCCGAAAAATGCTGTCTCCCCATCATACAAAAAAACCCCGCTGAATGCGGGGTTTTTGCTTATTAGTATGCCTCGGATGTTGTTTTTCCTTGCATGTGGAGGGCCAGATAGTCAGGTCCGCCTGCTTTAGAGTCTGTACCTGACATGTTGAAGCCGCCAAATGGCTGGTAACCAACGATAGCGCCGGTACACCCGCGGTTAAAGTATAGATTTCCAACATGGAAGTCTTCGCGTGCTTTTTCCATATTGATGCGGTTGTTTGTGATTACAGCACCGGTCAAGCCGTACTCTGTGTTGTTGGCAATTTCAATCGCATGATCGAAGTCCTTCGCCTTGGCGAATGCAACAACCGGACCGAAGATTTCTTCCTGCATCAGGCGTGCCTTAGGATCAACATCAGCTACGATGGTAGGCTGTACGAAGAACCCTTTTGAGTTGTCGCCTTCGCCGCCTGCCACGATTCTTCCTTCTTCCTTGCCGATCTCGATGTACTCCATGATTTTCTTGAACGCGTTATTATCGATAACCGGTCCTGTAAAGTTGGACGGGTCAACCGGGTTCCCAACTGTAAGGTCCTTGGTAAGCTCGATGGCGCGCTGCAACACTTGATCATATACATCTTCAACGATGACTGCACGTGAACATGCGGAGCATTTCTGTCCGGAGAATCCGAAAGCAGATTTGACGATAGATTGTGCCGCAAGCTCAAGGTCTGCCTCTTTATCTACTACAATGGTATCTTTTCCACCCATTTCAGCAATGACGCGCTTCAGCCAGATTTGGCCTTGGTTCACTTTAGATGCGCGCTCATAGATTCTTACGCCAACATCTCGGGAACCTGTGAAGGACACAAATCGTGTGCGCGGATGGTCCACAAGATAATCCCCTACTTCAGCGCCGCTTCCTGGCACGAAGTTAAGAACGCCCTTAGGAAGTCCTGCTTCTTCCATAACCTCAACAAACTTAGCTGCTACAACAGGTGTCGTAGATGCTGGCTTCAAGAGGACAGTGTTACCGGTTACAATGGCAGCGACAGTTGTGCCGGCCATGATGGCAAACGGGAAGTTCCATGGAGAAATGATAATTCCAATTCCCAGTGGAATATAGTTAAAGCGGTTGAATTCATTCGGGCGGCTTTCAACCGGAATGCCGTCCTTCAGCTTGAGCATCTGGCGTGCATAGAATTCCAGGAAGTCGATTGCTTCTGCTGTGTCTGCATCAGCTTCGTTCCAAGGCTTTCCTGCTTCCTTCGTGAGAAGTGCAGAGAACTCATCCTTGCGGCGGCGGATGATGGCAGCAGCGCGGAATAATACATCAGCCCTTACTTCTGGCTTTGTCTTTTTCCAGGTTGTGAATGCTTCATCTGCAGCCTTCATGGCTTTTTCTGCAAGCTCACGGTCTGCTTTTGATACGCGGCCGATCAGTTCTTCCTTGTCTGCCGGGTTCACGGAGACAATTTTATCTTCAGTAGAAATGCGCTCTCCGCCGATTACAAGATCATAATCCCCGCCAAGATAGCCTTCCACTTTCTTCAGTGCTTCAAGATAAGACTGTTTATTGGACTCTACGGAAAAATCCGTAAAGGGTTCGTGCTTATAAGGTTGTACCATGCCCATCGCTCCCTTATTAAAAGTTATCAACATACCTATTCTAACCGATAATATTCAAGTCTTCAATTGTGATATTCTATTTGGCATTACCTGCTAGCGCTTACGTTTCAAAATTATACTAATCTACTAATTTTTATGCATATTTAGAAAACTATAGAGTAACAGCGCTTACACTTTTGTGTTTCAGCCTGCATAAGTCTGTGAATATATTATTCTGACAGTACAATAATTCCTTTATTTAGCAGGAAGTCTTTTGGGAACTTCCCCCTTTGGATAAAGGGGTTGATTTCCGCTTCAGGCGCTCGCGGACCTTAGGGGCGGGCGGTGAGCCTCCTCAGCTTTGCCTGCAGGGTCTCACCTGTCCCGCTGCTCCTGCAACGAAAAGCGGAGAACGTTGCCTGCTAAATATAATAATTTCAAAAAGCTCAATGTTTGTTATTCCGATTGAGGCAACGAATTTCATTAGCAGGCAGAGACCCGATAAAGAAGACTTGCTGATTGGCGAGCGCAGGCGAAGACAGAAGCCTAGTCGCACTTATGCGTTAGCGAAAGAAGACTTGCTGATTGGCGAGCGCAAGCGAAGACAGAAGCCTAGTCGCACTTATGCGTAAGCCAAGCATAAGGCGAGCAGGCTATGGGAAGCGGTTTTCTTCCCATGGACTGATTGACTTTTGACTCGAGGGGCGAAAGTCTCGCAGCTGGATTAGGAGTCTCGCACCTTACGCTACAATCAACCTGGTTTAATAATTATATCTCCTCCCAGAACCAAACAAATAAAAACAATAATACAAAAAGAGCTTCAAGCAAAGAACCATAACAAAAACCGGCCGATGGATGCTCGCCCCTTGAGAGGAGACGGTATCCACCGGCCGGCTGGTATCATTCATAAATGTGTACAAACGGTTCATTGGTTTCGGGCTTCCTGACTATAAGAGCCTCAGGGCCGTTCACCGATGTGATGTCGACTTCGACGGTAATATATTCAGGGAAATGCTGCATGACAAGTCCGGTGACATATTGTGTGAAGCCGATCGCTTCAGCCTTTCCGTAAAACTGGATCGGAATGGTGATGCTCAGGTTTTGGAGCTGATCATCCGTATAGAAGGCACGGCCGATCACTCCATTGAAGTTAGGGAAGTATTCCTCGACATCCTGTTTGAAATTCAGGAATGAATTCACATCTTCACGATGCTTTTCATTCGATTTTGGCGGAGGGAAAAGTTCATACTTTTCATTAATGCCCTCCCATTTGCCAAGGCTCCCTTCTCCTTCACCGGCGTTTGAATAGGCCAGGAAGTGCCCGGGAACCGCAGACGTCTTCGGTGCCTGTTCGAATAGGGCGATCGTGATCGGCACCTGCTTCAGCTCATCCTTTTTCCGAAGGCGCTGGAGGACTTCGGCCGCAATCTTCTTGCCTTCAGCCAGGAGTTCGGATTTTGGGATATCCGTTTCATAGGTCGCTCCATAGTCTTCCTTTGTATAATAATGGACAGAATTCAAGGCAAGCCCGACAACGACGCCGCCAAGGCTGACTTTGTCTTTGGCTGATTTCACCAGATAATCGTGCTCGAGGACATGGGCGAGGTAAAGAGGATTCTCTTTTTCCCGCTTATCCTTGCTCCCCTTGCCCGGGTCGAGGGGATTCAGGCCGGTGTTTTCATCTTCCTTCAGTCCTTCTTCCTTCAACTGTTCCTTGGTGAACTTGCGGTTCAGCCAAAGTCCGACTGTTTTCTTGTCCAGATACTGCCCTTCCTTGAAGAGGTACTTCTCAGGGTCAAATGTCCGCTGGGCTGTCCTCATCAGGCCGGTCTCAAATTCGTTGATATCATAGCGGGTATTGAGGTTTGCCACCACAAGGCCCCTCGCTTCGCTTGGTTCAAATGGCAGGGTGGTACGGTAATAATTATCCGAAATTTTATATTTCGGGATAATCGCTTTTTCCTTTTTCGTCTCCGAACTTTGGATCACTTCCTCCTGCTTATCAAACTTCGGGGCACAGCCCGTCAATAGTAAGAGAAGCGCCAACCCGACAAAGGAAAGTTTCTTCATCGTTTACACCTCTTATTTATTTAATTCTTCCAGCATTCGCTCCTCATCCCAAACTTCGACCCCTAGTTCCTGGGCCTTTGTAAGCTTAGAGCCGGCATCTTCCCCGGCAATGACAAGATCCGTCTTTTTACTGACACTGCCGGAAACATTTCCGCCCAGTGCTTCTATCTTTTCCTTGGCCTCATTGCGGGATAGCTGTTCCAGTTTACCAGTTAAAACAATGGTTTTACCAGCAAAAACTGAATCGGATTCGGCAGCTGTGACCGGTCTTGGCCCCTTATATTCCAGATTGACGCCGGCTGCCTTCAGCTCAGCCAGCAGTTCTTTCACTTCTTCAAGGTCAAAGTAGGCGGTGATGGAATCGGCCATCTTGCCCCCAATTTCATTAATAGCTGTAAGCTCATCATAAGATGCCTGACTCAGGGCGTCCATGGTGCCAAATACCTGGGAGAGCGTTTTGGCAGCCTTCGCACCGACAAGCCTGATGCCAAGTCCGAACAAAAGCTTCTCCAGGGAATTGCTCTTGGAATTCTCGATTGCCTTAAGGAGATTGGAGGCGGATTTTTCGCCCATCCTCTCCATGCCGATCAGCTGCTCGTGCGTCAGTTTGTAGATATCGGCCACGTCTCCAATAAGTGATCCGGCAAATAATTGGCTGATCACTTTTTCGCCAAGGCCGTCAATATTCATGGCATTCCGTGAAACAAAATGGATGAGGCCTTCCCTGATCTGTGCAGGGCATTTCGGATTGATACAGCGGCGTGCAGCCTCTCCCTCAATCCTGACCAGGTCGCTCCCGCATTCCGGGCAGTGTGCCGGCATGCTGAAGTCCACTTCATCCCCTGTCCGTCTCTCAGGCAGCACATTGACAATTTCCGGGATGATATCGCCTGCTTTTTTCACCACCACATGGTCGCCGATCTTAATATCCTTTTCCTTGATCAAATCCTCATTATGAAGAGTCGCGCGCTGCACGGTCGTGCCTGCGACACGGACCGGTTCAAGAATGGCTGTCGGCGTGACGGCACCTGTCCTGCCTACGTTAAGTTCAATATCTTTTAAGATCGTAACGACTTCTTCGGCAGGGAATTTATAGGCAATCGCCCAGCGCGGGCTTTTTGCCGTGGTACCAAGATCCTGCTGCTGGCTGATGGAATCCACCTTAACGACAATGCCGTCAATATCATATGGAAGGTCCGGCCGTTTTTCCGTCCAGCCTTCGATATAGTGGATTACCTCTTCGATATCAGTGCATCTCTTTCTTTCCCGGTTCGTCTTGAAGCCAAGCTCGTCCAGGAGATCGAGACCTTCACTGTGGCTGTCAATCCCGGTTTCCCCAAAGTCGGCGATGGCGTATAAGAAGATATCCAGGTTCCTTGACGCAGCAATTTTTGGATCAAGCTGGCGGAGGGAGCCGGCAGCCGCATTCCTCGGGTTCGCAAATGGCTCTTCGCCGCGTTCTTCCTTCTTCTTATTCAATGCCTCGAAAGACCGCTTCGGCATAAAAGCCTCGCCTCTGACTTCCATGGTGAACGGCTCTTTAATCCGGAGGGGGATGGACTTGATCGTCCTCAGGTTTGCCGTGATGTCTTCCCCGATGGTGCCGTCGCCCCTGGTCGCTCCCTTCACGAAAAGGCCGTCCTCGTAACGAAGGGATACAGCAAGGCCGTCGATCTTAAGCTCGCATACATACGTGATCTCATCTCCGGCTGCCCCGCGGACTCTTCTGTCGAAGTCCCGCAGATCTGCATCATTAAAGGCGTTCCCAAGGCTCAGCATCGGCGTCCGGTGCTCCACCTTTTCAAACATCTCAAGAATGGCCCCGCCGACCCTCTGGGTTGGTGAATCAGGGGTCCGGAATTCCGGGAACTGCTCTTCAAGTTCGACTAATTCGCGCAGCCGGCTGTCATATTCCGCATCCGGCACTGACGGCTTATCCAGCACATGGTACTCGTAATTGTACTGATTGATCAGAGTCTGCAACTCCAGAATCTGCTTTTCCGCTTCCATTCGTTCCATTTATTTCAGCCCTTTCTTCTATATAGAGCTACCCCTTAGTGATGGGGGCAAATTTAGCGAGCAATCGTTTGATCCCGGTCGGGCTTGGGAAAGCAATATCAAGCTCCTTGCCTTCTCCCTCGCCTTTGACACTGACAACCGTGCCTGTTCCCCATACCTTGTGCACTGCTTTGTCGCCTACATTCCAGCCGATTTCATCTCCGCCTGTTGTATTCTGCTTCATTGCGCTTGGGCGCTGGACACCCGGGCGGGTGCGTGCCGGCTGGCCGGAAGTCATGAAGGAGGAACTCTTGGCCTTCGGCTGCTTTGGAACGAGATCTTCAAGGAGGTCCTCGGGTATTTCGGATATAAACCGGGAAACCGGGTTCATGTTAGTGCGTCCGAATAAAGTACGCATCTGCGCATTTGTCATATACAGCTCATTTTCCGCACGGGTGATGCCGACGTATGCAAGCCGGCGCTCTTCTTCCATCTCTTCCTCTTCCATCAGAGAGCGGCTGTGAGGGAAAACACCCTCCTCGAGTCCCATCAGGAATACGACCGGAAACTCGAGTCCCTTGGCAGCATGCAGTGTCATCAGGACAACTGAATCCGCCGGAGCTTCCCCATCGTCATCAAGTGCGTCTATATCGGCAACGAGGGCAAGGTCTGTCAGGAAGGCCACCAGACTTTTATCATCTGAGCTTTCTTCAAAGCTCTTGGTTACAGAAAGAAATTCGTCTATATTTTCAAGCCTGCTCTGGGATTCAATCGTTCTCTCCGCTTCAAGCATCTCACGGTATCCGCTTTTTTCAAGCACCTGCTCCACAAGCTCTGTCACCGACAGATATTCCTGCATCTGGGAGTAGCTGTTGATCAAATCTCTAAAACTGGCCGCTGCCTTTGTGATCTTCGGGCTGACACCAATCAGTTCAATCGAATCGAGGGCCGCCATGATGGAGGTATCGTACATCGCAGCGAAGTTGGCGATTTTATCAAGGGAGGTGGATCCGATTCCCCTCTTCGGTACATTGATCACCCTCCGCAGGCTGATATCGTCATCAGGATTCGAAATCAGGCGCAGGTATGCCAGGATGTCCTTGATTTCTTTCCTGTCATAGAACTTGATTCCGCCGACGATCGAATATTGGATATTCGACTTCAGCAAAACTTCCTCCATCACACGGGACTGGGCATTGGTACGGTACAGGATGGCAATCTCGGACAGCTTCCTGCCGCCTGCCGTCATTTCATTGATTTTCCCTGCCACGAACTGGGCTTCTCCCTGCTCGCTGTCCGCCCGGTAATAAAGGATCTTATTGCCTTCCAGGTTTTCGGTCCATAGATTCTTCGGCTTGCGGTTCGCATTTTTTGAGATGACTTCATTCGCTGCGCGGAGAATCCGCTTCGTTGAGCGGTAGTTCTGCTCAAGCAGGATAACCTCGGCATTGGGATAGTCCTTTTCGAAGCTCAGGATGTTCGCAATATCCGCACCCCGCCAGCGGTAGATCGACTGATCAGAATCACCGACCACGCAGAGGTTCTTGAAGCGCGCTGCCATCAGCTTGACCAGCATATATTGCGCCCGGTTCGTATCCTGATACTCATCCACATGGATATACTGGAACTTGCGCTGATAGAATTCCAATACCTCCGGCACTCTTGTGAACAGAAGGATGGTTTTCATGATCAGGTCGTCAAAGTCGAGCGCCTGGTTTTTCCTGAGCCTTTTTTGGTACTCGGTATAAACCTCGGCAACGGTCTGTTCAAAGAAACCGCCGGACATGCTTGCATATTCTTCTGCATCGATGAGTTCATTCTTTGCTGATGAAATGCTGCCAAGTATCGCCCGGTAATCAAACTTTTTCGGATCAAGGTTCTTATCCTTCAGAATCTGCTTGATGACAGACTGCTGATCCGTCGTATCCAGGATGGTAAAGTTCCGGTTATAGCCAATCCGGTCGATATCTCTCCTGAGAATCCTTACACACATTGAGTGAAAGGTGGAGATCCAGATATCCTCGGAGGCTCCCCCAAGGATTCCTTTGATCCTTTCCTTCATTTCGCGGGCCGCTTTATTGGTAAAGGTAATCGCAAGGATGCTCCACGGAGCCACTTGCTTTTCCACCATTAAATACGCGATCCTGTGCGTCAGCACCCTTGTTTTTCCGCTTCCTGCCCCTGCCATGATCAGGAGGGGTCCGTCTGTGCATTTCACTGCTTCCTGCTGCTTGTCATTCAATCCCTTTAATAGCCGGTCTGAAAGAAACTGCATAATTATCCACCACCATTTTAAAGAACGTTTGTTCTTATTATATCAGATTTCCCGCTTCCACTATATATCAATTAGACGTTCCTGCCGTCTTTACTGTTTCAAGCGCTTGTTCAAAGTCTTCATATACTGCGTTGCCGACTACGATCACATCGGCGTATGCGGCCAATTCTTCCGCCTGCTGTGCATTCTTGATGCCGCCCCCGTAGAAAAGGACTGCTTTTTCGAGCTTGTCCTTCACTTTTCGGACAAGTTCTGTGGATGCAAGCTCACCGCTGTTCTCAAGATAGAAGATTGGCAGGTTGAACATCTTCTCTGCCATCATGGCATATGCCTCAATATCCTCATCGGTGAGATCGGTGCGGGCTTCTGTCAGGCTTGCTGCCTTGCAGCTGCCATTGATGATGCAATAGCCTTCCACATGGATTTCATCCCAGTCCATGATATGTCCATATTCCTTCACCGCATCATGATGCAGCCCGGTGATCCAGTCCGGATTCCGGCTGTTCAGGACGGTTGGTATAAAATAGAGGTCAAAGCCCGGGGTGACGGATTCCGCATTGGAGACTTCAAGGACACATGGTACGGTATATCTCCTGACACGCGCCATCAAATCGAGGACATTTTCCAGGGTCACCCCATCGCTCCCCCCGATCAAAATCGCATCTGTCCCGGATTCACAAAGCCTTTCAAGCCTTTCATCCGACAATTCCTTATTGGGATCAAGCTTAAAAACGTGATTCCACTCTCGATAATCGTACATTCAAAAATCCTCCATATTCAGGTTATCCCCATTTCCCCATTATACCATTAGAATTTTCCATTAAAAAATAGAAGGCGGGAGAAAAATTAAGGTAATTTTAAAGTCCCCATCCACCTGTATCATTGCTGTATACGATATAACGGTTCCGCAGCAGGGTTTTAGGGAAGCAAAGGCGAATTATGATGGAGAAAATACGCCGAAGGGGAAAGTTTACCATGTATGTCAAGGTCTATCAATATCATATCAAGCAGGATAAGCAGGAAGAATATTTACGGCTCCAGAAGAGAACCTTGCAAATTTATAAGAGATACACAAAATATGAAACCCTCTATTTGAACAGTGAAGCAGATGAATCAAAGTGGATTGAAATCATGAGATATGACAGCAGGGAAGACTGCAGCAGGAGCACAGAAAACATAAACCGTCACCCGGAAATTCAGGGTCTGTTCGAGGAGTTTGAGAAACTGCTTTCCGAAGAAAAAAAAGAAATCACCGAGGACAACTTTCACCTGGTTATCATAGAAGACCAGAAGCCCTGACACCTTGGGAAATAATCGGGAAATGGGGGACTGTCCCCCATTTCCCGGAAATAAAAACCACCCTGGCAGCTGTCAGGGTGATTTTGGTGTTATTTTTCTTCTTTTATTCGTTCGAGGACAATCTCGTAGGCGTCATTTCCATAATTCAGGCTTCTTTTTACCCGGGAGATGGTTGCGGTGCTTGCTCCGGTTTCGGTTTCAATCTTATGGTAAGTGTTGCCCTCGCGCAGCATTTTGGCTACCTGGAGCCTCTGTGCAAGCGACTGGATTTCGTTGACTGTACAGAGGTCATCGAAAAAAAGATAGCATTCCTCAAGAGTTTCCAGTGCAAGGACAGATTTGAATAACTGGTCTAATTCTTTTCCTCGTAATTTATTGATTTGCATAGGGAGGCTCCTTTATTTCTACATGTAATATTATGGCTTCAAACTCACATCCGACAGGCTCGGGACAATGTTCACCCATGTTTTACCCGCGATGAGTCCGGCTTCGCTTTCCTTCATCATCGGGACGATCCTGCCGTCCTTCCACTTCCAGGTGACTTCATGGTACGTCCCTTTCTGGAGGAGATACCCGGGTCCGCCGGAATGGAGATCGATATCTCTCCGGCCTTTTTCATCTGTAATGCGATGCGGTGCCTCTATAATCAGGATATTATCAAGCTGGATGCTTTTGTCCGTTTCCAGATCAATGGTGGGTTCCCCGGCAGTGTACCGCAGATATTTCCCTTTTTTTCGGTCATATTCATAACGCACATCGAACTGGCTGGAGTGATAAGAGACTTCTGCCTCCGGTGCCGGTTTTCCGATCGGCACCTGCTTTGTACTGATGAATGTCATGCTTTTCGGCGGTGTGAGCATGTCGAAATCGTTCTGCTTCGCGCCTTTGATGATATTTTTATAGGTAATATATGAATTATGAGGGGCCTTGCGGAAATCAGACCGTTCAAACAGCGATCCGTCATATTTCAATCCGTTCAGGTGATCTATATATCCTCCTGCGAGAAGCCGCTTGGCCTCAGGGCTGTAGCCATGGAGAATATACAGGCTGTCAAAGCCTTTCGCAAGCTCCATGAAGTAATCCCTCGCACTTCTCACCGGACCGATATTACCCGGCTTTCCGCTCTGGAATACAGCGAGAAAGCGGGTCACTTCCCCCTCGGCAAGAAGCTCATATACAATATCGGCTTCAGCAAGACCCGACTGCGGACGGGCGGCAGGGTGATTATTGATCATAACTGAAACGGCTCTCCTATCCGGCTTTGTATCAGTGCCTTCCCCGGTCAGCGGGAAGGTGTATTTATATTCCTTGGCAGCAGGCGGCTTTTGCTTTTCTTCCTGTTTTGGCGCGGCTTCCTTCTGCCCTGGTTCCTTTGGTTCTTCTTTGCTGCAGCCTGCTGTAAGCAGTATGGCAGCAAGCATGAAATAAGCTATTTTCAGTCTCAATGTAAGTTTCTCCTCAAAAATCGTAAAGGGACATTTTCCTTTTATATTTTAACGCATTATAGAAGGAAAGAGAACATTTTTATTCATCACATCATACATCCCTTTAGGAGTGATCCTGATGTACGGCAGGTGGGTGGACGAAAAGAAAAGCAGCGTATAAATCGGATCGTTGAACTTATAGCCGCGTTCCTTCAGCATGCGTATGAGTTCCTTTTCCTCATGAATCAGCAGCTCGAGTTTCTTATCGGACATCAGCCCGTTCAGTCCGAGCTGCATCTCATATACAGCCCTTCCGTCCTCAGCGATCACGATGCCGCCGCCCATTTCCTTCATTCTATGAAAGGCAGCCAGCATATCTTCCTTATTCTTGCCGATCAGGATGATATCCCCCGTATTCGAGTAAGAGCTCGCAAACCCGCCGAGACTATCGGCAAAGCCTTTAATGACCGTATTGATCCTCCAGGTGCCGTCCCGTCCTAGCATCATGAGGAAGGACAGGTCATGGTCCGGGCTGAGCTGGTCCTCTGACAGGTCGAAGGAAACAGAAAAGGGCTTTGTGATCACATCATTCAGCATCTCAATTCCAAACGGCATGGAAAATTGCAGATCATCCATCTCGATGTCCCACTCAAGCGCAAGCGGGCCAAAGCCATAGCCTTCCCAATCGAACCCCTGGTTGAAGTCAAGGGGCTCCCCTTCGCGCTTCACCCACTTGCCCTTTGCCAGGACGGAGACAGGCGCCGGGTTTTCCGGTTCTGTGAGAAAGTTGATATTCGCCACCCTGCCTGTCGCGATAGAGCCATGCAGGTGTTCTATATTATAATAATTCGCTGCATTGATGGTTCCCATATTATACGCATCCACCAGGGGAACGCCTTTGTCTATGGCCAGCTTGATCAGCCTGTCGATCACGCCTTCTTCATAAAAGGATGGCGGCGATCCGTCTGTGGTGAAAAAGAACTTATCAAAATTCTCGAGGCCGAATTCAAGAATCTCCTCAAGCAGCCCCGGCAAATCGGGACGGATGGAAGAATGCCTCAGTGACACGGTATAGCCCTGCAGCAGCCTTACCAGCACTTCCTTTCCGGTCATTGCTTCATGATCGCAGCCAGCACCCATCAGCATCATCTTCGCCAGGGTTTTCTCGGAGGCTCCGGGAAAATGCCCTTCTATCTGCTTTCTCATGCGCTTTGCTTCCTGAATCCAGTGAAGCATCATATCATCACCGGCAAGAAGCTTGGGCCATCCGGTCAGCTCCCCTCCCTGAAGCACCGCATCATGCTCAAGCCAGGCTTTCACATTGCTATGGGAAAATACAGTTTCTTCATTTAAAATCTCTGTCTGTGCGTCAAAACGGCACCACCAGTATAAAGTTGCCGGCAGGCTGCGCAGCTCCTTAAGGAGTGAAAAAGCTTTTTTATTTTCCATCTGCAAAAACAGCATCAGATTGTCATTGACCAGAGTAGTGGTCCCATGCTGTGATGCATATGCCGCAAATGTGTGGGGATTATATAATTGAAATGGATGTGCATGCGGCTCAATATAGCCTGGGACCAAATAATGGCCGCTGCAGTCGACAACCTCACAGCCTGTGATGTTTTCCGGCAGTTTATCGCCGACATAAATAATCCGGTCGTCGTATATCCAGATATTCGCTTCTATCCATTTCCTGAATGTCTGATTTAAATAACGTGCATTGGTAAGCAGTATATGCGGCGGAATCTTTCCGTCCAGTACAGCTACATGCTCACGCAGCTGTTTGTTTTTCCAACGGTAGCGCTGTTCTGGCATGAACATCCTCCTATGTACGACAGCAAAGCATTCACTCATCAATTGTAAATGTAAGCGTTTTATTTATTTCATACTATCACACTAATTAATTTAACACAGTAAAGGTTTACTGATTTAATGTGAACTTTTTATGAAGGGGGCATAAAGATGAACGTCAAACCAAACATCGGCACTGTCAACGCTCTGCTGCGGATTACCTGCGGCCTTACCATGCTCGCCTGGTCCACGGCCAAATTATCCAGAAAGCCCGGCCGGAGCCTCTATCTCATGACTGCCATGATGGGAGCCATGAAAGTAGGCGAAGGCATCGTGAAATACTGCCCAGTGACTGACTTGATGCTCCAAAGCACTGAAATGGCACGGGGCGAAGGCAAGGACAGCAGCCCATTCTAAGAATGTCTATTTTCGGGAACTGAGGAATGACATAAGAAATGACGTGTGTATCGACACACGTCATTTTTTTGTTATCAGCCTTTCTGCTTATGCTTTTTGTTACAATGAAAAAAGAAGCACTTCCAGCAATAGCCAAAACAGCGAAATCGACCTATCTATCAGCGACTGACAAGGCCTGACAGAATATCATACATATTGGGGGAACTTAATGTGAACAAAAGCTTGATTGATAGCATTTCTGCACTTCAGGAAGAACATGATTTTTCGGGCAGTGTATATGTGAAGGACGGAGAAGAAGTACTTGCTGATCTAAGCTATGGATTTGCCAACCGCTCTGAAAAAATTAAAAATCAGGGTGATACCAGGTATGGCATTGCCTCAGGAAGCAAGCTATTCACCGCAATAGCTATCTGCCAGCTTGTCGAGAAAGGGAAAATTTCTTTCAATACCTTACTGAAAGACTGCCTCGACATCCACTTCCCTTTTTTTGACAAGGGCATTACCATTCATCAATTGCTGTCACATACCTCCGGAATACCGGACTATTTTGACGAGGAAATCATGGAGGATTTTGAAGAACTCTGGGTCAAGAATCCTATGTATCAAATTCGGAAGCTAAAAGACTTTTTACCGCTGTTCCAGGACGGAACTATGAAATTCCCAAGCGGCACCCGATTTCATTACAATAATGCCGGCTACATATTGCTGGGGTTAATCATTGAACAAGCAAGCGGTCAGCACTTCAGTGAATATGTTACTGAACATATATTCTACAAGTTATCTATGGAATCCGGCTATTTCGAAATGGATGCTCTGCCTGAAAGAACTGCATTGGGATATATAGACCAAGCAGACGGGAAATGGAAAACCAATGTATTTTCACTGCCTGCAAAAGGCGGTTCAGATGGCGGAGCTTACGCCACTGTTCACGATATCGCCCGGCTGTGGGAAGCATTAACAGAATACAAATTATTAAATAAAGAGATCACAGATCAGCTGCTTGCCCCTCATGTTAGAGTCGACGATACTACCGCATACGGCTACGGCCTATGGATGAAAACCGAGAAAAACCAGGTGTCAAAATATTTACTGATGGGCTATGATCCAGGAGTTAACTTCCGGGCTGTATTTTATCCGGATATCCCTCTCCAAATCATTGTCTGCTCGAACCAAGCTGGAGGAGCGTTTGACATTGCCAGGGGAATTGAGGATGAATTGGTTAGGGCAAAACCATAGGAAAAATTAAGGGATTTTCCGGGACGCTTTACTGCAAAAATAAAATTGACGCATTACCAAAAATAGGTTATTCTGATACACATAAGGCTATCTTGTTCTGCAAGTTAGCCTTATTAAAAAACCACTATCTTGTATTACAAGATAATAAGGATGAAATAGATGTCGCTGAGAACTCAATTATTAAAAGGAATTTTAGAGGGATGCATTTTATCCATCATTGAAAAAGAAACGATTTATGGGTATGAGCTATCTCGAAAGCTTCAATACTTTGGTTTAAATGACGTTAGTGAAGGATCCATTTATCCCCTCCTGCTCCGTCTTCAAAAGGAAGGATTAATTAAAGGCGAAATGCGTAATTCTCCTTCAGGTCCCAAGAGAAAATACTACCAGCTTACCACCGATGGAAAAAAAGCGTTATCCGAGGTTCAGGCAGAATGGAAAAGTATCCGGACGCCTGTAGATAAAATGTTAAATAGGAGTGGGGATGATGAATGCTAAGGAATTAATTCGATTAAATAACACTAAACGCAGATTACTGACGAAAGAAAACGAAGAATACTACGGCAATATGTTAGTTTATATACGTACAAGTCTTTCCATTTCGGAGCAGGCTTCAGAAGAATTGTTAATGGAGCTTTTAGATCATCTTCTTGAAGCACAGAAAGAAGGCAAAAGTGCAGAGGAGGTATTTGGAAATGACCCCTCCTCTTATTGCGACGAAATGATCGAACAGCTGCCGAAAGAACCAGGGAAAAACATAGCATTCTTCATAGGCTTTCTGCTCCTGAAGCTGCTTGGCTTGATGGCTGCGGTAAGCGGGACAACAGACATCCTTATGTACTATTTTAAGGACAGCAGTATTGGGACCGTCTATGTGGGCACAGCCCTGGTCACCTTTATGATATGTGCGGTAATTATTTTTCTTTATGTTTTTTTCATCATAAAATGGCTGCAAAAATCAATTTATAAAGCATCAAGTAAAGTTAAGGATTTTATCATGCTTTCCCTCCTCACAATACTCTCGGTTGTGGGCATGGTTTTTCTGCCGAGATTTATCAATCCATTTGGATATGCAATCGAAGCTGGGGGCTTTGTATATTTGATAGTTGGCATCGCCATCATTCTTTTTACAAAATGGTCAGACAAAAAATATCATTTTACCGAATAATAGGCACAGAAAGGCCGGCTTTTGCTAAGCCGGTCTTTTTACATGTGCATGGCTTACTTTAATTACCAGTTATGATCGTTTAAATCTGTCTTTTGTATTAGGATAAACCATGGAAAAAACAACAAAAGTTATTAATAGAATAATAGCTGCAATGGTTAATACTCGACTTTCTAACATTGTACCTAAGCCAAGTAATAGTATGCCAAAGCCGATCCCATACATTATTTTAGCCATGAACTTACATAGAGCCGCTTCATCATATTGAGATTTTTCACTGTCAGACATTGTATTATAGCCTGCAATCAGGGCTGCTCCTTTTCCTTTCGATAGTATAATGGCAAAAATAAAAAATGGGATTGAAATAATAAAAATGGCTGCTCCCAATCGGGTTGCCTCCTTTATTTCTAATATAGAGAAACCATATATATCCTAAACGGGGACACTGAACTATTAAACAAGCTGGATTGAAGAACAACCCACATAAATGCAAGAGATTCTATTTATTTCTTCACAACATAATGCAGTTCGGCAAGCTGGTTGAAACGCCGGACTCCTTTTAATGAAAGCTCCATTTCCACACCTTCTCCTTGAAATAAAGGAATGCCCCTGCCAATTGCTGCTGGAGCCATCTGAAGAATGATTTCATCCACCAATTGAGCCTGCAGCAGCGGACGCAGCATTTCTCCGCCGCCCACTACCCAAATGGTGCCCCCTTCCGTTTCAATTAAGCTAGTTGTGAACTTTACTATGTCTTCATTCACATATTCAATATTACGGGAAGCACCTGTGACCGAACGGGAAAATACATAGCATTTCCGCCCGCCATAGATCATTTCATCTTCTTTCGCCGGAATCTGGTCATACGTTTTCCGTCCCATTAAAATGGCATCCACCGGCTCGATAAAATCAGCAAATCCATAGTCATCGCCAAAATCCGTCTTATACAGCCAATCCAATGAATCATCTTCTCTTGCGATATAACCATCAATGCTAATGGCTATCAGAAGTACCACTTTCCTCTGGTTACTCAAATTAAGCCCTCCTGTCATAAACCAATTATGCCTGATAACTATATTTTTTAGTTAAAGGCTCTGTTAAAGGTAAATGTTGATATTTACAAAAAGTATTTTTCATTTATTCCACCAAATGGTAAAATCATACGGGAGGTGTAATTGTGAAAAAATTCAGTAAATTATCATTAACCTTAATGGTTATAGGACTGCTATCATTTGGATTAAATTGGATATTAGAGGGCTTTTCTGAACCGATAGCCCTTTTTGGTTATCTTGCTTTTTTATTCGGAATTGTACTAAGTTTTATAGCAATTGCTAAACAGGAAGTTGGAACATTAAAATTCATATCACTTATTTCTTTCTTCGTTGTGATGTTTTTAATTACTTGGTTTGAACCGTTTCAGGTATTTCGGGTTTTTACTTGGTTAAAAAATAACAATTAAAATCAAAAATGTTGGAAATGTAAAAATGAAAAACCCTACAATTAAGGTTTCCTTTTTATTTTACTCAATTATCAACAGTAAAGTTTAACAGAGCCTTGTTAAAAAAACCATAAAATGTTATCTAAACAAACAAGAGGATGTTCCCGAAAGGTTTGGGACACCCTCAATTTAAGCATCAGGCTATGGTGATGGTGGAGAATTGCTAAAAGCTTTTTTAGGAAGATTTTTATGGTATTTCGGCTCATTTTCTGATGTTTTCCGCTCTCTTATTATGTTTTTTAATCAAAATCAGCCAATTTCCACTTTAAAAGAAGCATAATCACACGCACCATGCCCCTTTACTCACGGAACCGCGACCTTTACTCGCCGAAATCTCATTTTACTCGCGGAACAGGAAGCTTTACTCGCCGGTTTTAGAATTTACTCGCGGAACTGATTGATTTACCCGCCGGACTGGTTCATTTACTCGCCGCTCCCCGAGGTGAATTTCCAGAGCGGGGACAGAGTCTTCCCTCCGTATATGTCGCTGACTTCTACATACCAGCAGTAATCGTGGTAGGGCTCGAGGCCCCTGAGGCGGATCCGTGCATGGCCATTCTTCACAGCCAGGTCTTCCCCAAGCTTTTCTGTTGTGAAGACACTGGCCGAAATATAGTCGGTCGCTACCTGCTTATGGATGTCATTCAAATCAAAGTCCAGAGTAAATTCGTCCGTTTCGCTGTCAAAGAAATTATAATGGTCGAGAAATGGGGAGTATGTTTTGACCCGGAGCAGGCGGTTTGCCGGATCAAACTGCAGGAGCCTCATATAGCCCTGCCCCCCTTCCGGCCCGCCCTGGTAATCTGCAAGCATCTCAACCACCCTTCTCACGCTGCCATCTTCTGTCCTGATTTCTTCGATATGGCGGCTGGCGCCAAAATAGTGGCCGCTCAGGACCAGCTTTACATTTTCATTAGGCTTGACAATCCGGTTAAAAAGGGCACGCCCTTTTATGGTGCGTATGCCGTTCGGCTGGAGGTAGGAATGGACAGCCAGTATCGCATTTCTGTCTGAGTGCTTACGGAGTACAGCGTTCGCCCACTTCACCGCTTCCCGGTTTGTCTCTTTTCCCCAGCCAAGATACAGCACGATGAAATCGTGGCCGCCAAAGGAGACTAAATCATAGTGATAAGCATTATTCTTTGAGCCTCCGCCATAGGTCGGCTGGCCGGAAAACCGGTTCTTCCCAAAATAGGTGCTGTAATTTTTATAATCCACCAGCAGGGAACCGCTGTCATGGTTGCCGGGCAGCACACCGTATGGGACACCTCCCTGATCAAGCGCTGCAAGGCTTTTGCTTGCCGTTTTCCATTGGTCCTGGTCCCAGCGGAAATCAATGATATCGCCCGTATGAATAACATAGCCGGCGTTTCCCTGGTCAAACTGGGCTTTTGCCCAATTGGTCATGATGGGGAAAATATATGGAAAGGCACTGGCGTAGTACTGGGTATCAGACATCCAGATCATCGAGAAATTCTGATGCACATGGTCGGCCAAATCCTGAATGAGTACGTTCACTTTCTGATTTTTAACATACTGCCTGCCGACCCTTGCCTTCAGGGTGAAATCTTCGGCTCCATAGCCATATGCAAGCTCTTCCCACTTGAACTTTTTATAATTCCAGGCATACATGGTCACCCGCCTGCCCGCATATGAATGACCTCTCCAATCAATCTCGATTTTCCTGACCTGTTTAGCTTTTTCTTTAATAGGAATTTCAAAGCGCTGATAGGGAAATCCCGACTGAGATTCTGTGACCAGATAGGTTCCATCCGGCTTTGCAAGTCTGCCAGCCGGACTCTGCCCGATATCGCTTTCTCCTTCCTGCTCAAGGGCCGGCGGAGGCTCCCGGTCAGAGATGCAGGTGTAGCCCTTGATGCCGCTCTCTGCCGCATAGTCATATCTTTGTCCGCTGTAAAAGACGGCTTTCATATGATCCTTTGTGGGGTCGTTCACTTTTACCGACAAACTGGTCGAAAGGGGCAGCCCGGAAGAATCCGGGGGCGGAAAGGCTGTTTCCCTGATGATCGGATCCTCATTGACCACATGGAAATGAAAAACCTTTTTACTTACATTTCCCGCTGCATCAGATGCTGTGAAAATCACCTTATGTTTCCCTTTACTGAGGGCCCCGGATGACGTGGTATAGGGAAGCTTGATTTTCCTGCCATCTAAATCTGCCTTAAGAGATGACCATCTGGAAATCCGGTCACTGGCTTTGGCATCGATGGTGAAGGTCCCTTTATAGGTTCCGCCTTCCTGGAGTTCCTTGACTGCTATTTCAGGAGGACTGTGATCGAACTTGGGACTTGCCTCTATTACATCTCCATTGATCACAGCCCTGAAATGATGCCTTCCTTCACTTTCTTTCTTTGTATCAATGACGGTGCGCTCTGTCAGGAACTTGTCCTGCGGCACACGGAATACAAAGTGCCTGATCGGCGCCCGTCCGGAGTGCCTGCTTCTATTGCCGAAGTGATAGACACGGCCATCCTTGTAACCGGACTCTGCTGTTTTCCCGTTCTCCGTTTCTGTCAGCACAGCATGCGGTTTTAGGATGGCACCGTCCCCCAGCAGCAGCCTTACATTTTTCATTTCAAACCCATTGAGGCTTTCTGCTCTCTTTCCTCTGCCAAACGGCCAGTGCCTGCTTCCGGTTTTGATTGTCAGCCGGTTATCTCCCGGCCTGATTTTTTCCTGAGGAATGGCCGCCTCGAAGGAACCGAATTTCCCGTGCGTCTGCTCCAGAATTTTTACCAGGTGATTCCCTTGAAACAGGCCGCCTTTATATCCTTCTTTAATGCCATTGGCCTCATAAACGAATATCGGCTGCCTGCTCAAGGATTGGATTGTTCTGAGTTTATGCCCATTCTGATACAGCAGGACGGAATCTTTCGGGCTGTCCTTATGAACCTCGATATGCTTTCTCCCATTTAAAATACTCTCATTAGTTATCGACAATCCCTTCTTAAAAGGAAGATAGGCATTTGGATTCCCGACCCTGACTGAGATGACGCCCGCTTTCGGATAACGGGCAGTCCGGATTCCGTCTGTAACCTCCAAATAGTATTGGAACGCGGGGGTGGCAGCATAGAGATCAAAGCGGGATATCTTGCCGGAGAAGCGATCCTTTTTTGATGAGAGATTTTTCTTTGAAAATGGCTTATCCTGCGCCCTTTTATAAAATAGAGTCGCCCTCATAACCCGGCGGTCATCCATGACCCTGAAGGAAATCGGCAGATCCCGCCGGGCAGGAATATCAAAAACGGGCATGACCGGAGTGATTTCCGGTGCCATTCGGTCTACTATGCGGTTCTGCGCCTGGGGAACCAGCCCTTTGGAAATCATCCCCGGACTAGGGACTCTTACCATGTCCCGGAGCTTCATCGCATGTGTGCCGTCCCGTGGATACTCATATTGCAGGGAAAATCCATCCGGTGTGACGGCAGATTTTTTCCCAGCCGTGTAGGAAGCCGAGGATATCGTCTGGCCGGCAAGGGATCTTATGGAGACGGTCCTGCCGCTGATATTGGAAAGGCCGGTGCTCTCGGCTTCGGCAAGCTGTCCATTTTTCAGAAGGGTATGATAGTGGTCATTAAAATCAGACTGTTTCAGTCCTGCCCCCTGCTTATAACTGTCACCGTTCTTCAGCCAGACTGCTGCCGTCCCCCCCGGCCCCAGTCTATGTGCGGCTGTGATTTCCCAGCTCGAAGTTTTTCCATCTTCCCGTGACACAGTGATTTGATAATCCTCCAGGTTAACGTCATGATCGGTATTATTATAAATTTCAATAAACTCATAGCCCTCCCCCCTGCTGTTTCCCTTGGAAGGATTCGCTGCAATCTCGGTAATGAGAAGATCTGGAAAGAAGCGGTCAGATCCCGGCATGCCAGGAATAGCCGTTTCAGCCCCCGCCACCCCTGCAAAGAGTGCCGAGAGTACGGCAACCATTGCTGTCAGCTTTAGCTTTTTCATGCGTCTCCCCCTTATGTTGACGTTCCAAAAAATAATGGTATCTATACCTTTTGTAGGAGGAGCGTTTTTATTCTACTTTCTGCTGTTATATTGCGGCTTTCTTATTTTGGATGAAGGACTTTTTGCTTCCAATCTGCACTCGAAAAGTCCTTCATACCCTTGATGAAGGACTTTTCACTTCCGAACCCCACTCGAAATGTCCATCATACCCCCGATGAAGGACTTTTTGCTTGAGAACCTGGCTCGAAATGTCCTTCATACCCCCGATGAAGGACTTTTTACTTCAAAACCCAGCTCGAAATGTCCTTCATACCCCCGATGAAGGACTTTTTGCTTGAGAACCCGGCTCGAAATGTCCTTCATCCCACCGGTGAAGGACTTTTTCCTTTCAAAATGTCCCTCTTACCCTTAATGGAGGACTTTCACTCTATGCCTCATTTTTAAAGTAATAAAAATTACGTTAAAAAGTAATTTTATAGTTGCGTTCAAGAGTAACAATGAGTACTATATAAAGTAAGGAGGTGTAAAAAATGGAAAATCTAAGATTGAATGTTGCATTACTGAGGAGGAAGGTGCCAAATCTGACGAGTGCCGCCCGGAGTGTCGGTCTGCGTCCGGCAACTGTTTCGAATTTATGCACGGGGAAGATTCCGGTTGGACGCGCTGAAGTGAGGACCATTGCTGCCCTTGCGTCATTGGCAGAGTGCAGCCTGGATGAATTAATTCTGATGGGGGAGTCGGTTGATGTGATTGAAACGAAAATTAAAGCGCTTGATTTTTTTGCTCCGGTTGTAAAAGGCGGTACCATTGGTCTTGTTGCCCGCCCGGGGATGGGCCAGGTTGTTTTATTATCTGAAATATTTTACCGTCTTAAGAGGGAAGGATATGTCACCGTCGTGCTTAAGCCGGATGCGAGCTACCCGGAACTGCAGGAGCTTCTGGACGATGCAGATGCTGTGGTGCACACCATCGAGGAAGCCTATGAGACCATGGCCGCCATTCCTGATGACAAGGATATCGTTTTTTCAGCAGACCGCGCCCATGTGGTGACCGGGGAACTTTACGAGCTGCAGGAACGCCTGCAGAAAGAGAATCTCACAACCTTTTTAGTCGATCTAAAAGGAGAAGTGGTGGATGAGGAAATTCCTTATGGCCCGCTTGAAACGCTCCTTCACTTTGACGCCGACCTCTCTGCCCGGCATATCTTCCCGGCATTGAATCCAATCTATTCGACTTCTTCCGTTCTGGAAGGCGCCTATCTGGATCAAAACCATCTCATCCTGCTGCAGCGCGCCCAAAAACTATTGCGGAGATACCGTGAGCTGCGCTCCCTGGTCAGCGTCAGAGGACTATCAGGCATCCCTGCTTCCGAACTTCAGACCTACAGCCGCGGCGAACGCCTTGAGGCTTATCTGACACAGCCGTTCTACGTGGCAGAGGAGTTCACCGGCACAAAAGCAGAAACGGTCAGTCTATCCGATACCCTGAATGATATCCGCACCATACTTGAGGGCGGTGCAGACGAAAGGTCTCCGGAAGAATTGAAATATATCGGCCGGCTGTGATCGGCCAGGGATTAATATGCTTTTGCGAGCTGTCCTACGGAACTTATTTGGGTCTGTTAAACAATAATGTTGATAATCTGAGCAATAGAAAAGGACTTCTTTGAAGTCCTTTTTGTCATTCCTTATTGAACGAATTAGTTATATAGCTGAGCCACATTTATAATTTTATCAATCACGAACTGAACATCATCCGTATTTTGATTGTAAATAGATCATCTGCTTCATATTTCTAACACATCACCTTTATGCGACTCAGCTCCTTGCCTTAAAAGCACTTCTTCAAAAGTATAACCATTCCTAAAAATACTTAGTGTTCTGTACCTTTCCGCTACTCGTTCTCTAAGAACATGGTTAGGAATATCAAATTAAACAAGGATACTAATAAATCCTTTTTCACGAAAATGTTTCAGTAGATCCATTCGCACATTACGATGTCAATTTGAGTTGCAAAGAATGAGATGAAAATCAGTATGCTAGAGCCGCATAATCCACGATAGTTTCAGTTATGGCATAGAAGCGGAATTTTACACCTCTGGTGCATCAGCAACCCCTTCAATATTAAGACCACTTTTTATCCTGGATCAACCAGATTGGAGAGAGAAGTTAGAAGAAATAATATTTTTCTGAATTTTTAAAAAAATAAGGACTTATTACTTAATAATTCCTTCCCTTCCTCCGATAGAAAAAGTAGATTTCTATTTTACACATCAGGAGCAGGGGGATTTTTATGTTTAAAAAAATACAGTCCAAAATCATGCTGACCGTGAGTTTATTATTAGCAGTGACTTTAATGGGTGTATCCGCATTGACGTATTTCCAAACGAAGAATGAAATGAGCATCAGTATTGATTCTAGTTCAAAAGCACTGGTGCATGACTTGAAAAACCAGACAGATCTTTATTTAAATTTATACCGGAGCTCTGTGGAACGGTATAGCCACGATAATCGTGTCATTACATACTTGAAGGAGGTAAAGAAAAACGAAAAGAAGGGGCTGGATACATACTGGCCGCTGGTCAATAAGGATTTTGAAAACTTCATGAACCTGAATAAGAATGTGGCAGTCATTTATGTGGGAGCTGAAACTAAACAATTTAAGACAACCCCAGTCATCGAGCTTCCTGCCGATTTTGACCCTACCGGGAGGCCGTGGTATACAGCAGCTGTTTCGTCCAAGGAGCTATCATTATGGACTGAACCATATAAAGATGCCAGCTCAGGGGAATATGTCGTGACTGTCGTACAGCCAGTGCTTGATCCAGATTCAAAGGAAGTCCTGGGTGTTGTCGGTTTAGATTTAAGCCTGGCTGGCCTGAAGAAAATGATCAACCAGACAGAAGTGGGATATAAAGGCTTTTCTTTTCTTTTAGATAGCAAGGGAATGGCTCTTGCACACCCAAAGGAATCAGGAAAAGACCAGAGCAAAAAGCCTTATTATTCAGGAGTCAGTAGGCAAAACTCAGGAATTGCTGAATACGATGACAAAAACACTGAACGTAAAATGTACTTTCAGACTTTAGAGCAGACCGGCTGGAAAATCGGAATGGTTTATGATACAGATCAATTATTTGCAGGTGCTAAAGAAATAAGGGACATAATCCTCCTGGTTGCTTCCGTTGCCGTTCTTATAGGACTCGTCATTACGTACTTCCTGGCAAGAAGCATCGCCAAGCCGATCACCAACTTGAAGGACCAGGTGCAGTTTGTGGCTCAGGGAGACTTAACTGTCAACGTCTTTACAAAATCAAAGGATGAAATCGGGCAGCTTACAACTCATTTCAACCAAATGGTAGAAAGCATGAGGAAGCTTATTACGTCAGTTGAAAAATCAGTGGAAAGTGTCAATGATTCCGCTGTCAGTTTAACAGCGGTGGCAGAGGAAACGATCGCTGCCAGTGAAGAAGTCTCTAACGCCATTGGTGAAGTGGCTGCAGGTGCCACCCAGCAGGCACAGGATTCAGTAGAAACGAATTCACGGGCTCTCAGCTTGTCCAGCCAGATTGAGCGGGTAAATGAAAATGTAGAGCAGATGACAGATCTATCCATGGCAGCTGAACAAACAAATAAAAAAGGGATGGCCCAAATGGAATCCTTAAGGCAAAGAACAGGAGAAAGCAATGAAGTCATTCTCCATGCAGGAGATGTAATCAGCGGCCTCGCCCAGCAGGTAAAAGAGATTGAGCAGGTGATCCATACCATTACAGAAATATCTGATCAGACCAATCTCCTGGCATTGAACGCAAGCATCGAAGCAGCCAGAGCCGGAGATAGCGGAAGAGGGTTCGCTGTAGTGGCGGATGAAGTCAGGAAGCTCGCTGAACAGTCTGCAAAAGCGGCTTCGCAGGTTAAACAAACCATCACTTCCATTGAAAAAGAAACCAATGTGGTTGTAAGGGAAATGGAGCAGACCATCGCCATTTCGAAATTGCAGAATGAAGCGGTAAATGAAGCAGAAATCGCTTTCGGTGAGATTTCAGCTACTATTCATGACATCGTTTCTTCTATTAATTACATCAAGTCTGATATAGAAAATATTAACATCCTTAAGAATGAAGTAGTTACATCAATCGACAGTATTGCATCCGTCGCTGGACAATCCGCTGCTGCTTCCGAACAGGTGAGTGCATCAACAGAGGAGCAGGTACGGGCGTTAGGCACGATCTCCCATTCGGCAATTGAGCTGACCGAAGCCAGCTCCAACCTGACAGATATGATCAGGCACTTTAAATTATAGGAGAAAGAGGTTTCCCTAAATGGGGAACCTTTTTTTGCGTATGGATTTACGTTTCACCAGTCTGCATGGATCATCTGCATCTTCATTGATTAATATAGAACCGTACTTCACTATTCCTGAAGTACGGCCTTTCAAGACTGAGTTTTGGCTTATTCGCAGGATTTCAAATATGTACGGAGTACCAGATTTCTTCAACAAAAGGGCACTGACCCATCAGGTTAGCATGGCCTCCACCCCTTGGACAGGCATGACGAAGGAATGATAGGGCGATTGACCCGCCTGAGACATGGGAGGGAAACCCTCCAGGGAAGGCGTGGAGATGTACATGTTATGTTAGAATACCGAGAAGTTAACTGACTCCTTTATTTACTATACCCCCATGTAGCCTAAATGTCCTTAATTCACATCCTACAGCCAATGAATGTTATCCTTGGCGAATGAAATCCTGCGAATAAGCGAGCACTCGGGAGATAAACGAATTAAACTGAGGGAGTTGAAGAGTGTTTTTTAACTTTTGAGCCACAATCGAGGTAGATAGTTAAAAAAGCACCAATAGCCGTGAATCGTATAGTAAATGAGGACTCAGAAAGCTGTAGTCTATTCATTTCGCTAAATCAATAAATAAAGTAAAACAAAGCACACATCTAGGAACAAGACTTTCAACAAATTACTTAAGGCTGTTTTATAAAGGAATGTTGTTCTTTTACATTAAATCCGCAAACTTGAATTTTATGGTAAAATCGGTAAGTGGGTACTGATTGATTTCGAGAAACAAAGGATGTGACTTTTAAATGAAAACGGTATTTGAAAAATTAAATCAAATTGATTCAGGAGAAATCGGCTTAAAAATATTCTCAACTAGAACGCACGATTATTTATGCTCTTTAAATAGCGAAATGTCCATTCCGCTTGCATCGTCAGCAAAGGTTGCAATTGGTTTTTGTATCGCAAAATGGGTAGAGGAGGACTTGATTAAATGGGAGGATACTGTGGGTGAAATTAAGTATAATCCCGACGAAGATAGCAAGGAACTTTATCCTCATTACCAACACAGAACTTCCTTACAATTAAAAGAAGCAGTTGAAGTAATGATAGCTTGTCACGATAGTTTTGTTGCTGATAGTGTTGTTAATTTCTGTGGCGGTTGGAATAAAGTAAATAATAAAATTCGATCATACTATCCAACTATCTATGTCACAGAAAATCCAACGGATTACGAAAATAAAGGACAACTAGACCAGGTCCTTGATTTAATGTTGCACATCTTTCAAGAACACAAAAAAAATGGTCCTTTGTGGACGCCAATTATTAGCGGCTTAATTAGACAAAAAGGAGATATTGAAGGTATACCTACACACTTTTTCAACCATATGACAGGCGGCTTAGAAAACATCATCGTAGATATTGGGATTTTAGGAGACATTAACCGGGACCCTTATATTTTTGCTTTTGGGGCTAAAAGTTTGCCTAGTAGGTTTTCCAACCAGGATGCTGACCGTAAATTTTTTGAAGCTATGAATTTGCTTTACATCGAATACAGTGCTCAATACAATACTGACAAAATAAAAATATTAGAACGCTAGGAGCAATAAAAGCTTTGGCGTTTTTTTATATTCCTCTTTCAATCTACTTAACTTCTTAGCATCCTTAAAGTAGTTTGAATTGGATTTTGACACGCTGAAACAAGCATTTGCTTGACACGTTCATCAAAAGCTACCTTCTTCCCTAACTCCAACCATCGGAACCAATAAGATAGTTATCGAGATATTTTGTAGCTACTCCTTGGAATCTCTCTCCATCCATTTTTTTAAGTCGTTGGTGAAAATTTTTAACGTGTTAAATATGATAAATCCCCTTTTTCACACGCTCTTTTTGTCGCTCATTTACTGTTTCGTGTTGCAGCCCTTTATTTTTAGCGAATTTCTTGTAGTTAGTTGCTGTGTCCGTACATAACAATGCTGAGGGGTCAATTTATCAGGGTTCTCTGGATATAAGTCTTGTTTCATCGCTTCATATAATGCTATCTGCTCTTCTTTTGTAAATTCGTTAAACTCTTCATAAACGTTTCGCCAAACACTAAAAGTCACCTCGACTCATAATAGCAATCTAGTTATTAGTATTGGCAAAAAAACAATAAATACGAAAACAGCCTTACTTAAAAACCCTTGAAGCAAAAATGAATTCAATTTTTAAGTCAATTTTTACAAAACTAATATACTATAAAAATATTTTAGTACTAAAATAAGATTAGTTAGATAGGGGGTGAGAAATAAGATGAAGAGATATTACTGTACAAATTGTTTAACTTTATCCAAAAGAAAATGCAAATGCAAAATCTGCGGAAATAAAAATATGAAAAATATAGAAGTCAATATTCAAAAGCAAACTGCTTAGAATATTGTTTTTTTTATTTACTTATCCCCAGGAACAAGCTGAACACTCCCCGTACACGGTGCCTGTGTCCATCATCAATCGTAGTGTAAAAATCGTAATAATTTACATACATTCCATCCCAACTGGCAGCCCTGCATTCTTCACCTAACGCACCCGTATGTTTAAGTAGAATAATTCACTATGTATTAGGTATTTATAAAGCTTTGCCCATAATAACATATGGAGAATCATCGGTAACTGGAATAAAGGGTTCTTTGACTAAAACCCATCCCAAGCTTTGATACAAATTACGTGCTGGTTTGTTGTTTACTTGAGTAGTTAATATGGTGGTCTTCTTATTTACTCCCTTTAATAATTCATTAACCAGAACTTTCCCATAACCTTGGTTTCTATGTGATGGATGTACTATTAATTCAACAAACTCAAAACAATCTTTAAGCCATTTTTCATATTCTTTTGGACCAAGCTCTTTTGAAAGTAATTCGTGATAATATTGTCCTGATAATGAAGAATAACCATACGAGAATCCTAGAATTCCCTTTTCATCTGAGAACATTATAGATCCCCTAAAACCCATATAACTTGAGTGTTTTATCAATTGTTCCTTTATTGAATGATTCCAAACTTGTTTATAAAGACCGTCAATGGCTTCTAATATACTTTCATTACTGTCTATTTCTAAAACCCTTATCACTCGATTCCCTCCAGTTATTTAACATTTATTAAATACTTTTAACTAAACACCGATAGCGGCATCAGTATTCCTTTTTTCAGTTTTTTATTTTCATAGGAGTTGAATAAAAAATCAACAGCATCGTTTAAAAGAACCTTGTTTTTAAAGGTGCACATAGTAACGGTAACTATGCCTAACAGATTATGTTCTCTATGGTCCCACACTTTTCAGCATCTGCTTCATGGCACCAAGATGATAGGCGGCATGAATGATGGTCGCAAGTGCTTCATCCGCTCTCTGCCCGGTCCATTCCATCTGCTCAATGCCAGCCAAAAAACGAAGATATTCATCTCTCAGCTGATCTTGGATTTCCTGCCAGCGCTCCTCATCAACACTCTTGATTCTCCAGCTTTCCAGCCAGTCCATCCGGGGACTGCGCCCGCTGATTACCTCGCTGCAGCCCCACAGATGATAGCGGATATGGTCTGTATGGGCAGCCAGGTTTGTGCCGTGAATCTCTTTGGATGCCTCCCCTGCCCGTATTCCCTTCAGCATCCCGAAGATTCCCGAGTCCGGCTCGGTGTTAACAAACCAGCTTTGTCTTGCGGGAGGGAGCGGACCTTCAAATGCCTCTTTCATCATCTTAATCGCTGCTGCTTCCAATGGATGCGCCATGATTTTCCTCCTTCTAAAAAACGCGGGCCGGCACATTGGTTCATTCTCCGGCATTCGAAGTATGGCCACTGGTGCGGTCCCGCGTTTTATATGTTATACATTCTGTTTAATGGCTTTATTCCCGATATCTTTTCTGTAAAACAAGTCGTCGCATTTAATTCTCTGAATTTCCCGATAGGCCTGGCGCTGGGCGGCTTCCAGGGTCTCGCCCTTTGCTGCTGCGAGCAGCACCCTGCCGCCTGCGGTTGTATATTCTCCCCCATCATTCACACTTGTCCCGGCATGATAGATGGCCGTGCCTTCTTCAAGCAGAGGCGGAATTGTAATCGGGCTTCCCTTTGTATAATCACCGGGATAGCCGGAGGCTGCCATCACGACGCCGAGGGCCGCTTCGCTGTGCCATTCGATATCCATATCCCTGCCCTCAAGTACGGCGTCTGTGACATCAAGAAGATCAGACTTCAGCCTCATCAGGACAACCTGTGTTTCCGGATCTCCAAAGCGGGCATTGAACTCGATGACCATAGGGCCTTTAAGCGTGGAAATCAGGCCGGCATACAGGATTCCCGTAAATGGCCTTCCTTCTGCAGCCATTGCCTTTGCCGCCGGGATGAGTACCTCATTGACAGCCTGTTCAACGATCTGATCGGATATCTGCGGAACCGGGGAGTAAGCCCCCATTCCGCCGGTATTCGGTCCTTGGTCGCCGTCAAAGGCCCGCTTATGATCCTGGGCGATGACCATCGGATAGACTTTTTCGCCGCGTACAAAAGCCATGAGCGAAAACTCTTCCCCATCAAGGAACTCTTCTATCACAACACTTGCGGAGGATTCACCGAACGCCTTTCCGATAAGCATGTCTTGAAGCGCAGCTGCTGCCTCTGCTTCTGTCCCGGCGACAACAACCCCTTTGCCGGCAGCAAGGCCGTCCGCTTTGATCACAATCGGTGCTCCCTTTGCTTCAATATAGGATTTCGCCTCAGAAAAGTCTGAAAACGTCCTATATTCACCAGTCGGGATTCCGTACTTCAGCATCAAATCCTTGGCAAAAGACTTGCTTCCTTCAATCTCGGCTGCATTCTTTCTCGGTCCGAAAATTCTCAGGCCGGCTTTCTCAAATTCGTCCACGATGCCATTTAGAAGCGGTACTTCAGGACCGATGAATGTCAGGTAAATATCGTTCTGAAGGGCAAATTCAATGAGCTCGCTGTGCTGATGCTCTTCAATATCCACAAGCTCCGCTGAATCCTTCATCCCTGGGTTCCCCGGGGCGGCAAATACGCGTGAGACCCTCTTGCTTTCCTTGAACTTTGCGGCGATGGCATGCTCGCGTCCGCCGCGTCCGATCACTAGAATCTTCAAAGAAATCACCCCTGTATCAGTGTTTGAAATGCCTTATGCCTGTGAATACCATCGCGATATTGTATTCATCCGCTTTTTTGATCGAATCTTCATCCCGGATAGATCCCCCCGGCTGGATGATGGCGGTGATCCCTGCTTTGGCAGCGGCTTCGACGGTATCATCCATCGGGAAGAACGCATCTGAAGCAAGTGCTGCTCCTTTCGCTTTTTCACCGGCCTGCTCAAGCGCTATCTTCGCTGCACCGACACGGTTCATCTGGCCCGCGCCGATTCCGATGGTCTTATCTTCTGCAGCCACTACGATGGCATTGGATTTCACATGCTTGACCGTTTTCCAGCCGAGCTTTAAGGCCGCCCATTCCTGTTCAGTCGGTTCACGCTTTGTCGGGATGGAGAGACTGGCTTCTTCAAGTCCGTAGGTGTCCATATCCTGTACAAGCAGTCCCCCCTCAATAGAAGTGATCTTTTTGCCGGCTGTTTGTGAGGATTCGAAATCCACGGTCAGCAGACGGAGATTTTTCTTTCCTGTCAGAATATCCAAGGCTTCTTTTGAAAACGAAGGAGCAATGACGATCTCAAGGAATACTTCATGAAGCTTTTCAGCCGTTTCCCGGTCTACCTCGCGGTTAAGTGCAACAATCCCGCCGAAAATCGAAACCGGATCTGCGTCAAAGGCCTTCTGGAACGCGCTGCTGATGCTGTCACCCGTCCCTGCGCCGCACGGATTCATATGCTTCACCGCCACCGCTGCCGGTTCGGTAAATTCCTTCACGATCTGCAGGGCAGCATCTGCATCATTGATATTGTTATAAGACAATTCCTTGCCGTGCAGCTGTCTTGCATAAGCGAGTGAAAATTCAGAGCCAAGCGGTTTTTTATAAAAAGATGCCTTCTGGTGCGGGTTTTCCCCGTAGCGGAGAGGCTGCTTCAATTCATACGTAAGTGTCAGGCTTTCTGGATTTTCCTCCTCCGCAAGACGGGTCATATAATCGGAAATAACAGCATCATATGCGGCTGTATGGCGGAACACCTTGGCTGCAAGCTTTCTTCTCGCTGCCGGCTGGACTTCGCCATTTTCCTTGATCTGGCTCAGGACCGCTCCATAGTCGGCAGGGTCCACGACCACTGTGACATATTCGTGGTTTTTGGCCGAAGAACGAAGCATGGCCGGTCCGCCGATGTCGATGTTTTCGATGGCATCCTCGGGCTGAACCTCCGGGTTTGCGATGGTCTGCTGAAATGGATATAGATTGACGCATACCACTCCGATGGGCTGGATGCCATGTGCTTCCATCTGTCCGCGGTGATCCTCATCCCCATGTCTCCCGAGCAGTCCTCCATGGACATTCGGATGAAGAGTCTTTACACGCCCGCCAAGGATTTCAGGGAAACCGGTGATCTCGCTGATCCCTGTTACTTCGATTCCTGCCTCCATCAGCGCCCCTTTGGTGCCGCCGGTAGAGATGATCTCAAAGCCCGCTTCCTTCAAACCCTTTGCAAATTCTACTATCCCCGTTTTATCTGATACGCTGAGTAATGCTCTCTTAGACATGTTTCATTTCCTCCAGCCCAAATTGCTTTTCTAGCAGCTCCTGCAATACAGCAGGATACAGCTTATGTTCAATTTCCTGAATTCTCGCCTGCAGGGTCTCCCTTGTGTCGCCGCCGAGCACTTCGAGTGCCTTCTGAGCGATGATTGGCCCGGTATCCATTCCTTCGTCCACATAATGGACCGTCACCCCGGTTACCTTGACTCCGGCATCAAACGCCTGTCCGATGGCATCCCGTCCCGGAAAAGCCGGAAGGAGTGATGGATGGATATTGATAATCCGTCCAGGATAGGCAGCAAGCAGAGTCGGACCTATCAGTCTCATATAACCGGCAAGGACAATCAGATCTGCCCTGCATTCCTCCAGCCTGGACAGAATTTCTTCCTCAAAGGCCTGTTTGCCGCTGTAATCCTTAGGAGAAAAAACAAAAGCAGGAATGCCTTTTTGGTCAGCACGCCGGGCAGCAAGTGCGCCGGGGCGGTCACAGACCAGAAGGACAATCTCTGCATCCAGCTTTTTTTCGCGGACCGCTTCTGAAATAGAGTGGAAATTGCTTCCGCTTCCTGACGCAAATACGGCGATTCTCTTCATGATGCTTCTCCCGTGAAGACAGTGCCTTCACCTTTTACCACTCGGCCGATGATCCGCGCCTCTTCTCCCTGGGATGTAAAATAATCCATCAATGCGCCGGCTTCGCTTTCCTTTATCGAGACGACCATGCCGATGCCCATATTAAAGATATTGTACATTTCTTCCCGCTTCAGATTTCCTTTTTCCTCAAGAAGTTTGAAGATCGGCGGGATGTCCCAGCTTCCTTCCTGGATTGAAACGCCGAGTCCATCCGGAAGCATCCGTGGAATGTTTTCAATAAAGCCGCCTCCCGTGATATGGGCCATCCCGTTAATCTGGAAGTTCTCGAGCGCCCCGGCGAGCGGCTTTACATAGATCCTTGTCGGGCGCAGGAGCTCCTCGCCAAGGGTACAGCCCAGTTCCTCCACATACTGATGAATGTCAAAACTATGGCCGCCAAGCAGGATTTTCCTGACGAGAGAATAACCGTTGCTGTGGATCCCGCTCGATGGGAGCCCGATCAGCACATCACCAGCTTTAATTTTCCTGCCTGTGACCAGAGCTGATTTCTCGACGGCCCCAACAGCAAATCCTGCCAGATCATATTCCTGCTCATCGTACATTCCCGGCATCTCCGCCGTCTCTCCGCCAATCAGGGCACAGTCTGCCTGAACGCAGCCTTCAGCGATTCCCTTTACGATGGCTTCGATCCGCTCCGGATCCGCTTTTCCGCAGGCAATGTAATCCAGGAAGTACAGCGGCTTGGCCCCCTGAACAATAATATCATTCACACACATGGCCACACAGTCGATTCCTATCGTATCATGCCTATCCATCAGGAAGGCAAGCATCAGCTTTGTCCCGACGCCGTCTGTGCCAGATACAAGCACCGGCTCCTTCAGTCCGATGGCGGACAGGTCGAACATCCCGCCAAACCCGCCAAGACCGCTCAGCACCTCCGGCCTCATGGTCCGGTTCACATGCTTCCTCATGCGGCCGACCGCCTCATAGCCCGCTTCGATATCCACACCTGCCTGCTTATATGCATTAGCCATGGTACACACCATCCTCCTCGGAAATAATCTGGGAAATGGAGTCTTCTGTCCCCATATCGTAGATTTCTGTCGGGTATTTGCCGTTGAAGCAGGCCATGCATTGGCCGCCGCCTTCGAATGGCCTGCCGAGGGCTTTAATGGTGCCTTCGGGTGACAGGAAAGTAAGGGTGTCAGCTCCGATCAGCTCCCGGATTTCTTCGATGGAATTAGAAGCGGCGATGAGTTCGTCGCGTGATGATGTATCGATGCCGTAGAAGCATGGGTTTTTTATGGGCGGCGAGCTGATGACCACATGCACTTCTTTTGCCCCTGCCTCTTTAAGCATATTGACGATCCGCCTGCTTGTCGTTCCCCTGACGATAGAATCATCCACCATGATCACACGCTTTCCTTCCACCACACCGCGGACCGGAGCCAGTTTCATCTTCACACCCTGTTCCCGGAGAGACTGTGATGGCTGGATGAAGGTCCTTCCTACATACCGGTTCTTGATGAGTCCCATTTCATAGGGAATTCCGGTTGCTTCCGCATAGCCGATGGCGACCGAGATGCTTGAATCCGGTACGCCTGTCACCACATCCGCTTCGATCGGAACTTCAAGGGCCAATTGCTTGCCAAGATTCTTCCTCGCTGTATGGACATTAATGCCGTCTATATTGCTGTCCGGTCTGGAAAAATAGATATATTCCATTGTGCACATGGAGCGGTTGGCACTCGTGGCAAACCGTTCAGAGCGGATGCCTTGATTATTGATGATCAAAAGCTCGCCCGGTTCGATATCCCTGACAAATTCAGCCCCGACAATATCAAGGGCACAGGTTTCCGAAGCAAGTACATATGCATCTCCAAGCTTTCCGAGCGACAGCGGCCGAAGGCCATTAGGATCGAGGGCTGCCAGCATTTCCGTCTCGGTCATCGTCAGGAAGGCATAGGCCCCTTTCAGCATGCTCAAGGCGTTCTTCTTCTGCTGCCTTAAATCCGAAAAACCGGAGCGTTTGATCAGGTGGGCCAGCACTTCTGTGTCAGATGTGGTCTGGAAGATGCTTCCCTGTGCCTCGAGCTGATGCTTCAGCTGGAGTGCATTCACAAGGTTGCCATTATGGGCGATCGCAAGGCTTCCATTCTGCGAGCGGAACAAGAGGGGCTGCACATTCTCCAGGCCCCCGCCGCCAGCCGTCGCATATCTGACGTGGCCGAGGGCTGCCGTTCCGCTCATCTGTCCAATTTTATCCTGTGTGAAGACTTCGGTAACAAGGCCCTCCCCTTTTACACACTTCAGGCCGTTTTCATCCCGTACGACAATCCCTGCACCCTCCTGGCCCCTGTGCTGAAGGGCATGAAGGCCGTAATACGTAATCTGTGCTGCATCCGGATGGCCCCAAACGCCAAACACGCCGCACTCTTCGTTCAAACCTTTTAATTCAGCAAGCATGGAATCGCTCCTTTCCAGGCTGCAAATAGTCCAGCCACTTCAGCTTTAATCAGTTCATTGCCGCTTCCGTCTGTAATTTCAAGCCGGGGTGCCTCCGTGACAACACCTATTTCCACTGCATCAACGGCCAGAGTTTCAAATGCCTCTTTATCCTGAGGTGCCACTGACACGATGAAGCGGGACTGCGTTTCGGAAAACAGGGCGGAAACAGCAGGTCCTCCCACTTTGACAGCCGCTCCGTGACCGGTACCAAAAACGGATTCTGCCAGGGCAACCGCAAAGCCTCCCTCGGCGATATCATGTGCGGATTTCACCAGTCCGCCCTGGATGGCTGACAGAAGTGCTCCCTGGCGCCTTGATTCGATATCCAGGTCAAGTTCAGGAGCGCGGCCAAAGATCCGGCCATTCTGCAGCTTCTGCAGCTCGCTTCCTCCGAATTCATCCTTCGTTTCGCCGATTACATAGATGCTGTCACCGGCATTCTTAAAGCTTTGGGTGGTGATATGCTTCAGGTCCTTAATCAGTCCGACCATACCGACTACAGGGGTCGGGTAGACCGCTTCCCCGTTTGTCTCATTATAAAGGGATACGTTCCCTCCGATGACCGGGGTTCTAAGGGTGCGGCAGGCTTCACTCATGCCGTCCGCCGCCTTTTCGATCTGCCAGAAAATCTCCGGTTTCTCAGGATTGCCAAAATTTAGACAGTCCGTGATAGCAAGCGGCTCTGCGCCAGAGCAGATGATATTCCGCGCCGCCTCGGCGACTGCGATCTTTCCGCCCATTTCCGGGTCCAGATACAGATAACGGGAGTTGCAGTCCGTTGTCATCGCAAGCGCCTTGTTTGTTTCCCGGATGCGCACCACAGCTGCATCGGAGCCTGGGGCGACAACTGTATTGGTCCTGACCATATAATCATACTGATCATACACCCACTCCTTGCTTGCAATGGTCGGCTGTGACAGGAGAGCTTTCAATGTTTCTTCATAGTCTTCAACCTGCGGGATGGATACCTCCATCTCCTGGAATTCACGATAAAAGGCCGGCTCGCTGGACGGCTTATGATAAACCGGAGCTTCCTCTGCAAGGGCATCGACAGGTACATCTGCGACTACCTCTCCCTTATGGAGGAGGCGGAGCTTTTTATCATCCGTCACTTTCCCGATAGCCACTGCCTCAAGGCCGTATTTCGAAAATAAATCAATGATTTCCTGCTCGCGGCCCTTTTCAACAACAATCAGCATCCGCTCCTGTGACTCTGAAAGCATCATTTCGTATGCTGTCATTCCTGTTTCCCGCTGCGGGACTAAGTCAAGGTTCATTTCAATTCCGGATCCGGCCTTGCTGGCCATTTCCGCCGAGGAGCTTGTCAGCCCCGCAGCCCCCATGTCCTGAATGCCGACAAGGGCATCATTATGGATGAGTTCAAGGCATGCTTCGAGAAGCAGCTTCTCCATGAATGGATCTCCAACCTGGACAGCAGGACGCTTTTCGTCGGATGCCTCTGTCAGCTCCTCTGATGCAAATGTCGCTCCATGGATTCCGTCACGTCCTGTCTTCGCACCCACATACATCACAGTATTGCCGGTTCCATGCGCCTGGCCCTTTTTGATATCTTGATGGTTGATCAGCCCCACGCACATCGCATTTACAAGGGGGTTGCCTTCATAAGAGGGATCGAATTGGATTTCTCCCCCGACCGTCGGGATCCCAATGCAGTTCCCGTAGCCTGCAATCCCGGCTACCACTTCTTTAAAAAGATATTTCACGCGCGGCGTTTCGAGTTCGCCGAAGCGGAGCGAGTTTAATAGGGCAATAGGGCGGGCGCCCATGGAAAAAACATCACGGATGATGCCTCCCACTCCTGTTGCCGCTCCCTGATAAGGTTCGATGGCTGAAGGGTGGTTATGGCTCTCAATCTTGAAAACCACAGCCTGGCTGTCTCCAATATCGACGATGCCTGCCCCTTCTCCAGGGCCCTGCAATACTTTTTCACCCTTGGTCGGGAATTTAGCGAGTACCGGCTTTGAGTTTTTATAGCTGCAATGCTCCGACCACATAACCGAGAATAGCCCAAGCTCTGTATAGTTGGGCAGCCTGCCCAGGGTGCTCACTGCCATCTCAAATTCTTCATCCGTTAATCCCATTTCTGTATAAATTCTTTCAGTCTTGATCATTTCAGGATTTGGTTCAAGCATTAACGACATGAGATTCCCTCCAGTTTTTCACGATTGATTGGAATAATCTTAATCCATCGGCACTCCCAAGGAGCTTGTCAACGGCACGTTCGGGATGGGGCATCATGCCAAGGACATTCCCGCGCTCGTTTGTGATTCCGGCGATGTCAGCCAGGCTGCCGTTCGGGTTTTCCCCATGATAGGTAAACACGATCTGGCGGTTTTCCTTTAATGCTGCAAGCGTATCTTCATCGCAATAATAGCTGCCTTCACCATGGGCGATCGGAATATCGATCACCTCATCCTGCGAATAGGCCCCGGTAAAAAGGGTATCCGCATTCTCCACCTTCAACTGGACAGTCCTGCACATGAACTTCAAATTGGAATTACGTCTCATAGCCCCCGGCAGCAGTCCCGCCTCAAGCAGAATCTGGAACCCATTGCAGACACCAAGGACCGGCATGCCCTCGCCTGCGGCCTTGATGACCTCGCCCATCACATTGGAAAAACGGGCGATGGCGCCTGAGCGGAGATAATCGCCATATGAAAACCCGCCCGGCAGGAGGATGCCGTCATAGCCTTCTAGGCTGCCTTCTGTATGCCAGATATACTCGGCCTCTTCCCCCAATTCATCACGGATAGCGTGGTACATATCAACATCACAATTGGAACCAGGGAATACGATGACTGCGAACCTCACAGGGCGACAACCTCCTCGGCTTCATATCGGTAGTCCTCGATGACCGTATTGGCGAGCAGCTTTTCACACATTTCACGGACGAGCACATCCAGGTCGCGATCTGATTTCTCAATGGTAAGCTCTAAATATTTCCCGATGCGGACATCCTTTACTTCCTCATAAGACATACTGTGCAGCGAACCCTTTACAGCCGACCCTTGCGGATCCAATACACTTTCGCGCAATGTTACATACACTCTCACTTTAAACATGAAGACGTCCCCCTAGTCTGGTCAGAATATTTTCATATGCTTCCGTCAAGCTGCCTAAATCTCTTCGGAATACATCCTTATCGAGCTTTTCATTTGTCTCTAAATCCCACAGCCTGCAGGTGTCCGGAGATATCTCGTCAGCCAGCAGAATCTCGCCTGACGGAGTCTTTCCAAACTCGAGCTTAAAATCAACAAGGCGGATGCCGATCTCTTCAAAAAAGCTGGATAAAACTGCATTCACTTTGACTGCATGCTCCTTAAGCTTCCGCAATTCATCTAAACTTGCAATCTCTAATTCTCTAATATGCGATTCAATGATCAGCGGATCGCCAAGGTTATCGTCCTTCAGGTAGAACTCCACAATCGGCTGCTTGAACCGGATTCCTTCTTCAATTCCGAGCCTCTTGGCCAGACTGCCTGCCGAATAATTCCTCACTACCACTTCGAGGGGAATGATGCTCACCCGCTGTACGAGCTGTTCACGTTCTGTGATCTTCTTCAGAAAATGCGAAGGAATTCCCGCTTCCTCAAGCTTAAGGAACAACAAGCTTGTGATCTCATTATTCAAGATTCCCTTACCCGCGATTTCAGCCTTCTTCTCCCCATTAAAAGCCGTCGCCGAATCCTTGTACTCAACCAGGACCACACCCTCCGTATCCGTTCCATAAATCCTCTTCGCCTTTCCCTCGTACAACAAACTCCCTTTTCGCATCAACTTTCCCCTCCAGTGATAGTTTTTTTGGGGGACTGCCCCCTATTTCCCAGACTGCCAAAACCTTATACCGCAAGGATTTGACAGCATTTTAGCGGGGGACAGTCCCCCATTTCCCAGACCTTACAAACCTAGGCGGTCAAAGATTGTGTCGACGTATTTCAGGTGGTAGTTATAGTCAAAGCAGTCTGCAATTTCATCTGGTGAGAGCAGTGATGTGATTTTGTCGTCCGCTTCGATGAGGGAGCGGAACTGTACTTGCTCTTCCCAGGCCTGCATCGCTTTTGGCTGTACCGTATCGTACGCTTCTTCACGGGCGAGTCCCTTATCAATCAGTGCGAGCAGGACACGCTGCGAATAGATGAGGCCGAGCGTGCGGTCCATGTTCCGCTTCATGTTCTCAGGGAACACGGTCAGGTTCTTTACGATATTGCCAAACCGGTTCAGCATATAATTCAGGGCAATCGTGGCATCCGGAAGGATTACACGCTCCGCTGATGAATGGGAAATATCCCTTTCATGCCACAGCGGCACATTCTCATAAGCAGTCATCATATAGCCCCTGATCAGGCGGGCAAGACCGGTCATGTTTTCGGAGCCGATCGGATTCCGTTTGTGCGGCATGGCGGATGAACCCTTCTGTCCTTTGGCAAAGAACTCCTCCACCTCACGCGTTTCGCTTTTTTGCAATCCGCGGATTTCCACGGCGAATTTTTCAATCGAAGTCGCAATCAAGGCAATCGTGCTCAGGTATTGGGCATGACGGTCACGCTGAAGCGTCTGGGTTGAAATAGGGGCTGCATCAAGTCCGAGCTTTTCACATACATACTTTTCGACGAACGGATCGATATTGGCATATGTGCCGACCGCACCAGAAATCTTTCCAACTTCGATCGCTTTCATCGCCTGTTTGAAGCGCTCCAGGTTCCGCTTCATTTCCTCATGCCATAGTGCAAGCTTTAATCCGAAAGTGGTCGGCTCCGCATGAACACCGTGTGTGCGGCCCATCATGACTGTATATTTATGTTCCTTTGCCTTGTCACGCAAAATCTCTACAAATCTCTCTACATCCTTCAGAAGAATTTCATTAGCCTGCTTCAATGTATAGGAAAGCGCCGTATCGACAACATCTGTAGATGTAAGTCCGTAGTGCACCCATTTCCGCTCTTCACCGAGCGTCTCAGAAACCGCGCGGGTGAATGCCACTACATCATGGCGGGTTTCTTCTTCAATTTCCTTGATGCGGTTAACATCGAAGGAAGCTTTTTCGCGAAGGAGTGCCGCATCTTCTTTAGGGATCACTCCCATCTCTGCCCATGCCTCGCATGCCAGTATTTCTACCTCGAGCCATGCCTGGAAGCGGTTCTCCTCTGTCCAGACAGCTCCCATCTCCGGTCTTGTATAACGTTCAATCATGATAAATCCTCCGTTTTCGTATTAAGCCTTCCAGATCCTGCTCCTAGAACCTTCTTCTAGTGCATCTTCCACCCGTTCCCTTAAAATCGTGACATGTCCCATCTTGCGCTTTTTCTTTGCTTCATCCTTCCCGTATAAATGGACCTTCCATCCATCCAGGGCCGGAATCTCTTCCATCAGCGGGCCGACATGCTCCCCGAGGATATTGACCATCACAGCCGGCCTCAGAAGGTCCGTTTCCCCGAGCGGCCAGTTGCAGACCGCCCGGATATGCTGCTCGAACTGAGAGGTGGCGCATGCCTCAATGGTATAGTGCCCGGAGTTATGCGGCCTCGGAGCCACCTCATTTATGAGTATCTCCCCCTCGCCTGTGAGGAACATTTCCACCGCCAGCGTGCCGACAAGCTTTAGATGTTCAGCAAGCTGAACCGCTCTCTGCCTCGCTTTGTCCTCGGCTTCCGCTGAGATGCGGGCCGGGACGATTGTCTGATGAAGAATGTTCTCATGATGGATATTCTCGGCTGCAGGGAATACAGAATAATCGCCGTTTTCCTTGCGGGTGACAATGACGGAGATTTCCTTCTCGAACGGGATCCAGGCCTCGAGCACACATGGGCCGGAAATCAGCAGCCCTTCCGCCGCCGGAATATCGCTTTCCTTCCGGATCACATACTGCCCTTTTCCGTCGTAGCCTCCGCGGGATGTTTTCAAAACGCTTGGATAGCCAAGTTTTTCGATCTCTTTATAAATGTCCCGGGACTCGTTAATTATACCGTAAGGCGCAACCGGGACTCCCGCTGCAAGGATCGCTTCTTTCTCAAGAATCCGGTCCTGGCTGATTCTTAAAAGGGAAGTTCCCTGCGGGATATGCGCATAGGACTGCAGCCACCCCAGTGCCTCTGCATTAATATTCTCAAACTCAAAGGTGATAATGTCACTGACTGAGGCCAGCCTCTCGAGTGCCGCTAAATCGTCATAGGAAGCGGTGATTTCTAGGTCTGCCACCTGCCCGCATGGACAGCCCTGTACAGGATCGAGCACGGCTATGCGGAAACCCGCTGCCCTCGCAGCCAGGGCCATCATCCTCCCAAGCTGTCCTCCTCCGATTATGCCGATCGTCTGTCCAGGCAGGATCGTTTTAGAATGTAAGCTGTTCACTGCTCATTAACACCTTTTCCATAGTTTCTTTCCGCATGGCTTCAAGTCCTTCGGCAATTTTTTCATCAGCGGCACCGAGGATCTGTGCTGCCAGCAGTCCGGCATTGACTGCCCCTGCTTTTCCTATTGCTGTTGCGGCAACCGGGACACCGCCTGGCATCTGTACGATGGAGAGAAGGGAATCAAGACCGTTCAGCGCTTTTGACTGAACCGGCACTCCGATGACAGGTAGCGTCGTTTTCGAGGCGGTCATCCCTGGCAGATGGGCAGCCCCGCCTGCCCCCGCAATGATGACCCGGAGACCCCGCTCCCTGGCTGATGCCGCATATTCGAACATTAAGTCCGGTGTTCTGTGGGCGGAAATGACTTTCTTTTCATAAGGTATATTCAGGTCTTCCAGTGCTTCGCATGCATATTTCATCGTATCCCAATCAGAGATGCTTCCCATTATCACGCCAACTCTTGGCTCCATTTCCTTCCCTCCCTCTATTTGTAGACAAAATAAAAACCGGGCAGACTTCTTCCATGAGAGAAGATAGTCCACCCGGTAAAATGATCATAAGAAAAAAATGCACGCACCGAAAGACAGCTATCTTCTCTCATAGTCTAATCATTTACGGTAATTAGGTAGAAACTCATGGGCCATATCCCCATTATTATATGAGAGAAAAACGAATATTTTATTTCCTTGGTTTCATCTTAACAACTGAGAAGTAATGAGTCAACTGATTTTCGAACAATTCATTATACAAAAATATTATTGTTCGTGTTTTACTGCATTTCTCTTGCTTCAAAGACAATTTGGCGGCCAGCAGGCTCATATTCAACCTTTCCGCCTTGATTCACCTCTTTAAAGACCGGCTTTTCCGTCCTGCGGACCGGCATATAGCCATCAGCCTTTATCCTGGCAAGGCACTCATCGATCGTTTCACCCGGGCCCACTTCGTACGTTGCTTTCTTGCCCTTCGCCATCTTCCCATTCTCCCTTTCACATAACTTTCCTTTTAGTATGCCTTATAGCTTAAATTAACACCAGTTGATCCGCAAGGAAAGAAAAGCCGTCCTTTTCCGGACGGCTTCCTTCACTCACTATGCTCTTTTAAATGGCCACCAGTTGGCTTTGCCGAAGTTCTTCACCATGACCGGTATGAAGAGCGGCAGCATGATGAAGGCATACAATAGGAGTCCTATCAGGATAATGGATGCTATCTGGAGCAGGGACAGCATACCCGATGGCATCATCGCTGCAAATGTGCCGCCAAGGATGATGACAGCGGATATAATGACTGTTCCCATCTTCTTCATCGAAATAAGCATCGCATCCTGGACAGACATCTCTTTATACTCGTTGAAGCGGTCCATCAGGAATATGCTGTAATCCACGCCCAGTGCAATCAGGATGACAAATCCGAAGAAAGGAACGGCCCAGCTGATGCCCGTGTAACCCAGGATATCCACATAAAGAACTTCATTCATCGCCATGGATGTGTAATACGTCAGGATCAAGGAACCAATGATATAAAGAGGCATAATGATGGAACGGAAGAGGAAGACCAGGATGATGGAGATTCCGGCAAGCATCAGGATGACTGTGCGGGAGTAATCCTGTCCTGACATCTTGTTAAGGTCCGCGTTCGTGCTTGTAATCCCGCCTACCGCAACAACCGCGTTCTCAAGCTTGGTATCCTTTACCGCCCTTTTCACCGCTTCCTTGATTTCAGGAACCTGTTTGATTGCTTCATTGGAATAAGGATTCGCTTTAAAAATGACATCGACTGTCATATACTTGCGGTCCTTGGAATAATAGGCATCCACCGCCTGTGTGAATTCCTTGCTCTCCAGAGCTTCTTCAGGCAGGTAGAACCCGCTTGTCTCATCGGTTTTGGAAAGACCTGATAAGTACCCTTGTGCAGACTGGAGACCTTTAGATACCTGATCCAGTCCATCCGCGCTTTGATTCATTCCATCAGTCAGCTGCGTAAGCTGGCCGCTTAAGCTGCCAAAGCCATCAAGCAGCTGCTTTTGACCGCCATTGATTCCCTGCAGCCCTTGAGTGACCTTCGGGAAATTGCTGATAATCTGCCCCTGCCCGTCTGCCAGCTGATCGAGGCCCGTCTTTTGTTTGCCGATGCCCTCTGATAACTTTTCAAGCCCAGTCGAGATTTGTTTCTGTCCGCCGATTGCCAGCTTAAAGCCGGCATTCGCTCCATTCACGCCTGCCGTGATCTGGCCCAATCCTTCATTCAGCTGGTTGATCCCGGCTGAGAGCTTAGGCAGCTCCTGTTTCACTGATGTGACCGTACCTTTGATCTTCTGATAACCAGGGTCTGCTGCCAGCCCTTCATGCCTGCCTTCAAGTCCTTTGAAATCTTCCGGCTTGATGGCAGCAAGTGCGTTTGAAAGCTCAGCCAGGCCTGTGCCTGCTTTTTTGTATTGAGATTGAAGGCTGCCAAGGTTTTTCCCGACCGTCTCGTAGCCGGCAAGCAGCTTCGTATAGTTTTTGACTAACTCATCTGCCCCCGCCTTGGCTTTATCAATTCCATTTTTAATTTCCGTTGAACCCGCTGATCCCTGCCGCACTCCATTCTCAATCTTTTGGAGATTCGTTTGAATTTCTCCGAGTCCAGATTGTAGTTCAGATGTTCCGGCAATAAGAGAGTCTATTCCTGTAACCGCACTCTCCAACTCAGGAGCAGAGCTTGACAGCTGGCTTCCTGCCTCATGCAGTCCTGAGCTGATTTTATTGATGCCTTCCTTGCCTTTTCCAAGACCTTCTTCAAGGGTCTTGGACTGCTTTGCCACAAAAAAGTCTTCTATCGGTTCCCCGGTCGGACGTGTGACCGAACGGACGGTATCGACCTGATTTACCTTTTCAAGCTCTGCACTGATTTTTTCCGCCAGCCCGATATATTCTGCTGAATCCATTCTCTCATCGTTTTTCAGCACAATCTGCGTGGGCATCGATTCCCCGGGGCCAAAACTGTCCGCAATGGCATTAAAGGCTTTGATCGACGGCACATCCCCGCTGATTTCCTCTAATGAATTGAAGGACAGCTTCCCATCATACTTCAACAGAAAAGGCACACAGACGATGGCAACAATAAGAAGCGCAATAAGCGGCCGGGCTAATGCGAACCGGCCAGCCATTCCCCAAAGCCTGCTTTCTCCATGCTCTGCCTTGCTCTTCGATGGCCAAAAAATCTTCATGCCAAGGACTGCCATAAAGAACGGCACAATGGTGAACAATGCTAACAATAAGACTGCTACACCAACAGCAACGGCTGCCGCCGACTGGTACAATTTAAATTGTGAGAATCCTATCGCAGCAAACCCGATCATGACCGCCACACCACTGAAGAACACAGTCCGTCCGGCATTTCGGTAGGTTTCAACAATCGCGTCACTGAGTGACTCCTTATGGGCGAGCTCCTCCTTAAAACGGCTTAGGAGCAGGATGCAATAATCCGTCCCGATGCCGAACAAAACGGCCACAAGGAATATCTGCGTATAATTTGAAATGGGAAAATCAAGCTGATCTACAAGCATCGAAACGATGGATTGTGACAGCAGATACGAAAAGCCGACCGTTACAAGCGGGATCACCGGGGCGACCACTGACCTGAATACGAGGAACAGCACCACCAGGATGAATACAACCGTAATGCCCTCTGTCTTCTTCAGCCCTTCCTCAGAGCTATTGGTCAAATCGCTGTTGATCATCCAATTGCTTGTATAATAATGATCCACATCTGCATCCTTAATCGACTCATAGAGCGAATCACTGACTTGATCCTCATCACGTCCATTCCAGCTGACACTGATGGATGCAAGAATCGATCTGCCGTCATCTGAAACGAGCTGATCCTTCAGACTCTTTTCATTAAAGTGGGAAACAATCTGGCTGATGCCCAATTTTTCTTTTTGTGCTTCCAGTGCCCGTACAGCCTTCTCGGCTTCCTTTACTTTTTCTGCAGAAAGCTTTTTATCATCATGAAAAACAAGGGCGACCTGCGTCTCATTTCCGCCGCCTTCCTGCTTCTGCACTTCCTCCATGATATCCCCGGCCTTTGCCGATGAATACTCCTTCGGAACATCAACCTGCCCCTTCTCCCGGACCAGATCAGCCATATTCGGCGCTGCGAACATCAGCCCGGCGGCTGCGGCTATCCATAAAATAAGAACCAGCCATCTCTGCTTAATAATAAGATTCACTCTTTACTCCCCCAGATTATCTTTAATATCCAAAAGCACTGTATTCAGCTTCTCGTAAGTCTCCAGGAACTGTTCAATCTCTTCCTGTTCAAAACGGCTGATCAATGACTCCACCAGACGATATATCCGCTCCTCCGCTTCAAGGTACATAGCCTCTCCCTTTTCCGTGAGAGACAAATACACCACGCGGCGGTCCTTTTCATCGCGTGTCCGTTCAATCAGGCCTTTTTCCCACAGTCGGTTAATGATAGCGGTGATTGCGCTCTTTTTGACTTCAAAAACCTCCGCCAGCTCAGTGGACGTGCACTCCCGCGACTTGTAAATATACCTCAGCATATAATGCTGATCACTCGTCACCTCATCCCCCATCTGGCATTTTAAAAGGCTTTCCCCGGTTTTTGTCACTGAAAAGGAAGTGAGTATATATCGATCCGCTAACTCTTTTATATTCTTGTGAGACACCAAACATTCACCCCCTATGTAAAAGTTCCTGTGTTTAATAATTCAACTGTTTAACTATTACCATGTTATACTCTAAGGGATAGGGAGGATGCTGTCAATGAGAATTTATCAGACAGATCTGTTTACATCTTTGCAAATAAAAAACAGCCCGCTTCTATAGCGGGCCGCTTTATTTGGTCATCATTTATGCTCTTAATCTATCTGGATTCCGTCCAGTCTGATACAATTGAAGCGCAGTTTCAAGCGTAGACATACAAAAAAGACCAGCTAAAAAGCTGGTCTTTCTTTGATCTGCCCGGCAGCGTCCTACTCTCACAGGGGGAGAGCCCCCAACTACCATCGGCGCTAAAGAGCTTAACTTCCGTGTTCGGGATGGGAACGGGTGTGGCCTCTTTGCCATAACTGCCAGACAGATATGAATGAACTTTCGTTCCTTCAAAACTAGATAACAAAGGCTGATTCGCATTACGTTTTTCGAGTATAAACAAGATAGGTTAAGTCCTCGATCGATTAGTATCTGTCAGCTCCACGTGTCGCCACGCTTCCACCTCAGACCTATCTACCTGATCATCTTTCAGGGATCTTACTAGCTTGACGCTATGGGAAATCTCATCTTGAGGGGGGCTTCATGCTTAGATGCTTTCAGCACTTATCCCGTCCGCACATAGCTACCCAGCGATGCCTTTGGCAAGACAACTGGTACACCAGCGGTGCGTCCATCCCGGTCCTCTCGTACTAAGGACAGCTCCTCTCAAATTTCCTGCGCCCACGACGGATAGGGACCGAACTGTCTCACGACGTTCTGAACCCAGCTCGCGTACCGCTTTAATGGGCGAACAGCCCAACCCTTGGGACCGACTACAGCCCCAGGATGCGATGAGCCGACATCGAGGTGCCAAACCTCCCCGTCGATGTGGACTCTTGGGGGAGATAAGCCTGTTATCCCCGGGGTAGCTTTTATCCGTTGAGCGATGGCCCTTCCATGCGGAACCACCGGATCACTAAGCCCGACTTTCGTCCCTGCTCGACTTGTAGGTCTCGCAGTCAAGCTCCCTTGTGCCTTTACACTCTGCGAATGATTTCCAACCATTCTGAGGGAACCTTTGGGCGCCTCCGTTACTCTTTAGGAGGCGACCGCCCCAGTCAAACTGCCCGCCTGACACTGTCTCCCGCCCCGATAAGGGGCGCGGGTTAGAATTTCAATACAGCCAGGGTAGTATCCCACCGATGCCTCCACCGAAGCTGGCGCTCCGGCTTCAAAGGCTCCTACCTATCCTGTACAAGCTGTACCAAAATTCAATATCAGGCTGCAGTAAAGCTCCACGGGGTCTTTCCGTCCTGTCGCGGGTAACCTGCATCTTCACAGGTAGTATAATTTCACCGAGTCTCTCGTTGAGACAGTGCCCAGATCGTTACGCCTTTCGTGCGGGTCGGAACTTACCCGACAAGGAATTTCGCTACCTTAGGACCGTTATAGTTACGGCCGCCGTTTACTGGGGCTTCGGTTCAAAGCTTCGCTTACGCTAACCTCTCCCCTTAACCTTCCAGCACCGGGCAGGCGTCAGCCCCTATACTTCGCCTTGCGGCTTCGCAGAGACCTGTGTTTTTGCTAAACAGTCGCCTGGGCCTATTCACTGCGGCTCATCCGGGCTATTCACCCAGATGAGCACCCCTTCTCCCGAAGTTACGGGGTCATTTTGCCGAGTTCCTTAACGAGAGTTCTCTCGCACACCTTAGGATTCTCTCCTCGCCTACCTGTGTCGGTTTGCGGTACGGGCACCCTTCATCTCGCTAGAGGCTTTTCTTGGCAGTGTGGAATCAGGAACTTCGGTACTAAATTTCCCTCGCCATCACAGCTCAGCTTATGTGAAAACGGGATTTGCCTCGTTTTCAGCCTAACTGCTTGGACGCGCTAATCCAACAGCGCGCTTACCCTATCCTACTGCGTCCCCCCATCGCTCAAACGATGAATAGGTGGTACAGGAATATCAACCTGTTGTCCATCGCCTACGCCTTTCGGCCTCGGCTTAGGTCCCGACTAACCCTGAGCGGACGAGCCTTCCTCAGGAAACCTTAGGCATTCGGTGGAAGGGATTCTCACCCTTCTTTCGCTACTCATACCGGCATTCTCACTTCTAAGCGCTCCACCAGTCCTTCCGGTCTGGCTTCTCAGCCCTTAGAACGCTCTCCTACCGCGGACACCCTAGGTGTCCACCCACAGCTTCGGTGATACGTTTAGCCCCGGTACATTTTCGGCGCAGAGTCACTCGACCAGTGAGCTATTACGCACTCTTTAAATGGTGGCTGCTTCTAAGCCAACATCCTGGTTGTCTAAGCAACTCCACATCCTTTTCCACTTAACGTATACTTTGGGACCTTAGCTGGTGGTCTGGGCTGTTTCCCTTTTGACTACGGATCTTATCACTCGCAGTCTGACTCCCAAGGAAAAGTCATTGGCATTCGGAGTTTGACTGAATTCGGTAACCCGAGATGGGCCCCTAGTCCAATCAGTGCTCTACCTCCAAGACTCTTAACACTTGAGGCTAGCCCTAAAGCTATTTCGGAGAGAACCAGCTATCTCCAGGTTCGATTGGAATTTCTCCGCTACCCACACCTCATCCCCGCACTTTTCAACGTGCGTGGGTTCGGGCCTCCATTCAGTGTTACCTGAACTTCACCCTGGACATGGGTAGATCACCTGGTTTCGGGTCTACGACCTCATACTCATTCGCCCTATTCAGACTCGCTTTCGCTGCGGCTCCGTCTCATCAACTTAACCTTGCATGAAATCGTAACTCGCCGGTTCATTCTACAAAAGGCACGCCATCACCCGTTTCCCTAAAAGGGACATAGGGCTCTGACTACTTGTAGGCACACGGTTTCAGGATCTCTTTCACTCCCCTTCCGGGGTGCTTTTCACCTTTCCCTCACGGTACTGGTTCACTATCGGTCACTAGGTAGTATTTAGCCTTGGGAGATGGTCCTCCCTGCTTCCGACGGGATTTCACGTGTCCCGCCGTACTCAGGATCCACTCTGGAGGGAACGAAGTTTCGACTACAGGGTTGTTACCTTCTTCGACGGACCTTTCCATGTCTCTTCGTCTACCCCGTTCCTTTGTAACTCCGTATAGAGTGTCCTACAACCCCGAAAGGCAAGCCTTTCGGTTTGGGCTACATTCCGTTTCGCTCGCCGCTACTTGGGAAATCGCATTTGCTTTCTGTTCCTCCGGGTACTTAGATGTTTCAGTTCCCCGGGTCTGCCTCCATCACCCTATGAATTCAGGTGAAGGTACTGTTCCATTACGAACAGTGGGTTTCCCCATTCGGAAATCTCCGGATCAAAGCTTACTTACAGCTCCCCGAAGCATATCGGTGTTAGTCCCGTCCTTCATCGGCTCCTAGTGCCAAGGCATTCACCGTGCGCCCTTTCTAACTTAACCATAAATCCGGCTGACGATAAGCTTCATTCTTCTTCGTCAGCTCACTCGCTCACATCCTCACGTACATTAAGTACGCTCCGGTGTTCACTCGATCGCTTCCTTGAATAATTCGCTCCTCCTCAGCCTCTGAAGGCCGGAGAAGTTTCGCTTCATCATCGAACCATAATAAAACAATAAAACTTAACTCGGTTTATTACTCGATGCGGTAAAATGACGCAAATCATTTTTGCCTTATATTGTTATCTAGTTTTCAAAGAACGATGAAAATAAATGATAAACGTCGCTCTTCTTCGTCAGCTTCACTCATTCACATCCTCATGTACGTGAAGTACACTCCGGTGTTCATTCGTTCGCTTCCTCGAATAGCTCGTTTCTGATTTATTTTCAGGTTTTGAAGGAATGCTCCCTCAAAACTGAACGAAACAAGATCGCTTTTTCCTTAGAAAGGAGGTGATCCAGCCGCACCTTCCGATACGGCTACCTTGTTACGACTTCACCCCAATCATCTGTCCCACCTTAGGCGGCTGGCTCCATAAAGGTTACCCCACCGACTTCGGGTGTTACAAACTCTCGTGGTGTGACGGGCGGTGTGTACAAGGCCCGGGAACGTATTCACCGCGGCATGCTGATCCGCGATTACTAGCGATTCCGGCTTCATGCAGGCGAGTTGCAGCCTGCAATCCGAACTGAGAATGGCTTTATGGGATTCGCTCGGCCTCGCGGCTTTGCTGCCCTTTGTACCATCCATTGTAGCACGTGTGTAGCCCAGGTCATAAGGGGCATGATGATTTGACGTCATCCCCACCTTCCTCCGGTTTGTCACCGGCAGTCACCTTAGAGTGCCCAACTTAATGCTGGCAACTAAGATCAAGGGTTGCGCTCGTTGCGGGACTTAACCCAACATCTCACGACACGAGCTGACGACAACCATGCACCACCTGTCACTCTGTCCCCCGAAGGGGAACGTCCTATCTCTAGGAGTGGCAGAGGATGTCAAGACCTGGTAAGGTTCTTCGCGTTGCTTCGAATTAAACCACATGCTCCACCGCTTGTGCGGGCCCCCGTCAATTCCTTTGAGTTTCAGCCTTGCGGCCGTACTCCCCAGGCGGAGTGCTTAATGCGTTAGCTGCAGCACTAAAGGGCGGAAACCCTCTAACACTTAGCACTCATCGTTTACGGCGTGGACTACCAGGGTATCTAATCCTGTTCGCTCCCCACGCTTTCGCGCCTCAGCGTCAGTTACAGACCAGAGAGTCGCCTTCGCCACTGGTGTTCCTCCACATCTCTACGCATTTCACCGCTACACGTGGAATTCCACTCTCCTCTTCTGCACTCAAGTCTCCCAGTTTCCAATGACCCTCCACGGTTGAGCCGTGGGCTTTCACATCAGACTTAAAAGACCGCCTGCGCGCGCTTTACGCCCAATAAATCCGGACAACGCTTGCCACCTACGTATTACCGCGGCTGCTGGCACGTAGTTAGCCGTGGCTTTCTGGCCAGGTACCGTCAAGGTGCCATCAGTTACTATGGCACTTGTTCTTCCCTGACAACAGAGTTTTACGATCCGAAAACCTTCTTCACTCACGCGGCGTTGCTCCGTCAGACTTTCGTCCATTGCGGAAGATTCCCTACTGCTGCCTCCCGTAGGAGTCTGGGCCGTGTCTCAGTCCCAGTGTGGCCGATCACCCTCTCAGGTCGGCTACGCATCGTGGCCTTGGTGAGCCGTTACCCCACCAACTAGCTAATGCGCCGCGGGCCCATCCTTGAGTGACAGCCGAAACCGTCTTTCCTCTTTCCCTCATGTGAGGGAAAGACCTATCCGGTATTAGCTCCGGTTTCCCGAAGTTATCCCGATCTCAAGGGCAGGTTGCCCACGTGTTACTCACCCGTCCGCCGCTGACTTCAGGGAGCAAGCTCCCATCCGTCCGCTCGACTTGCATGTATTAGGCACGCCGCCAGCGTTCGTCCTGAGCCAGGATCAAACTCTCCGAAAAGTGTTCGATATAGCTCATAAAGTTTAAAACTTGTTTTGTTTACTTCCTATAAATAAGAAGTAACTGGCGTCTTGTTTCGTTCAGTTTTCAAAGAACATCTTTAGTCAATATTAGTCAGTCGCTTGTAAGCAACTTAATAATAATAACATGTATTTCATTGTGAGTCAATACTTTCGAAAAAGTTTTTCAGCTTCTCTTTTCGAGCAGCTTTTATATATTAACACCGATATGCATCGGAGTCAATAACAAATTTATATCCTTTTCAGCTGACTCATCAGGACCTGAAGGTCCTAAGTCAATAAAAAAAGATCTGCAGTAAGCTGATCTTTCCTTACTGCCTGGCGGCGTCCTACTCTCACAGGGGGAGAGCCCCCAACTACCATCGGCGCTAAAGAGCTTAACTTCCGTGTTCGGGATGGGAACGGGTGTGGCCTCTTTGCCATAACTGCCAGACAGATATGAATGAACTTTCGTTCCTTCAAAACTAGATAACAAAGGCTGATTCGCATTACGTTTTTCGAGTATAAACAAGATAGGTTAAGTCCTCGATCGATTAGTATCTGTCAGCTCCACGTGTCGCCACGCTTCCACCTCAGACCTATCTACCTGATCATCTTTCAGGGATCTTACTAGCTTGACGCTATGGGAAATCTCATCTTGAGGGGGGCTTCATGCTTAGATGCTTTCAGCACTTATCCCGTCCGCACATAGCTACCCAGCGATGCCTTTGGCAAGACAACTGGTACACCAGCGGTGCGTCCATCCCGGTCCTCTCGTACTAAGGACAGCTCCTCTCAAATTTCCTGCGCCCACGACGGATAGGGACCGAACTGTCTCACGACGTTCTGAACCCAGCTCGCGTACCGCTTTAATGGGCGAACAGCCCAACCCTTGGGACCGACTACAGCCCCAGGATGCGATGAGCCGACATCGAGGTGCCAAACCTCCCCGTCGATGTGGACTCTTGGGGGAGATAAGCCTGTTATCCCCGGGGTAGCTTTTATCCGTTGAGCGATGGCCCTTCCATGCGGAACCACCGGATCACTAAGCCCGACTTTCGTCCCTGCTCGACTTGTAGGTCTCGCAGTCAAGCTCCCTTGTGCCTTTACACTCTGCGAATGATTTCCAACCATTCTGAGGGAACCTTTGGGCGCCTCCGTTACTCTTTAGGAGGCGACCGCCCCAGTCAAACTGCCCGCCTGACACTGTCTCCCGCCCCGATAAGGGGCGCGGGTTAGAATTTCAATACAGCCAGGGTAGTATCCCACCGATGCCTCCACCGAAGCTGGCGCTCCGGCTTCAAAGGCTCCTACCTATCCTGTACAAGCTGTACCAAAATTCAATATCAGGCTGCAGTAAAGCTCCACGGGGTCTTTCCGTCCTGTCGCGGGTAACCTGCATCTTCACAGGTAGTATAATTTCACCGAGTCTCTCGTTGAGACAGTGCCCAGATCGTTACGCCTTTCGTGCGGGTCGGAACTTACCCGACAAGGAATTTCGCTACCTTAGGACCGTTATAGTTACGGCCGCCGTTTACTGGGGCTTCGGTTCAAAGCTTCGCTTACGCTAACCTCTCCCCTTAACCTTCCAGCACCGGGCAGGCGTCAGCCCCTATACTTCGCCTTGCGGCTTCGCAGAGACCTGTGTTTTTGCTAAACAGTCGCCTGGGCCTATTCACTGCGGCTCATCCGGGCTATTCACCCAGATGAGCACCCCTTCTCCCGAAGTTACGGGGTCATTTTGCCGAGTTCCTTAACGAGAGTTCTCTCGCACACCTTAGGATTCTCTCCTCGCCTACCTGTGTCGGTTTGCGGTACGGGCACCCTTCATCTCGCTAGAGGCTTTTCTTGGCAGTGTGGAATCAGGAACTTCGGTACTAAATTTCCCTCGCCATCACAGCTCAGCTTATGTGAAAACGGGATTTGCCTCGTTTTCAGCCTAACTGCTTGGACGCGCTAATCCAACAGCGCGCTTACCCTATCCTACTGCGTCCCCCCATCGCTCAAACGATGAATAGGTGGTACAGGAATATCAACCTGTTGTCCATCGCCTACGCCTTTCGGCCTCGGCTTAGGTCCCGACTAACCCTGAGCGGACGAGCCTTCCTCAGGAAACCTTAGGCATTCGGTGGAAGGGATTCTCACCCTTCTTTCGCTACTCATACCGGCATTCTCACTTCTAAGCGCTCCACCAGTCCTTCCGGTCTGGCTTCTCAGCCCTTAGAACGCTCTCCTACCGCGGACACCCTAGGTGTCCACCCACAGCTTCGGTGATACGTTTAGCCCCGGTACATTTTCGGCGCAGAGTCACTCGACCAGTGAGCTATTACGCACTCTTTAAATGGTGGCTGCTTCTAAGCCAACATCCTGGTTGTCTAAGCAACTCCACATCCTTTTCCACTTAACGTATACTTTGGGACCTTAGCTGGTGGTCTGGGCTGTTTCCCTTTTGACTACGGATCTTATCACTCGCAGTCTGACTCCCAAGGAAAAGTCATTGGCATTCGGAGTTTGACTGAATTCGGTAACCCGAGATGGGCCCCTAGTCCAATCAGTGCTCTACCTCCAAGACTCTTAACACTTGAGGCTAGCCCTAAAGCTATTTCGGAGAGAACCAGCTATCTCCAGGTTCGATTGGAATTTCTCCGCTACCCACACCTCATCCCCGCACTTTTCAACGTGCGTGGGTTCGGGCCTCCATTCAGTGTTACCTGAACTTCACCCTGGACATGGGTAGATCACCTGGTTTCGGGTCTACGACCTCATACTCATTCGCCCTATTCAGACTCGCTTTCGCTGCGGCTCCGTCTCATCAACTTAACCTTGCATGAAATCGTAACTCGCCGGTTCATTCTACAAAAGGCACGCCATCACCCGTTTCCCTAAAAGGGACATAGGGCTCTGACTACTTGTAGGCACACGGTTTCAGGATCTCTTTCACTCCCCTTCCGGGGTGCTTTTCACCTTTCCCTCACGGTACTGGTTCACTATCGGTCACTAGGTAGTATTTAGCCTTGGGAGATGGTCCTCCCTGCTTCCGACGGGATTTCACGTGTCCCGCCGTACTCAGGATCCACTCTGGAGGGAACGAAGTTTCGACTACAGGGTTGTTACCTTCTTCGACGGACCTTTCCATGTCTCTTCGTCTACCCCGTTCCTTTGTAACTCCGTATAGAGTGTCCTACAACCCCGAAAGGCAAGCCTTTCGGTTTGGGCTACATTCCGTTTCGCTCGCCGCTACTTGGGAAATCGCATTTGCTTTCTGTTCCTCCGGGTACTTAGATGTTTCAGTTCCCCGGGTCTGCCTCCATCACCCTATGAATTCAGGTGAAGGTACTGTTCCATTACGAACAGTGGGTTTCCCCATTCGGAAATCTCCGGATCAAAGCTTACTTACAGCTCCCCGAAGCATATCGGTGTTAGTCCCGTCCTTCATCGGCTCCTAGTGCCAAGGCATTCACCGTGCGCCCTTTCTAACTTAACCAATTCGGCTGATGTTCTTTCCCTAAGCCCAAAGGGCTGTCAGGTCTTGAATAATCGACCTATAATAAAACAATAAAACTTAACTCGGTTTATTACTCGATGCGGTAAAATGACGCAAATCATTTTTGCCTTATATTGTTATCTAGTTTTCAAAGAACGATAAAATAAACGATAAGCTTCGCTCTTCTTATCGAATAGCTCGCTTCTAATTTATTTTTTTGAGAGAATGCTCCCTCAAAACTGAACGAAACAAGATCGCTTTTTCCTTAGAAAGGAGGTGATCCAGCCGCACCTTCCGATACGGCTACCTTGTTACGACTTCACCCCAATCATCTGTCCCACCTTAGGCGGCTGGCTCCATAAAGGTTACCCCACCGACTTCGGGTGTTACAAACTCTCGTGGTGTGACGGGCGGTGTGTACAAGGCCCGGGAACGTATTCACCGCGGCATGCTGATCCGCGATTACTAGCGATTCCGGCTTCATGCAGGCGAGTTGCAGCCTGCAATCCGAACTGAGAATGGCTTTATGGGATTCGCTCGGCCTCGCGGCTTTGCTGCCCTTTGTACCATCCATTGTAGCACGTGTGTAGCCCAGGTCATAAGGGGCATGATGATTTGACGTCATCCCCACCTTCCTCCGGTTTGTCACCGGCAGTCACCTTAGAGTGCCCAACTTAATGCTGGCAACTAAGATCAAGGGTTGCGCTCGTTGCGGGACTTAACCCAACATCTCACGACACGAGCTGACGACAACCATGCACCACCTGTCACTCTGTCCCCCGAAGGGGAACGTCCTATCTCTAGGAGTGGCAGAGGATGTCAAGACCTGGTAAGGTTCTTCGCGTTGCTTCGAATTAAACCACATGCTCCACCGCTTGTGCGGGCCCCCGTCAATTCCTTTGAGTTTCAGCCTTGCGGCCGTACTCCCCAGGCGGAGTGCTTAATGCGTTAGCTGCAGCACTAAAGGGCGGAAACCCTCTAACACTTAGCACTCATCGTTTACGGCGTGGACTACCAGGGTATCTAATCCTGTTCGCTCCCCACGCTTTCGCGCCTCAGCGTCAGTTACAGACCAGAGAGTCGCCTTCGCCACTGGTGTTCCTCCACATCTCTACGCATTTCACCGCTACACGTGGAATTCCACTCTCCTCTTCTGCACTCAAGTCTCCCAGTTTCCAATGACCCTCCACGGTTGAGCCGTGGGCTTTCACATCAGACTTAAAAGACCGCCTGCGCGCGCTTTACGCCCAATAAATCCGGACAACGCTTGCCACCTACGTATTACCGCGGCTGCTGGCACGTAGTTAGCCGTGGCTTTCTGGCCAGGTACCGTCAAGGTGCCATCAGTTACTATGGCACTTGTTCTTCCCTGACAACAGAGTTTTACGATCCGAAAACCTTCTTCACTCACGCGGCGTTGCTCCGTCAGACTTTCGTCCATTGCGGAAGATTCCCTACTGCTGCCTCCCGTAGGAGTCTGGGCCGTGTCTCAGTCCCAGTGTGGCCGATCACCCTCTCAGGTCGGCTACGCATCGTGGCCTTGGTGAGCCGTTACCCCACCAACTAGCTAATGCGCCGCGGGCCCATCCTTGAGTGACAGCCGAAACCGTCTTTCCTCTTTCCCTCATGTGAGGGAAAGACCTATCCGGTATTAGCTCCGGTTTCCCGAAGTTATCCCGATCTCAAGGGCAGGTTGCCCACGTGTTACTCACCCGTCCGCCGCTGACTTCAGGGAGCAAGCTCCCATCCGTCCGCTCGACTTGCATGTATTAGGCACGCCGCCAGCGTTCGTCCTGAGCCAGGATCAAACTCTCCGAAAAGTGTTCGATATAGCTCATAAAGTTTAAAACTTGTTTTGTTTACTTCCTATAAATAAGAAGTAACTGGCGTCTTGTTTCGTTCAGTTTTCAAAGAACATCTTTAGTCAATATTAGTCAGTCGCTTGTAAGCAACTTAATAATAATAACATGTGCTTTTAACCAAGTCAACAACTTTTTTAAATTGTTTTTTAGTTAACTGCCGCTTGTTTGAAGCAGCTTTAATAATTTACCATGCATACTGCATAAGTGTCAACACTTTTTTGTTTAAGGAATGATACACTTTCCCCAGCCCTTCTCCTCGCCAGAAGACACGGGAAATAACCGGGAAGTAGGGACAGTCCCCGCTAAATAGAAAAGGAGACCAGAATATCCGGTCTCCTTCTATATTATATGCTGATGATGTTTTCTTCTTTTTGGGCGACTTGGCCTTGTTTGTTGATTGTGATGCTTTCGCCGTCTTTCAGGTTGGTGAAGACGATCGGTGTAATGGTCGATGTTGCGTTTTGTTTTACATAGTCAAGGTCTACTTTCAGCAGCGGCTGGCCTTGGGTAATTTTGTCCCCTTGGGCGACAAGTGTTTCAAAGCCTTTGCCTTCAAGCTTGACTGTGTCGATACCAAAGTGGATCAGGATTTCCCTGCCTGCATCGGATTCGATTCCGATGGCATGCTTGGTTGGGAACAGATTTACGATGGTACCATTGACCGGTGATACAACTGTACCTTCTGAAGGGATAATCGCAAAGCCATCCCCCATCATTTTTTCTGCAAATACCTGGTCTGGCACTTCAGTGATTGGAATCAGTTCGCCCTTGATAGGAGAGACAATGCTTTCTTCCACTTTATTGCGCAGCTCCTCAGGGTTGACATCTTCTATTTGTTTTTCTACTTCTTTTTGTGGAGCAGGTGCTTTTGCAGGCCTTGGCGTTTTACCGCTCATAATGTCTTTCATCTGGCCTTTGATTGTTTCAGAGCGCGGCCCGAAGATTGCCTGGATGTTGTTTCCTACTTCCAGGACACCTGCAGCGCCAAGCTTTTTGAGACGGTCTTTGTCCACATCCGCTGCATCGTTGACAGAAACGCGAAGGCGTGTGATACATGCATCAAGGTGGGAGATATTTTGCTGGCCGCCCATTGCTTCAAGAATCTCAGCTGCCAGTTCTCCACCCTGGGCATTGCCCGTTTCTTCATCTGCTTCATCGTCTGCCTCGCGGCCAGGAGTCATCAGGTTGAACTTACGGATGGCAAAGCGGAATCCAAAGTAGTAAATGACTGCGAATACCAGGCCGACCGGAATGACAAGCCATGCATTTGTCTGCGGGTTGATCAGTCCGAAAAGAATATAATCGATCAGACCGCCCGAGAAGGTCATGCCGATTTTTACATTGAGCAATTGCATCGTCATGAATGAAAGTCCCGCAAATACTGCGTGGATACCGAATAATACTGGTGCTACAAAAAGGAATGAGAACTCAATTGGTTCTGTGATCCCTGTCAGGAAAGAAGTCAATGCAGCAGAACCCATGATTCCCGCCACAAGCTTTTTCTTTTCAGGACGTGCTTCTTGATAGATGGCAAAAGCTGCTGCCGGCAGACCGAACATCATGAATGGATATTTACCTGTCATGAACGTACCTGCTGTCAGGTTTTGAACACCATCTTTAATTTGTTCCATAAAGATGCGCTGATCACCGCGGACCAGGGTACCAGCATCATTCGTATATTGGCCGAACTCATACCAGAATGGTGAGTAAAAAATGTGGTGAAGACCGAATGGAATCAATGAACGTTCGATCAGACCAAAGATGAATGCCGACAGAGTCAGGTTTGCATTGACCATATTATTGGAGAATGCATTGAGTCCGTCCTGGATCGGCGGCCAGATTACAAGCATAAGCAGTCCTAGGACCACAGCGCTTGCAGCCGTTACGATCGGCACAAAACGTTTTCCAGCAAAGAATCCTAAATAGGATGGAAGCTCGATCTTATAGAAGCGGTTATACATGAAGGCTGCAATGATACCTACGATGATACCCCCGAACACCCCTGTCTGAAGAGTCGGGATTCCAAGCACACTTGCATATTCCAGATGACCTTCAAGCTCTTTTGCCTCGATGCCAAGCACCGTTCCCATTGTCTTGTTCATAATCAGGAAACCGACGATGGCCGCAAGACCCGCAACTCCTTCCCCGCCGGCTAACCCGACGGCGACACCGACTGCAAATAGCAGTGCAAGATTATCAAATATAATTCCGCCGGCGCCTTCCATGACAGAAGCGATCATAGAGACTGCGTCGTTCTTTAGGAAAGGTGCCAGATTCAGCAGCACCGGATTCTGCAGCGCATTACCGAACGCAAGCAGGATACCGGCAGCCGGAAGGATTGCGACAGGCAGCATAAGCGCCTTACCGACTTTTTGAAGCACACCAAATGCTTTTTTGAACATCTTTTTTTCCTCCTTGAAATAGATTTTCATCCCATTAAAACGTTTGCAAAATATGACATTAAAAAAAGGCATAAGTATAGAAATGTCTTAGGAGTCAGGAGTACAGGTGTAATTTACCCATAATCATGACAATCTAATTCAGTTTCTTTACTTATGCCTGATCGAATCAGTAACACGAAAAGAATTTATTTAGTTCGCTGAAGTCTCTGCAGATGCATGGTTAGATACACAGCTTCCGCATCAAAGACCGGCTTTTTTAAAGTATTTTGCATTATTTTAATGAGTTTCCATGCTAGATTGTAGCACAGGGGATATTCTCTTTGCAACAGAGATGCAATATTTTCCGGCTCATCCACCTTTTCTTCCTGGAGGACGCGTTCAATGGCGAAGCGCAGGTGGCGGACCAGTCTGATGTAATCTATGCTCTCTTTGTCCATCGTTATGGCCAACTGCTCCTCAATGACTTCCATCAGCGAAGCAATCAACTGGGAGTGACGGTTGATTTCTGCCAGGTTTTTATTGGTGGCAGCGCTATGGATATGGAGCGTTATGAAGCCGGTTTCTGCTTGAGGAAGGGAAATTCCCGTTTTTCTTTCAATCAACTCGACTACTTCTTCAGCGATGCTGAATTCAAAGGGATATAGCGTCTTTGTTTCCGGCAGGAAGGGATTAGAGATATGGATACCTTCTTTTATCCGGTTGATGGTTAGAGCCAGGTGATCTGTCAGCCCGACATGGATATGCTCGTTCAGGTCTCCGCTCACTCTGCTTTTTATAAGCTGGATCGACTCAATGATCACTGCAAGGAAGGATTCATCTATGGAAGAAAGCAGTTTTTTATAGTTTTCCTGCTCGTTTTCGTTTCTTAATACAAATATCTTTTCGGCGGCGGACACTTCAAGCTCCTCGCCCTTCTTCTTATTAAAGCCAATGCCCTTCCCTATCACCACTACTTCCCCGTATAGTGGATGTTCGGAAATGAGGACATTATTATTCAATGCTTTTTTGACCTTAATGATTGTCATATGGATACCCCATTTAGAATGAATATCTCCATGTTAGCGAGTCAGGCATCATAAATCAACTCCCCAAACCTGGGAAGATAGGAAAAAAGGCATAAAACAAACAAGAGTTTTCTACTCGCAGCCCATGCAGGTAAAGGAACCTGGACAAGAGCAACAAACACAATAAGCCCGGGGAGCGGAGTAAGGCGCAGGCGCAGAATGCCAGCAAGATAAATGATGTTCACACCTACCTGATGGCCCCTTTTGCACAGAAAAAAGAAGCCCCCGCAAGGAAGCTTCTGATTCATTAAACCAGGAAGATGAAGTAGCAGAGGAAGATAATGAACAGGAAATACATCAACGGATGAACTTCTTTTGCCCTTCCTTTAATAATCATAGTGATTGGATAAAAAACAAATCCAATTGCAATCCCTGTCGCAATGCTGTAGGTAAATGGCATAGCAACAACCGTGAAGAAGGCTGGCACCGCAATCTCGAAACGGTCCCACTCAATATGCTTCAGGGATGATACCATGAGCACTCCTACCACAATCAGGGCAGGCGCAGTTACAGGAGCCGTGATGACCGACAATAACGGGAAGAAGAACAACGACAGGACGAACAATATGGCAACAACAACTGCCGAGAAGCCTGAACGCGCTCCAGCCGCTACACCCGCGGTGGATTCTACATAAGAAGTAGTCGGTGATGTACCAAGCACTGCCCCCACTACAATCGACATAGAATCAGCGAACAGTCCTCTTCCTGCACGCGGAAGAACTTCCCCCTTCATGATTCCAGCCTGGCTCGCAACAGCCACCAGGGTTCCTGCAGTGTCAAAAAACGCAACAAACAGGAAAGTCAGGATGACTACGAGCATTTGGAGGTTGAAGATATTTTCAGCAGGATTTGCGAAAGCATCAAATGCTGCACCGAATGTTGGAGAGATGCTCGGGACAGCGCCAACAACCTTTGAAGGCGCATCAATCAGGCCAAAAATCATGCCAATGACAGCAGTGATGACCATCCCGACGAATACAGCCGCATTGATTCCCCTGGTCAAAAGGATGACCGTGATAACAATACCGACGACGGATAAAAGCGTAGCACCTTTTGTCAGGTCGCCGAGGCCGATTAATGTTGCATCATTGTTCACAATGATCCCGGCACTCTGGAAACCGATGAATGCTATGAACAAGCCGATCCCTGCACCGACTGCATGCTTCAGCTGTGCAGGTATCGCATTGATGATTTTTTCACGGAAGCCGGATAATGAAAGCAGGACGAAAATGATACCGGCAATCAATACACCCGTCAATGCCGTCTGCCAGGGCACACCATAAGTCAGGACGACCGTGAACGCGAAGAATGCGTTCAGTCCCATTCCCGGCGCCAGTGCGATCGGGAATTTCGCGATGACCCCCATCATCAGCGATCCAATTGCTGCAGCCAGGGCAGTGGCCGCGAAGACAGCACCTGAATCCATCCTGAGATCAGCAGGGTAATCCTTGATGCTCGCCAGTGACAGCGTAAGCGGGTTTACTACAAGGATATAAGCCATGGCCAAAAATGTGGTCAAACCGCCAATAATTTCTCTTCTGTAATTTGTGCCAAGCTGGTCAAATTCAAAAAACTTTCTCATCCCATTCCCTCCCAGGAAAACTTGTCGTATGAAACAAAAAACGCCCCGCCGGATTTTTTACCGAAGGAGCGTGACTAATGATAAAGATAGAAAAGTGCCTAATGGGCCTATTCTGAATTTATCTCGTAGTCAAGCTGTTACGGCAGCTCGGTAGAAACTTTTGGGCCAATCCCCAATATTATACGACATAATTTGATATTTATTTTATAAGTACACCATTGATTGTACCAGAATTAACAAAAAGGTCAATAAAAAATACGAACATTTTATTGTCCGTATTCTTTAAAGTTCGTATTTAGCTATTTTATTCCCATTCGATGGTTGCAGGCGGCTTGCTCGTAATATCATAAACCACACGGTTGATATGAGGAACTTCATTCACGATGCGCGTGGAGATGATCTCAAGCACTTCCCATGGAATCCGCGCCCAATCAGAGGTCATGCCATCAATGGAAGTGACGGCACGTATCCCGATTGTATAATCATATGTCCTCGCATCTCCCATCACACCTACGCTGCGGATGTCGGGAAGCACAGTAAAGTATTGCCAGATATCACGTTCCAAACCAGCTTTCCTGACCTCTTCCCGAAGGATGGCGTCAGACTCCCTCACGATTTCAAGCTTGTCCTCGGACACTTCTCCAAGCACCCGAATCCCAAGACCCGGACCCGGGAATGGCTGTCTCCATACAATAGAATCCGGAAGGCCGAGCTCTGTCCCAAGCGCCCTTACTTCATCCTTGAACAGGGTATTAAGCGGTTCAATCAGCTTAAACTGCATATCTTCAGGAAGTCCGCCTACATTGTGATGCGACTTGATGGTCTGCGCAGTAGCCGTCCCGCTCTCGATGATGTCTGTGTAAAGCGTCCCCTGTGCCAGGAAGTCAATTCCCTGCAGCTTGGCAGCCTCATCATCAAACACGTAGATGAATTCATTGCCGATGATCTTCCGTTTTTGTTCTGGATCCGAAACACCTCTCAGCTTTGAAAGGAAACGGTCCTTCGCATCCACTTTTATCACATTCATATTGAAGCCTTCTCCAAACGTCTTCATGACCCCTTCTGCTTCATCCTTCCGAAGCAGGCCATGATCGACAAAGATACAAGTCAGCTGGTCGCCGATCGCCCGGTGGATCAAGGCTGCGACAACCGAGGAGTCCACTCCGCCGCTCAGTGCACAAAGCACTCGGCGGTCTCCGACTTCACTGCGGATCTTTTCCATCTCGATTTCAATGAAATTCTCCATCGACCAGTTTCCATCACATCCGCACACGTCGAATACAAAGTTCTGCAGCAATTCGTTTCCATACACCGAGTGGCGCACTTCAGGATGGAATTGGACGGCATACAGACCGCGTTCCTCATCGCTCATTGCTGAAATCGGACAGGATACATTTGTACCATCCACTGTGAAGCCTTGTGGTGCTTCGACTACAAGGTCTCCATGGCTCATCCAGACAAGCTGTTCTTCCGGCAGACCTTTGAAAAGCCTGCTTCCTTCCTTAACAGACAGCGTTGCTTTGCCGTATTCCCGGTTTTTTGCAGGCTCTACTCTTCCCCCGAAATGAATGGTCATAAGCTGCATCCCATAGCAGATGCCCAGCACAGGGAGCCCCAGGTCAAAAATGCGTTCGTCACAGCGGAAGGACTTTTCATCATATACAGAATTTGGTCCTCCGGAAAGGATGATTCCTTTTGGGTTCAGCTCCTTGATTTCTTCAGCCGTGATGGTATGCGGATGAAGCTCACTGTATACGCCAAATTCCCTGATCCTGCGGGTGATCAACTGGTTATACTGGCTTCCAAAGTCTAATACCACAATCATTTCTTGATTTTGCAATTCAGATTTACCTGGCAATTTGTCCACTCCTATCGATGTTGTCGTTTGGCACCTGGAATTTCCTTGTGCCCCATTATGTACTTCATGAGCGAAATGGATGCCAAACATGCATTCCGCTCTTTCAGATATAAAAATGGCTGGAATTTCTGCACCTAATAAAGAGACCCTTCCTTAGGTTTGACTTGCAATCAGAAAATAAACTTCTTTTTGCAGAGACAGAATTCCAGCTATATATGTAATCTGTCTTCATAGTCAAATCATTTACGGTGATTTGGTAGATACTTTCGAACCATATTTTCGAGGATATATGAAGCAATCCATATTCAGTTATACCCGATTATTTTAACAACGTTTCTGAAGCGGGGTCAAGCTATAGTTTTTTTCATCAGCCTCTCCCACATCCTGTGAACCTCAGGCCAGTCGGCATCGCGCACCGTCCCTTTGTAGACCATATGCTCATAGACACCGGTAAGCCTCGTCATATCCATGGACTGGAAGAAAGAATCTACATATTTGGCATACTCCCTCAGGGTCTGCCCTTCCGGCCTCTTCAGTCCATAGCGGTTAAGTTCCTTCAGCAGAATGGGATAGGATTTGGAGAAATCTTCTTCCTCCCGCTTATTTTTATAAATGGCGAGCCACAGCTTCGGCATCCACCTGCCACGCATTTTGAAACCCAGCAGAATGGTTGCAGCGATCACAAGCAAGCTGGCAAGCAGGACAAACTTATAGGCTGCGAATGCACCCTTAATCTTGGTCATAAGGCCGGAGTCGGTTGAAGCAGCAGGACTCTTGACCCGATCCTGTTCCGGCTTTTCGACCTTTGGCTTTTCAGACTGTGGTGACGGAGCTGCGGCCTGCGTGCTGTTGCGCGCATCATTTGGAAACTCGAAACGGGTAGAGTTTGTGAATCCTTTCGTCGGTTCAAAAGGCACCCAGCCCGAATTCGGAAAATACACTTCCACCCAGGAATGGGCATTATTGTTCGTGATTTCATAGATACTCTGTCCGTCTTCCGACTTTACGAAATCTCCATCCGAATATCCCTTGACCCAGCGAGAGGGGATGCCGAGTGACCTTAACAGGACCACCATGGAGGTGGAATAATTATCACAATAGCCTACCTTTGTTTCAAAGAGGAACTGATCGGTATAATCCTGGTTCTCATCCGGATACGGGACATTTTTCTGATCATAGACAAACTCTTCCCGGTCGAAGTAATCCTCGATGGCCTTCGCCTGGTCAAAGCGGTTTTGCTTGCCATTTACTATTTCGGCTGCAAGCGTCCGGACCCTCTCCGGTACAGTGGTCGGAAGCTGGGTGTATATTGAAAAGTCAGTAGCATTTAACTGGGAATCTGTTTCTCCGTCCCCGCCGCCGTTCACCTTGCGCAGTTCTTCCACTTCAAACCGCGGGACTTCATATTCAAGCGTAACTTTATTAAGCTGAATGGAAGCATCGTTTGATCCATAGGAAACTACCTTTTCTTTGTTTGCATCAAAGTCGAAGTAGGCTGCCTTTGGAGCCTTTATCTTCGTCAGCCCCAATGGCTCCGGATACGGAACATGGCTGTATTTTTTATTAATTGTGAGGGTGGCATTGAAGCTCGTTTTCTTATCCGTTGGTATGGCAAAGAAATAAAGCTTTTCATTTTCCGGAAGCCTGAGGACGGCATCCTTCGCGACATTAGCCACCTCCCAGCCCTTTCCTGTGTAAAAGTTCTTGCTTTCCACTTTCCAGTAGTGGCGCGATGATGCCTTGGCAAGGAAAACCACATCATCATCACCCTCGAATGGACCGCCAAGCTTATCATCGTTTTCTCCATATCCGACCCTGCTGCCGCCTCCACCATCACCCGACACTTTTTCGGAGTAAGTTTTGATGAACGGGACCGGATCCGGCCACAGAGGGTCATTTTTAGGACCTGCGAATCCTAAAAGGGCACTGCATGAAATTAGAACAAGGAGGGGAACCATCCATTTTGACGCGGCCGCCCGGTCTGAAACCAGCCTGTCTTTTTCGACAAGCCGGTAAAAGGTCTGAATCCCCAAGGTGACAAAGCCGAATACAATCAGCCTGACTATGGCAGAATCAGCATCATAAGGGGTGAAAGTATCGAGAACCGTCATATAGAAGACCGCAATCAGAAAGAACAGCAGTATGCTTTTTTTGACCACGAGCCAATATATGATCAGATAGGCCATGATATACAAGAAAAGGAAGAACAGCAGTGTCTTAAAATCGTTTGAGATGCTGTACCAATCCCTATCCATAAGGAGCCCGGCATTCCGGATCAGGCTTCCCATGAATTCGACAATCCATGACAAGCTGATCAGCACACTTTCCTTATAATAGAAATGATGAATCACAGCAAGGATATATGCGCCTGTTATGGAGTAGCGGAGCCATCTCGAAAAACCGAGGTATTTTAGCAGTATAGAAAGGCCCGCAAAGGCAACAAACACAGCAAGGCTGCCTGTATCCGTCAATGCCCCCAGCGGCCGGAGGCATTCCCATAGCAGCAAAAACCCCAGTACATGGAGGACAAGATTTCCTGCTTTATGCCGCTTCATCCGTTCTGACGCCGCATTCATGATCCAATCACCTCCGAAAGAGCAGCCTGCTCACCCAGATATACCACATGCATGCCCCTCTGCTGAGCCTGCTGCTGGAGCTTGATTTCCTTCTGCGTCAAGGAAATGTCCGTCTTCAGGACAGCGAATGTGATGGTGCGGGCATGCTTGTTTGTACCAAGCTTCTTTATCATTTCTTCATCCAGCATCCCTGTGGCAATCAGCAGCGACACATTAAATGGGATGATTGGGTTTTCCCTTTGCAGGACAGACTCAACAGTCAGGCTGTCCTGGTACTCGGCACGCGCCAGATAACGGGAAATCCGCTGGCGCTGCCCTTCCCCAGCCTGGAGCGGCAGGGGGCGTTCCATGAGCCCTGGTGAGAAAAACCCGACCGGAACTCCCCTTTTCAGCGCGGTCCTGACAATGGACGCTGTCATGGAAATGAGAGGTTCGAACCCTTCCTGCCTCGACGTGTCAAGGAGCACGAAGATGTCCTGGCTCTTTTTCTGCTCAAATTCCTTTGTCATGATTTCTGACCTTTTGGCCGTAGCCTTCCAGTTGATCCAGGCAAACCGGTCGCCAGGCTGGTATTCACGGATTCCCGACAAGGTCGATACCTCACGCTGGACCTTGACAGTGCTCGAATTCTGCCCCTGGTTATACTGAGTCCCGATCTGGCTGAAAGGAAGCTCATAATAGGAGGGATAGACCAGCACTGTTTCCTTGAGGGAGAACGAAGCCTTTTTTTCAAAAAGCCCCAGCAGATCTCCCGTCTTGATAGAAATGGATGTGAAGTCATATTCTCCGCGGATGATATTAACGATATCATAGGAGAAGACAAATTCCTTTTTAAACCACGGAAATATAAGCTCCCGTTCAACATGGACACCGGACTTGACAAGCTTCCCCGGGAGATCCTCTTCAACCACCATATATAACAGCGGGAAAGCGAGCCTTCTCCGCATTTTTATGGTGATCCGCAGTGAATCTCCAGCCCGGCACTCTGAGCGGTTCAATTCCCGTTCAATGTGGAAATCGGATATAGGATAGAGAAAAAGGAGCAGCGAATAAACCGCAAAAGGCAGAAAGCTGTAAAAGACGAACCAGCTGACAAATCCCCCCTGGAACATGGCATAGGCAAAGGCTGCCAAAACCAGCACAATCAGCAGGGCAAACTTCAAATAGGCAAGGATGGCCGGCTTCATTTTTTTCATTTTTGATTCACAAACCTTTGTACAGGAACAGGTGTCTTTGAAACGATCGAATCGATGATCCCCTCCGGTGAAAACCCTTCATACTGGGCTTCCGGCTTCAGGATGATCCGGTGTGAAAAGACATACGGGGCGAGGTACTGGATATCATCCGGAAGCACGAAGTCCCTGCCTTGCAGGAGAGCGTAAGCCTGCCCTGCCTTCATGAGGGCAATCGACCCCCTCGGACTTGCACCGAGAAAGATCAGTTTATGTTCACGGGTCCGCGAGGCAAGCTCAACGATATACCGTTTAATGGTAGAGTCTGCATGCACGGCCTTCGCCTCCTCCTGAAGGGACCTTAACTCTTCAAGGCTGATTACCGGCTCCAGATCATGGATCGGGGGGTGTGTCTGTGCCCTTTCAAGGACCTCCAGCTCTTCGCCTGCTTCCGGATAACCCATTTTCATCTTCAGGAGAAAGCGGTCGAGCTGGGCTTCGGGCAGCGGGTATGTTCCTTCATATTCGATTGGATTCTGGGTGGCCATGACAAAAAACGGCTTCTCAAGCACCCTCGTGACTCCATCGATGGTGACGCTCGCTTCCTCCATCCCTTCAAGCAGGGCAGACTGCGTCTTTGGGGATGTGCGGTTTATTTCATCTGCCAGGATGATATTTCCCATGATCGGGCCCGGCCGGAATATAAATTCCTGTTCTTTTGCATTATAAATGGATACTCCTGTTACATCCGAGGGGAGCAGGTCGGGCGTGAATTGTATCCGTTTGAAGCTGGCGCCGATCGATCTGGCAAGCGCCCTCACCATCATGGTCTTCCCGACTCCCGGCACATCTTCGAGCAGCACATGGCCGTCTGCAAGGAGCGCCACTACACTCAATTCAGCTACATGGCGTTTGCCAATCATCACTTTTGCTATATTGTTTAATATTTTTTCGATTGTAGGATGTCTTTCTTCCACTAGATTCCCTCCGAACTAATACTTGCTGTTGTAATGGTACCTATTCGCCAAATACCAACAAATTTCCTTCTTTAGCCTCTTATATTTCCAGATAATTAACACAATATTCACAAAATGCAGTCCGTTAGTTTCATTGATTTATACTTTTGGCGGTTTTCGCATGTATTGTGGCTATTGAACAAGAAAGTGGATTTCCGCTGCGGGCACTCGCTTCAAATCAGTCTTATAGAATAAGACAGCTTATTTAGAAAGCGATTACTTTCTTCTTGACGTATTTGTATATACAAGTTATTATGAAAACAGTTTCATTTGTATATACAAGTTCTCTTTTGTTAAAAAGGGCGTGCTTGGAAAAAAATAAAATTAGAGAAACAGACTAAATATAGTCAGTTTAGTATGGGGGTATAGTATATGGCCAACAAGAATCGACTCGACGCTGAGAAGATTGTACAAGCAGTCGGCGGCAGGGATAATATCGCCTCTGCGACCCATTGTGTGACACGGCTTCGTTTTGCGCTGCACGATGAGAAAAAAGTAGACAAGGAAGCACTTGAAAATATAGACCCTGTTAAAGGTTCCTTTTCAGCCAATGGCCAATTCCAGGTTGTAATCGGCCAGGGACTTGTTGATAAGGTGTATGCCGAAATGGTTGACGTCACCGGGATCGGCACTGCAACGAAAGAAGAGACAAAGGCCGCTTCCGATAAGAACCTGAACCCGATTCAGCGGGCGGTCAAAACACTGGCTGATATCTTCATTCCGATCCTGCCAGCCATCGTTACCGTCGGTTTGCTGATGGGAATCAATAATATCCTGACAGGTGCGGATATTTTCTATGATAATAAATCACTGGTGGACGTCCACACGCAGTGGAAGGATGTAGCTTCCATCATTAATACGATTGCCAATACAGCATTCGTCTTCCTGCCAGGTCTTGTCGGCTGGTCCGCGGTCAAAAGGTTCGGCGGCAGCCCGCTGTTCGGGATTGTCCTCGGACTGATGCTGGTCCACCCTGATCTATTGAATGCCTGGGGCTATGCTGAAGCTAAGGAAGCAGACAAAATCCCAACTTGGAACCTGTTTGGCTGGGAAGTCGAGAAAGTCGGCTACCAAGGCCAGATTCTCCCTATCCTCTTTGCGTCCTACGTACTTGCCAGGATTGAAGTGTTCTTGAACAAACGTGTTCATGATTCCATCAAGCTTTTGGTTGTCGGTCCAGTTACCCTTCTGGTAACCGGATTCCTGGCTTTCACAGTCATCGGTCCCGTTACTTTTGCCCTTGGAAATGCTGTTACAAGTCTGTTTACTGGCTTCTTTGACGCAGTGCCTGCCCTTGGCGGCCTGCTGTACGGTGCGCTGTATGCCCCGCTTGTCATTACAGGCATGCACCACACATTCCTTGCAGTGGATTTCCAGCTGATCGCAGCTATCGGCGGTACCTTCCTGTGGCCGATCGTGGCGCTGTCCAATATCGCACAAGGCTCTGCCGCGCTTGCCATGATGCTGATTACTAAAGAAGATAAGATCAAAGGTCTGTCCCTGTCTTCAGCCATCTCTGCTTTCCTTGGGGTTACAGAGCCGGCTATGTTCGGTGTGAATCTGCGCTTCCGCTATCCTTTCTTTGCGGCCATGACAGGCGCAGGGCTCGGGGCGATCTACATTACCATCAATAAGGTGCTTGCTCCTTCCATCGGTGTCGGCGGCCTTCCAGCCTTCTTCTCGATTGTGCCGGACAAATGGGCTCCCTTCTTCGTTGGAATGGCCGTCTCACTTATCGTTCCATTTGCACTCACTCTTTTCTTCGGAAAAGTGCGCAGACCAAAACAACAACAACAATAAACATAAACATTGGCAAAACAGGCACGCCTGCTTTGCCATTTCCATTTAAAAACTTGGGAAATAGGGGACTGTCCCCCATTTCCCGCGGAGGTGCCGAATGTTGCAAGAATGGTGGAGAAAGTCGACTGTTTATCAAATTTATCCGAAAAGCTTTAAAGATACGACCGGCAGCGGTGTCGGGGATTTGCAGGGTATTATCCAGAAGCTGGATTACCTGAAGGAATTAGGGGTGGATGTGATCTGGCTGACGCCGCCTTATAAGTCGCCGCAGCGGGATAATGGGTATGACATCAGTGATTATTACTCGATACATGAGGAATACGGAAGTATGGAGGATTTTAATCAGCTGCTCAGCGAAGCTCACAGCCGGGGAATCAAGGTCATCATGGATATCGTGGTGAATCACACCTCCACTGAACATCAATGGTTCCAGGAAGCTGCTTCTTCAAAGGATAATCCATACAGGGATTATTACATCTGGCGCGATCCTGCCTCTGATGGCGGGGTTCCTGCCAACTGGATCTCTAAGTTTGGCGGTCCTGCCTGGAAGCTTGATGAGACGACCGGACAGTATTATCTGCATTTATTCGATGTTACCCAGGCAGACCTGAATTGGGAAAACGAGGTGCTGCGCAAGGAAATTTATGAGATGATGCACTTCTGGTTCAAAAAAGGGGTGGATGGCTTCAGGCTGGATGTTATCAATCTCATATCCAAAAATCAGGATTTTCCGGATGATGACGGAACAACAGCACCCGGGGACGGCCGCAAGTTCTATACAGATGGTCCGCGCGTCCATGAATTCATGCGTGAAATGAATCAGGAAGTGTTTTCGAAATATGACAGCATGACAGTCGGGGAAATGTCCTCTACCACCATTGATCACTGCATCCAATATACGAATCCGGAAAGCCGGGAACTGAGCATGACCTTCAATTTTCATCACCTGAAGGCAGATTATCCGAATGGTGAGAAATGGGCGCCTGCTGAGCTCGATTTCCTCGAATTAAAGCAGATCCTGTCCAAGTGGCAGATTGAAATGAATAAGGGAGGCGGCTGGAATGCCCTCTTCTGGTGTAATCATGATCAGCCGCGGGTCGTCACACGCTACGGGAATGACGGGGAGTATCATGCCCAGTCAGCTAAAATGCTTGCCACGGTCATTCATATGATGCAGGGCACTCCTTATATTTATCAAGGAGAAGAATTCGGCATGACCAATCCGAAATTTGAGACCATCGAAGAGTACCGGGATGTTGAAACCCTGAATTACTATAAAATCCTAAAATCCGAGGGCAAGCCGGAAAACCTGATCATGGAGATCATCAAAAGCCGTTCCCGCGACAACTCCCGTACCCCGGTACAATGGGACGGCAGCGAACAGGCCGGTTTCACAAGCGGCAGCCCCTGGATCAATACGGCGTCCAACTATAAAGAAATCAATGCAGAGAACGCCCTGCAGGATCCGGATTCTATTTTCTATCATTACCAAAAGCTGATCCGCCTCCGCAAAGAGATGGAGATTATCACTTCGGGAGATTATGAACTTCTCGTTCCAGACCATCCTGAGGTGTTCGCCTATAAGAGAAGCTTCCAAAATGAAGAGCTGTATGTTATCAATAATTTCTTTGGAAAGAGCACTACCTTTACACTTCCCGGCCTGGAACCGGCGGCTGATGCAGCCATCTCCCTTTCCAATTATAAGGACTCTGCCGCCTTTTCTGGCGAGCTTGAGCTGCGCCCATATGAATCTATCGTTTATCATGTAATCAAATGATGATAAAATAAAACTGGTGATAAAAACATGAGAAATATATTCATGAAGGTCTATGAGGATTTGGCGCTGAAAATCCAGGAAAAGCAGCTCCCGGCCGGTTCCCTTCTTCCTTCTGAAAATGAATTGACAGAAGTGTATGGAACCTCCCGCGAGACCATCCGCAAAGCGCTGAAAATGCTTTCTGAAGATGGTTATATCCATAAGGTCCAGGGAAAGGGATCCATTGTGCTCGACATCAGCAAATTCAACTTTCCTGTATCAGGTCTGGTCAGTTTCAAAGAGGTGTCCCGGAAAATGGGGCACAGGGCGAAGACAGACGTAATCAAGCTTGAACTGGCATCCCCTTCCCCCTCCATTACAGAACATATGAAACTGGAAGAGGGGCAGAAAGTCTGGGAAGTATGCCGGGTAAGGGAAATTGATAAGGACAAAATCATTCTGGATAAAGATTATCTAAGTGCCGAGATCGTCCCCGAGCTGACTGAGGAAGTCTGCCGTAACTCCATCTATGAATATCTTGAAACAGAAATCGGGCTTTCTATCTCTTTTGCAAAAAAAGAAATAACGGTAGAAGAACCATCGGCAGAAGATCGGCTTCTGCTCAATCTTGATGGCTTTCATAATATCGTGGTTGTAAAAAACTATGTTTATCTCGACGATGCCCGGCTGTTTCAATATACGGAATCACGGCACAGACCGGATAAATTCCGCTTTGTCGATTTTGCCCGGAGAAAATAAAAGACGAGGCTGCATCAGCAGCCTCGTCTTTTATGCTTTATTGATCTTGGGCACCAGGATGAAAAATAAGAACAGCACACATACCGCAAGCAATATTCCGAGTATAACGGGAAGGAAGGCACCTGTGCCTTCACCTGCCGGTTCCTCCCGCTTTATCTTTTTCGGCTGACTCGCATTTTCACCGGTGAACAAGTTCAATTTTTCTGCCTTTGAGCTTGCTGTCGTCACCTTGGCATCACTCATGAAGAGCCGGCCTTTCACTGCTTCGAACAGCTTCTTTTCTTCCCTTTTAAAAGTGAGCAGTTTCTGCTCCTCGGGAAGCCTTTCCTTCTCCTTTAACAGAGAGCCTTCCCGGATATACTCTGTATCCAGATCCAGCTTTTTCTTTTCATATTGATTGGGTTCCGGTGCAGGGCCTTCCTCTGCAAGGGCAGTTCCCGGCACCGCAATGAGCAGGATGGCGAGCATGGCAGAAAGCCTCGGCTTACGCCTCATGGGCAAGATCCCTCTGCTTTTTCAGCTCTCTCATCCTGCTGATATACGGAATGGCCGTAAATAGGATAGTGAGCACTCCAAGGACAGCGGCAGCCGGATAAAAGGCTCCCTGATCTCCATATTGGATGGATAGATATATATTTGAAACCGGATGGCTGAAATCAAAGTTCGGCAGCACCATATCAAGGAGCGGTGTGATGAAGAAAACGATCAGCCCCGCGGTGATAATGGAGCCGATGATCGGTCCGGTATAGAAGGCCAGCCTGACAAGGCTTGATCCTGCCATCAGCAGCAGGATGGTGATGACGGTCCAGGCTACAGCCTGTTCCCCTTCCAGCGGATAGATGTTAAGTCCGTATATGCTGATGATCAATCCTGCAGCCAGGTTCAGGAGCAGGAATATCGTAAGATGGATCAATGCCTGCAAACCTGTAAAGTACGACAGGAAGAAACCGATCAAAAGCGCACAGAGCAGGATGATCACAAGCATGACGACCGGAGGTGTATTCACGGTTTTATCCGCTGCCACCTTTCCGTCTATTTTTACTGGACTCGCCAGATAATCATATACATAGCCATTCTGCTGGTCATCAACCAGGGTATTGTTTAATAAGCTGTATACATCGGTCTTTACCTTGCGGGTTGAATCGACATTGGCCGCCCAGGTATTGTTCAGCTTGTCTGCCCTTCCCTGTACGGAGCCCACCTTCTGCTGCAGTGTACTTGTATAGTTTTCAATGGAATCCTGCCGCTCGGCAAGAGAAGAAATCAGTCCTGAAATCCTCTGTATGTCTCCGGCGGCACTGCTTTGCATGGCCACAAAGAATTCGCCCTGCATATTTTCGGAAGCAGGGACTTCCGGCTCGGGAGTCTGATAATTTTCCCGGAGCTCGCCAGTGACATCACCAGAGTTAAACTGAATCGTTTCAAGGTCAGCCAGGATGGCCGCCTGTTCTTCACTGATGAATGTCCCGTATTTATCCACAAAGCCTTCTACCTTCTCTGCGTAAGTCGAGTAATCGCCCTCAAGCTTTGTAACATCTTCAACGGAGGAATTCAGTCCTTCCTGGATGTTATTGAATTCACCCGTTTCACTTTTCAGAACAGAGAAGGCAGTTCGGATATCTTCTGTTTTGCCTTGGTTTTTAACGATATCCTCAATCAATTGTTCGTCTGAAACCGCTGAGCGCTGGAGCATGCTGTCAAAATCAGACAGGGACGAATGATATTTCAGCAAATCTTCCATATTCTTATTTTGAATCGCTGCGCTGAAATACGGAGCCAGTGCCTCCTGGGACTTTTCAGTCAATAAGCCTGACTTCATGATGGCCTTTTCTTTTTCCTGGATGACCGCAATCACCTTGTCCTCTGAACCGGCCGGCGGTTCAGCACCGTCTTCCATTTGTTTGGCAAGATCATTGTAAAGGTTCTCAAGCTCTTTGTATTTCGTGTTTTGCTCACCCGCCTGAGTCTCGGCTTTGTCGATCTCCTTCTTGATGGCTTCTAAGGCCGTGAGTGCAGCCTGGTTTTTTTCCGGATCTGATTCCAGCTGGGCCTTCAGGCTATCTGCCTGTTTCTTTAAGCCGGCAATTGTCTCAAGCAGTGCCTCCCCATTGCCTGGCTGCGGCTGCTCAGTATCCGGGACACCCGGGTTCGCTGGATCTTCCGGATTCGGCGCGGCTGCTCCCTGCAGCTTTTCCCTCTCTGGAATCAGCTTTTTCGTAATCTCGGAGAGTGCAGCTTCACTCGAAGCCTTTTTGTATTCCGTGATTAATTCTTTTTGGACGGTCTCAAGCCTCGCAAATTGCTCCTCGATTGTCGAGTTCTTAATGGTTTCCGACAGCTGGTTCATTTTGGCAGAGCTGTCTGTAATTTTCTCCTTCAGCTCTGCCACCTTTTCCTTCAGGGCTGTATCATCCGTCTGGAACTCGGGGCTTGCTTCAAGCTGTCTGTCGGCAATCGTGCGGACACCTTCGCTCAGCATCGTTTCGTATTTGCTTAAGCTTTCCTCAAGCATCAGCTTATTCTGCTGCGCTGTCATCGCAAAGACTTCATTCTGTTTTTGCTGATATTCTTTATACTGGTTGACTGCATCAACAAAGGCAGCCACTTCCTGCTTACTCTTTTCGGCATCTGCCGCAGATGCTGCGGAGACCTTGCCTGCATCCTTTGTGGATGCAAATAATGATTCAATCATTTTGCGCTGCTGGTCAATTTCTTCAGCCAGCTTTTCTGAGTTCGGATTGTAGAAGTTGTAGATGGTATCCTGAAAAGCAATCTCTTTTTCCAGGATTTTATCAAACTTCTTCCGGATATCCTCCACCGACTGAGAAACGACGCTCCAGTATAGAGTGGAGATATGCTTATTCATTTTGCTTTTTGAAACCTCAAGCTCCTTCTGGATCTTTTCCTTGTTCTTTGCATCCAGATTGCTTTGAATATCATATTTGACTGATGCCTTCAATGGCGACTCTTCATCATAGGTCAATATATTCCGGGAAAAATCGGACGGGAAATATACCACGGCATCGTATTCCTGTGAAACAAGCCCTTTTTCTGCAGTGCTCCTGGAAACCACCTGCCAGCTGTATTCCGACTCCTCTTCCAGTGCCGGGGCGATTTCCTGGCCAAAGTTAACGGGCTCTTTATCGAATTCTGAGCCGATATCATCGTTTACCACGGCAATCTGCCTGGACGCTTTATTTTTTTCCTTCATTGGCTCATGGCCAATATACGTAAAGAATAAACTGGGCAGCACCAGGATAATCAGCATGGCGGCAACGATCTTCAGCCCTCTCAGTTTTCCTGTCATTTATCTCACCTGCTCTTCTCTTTTACTAATTCTTTCTCTTCTGCCGCCTTCGGGATCTGAATCCTGAATTCGCGGCCGTTATCTACGTAATAGCCGAACCCCGGCTGGATTTCTTCTTCTTTTCTTGAAAACGGCAGTGTAAACAAACTCTGTTCCGACTTTTTCATCAGCAGCAGGGCATGCCTGATCTGCTTCAGCTCGCTTGTCAGTGAATCAAAGCCCTTCGAGAACTCATTTGAATTCCCCGCAGCAATCATGCTGAAGCCGAGATGGCTGTAATGCTTGATATATCCTGAGAGCTTATCCTGGATCCTCGCATCCACCGTCTGCTGGAAACGTGAAATGCTGTCGATTAGCAGGACGACCGGCTTGAAGGACAGCAGATGTGCAGTACTTTCCTGGATGGAGCGAAGATATTGCTGCTCCCTTTCCTGGAATAGGGCGTCCATCGATTCAATCCAATCCGATATATGATCCTTATTATCCAGGTAGCGCACACCGTCCCTTGCCGCATAGGCGGATAATCCCCTGTCGATGGCGTCGAATATGCCAATTCCCCCCAGCTGCTGGCCCATCAATGAATGGAGCATCACCTTTAGGGCATTGGTTTTTCCTTTACGGGATTGTCCGACCACAAGATAGTGCCTGTTCATCCTGAGGTTCATATAGACAGGCAGAACATGCTCTTCATCAAGACCGATCGGGATGAGGCCTTCCTGGCTTTTGATACCATATAAGGCGCCCCATGTATCCGTTCCAAGCACAGACGGCAGCATTGGTATGGCCTTTGGCTTCCTTGCCTCCCTGTACTTTTCGTTCAGTTCGGATATTTTCGCCTTCAGGTTTTCCAGCAGCTGATAATCGTCCCGGCCTTCTGCCGGCATATAGATCTGGGTCAGGCTGGCCGTGTCTTCCTTGATCAGGGCCCTTCCCGGCACCGGTTCAATATGATACGGAGTCCTGCCCACAAGCGCGTATCTTTCCGAGTTATCCATCAGATAATGAATGACCTTTGTTTTCAGGTTATTCATCAGAGGCTGGCGGACCGCATTGATCCGGGTCGCGGAGATGATCATAAATACCCCGAGCGACTGGCCGTCCCGCGCAATCTGCGTAAACTGATTTTCAATATCCTGCATCTCTTCCTTCACCAGGTCAAAATTATCTACTGCGATGAAGATAAGCGGCAGCTTCTTTTCGGCCTTTCTGTTATACATTTTCAGGCTGCTGACCTCCGCAGCCAGGAAGGTCTGCTTGCGTGACTCAATTTCGGTTCTGATGAACGTGAGGAATTTCTCAATCTTCCTCTGCTCATCAATGCGGAAATAGTCGGCAGTATGCGACAGCTGGCGCAGCGGAAGAAGGGCGCTGTTGCCGAAGTCGAAGATATAATAAATCATTTCCTCTGGTGAATGCTCGGTTGCAAAGTTCATCATAAGGGTGAGAATCGTGGTTGATTTTCCAAATCCCGAGGTGCCGAACACCCCCACATTCCCGTCCTCAATCAGGGTAAATTCATAAGGAACCTGGCTTTGTTTCTCAGGTTCATCCTTCAGGCCGATGGCAAAACGGTTTTTGCCGAGGCCCGGTCCTTTATAGATCATCCTGCCCTCAAGCGGAGGCAGCCACGGGCTGGCAAGCTTTTTGACACCCAGTTTCTCCTGAACACTGATGATCTGTTTCACAACGGCTTCGATCTCGGTCAGTTTTTGCTTCCTGCCCTGCTGCATTCTGGCCGAAATGCCTGAAATCGGGACAAGGCCCAAATCTGTGACAAATGCGACTTCATCTTCAGCCCCGTATGTATCTTCGAGATAAGGCGCACCGCTCCATGCGGACTGAAACAGGTCGTATACCTCATTGTTGCCCACCTGCAGATATCCCCGGCCTGTTTCAGTGATACCCGCGGCATCGCCGTTTTTAATGATTTCCTTTGAATCGTTCTCATCCTGCACCTTAAGCGCTATCCTGAAGCGCGCGTTGCTCCAAATCTGATTGTCTATGATCCCGCCCGGCTTCTGTGTGGCCAGGATCAAATGAACGCCCAGGCTTCGCCCGATGCGCGCCGCGCTGACGAGCTCCCTTATAAAATCGGGCTCCTCGCTTTTCAGCTCGGCAAATTCATCTGATATCAGGAAAAGATGCGGCAGCGGTTCTTTTGTTTTTCCTTCTTTATATAAATCCGTATAGTCATTGATATGATTGACCTCATATTGGTCAAACAGCCTCTGGCGCTTCTTAAGCTCGCTCTTGATGGATGCGAGCGCACGGGCACTGAAGTTTTTGCTTCCCTGGATGTTGGTGATTGTCCCAAGGAGATGGGGCATATTCCTGAATGGAAGCGCCATCCCCCCGCCTTTATAATCGATCAGCAGGAATCCGACCTCATGCGGGTGGAACTGGGTCGCAAGCGACAGAATATAAGTCTGGAGCAGCTCACTTTTCCCAGACCCTGTTGTTCCGGCAATAAGCCCGTGGGGGCCATGGGCCTTTTCGTGGAGGTTCAGCTCTACGACATCCTTCTTCCCTTTCAGTCCAATCGGGACAGCCAGCGACTGGGAGGACTGATTTCTGACCCAGTAGGATTCTATTGGCAGCTCTTCTGCATCTTTGACGTTATAAAGCTGCAAATAAGATACCATCGAAGGAATGGAATTGTTCATGCCCTTCTGATGGTCAAGGGACCTGAGCGTCCTTGCAAATCGTTCATTGCCTTCTTGGGAATGCTCATCGAGGACGAAGGGGGTGTGTACTGCCTTATGATGCTGGATGAGGATTTCCCCTTCATGGTCATTCACATATTTAATGACGGTGTGGATGTTCTCCGTAAGGCTTTCCTTGGATTCAGCCGCAAATAAGGTTGTCAGCCCAATATTTTCATGACTTCCTTCCAGATATTCCAGGATGACGTGCTCTGAGATCAGGGATGGGTTCGTGACAATGAAGACAAAATGGGGAATGTACCGGACTTTCTCTTTGTCCTCCTCTATATCCCTGCTCCTTATAATCTGATAGAGAGATGACAGGAGCTGGTCCCTTGTCTGCTCATCATAGACCAGCCCCTTCGCAAAGGAGTGCGGCATCTGGAAATGCGGCAGCCACTTCATCCATTCCCAGTCCTTATATTCCTGCTTGTCAAATATGGCAACAAACCGGATATCATGATAGCTGTGCTGGAAGGCCATTTGACCGACAATTTGCTGAAGCTCTTTTTTTACGATAGAGGGCTTGCCGATGAAACCGACCGCCCCTTCCGAAAGGTCGATTGCAAGAGGGACATTTTCCACTTTCCTATAAACCCTGACCATGGCCTGGGACTGTTCAACCAGATCATCAATCTCCCTGTTGGCAGTATCGGAGCTTGACACAGATACCTCATAGCTTGAGGGGACATCCGCCTTCCCGGCCCTGACACGAAGGAAATCATAGCTTTCGGCTGTTCTTTCCCAGATCCGGTCGCTGATGAATCCCGCCAGATACTTCATCCTCTCAAAGTCAGGATAATGGTAGTTTAAAACCTTTGCCTGCTCAGACTTCAAGCCCTCAAGCTCTGCACGCTTGTGCTCCAGATACCTGGTATACATTTCACGCCGCTTCCTCTTCCGCTCCTTACGTGTGCCCTTGTCTTTGAAATACTGGACGGTCGATGTGACCATCGTCGTCATGAACATAACAATCGAAATCAGGATGAAGAGGCCCCTTGGCTGGATGATGACAATGGTTCCCATCACCAAAAGCATGATGAGCGGCGGCAGGATGATCATCCACAGGCCGCGCTGATTATTGTCGGTTTCCTGCGACGGGAAGGAAAGGGAGACCTTATCTTTAGGAAGGTCATAGACCATTCTCGGCGTCCTTCTGTACTGGGGATAATTCTTCTGCATCTCCGAGGTGGGCCGCAGAGTTTTCGGAAGCGTTGAAGAATGCTCCTCCGAAGTTTGTATCTGCAGGAGGTCGTCCTCCAGCAGAGAAACAGACATGAACGGCCAGAACAGGACATCCCCTCTCCTCAGGACCGCCTCTCCCCTTTGTATATTTCCATTGATATAAACGGGATTGTCCGAGGCTGCCTGAACCCGCCACTTCCCCCGTTTATTCACGAGGGTGAATCCGCCGGTTTCCTTATTGAACGGCCATGCGCCCTTTTTCGAAAAATCGGCCTCCCGGTCAGCAGCAAAGGTTATTTCCGTCCGTCCGCCAATATAATAAACCGATGCCTGCTGCTGTTCCTTTTCCAGATAAAAGCTGACTGCGGCTCCATCTATATGGACAGTGATGGGAGTTCCCGGAATGACAACCCCGAGCGGCTCTCCCGAGTATCGGACAGAAAGATTTCCGCCGCTCCCCTGAACCAGCTCAATAGGCCCGCTTTCCGTCTTCAGCCTCTGAATGGTGACAGTGTGATCCCCGCTGCTTCCGATCGATAACGTCCCATTTATCTTTTCCTCTACCTTAACCTGCTGATAGGACTCTTTATAAAAGATCCATAATAGACCCACTCAGTTTCAACTCCTAGATTGCTCTTTTCTACGAACCTATTCTTTCTTCTTAGGCTCTGCCTTAGCATTGGCGGCTGCTCCGCCTGCTTTTTTCTCTGCAGCGGCTTCCTTTTGCTGCCTTGCCGCAGCTGCCTTCGCTTCAGCTTCCTTCTCAGCCTGTTCGGCGGCAGCCTGCTCTTCTGCCTGCTTCTTCTCTTCTTCCTGGAGCTTCTTCTGCTCTTCTACATCTTTTTCGTACTGGCCGACTTCCTGCTCGATCGCATCAAGTTCCTCCTGCTTTTCCTCGCCTGTCAGGTCATCGTCTGCCTTGATGTCTTCTTTATATTTTAAAAGCCCGTAAATCACCAGGTCCCTGAACTCAAGCGCCCTGGCCAGATCGACAGCTTCCTTGTTCATCCCGCGTCCGATATAGATCCAGTATAGGAAATATTTCGGTTCCGTCTGGAGGGTCAGCAGATTATTGACCGCGGCCCGCTGCTCATCCCCCAGGCTTTCATTTTTGACATAGGAGGACGCCAGTTCATATTGAACGACATATGGCATATCTTCTGCATCATAGCCTTCAAGCTCCTCAATCACACTGCTGTATTTATCTTCTAGGAAATACTCCCCACTTTTAACATACGCGTCCATTTTAGGCTGCTGAAAAAAGAATGAATATAGGATATAAATAATGGCCGGCAATAATAGGACCGCAGCACCAATCAGCGAATAACGGGTTATCTTCCATCTTTTAAGGGGTATATGTGCATAAGTGCTTTCTTTCTGTTCCACTCTTTTGATTTCTTCTTCGAGGATGGACTCCAGTGCAGCAAAGCTGTCTGCTGCCATGATGTCCTTTGCTGTCTGTGACAATTTTATGGTTTGGTGATATTTATAATAAGCATTGAAGCTGTGCTTTCCATCGGCAATGACAGCTGCCGCCGCCTTGACTTCTTTCAGGAGCCGCTCCTCATCCTTTTCATAGGGAGGCAGGCTTTCCTTCACACCGTAATACAGGAAATGCGGCGTCAGCCCTGGGTCGGCCACGATATTTTCAGGGCTTACCACCAGGTTCAGCCTCTGCGCACCATGATTCATCGCTTTCTTTACCACCTGATGGGCAAAGAACAGCCTGGCAAGCTGGGTCTTCTTCTGGATCTGGCCAAAAGTCAGATAGCCCTCCGGCAGCTCTACCTTTATGACGGCTTCATCCTCACTCACTTCAGATCCCCGCTTCAATGGAGATTCGAGCTCCTGCAGAAAGCTGATTTCAAGCCTGTCATGCAGCTTGATTCTCGACCGCTGCAATGTAAAAAAGACGTGGCTTCCGTCACGCTTAATCCCAGCCGTTGTCAGTTCTTCTAGATACGACGGTTTTCTACCTTCCATTCCTGATACTCCTTTGTCTTATGGAAAAGGGTTAGAACTTCCATTCTATAAGATTTCTATTCTATCTCCATTTGTTATGCCGCTCTCAAGCAGGGATTCATACCCCTGTACAACCAGGTCCTTGTTCGGGATCCTTATCCAATATCCTTCCCTCGGCGTCTCTCCTACCCTTTTAACCTGCCAGACGATATCGATAACCTTTTTGATTGGCAGATAATCCGATAACTGTATGTCAAATACCTCGCCAGTATAATTCTTCATATCAATTGTAACCTGTATGTATATTGCCCTCACCTCTTACAAAAGAAAGGAGCGCCATAACCTAAAAACAGATTTACGCGCTCCTTCCCCATTACTTAGATTATGGTGGTTATTATCCTCTGATCTGGCTTGCAATCTGATTGTCTGTGTCCTCAAGGACAGTAGCAGAGCTGTTAAGCTGCTGGGAAACCTCAGTTAGCAATGTGGCCATTTTTTCAAAAGAAGGTCTTAGCTGCTGGTACTGATCAGCGAACGCCTGGCTGGAGGCACCTTCCCAAATCTCTTGAAGGTGGCTGCTCATGTTATCGAGTCTTGCTACTAAATCCTGTACATTGCCGCTCTCAGTTTGGTATTGGCTGGCGACTCCACGCAGTTCTTCAGGTGTTAATCTGATATTACCTGACATCACAATCACTCCTTAAAATTTAATCATTTACATTGTAATTTATTGGATAATAACTCACCAATAATAACATCAGAATCTGGCAAAAACAGTAAGGAAGCACTACAAAAAATTTACCGAATTCTGCCATATGAACCTTTTTACCCACAGACTATAGTACCTAAACATACTATTCCTTTACTGGTAAAAAAATTTTAGGAGAATAAACTGCGGAAAAAAGCCTATATTTCGACAGCTTTTGACCGGTTACATAACAAGATAAGACCTTCTTCACCCGCTTCCATCCTCTCTGACGGAAGCAGCGAACAAGAAGGGCAGATTAAAATGGAAACTTCCCCCTGAAAGAGTCTCTTGTAAAAGGTAATCTAATACAAATTACAGTTTTATATGATACCCTTAGGCTATCTATTCTTTGCTTACTTCTTTATTTAAGGCTGTTTTCGCATTGCCTATTGAATAAAAAAGTGGATTTCCGCTGCAGGTACTCTGCCTGCGCGGCACTTTTTCAAAGAATCCAGTAAACAAAAACAGAACCTCCATCTTTGTGGAAGTTCTGTTTTTGTGTCCAGATTCACCCTTAAGACAATTGCACAAAAAGGACTGACGCGAACCAGCCCTCGGCAAATATTATTCTGAGGCAATATTATCCCGGCTGTCCATTCTCGGCGGCTGCTCCATCCACTTATGCTTAATCATCAATTTGGCGCCTTTGTTGGCGTATTCAAATATATCCTTCATGATGATACTGATTTTTGCCGGCAGGTCATGCCGCAGGCTGAATGCGGTTCCGAGCGAATTTCCGCCGATGGAAAAACTCGAAAACAGGCTCACACAATAAAGCATAATCTTGTCTGAAAATGGCGATTCTGTCGACCTCGTTGCAAGGCCTCCAGCCTGCCCAGGCACCTGGATGTCGCTGTCCAGGAAAATATCCCTGAGTTCTTTGATTATGCTTTTGGAAAGGTCTGCACCTTCCAAGAAATATTTGCTTACTTCAGGCTCCTTGGCAGCCTGGGCAAAGCCGAGGATCATCTGCATTCCGGTGACATTCGATTCGAGTGCATGATACAGCTGGGCGACCTCTACTGTATTCAATACTCGCCTCTGCTGAAATGGATTAATCCCGGCGAGGTAATGTGTATCTTCAACAAATTCAATTTCCTTTGGCATCGTCACGTAAGGCGACCTCATCAGCATCCCCCGCTCCAGCAAGTATTGAGTACAATCATTATAATACTTCTGAGTCAGGCCAGTCAGGTCCCTGAATAACAGGATAATATCCTCCCGGTAGGACATGGTGATATTCAAGGCGTGCATGGCCATGCTGATTTCCTTGATCATCCGGAGAAACATTATGTCAAATCCGTAATCATACAGCGGGGCAGCATCTGTGAATACATCCTCTTTTGTGAATCCTCTCGGTACGACAGCCCCGCTGTCTTGAAACATCTCTTCAATCTTTGTTAAAAAGGGCTTAATCTCATTATAAAGTCCGTTCATGATTTCTTTGGCAGTTTCTTCATCTGCTTTTTCAATGAAATACTCGAGCATCCGGGATATCATCGTCTTTTGCTGATAGGTAAGCCACAGGGCTCCCAGTTCAGATGACGTAATGGTCGGTTTATCTGGCATAAAGGCATTCCTCCTCGGCTGGTGGATACGGTGTCTTCAAGGAGTTAGTATGGCCCATCCACCCATGACTTATTACAATTATTTCCGCCTTAGGTAAAAATAAAGAAATGCCCGTCTTGTGCGCGGGCATTTCGGCTTTTTTATCTTAGGCTGTTTCCGCATACAGTGCGGCTTTTTGAATAAGGAAGCTGATTTCCGCTGCAGGCACTCGCCTTCCGCTCCAATCAACTTGTTTAATAATCTAATCTCCTCACAGAACTCATAAAAACAAACGCTTTAGTAAAGGGCCTTATCTTATCAATGAATCCAGGAATACATATACTTCTTATCCTCTATGCTCCCTGTATTTTTGACGATCTTCAGCGGTTTGAATGTATCGATCATGACAGCGAGTTCGAGAGTTTCTTTTTTGCCGATGCTGCCTTCTGTTTTGCCTGGATGCGGACCATGGGGGATTCCGCTCGGATGGAGCGTGATGGAGCCTTCCTTGACGCCCTTCCTGCTCATGAAGTTTCCTTTCACATAATAAAGCAGTTCATCACTGTTTACATTGCTGTGATAATAAGGGGCAGGGATTGCTTCGGGATGGTAATCATACAGCCTTGGGACAAAGGAGCAGACCACAAAGTTATGGCCCTCGAAAGTCTGATGGACAGGCGGCGGCTGATGGACCCTGCCCGTAATCGGTTCAAAATCCTCAATATTGAAGGCCCATGGATAGAGATAGCCGTCCCAGCCTTCCACATCAAGCGGATGATGATTCAGCACATGGCGGTGCAGGAAGCCCCTGCTTTTCGTGATCACCTCATGCCGACCCTTCTCTGTGAAGGTGTTCAATTTCTCTGGACCGCGGAGATCCCGTTCGCAAAACGGACTGTGCTCCAGCAGCTGGCCGTATTCATTCCGGTATCTGCGCGGAGTAGTGATCTGGCTGAACGCCTCCACAAAAAGGATCTTGGTCTCATCTGTCCCGGGCACCACCCTGTAGATAGTCCCTATCGGAATGATGATATAATCACCGGGCCGGTAGCTGATCGATCCAAACATCGTTTCGACAGTCCCTGAGCCATGGTGGATAAACAGCATTTCATCGCCGTCTCCATTCCGGTAGTAAGAGTCCATTGATTTTTCAGGATGCAGCATTCCAATCAGCAGATCATCATTGCCCAGAATATATTCCCGTCCGCCCAGACTGTCGCCCTTTTTTTGAAGTTGATCTGTAAAAAAGTGCCTGTGGCTGAGCGGCCCCGGTTCCTCGTAATGCGGAAGATACGGGCCGATCAGCTCAGAAGATGCCACCTCAGTCGGCATATGATGGTGATACAGGATGGACTGAGTCCCTGAGAATCCCTTTGTCCCCATAACCTGTTCCCTGTAAAGCGATCCATCTTCTTTCCGGAAGATGGTATGGCGCTTTCTTGGAATATTCCCAAGCGTACGATAATACATGATTTCACCCTCCCTCTATTCCTCAGATATGGTATTCGTTAATACACCGAGCTTTTCAATCTCAAGCTCCACCTTATCCCCAGGCTCAAGCCAGCGGTGGACCCCGGTGCCAAGCTCCAGGATGCAGCCGGTCCCCACCGTGCCGGAGCCAATCACTTCCCCCGGATATAATGTCGTACCTGCCGACGCCCTGGCGATCATCTCACCAAATGAGTAATACAAATCCTTCATATTTCCAATGGAGAGCTCCCGGCCATTCACCCGTGCCTTCATCGTCAGGTCGAATCCCTTCCCTGCCCGCTTCGATTCGAGTTCGTCCTTCGTCAGAATATAGGGACCGAGGGATGTAGCAAAATCCTTACCCTTGGCCGGACCAAGGCCCACCTTCATTTCTTTTTGCTGGACATCCCGGGCACTCCAGTCGTTCATGATGAAAAATCCGAAAATATGATCCTCCGCTTCCCCCGCTCCGATATTCCTTCCCTGACGGCCGATCACACAAGCAATCTCCAGTTCATAATCAAGCCGGAAACAATCCTTCGGACGCAAAATCGCATCACCCGGGCCCTTGACTGCCAGATGATTGGTAAAATAAAACACAGGGATTTCATACCATTCTTCAATCATCCCGAGCCCCCGGTTCTTCCTGGCCGTTTTAACGTGCTGCTCAAATGCGTAGAAGTCCCTGATGCTTTTTGGAAAGGGAAGCGGTGCGAGCAGTTCAATATCCTCCAGTCGGTAACTGCCGATTCCTTTTTCCGCCGCCCCCTTGCAAGCCGCAAGCTCATCTCCCAGGTTGTCATGATTCTCTATAAACAAAATCAAATCCTCTGGCAGGGTCCCTCCTGATGCTTCGTGCATATCAACAGCCATGGCACCATCGTGGATCCAGCCTGCCTTTATGGAACCATCCTTCTTTTTAAAGGTAATGTATTTCACGATTCCACCTGCTTTCGCGGCAGGTCGAATGTACTGGCCGCCGGGAGGGTATAGGCGGCTCCTGCCAGCCGGCCCACAGGATTCAGCTTCGCCGTATGGATCCGTCCTTCTTCATATAGACTGTCATGGACATGGACGTGTACTACCTTTCCTATGACAAGGCTCCCGGAACCGGCCCCGCTGCCAAAGTCAAGCACCTGATACAGCTCGCATTCCAGGTGGACTTTGGATTCCCTGACCCTGTGTGGCTGAACCTTCATGCTCTCTTCCTTCCCAAGGCCGGAAGCTTCGAACTCATCAATAATTGAAGAAAATTCCGCAGCACATTCATTAACCTGCTGAATGATATCCTCTCCCACAATATTGATCACGAACTGCCCTGTGGCTTCGATATTGGCAAGCGTATCTTTTTTCATGCCATCCGTCCCCCGCCTCATGGGTGAAAAACAAACCATCATCGGATCAGCCGAAATGGCGGTGAAAAAACTGAAAGGGGCCAGATTATCTGTCCCGTCTTCACTTCTGGTTGAAACGAAGGCAATCGGACGGGGAAGGATGGATCCTGTTAACAGCTTATACGCCTCCCGCCACTGGAGTGCTGCTGGATTCAGCTCCATCCCTGCACACCCCGCTCTCCAAGATGCTTTGTGAGTACATCCACAATATGGTCATGGTCCTCCCTTGTTCCAAGCGTGATCCTGAAAGCTTCTTTATATCCTTGGAATGGAATTCTGCGGACCAGCACACCATTTCGCATGAGCACCGGTATCACAGGCTCCTGCCCGAATGCAAACAGGAAGTTCGTCTGCGAAGGGAAGCTCAAGATTCCAAGGCACTGCAATTTATCTTGAAGATAACCTCTCTCAGTCCTGTTTTTTTCGGCACATTCCCCAATAAATTCCTGATCATCGAGTGCCGCGGCGGCAGCTGCCTGGGCAAGGGCGTTCACATTGAATACATCCCTTACTTTATGAAGCTCTGCCGCAATGGCTTCTGACATGATTCCATAGCCAATGCGAAGTCCGGCAAGTCCGTAGATTTTGGAGAACGTCCTTAAGATGACTAGGTTGGGCACGGTGTGGATGAGTGGGAGGGTATTTAAATATTCTTTACTGTCTGCGTACTCACAGTAAGCTTCGTCCATCACGATCAGAATATGCGGAGGCACCGCCTGGATGAATGACTGCAGCTCCTCCCGGCCGGCGATGGTTCCTGTTGGATTATTGGGATTGCAGACAAAGATCATCTTTGTCCGGGGAGTTACGCTTGCAAGCATGCCGGCAAGGTCATGGCGCCCGTCCATGAGCGGGACGGTGACAGCCCGGCCTCCCTCTATCTCTGTATTTGTCTGATAGCGCGGGAAGGTGAGTGATGCCATCACCGCCTCATCTCCCCTGGTGATACAGGCACGGACCAGGAGCCGGATGATCTCCTCTGACCCATTTGACAGAAGAAAATATTTTTCGCTTATTCCGTAATGTTCAGCAAGGCGCCTGATTAAGAGCGCTCCTGCCCCGTCAGGATATAATGACAGATTCCGGGCCGCCTCCGCTGCTGCAGCTGCGGCGGATTTTGATGTGCCATACACATTTTCATTGTCACTCAACTTCCGGACAGTCTTGATTCCGTAAAGCCGCTTTATGTCTTCTATCGTCTGTCCCAGTTCATACGGCTTGATTCCCTTAAGCTCCGGACGGACTTCGATCTTCATTCCTTATCCCTCCATCCTGATAAACGGAAAAGGGGGCCCTGCCCCCTCATCCGCCTGCAGCCTTATAGATTGCCGCGCCTTGCCTGCTCCCGTTCGATCGATTCAAACAGGGCTTTGAAGTTCCCTTCACCAAAGCCCCTTGCACCTTTCCGCTGGATGATTTCAATGAAGAGAGTCGGCCGGTCTACAATCGGCTTCGTGAAGATCTGAAGCAGATAGCCTTCATCATCGCGGTCCACTAAAATGCTGAGTTCCTTCAGTTTTTCAATTTTTTCATCAATTTCGCCTACACGCTCCGAGAGCATCTCATAATAGGAATCGGGGGTGGACAGGAACTCCACTCCGTTCTCGCGGAGTGCTGCCACAGTTCCAACTATGTCCTCTGTCAGGATGGCCAGATGCTGTACGCCGGGACCGTTATAGAATTCCAGGTATTCCTGGATCTGCGATTTCCGCTTCCCTTCAGCCGGCTCGTTGATCGGAAATTTAATCCGGCCGCCATTATGCATGACCTTGCTCATCAAGGCTGAATACTCGGTGCTGATGTCTTCATCCGAGAAGTGCTTCATCTCTTTGAAGCCCATCACTTTGCTGTAGTATTCCACCCACTCTTCCATCCTCTCAACGTTGCCGACAACATGGTCTATACCGATAAAGCCGGCATCCTTACACGGGACGGGAGATTGATAGGCCTCAAATCCCGGCATAAACGGCCCTTTATAATCCTTTCTTTCCACAAGGGTATGGATGGTGTCTCCATATGTACCGATCACCGCTTTTTTGACGACCCCGTAATCATCTTTAATCTGATAAGGCGGCTGGATTTCGATTGCACCGCGGCTGACCGCTTCACTATAGGCCTTCTCCACATCATCAACAGTGAGAGCGATATCCCTGACTCCGTCTCCATGCGCTTTGACAAAGGATGAAACACGGGTGCTTTCATTCAGGGAGCCGGTGATCACAAGCCGGATCCTCCTCTGCTGCAGAACATAAGATACCGTCTCCCGATTTCCTGTTTCAAGCCCCGAATAAGCAACAGCCTTAAATCCATAGGCTGTGCTGAAAAAATGAGCAGCCTGCTTTGCATTTCCTGTATAGATTTCCAGATAATCCACTTCTTTTACCGGAAAAAAATCCTCAACTGCCGTTTCCGGCGCCATTGCTTTCTCTTGCATAAAAATCCCTCCTATTATTTTTTGAATATTCAAATATATTTTAACGCAGCAGGTTTTGACTCCTCAAGAATGTGATGTAAAGCTATAAAGCTTTGATGCGATGAAGATTACTCTACAGCCATTTTCGACTTTTTCGGCATGGTATGGATGCTCTCCCCTTTAAATGCTTCCGCTGCTTCGAGCAATGCCTCACCAAGGGCAGGGTGGGGACAGGATGGAAAGATAAGATCTTCATCCCGGGCAGCCATCTCAAGCGCCTGGATTCCGGCGGAGGCAAGTTCCATTGCGCCTTCACCGATCATATGGACTCCAAGGAGGATATCGGTCTTCCTGTCAAAAACAAGCTTGGCGATTCCCTCTTTTCTCCCGGTCAGTTCTGCATAACCGCTGGCACTGAACGCAAACTCCCCTGTGCCCGTGTCATATCCCTGGTCCATGGCCTCCTCTTCCGTCAAGCCTGCCCTTACAGCCGGCGGCCGGGTCCTTGCGGTATAAGGAAGGAAGCGGAAATCATTCTCGGTGTTCCGCCCTGCAATGGTTTCAGCCGCAGTCTTTCCCTGTTTTATTGCTTTAGCTGCGAGCTTCACGCCTGGAGTAATGTCGCCGACAGCAAAGATGCCCGGGAGCGAGGTCCTACCAGTCCTGTCGACTTTGAGATATCCGTCCGGAGTCACGGCAAGCCCGATCCTTACAGCCCCCAATTCCTCCAGTTCCGGCCTGATCATAGATGTGTAAAAGAGATGGCTCCCTTCGATCACCTTTATGCCTTTTTTTCCAGAGAGATGCACAGCGGCGCCTGTTTCGGAGACTTGAGCACGCTCTGCCCCGCACCCAGCCTCAACAGCAATTCCCTTTTTCTTCAGGATGCGCCTCAGTTCCCTGTTGATGGATGAATCGAATGGGAAGTCTGATTTGCCCTCATCCAGGATCAGACAAACCTCTGAACCAAATATCCGGAAGTTCATCGCCATTTCGAGCGCAATGTAATCACTGCCATAAACAATCAGCCGCTCCGGCACTTCCCCGAGGTTTGTAATCGTCCAGGGGTCAAGGACACGCGGACTTTCAGCCTGGATGAACGGGGGAGCTTCCGGCTTGCCGCCGGCTGCAATGATGGCATGCTTGAACCGGAAGACCTCATAGCTGTTTTCACTTTCCACTCCCACCTTATCCGGGGAGACAAAAAATGCATTTCCTTTTATCATTTCAATTTTATTGGCACGGCAGAGGGCCTCCACACCTGAACGGAGCCGGCTTACTGTCTCGTCTTTCCGCTGGATTAGACATGATAGATCAAAACGGAGATTTTCCGCCATGATGCCCCACTGTTCGTGATCCATGGCAGAAGCCAGGCGTTCTGCTCCATGGGAAAATACTTTGGATGGAATGCAGCCCTTATTAAGGCAGACTCCACCCAAATTTTCTTTTTCTATGAGGGTGACATGGCTGCCAAGCTGCGCAGCCCTGATCGCGGCGTGATATCCCCCCGGTCCGCCGCCGATGATCACAAGATCCTTCTCGTGCGCCAATTCACCTACCACCATTTAAATCAGCTCCAGGAAAAGCATTTTTGGGTTTTCTATCAGTTCGGCAAACCGGTTTGTGAATTTTACGGCCAAAGCACCGTCTGCCACCCGGTGATCAAATGACATGGAGATGTTCATGATGGACCGGATGGCAATTTCATCCTGATCTGTCACCACAGGCCTTTTTTTCGTCTTATGGAAAGAAACGAGGGCCGTCTGGGGATGCTGGATGATTGGGGTCGCCCCGATGCTGCCGCCGAGCGGGCCAACATTGCTGATGGTAAACGTGCCGCCTGATATATCCTTCACAGAAAGCTTATCTTCCAAGGCGCGGCGGGTCAGCTCCTTCATTTCTTCCCCGATAACCCGCAGGCTCTTTTTTTCCACATGCCGGAGGACAGGCACGATCAGCCCCTCGGGCGCGTCCACGGCAATCCCGATATGATGATCCTTGATCAGCCTGATTTTTTCTTCCTTTTCATTCAGTTCTGCATTGAAGACCGGGAACTCTTTGAGCGCAATGGATAATGCTTTAATAAAGAAACAGGAAGCTGAAACCGGCCTGCCTGAAGCCTTAAGCTCCTCCCGGATTTCCATCAGCCCGGTTACATCAATTTCCTCAAAATGCGTGCAGTGGGGAATGGTATAGACCGAGGAGGCCATCGCTTTTCCAATTTGTTTCCGGCGCCCGCGGAATGGAATAATGTCATCACCCGCATTCTTTCTCTGAAAAAACTCCCGAATTTCCTTCTTTGCTGAGGAACTCTTTTCTTCCTTGATTACAGGTCCTTTTGCCTCCGACAGTGCGAGCACGTCCTCATCAAGGATCCTTCCTGAAGGCCCAGATCCTTGTACAGCGTTTAAATCAATGCCAAGCTCCCTGGCTATTTTCCTTGTATAAGGAGAAGCCAGAATCCTTTCCGGCACTGAGCGCGGCTGTAGGGGAGCGGATATTCCTGTGGATTGCTTGCTTGGAAAAGAATATTCTGGTTCTGACTGGGCGCCGGATGGTTCATGCAAATCTTCCATGATAAGCAGGGTCGTGCCGACCTTGACCGACTGGCCTGCTTCTATAAGAATGTTTTTGATAATGCCCGGCCGGGGAGCGGGAATTTCCGCAGTCATTTTATCTGTCTGGACCTCCACCAGCGGTTCATCCGCCTTGACCACATCCCCCGCCTTAACCAGGAAGCAATTAATAGCAGCCTCTGTCATTCCTTCGCCTATATCGCTGAGCTTTACTTCAACCACGCGGACACCTCCTAAAACGTCATCACTTTTTTTATCCCCGCAGCCACCCGCTCAGGTGTCGGCAGATAATGATCCTCGAAGCCAAAGTAAGGGACGGGGGCATCATAGCCTGTGACTCTCTCTGCCGGTGCTTTCTGATAGAGGAAGGCTTCATCATTGATCAGGCTGATGATATCAGCCCCTGTGCCGCCCGTGGAATGCGCCTCATGGACAATCACGGTACGCCCCGTTTTTTGGACAGATTCTATGATGAGTTCCCGGTCAAGAGGATACAATGTTCGCAAATCCAGGACCTCACATTCAATTCCCTGTTCCTTCATTTCCTGGCACGCCTTCATCGCGACAGGCACCATCGCTCCCCAGCAGACCACCGTCACATCGCTTCCCTCGGTAAGCTTCCTCCCTTTCCCGATCTCCACCAGATACCTGCCTTCGGGAACCTCATCCCTTGCCGAGCGATAGCTCTTCATCGGCTCGAGGAACAATACGGGATCCGGATCTTCAATGGCAGAGATCATCAAGCCCTTCGCGTCATAAGCGCTGGACGGGCAGACCACCTTGATTCCCGGCATATGGGTGAACAGGGATTCCGTGCTGTCACAATGGATCTCAGGTGCCCGGACACCCGCACCATACGGAGCCCGGATGACCATCGGTACAGAATAATGGCCGAGCGTTCTCATCCGGAGCCTTGAGGCATGAGTCATAATCTGTTCGAAAGCCGGGTAGATGAAGCCAAGGAACTGAATCTCGACGACTGGGCGGAAGCCGCCTGCTGCCATGCCGATTGCTGCACCGACAAAGCCGGCCTCGCTCAAGGGAGTATCCATCACCCGCTCATATCCGTACTTTTCCTGCAGCCCCTCGGTAGCCCGGAACACCCCGCCGTTCACACCGATGTCCTCACCGAGCACAATCACATCCTCATGCTCCGAAAGCATAACATCCAGTGCATCTCTCACCGCTTCCACGAGAGTCAGTGTTCTTACCTTTTGTGCCGTCTTCACAGCGATCCCTCCCCGGCCAGCTCAAGATAGGCGTTCTTCTGCTTTTCAATCGTCCATGTCGGCTTTTCAAATACATAGTCAAAGATCACAGCAGGATCGGCTGCCGGATAGCTCTCCATTTCAAGGATGGCCGCATCGATTTCGGCACCTGCTTCCTCCTCCACAGCCTTCACCCAGTCAGGATTCCAGGCTCCTTCATTCTGCAGCCAGCGTTCCAGCCGGAGGAGAGGATCTGATTCTGTCCTTCGTGCGGCACTTTCAGACTGGTCACGGTATTTGGACGGATCATCCGCTGTCGTATGGGCGCCATACCTCCAGGTCAGCGCCTCGATAAGTGTCGGCCCGCCGCCGTCACGTGCCCGCTCCAGCGCAAGGCTGGTCTGAATATATACTGCAAACACATCGTTCCCATCCACGCGCACTCCGTCCATATCATAGGCGACCGCCTTCTGGGCAATGGTTCTTGAATTCATCTGTCTGCTAACCGGTACAGAGATCGCATACTGGTTATTTTGATTGAAATACACAACAGGCGATTTGAACACACTGGCAAAATTCAAGCCCTCATGGAAATCTCCTTCAGAGGTTGCTCCGTCCCCAAAATAGCAGATCGCTGCATTCCTCGTGCCCTTCCTCTTTTCAGCGAGGGCAGCGCCGGCTGCGTGCGGAATCTGGGTCGCAATCGGGATGGCCGGCGGGAAAATCTTTCTATCCGGCGGCGGTACACAGCCTTCATTCCGCCCGTTCCAGAAAAGGAGGATATTCCGGAGCGAATGGCCAAAAATCATGGCTGCTCCATGATCCCGGTAAGTCGGGAACATCCAGTCGCCAGCCGCAAGCGCAAGTGCGCTTCCCGCCTGTGATGCCTCCTGTCCTTCAAACGGCGCATACGTCCCGATCCGCCCCTGCCGCTGCAAACTGACCGCCTTCCGGTCAAACCTTCTGATTCTAACCATTTCCCTGTAAAACATCTTAACCCGCTCAACAGTCACAAGATCCCTGTGCTCGCCGGACATAAGATTTCCATTCTCATCCATCACTTGGAAAATCGGAAAAGACTTATCCATGTTCTCCTCCTCCTGAACTTAATGCGCCCGGCTTAAAGGCAGGTACAGCGCCAGCCCTGCCTGTGAATCCACGCTTTTTAAGGAGGCCGTAAAGCTCCTGCCATTCTGCCAGATTCTAATTTCTGCCGGGCTTACCTCGGCCGCCGCAGTCAGTCAATCAATCTTTTATTCTCTTACTTTTCCAAAGCAATCAGACCCTCACTGCCCACTTCGGCCGTTTCATATGGGAAAAGAAGCTGTTCCTCCGTGTGCTTGCTTCGATCCTTTTCTCGCAGAACATATTGGCTGCTTCGATGGTGGTCATGCCTTCACGTTCCGCATAACTGTAGATATTCTGAAGAGAGTTATAGATAGCCTTTGTCTTTCTAAGAACTCTTTCTTTGTTGGGGGAATACAATTCATCTGCAACCTGGATCAGGCCGCCGCTGTTGACGATATAATCCGGTGCGTACAGAATTCCGTTTTCTTGGAGTATCCTGCCGTGCCTTTCTTCCTGAAGCTGATTATTCGCAGATCCTGCAACAGCCTTGACCTGCAGTTCGGGGATGGTGGTATCGTTGATGATGCCGCCCATGGCACATGGAATAAACACATCGGCCGGCCGTGAATAAATTTCGCTGCTTTCAACCGCCTTCACTGCGGCCCCGGCTGAGCGGGCCTTCTCAAGGATGGCGTCCACAGCCGCTTGATTGATGTCTGTGACATATAACTGCGCTCCGCTGTCGATCAGCACCTCTGCCACCTTGAAGCCTACCTTGCCAAGGCCCTGGATGCTGTAGGTTTTTCCAGATAAGTCATTGCTGCCCCAGATGGCATTGTTTGTTGCCTGCAGCCCGTAAATCACTCCCTGCGCCGTCGGGATGGATGAGTCGCCGCTTCCGCCGTACACTTCATCCACACCGACGATGCAGTTGGTTTCCTTTAAGGCATGAATGAAATCCTCAGGGGAGGTGCCCATGTCAGTTCCTGTGTAGAACCGGCCATTCAGGGATTCAACGAATTGCCCGAAGGCCCTGAAGAGCTCCGGGCTTTTATCGCTCGCCGGATCTCCGATGATAACCGCCTTGCCGCCGCCAAAATCAACATCGGCCGCAGCACATTTGTATGTCATCCCCTTCGACAGGCGCAGTACATCCTGAAGTGCGGCATCGACTGTTCCATATGGATGCATTCGGCAGCCGCCCAGGGCCGGGCCGAGACGTGTGCTGTGGATGGCGATGATAGCCTTCAGACCTGTGGACTCGTCATTGCAGAATACAACCTGTTCATGCTCTCTGATTTTCTCAAACATAAACTTTTCTCCTTTATCGCGCTGAATTATGTTAGCGCTTTCATTTTTATTCAGAACCTCACTGGTTTCCATTTATCATCCCCGCAATCCTTTCCTTGGGCAGGATCATTTGTGTAACTTCCCCCGTCCCGATTGTCATGCCTCCGCTTTCAGCCTTCACACTGGTAACCACCTGATTCCTGCTAAGTGCGGATACAGCTGCTGTCACCCTGACTGCTGCGCCTTCTGTGCATGGTGCCAGGTGTCTGACCGATACAGCACCACCCATCCCTTCTTCGTGATCCTCAAGAAACGGAAGGATGATCAGCCTTGAAGCCCATTCCATATGGTAGACCATTGATACTGTAGAATAAACGGGATGAACCGGCACCCCCTCAAACTGTGCAAACATTTCCCTGGTGACTGTGATATCGACCGAGGCAGTTTTCCCTAAAGCAAGACCTGACCGCATGTGGACCACCTGCTTTTACCCTAAATATGTATAACGTTATTTCAACGCTATCATAACATTACGTTAAATTTGCGGTCAATTAATTGTTAGAAATTTTTATATATTCAATAAATTATATAATTGGAAGCTTACAGACTCTCCTCAGGGTCCCATACCTGACAGAGCATGGAACGGGTTCACAGGCACTGCGGCCGCCGTTTCCTGACACAAAAAAAATGCCCCCTTTCAGGACATTTTCAAATCATCTGTGAAGCACCCGTCAGCTGTCCTTTTGCTTCTTGTACCATGCGGGTAACAAGTTCCCTGACAGATGGGATGTCTGTGATCAAGCCTGAAATCTGGCCGCCGTTCATGAACCCGTGCTCTTCGTCCCCTTGCAGCGCCCCCAGCTTATGCTGCTCCTCTGTTGTCAGCAGGGCGAACTCTTCCGGGCTGATCCCATTCTTCTCGGCCAGCAGCAGGCCATCGGCATAAGGTGATTTCAACAGCCGCCGGATCTTTCCGGCTGTTCGTCCCACAATCACCGTATCATGGTCGGATGCAGCGAGTATCTTCTGCTTATATGTATCATGAAAAGGCGCTTCCTTCGTCGCTATGAATCTGGTTCCCATCTGGACACCGGATGCACCAAGAACAAGCATGGCTGCAAGGCCGCGGCCATCGCCTATTCCCCCCGCTGCCGCGACAGGTATAGTCAGAGCCTGGACAATCTGCGGGATTAGGGCAAGGGTGGTCGTTTCCAGACTGGAATTAATCCCGGCTGCCTCATAGCCCTCAGCAGCGACGATATCCGCTCCGGCTGCTTCTGCCTTTAATGCGTGCTTTACAGACGCTGTGACTACGATGACCTTGATTCCCTCCTCCTTCAGCCGCGGAATGAAGGGGGCCGGATTGCCTGCCGATAAAGTGACTGTGCTCAGTCTGTGCTTTACCGCAAGCCTCAGGATGTCCTTTGGGTCAAGAGATACGCCAAGCGCCACATTCAGCGAGAAAGGCTTTGAAGTTCTTTTCTTCGTATCCAGGATGATTTTTTCAACCTCTTCCGTCCCCATGGTCCCGGCACCTATCGTCCCCAGTGCACCAGCCTCCGATACCGCTGCCGTCAGGATGCTGCTGCTGATGTTCCCCATCCCCCCCTGTATGATTGGATATTGAATTCCTAACACCCGAGTCAGTTGATTCACAAAAATACCCTCCTTCGTAAAAATAATGTTATACTAACTTTAAAAGTTAGACAATTCAGAAAAGGGGTTTTTCTATGATTCTATCCTATCTCGATAAAAAACCAAAAGTGGATCCCTCTGTATTTCAGGCTCCCGGCAGCTATATCATAGGGGATGTGGTCATTGGAAGGGAGTCCAGTGTCTGGTTCAATGCCGTCCTCCGCGGGGATGAGGACACAATCACCATCGGTGAACGCTGCAGCATCCAGGATAATGTCACCTGCCACTTGTATGAGGGCTCACCCCTTGTCATTGAAGATGAAGTCACAGTCGGCCATAACGCAATCCTCCACGGCTGTACCATCCGGAAAAGGTGCATTATCGGCATGGGCTCAACCATCCTTGATGGAGCGGAAATCGGAGAGGAATGCATCATCGGCGCCAACACACTCATCCCAGCCGGCAAAATCATACCGCCGCGTTCCCTTGTCGTCGGCTCACCAGGAAAGCCCGTCCGTGAAATCGGCAGCAGAGACCTGGAGCTCATCCAGCTATCGATCGATACATATGTCCAAAAAGGCAGGGAATACAGCACGAACCTGGCAGGAGATCCTGTCTGATTCATAAAAAAAGAGGATGCCCCCAGACGTTGTTCTGTTGGAGCATCCCTTCTTTCATTGTTAAACGGCATCGTTCGGCTGCACGAGGCTGCAGAACTGTTCCAGAGATAAAAATTCTATGATTTTTGTAGATTTTCATTCTTTTTAATTCATTTTCTGTAGATTTCTCTTTTGCACACTGCTATTTAATTATTTTATATAGTTAGAGTGTCATCAGCATCGCAGTCCAGGCCCGTTACTTGCGGAAATGCAGCCATTACTTGCGGAAATCGGACGTTTACTTGCCAATTTAGGATTTTACTTGCGGAAACCTCAAGTTTACTTGCGGGAACGGCCGCTTTACTTGCGTTTCTACATCTTACGCCTTCCCGCTATAGAATATAAGGATGATCTAATATATCATAATCCTGGTCTTTGTTCCCGAGAACGTTGCCTTCCTTAAAGACAGCTTCAAAAAATCTGGAAGCAGGCTCTGCCAGCTCCTTATAATAGTCACTGAACAGGGAGGCTGCATGGCTCCCTAGCCACTTGTCCGGCAGCAGCTCCTCCGGAAGGCCGGGGTCGACGAACAAAAATTTCCGGTATTCATGAACCAGCTTCGCCCGCTCGACAAAGCACTCGGCATCGGTCAGCTGGCCTTTTTGTATTTTGTTTTTATCAATGATGTACTTCTGGCTGTATGTACTGATGAACTCCTGATACTTCGCATTGATGTCCTCAAGGTCCCAGCTTTTTTCCACCAGCCTCTGGTTCTCATGCGGACCCTTATACTCTGCCGTAAAAAAATCGACATAGGGCTGAATTTCATATTTCTCGATCAAATCGCCAACCTGCTTTTCCAGATTATTAGCCGACAGCCAGGTACTGTTGGACATGGTTCCAAATCCGCTCCAGATCAGCTCTTTCCTGAGTTCATCCCGGACGCTCCGGATTTCCTCGGGGATGGAGTACATGAGGATCCTCCATTTCCCATCCCACTCCTCAGGCTTCAGCTTGAAAATCCGCTTGGCTGCCTCATCGATTCTCTTCTGCCCGCGTTCTGTCAAAGAATAATAGCTTTTATTCCCAATCTTCTCCGCCTGCACCCATTCCTGCTTATTCATCCTGGAAATTGCCGCCCTGACAGACTGGTCGTTATGGCCGAATTCATTGAGCAGCCTGATCAGGCTCCCAATCCAAATCTTGCTTCCATAATGAGAAATATAGTCACCATAAAGGGTAAAAATCATTGATCGTGTATTCAATCCTATGTCATCCTTAATAAATTATTGTAGAACGGAAAATAACCGTCATAGGAGTATATTATCAGTATATTTACTATTTTGCAAAAACACTTAAGAGACCCGTGGACATCCCCCCCCCCCCGGGCCATTGGTTTAATTCATAACACGAATCACTCTCCGGTAAAAACAGGCTTACGCTTTTCAACAAAAGCATGCAGAGCCTCTGTCCGGTCCCGGGTGGGAATGATCCTTTCATAGGCTTCTGCCTCGATCGCAAGTCCTGTTTTAAGGTCTGTTCCCATGCCGGCTGAGATCGCATGCTTAGCACTCCTCACAGCAAGGGGGGCATTATGCAGGATTTCAGCGGCAAGCTTTCTGGCAGCCGCGAAAACTTCCTCTGCGGGCACCACCCCTGTGAGGATGCCGAGCTGGAAAGCTTCCCGGGCAGTAATCTTCCTGGCTGTGAGGATTAATTCCTTTGCCCTCATTTCCCCAATGAGCCGAGGCAGCCTCTGGGTCCCGCCCGCTCCCGGGATGATGCCCCAGCTGACTTCGGTGAGTCCCATGACTGCCGTGTCTGCCGCAAAGCTGAAATCACAGGCTAGCAGCAGTTCAAAGCCGCCGCCAAACGCTGCTCCGTTCACCGCTGCAACCGTCGGCTGTGGAAGCTCGGCCACCGACTGCAGGACCTCCAGAATCTTCTTTACATTCCGGCGCACACCAGCCTCCGATAAATCCTTCCTCTCCTTCAGGTCCGCTCCTGCACAGAAAGCCCGGTCTCCCGCCCCTGTAAAGATGACGGCGCGGATAGAGGTGTCCGTATGGAGTTTTTCAACAATCTGTCCGAGCTCTGTCAGCATTTCATAATCAAGGCTGTTCAAGGCATGCGGACGATTGAGAGTAATGACGGCGATATGATTTTGGGCTGTATATTCTATATTCTTCATTCTGAATTCCCTTCAGCTTCCACAATGGCGGCAATTCCCTGGCCGACGCCGACACACATGGCCGCCATGCCGTACCTCGTCCCCCGCCTTTTCATTTCATGCAGCAGGGTGGTCATGATTCGGGCACCGCTCGCACCGAGCGGATGGCCGAATGCTATGGCGCCTCCATTCACATTGACCTTCTCCTCCGGGATGCCCAGTTCCCGGATGCATGCGAGCGATTGGGCTGCAAATGCCTCGTTCAGTTCGATCAAGTCCAGATCCGCAATAGACAGGCCGGCTCTTTTCAGCGCTTTTTTTACAGCCTGAACAGGACCGATGCCCATAATGGAGGGTTCGACCCCTGCAGATGCCGAAACAACATAGCGGGCAAGCGGCACTATCCCCAGTTCATCCGCCTTCTCCCGGCTCATCATGAGGAGGGCAGATGCCCCGTCATTCACTCCTGAAGAATTTCCTGCTGTTACAGACCCGCCCTCAAACAGCGGCTTCAGCCCCGATAGTTTTTCCACGGTCGTTCCGGGCCGGGGATGCTCATCCTGCACAATGATGGTTTCCTTCCCCTTTTTATCCTGGATGGCAACAGGGACAATCTCAGACTGGAGCCTGCCGGATGCGGCGGCACGCTCGGCCTTGGCCTGGCTTTCTGCCGCAAACTGGTCCTGTTCCACTCTGCTGATTCTATATTTCACAGCTACATTCTCAGCGGTCCGGGGCATGGAATCTGTCCCATACATGCCGTGGAGGCGGCTATTGATGAAGCGCCATCCTATGGTCGTGTCGAACAGCTCCATATTGCCCCGCGGAAACTCCCCTTGAGGCTTCGCCATAACAAACGGGGCGCGGGTCATGCTCTCCGTTCCGCCTGCGATAAAAATATCACCCTCACCGGAAAGAATGGCCCGGGCACAATAATTGACTGCATCAAGCCCGGAGCCGCAAAGCCGGTTGATGGTCGTGCCCCCCGCTGACACAGGGAGACCTGCCAAAAGGCTCGACATTCTGGCCACATTCCGGTTATCTTCACCGGCTCCGTTGGCATTGCCAAATACGACCTCTTCAATTTCCTCCGGCGGGACAGCCGGATTCCGGTCCATCAATGCCTTTATTACGACTGCGCCGAGGTCATCAGGACGGACGCTCCTCAAGGCCCCATTATACCTGCCGATCGGCGTGCGGACGGCGTCCACTATGACAGCTTCTCTCACTTTCCGCTTCACTCCTCTTTCAAAACATGCTCTAGCAGTTTATTAGACTTCCTGCAGAAAAAGAATCAGGGATTCCTGGATAATTCTCCAGCCTTAGTATATTCATATACACCGCGTCCAGTTTTTCTGCCCAGCCGCCCTGCTTTCACATACTGTTCCAGAAGTGGTGCAGGCCGGTATTTCTCTCCAAGCTTTTTATGGAGATACTTCAAATTGTTGAGCCTTGTATCAAGACCGACCAGATCCCCAAGCTCAAAGGGACCCATAGGGTAATTCAAGCCAAGCCGGATGGCTTTATCGATCTCTTCCGGGGTGCCTACACCCTCCTGCAGCATAAAGAAGGCTTCATTTCCGACAAGGGCGCTAATCCTGCTGGTGACAAAGCCTGGAAACTCGTTCACCACTACCGTCTCCTTGTTCATCTGAACAGCCGCCGCCCTGATGGCTTCTGCCGTTTCGTCGCTTGTTTCAAGGCCGCGGACAATTTCAACGAGCTTCATCTTATGTACCGGATTAAAAAAGTGCATGGCGATGACCTTCTCAGGCCGTCTGGTGAAAGAAGCGATTTCAGTCGGGCTCATCGTCGAGGTGTTGGTCGCAAACAGGCAGTGGCCGGGAGCGTGCTGATCAATCACTTCAAAGATGGTCTTCTTGATTTCCAGCTTTTCCGGGACAGCCTCGATGATTAAATCCGCTTCCCTCACATGCTCTGTCAGGAAGTTTGAAAAAGAGAGCCTGCTTAAGGCTTCGTCCCTGTCTGAAGGAGTCAGCTTTCCGCGTGAAACGCCCCCATCAAATATCCGGTGAATCTCCTGCTCTGCGTTTTCCAGCTGCCTCTCATCCACATCGATCAGCGACGTCTGAAAGCCGCCGGTACAGCCAGCGTACGCTATGCCCCGGCCCATCACACCGGAGCCGATTACAACCAATCTTTTCATCACGGTGAACCCCCTTCATACAAATGACAGTCAGCCCCTCATCTATAGGGGTCCGATTCACATCATCGTCTTACAGTTATCTTCCTTACTGTCATCACAATCGCCGGCTCCTTAGGCGGTATCATTTCCCTGTGAAAACAGCTTTCCGCTTTTCCAAAAAAGCCTGAACACCCTCAAGATGATCAGCGGTCTTTCCGGCAATTCTCTGTCCCTGTGCGTCGCGCTCCAGAAATGGTTCAAGAGGGGTATGCCAGCTCGCCTTCAAATTCCTTTTGATCAGCCCGATCGCCTTTGTGGGCAGGGATGCCAGCCGCTCTGCGAAGGCTGAACTCTCCGCCTCCCAGGATTCTTCGGGATAGACGGCCGTGACGAGCCCCAGTTCCAGCGCTTTTGCAGCTGTAACCTTTTCACCCAGCACAGCAAGCTCCATGGCCTTTGCATGACCGATGATCCGGGGAAGATAATAGAGGTTGCCGGCATCCGGAATCAGCCCGACATGGATGAATGCCTCCAGGAAGCTCGCCTTAGCAGAGGCAATGCGGAAGTCACAGGCAAGGGCCAGGCTCATGCCCGCTCCCGCTGCCGCTCCGTTCACCGCTGCAATCACCGGCTTTTCACAGCGGTCAAGCTCAAGCAGCATTGGATTATACCGCGTCCTCAACACTTCGCCGTGATCCATTTCATGGGAAACTCCTTCAAGATCCTGACCGGCACAAAATGCCCGGCCGGCGCCGGTGATGACGAGTGCCCTCACATCGCTGTCCCGGGAAGCCTGTTTAAAAGCGGCCTGAAGCTCCCCATTGAGCTCTGCATTAAACGCATTCAGCCTGTCGGGCCGATTCATGGTGATATAGGCCACATGATTTTTCACTTCATATAAAACAGTCTCATACACGTTATATAACCTCCTATTTTCCTTTGAACTGAGGCGGGCGTTTTTCTTTAAAAGCCCTCATGCCTTCTTTTTGGTCCTCGGATGAAAATAAAAGATAAAAGTTCTTCCGTTCATACTGCATCCCTTCATACAGAGAATAATCCACGGCTTTCAGGACAGCCTCCTTGATCAGCCTGACAGAAAGCGGCGCCTGTGCTGCCAGGTTTTCCGCAAAGCGGAAGGTCTCCTCAAGGAGCACTTCCTCAGAAAAGACAGAATTGATCATCCCGAATTGCAGGGCTTCCCGGGCTGATATCCGGCTCCCGGTCATCAGCCATTCCATTGCTTTGGTTTTGCCGGCAAGCTTGGTCAGCCGCTGCGTACCGCCTGCACCCGGCATGATGCCGAGCTTCACTTCCGGAAAGCCGAACTCGGCATGTTCTGATGCAAAAAGGATGTCACAGCAGAGGGCGAGCTCAAAGGCCCCTCCGAGTGCAAAGCCGTGGACGGCGCCGATCACCGGTTTCTTCACGAGGGCCAGCCGGTCCCAGTCCGTAAATTGATTCAGGGTCTCAAGCATCACCGGATCTGCTTCCATCATTTCATCAATGTCTGCTCCTGCTGCAAATGCCCGGCCCCTGCCCGCAAGGACCATGACCTTCACAGCAGGATCCCGGTCCCAGGCTTCCATCGCGGCCAGGATCTCCGCAATCATCTGCCGGTTCAGGGCATTCAGCACCTCCGGGCGGTTGAGTTCAATAAAGCCGATCTCCCCAATCAGAGATGTTTCAATATATTCAAAGCTTCTATTCATCCCGTTCCTCACCGATCATCATTGTGACAAGATCACCCGCAAAGCTCATAACATCCTTGCCGGATGCCCTGCCTTCATCAGACTTCATGCCGGCCTTCAGCGCCTCATGGCTGTCATAATACATCTCACACATCAGGTAATACTTGCCTTCTCCGCCCATCGGACTTCCCGTGATCCTGGTAACTTCCATTTTCCGGAGCCCCGGGATTTTCGCCGTCAGCGGCGCATGTGTCTCAAAATAATGTTTATCGAAGGCTTCTTTGTTTTCAGGATGCTTGTATAAGGCTATCAGTTTTACCATATGGAATCTCTCCTCTTTTTTAAAAGTCTGTTTTGGCTGTCGAACGAAGGTTGACTTCCGTTCCAGGTACTCCACCTGCGCGGGGCGGGCAGTCAGCCTCCTCTGCTTCGCCTGCGGGGTACCACCTGTCCCGCATTGAAAAGCGGAGAACGGTGCCTGCTAAATGTAATAATATGAAAAGGTCCATGTTCATACTTTTATATTTATAGCATCAACTAATTTAGCAGGCAGAGACCCGACCAGCATAAGACGATTCGACTATGGGGAGTGCTTTTCTCCCCATAGACGGATTGGCTTATGACTCGAGGGTCTCAGTTCACAGCTAGATCAGGCGTCTCGCACCTTACACTCCAATCAACCTTGTTTAACCATGTATTCCTCACAAATCAAACTTCAGAAAACAGCATCGTTAGATAAATGTTACATAAGTGTAGATACCGGCTTCATCGCCTCGAATGGATTTTTGCATCCCCTGCAGTAGAGGATGCTCCGGCACGCAGTGGGGCCGAATAGATTTTCCATTGTGGTGTAGGTGGAGCCGCAGTAGGGGCAGTCAGCCTGCCATTCTCCAGTCTCGCTGATGAAGCGGGGCGGCGGGGCGATGCCGAATTCCTTCAGCCTCTGCCTGCCCATGGCGGTTACCCGGTCTGATGTCCATGGCGGATGGAAGACAAAGACTGCTTCCACTCCCTGGACTCCCGGCAGGGTGCCGACTGCAAGTCTTACATTCTTCTTTATGATCTCAAGGGCGGGACAGCCCATGAAGGTAGGAAGTAGTTTAATAGAAACAAAGCCTTCCGGCGAGATAGCCACTTCCTCTGCCATTCCCAATTCAATGATGGAAATCGTATCAATCTCAGGATCTTTGACCGAATTCAGGGCTGCTATCACTTCTTCCTTCGATACCATGCACATCCCCCTCACCAGGTCGCCGCTTTATCCAGGCAGTATACCTCCGACAGAGTTTCGAGCGCCGCAGCCAGGTCTGCTGTATGTATCCCATCACGGCCGTTTCCGCTTCTTGTGCCAAACGACTCCGGCATCACGAGCCCAAGCGTCCCATATACCGGAAGAATTCCCTGAAGCCAGCGTGACTGCAGCTCCTTTCCCGAATCAATCAGCTTCAGCCTGATCATGTCCGGCTCCGTGTCACCGAGCGAAAAAATTCCACCCAAATCCTCATACACCCGCATCATGGCCGCCTCCATTCTCACACCCGCCTCACCGCCGGCAGCTACAAGCTGTGTGAACCATGTTTTCCAGTGCAGAAGATGGTAATAGAGCTCGATATTCACCTTGACAGCCGCCTCTGCAAGCGGAATGTAAGATGAATTTTTTAAGGCTTCAACCTTTACTTTTTTTACGCTTGTGTAAAAATAGCTCCGTACCACCGCAAAGGCCCAATCATACTGCGGCTCTTCCAAATAAGTTCCCGGCCCGTTCACCAGCTCGAGGAGCACCGCATTCCTGCGCTCTGCAGCAGGGCGGCTGTGGGCCAGGTCATTGGCGTCGCCCCGGCCGAGTTCCTCAAGCAGCTGATAAAACATCGCGGCATGCCCCATCGTATCCTGGCTGATGGAAGAATACGCCACATCCTCCTCGATATGCGGGGCAAGGCCCAGCCATTCAGAGCCGCGGTATGCATGGATGAAATCATCATCCGCCAGCTGAAGGAGAAGCTCTGTGACAGCCTGCAGGAAATCCTCGTCCTTTATCGCATCTTCACGTGTCAACCTCATTTTCCAGGCTCCCCTCCCCATGACATGATTTCATTTTCATCCAGCATGCCCTGTTCATAGGCACGCCACTTCTTTTTCAGGTATCCATACCCTTTTGTATTGCGGTAATCTTTGTTATCAAGCCTCTGGAGCGCCTGGCGTTCCGGCAGGGTCATTTTGCGGATATCCTCCCTCTTTACAACCCAGATATCAGCCGCAGGCTCTCTTCTCATGAAGTTCTCCTGAGCCATCACCAGGGCAAGCTCATGGTTTGGCGCAAGCAGTGAAAATTGGTATTGAAGCGGGGAGGTGTCGCTGCGCTTGCTGAACACCTCAAACTCGCTGTAAAAACTGTTGCCCGGCACTTTTTCTCCTCCTTTTTGCAGGCTGGGAAGCGTTTAAGCCTTCCTGCCCAGCGCCTCGATGACCCATCTGTTAGTATGATAGGATATTTCACGGAGCCGCAGCCGATCCCTCGATTTTGGCCCATTATTTCTGATGATCTGCTTGAACACTTCCCAGTCAGGCTGTCTGTACTTCCACTTTCCTTCTGATGCGTCAAAATGCATCGTCTCATCAGGAAGCTTCAGTCCAAGCGAGAGGACCCTCGGGATATATTTTGTGAAAAAATCCTGCCGCAGCTCCTCATTCGTCTTGGTCCTGATTTTGTATTTCATGGTGATGTCCTGTTTAGACGTCCCGGTCGTCGATGCATCTCCCGGCCCGAAGAACATCAGCAGGGAATCCCACCAGCGGTCAATGGAATCCTGGATCATGGATCTTTGCTCCGGAGTGCCTTCCGCGAGCGCCATAATTATTGACTCCCCGTGCTGGGCGTGGAAAACCTCCTCGGCACAGATCCTTTTCAACGCCCTGGCATATGGACCGTAGGAAGCGTTCAGCATATTGGTCTGTGTGATGATGGCTGCACCGTCCACAAGCCAGCCGATGAGGCCTGCATCTCCCCATGTCCGCGCCTCCATATGGAAGACATTATGGAATTTCAGCTCTCCGGACAGCAGGCTGCCGATGATATCCTCCCTCGTTTTCCCGAGCGGCTTCATCAGATCCTCCGTGACCCGGAGCAGCAGCTGCCCATGGCCCATTTCATCCTGGACCTTGGCCATGATGCCGAGCTTCCTAGAGAGAGAGGGCGCTTTTGGTACCCACTCTTTTTCAGGGAGCGCCCCCATAATCTCGCTGATTCCATGCATGGAAATCAGCTTGATGAGCGTCAGGCGGTAGTCATCGGGCATCCAGTCATCTGCTTCGATCTTTTCACCCGCTTCGATCCGCTCCATAAAAAGGGCACACTTTTCTTCCTCTGACATCACATCGCTGAAAAATGAACTCACCATGCGGCTGTAACCTCCTCCTATTCAATCTCTTCATACAACGCCCGTCCCGCTGAGGTCCCCTTTAATCAGTCTTACGGCCTTTCCTTCTGACCTCGGAATCGTCTTTGGAACCAGGACCTTCACCTCCATGGAAATGAGGCAGTGGCTTTTCAGGGCTGCCGTAACGCGCTCCTCCAGGAATCGGACGGCTTGAGAATTCCTGCCTGCTTCCGCAAAGAAAGACTCGCTCATTTCCGCCTGGAGCTCAAGCCCCTTCAATGAACCTCTCTGCATGATTCTGATCTGGTAATGCGGGGCAAGCTCCTCAATCCCGAGGAGACATTGCTCAATCTGTGAAGGGAATACATTCACGCCATTGATGATCAGCATGTCATCAAGCCTTCCTTTTACTCTGGACATCCTCGCTGTCGTGCGGCCGCAGAGACACCGCTCCCTTGTGATGGATCCAATATCGCCGGTCCGGTAGCGGATGATCGGGAATGCTTCCTTCGTCAGGCTTGTAAACACGAGCTCCCCTTCCTCCCCGTCAGGCAGGGGTAGAAGGGTGGCCGGGTCGATGATCTCAAGCAGGAAATGGTCTTCCGCGATATGGAGGCCATCCTGCGCCTCATGGCACTCACAGCCGACACCCGGTCCGAGCACCTCGCTAAGGCCGTAAATGTCACAAGCTTTGATGCCGAGCTTTTCCTCCAGAGTCCTTCTCATTTCCCCGGACCAGGGTTCTGCACCGAATATCCCATATTTAAGGGAGGTGCCGCGCGGGTCCTTTCCCATTTCCTCCATGGTTTCTGCGATATTCAGCGCATAGGAGGGTGTAGCACATAATACATCCGGCCTGAAGTCCTCAATCAGCATAATCTGCCTTGCCGTGTTGCCACCCGAGACAGGAACGGTTACCATGCCGAGCGCTTCGCTTCCGTAATGCAGGCCGAGTCCGCCGGTGAACAGCCCATAGCCATATGCGTTATGCAGCACCATGCCGGGTACGCCTCCGGCCAGGGCAATCGAACGGGCGGCCAGCTGCCCCCACATCTCGATATCCCTTTTTGTATATCCTGCCACAGTCGGTTTTCCGCTTGTGCCGGAGGAAGCATGAATTCTGACCAGATCTTTGCGTGGTACCGCCAGCATCCCGAACGGATAAGCGTCCCTAAAATCGGATTTAACTGTAAAAGGAAGCGCTTTCAATTCTTCCAGACAATTAAGCTGTGTGAAACCCTCACCCAGCTTTTGGCGGTAAAAAGGAACATGCCGATATGCCTTATCCAGTGTGTGCTTAAGTCGATCAAGCTGCATTTCTTCTATAGACTGCCTGTCTTCCGTTTCAAAGCTATGAAGAATCAAAGCCTCCCCCTCACTTTGCGGATAATTTATATTACGTTATATATACGCAATATCAATTTATTGTTATACTTTATTCCAAAGATACCCTGTATTTTACCCTGTGTCAATTGTTTTCAGAAAATTACAATAAACGACTCTGGCATTCCAATGTCCCTTATTTCAGGAGACATTTAAGTAATCCTGAGGAGTTCCATAATAGAAAATGCCTTGATTTTCAGGGAACACAGATTGAAAGCGGATATAAATCGGGGCTGAGAGGAGCTCCGGATAGCGCTGATACAGACTTGCATCTCCATTTACGATTCCCTTTAAGGCTGTCTTCATCTCTTTCTTAAAAATGCTATAACGGAAGCTTGCAATCTCCTTCTTGAATTCGCCGCCATCCACATACGCACTGCCCCATAGATAAAGGTTTCCATCACTTCCTCCCTTCCAGGCAGCCAAAACTTCATCCCGCAGGCCCGGATTGATTGCCTTATAGTTATAGACCAGTCCAATATCTAATAAAAGCTGTCCCGTCACATCGGAATGGGTAAGCGTATATTTCCTCCCCAGCAGCGGCCAAAAAGGCCCCGCCGGCTCGATCAGCCGTACCGTCAATTTTTCTGGATGAAATCCAGACATAAGCTCCCTCCTAAGAATTCCTGAATATTTATGGATATGCCGGCGGATGCCGGCCTGCCTGGGGACATGGAGGTGAAAATAGGAAAAAGGCCTTTTCGGTTCAGACAGAAAAAAGAATAAGTGAATAGGCATACATAAAAATATCATTAAGGCGTTCCTGACCAGTAGTTAAACCGCTGAAAGGCATGGACTTGTCCAAAGATTATACATACAAAAAAGCCCTTCCGTTGAAAAGAAGGACTTTTTTCTCAGCTCCTAATTAAACCTCCGGATAAAATTATAGAGATGTTATTTTCTAATTACTTATCACCCAGTAAACATCTAATAAATAGAAAAAGAATAGTATTTTATTAGTACCACTGCTATAATTTTCTTGTACTGATTATAGTCTATTATAAGGTAGGGGTAAATTTGGCAAAGGTAAGACTGAAAAACAAGGCTGGAGTTGTTAAAGAGGCAACGGTTGGATTTTCTTGGACTACATTCTTTTTCGGTGGATGGGTTGCAATGTTTAGGGGACACTGGGGAGAGGTTTTAAAATGGGTATTCCTAAATCCTATTACATTTGGCATTTGGGGGCTGATCCAGTGCTGGACTGCAAATAAAAAAACCATTCATTCTCTGCTAGAAAGAGGATATGAGCCCGCGTCGGAAGATCAACGCGAGCTGCTTGTAGAAAGAAATATCGTTGCATAAAATAAGATATTAATATTAATTTGCCAAGTCTGTCTCTTTATTGAGATGGGCTTTTTTATTAACTAATTCATTCATAGCCATTATTCTTACTTCAACCTTTGCTCAATTGGACTCACTTCCATGTCACTCTGCCGACTTCCTCAGCAGGTCCGCTCGATATATCTAATTAGAGCACGGAAAGATATCTGCTGTTCTAATCTATCGATCTATTTCCCCTTTTTACGGCGCTCAGTGACCGGCTCCCCGCCAATCCCCCAATTGTCTGTATGCACCTCATCAATGACCACAACGGTTGTCTCGGGATTTTTATCAAGCACATCCTGGAGCAGCTGTGTCACTCCCTGGATCAGCTGTGCTTTCTTCTCGGAAGTCACATTTTCGTTCGTTATCTTAATATTGACGTACGGCATTCTTTTACCCCCATTTCATCATGATTGTGTTTTGTTTTCGCAGCCTATTCCCTTCACAAGCAGCAGGGCACCCAAAAAGACGATTCCGGATGCTGCGGCAAGCGCAGCATCAAAGTTGTCGGTGCGGGCCGCCAGGACTCCTGCGGCAAGCGGGCCAGCCATCTGGCCAGCTGCATAATAGGCTGTCAGCTTCCCGAGTATCCGGCTGCTTTCCCGGGGCTGGATTTCGCGGGCCAGGGTAGCCGCGAGAGTGGTGATGCCCATGAACGTCGCCCCGAACAGAGTGCTGCTGATCCATATTCCGGGACTGCCGTGCCACCATACAGGCATGATGATGCCAAGCGCCTGGAGTAACATCGCAGAAACCAGTGCTTTAACATATCCGAACCTGCGGGCGAACGCTGACCAGATCATGCAGGACGGAATGGCGGCAAGCCCCGCGGCGAGCCAGACATAGGCAGCCGGAATGCTGCGGGATGCTTCCTGATCTGCAATCGCAACGATAAACGTTCCTGTTACGATGTAGCCGAGGCCTTCCAGTCCGTAAGCCGCTGTCAGCCAGGGAAGCCATTTAACCGGTGGAAGCGGACGCTGCACAGCTTTTTCTCCAGCTCCCTGACGCGGGGGAGCCTCCCTGATCCACAGCCAGATGAATACCAACAGAAATAAACTGACTGCAGCGAGCCCCATCCAGATACCCCGCCAGTCATATACTTGATCCAGGCTTGGTATGGCGAGGCTTGACAGGACCATTCCTATCCCGACTCCCCCATAGAGAATACCTGACCAGCTGGTCCTGTCCCGCGCGGCGAGTTCATCAAGCACAAGACTCGAAGCCAGCACAAAGGCAAAGGCACTGGCCATGCCTGATAGAAACCTCAGCACATGCCAGCTGAAGGGTGCCGCAAAAATGGCCATACCGGCAGTGGCGGCGATGCCTGCAAGCAGGCTCAGTCTGAGATAGGCAGTGCGCCGCCCCTGTACAGGAAGCCTGCCTGCAAGAATAGCACCTAAAAAGTATCCCCCATAATTACTGGCAGCCAATAATCCAGCTGCCGCATCGGAAAACGAAAGCTCCTTCTGCATCAGCGGAAGGATGGGCGTATAGGCAAATCTTCCAATCCCCATGGCGGCAGCAAGCGCCAGAATCCCCCCGGCGAGCACGGGCAAAGGCTGTTTGATCATCATGCCGGCTCCTCCCCTTTTTAACTCTTCTTATATTCTACCTTTTTGAGGCTTGAATTTAAACGGATTCACTTATCGCAATTTCATTCATCGTACAGTTTCGCCTCACCCCTAATTGCCTCAAATTGACATATCGCATTTATTCGATATACAATACACCCATGAAGCCGATTGAATTGTTTAAAGTATTATCAAACGAAACCCGTCTGAACATTTTACAGTGGCTGAAGGAACCGGAAAAGCATTTTCCCAGGCAGCAGGCTCATCTTCCAAAGGAGGTCAGTATAGAGGGAGGGGTTTGCGTTGGGGATATTCAGGAAAAAGCGAAGGCTTCTCAATCCACGGTTTCTCACTACCTGACCATGATGCAGAAGGCCGGCTTGTTAGAGGCCGTTCGCTATGGACAATGGACGTATTACAGGCGCAACGAAGAAACAATCCGTCAGTTAGCCGAATTTCTGAACACAGAGATATGAAAAGAACGGAAAAGATCTCCGTTTTTTTTATTTCCGTAAATATCGAAAAAACTAGATATTTAAATTTTTAAATAATACTGGGAGGTATCATCTATGGATCATTCAGCACAGAATGCAGCACTCAGGAGACAGCATACACTCCTTATATTTACTCTCACCCTCCTCACCTTCGTATTAGGTACGAGTGAGTTTGTAATTGTCGGGCTGCTGAAGGAGGTGGCATCTGATATAGGCGTCACCGTGGCCGCGGCCGGCTCGCTGGTTTCAGGCTTTGCGATTGCCTATGCTGCAGGCACCCCTATCATCACAGCCTTTGTCAGCAGATACCCGAAGTATCCGCTCATGCTCTCTCTACTTTGTATCTTTATTATCGGGAACATTGTCAGCGCCTTATCGGAATCGTTCTCCCTATTAATGGCCTCCCGTATCATCACGGCTGTGGTGAGCGGTGTGCTGACGGCACTGGCCATGAGTGTAGCAAATGATGTGATGCCTAAGGAGAGAAGATCGTCTGCCATCGCCCTGATTTTCGCCGGCTTTACCATCGCCAATGTGATGGGTGTGCCGCTCGGTACCTTTACAGGTCAGCTTGGAGGATGGCAGTTAACATTTTGGCTCACTGCTGCACTTGGCATACTCGCTCTTATCATCAGCATGCTGGTCCTGCCAAGAGATTTGCGGGGCCAAAAAAGCAGTTTAGCAGATTCGATCAAGTTATTTACTCAGCCCAGGATTCTGCTCGCTTTCTTCATCCCGATCTTCTGCTTCACGGGAACATACACCATCTATACCTATATAACACCCATCCTGCAGGACGGATTGCACCTATCGGCCCGTTTCAATGGAATCGTATTGCTGTCATATGGACTATTTTCCATTTTGAGCAATGTGCTCGCAGGAAAAATCGCACGGCATAATGGAATCGGCAAGCTCCGTTATGTCTTTCTCATCCAGGCCGCTGTCCTTGCTTCCCTATACTTCACGATGGATTCAGCGTTCCTTGGGCTGGTCAGCATCATGCTGATCGCGGTCATGCTTTATGCCATGAATGCCTCCATTCAGCTATACTTCATGGACTTAGCCAAAAAGTATTCTCCCGGGGCCCAGGACTTTGCTTCTTCCCTGACTCCTGTGTCCGTCAATATCGGAATTGCCTCCGGTTCAGCACTCGGCGGGGTGGTTGTATCTTCGGGCAGCCTCACTCACCTGCCATGGGCCGGGGCATTGGCAGCCCTTGCTGCTTCCGCTCTTGCCTTCATTAACTTCAGGCTTGATAAGAGTGGCAAAAATTAATCGTTTAAGAAGCTGCACCGGTGGAAGGTATAAGTATAGGAGGGATTCTTATGCTATCAAAAAAACCTACAGTTCCCATTGCCGCGGCTCTATTCCTAACCGGCTCGGTTACCCTTACTGGCGCAGCCTTCCCTATTGAACCGGCGCATGCTTCTGTGGTTGAATCTGAGGACGATACAGCACAGGAGGACGCGGTGAAAAAGCTGCATGAAATTCATGACAGTGCATATCACGGAGGATTCCCCGGAAATGCGGAAAGCTTCATCCTCCATAAGACCACGCGCACAGACATCCAGGACCGATGGGGACCGGCTCCTATGCCAAGGACAACCGACAGCCCGTTTGACATCTACGGTGCCAATATGGGCAATCCAGGCTATGGCTTTTCATATGACAAGAACAACATCGTGAAGGAAATCCGCTTCTTCGGCACCAATGTAGAGCGCGGTCATAATCTTGGCGGCATAACAGCCGCAGTTCTCGGACGTGAGCTTGGCAGTGCGGATTATATCCGCAGCATTCCCGGGACCGGGGAGACAAGTTATATTTATGAGACAGGGAATTATGAGCTGCAGTTTGTAATCGGGACCGACGGAACAGCGGATCATGTAAACTTAAAATAACTGGACTGAAAACAGCGGCCACAGGGGCTGCTGTTTTATTTTTTCCTATTAATCAAACGTTTGATTAAACTCGCTCTCTCCTCTCGCACTGCACGGAGGATCAGCCCTTCCCTTCTCTTTATCAAGCAAAGTCGGGACAAGTTTCCCCTGTCCCCCGCCGTGCCTGTCTCATTTTTTCTGAATAGCATATAGAAAAAATTAAAGGCAGGGACAGCTTTTGATAAATTTAGGAAAATTACTGGTTGGCTTCCGGGACCAGGTATCTGCCATCACCAAGGACAAGCTCCACAGGAAGCTGGGCACAAAAATCGTTAAAAGATATCCCCAAATCAATGTAGATGTCATCGAAGTGCCGGAAGGGGAGGAGAAAAAGTACCGCAAACTGTATCTCCACCTGCCGGACGTCGTATTCGTGGACTTTAACTATCTGCGCCAGCCCTCCTGCATCCCAAACGATCCCTATTACCTTGAACCTGCACCCACAACAAGCGATGGCCCGCAAGGCCAATGGGGCCTGCGGAGGATCAAGCCGGAACGCGCTTTTGATAAAGTAAAGAACCTCCGCTCAAGAGCGAGAGCTGCGGTATTGGATACAGGCATCGATCCCAATCATCCCGATTTGAGGGAGAAGATTATCAATCCAATCAACTTTGGTTCGGCTGATCCAAACGATTATATAGACCGCGACGGCCATGGAACACATGTAGCCGGCATTTTGGGGGCTGTTACAGACAACCGGACAGGCGTTGCCGGGACAAGCTTTAACACATCCTACATCATCCCGGTCCGCCTCGGGAACGATGATTTCACCTCCGAAGCCATCCTGGATGCCATTTTCTACTCCATTGCAAACGGAGTGGATGTGATCAATATGAGCTTTGGCGGCCCAGGCTATAACCAGGCTGAACAGAATGCAATAGAACTGGCATGGAACAGGGGAATCGTCCTCGTGGCGGCTGGAGGAAATGAAGGGCATGAAGTCCCAAGCTACCCGGCTGCTTACAATTTTGTTTTAGGCGTAAGCGCGACAGATAAAGAAGACCGCCTGGCCCCTTTTTCCAACTGGGGTATCTACATCGGAATCGCGGCTCCGGGCACTGCCATCCTATCGACCACGCAACCTTATCCTGTACCGAACACACTTCCCAACTATGATGCCATGCAGGGCACTTCAATGGCCGCCCCTTTCGTAAGCGGTGCAGCCGCCCTGCTCCGCGCCCTCTCCCCGCAAGTTTCGAACCAGGAAGTTGTCCAGGCCATCCAGCGTTCTGCCCGTCCCATTGATACCGATCAGAAGGAATGGGTGCCATTTTACGGATATGGACTCCTCAATCTAAGCAAAGCCGTGAGGGTGCTGAAGAAGAACCGTTCCCATGATTGGGATCCTCTAGGCTCATTTTATGGACAGGCCGTAGATGAAAACAACCAGCCGCTTGAAAATACGACCATCATTGCCTTCAGCAAAGAGACCAACCAGGAAGTCCGGGAATATATGACAAAGGCAGACGGCATGTTCCGCCTTTTCAACCTGCCTGCCAGCAGCTATCTGATCGGCTGGGTGCCTGAAGGTTCAACAGAGGCTGAGACACTGATTGAAGACATTGAAATTGTGCCTGGAACTGATACATTCCTGAAGCTCGTTATAGAAGAAATTGAATAAGTTTCTTCTCCCCTCTTTTCCGTTGATTCAGCAGTCAGGCAGCGGCACCTATAGAAAAGACCGGCCAGATCCTTAACAGAGTAAGGATTTGGCCGGTCTTTCATTTTCAGCGCTAAATGATAGTTAACTCTGTTTTAATTCAAGCCTTCTAGCGATTTGTGACAGGGCATAGTTCACGATGAAGTACATCAGTGCCACAATCAGGAAGACAGGGATGACATAGGATTCTTTCTGCGCATAGAGGATCTGTCCGTTATGCAGCAGATCAGGCAGGGCAATGACGACCGCGAGTGACGTATCCTTCAGCAGGGAGATGAACTGGCTGACGATCGGCGGCACCATCCTCCTCAAAGCCTGCGGCATGACGATATAGCGTAAGGTCTGGACGTAGCTCAGGCCAGACGAGCGCCCCGCTTCCACCTGCCCCTTTTCGATGGAGTTGAGGCCGCTTCGGATGATTTCCGACAGCATGGCCGCTTCGAAAACGGTCAGTGCGGCAATGGCTGCAGTCGTGATTTCCATTTCGATGCCGAGTTCAGGCAGGGCAAAATAGGTGAAGAAGATGATCAGCAGCAAAGGGAGATTACGAATGGTCTCAACAATGACGGCAAGGACCTGGGATACAACCGGGATCTTTGCATACCTTAGAGTCCCTACCACAGCCCCGATGATAAAGCTGAGCACAATCGATATGGCTGCCACCTTGAGCGTGACCAGGAAGCCTTCAAGCAAAAATTTCAAATGACTCGGAGTGTATACTTCAATGAATGGTGCTAAAAAGTCCATGGGGTGCACCTCCTCAATTGCTTCTGGCCAGGCGTTTTTCCAGGTACCCGACGCCAAAGCTCAAAGGAATTGTCAAAATTAAATAAAATATACCAACAAACACATATGTATCCACGTAGGCGAAAGTCTTGGCATTGATCAAATCACCCTGATACATCAAATCTCCCCCCGCTACTACAGCCAGCAGGGACGAATTCTTGACCAGATTGATGAACTGGTTGCCAAGCGGCGGGATGACGATCTTGATTGCCTGCGGCAGAATGACGAGCCTCATGGCCTGTCCATAGCTTAAGCCCGATGACCTGGCCGCTTCCATCTGCCCCCTCGGCACAGACATGATTCCGGCACGGATCGCTTCAGCGATAAAGGCGGCCGTATAGATGGTTAGTCCGATGGTGCCCGCTGTAAATCCGCCGAAATTCCCGGCCAGATAGGTAAAGAACACGATAACAAGCACCGGTATATTCCGGATGAACTCAACATATGCAGTCCCAATCCAGTTAAGCGGCTTGAGCGGCGCAATGCGCATGACAGCGATGAGTGTCCCCAGCAAAAAGCTGCAGATCAAAGCGATTAAACTCACATAAATCGTATTAACAAAACCATCCAAGAATGAGTCCATATTATCTGTAAGTATAGAGATATCCAGCAAACGATCTCCTCCTAATCAATCAGGATGAGAGAGGTCCGGAGCATTTCCGGACATCAGCTCATCCTGATCAGAAACCTCAATATAGATTATTGCTCTTTAATCCACTTGCTCTTGATCTTGTCATATTCCCCATTATCCTTAAGGGTCTTAAGCGCCTTGTTCAATTCATCCACAAGCTTCTTATTGCCCTTTTTGACAGCGATGCCGTATGGTTCTTCCGTGAAGGTGCCGCCAACGAGCTCATAGGACGGATCTTCTTCAGCCATTCCGTAAAGGATCGCATCATCGGTTGTTAACGCGTCACCCTTCCCTGACTTCAATGCAGTAAAGGCCTCTGCGTAGTTTTCAAATTCAAGCACTTCTGTTTCTGGAGCTTTTTCACGGATATTGACGGCTGAAGTGGATCCCTTAACCGCAAGTACCTTCGTACCTTTCTTCAAGTCATCCAGTCCTCCCACCTTGCTTCCCTTTTTCACAAGCAGGGACTGTCCGGCGTCAAAATAGACATCCGTGAAATCAACTTCTTTTTTACGCTCTTCATTAATGGTCATCGTGGCCACGACTGCGTCCACCTTGCCGTTATTTAAAAGGCCTACCCTCGTTTTAGAGGTTACCTCTTTGTATTCAGGCTTTACATCAGACCCGAACATTTCTTTTGCAAGCGCCGCGGAAAGGTCAATGTCGAAGCCTTCCACTTTGCCCGATGACGGATTCTTCAAGCCGAATAAACGGGTATCATGCTTTACGCCAAATACGATTTTCTTGTCTTCCTTGATCTGGGCAAGAACATCCTTGCTTCCTTCCTTTGAATCGCCTCCGCCGCATGCAGAAAGCATGAGCGCAGCCATGGTAGAAACCAGTGCCATTTTGAAGACTTTTTTGTTTCTGAACATCTTGTTACCCCCTATTAATGATTTAATATACGGCTGAGGAATAATTGAGCCCGCTCTTCACGGGGATTCGCATAAAAATCAGCCGGAATTGCTTCTTCCAATATTCGTCCTTCATCCATAAATACGATCCGGTCGGCTACCTCACGGGCAAAGCCCATTTCATGGGTCACCACGACCATCGTCATTCCTTCCTTGGCAAGTGCCTTCATGACATCAAGCACTTCGCCGATCATCTCGGGATCCAGCGCCGAGGTCGGTTCATCAAACAGCATGACCTCCGGCTTCATCGCAAGGCCCCGCGCAATCGCCACCCGCTGCTGCTGGCCTCCTGAGAGCTGCGATGGATACGAATCCGCCTTCTCGGATATTCCTACCTTTTCCAGATAGTGCCTGGCCGTTTCTTTTGCTTCCTGCTCGGATTGCCCCAAAACCTTCATCGGGGCAAGCGTGATATTTTGAAGTACGGTCTTGTGCGGGTATAAATAAAAATGCTGAAACACCATTCCGATATTGCGCCGGAGTTTATTGATGTCTGTCTTCTTATCTCCCACTGATATCCCGTTCACCGTCAGGGTCCCGTCAGAGATCGTCTCCAGATGATTGATGCATCTCAGCAAAGTGCTTTTCCCTGACCCGGATGGCCCTATTACTACCACAACCTCCCCTTTATTGATAGTGAGATTGATATCTTTCAAGACTTGAAAGTCCCCATAAAACTTATTCACTTTGCTAAATTCAATCATTCGCGGCCTCCTGTAAAAGCTAATATATATATGTATATTGCATTATCAAAAATTTCAGAATTAATTAAATTATATTCATAGTCAGCCAGTTAGTCAAATTGTGACATTTTACTCATAAAAAAGCAGATATGCAGCTGAAACGATTCTTTTATCATACTTATCCTCTGCAATCGGTGAATATATCGGTGGGAATGCCGATAAACGAGTAGATAGCACCGCTTCTATATTCCTATAAAAAATTAAATTGGAGGATAAAAAAATGAGCATCTATGATTACTCGGCAAAAGCCATGAATGGGCTGGATGTCCATCTGGATACATATAAGGGCAAGGTGGTCCTTGTCGTCAATACAGCCAGTCAATGCGGCTTCACCTTCCAGTACGAGGATTTACAGCGCCTCTATGACAGATAAAAAAAGGGTTCCTGATCCCCGGGTTTTTTGTGCAAACAAAGACAGGCAGAAACCGGGTGAAAACGAAAAGTTTCTAAACCTTCCACACCCTTCGCTACAGCATTTCCTTCCCCCTATTCCAACCTGGCTGATGACAGGCAATTTGAAGGCTTTGACGAATCCCCCCCGATGCCCGGATCCCCAATGAAGCAGATGGGATTAAAGTGCTAATCTTAGTTGTTATTTCAACTTTACTTAGAAAGGTTGCCTCATAAATTTATTCAATTCCACGGAATCCATCTAAAAAAATCCAACAATTTTGTCTACAGCAACTATCAGCCCAAGCAGTGTGGCATATTCTATGATGTGATGGTAAAAAGGTCTTCCCTTAAATTTTTCACCTTCAAACAAGTAGTGGAAAAACATCATACCTATTGCTGGCATGTAATCTCCAATGTTCATAGTCTCACCTTATTCTACTTATTTTTTTAACACCATAATGGAGCTTTCTCTCCCCTTGCTAACCTGATGCAACACTTGTCCTGTACAGTGTAAAACGCATAAACAGCTTTACCTGAAATCATGTCAGCCGCCTTTTGATTATATTAATAAAGTTCTGGCTTCCTTAGTACAACATGATTTATGTTGAGTGATTTTTAAGTTTCTGTACCAAACACCTATAGCTCAAAATAAATAAAAAAGTTCCCCAATAAGTTCAACGGTGTTTCTTGCATTTAATTGATGTATGTTTTGGCAGTATGTTTATTAAACTTGATGAATGATTTCGCAAAGAAAACTTGTAATGCACTAATATTTATAAACAAACTGGGTAGTATAGATCAACATGAAAAACTATAATAAATTTAGTACATAACATTGGGAGGATAAGTATGGAAAAGATAACACCGTTTTTAATGTTTCAAGATGGCAATGCAGAAGAAGCGATGGATTTTTATACTTCCATCATTGAGGATTCTCGAATTTCAAAAATTGTTAGGTATGGAGCTAATGAAGCTGGACCAGAAGGCACCGTAATGCAGGCTACTTTTACCTTGAAAGAGCAAGAATTTATGTGTATTGACAGTCATGTAAAACATCAATTCTCTTTTACACCTTCCTTCTCAATTTTTGTTACTTGTAATACTGAAAATGAACTTGACAATCTTTATGAGAAACTTAATGAAGGTGGACAAGCACTTATGCCTTTAAATAATTATGGTTTCAGTAAAAAGTTTGGTTGGGTAAATGACCGTTTCGGAGTTTCGTGGCAACTAAATCTTCCTTTGTAAATGTTTTAGGGGAAATTAATAAAACTCCATTAGGTAATGGGGTATGACTTTAAAAAGGGTATGACCTATTTTTATCTTAAAGCTTTATTTTTTTGATTTTTGTGAAATATTATACTTAAACAAACAGGTGCGTTAGTTGAAAAAAGTTGGCTGCTGTGGCAGTTTTTTTGTTATTCCGCTAACGGGTCAGTCAGTTGAAGAAAGTGTTTGGATAATTCGTATGATTTGAAATGAGAATTGCATGAAATAAATATAGTAACCTTTTATTATATTTAGTATATTTTTTATAAAGTATCTTAAAGGAATGACGACCTATATGAAATTTATTAAGCAATTTATCTTAAAGCGTCCCGCTGAAAAGAGACTTGCATACTTTTATAGTATTGTTGTAACAGATGAACAGGTGTGGTTACTACGTAACGAAAATGGTGACTTATTACTATTAGAAGATGATGAAGACTTCTCATTTTTACTACCTGTTTGGCCAAGACGAAGCTTTGCTGAAATGGAGGCTGCCAAATTAGATAAGTCATACGAAGCGTTCAACATGCCACTTTCAATGTTTCTAGATGATTTGCTAATGGATATTGAAAAAGACGGTGGTGCCGCTTCGATTTTCCCTAACGAAAACGATGCAATCATTCAAAGTCGTAATGAAATAAAGGAGATGATTCGCAATTTATAGGGCTTCCTCACAGTTCTTCTTTCATACGGGTGCGTTAGTTCAAGGATCATAAAACATAAAAAAGAGCCCTTTTCTAACAAATAGGGCTTAATTTTATTTAACTAACTTAACCACATTATTTACAATATCCTCAATAGTATTGACGGCGGAATTGAGTGCTAATTCACCAGATAATGCAATAGGATATCGCCAGGGCAAACAATCTTAACTGCTGGTATGTATGTTACCTTTCCTAGCATAATGCAATTATACTAAACCATTTCCAAAGGTGCTTGTAACATTAATGAAACAGAAGCCGATATACAAACGACTCCTGTTCTTTTTCATATTTAGTAATAACTAGTTTTGTTGGTCTGGACTTTCGTTACCATTATTTTTTAATAATACTTTCAATCCGCTGCCGATATCGGAAGCTAAGATGTAATTTCTGTCGACAAACACACCCCAAATGTCCGAATTTTTAGGAACATAGCTGCCAATTTGTACTGGATTTGATGGATTGGTGATATCTACAGCACGAACTCCACCAGCGTAATGAGATAAATAGAGAGTGTTGCCCTGCACTTTTGGATCATGAACAGTTCTTGCAAATGTAGCAGGTGCTCCAGCCTCAGCCTCTGTTAAATCTGTCTTAAACTCACTTAATAACTTAGGATTTGTTTTATCCTTAATATCAAAGATTCGTGTATATCCATACGCAGCTTCATAACCAGCTTTAATAGGAGAATAAACCTCTCTCGTTTCTATTAATATTGTGCCTCCCTTAGCAACAGCCGAAGAGTGGGCTGATCCTTGCTGATTGGAGGCAAAATCAGTTCTGCCCAGGTATACAGGTTTTTCTGGATTGCTAATATCAAAGATGGCTGTTCCCAAATCCCACATTGAGACATATGCATACTTACCATCCACCATCGTGCTATGATTGAATACTGGTCTAATCTTTCCATCTGGAGTATGCCAATGATATCCGTTGAAATCCTCTGGAATTTCAGGCAAGCTTCTCGGGTCAAACTGCCAGAGTGTCTTCGGGGCAGCCGGATTACTCACATCAACAATTTGAAAATCTTTTTCTTCTCCATGGCTATAGTAATCAGCATAGGGGTTTGCCGCAAGAACAATAGCTTTATTTCCTTGAACCGTTAAAAATAATTCATGAGTCCCATTTGTTTTTTTGGTTACTTCCCAGAACCCTAATTTTTTCGGTTGATTTGGATTTGTCACATCATATAATAGGAAGCCGCCTTTTGAAGCGGGGTTATTTCTGTTTAACTGCTGAACACTAACCACAGCCAAATCACCTTTAAAATTTGGTGTGTTGACCGACTGAACGATGACTTTTTCTTGCCATGTCCCCGGAATATCATTGTTGGCAAAGACGGCAACTTCTTTAGGGTTGGATGGATCTTTCAAATCGAATACCCTAACCCCGCCATTTCCGCCATTCTTTGTATGTGTCCCGACATATGCATATCCTTTATAACTATAGACATCCCCAAAGCTGTTTTGCTTCCCGTCTGGCCTGACCACTTTCATCTCTGGGGCTGAAGCCTCGTATATAAACTTCAGATTCTTACTTCCCTCTAATACTGGAGCCGCGACATTGTCATAATTGGTTCTCTCTCCCTTTTCAATGTTTACGTCTCCTAGTTCGTCGTGGGCCAATACGTTAAAAGGAACTGCAGAAAGAGATAAAGTACTTGCAAGTGCTATGCTTAAAACCATATTTCTTTTAATATTTTTCAATAAAAACCCCTCGCCTTCTATCATTCATTGCTTAATAAAGTATAAATCAGAATAGTTAAAATTTTCAATATATTTTAAATATTAAAGTATGACAGAAAGTGACATGAAAACCATAAAGTTTTAATTATAACGGTATTTGGGCTACCTGGTGGATCAATCTAATACCGCACACGGTTGGGTGGCCCCCACTTCATGTCACGTATTAAAAAAAGACCCAATATCGGCTCTTTTTCTTTAACAGTGATGAATGTTTATAAACGTTCTCTGGAGGGGTGTTCCTTATAGTCTATTAAAAATACTATTGCATTCTGGCCAACGCGATAGCGGATCAGTCATTTACAATTAACAAGTTAATTTTGCGAAAGCCTAATTGTTAGTATCGCTACCAGAGGGCAGTTACACCATCCGTGTTTCTTCCTTTTGTATAAACGAATAATAAACAAAGCCCTCGATTATAATGGAGGGGGCTCAGGCTGTCGAGAAACTTCTCGACAGCCTGAGAACACATTAAGTACTCTTTATCCTTCAGGACGCAAAACGACCATTAATTATGGAACCAATTGAAAAGTAAGCTCGATCGTTGATTCAGCTAACCTGGATTACAAATATTCGTATGATACAAAATATTTACGAAAACAGCCTTTTAAAAAGAGACTGGCCACATAAAAGTTAGATATCAAATTGGTGGTACATGGCTTGAATTCAGGCCCTTCTCGTTGGAGTAAAATAATTGCAGCTGGAGCAACAACCATAACTAGGATTAAACTCTTTGGAACAGTTCGAGTATTCTATGCGATCGAATAAAAAATGGCTTTGCTTCACTACCAGGTGCTTCAACAAAATAAAGAGTAAAAATTAGAGAGCCTAAAATATGCAAGTTTTTATGCACTACTTACGTATTTCGGCTCTTTTTACATTCATATAAGATACTTCCATTTATAGCAAAAATTAATTGCCGAATACAAACGAACGGATGACTGTCTTTGACCCTTTAATCCGTCGGTAAAGGTGCATTTGGCGCTACAAGCTTTTCTTCTTTCAGTTCCTGCCAGAAGGCGGCCGGAATTTTTTCTTTGGAAGCCGCCAGATCCTCCTTCACGTGCTGGGGCCGGGTAGAGCCAGGAATGACAGCCGCTACCGCAGGATGAGCCATTGAAAACTGAAGTGCGGCGCTTTTTACGCTGATGCCGTGCTTCTCTGCAGCCTGCTGTATTCTCTTTGCTTTTGCCGCAATGTCTTCAGGGATTTTTCCATAATCGAAATGATCCCCTCCAACCAGCACCCTGGAATTGAATGGCGCTCCGACCACTATCTTCACATTCTTTTCTACTGCCCTCGGCATCAATCTTGTCAGAGCATACTCATGATTCAATAGTGTATAATGGGTCGCCTGCAGGCAGATGTCAGGCTGCAGTTCCTCCAGTTCCATGGCGAGCTCAATCGGCTCCGTATGGTTGACGCCAAGTCCCCACGCCTTCACCACGCCCTCTTGCTTAAGGCGTTCGAGGACACGGAATGCCCCCCTTCTTGCAATATCAAACTGGCCGACCCATTCGTCACCATGAAAATCCGGGGAAACATCATGTACATACACAAAATCCAGACGATCCGTTTTCAACCGCTCCAGGCTCTGCTCCACGGACCGCATTGTCGCATCTTCACTATAATCCGTCGTCACCTTGTTCTTGCGGCCGTACTCAAACATCCCTTCCTTTTCTTCCGTCTCATCCTCAATGACCCGCCCTACCTTCGTGGATAATAAAAAGTCATCACGATTATACTGTGAGAGCACTTCTCCAAGCCGAAGTTCGGCTAATCCCGCACCATAAAAAGGCGCTGTATCAAAATAGCGGACTCCCTCTTCCCAGGCAGTCTCAATCGTGCGTCTTGCTTCCTCTTCTGGAACATCTCTGAACATATTGCCAAGCGGGGCGGTTCCAAACCCCAGTTTTCCTTTAATTAAGCTCATATTCATTCCTCCAATTAAAAAATAAGACTAGTTTTTACTGCTTCTTATCAACGGACAGGCTGCATAATAAAAAAGGCTGCTTTCATTTAATTCCTTGTCTGGTTGGAATTTAAACACCATTGTTTACAAGAGTCAGTTTCGATATGGTCATTAACTGGAAATAAGATAATTTCATACAGCTCCGCCCCTTTTCCACAAAAAAACATAATAAAAAACCTCCTCTAACCTGGTTTGTTTGAGGAGATTTTCTCATATTACCCGCTGGGTCCACTATAACACTGCTGCTATACCATTTTTTGGTTAGTGAAAGTTAGGAAGAGTAGTCGAATTACTATGTGCAGAATCCCTATCCGCTTTAACTATATCCATTTCATCCGACTCTTTACTATTCCATACATAAGAATCGCCAGGTTCTTGATCACTGGTTTTTGATTCGGACTTAGCCGGCTTTTGTTCCTGCTGTTTCTGCTCTTTTGGTTCCAATGTTTCCAGGCAGATTAGGTTACTTACTTCATGTGTGCGGTCTTCGTTAATCATCTTCCACGCAAGAGCCATCCGTGCTTGCCAATCACCTTCCAAAACCTTCGCAATCGCGACGGCTTCCTCCTGTTTCCGCTCCAGCATATCTGCATCATCTAACTGTTTACGCTCGTCATTTTGTCTTTTTTTATAAGCTGTTAGAGTAAGTGCTGCCCCGGCGGCCGAAAGCAGAGACGTTACTATGATGGGCATTGATTTTTTCATAGCTTCCTGTACCCTCCAATCCGAAAGTATTCCTCATACGGTTCACATACCCTCTCTTTTTGGGTTTTAAAGCTATTCATGTACCGCCTTTTTTTACCAGCAGGCTGATTTATCCTAAGATAAACATAAATTTGACCTGGCTTTCATCTCCATGCTGCAACGATTGACGAATAACTTTGCAGGGGAACCTTGAGTCTCTTTGAAATCCAATAACCAGGTCTTCCAATATTCAGAAGTGCACACAAGTGCAGCAGACTCTTCCTGTTTTAGCTTTAGAGTAATAGTAAGATTTGTTTCATTTTACAGCACAATTAAAGTCACCTCTCAATCGACTGTTCAAACATGAAGACAGATACAGCGATATCTTCTTCAATATTAATGTCCGAAAACAATTGAATCAGCTTACTTTGCATTACTTCTTCGAGCTCTTCTGGAGGCTCCTTTTTATAGTGGCTCTGAATCATTTTAGTCCTTGCTCTGTGCACTTGTTCAAAGCCTTCCGGACTCTGCATAATAAACTTTTCAACCGGGGTAAGATTTCCTTTTAATGTGGTAATGGCCATATTATCAACAAATACCGTTTTTATAGAATCAGGACCTTTTCCAAATAGATCTTTTCGGACTTTGCGGACAACTTCATTAAATTGATGTTCCCTTTTGCTCATCTGTTTTTCCCCTTTCCCTCCCCAAAATTGACTTTGAAGGGGCCAAAAAATAAATAACATGCTATAAATATAAAAAATGCACCAGAGCTGAGATCAGCATTTACTTTCCATTTAGTTTTACCCTTGCTAATAGATAATTGTTATTTTTAGCTGTTTTATTTCAAGCCTTGCCCAATACCTTTTATTAGATTAAGTCCAAATAGAAGGGTACGGTTAATATCCGGGTCCTTCATTGCCTTTACAAGGTCCCATACACTTGCCTTTTTATTGGAGTTTAATCCTTCTTCAGCCTTCTTTATCCCCAAATTTAGTCCGTTAACCAGCTTTTTTGTAAACTCTGGATCTAATTCAGTTAAAGCTCCTGCAGCAGCCATGGCGTTATTTATCATATTGGTGACAGGTGGGCGGACCATTTGTTCAATAGCAATTTCCGCCACTTTTTCTTTTGCTTTTACCAGAGAAACAGCAGCATCCAATATTCCACTTTCCTGCAGCTCACTTAGAAGTACCAGGGCTTGTTTTAATGCCTCGGTATTCTCTGCTGCGTGTTCCTTCAGACTTTGAATTGACTCCTGATTCTTTTCCGCATCAGTATTTTGTTCTTCAAAAATCATAGAAATTGGTTTTGCCATTTTAAAGTTCTCCCTTTTCTATACCGCAGAAAGCCCACACCAAAAAGAAGCATTGGCAGTGGACTTTCTACCTCTTTTATTTATTTCAGAACTAATTCTTGTTTTTCATCTCGAGAAATTTGTTTTACAGATTTGTTAACCAAATCATTTTTTTGTGATTCTGGTTTTACTTCTTCCTTATCAGAGGGAGTTTTCTGAGAACCCGGTTTTATATACTCGTTTACTGAAGCAATCGGCTGATAATCATCACGTTTCCATTTACGATGAACTTCAGCCCCCATTTGCGGTGTGCGCTTTGCATTTCTTGGATTGAATGAAGGAAGCGGCGAATCTCCTTTTATATTCAGGATTTCCATTTTCACCCTTGTCTGCTTGTAGGCAGGCGTATTGGTCTTAACATCTCCTGCATTTCCTGTAAGCAGGTTAATCGCATTTTCATGGCTGACAGAATGCATGGGTACATATAACTCTTTTCCTTGTACCCTGTCTGTAATGGTAGCTCTTAACTTAATGGCTCCATAAGGAGAAACTAATCTGACAAGAGATCCCTCGAGAACTCCGCGCATATTTGCAAGCTCAGGAGAAACTTCGACGAATACTTCAGGAAGCTTATAAAGCAAGCCCTTTGATTTATTAGTCATATTTCCTTCATGGAAATGCTCAAGCAAACGGCCATTGTTTAAAACTAAGTCAAATTCATCTCCAAAATGATGTGGAGGAATGTAGTCAACTAATGAAAATACCGCCTTTTTATCAGGGAAATTAAAGCCTTCCGTAAATAACAGCGGAGTGCTTTCACCGGTATTGCTGCCCCACAAGAAGCTGTTCCAGCCCTCAAGTTTTTCATAGCTTGCTTCTTTAAAAATTGGTGAAAGGCTTGCCATTTCTGCATATATTTCACTAGGATGCTGATAATTCCACTCTGCCCCCATATAGGTAGCAACCTGCTGGATAATCCACCAGTCTGGCATTGAATCCTCAAGAGGTTCAAGAACTTGGTAGAGTCTTTGTACCCGGCGTTCTGTATTTGTGAAAGTTCCATCCTTTTCAAGTGATGGTGCTGCAGGCAAAATGACATCAGCAAACTGAGCCGTTTTTGTAAAGAAAACATCCTGGACAACAAAGAATTCAAGCTTGGATAAGGTATCATGTACATGATTAGCATTAGAGTCAATCCACGCCATATCTTCACCAACAAGATACATTGCTTTTAGCTCTCCAGCTTCGACCGCCTCCAGCATTTGAATATTATCTTTACCAGGCTTACCGGATATTTCTACTCCATATGCCTCTTCAAATTTAGCCCGGGCGATTTCATTTGTAATATGCTGATAGCCTGGAAGCCAGCCTGGAAGAGTTCCCATATCACATGCTCCCTGGACATTGTTATGCCCACGAAGAGGATAGGCACCTGCACCCGGACGCATATAGTTACCAGTCAGCAGTAATAGATTAGATATAGCTGCAGATGTATGGCTTCCTCCAACGTTTTGTGTAACACCCATTCCCCAAAGCACACAGGTTCCATCGGCTTCATAAATCATTTGGGCTATTTCTTTCAGTGTGTCTATTGAAATACCTGTAGTTTGTTCAGCGTATTCTAAAGTAAATTTGGAGAGATGATTTTTATATTCCTCGAACTGGTTAACATGATTCAAGATAAATTCTTTATCTGACCAGCCCTGCTCAAGAATATAATTTGCTACGGCACTAAGCCATACAAAGTCTGTTCCCTGGTTAGGATGAACATAAAGGTCGGCACGCTCGGCCATTTCATGTTTCCGCAGATCGGATACAATCAATTTCTGGCCGTTTAGTTTTTGGGCACGCTTTACCCTGGTTGCAAGAACCGGATGTCCTTCAGTTGGATTTGCACCAACAATCATGACTAATCCAGCTTTTGAAATATCCTCGATGGTACCGGAGTCTCCTCCAAACCCTACTGTTGACATTAAACCGTCTGTTGCAGGTGACTGGCAATATCTTGAGCAATTGTCCACATTATTTGTTGTAAACACCTGACGGGCCAGTTTTTGCATTAAGTAATTTTCTTCATTTGTAATTTTTGAAGAAGAAACAAAGCCAATTGCGTCAGGCCCATCAGCTGCCTGGATAGCCCCCAATTTTTGTGAGATAAGAGTCAGCGCCTCATCCCATGAAGCACGGACAAATTGAGCTCCCTTTCTGATCAGCGGTGTAGTCAGTCTTTCTTCAGAATTAACAAAGTCCCAGCCAAACTTACCTTTGACACAAGTGGAAATACTATTAACTGGTGCCTGTTCAACTGGCTCGACTTTTAATATCTGACGGCCTTTCGTCCACACCTCAAATGAACAGCCTACACCACAGAAAGTACAAACGGTTTTAGTTTTTCTGGTTCTGGTATCCCGCATAGCTGCTTCTACTTCGGAGATAGCAAAAATACCTGTATAGCTTGGTTCAACTGCTTTTACCAAATCAATCATTGGTGATAAAAGATTATCTTCTATACCAGACATAAATCCGGCCTGGCCAAGCATAGATTTTTCCTGTAATGCGTTACAAGGGCAAACGGTAGAGCACTGTCCGCATGAAACACAGGAGGATTCATTGATTGACTTTCCTCCGTCCCAAAGTACCCTTGGCTTATTGCTTTCCCAGTCTATGGTCAACGTTTCATTTACCTGCACATCCTGGCAAACCTCAACACAGCGTCCGCATAATATACATTGATCCGGGTCATAGCGGTAGAATGGATGGGAGATATCCACATCATATCCTTTTGGTGTGAATGGGCGGCTTTGATGTTCTATACCCATGTGCTCTGCAGTATTATGTATGCGGCAATTGCCATTGTTGTTGTCACACACTGTACAATAAAGCATATGGTTCTCAAGAATTCTGTCCATGGCCTCTGCTTGTGCCGACTTAGCCAGCTCCGAGCTTGTTTTAATTTCCATACCAGCCGTAAATGTGGTTGAACACGCTCTCATCAATTGCCCGTCTATCTCACACATGCATGTATCGCATGTCTGAATAGGACCGGTAATTTCTGAATAGCAGATATGTGGATGCTCCACTCCTTCGGCCATTAAGTGGTCCAGAATGCGTACTCCTTCTACTACTTCTTTTGTTTCCCCGTCAATAGAAATAGTAACTGTCTTTGTTGTCATACTCCTTACCCCCAGAAAGTTAAAGAAACCTCGGTGTTTGCCTAGCCACCGGTTAATATTTCTACAAAAAGAGTTAAAAACGCAAAAAATCCATCACAAAACAAATATGTGAAAAACACATAATTGCTTCATGATGGATGTATATCGAGCATCTAAAATACTTTTTACCAATCCGTCAATATAAATACGATAAGTAGCACCCATACTTTTATCTAAGGCATGAACACCACTTATACAAGTTTAGTACTTTTAGTTTTCACTGTCAACGCAGCGGAAACTATTATTATATTGTAGATGGGATTTATTTTTATACAAAATTAAGTCCCCTTATTGATTTTTGCTCTCAGTGTTCGCTTTTTCCGAAGTACGTTGAATTTAAGAATGTATATCTCCACGCAGCCCAACAATGAAAAAAGAAGCCCCTCAAAAGTTTAATGAACTTAAGAGAAGCTTCCTTTATTTCCTCAATGCCAGCAAGATGTCAGCATTCCACTCTCACCTTACCAGCAAATCCTTTTCTTTCAAGGTTTGAGGAGCAGATTACATCATGCCGCCCATTCATGAAGGTTTTAGACTAAACAAAATCGACGATAAAACCTATACCATATTCTTTTTTCATAAATAACCTTAAATAGAAATTGAAATTGCTATGAGCAAAAGTATGAGCCTTTACATTACTAGCTATTAGTCAAACTGAGATTAAAGCCTTCATTTTTATTAAACATCGCCTTATCAGGGCTTTTCGGTTGTCTGAAAACCTATTGCGCCTGTCCAAAGGGTGAAGGCGAGTTATGCTAACGTAATCAGAGCTTTTTTGTTGAAGAAACCTGGTACTCCGTACTTAATATCACAAGGCTGTTTAGCTTGTTAATAAAAGCACACTATTAGGCATTTAAGAAGCAGCTTAATACTTCTTATAACTTCGTTTCTCATTAAATTGTCAGGGTTTTTCTCCACCTTAAATCACTAGAAACATCTAATTCTTGGGAGTTATTTGCCCTTTTCCTGCAGCCATTTATCAAATTCAATTGCCACAATTCGTTCCCCAGTAATTCCTTCCGATTCTCCCGATGCCAAAAAGACAATGGGTTTAGCCATTACTTCCGGATCCAGCAGCTGAAATTTGCCTTCAAGCTGCTTTTTCACTTCATCCGGAATCATGCCCGTTATGGTGGCTCCTCCCGGGAGCAGCATATTTACTGTAATGCCATAGCTTTTTAAATCCTCTGCCATAATATAGGACAAAGACTCAGTGGCTGCGCGAGAAGGGCCATAAGGGACGAATCCCTTTCGCTTCATTGTCTCATAATTCATAGAAATATTAATGATTTTACCTTTTCCCTGTTCGGCCATAAATGGAACAAAACCGCGGGAAACCAGGAAATATCCTGTAACGTTTGTATCCATTAAATCACGGAATCCATCCGGCGAAACTTTAAAGAAAGGCTGCGGGTCAGTCAAAAATTGAGGATTCACCGTTCGCATGCCTATTCCGGCATTATTTATGAGAACATCAATTTTTCCCCATCTCTTTTTCACCCAATCGACGGCATCATTAACGGATTGTTCAGAACGGACATCCATCGGAAGCTCAACAGCATGTAACCCTTGCCTCGTAAGATTATGTACAGCCTCACTCAATTTCTCCCCCGGGCGGGACGATAAAGCAACAGTTGCTCCCTCTTTTAAAAGCGCTTCTGCCATTGCATAGCCTAAACCACTTGAAGCTCCGGTCACCACGATATGCTGTTCTTTTAATTTCATCATTGTACACTCTCCTTTAAGGTATCTTTCCCTGTCTGTGACCCCTTTTTAAAGGTTATGATTATGTGAAAACGCGGATATCTTTCTGCCTAATCGATATGGATGGCTGGACTATTGAACTCAGTAAATAGAATGTCCAAAAAGGGAAGATTTCATTTTGACAGCCTCCGTCTCAATGATTGTAAATGCTGCTGCCGCAGCTTTCCAGCCTGATGCTCTTTACCTTTTTATAATAAGCAGTCGAACGATTTGAAACTTGTTTTTACAGTACCTATTGACACGGGAATGACCTTTCACGCTTTTGGCACAGGCTGGAAAATCCAAAAATACCCTTAATATTTCCAATTTTTTTAAGCTTAAAAAGATTTAAGAAAAAAACCTTGGCATGAAACTGGTTTCATACTTTACCCTATAAGTAAAGCATCGGCTGGCGTTACATATTTAGCGGCGTGACGGTCGATGTCTTGAAATAAAAAAGGAGGACTAAATAGCCCTCCATTACATCCTGTTTAGTTAAAGGAATGCAGCGATTTTTTCCAAGTCAAAACGATGATGCGGATATCCTTCAGAATCTGCTTTTCCAATGGGTAAAATGCCTGCAAATCTGACATGCCCAGGAAGATTCAGGAGCTCTCTTACTTTATCCTGATCAAAGCCCAGCATAGGGTTGCTTGAATATCCATATCCTTGAACGGCAAGCATTAAGAACCCGAAAGCGATATTTGTCTGGGTTAAACCCCATTGAGCACGATCTTCCACCGTCATGCCATTGAAAAATCCTGACAGATTGGCCACTTCTTCTTCCTTGCGCTCTGGTGGAAGTCCCGGATGTACAGTGTCAGCAATATTTGCAAGTACATCCTCCATATCACTTGTAACCACAACAACAGCGGGTGCTGAAGTCACTTGTTTTTGACCATAAGCTGCTTCTTCCAGCTTTTCCTTTAGATCTTTATCTGTCACTACATGGAAACGCCATGGTTGAAGGTTCCATGCACTTGGGGATAAGCGGACCAACTCAAAAATCTTTTTTAGGTCTTGCTGAGGAATAGGCTCCTGCTTATATTTGCGAATGCTATGGCGTGTTTCAATTGCTTCTTGTACCGATAGAGATTGTTCTGTTGTGTTCATAGCCATGGTGATCATCCTTTCTAGAAAAAGTCTTAATTATGTTACCCTGCCTAAAAACACAATAACCACTTATTATTCAAATTTACACCTATACAGCATCAGCTTTGTATTTTTACGAGGAATGTAATTCTTCCATATAAATCACACGTCACAATGAGTCTACTTTAGTAAGGTGATAAACTCCCTCATGAATGTTGGCAAATCTGGCCATGCCTGACCTGAAACAAGATTTTGATGAATATGCACGTTCTTGTTGATATACGCAGCCCCACAAGCTTTCACATCCGGCTCGACAGAAGGATAAGCTGTATATTCTCGGCCTTTCATCAAATCCGGAATTACAGTCAACAGCTGTGCCGCATGGCAAATCGCTCCAACCGGCTTATTCGCTTCAAAGAAATGGCCGACAATCCTTGGAACTTCATCAAACATTCGGATATATTCCGGCGCACGTCCTCCCGGAATGATCAATCCGTCATATTCTTCAGGATTGACATCCTTGAATGCAGCATGTGATTCGAGGCGATATGCAGGTTTTTCCTCAAAGGTCTCCATTCCCTCTATAAAATCATGACTGACGGTGCGCAAGCCTTTAACAGAAGGGGAAGCGATGGTAACATCATAACCTTCTTCGAGACAGCGATAGTAGGGATAAAATACCTCAAGCGCCTCTACCGCATCACCCGTAACAATTAAAATTTTTTTACTCATGAACATACCTCACATTTATCATTTATAAGACTAGAATGACCAGGAATACAAACATTTATCCTGATTTTTCGGAGTCCCCTTTTAAAAGAGTATCAATCACCACAAACGAAATATTACAAACTCTTAAGGTGCTCATTAAAAATTGATTTGGTCCCCGTTGTAAGCCGCAATATAGATTTTTTTCATATCCTCTACTGATACTTGTCTAGGATTTGATGGAGTACACGGGTCTTCAACAGCTCCTTCGGCCATCTGGTCCAGATGTTTATTAAATTCTGCCTCATCCACACCAAATTCCTTTAAAGTGAGCGGAAGATGTAAAGATTTGTTTAAGCGGCGTATCCGTTCTGTTAATGAATCAATTAATTCATCGTCTGTGCTGCCATCCAAACCAAGCATCCTTGCGATGTCAGCATACCTTGAACTGTCGGCCTTTCTATTATAATCAATCACATACGGGAGATAGAGTGCATTAGCTGTCCCATGCGGAATTTTAAAAATCGCCCCACTCTTATGGGATAGGCTGTGAACAATTCCTAGGAATCCATTTGAAAAGGCCATGCCTGCAATAGCTTGTGCATAATGCATTTCTGCTCTTGCCGCTTTATCACCGGAAGCAGATTTTTCAATATTTTCTGCCACCTGCCTGATCGACTGCATAGCCAACGGATCAGTAAAAGAGTTATGCGCAGTGGACACATAAGCTTCTATACCGTGTGTTAGGGCATCCATTCCCGTATAAGCTGCAATAGAAGCAGGCATGGAATACGTCAACTCAGGATCAATAATTGCTATATCAGGCGTGATCTCATATCCGAATACCGGATACTTAACTCCCTTATCATAGTCTGTAATAACAGAGAATGGTGATACATCGCTGCCTGTTCCACTAGTTGTTGAAATCGCGATGAAACGGGCCTTCTTACGCAATGCCGGCAGTACGTTGGGAGCCTTGATCTGATCAAATGGCAGTTCAGGGTTTTCGTAAAAAATCCACATTAACTTTGCTGCATCAAGTGGCGATCCACCACCGGCGGCAATGATCCAATCCGGCTGGAATTCTTCCATCTTCTTGCCCCCGTTTTGGGCGGTTGTTATGGATGGATCATTTTCAACGCCTTCAATTAGCTGGGTTTCTATGCCGGCCTCACGCAAATGGGATTCGATTTTATCCAAATAACCGGACCTTTTAATCGATTGACCTCCAATAACAATGGTCGCTTTTTTCCCTTCAAGGCTTTTCAATACTTCCAGCGCTCCTCCCCCAAAGTAAACATCTCTTGGAATAGTAAAGCGGTACATATGTGCTCTCTCCTTTTCTTTAGTAATCAGAACTGTAACAGTTTCCCCTATTGTTATGACAAAAAACAAAAATCAAAAAAATGTTAAACTTCCCTAACTAATTCATGAACAAACTAAGATTTCACGCTCAACTTACATATAACTAAACTGCCCGTTTTTTGATAATCTCTCGCCGCCACACGCTACCAAGTTGGTTGGTTGCTCCGCTTGGAATGAGATGGGAGGAAAGGTTGTTCCAGCGAACTCATTATTTTTTCTTAACCAAAACATCTAATAATCTCAGGGAATAAAAGTGGGCCCCAGCACTCCCCTGAATGGAGCATGATTCCAAACAACAAAGGCCAAACAGAACCCTGGGCAGAGAGGTTAGTATAATCTGATTAAAAATGACCCAACAGAATTAGCGTACCTTAACAAAAACAGAAGAACTATTGAGGATTAGAAGAGAAAGAAATACCTTAGTATATGGAAAAGGCGGAACTGGCTTTACTGTTGCAAACGGCTGCTCACATACATACATCGTGTTAGCAGAAGCAAAGGCAGGCTAAGAAGAGATTATGGAGCCGCAGCTAAGAAAGAAATGAAAAAAGAGGTTTCTCATAAGTTCACGGAACTCATGAGAAACCTCTAATTTTAGGAGAGAAATGTTAGCAAAATGTTTGCATCGCGCTCCCCTCTTTCATAAAACCCTCATATATCAAGGGGTTGGGCGATATTACATCATGCCGCCCATTCATCATTCTAATAAATATAGCGTAATTATTAAAAAAATGGCTAAACATCAAACAATCATTTATTTTGTAAAAACCAGATTAAATAGTTTTAAAAAACTCTGCGGACAAAATTGCGGACAAAATTATCCGCGAAAGAGCATCTTAAAAATAGGATGCTCTTTTTCCTTTTCAAGCAGTATGATGTAATTATCCTTAGGCATTCTGAAATGACTGCTATATATAAAATACATAAAAAGCAAAGAGAAAAATACATATTGTCACATCAAAAAAAGGAGCAGAAATTTATTTGAATGAAACTTTAGAACACACTGTTCGTTGACAAACCAAATACTTAAAAATAAAAAGGGTGCAATTAAGTCACCCTTCACTCCATTCTTTATTAATTCCTTTATATGAAAGGTCACAGAAGGGCTAACTTTTAAAACAGATTGTCTTCAAGCGTAAGGGCAGTTGATCTCTTTCTCAAGCTTTCCCAGGAATCAGCACTGCCTTTGGGAAAGCTGTTGAGTTGGATTAATTAACTTTTCCATAGTAAGTAGCTATGTGCGGATCTTACTTTTGAGAAGAATGCACTTCTCTAAGATTCCATCTCCACCGGGGACTTGGTGAATGCCGAATATGGATAAACCACATTGATAGTACAATTAGTGGAAAGCATCTATTTTAAGATTAAACGAATTGCAAGAAAAAACAATGAAGTGTCACATATTTTTTTCGGTGCAGTATTAGATACAATAGTACCTTTAGTCGCTTTTCTAATGGAAAATTTATCAGATCAGAAATAGAATTCTCTGTTTCTCCATTTTCAGACCTCCAGCGAAAATATAAACAATCCCATTTATGCTTTCCTGACAGTCGGGAAAATGCGCTAACCAACCCTTCATTTAGCGGAAGTCTGCCCTGAAAGTGAACCAGTTCCTCCACAAGTTCATATAACAAAGAATGATGAACTGTGCCTTCCATTTCCAGAATTTCTTTTAACTTAGATTTTATTTTTCGCCTAACATTCTTTCCACCTACTCCTTTACATGAAAAATTGTTTTACACTTTGCTCTCTGGCTTTCTCCCAAATTAGAAGTTCCTCCAGGGAATTATGGTGGAGATGGGCTGCGGCTGAGGAAAACATATCTTTCAAATTCCCTGTATCTGTATAAATCTCTCCCAATTTGTAGAGGACAAGGCAGATTCTATGGGGGAAGAGTGCATCGAAATAGTAGAGCGCCTTATATTTTTCAATTTTGGGGCGCTTTTGGAAATATTCCGTGTAGAATTTAGCTATTTGATCCTTTATTTCATCCGGATTATTTGAAAAGAGTTTTCTATAATACATTTGGATATCAATGATTTGCGGGCCAACTGCTGTTTTGTCAAAATCAATTAAATAGTTATCGCCGCTGGTTCCTGTTAGTATATTTGATACATTAAAATCACCGTGGTATAAGAGTCCTTCCTCTAAGACAAAAGAAAAATATTCATTCAAATCAAAGGAATGAATTAGAGACAGAGACAATTCAGCTCCCTTTATACAGTGACTCAAACCTGCAAAAAAGGAACTATGGTTATGCCACTTTTTCAGCAGATTAATATTCATTTGATACTTCGCAAGAAATGATCGTTTAGTTTTCGCCATATCTTTAATCTCGGTATACTTATCTTCAAGTTTGACATTGTGCAAACTCAGCAGCATGGCTGTTCTTTCTTCTAGTGCAGGCCGCTCTTTTGTATGATTGATAAATTCAGATACATAAAAAAAACCATCTTCAAATTCAACATATAAGTCACCCGTTTTAGAACGAATAACGGAGGGGACATTTAACCTTTTACTCCATAGACATTCTTGTACTAATACTGGAGTTGGAGATGTGCACATTCTCTTTGAAAACCATTTTAGAATATATCTCATACCATCAGCTTTAAGCATCCAGACCTTTCTTCTCCCTGGCTTTTCTTTCAGTAATATCAATTCTTCTGCTTCACAATCAAAATAGCGGGAAATCACTTTACACAGTTTGGAATCCATAGTCCCCTCCTAATTCCGGAGATCCAATCTTTACATATTTAACTGAATGAAGCTCCCATTTTAAATGGCTTAATAAATTTCTAGTATCAAAAATAGTTTTGGTCCTTAGCAGCTTGGAAACTGTTTCAGGTTCCATATCTTGAAATACACTATGATCTGTAAGGAGAACCATGAGATCTGATCCTCTAAGTGCCTCTGTTATTGATTCTACTTTTCCGTTTATTGACTGTTTTATATACGGGTCAAATGCCTTCACTCTATACCCCCGTTTTGACATCTTATCCAGAATTTCAAGGCTTGGACTGTCACGATAATCTTCTGTATTGCCCTTGAAACTTAGTCCGAGAAGCGAAATCAATGGATCTTTCTTACTTTCTACCAATATTTCAATATGATTTATGATCCGATCGGATACTTCATCATTGACTTTTCTCGCCGTTTGTATCAGCTTTGATTCAACAGGAGCTTTTTCCACGATTAACCAAGGATCCACAGGGATGCGATGTACGCCTACTCCAGGACCTGGCTTCAAAATGTTCACCCTGGGATGGGAGTTGGCAAGTTCGATTGCCTCCCATAGGTTAAATTTTAATTTCTCTACAATCATTGCGAGTTCATTGGCGTAAGCGATATTAATCTCGCGAAAAGTATTTTCCATGGGCTTGACCACTTCCGCTGTCACGCTATCGGTAATATGAATATTTCCCTTCACAAAGCGCCTGTACAAATCAGCTGTCATTTTGCTTGACCGTTCATTGATTCCTCTGACAATCCGGTCATTCATGCTCATTTCATAAATTAAATTCCCAGGAATTATCCTCTCCGGTGTATGAGCAATGAGCAGGTCCACTCCCGCTTTTATTCCGCATTTTCAGGTATTGTTGAAGCTTCAGCAAACATGTCGGCAGCAGGCAGACCGATATATCCCAAACCTAAAACACACACCTTTATTCTGATCACACAACCTGTTGTATTTAATTTCTATACATCATATGTACAAGCTCATGATCGGTGAGCCAAGCTTGGTGATTTTTTCAAAATAGTGTTTTGCCCCATACAAATAAACGTATCCCAATGGAATACGCCTTTTAGTATGATTGGAAACTGAAAAAGTCATTCTTGCTCTTAATTGCTTTTTTTCTGCTTCTGCCTTTATTGGCCGTATCTAGCAAAAAATCTCGTTAAATTGATTGTATTTTAATACGGGACCCTATTTCTGCATGTGAAAACCAAGTCTGATATGCTTCTTTTAATACATAGGCTCTTCTGAGCTCCTTAGACATCTCTAAATAACGCTCTAAATGCCATCGTTCTCTTAATTGAGCTTGGTACTCGATTTATGGAATACGTGGCTTTATCCGTTTACATTTCTTCCGATCATAATCGTTAAAAGACTGCTGGCAACGTCTCCTTGCTCCATCAAGTGCCCAATGAATATATCGGCAGAAGTGAAACCGGTCGGCAATGATAATCGGACGTCCTAGCGAGGACTGGACAGCTGCCTTGAAGGACTGGCTCATATCCATTGCAACCATCTGTACCTGGCTTCCATGTTTCGCAGATAGTGCTTAATCGTCTTTTTATACCGATTAGGAAGAATGTCAATCGGTTTTCGAATAACCGCGTCCACAACAGCTGATACTTTCCTTCTCTTGTGTTTCCTTTATAAATTCATGACTGACGGTGCGCAAGCCTTTAACAGAAGGGGAAGCGATGGTAACATCATAACCTTCTACGAGACAGCGATATAAGACTTTGATAAACAACACTGTGATTTTTTAGCTAAAGAAAAAAAAGAGCATTGATCCTTCTTGGATCAATACCCTTTAATGTTTAAGGTAATTCTTCAGAATAAGCAATCCGGATGATGCCGGCTCATAAAATTCAAATCGGCACCTAATTTCCCATTCCATTTAGTGTAAACGGTAGATACTGAATAGGGATTCTGTGAAAGAGTATCAATGTTGCGAATGGATCGCTTCGCGGCTGCCTACAACGCGGCGGATGAAGAACGCTATGACCAAGGCAATCAGTGCTATGATCATCGCAAACAGGAACACGTTTTGTGATCCAGCCGTCATCGCGTTTGCCATTTCAGCCTGTTTGTCTGAAGCGGAGGAGCCATGCAAGTATTTCTCCATACCGCCAGTAAGGATACTGATAGCCACCGCTGTTCCAATTGCACCTACGACCTGCTGCAGTGTGTTCATGACCGCCGTACCGTGCGGGTATAACTCCGGCGGTAATTGATTTAGTCCGTTCGTTTGAGCAGGCATCCATATCATGCCCACCCCAACCATGAGCCCGATATGCAAAGCGACGATAAAAGCCACTGAAGAAGCAGGGGATAGGGTAGTAAAGAACCATAACATGACTGAAACGATCACGAGTCCGGGAATAACGAGCCATTTTGGCCCATATTTATCGAACAAGCTCCCCATACGCGGGGACAGGATACCGTTCAGCGCGCTGCCCGGCAAAAGCATGAGTCCAGTAGTGAACACAGACAGCCCTGCACCCGTCTGCAGAAACATCGGCAGGATAATCATACTCGACATCATGATCAGCATACACGAGAGTATCAGCAGCAGCCCAACGACGTACATCGGGTACTTCAAAACGCTCAGATTCATCATTGGATCGCCCATACCGTTCTGCCTCAATATGAACAGCAATAGTGCTATGAGCCCGACAACGATTGAAGTAACCACGACTGCACTGCCCCAGCCTTCAGATCCTTCCCCTGCCTTACTGAAACCGAAGACAACTCCTCCAAAGCCAATCGTTGACAATGCAACAGACAGCAGGTCTATCCGGGGCTTCGTGACATCGGTAACATTTTCTAGATATTTCCACCCTACCAACAATCCAATAATCAGGAACGGCAGAGAGAGCCAGAATATATAATGCCATGTTAAATACTCGATTAATAGACCTCCAATGGTCGGGCCGGTTGCTGGCGCAAACATGATAACAAGTCCAACGAAGCCCATCGCCGCCCCCCGCTTTTCCGGCGGGTATATAACAAGAATCGTATTGAACATAAGTGGCAGCAATAATCCCATGCCAGCAGCCTGTAAAACTCGAGCGAACATCAGCATTTCAAAATTGAAGGCTAGCGCCGCAATGAGTGTACCTAGAATTAAGCTAGTGAGCGAGCCTGTGAATAGCTGCCTCGTTGTAAACATCTGCAGCAGCAGCCCGCTCATCGGCATTAAAATGCCCAGGGTCAGCAAGAAACCGGTTGTTAACCACTGTGCCGTTGCGGCTGAAATTTGAAACACTTCCATTAAATTAGTCATTGCTATATTTAGAGCGGTCTCGCTAAACATGCCGACAAAACCGCAGATAAGCAGCGACGCCAGGATGGCACGCGTATTGTATTCTTTCATCTCTTTATCTCCCTTATTTACTTTATTAATGATTTTTCTTACTGAACCTGCTGTAGTCATCTTATTGGAGTATCTCATTTTAAACAAGTAACACTTTAAAGAGCAATAAATAGTTTTGTGGAGGAGAAAATATGAATCAAAGCAATAAGTATTCGTCTGATTGCGCACTAAACAACGTACAAAAATGGCTGGCGGGAAGTGGAAATTGTCGCTTTAATGGTATATTTCCGAAGAAACAAGAAGATTTGGGGAAATAAAGCGCATATTACCAGATAATACACAATCGGTGCCAACGAAGCAACTCAGAGAATTCAAACATGATGGACTCATACATCGTGAAGTTTATAAAGAGGTTCACCAAGAGTAGAATTCTTTAACAAATCTTTGGGCAGCAGTTTGTACCAATCCTTCATAGTATGTCACAATGGGGAGAATGCAATCTAGAATAAGGATTGATCACTTTATATGAAAAAAGATTGTATAACAAACTAACAAAAGTATTTTTGTTAGAGACGTAAAAACAGCCGGCTGAGAACGGCAGCAAAATGTTTTAAATGACCTTAAGGGGAAAGTATGCCAGTAACACACTGGATGGTATACAGCGCATTGGCAGAATGATCTTCAAGAAACCATTGAAATGAGGCAGGCTCAGAAGAGATAATAGAGCGACTTGCACTGTGACGATGCCGCAGCTAAGAAAGAAATGAAAAAAGAGGTTTCTCATAAGTTCACGGAACTCACGAGAAACCTCTAATTTCAGGAGAGAAATGTTAGCATTCCACTCTCCACTTTCATAGAACCCTCATATATCAAGGGGGTTAGGCGATATTACATCATGCCGCCCCTAAGGTGAGAGTATATAATATCTTACACGTTGTGTGTTAAAAGTGCGGTAAATTAAGGTTTTGTAAATTTCTTACTGTAATATCTTTCATGGAAATTAATCGTTTTTCACTGGTTTGCGTTAACAAAATGTTAGCAAGTAAAAAATAAAAAGCTGTCACTGTGTCCTTGTTAACACTCACATGGCTAGAGAAGTGATCGCAGACACATTAATGTAGTAACGTTTACCTTACTAACTATTATAAAATTCCAAATGGAATAGAATTACGTCTTTAGTAGATAACCTAACACCATTGACAAAATTATTATTTCATTTCCAATAAACCGCCGCCTTGATTCTTCATTTGCAGAACAGCCCTTCTCATATACTATTAAATCCGTCCTTCTTCTTTTAAAATTTCAACGAATGCCTCTACTACTCTTCTATCATAATGTGTATCAGAGAGTTTTATTAGCTCATCTACTGCAAACTGTATATTCAAAGCTTTACGGTAGGATCGGTCTTCTGTCATTGCATCGAAGGTATCACTTACCGCTATGATCCGGGCCTCAAGCAGGATATCGTCACCTTTTAAATGGTAAGGGTAACCGTTTCCATTTAATCTCTCATGATGCTGTACGATGATGGTATAGATTTCATTATAATAGAGATCCTTCACCATCTCAGCACCATCGAGTGGATGACGCTTAATAATAGCAAACTCCTCATCCGTCAGCTTTCCTGGCTTATTTAAAATCTCCCCAGGAGTATTGATTTTTCCAATATCGTGTAAAACGGAGGCCAAATATAAGTTCTCAAGCCTATCCTTTGGCAATTTTAATTTCTTAGCTATTTTTACCGCATATTCGGATACTCTCTCACTATGTTTATATGTATATCGATCTTTTTTTTCTACCTCATCAACTGTCGCTTTAAGGGTAGTGATACTTTTACTTAATTGAAAAAAGGTCGGTTCTGTAATCATCCATAAATAAACAACTTCAGTTAGTGCGGTGAAATGAATGGGCTCTTCTAAGTTAGTGGCTGTGTAATAATCGTTAGGACCAAGTTTAATTTTTTCGCCATTTATTTCGCAAATCATTTCCCCTTTTAGGATATAGAAGAACTCCATTACATAAGGAGAATCACTAGGATAAACATAGAAGAGTTTGTCTTTTGCTATCGTCTGAATCATGATTTCAGATCCATCCCCTCTAGCAAGCAGGCTGATATTAAAGTGCTCATTTTTTACTTGTTCTAAGCAGGTACCATTTCTTCCAATTGAAAAAGCCACACAAGTCACCTCTACTCCTGATTACAAAGAAAGCGAGCCTACACAAAATAGCTAGACTCGCTTTCTATCACTTATTTTATAATATTGGTAAAAGTTCCACAATGGCTTTACAATTTAATTACTATATTCCAACAACACGCACCGGGTCAATCCAAACCCAGCGATCAGCAAAGCGAACTAATTTCCAGCTGCATTCAGCAATAATCCCTACTTCTGCAACTTTGGCAATCGTACCAGCTGACATTTCTAATGTCTTATTATAAACATCTGTTATGACCTTCTCCAAATCCTTTGTATACTTAGCTGTCTTTTCATCAGCTTTTTCTATCTTTTCATTTAGTTTCTTTGTCAGTTTTTCTAGCTTATCTTGCAGTTTCTTAGAGTCTTTATCCTCGGCTAAAGTTAAACTAGTCGTTACTTCTTGAATGACCGCTTCAATTTCACTGATTTTCTTTTCTATCCTTGCCGTTTCTTTAGCTAGCTTTTCCTCTACTTTCAAAATATCTTCATTTAATTTTGCTATCTTTTTCGCATCATGTTTATTGATCTCCATTTCAGCAAATAACTTCTCTTTTTCGCCTCTTAGCTTAATAACCTCTTTACCTTCCTCTAATACTATTAAATCTTGCATGTAATCTGCTTGAAGCTTGTCCGCCTTTTCCACTGCTTTTTCAATCTCTTTATCTATTTCTCTATTTGTTTTTTCAATCATCTCTAATGCTTTACCAATTTCAGGATTACTCTCCGCTGAAACACTCGTTCCTAATCCTAGCAATAATGCAGATGAAACTAATAGTACTAATAACCTTCTCATCATATTTACCCTCCTATTTGTTAGGACTCAATTAAAAAAGTCCCTTATTAAAATAATTAAAGGGATATGCAGATGTAGCTGGCTGGCATAGTATTACGATACTTTAGCCCCTATAGCTTTGCGTCCTTATCTTTTCAGATAAGTTGCCCTTTAATATATTGGATTTGTTACCACGATTATACAATTACTTTAGTCCTATTTCTACAGAATATTTTGTGAATTTATAACTTTTTTAGTAGTATTTTGTCTTTTTCGAACGAGATATGTGATAAGTTGACTCATTCTCTCAGAAAAAGTAAGAGCTATTGAAAACAAGGATAAGTGGCAATGAGGATAAACATAGAGTAGATTCCTAAATCTATTATCATCAATAATAATACATAATTCATTACCATCTATCGTAAGCGATAGAAAAGGCTCCTCAAAAGTTTAATCAACTAATGAGGAGCCTCTTTTATAACCCTGATGTTAGCAAATTTCTTTAAAACCTCATTTACCATGGGTTTAAGCGGTCATTACATCATGCCGCCCATTAATCCTCCATATTGTAACATGTTTAACGGGAGTTTATAAATGTTGTTTAAGTCGCGTTATTGTAATGTTTTTTATATTTCGTTTTGTAACATCTTTAACAAGAAATTATTACTTATTATGAGTTTGACTCTGTAATGATGCACAAAAAAAGCACCTTCTCAGTGCTTTTTTAGCAGGTGGCCGCTGCCCCCAGTCCTTTTCTATTCAATTGTATGTCCGGTCTCCTCGGCCGTGGCCTTAAAAGGTTTGCACTTATGGCCATTGAAGAAGGCCTGCTTTATACGGCTACCACTCCTCTCCCTATTGAAGTTGCCCATGTATCGCCTGGACCTAGAAACAATAGGCCAGCCGGAGAGTAAGCTTCAAATTTCACCTTAAGACCCTCAAGAAGTGTTCGGATTGGACGGTTTGTAAGTGAGCCAGCAGCGGGTTCGGACAGCAGAATCATTTTTTGACCTTCGCGGAAGAATTCAAGGATTCCTTTTAGAACCGCCTCTTTGCGGCTGGAAGAAGGAGTTTTGGCACGATTTTTGGTACGCAGTTTCAGATGATACATACTTTCACTACCTTTCCAAAAGAATCGAGGGTCTTTGTTCCCTATGCCTATCAAATTCCACGCCTTCCTTATGGAATCCTCCAAAATAGAGGCTCTTTTTATCGCCAAATTCCCGCTAAAAACTTCTGTATTATTCTTTTATAGGGATATTCTGAGGGATTCTTTTATCGAAAATCAAGAAACGCTGATTGATTTCGTAGAATGCTTTTAAGCAGTTGCGGACAGGGAAGGCTCGGGCGCGCAAGATGCAAAGTATCTACTGGGAGTGATTAAGCGGCAGGGGCAGCCTGTTATTGAATACAGAGACATTCAAAACCTCACAAGGAAACGTTTTATAAAAGCCATGCATCTAAAAGCGACATTGTTGGAATTGGAAGAGCGAGGATTTATTCACCAAAAAAAGATGGCCGGAAAAGACTGTTAGAAGTGAATCCTTACCTTTTAGAATTCCAGTAAAGCACCCACATTACCTGCAATAGTTCACAAACCTTGCCAGAGAGGGAAAGACAATGCGGGAGTACTAAGGACACAGCAGTACGAATGATTTTTAAAAAAGCTGTGGAATTAGAAATTTTAAAAAAAGATCCAACAGAGTATACACAGGTTCCCAAACAGCAGAAGACTATCGAAGAACTGGAAGGAAGAAAAAGTTTACCAAACTATTTAGAAAAAGTGGAACTTAAGCACTTCATCCAGATTTCCAAACAAATGGGATTAGATCAAGATTACCCCATCTTTTTATTATTGGCGTATACAGGTATACGCGCCGGGGAATTGTGTGCCTTAAAATGGCGCGATATTGATTTTAATGAACAGACAATTAGCATTTCAAAAACATATTACAATCCTACGAACAACAGAAAAGAATACAAGTTATTAACACCTAAAATCCCGACAGCGGTGCGACAATATGCATCGCTTATTTATAGTGGTTACACATTTCATATGTGTGAACTGTAATCGAGAACACAATATCTTAATTGTGTGTGGCAAAACAGTTAGGTGTTGGTGAGTTTACTTAGAGTACTATCAAAGAAAATAATCAATTTTTATGGGATTAATATTAATGCGATATCTTTATATTAAGATAAGTATCCTATAGCTTTCCCGTAGTTATACAACTTTGTTAGGACATAATTTGATATGTCTGCTCTACCTGTTCTTGACCTCCACATCATTTCTAATCTAACTTTGCCTTCACCAATATCACATAGAATATCTGTCCTGCGAGTTAGCCCCCCACCTAAGTCCTGTTCAAGTAAGAAACTAGAAATTAATCCGGCATTTACTAGAGCATCACCAAACGTTTTATTAACTAACTTATCGTTGGTAGATGCTATTTGAGCTAATTTCTCAAAAGCCTCACGACTATTACTCCCAACCTTATTGCCCTTCTTCCTAATTCCTGATGGATTACCACTTAGCGCGTTTTTTAACTCACTATTCAGCAATCTACTTATTCCTGAATTGTCTGCTTTGGTACTTAGTCCTACATTTCTCATTTTTTCTGTAAGCTGACTATCAGCATAATCTCTAGCAATCGCTGTAGCAGTTAAGATAGGAACATAAATTATTTTACAATCAAAAACACTTGACAGTAACCCTATTTTCTCCGGATATTGTTTTAAATCTGTAACGATATTTGCTTCTGTCGAAACCATCAATCGTTCTATATCAGCGGCTGCTGACTGACCTCTTGTTAGAGCCGCAACATCATTCTCTGGTTCATTGCCCGCTAGGACAACAATCCACATCTTAAATTGTTCCTTACCCACAAGCTTTTTAAGACTTTGAGTGTTAATTAGCAATTGTCTCCTTAGAAAACTGAAATATTTTCCAATTGTAGTTGAATTTTGCACTAAACTCTGAGCATCCTCATCAGTGATTCCCATGTCAGTTAATGAAGCACCATTATTTAATAACTGGACAGTTCTCGTAGCAATATCTACAAAATTAGTTTTAGCAGGACCGCTAAAGTTATAATAGGGACTATCAATACCTAACAGTGCGTCACCACCAATGTTTCCAGCCACATTCACAAGAACATCTTTCATTTCTTCAGTATTACAGGGCCAAACTATTAGTGTCCTTTCTCCCCTATTTGTTCTTAGAAAGGTATTTATCGAATGTAAATCCTTCTCCAGCTCTGAACTTAATTGTCCAAGAAGGGCTTCTCTACCTTCAAGAATAATGACTCTCAGTTTAAGTTGCGTAGGCTGATAGTTAGAAAGAGTAGAAGTAATTGATTGATCATTGTTAATTGTCTCAATAGAAACACCTTCCCTAAATAAATTTATTGTATTAAGAAAAGTTGACTTCCCTGATCCTGATTCCCCTTTTAAAATAAGAAATGCACCTCTGTCAGCTGCTTCCATATCTCCATATATTTGATCAATTTTCTCTAGTGCTTCCCTAACTTCAACAATTATTGATTGAAGATTTCCTTGAGCGTTTTCCTTCAGCTTCTCAAATCTATCCGGAACTAAAAGATTATTCATTCGATTATCCCCTTTTTTTATTCCATTTTCATCCTATAAAGAAATACTATCACAATAAAATTACTTATGATATTGGGTTTACTGAAGAAACTCGACACGATACCTTATTTACTGCCAGAGGTTCTCCGCGCTTAGGTTATAGCAAATGGCAGTTCTGACGAAGGTATGAACAAAGTGCCGGTGCCTGTTAGTGTTTTGTATTACCATATCGAAAGAAGAAGAAGAAAAATGCCGGTAAATCATCCGGATGATTTCATTTATATAAAAAACAGTCACCCGCATAATTTGAAGACTGACTGCCATTATTTTTAGAGTTTATGTGACAACATAAGGATGCTGGTGAGTATGAATTGAATTTTACAGCCTTACATTTGTATAATCATCAAAGTTAATCTCGTCCTGAAACCTCTTATTTATTATTTCCTTAAGAGTATTATTATCCTGCCAAGCTTGCCTGCGTTCATATATTTGTTTATTTTTATTTATAGCTTCAAGAATTTTAATAAACTGCTCTTTACTGAATAAGTCTCCATAAACTGAAATGTAATTTTGGAAATTTATGTCCGCCCTATCATAAGTCCGGCTAATGCTAAATAAATATATTAATAAGTCTAAAAACTGATTTACTACTCCGTGTTCTTGAGATACTTTAAATAAAAGCTTTCGCCCACTTTCAGATAATCGGCCTGGAATTAAGGCATCCTCTACGCGAGATTGAATTGCTTCTAAATGCTTTGATATACTTTCAGATAAAAAAATGCTTTTTGTAAATATATCAAAATTATGTGTAGCTTTGTTATTCAGAATCAATTTAGCCGATTCTTCTAATGAATTAAAGACCTCTGGAAAAAGGGACATGAATTCTACAATTGAATTTAAAATCTTTTCATTATGTAAATTAATATGACTGAAGTAATTTTTATCAGAATCAATTAGAATATTGAAGGAAACTTTATCTTTCTTATATAAAACCAAGAGCGCTCGGAAAATAACATCACGGTTATCATTTGTTTGAGCATCGTCTAAACGAAACGTGAATTTCCACAAATCTCGGAACAACTTTTCTTCTGTTGGTTTGTTTATTTTACTTAAGTATTTACTATTTAAATAATTTTCAAATTCGTTATCTTTTATTAGTTGATCCTTTACAGATACTAGATCCTCTAAAAATGTTGAGATGAACTTCTTGGACAGGAGGGGGGCTTTACAAAGGATTCCCTCTAACATATTCGTGATATTTGCTCTAACAGTTTCTTTATTAGGCGTGACTAACATATCTAGCTGATCAAGAACCGGATGTGCTGATAAATGTCTATGATTTCTTAAATAATCAATATTAAGGGCGTCTTGGGTTTCCAGTAAATTTGTTCTTTCTTTTATCTCTGTAATAAATGTGTTTTCCCATTTAGAATTACCGGGGTTTTCTTTTTGTTCTTCTTTAATTTTTTCTAAAATTGAGACTGCAGTAGAATCATTATATCTCTCTGACAGCTCTTGAAGTTTATAAATTAAGTCGCAAACTACAACAGAATAAAGCATAACCATTGCAGAACGGTAGTTTCCATTATTGTATGAACTGAAAACTTCATTAAAGTATTCTTTTGTTTTAGTGTGATAGATTGATTCCACTTTATATTCTATTGATTCCTGATAGTACATACCTTCCCCCTAATCACTATATAAAAAGCAACCACCCACCCCGGCTCAGTTTAGCGGGGAGTGATTGGTTACTTTTTTTCTATTCCATTTCTACATAACCGCTCTCTTTACACCTATTTGTACCAAATCAACCATGAATAACAATTTTTTCTTCTTTTGTTTAAGTTAAATATTGCAATATATTTCCTAAAAGGTTGTATTAACGACAGAGTTAAATCCCAATGGGTCAGAGAAGTGAAACTCTGGAACAAAACTGTTGTTAGGGAATCAACATAAAACATCCCTGGTCGAACCTCCCTTGATGAAAAGGCTGTAAAAAGCTTCGTCATACAGGGAGCTGCCCTGAAATCGACTTAAAACATGCAGGTCAGGTGAGCTGAGCCAACGCGTCGAAAATCAGCGTAGCAATCATTAGACAAGGTCTTTCTGCTGTTTTGACCGGATTGCGAGACTTAGAGGAGCGGGAACGGCTTCTTGCAGTAACGGTTCGGTGGAGTTTCGATTGGTTATGGCCAATGGTACTTGCCATAAAGCATGCGGGCGAAGCTGTATGCGCTTTATAAAAGCTAGTGGCAAGGTGAAGAGATTCAGGTAATAAACAGCAGCGTCATCAAGTTCCATGCTTTATACTAAAGTATATACTTAAGTACCACTCCTCTGTTCACGAGTCTCCGATCCGTGGACAGGGAGGGTACTATTTCGTAGTCAGTAGCCCGCATAACCTAAAGTATATAAATTTAGCCCACAATCTCCAATTGATATTGTTATACATATAATCAACGGCGAGTTTAGACTAACCCTTATCTCCTCAGGACATCGTTTTACCTATATCTAGTAATCTGTAAAACCACGGGCGCCACAGCAAAGTGGTTCCTTCCTCCGGAAAAACAACTGAAGGATGCAGACCAACAGAGCTTAGAGGGCGACTAGCTCTGAGAGCTTGGCCGCTACGTCTGCCATTGGCTCTTCTGCAGTATCCAGGCCGCTTCTCGATCCGAGCAAGGGACTGACTTCGCGTAGAGCTTCATACGTTGTCCCGTGCACAATCGGAACGAGCCGATCACGTGCGAGGAGTGCTGAAAGTTCTTTGTCAGCGATGCCCTCTTTTGGGAGGCGGCGTAGTAACTCAGGGGTAACCAGCACAATCCCAACTCGCGAGTTCGCCAGGCCTTTGTCGATGGTGCGCATCAACGGCTGACCGAGGCCAACATCTTTCTCGCTGAACCAGACGGAAACACCATGTGACTGAAGCAGATCGTGCAGTTCCTTGGCTGCCCCCTTCCGGTCGTCCCACGCATGGCAGAGGAAGACGTCTCGAAGATCAGGCAGTTTTTCTGCCAGGTCTTCAACGCTTTTGCGGACCGGTGTGAGTGCCTGAACTTCTGCAGGCGTGTACAATATGGACGAACCTGCTCCTGACCAGCGCGGTTTTACACTGCGGACCGAACCTCCTCCGCTGCTGCTGCGACCGCCCCCACCTGCCTGGGACGGGGAATAAGATGAATGCGAGTACGAGGGTGAATACGAGTACGAATTGTAGCCTCGAGACCGCCCTCTGCATGCTGGACAGTTTTCTGCGGCACTCGCTGAGCTATGTCCCCTTACTGGAGCTGTACATCTAGCCATGTTTCTACCTCCCTAATTGAATGAACGATTCTGACAAATTATATCACCATTCTCCAATAAAATACAGATAATTTGGGATGCCCATAAGTGCTTCCCGGAAGGGGAGCGACAGTCTGTGGTGCACCGTGGTCGTTGGAGTCAGACTAACGGATGGGCCCCATGGCACCATAGTTCATCGACCTTCCTCTACCGGCCTAGGAGCAGTATCGGCGGTTTGGAGCCATTTTCATTCTCTGTGGTGAATCGCCGGTTTTGCGATTCATGGAGGGCTAACGGATGCTTTAGTTCAACACGCTGGCGTATCAATTGGTTCCGCCTAAGACGCGTAAATACAAACGAACCATCGTGGTGGGTGAAGAGGTGATAGGCACCCTTAAGAAGCATATGCAGGCACAGCATAAAGTGCAGAAGTACTATGGTAAAGCTTATATTGATGAAGGATTTATTTTCGCCAAGAAAGAGAACAACCAGGCTATCCCATTTTTATTAAAACCTTGGAAAACAGAATGGCACGTTTGTTGAAGCTGGCCGGCTTAAGTCCTGAACTTACATCCCACTCTCTGCGCCATACGCATACTTCATTGTTAGCAGAAGCAAAGGTAGGCTTAGAAGAGATTATGGATCGGCTTGGTCACTGTGATGATGCCACAACTAGGAACGTCTATCTCCACGTAACAAAAGAAATGAAAAAAGAGGCTTCCCATAAGTTTTCTGAACTCATGAGAAACCTCTAATTTCAGGAGAGAAATGTTAGCATTTGGCTCCCCTCTTACCTAAAACCCTTACGTTTCAAGGGGTTTGGGGGATGATTACATCATGCCGCCCATTCCACCCATGCCGCCCATGCCGCCCATATCAGGCATGCCGCCAGCATTTTCTTCTGGTTTGTCAGCAACGACAGCTTCAGTTGTCAGGAACATAGCTGCAACGGATGCTGCGTTTTGAAGAGCGTAGCGGGTAACTTTAGTAGGATCGACGATACCGGATTCGATCATGTTGACCCACTCGCCTGTTGCTGCGTTGAAGCCTGTGCCGACTTCTTCGCGCTTGAGGCGCTCTACGATTACAGAGCCTTCAAGGCCTGCGTTGTGTGCGATCTGGCGCACTGGCTCTTCGATGGCGCGAAGAACGATATTGATTCCTGTTGCGATATCGCCTTCTGCTTCAAGGCCAGCAACGCGGTTGTATACGTTTAGAAGCGCTGTTCCGCCGCCGGCAACGATGCCTTCTTCGACAGCTGCACGAGTGGAGTTCAGGGCATCTTCAATGCGCAGTTTGCGCTCTTTCAGTTCTGTTTCAGTTGCAGCTCCGACTTTGATGACAGCTACGCCGCCAGCAAGTTTAGCCAGACGCTCCTGAAGTTTTTCACGGTCGAATTCAGAAGTAGTTTCTTCCAATTGAACGCGGATTTGGTTTACGCGTGCAGAGATTTGCGCGCTGTCGCCAGCTCCTTCAACGATTGTTGTGTTTTCTTTGGAAACTACGATTTTAGCAGCACGGCCGAGCTGTGCGATGGACGCAGACTTAAGGTCGCGGCCAAGCTCTTCTGTGATCACTTCTCCGCCAGTCAAGGCAGCGATGTCTTCAAGCATAGCTTTACGGCGGTCACCGAAGCCAGGAGCTTTAACTGCTACTGCGTTGAATGTGCCGCGAAGTTTGTTCACAACAAGTGTTGCAAGAGCTTCACCTTCTACATCCTCAGCGATCAATAGCAATGGCTTGCCCTGCTGGACAACCTGCTCAAGCACTGGAAGAATTTCCTGGATGCTTGCAATTTTCTTATCAGTGATCAGGATATATGGATTATCAAGTACTGCTTCCATCTTATCTGAATCAGTAACCATGTAAGGAGAAGCATATCCTCGGTCGAACTGCATTCCTTCCACTACGTTCAGTTCAGTTGTGAAGCCTTTTGATTCTTCGATTGTGATTACGCCGTCGTTTCCTACGCGCTCCATAGCTTCTGCGATCAGTTGGCCGACTTCTTCGTCAGCTGAAGAAATGGCAGCAACCTGAGCGATGGAAGCTTTGCTTTCGATCGGCTTGGAGATTGCTTTTAATTCTTCGATGGCAGATGTAACGGCTTTTTCGATACCTTTGCGGATTCCCATTGGGTTAGCGCCGGCTGTTACGTTTTTCAATCCTTCGCGGATCATCGCCTGGGCAAGGACTGTAGCAGTAGTCGTACCGTCCCCTGCTACGTCGTTTGTTTTGCTTGCTACTTCAGCAACCAATTTTGCACCCATGTTTTCGAATGCATCTTCAAGCTCGATTTCTTTAGCGATGGTTACACCGTCATTCGTGATGAGCGGAGAGCCGAATTTCTTTTCAAGAACCACGTTGCGTCCCTTTGGTCCGAGTGTTACCTTCACTGCATTTGCAAGTGCATCCACACCGCGCAGCATGGAGCGGCGAGCGTCTTCACTGAATTTAATATCTTTAGCCATTGTTTCATTACCTCCCTGAAATTATAAAATTAAGGATTAAACATAAACTAAATGTAAGTATTTTTTATTATCGAAAATGGACTCAGCCGATTACAGCCAGAATGTCACTTTCACGGAGAATTAAGTATTCGCTGCCTTCGTACTTCACTTCTGTTCCAGCATACTTTGAGAAGATGATTCGATCGCCTTCAGAAACCTCTAAAGCGACTTTTTCACCGTTATCCAGGACACGGCCTGTTCCGACAGAAACAACTTTTCCTTCTGAAGGCTTTTCTTTTGCAGTATCCGGCAATACGATACCGCTGGCAGTCTTTTCTTCAGATTGAACAAGTTCAATTACTACGCGATCACCTAATGGTCTTAACAATTGAAACAACCTCCTCAAATTATATATACATGTTTATTGATTAGCACTCATCAACCGAGAGTGCTAATACCAATTATTATATTAAATAAAACTGGTGGATTTTGCAAGCAGTAAACCTGAAGGAAACGTATTTTTTTTCTTTGTCCCGTTTCGCAGGCATGACCCGCCCGGAACATATATAGTATAGTCATAGTAGGGTCCATTTTAGTCCAATTATTTGAACAACACTCTGTCTGTTAGTAAAATGGCACATGTATCGATAGATGGAAAAGTTGTAATAAAGGAGAACAATCATTTGAAAAAAGAATACTGGCTGGTCATAATCGTTTATGTTGTCATGCAGCTCTCAGGGCTTGCCGGGATTCCGCTTGTCGGGTACATTCAGGTGCAGATGGGAATGGAACGTGAAGATATACTTTTGACCTCTGGTGCGTGCTGGATCATCATCAGCTTCCTTGCCGCCCTGGTTATCATCCTGTTCCTGCTTCGCAAGGATATGGATAAAAATATGTACGCACGTGATGCGGCACCTCTGCCATCATCCATTCTGTGGGCTGTCGGCGGTGTGTTTCTTGCCTTGTTCGCCCAGTCCCTAGCAGGGAACATCGAGCGCTGGATGGGTGTCGACCCCGGCTCCCAGAACACCAAGGATATCATCAGGCTGATTGAGGCTGTGCCGTTTGTCATCATTGTCAGCTCGGTCGTCGGGCCCATCCTTGAAGAAATTGTTTTCCGGAAGATCATTTTCGGTGCCCTGTACAAACGATTCAATTTTTTCATTTCAGCGGTAATCAGCTCGGTCATCTTCGGCCTTGTCCACGGAGAGCCGGCACATCTGCTGCTATATTCCGCCATGGGATTCTCGTTTGCCTTCCTTTATGTAAGGACCCGGAGAATCATGGTTCCAATATTTGCACACGTAGCCATGAATACGCTCGTAGTAATCATGCAGACATTATATAAGGAAGATATTCAAAAAATGATGGAAGAAGCAGAAAAGGTACAGGGATTCATAGGAGGATTATTATGAGAAAACAGTCGCCATTGATTATGGCCATCATCTATCTGGCACTCGGCGTTCTCTTCACCGTGTTTGCCACACAGAATGTATCACAGTCAGGATGGGGGTTTTTCTCATACTTTCTTGTCTTTTTGGCCACATTGGATTTCGCGTCGGCCATCCGGATGTTTGCCCTCCACTTAAAGGTACGTAAAATGAGGAAATAAGACAAAAGGCTGTCCCGCCTGAAGCGGGGCAGCCCTTTTTATATCATTTCTTTTTCGATTACCGGGTAGTGTTTTAGGAAATACACAAAGGACTGAAGCTCCACTGCGAGGTCAATATGATGGACTCTGATTTCCGGCGGTACATTCAGCCGGGCAGGTGTAAAGTTAAGGATTCCCTTGATATCCGCTTCGACCAGGGAATCGGTGATAGGCTGTGCGACTCCTGCCGGAACAGTGAGGATCGCCACACTGATGCCCGCCTCCACAAGCTTTTCCTTCAATTCATCCATATGATAGATCGGAACATCTCCAATTGAAGTCCCCACCTTGCTTTCTTCCACATCAAAACCAATTTCAATCTTTGTATTATTGTTTTTCAAGAAATTATAATTTAAAAATGCCGTGCCTAAATTCCCGACGCCAATCAGGGCCACCTTTGTCAGTTCATCCTGATCCAGTGTTTTGCGGAAGAACCCCAGCAGGTAATTCACATTATATCCATAGCCTTTTTTCCCAAGGGCGCCAAAATAGGAGAAATCCCTCCTGATTGTCGCAGAGTCCACTTTTACGGCCTCGCTTAATTCAGCTGAGGATACCCGCTGTTTGCCCTGTGAGTGCAAATTGTTTAAAAAACGGTAATACAGCGGCAGTCTTCTTGCAGTAGCCTGAGGTATCTTGATTTGTTCTTGTGCCATAGCCGTTCCCCTCTTCTGTATTCGTTACCCTTGACCGGGCTCTTGTTCCCTTTTGTAATCCTGGCTCGATACGCCGCCTGTCTTTTCAACAAGATAAGTCGGCCCTATAACCATGCCCTTATCCAGTGCCTTGCACATGTCATAGACTGTCAGGGCAGCGGCCGAGACGGCTGTTAGCGCTTCCATTTCCACTCCTGTACTCCCCTTTGTCTTGACACTCGCTGTGATTACAAGGGAGTGTGCCCCGTCTCTCGGCTCCCACCTGAAAGAGATATCGATTCCATTAAGCGGAATCGGATGGCACATCGGAATGATGCCTGCCGTATTCTTCGCGGCCATGATTCCTGCCACCTGGGCGACAGCGAGTACATCGCCTTTCTTCATTTCCTGGTTTTCTATCTTATTGTATATTTCCTCGTTCAATAAAATGCTGGACACCGCCGCTGCGGTCCTAACGGTCTCAGGCTTTTGGCTGACATCGACCATCCTTGCCCTTCCCTGCTCGTTAAAATGTGTCAAATCACCCATAAAAGCACCTCTCTACGATGATACACTATTTTCTTCCTTCTGTGTACGCTGTTTTTGTTAACTATATCACATGTTGGGGGGCACAGCTGTAATTATGCTTTCTACAAATGCCGTCCTCTTCAGCATATTATACTTTCCACTTTATTCAAAAATAAGGTACACTAACGTTAAGTTATGAGGTGAAAATATGATTCTTCTTCAAGTAAATGCACTGACAAAATATTATGGCGCCGAAACGGCCCTTTCCAATATAAAGCTTGAAATCCAGAAACGCGACCGCATTGCCCTTGTAGGCAGGAACGGGGCGGGAAAGTCGACGCTCTTGAAAATCATTGCGGGGCTGATGTCCTATGACGGCGGTGAAATCATTAAGCCGAAGGATGTATCGATCGGCTATCTCGCACAGGATACCGGCCTTGAATCCTCCCTGTCGATTTGGGAGGAGATGCTATCCGTATTTGCCCCGCTCCGCAGGCTCGAGCAGGAGCTCCGGAATCTGGAGCAGCGGATGGCCGATCCGGCTGTATACAATGATGAAGGAATTTATCAGCGGACGCTGAAGGAATACGACCTGTCACAGGTGAAGTTCAAGGAGATGGGCGGCTATCAGTATGAAGCAGATATCCGGTCCATCCTCCACGGCCTCCAATTTTCCGGCTTTGATCCAGGTACGACCATTTCCACTCTCAGCGGCGGTCAGAAGACACGGCTTGCCCTGGGTAAACTTTTGCTGACAAAGCCTGACATCCTAATCCTTGATGAGCCGACAAACCATCTGGATCTGGAGACGCTTTCCTGGCTTGAGCAGTATCTGCAGGGCTATCCCGGATCTGTCTTGATCGTCTCCCATGACCGCTATTTCCTTGATAAGGTTGTCAGCCTGGTCTATGAGCTCTCGCGGACGGCAATCAAGCGCTATAACGGCAATTATACGGACTATCTTACCGCAAAGGCGGAAAACTATGAGCGTGAAATGAAGCAGTATGAAAAGCAGCAGGATGAAATAGCAAAGCTTAAGGACTTTGTTCAAAAGAACATTGCCCGGGCATCCACCACAAAGCGGGCACAAAGCAGGCGGAAACAGCTTGAGAAGATCCAGGAAATGGACAGGCCCCAGGGCGATGAAAAATCAGCTTCATTCAGTTTCGGCATTGAAAGGCAGAGCGGAAATGACGTTATCGGCATTCATAACCTTGCCATCGGCTACGAAGACCGGACAATAGCAGACAACATTTCCATCAGAGTCTCAAGGGGCGACAGCATAGCACTTGTCGGACCGAACGGGATAGGTAAGTCCACCCTTTTAAAAACATTGATCGGTGCCATGCCGGCCCTCCGCGGAAGCTTCCAGATCGGAACCAACGTGAAAATCGGCTATTATGACCAAAATCAGGCCAATCTGACGTCCAATAAGCGGGTGCTGAATGAGCTGTGGGATGATTATCCCGGCCGGAATGAAAAAGACATCCGCACGATCCTTGGGAACTTCCTGTTCTCAGGCGATGATGTATTAAAGCCGGTCTCCACCCTCAGTGGAGGAGAAAAAGCGCGGCTGGCGCTCGCCAGGCTGATGATGGAAAAAGCAAACCTGCTCATTCTTGATGAACCGACCAACCACCTGGACCTGGACAGCAAGATCGTGCTTGAAAATGCCCTGGTTGATTATCCAGGCACCATTCTCTTTGTTTCCCATGACCGCTACTTCATCAACAGGATTGCATCCAAGGTGGTCGAGCTCTCCCCGCATAATGCCGTGGAGTATCTCGGTGACTATGACTACTTTGCAGCCAAAAAACAGGAACAGGCTGAGCTTGCCGAATTTGACGCGGCAAATGAACCTAAAAATAAACCTGAAAAGCCTGCAGGCAGGATTGATAAAGAGGTACAGAAACGGGAAAGGCAGAAGAAGAGGCGACTTGAAGAGCTGGAGAGTATGATTGATGAGCTTGAGCCGCTGATCAGCGAATACAATGAACAGCTTTGCGACCCAGAGATATTCCAGGATCATGAGAAGGTTCTCGAAATTAATGCCAGTCTCGAAAAAGCAAAAGAGGATCTCGATACCATGCTGGAAGAATGGGCAGAAATTGAAGAATCTCTGCAGGAAAGCACCTAAAAAACCAGAGCATATGCTCTGGTTTTTCTTATGAAAACAGTACCATTTTGAGGCCAAAAACTCCCCATTTTTTTATTCACAAACCTATCCACAACTTATCAGTATATATAGCAAGCATCAACAGACTTTTCCACATTATCCACAATAATACCCGTATTTATCCACAGAACACACAGTTATGCACAACTTACAGCCGAATTCGCGAAAAAGTTATACACAAAATATTGCAATAATTATGAGGTAATCCACAAATAGGCGTTCTATTTTAGTAGATATCCGCTGTTTAATGGTTGGAAGGTAATCCAGGCTGGTGATTCCGATCCAGGCGCTTCGCTTTCCGCGGTGCTGGCGGTAAGCCTCCTCGCCGCGATGCTCCTGCAGGGTCTCATCTATCCAGCACATCCCCGCTTGGAAAAGCGGAAAGCGGTGCCTGTCAAATAAAAACTTTATGTTCAGGTACTGGATTTGAAACTATAAATTATATGGCAGGCAGAGACCCGATAAAGAAGACTTGCTGATTGGCGAGCGTAAGCGAAGACAGAAGCCTAGTCGCACTTATGCGTTAGCGAAAGAAGACTTGCTGATTGGCGAGCGTTAGCGAAGACAGAAGCTTAGTCACACTTATGCGAAAGCCTTGCATAAGACGAGCCGGCTATGGGAAGTGGTCTTTCTTCCCATAGCCGGCTTGGCTTATGACTCGAGGGTCGAAAGCCTTGGAGCAGAATCAGGACTTTGCGCCTTCCTCTCCAATTACCTTTGAATAGAATAACCCTTACAATTCTAGTTAAAATCATTAAGGAAACGAAAAAACTGCAGGCAACCCGATTTCTATCGGAGCTGCCTGCAGTCTTTCATAGACATTGCACAAATGATTATAATTCTAGACCCGGATTTGCATTAAGTGCAAGGCTTGATCTTTTACCTTTTTCGAACAAAACAGAACCGACTGCCGCAATCATGGCAGCATTATCGGTACAGAGCGACAGCGGCGGAATGACCAGCTCTACTTCCGGCAGTTTTTCAAAGGCAGCAGCGAGCGCTGAGCGCAGTCCTTTATTCGCTGCCACACCTCCGGCAAGAAGCACTTGTCCCACTTCATACTCCCGGACAGCCCGGAGTGTCTTTGTGACCAGCACATCGATGACACTCTCCTGAAAACTTGCCGCCAGATTGGCAGCTATAATATCTTCGCCGCGCTGCTCAGCATTATGGAGCGTATTGATTACAGCAGATTTTAGGCCGCTGAAGCTGAAATCATAGGAACCCTCTTCAAGCCAGGAGCGGGGCAGTTTGACCGAAGGAGTGCCCTCATGTGCCAGCCTGTCGATATGAGGCCCGCCTGGATATGGAAGGCCCAGGGTCCTTGCTACTTTATCATATGCCTCCCCTGCCGCATCATCACGCGTTTCACCGATTACCTCGAATACTCCATGCTCTTTCATGTAAACCAACTCGGTATGCCCGCCCGAGACAACAAGCGAAAGGAGCGGGAATTTCATTTCCGTAATCAGCCGGTTGGCATAAATGTGGCCGGCTATATGGTGTACACCAACAAGAGGGATTCCATGCGCAAATGAAAGCGCCTTGGCTGCATTTACCCCGATCAGCAGGGCCCCGACCAGACCAGGGCCTTCTGTCACTGCAATGGCATCGATTTCCGAGTATTCTATTCCAGCCTGGTTCAAGGCTTCCTCGATCACCAGGGTCATTTCCTCTACATGGTGCCTTGAAGCAATCTCCGGCACCACTCCGCCAAAGCGTTTATGACTTTCAATCTGTGAGGCCACCACATTGGCCAGGATATCCCGTCCATTTTTGACAATGGCGACTGCTGTTTCATCACAGCTTGTTTCTATGCCTAAAATTATTTGATCCTTCATCTCAATTTCACCCACATCACTAATGCGTCTTCATAATTATCGGTATAATATCTTTTCCGGATACCGCCGTTTTGAAACCCGAGCTTTCTATAAAGCGACTGTGCCGGCATATTGCTCACCCTCACTTCGAGAGTGATGCTGATGGCGCCCATTTCCATCACCGTCTGCATCATCTTGATCAATAAAGCCTCTCCCAGACTCCTGCCGCGGTATTCGGGCAGAATGGCAATGTTCGTGATATGCGCCTCATCCAGCACCAGCCAGGTGCCGCAATAGCCAATGACCCTGCCCTCATCCTCTAAAACTAAGTAAAGAGCATATTTATTATTCATCAATTCGTTTTCAAAGGCTTCCCTGCTCCAGGGAAGTGTGAAAGACTGATGTTCCACTGCCAATACCTGTTCGATATCCTCTGGAATCATCCGCCGGTATGTGTAATTCCCCATTTAGAACTCTTCCTTACACTATATATTTATTTTTGCTGTTCCAGCCACTTGGATTCTGCTTCGGCAAGGCGGATATAATTTGGGACGAACTTATGGATATCTTCGTCTTTCTTAAGCATTCCGATTGCGGCCAGCTCGCTGGGGCGAGGATTGTACAGGGCCGGCGGTGCGAATACAGCCTGGCTGCCCATCACGGCCGCCAGGGCTTCCTTGTGAATCGGTACATCATTTCCAATGAACAGCACCTGCCGCTCTTGATTTTTCAGCTGCTCTGCCCAGTCCAGTGCCAGCACATTCGTGTCACTGACAGCTTCGGCGAGCTCTTCCCCATTATATTGATAAAGCCCTGTGTAGATCTGTCCCCTTCTCGCATCAAACAGTGGCGAAAGCACTCCATCGAAATACCGTCCATTTGCAGCCAGCACCTCAAGACTTGATACCCCTGACAAAGGAATCTTCAATGTCCAGGCAAGAGTTTTTGCGATAGTGACGCCGATTCTCACCCCAGTATATGAACCCGGTCCCTTTGCCACAACAATCTTATCCAGTTCACTGGGCTTAACACCGCATTCTGTAAGCAGGGCTTCAATACATGGCATCAGCCGCACAGAATGATTCTTCGGGAGGTTGGTTATATATTCCCCAAGCACTTTAGAATCCTCCATGAGCGCTATTCCCATCACCCAATTAGATGTATCGATCGCTAAAACTTTCATTTAAAAATCTCCTTGCATAATTTCTCATAACGCAAGCCCTTTGGAGAAAACACAAACCGCCTTGAGTTATCAGGATGATGATATATTTGAATATCCAGCAATTCGCGGGGCAGCTGGCTCTCTATGAGATGGGCCCACTCCACGATCGTGACGCCCTGCCCGTGGAAGTACTCATCAAACCCAAGATCCTCTTCCTGATTCTCCATCCTGTATACGTCCATGTGATAGAGCGGCAGCCTGCCCTGATATTCCTTAATGATTGTAAACGTCGGACTGTTCACATTACGCTTAACGCCAAGCCCCCTTGCAACTCCCCGGGTAAAGGCCGTCTTTCCCGCCCCCAAATCTCCCTCAAGAGCAATCACATCCCCTGGAAGAAGCTGTTCTGCGAGCTTTCCTGCAAATGCTGCTGTTTCTTCTTCATTATTTGAAATCCAATCATAAGCACTCATGAATACTTCACCCTTCTCTACTAAAAAACCTTAGGAATGAAGCATCCTAAGGAAACGATCATAATATATGTAGTTTACCTTATTTTATCTAAAAGAGCCAAACCATCGGGGTTAATGTGGCTAATTGAAATAGGATTTGAATGTCCATCCTGAATCGGGACCCTTGCTGACAAATGAAGTCCGGTTAGAGGGTGTGACTGGACTCTGGGTGAGAGGGGAAATAGTTTGGCGAGTAAATAATGGGTTTTGGCGAGTAAACGACCAAATATCGCTAGTAAATCTTGATTTCGGCGAGTAAAGAACCAAATCCCGCTAGTAAATCCTGGTTTTCGGCGAGTAAATATCACTTTCTCCCTCAAATACTTCAAAATTTTAGCCAAATGAGTGATGGAATGCTATTCTCTATTAAATTGAGGTGTTTTTTATAAAAATAATGCTGCTTTTTACACAAAGACGCTACATATTTTTAAAAAACTGAATCATCGCTACCCTTGGCTAGGAGATCTTTTAATTATGCAGTTAAACGACGAGCTGTCAGTTTATAACCAAATAAAAAAAGCGAAACTGACGTTTCACTTTTTTTGCGATTGCGGGGACAGGATTTGAACCTGCGACCTTCGGGTTATGAGCCCGACGAGCTACCAGACTGCTCCACCCCGCGACGATATAAAGTATAAAATTTTGCTTATGCCCCAAGTTGATATTGAGACTGTCCCGATTTCAGAAAGATTACTCAAGCAGCGGTTCAATCGGTACAACTCTCTGTTTATTCATCGGAAGCTTTGCTCGTTGCTCCACCCCGCGACGATATAAATATAAAATTGTTTCTGCCCGGCAGCGTCCTACTCTCACAGGGGGAGAGCCCCCAACTACCATCGGCGCTAAAGAGCTTAACTTCCGTGTTCGGGATGGGAACGGGTGTGGCCTCTTTGCCATAACTGCCAGACAGATATGAATGAACTTTCGTTCCTTCAAAACTAGATAACAAAGGCTGATTCGCATTACGTTTTTCGAGTATAAACAAGATAGGTTAAGTCCTCGATCGATTAGTATCTGTCAGCTCCACGTGTCGCCACGCTTCCACCTCAGACCTATCTACCTGATCATCTTTCAGGGATCTTACTAGCTTGACGCTATGGGAAATCTCATCTTGAGGGGGGCTTCATGCTTAGATGCTTTCAGCACTTATCCCGTCCGCACATAGCTACCCAGCGATGCCTTTGGCAAGACAACTGGTACACCAGCGGTGCGTCCATCCCGGTCCTCTCGTACTAAGGACAGCTCCTCTCAAATTTCCTGCGCCCACGACGGATAGGGACCGAACTGTCTCACGACGTTCTGAACCCAGCTCGCGTACCGCTTTAATGGGCGAACAGCCCAACCCTTGGGACCGACTACAGCCCCAGGATGCGATGAGCCGACATCGAGGTGCCAAACCTCCCCGTCGATGTGGACTCTTGGGGGAGATAAGCCTGTTATCCCCGGGGTAGCTTTTATCCGTTGAGCGATGGCCCTTCCATGCGGAACCACCGGATCACTAAGCCCGACTTTCGTCCCTGCTCGACTTGTAGGTCTCGCAGTCAAGCTCCCTTGTGCCTTTACACTCTGCGAATGATTTCCAACCATTCTGAGGGAACCTTTGGGCGCCTCCGTTACTCTTTAGGAGGCGACCGCCCCAGTCAAACTGCCCGCCTGACACTGTCTCCCGCCCCGATAAGGGGCGCGGGTTAGAATTTCAATACAGCCAGGGTAGTATCCCACCGATGCCTCCACCGAAGCTGGCGCTCCGGCTTCAAAGGCTCCTACCTATCCTGTACAAGCTGTACCAAAATTCAATATCAGGCTGCAGTAAAGCTCCACGGGGTCTTTCCGTCCTGTCGCGGGTAACCTGCATCTTCACAGGTAGTATAATTTCACCGAGTCTCTCGTTGAGACAGTGCCCAGATCGTTACGCCTTTCGTGCGGGTCGGAACTTACCCGACAAGGAATTTCGCTACCTTAGGACCGTTATAGTTACGGCCGCCGTTTACTGGGGCTTCGGTTCAAAGCTTCGCTTACGCTAACCTCTCCCCTTAACCTTCCAGCACCGGGCAGGCGTCAGCCCCTATACTTCGCCTTGCGGCTTCGCAGAGACCTGTGTTTTTGCTAAACAGTCGCCTGGGCCTATTCACTGCGGCTCATCCGGGCTATTCACCCAGATGAGCACCCCTTCTCCCGAAGTTACGGGGTCATTTTGCCGAGTTCCTTAACGAGAGTTCTCTCGCACACCTTAGGATTCTCTCCTCGCCTACCTGTGTCGGTTTGCGGTACGGGCACCCTTCATCTCGCTAGAGGCTTTTCTTGGCAGTGTGGAATCAGGAACTTCGGTACTAAATTTCCCTCGCCATCACAGCTCAGCTTATGTGAAAACGGGATTTGCCTCGTTTTCAGCCTAACTGCTTGGACGCGCTAATCCAACAGCGCGCTTACCCTATCCTACTGCGTCCCCCCATCGCTCAAACGATGAATAGGTGGTACAGGAATATCAACCTGTTGTCCATCGCCTACGCCTTTCGGCCTCGGCTTAGGTCCCGACTAACCCTGAGCGGACGAGCCTTCCTCAGGAAACCTTAGGCATTCGGTGGAAGGGATTCTCACCCTTCTTTCGCTACTCATACCGGCATTCTCACTTCTAAGCGCTCCACCAGTCCTTCCGGTCTGGCTTCTCAGCCCTTAGAACGCTCTCCTACCGCGGACACCCTAGGTGTCCACCCACAGCTTCGGTGATACGTTTAGCCCCGGTACATTTTCGGCGCAGAGTCACTCGACCAGTGAGCTATTACGCACTCTTTAAATGGTGGCTGCTTCTAAGCCAACATCCTGGTTGTCTAAGCAACTCCACATCCTTTTCCACTTAACGTATACTTTGGGACCTTAGCTGGTGGTCTGGGCTGTTTCCCTTTTGACTACGGATCTTATCACTCGCAGTCTGACTCCCAAGGAAAAGTCATTGGCATTCGGAGTTTGACTGAATTCGGTAACCCGAGATGGGCCCCTAGTCCAATCAGTGCTCTACCTCCAAGACTCTTAACACTTGAGGCTAGCCCTAAAGCTATTTCGGAGAGAACCAGCTATCTCCAGGTTCGATTGGAATTTCTCCGCTACCCACACCTCATCCCCGCACTTTTCAACGTGCGTGGGTTCGGGCCTCCATTCAGTGTTACCTGAACTTCACCCTGGACATGGGTAGATCACCTGGTTTCGGGTCTACGACCTCATACTCATTCGCCCTATTCAGACTCGCTTTCGCTGCGGCTCCGTCTCATCAACTTAACCTTGCATGAAATCGTAACTCGCCGGTTCATTCTACAAAAGGCACGCCATCACCCGTTTCCCTAAAAGGGACATAGGGCTCTGACTACTTGTAGGCACACGGTTTCAGGATCTCTTTCACTCCCCTTCCGGGGTGCTTTTCACCTTTCCCTCACGGTACTGGTTCACTATCGGTCACTAGGTAGTATTTAGCCTTGGGAGATGGTCCTCCCTGCTTCCGACGGGATTTCACGTGTCCCGCCGTACTCAGGATCCACTCTGGAGGGAACGAAGTTTCGACTACAGGGTTGTTACCTTCTTCGACGGACCTTTCCATGTCTCTTCGTCTACCCCGTTCCTTTGTAACTCCGTATAGAGTGTCCTACAACCCCGAAAGGCAAGCCTTTCGGTTTGGGCTACATTCCGTTTCGCTCGCCGCTACTTGGGAAATCGCATTTGCTTTCTGTTCCTCCGGGTACTTAGATGTTTCAGTTCCCCGGGTCTGCCTCCATCACCCTATGAATTCAGGTGAAGGTACTGTTCCATTACGAACAGTGGGTTTCCCCATTCGGAAATCTCCGGATCAAAGCTTACTTACAGCTCCCCGAAGCATATCGGTGTTAGTCCCGTCCTTCATCGGCTCCTAGTGCCAAGGCATTCACCGTGCGCCCTTTCTAACTTAACCAATTCGGCTGATGTTCTTTCCCTAAGCCCAAAGGGCTGTCAGGTCTTGAATCATCGACCTATAATAAAACAATAAAACTTAACTCGGTTTATTACTCGATGCGGTAAAATGACGCAAATCATTTTTGCCTTATATTGTTATCTAGTTTTCAAAGAACGATGAAAATAAATGATAAACGTCGCTCTTCTTCGTCAGCTTCACTCATTCACATCCTCATGTACGTGAAGTACACTCCGGTGTTCATTCGTTCGCTTCCTCGAATAGCTCGTTTCTGATTTATTTTCAGGTTTTGAAGGAATGCTCCCTCAAAACTGAACGAAACAAGATCGCTTTTTCCTTAGAAAGGAGGTGATCCAGCCGCACCTTCCGATACGGCTACCTTGTTACGACTTCACCCCAATCATCTGTCCCACCTTAGGCGGCTGGCTCCATAAAGGTTACCCCACCGACTTCGGGTGTTACAAACTCTCGTGGTGTGACGGGCGGTGTGTACAAGGCCCGGGAACGTATTCACCGCGGCATGCTGATCCGCGATTACTAGCGATTCCGGCTTCATGCAGGCGAGTTGCAGCCTGCAATCCGAACTGAGAATGGCTTTATGGGATTCGCTCGGCCTCGCGGCTTTGCTGCCCTTTGTACCATCCATTGTAGCACGTGTGTAGCCCAGGTCATAAGGGGCATGATGATTTGACGTCATCCCCACCTTCCTCCGGTTTGTCACCGGCAGTCACCTTAGAGTGCCCAACTTAATGCTGGCAACTAAGATCAAGGGTTGCGCTCGTTGCGGGACTTAACCCAACATCTCACGACACGAGCTGACGACAACCATGCACCACCTGTCACTCTGTCCCCCGAAGGGGAACGTCCTATCTCTAGGAGTGGCAGAGGATGTCAAGACCTGGTAAGGTTCTTCGCGTTGCTTCGAATTAAACCACATGCTCCACCGCTTGTGCGGGCCCCCGTCAATTCCTTTGAGTTTCAGCCTTGCGGCCGTACTCCCCAGGCGGAGTGCTTAATGCGTTAGCTGCAGCACTAAAGGGCGGAAACCCTCTAACACTTAGCACTCATCGTTTACGGCGTGGACTACCAGGGTATCTAATCCTGTTCGCTCCCCACGCTTTCGCGCCTCAGCGTCAGTTACAGACCAGAGAGTCGCCTTCGCCACTGGTGTTCCTCCACATCTCTACGCATTTCACCGCTACACGTGGAATTCCACTCTCCTCTTCTGCACTCAAGTCTCCCAGTTTCCAATGACCCTCCACGGTTGAGCCGTGGGCTTTCACATCAGACTTAAAAGACCGCCTGCGCGCGCTTTACGCCCAATAAATCCGGACAACGCTTGCCACCTACGTATTACCGCGGCTGCTGGCACGTAGTTAGCCGTGGCTTTCTGGCCAGGTACCGTCAAGGTGCCATCAGTTACTATGGCACTTGTTCTTCCCTGACAACAGAGTTTTACGATCCGAAAACCTTCTTCACTCACGCGGCGTTGCTCCGTCAGACTTTCGTCCATTGCGGAAGATTCCCTACTGCTGCCTCCCGTAGGAGTCTGGGCCGTGTCTCAGTCCCAGTGTGGCCGATCACCCTCTCAGGTCGGCTACGCATCGTGGCCTTGGTGAGCCGTTACCCCACCAACTAGCTAATGCGCCGCGGGCCCATCCTTGAGTGACAGCCGAAACCGTCTTTCCTCTTTCCCTCATGTGAGGGAAAGACCTATCCGGTATTAGCTCCGGTTTCCCGAAGTTATCCCGATCTCAAGGGCAGGTTGCCCACGTGTTACTCACCCGTCCGCCGCTGACTTCAGGGAGCAAGCTCCCATCCGTCCGCTCGACTTGCATGTATTAGGCACGCCGCCAGCGTTCGTCCTGAGCCAGGATCAAACTCTCCGAAAAGTGTTCGATATAGCTCATAAAGTTTAAAACTTGTTTTGTTTACTTCCTATAAATAAGAAGTAACTGGCGTCTTGTTTCGTTCAGTTTTCAAAGAACATCTTTAGTCAATATTAGTCAGTCGCTTGTAAGCAACTTAATAATAATAACATGTATTTCATTGTGAGTCAACACTTTCGAAAAAGTTTTTCAGCTTCTCTTTTCGAGCAGCTTTTATATATTAACACCGATATGCATCGGAGTCAATAACAAATTTATATCCTTTTCAGCTGACTCATCAGGACCTGAAGGTCCTAAGTCAATAAAAAAAGATCTGCAGTAAGCTGATCTTTCCTTACTGCCTGGCGGCGTCCTACTCTCACAGGGGGAGAGCCCCCAACTACCATCGGCGCTAAAGAGCTTAACTTCCGTGTTCGGGATGGGAACGGGTGTGGCCTCTTTGCCATAACTGCCAGACAGATATGAATGAACTTTCGTTCCTTCAAAACTAGATAACAAAGGCTGATTCGCATTACGTTTTTCGAGTATAAACAAGATAGGTTAAGTCCTCGATCGATTAGTATCTGTCAGCTCCACGTGTCGCCACGCTTCCACCTCAGACCTATCTACCTGATCATCTTTCAGGGATCTTACTAGCTTGACGCTATGGGAAATCTCATCTTGAGGGGGGCTTCATGCTTAGATGCTTTCAGCACTTATCCCGTCCGCACATAGCTACCCAGCGATGCCTTTGGCAAGACAACTGGTACACCAGCGGTGCGTCCATCCCGGTCCTCTCGTACTAAGGACAGCTCCTCTCAAATTTCCTGCGCCCACGACGGATAGGGACCGAACTGTCTCACGACGTTCTGAACCCAGCTCGCGTACCGCTTTAATGGGCGAACAGCCCAACCCTTGGGACCGACTACAGCCCCAGGATGCGATGAGCCGACATCGAGGTGCCAAACCTCCCCGTCGATGTGGACTCTTGGGGGAGATAAGCCTGTTATCCCCGGGGTAGCTTTTATCCGTTGAGCGATGGCCCTTCCATGCGGAACCACCGGATCACTAAGCCCGACTTTCGTCCCTGCTCGACTTGTAGGTCTCGCAGTCAAGCTCCCTTGTGCCTTTACACTCTGCGAATGATTTCCAACCATTCTGAGGGAACCTTTGGGCGCCTCCGTTACTCTTTAGGAGGCGACCGCCCCAGTCAAACTGCCCGCCTGACACTGTCTCCCGCCCCGATAAGGGGCGCGGGTTAGAATTTCAATACAGCCAGGGTAGTATCCCACCGATGCCTCCACCGAAGCTGGCGCTCCGGCTTCAAAGGCTCCTACCTATCCTGTACAAGCTGTACCAAAATTCAATATCAGGCTGCAGTAAAGCTCCACGGGGTCTTTCCGTCCTGTCGCGGGTAACCTGCATCTTCACAGGTAGTATAATTTCACCGAGTCTCTCGTTGAGACAGTGCCCAGATCGTTACGCCTTTCGTGCGGGTCGGAACTTACCCGACAAGGAATTTCGCTACCTTAGGACCGTTATAGTTACGGCCGCCGTTTACTGGGGCTTCGGTTCAAAGCTTCGCTTACGCTAACCTCTCCCCTTAACCTTCCAGCACCGGGCAGGCGTCAGCCCCTATACTTCGCCTTGCGGCTTCGCAGAGACCTGTGTTTTTGCTAAACAGTCGCCTGGGCCTATTCACTGCGGCTCATCCGGGCTATTCACCCAGATGAGCACCCCTTCTCCCGAAGTTACGGGGTCATTTTGCCGAGTTCCTTAACGAGAGTTCTCTCGCACACCTTAGGATTCTCTCCTCGCCTACCTGTGTCGGTTTGCGGTACGGGCACCCTTCATCTCGCTAGAGGCTTTTCTTGGCAGTGTGGAATCAGGAACTTCGGTACTAAATTTCCCTCGCCATCACAGCTCAGCTTATGTGAAAACGGGATTTGCCTCGTTTTCAGCCTAACTGCTTGGACGCGCTAATCCAACAGCGCGCTTACCCTATCCTACTGCGTCCCCCCATCGCTCAAACGATGAATAGGTGGTACAGGAATATCAACCTGTTGTCCATCGCCTACGCCTTTCGGCCTCGGCTTAGGTCCCGACTAACCCTGAGCGGACGAGCCTTCCTCAGGAAACCTTAGGCATTCGGTGGAAGGGATTCTCACCCTTCTTTCGCTACTCATACCGGCATTCTCACTTCTAAGCGCTCCACCAGTCCTTCCGGTCTGGCTTCTCAGCCCTTAGAACGCTCTCCTACCGCGGACACCCTAGGTGTCCACCCACAGCTTCGGTGATACGTTTAGCCCCGGTACATTTTCGGCGCAGAGTCACTCGACCAGTGAGCTATTACGCACTCTTTAAATGGTGGCTGCTTCTAAGCCAACATCCTGGTTGTCTAAGCAACTCCACATCCTTTTCCACTTAACGTATACTTTGGGACCTTAGCTGGTGGTCTGGGCTGTTTCCCTTTTGACTACGGATCTTATCACTCGCAGTCTGACTCCCAAGGAAAAGTCATTGGCATTCGGAGTTTGACTGAATTCGGTAACCCGAGATGGGCCCCTAGTCCAATCAGTGCTCTACCTCCAAGACTCTTAACACTTGAGGCTAGCCCTAAAGCTATTTCGGAGAGAACCAGCTATCTCCAGGTTCGATTGGAATTTCTCCGCTACCCACACCTCATCCCCGCACTTTTCAACGTGCGTGGGTTCGGGCCTCCATTCAGTGTTACCTGAACTTCACCCTGGACATGGGTAGATCACCTGGTTTCGGGTCTACGACCTCATACTCATTCGCCCTATTCAGACTCGCTTTCGCTGCGGCTCCGTCTCATCAACTTAACCTTGCATGAAATCGTAACTCGCCGGTTCATTCTACAAAAGGCACGCCATCACCCGTTTCCCTAAAAGGGACATAGGGCTCTGACTACTTGTAGGCACACGGTTTCAGGATCTCTTTCACTCCCCTTCCGGGGTGCTTTTCACCTTTCCCTCACGGTACTGGTTCACTATCGGTCACTAGGTAGTATTTAGCCTTGGGAGATGGTCCTCCCTGCTTCCGACGGGATTTCACGTGTCCCGCCGTACTCAGGATCCACTCTGGAGGGAACGAAGTTTCGACTACAGGGTTGTTACCTTCTTCGACGGACCTTTCCATGTCTCTTCGTCTACCCCGTTCCTTTGTAACTCCGTATAGAGTGTCCTACAACCCCGAAAGGCAAGCCTTTCGGTTTGGGCTACATTCCGTTTCGCTCGCCGCTACTTGGGAAATCGCATTTGCTTTCTGTTCCTCCGGGTACTTAGATGTTTCAGTTCCCCGGGTCTGCCTCCATCACCCTATGAATTCAGGTGAAGGTACTGTTCCATTACGAACAGTGGGTTTCCCCATTCGGAAATCTCCGGATCAAAGCTTACTTACAGCTCCCCGAAGCATATCGGTGTTAGTCCCGTCCTTCATCGGCTCCTAGTGCCAAGGCATTCACCGTGCGCCCTTTCTAACTTAACCAATTCGGCTGATGTTCTTTCCCTAAGCCCGAAGGGCTGTCAGGTCTTGAATCATCGACCTATAATAAAACAATAAAACTTAACTCGGTTTATTACTCGATGCGGTAAAATGACGCAAATCATTTTTGCCTTATATTGTTATCTAGTTTTCAAAGAACGATGAAAATAAATGATAAACGTCGCTCTTCTTCGTCAGCTTCACTCATTCACATCCTCATGTACGTGAAGTACACTCCGGTGTTCATTCGTTCGCTTCCTCGAATAGCTCGCTTCTAATTTATTTTTTTGAGAGAATGCTCCCTCAAAACTGAACGAAACAAGATCGCTTTTTCCTTAGAAAGGAGGTGATCCAGCCGCACCTTCCGATACGGCTACCTTGTTACGACTTCACCCCAATCATCTGTCCCACCTTAGGCGGCTGGCTCCATAAAGGTTACCCCACCGACTTCGGGTGTTACAAACTCTCGTGGTGTGACGGGCGGTGTGTACAAGGCCCGGGAACGTATTCACCGCGGCATGCTGATCCGCGATTACTAGCGATTCCGGCTTCATGCAGGCGAGTTGCAGCCTGCAATCCGAACTGAGAATGGCTTTATGGGATTCGCTCGGCCTCGCGGCTTTGCTGCCCTTTGTACCATCCATTGTAGCACGTGTGTAGCCCAGGTCATAAGGGGCATGATGATTTGACGTCATCCCCACCTTCCTCCGGTTTGTCACCGGCAGTCACCTTAGAGTGCCCAACTTAATGCTGGCAACTAAGATCAAGGGTTGCGCTCGTTGCGGGACTTAACCCAACATCTCACGACACGAGCTGACGACAACCATGCACCACCTGTCACTCTGTCCCCCGAAGGGGAACGTCCTATCTCTAGGAGTGGCAGAGGATGTCAAGACCTGGTAAGGTTCTTCGCGTTGCTTCGAATTAAACCACATGCTCCACCGCTTGTGCGGGCCCCCGTCAATTCCTTTGAGTTTCAGCCTTGCGGCCGTACTCCCCAGGCGGAGTGCTTAATGCGTTAGCTGCAGCACTAAAGGGCGGAAACCCTCTAACACTTAGCACTCATCGTTTACGGCGTGGACTACCAGGGTATCTAATCCTGTTCGCTCCCCACGCTTTCGCGCCTCAGCGTCAGTTACAGACCAGAGAGTCGCCTTCGCCACTGGTGTTCCTCCACATCTCTACGCATTTCACCGCTACACGTGGAATTCCACTCTCCTCTTCTGCACTCAAGTCTCCCAGTTTCCAATGACCCTCCACGGTTGAGCCGTGGGCTTTCACATCAGACTTAAAAGACCGCCTGCGCGCGCTTTACGCCCAATAAATCCGGACAACGCTTGCCACCTACGTATTACCGCGGCTGCTGGCACGTAGTTAGCCGTGGCTTTCTGGCCAGGTACCGTCAAGGTGCCATCAGTTACTATGGCACTTGTTCTTCCCTGACAACAGAGTTTTACGATCCGAAAACCTTCTTCACTCACGCGGCGTTGCTCCGTCAGACTTTCGTCCATTGCGGAAGATTCCCTACTGCTGCCTCCCGTAGGAGTCTGGGCCGTGTCTCAGTCCCAGTGTGGCCGATCACCCTCTCAGGTCGGCTACGCATCGTGGCCTTGGTGAGCCGTTACCCCACCAACTAGCTAATGCGCCGCGGGCCCATCCTTGAGTGACAGCCGAAACCGTCTTTCCTCTTTCCCTCATGTGAGGGAAAGACCTATCCGGTATTAGCTCCGGTTTCCCGAAGTTATCCCGATCTCAAGGGCAGGTTGCCCACGTGTTACTCACCCGTCCGCCGCTGACTTCAGGGAGCAAGCTCCCATCCGTCCGCTCGACTTGCATGTATTAGGCACGCCGCCAGCGTTCGTCCTGAGCCAGGATCAAACTCTCCGAAAAGTGTTCGATATAGCTCATAAAGTTTAAAACTTGTTTTTGTTTACTTCCTATAAAATAAGAAGTAACTGGCGTCTTGTTTCGTTCAGTTTTCAAAGAGCATTTTTTAAAAATGGAGCGGGTGATGAGAATCGAACTCACGACATCAGCTTGGAAGGCTGAGGTTTTACCATTAAACTACACCCGCATATTTCATATTGAAGGAAGAATAAGTGACCTGGTCGGGAAGACAGGATTCGAACCTGCGACCCCTTGGTCCCAAACCAAGTGCTCTACCAAGCTGAGCTACTTCCCGTATATATGGCGCGCCCGAAAGGAGTCGAACCCATAACCTTCTGATCCGTAGTCAGACGCTCTATCCAATTGAGCTACGGGCGCATATATCTAATTAAAAAATCAATGGTGCGGCCGAGAGGACTTGAACCTCCACGGGGTTAACCCCCACTAGGCCCTCAACCTAGCGCGTCTGCCATTCCGCCACGACCGCAAAAGCGACATATAATAACTTACCACATTCTATACCACAAAACAACTGGTAATTAATGGTGCGGGTGAAGGGAGTCGAACCCCCACGCCGTAAGGCGCTAGATCCTAAGTCTAGTGCGTCTGCCAATTCCGCCACACCCGCATATTAATTTAAGAAAAAGAATGGTGAGCCATGAAGGATTCGAACCTTCGACCCTCTGATTAAAAGTCAGATGCTCTACCGGCTGAGCTAATGGCTCACATGGCTGGGCTAGCTGGATTCGAACCAACGCATGACGGAGTCAAAGTCCGTTGCCTTACCGCTTGGCTATAGCCCAAAAAACAAATGGCGGTCCCGACGGGAATCGAACCCGCGATCTCCTGCGTGACAGGCAGGCATGTTAACCGCTACACCACGGGACCTTAAAACATAGCACTTCTTCGTCCAAATCCGCTGCTTGCCGGACTTTCAAAAAAAGCAATGACCCCTACGGGATTCGAACCCGTGTTACCGCCGTGAAAGGGCGGTGTCTTAACCGCTTGACCAAGGGGCCTAAATATAAAACTGGCGGAGAAGGAGGGATTTGAACCCTCGCGCCGCTTACGCGACCTACACCCTTAGCAGGGGCGCCTCTTCAGCCTCTTGAGTACTTCCCCACAAAAAAATGGCTCCGCAGGTAGGACTCGAACCTACGACCGTTCGGTTAACAGCCGAATGCTCTACCACTGAGCTACTGCGGAATAATGACATCTATATAGAAATCAATTTCTCACGAAGTGCTTCAAGTTGCTGTTGTCTTATCGACTCTTATGATTATAAACAGTTGTTTGTTTACCGTCAAGAGGTTTTTCAAAAACTTTTTCCGGGTTAACTCAATCTGAAACAGACGGAGCAACGGTATATAAATATATCATGTCTATATCACTGAGTCAAGTCACCCATATATATCAATTTTCCTTTGCATTTACCGCAGACGAATCTTGTGGTATCAACCCTTCTTTTTCTGATATAAATCTGGCCGCAGCCGCTGCACATATATCTCAGCTGCTTCCTTCTCTTTTCTTTCTTTTGCTGGGGAAGGCTCTGGCAAAACCGCGGAGATCCGGTCTCGGACAGCAGCTTCCTGAAATCCTGGTCTCTGTGCTTATATCCCCTGCCCTCCAGATGAAGATGATAATGGCAGAGTTCATGCTTGATGATCCCTGTAAGCTCGCTCTCTCCATACTGTTCATAGTACTTCCTGTTGATCTCTATATTATGGGACTTGAGCAGATACCGTCCCCCTGTAGTCCTGAGCCTGGGATTGAATAGTGCCTTGTGTTTGAATGGTTTTCCAAATACGCTGAGTGACACGGATTCAACCATCCTTTGTAGATCCTGATCATTCATAAAGCCGTAATCCTTTCTTGATAACTGTCGTGGTGCTCTTTATGGAGTCCCTCTGGTAACGTGACAACCCATTTCTACATACACTTAATTAATATCCATAAAATACGGAGGTTTTCAGCATGCCTAAGTGGTTTCAAAATCAAATCAGAAAAGCCTTCTACGAAAAGAACTTCTATCAGGTCAAACTTCTGAATCAGTGCTGGTTTTTTTACAGAAAAAGAGAGGCTGGCCCAGATTGATGAATGGCCAGTTCCCCTCTCCCAGTTAACGGTCCCGCTATTCCGGCTTTAGCATGGATAAAGCGATTCTTTGCTTCTTTGCATCCACTGAATCTACCCATACCGTGACCACATCTCCTACAGAAACAGCATCCATCGGATGTTTGACAAAGCTTCGGCTAAGCTTGGAGATATGCACCAGGCCATCCTGTTTTACACCAATGTCAACAAATGCCCCAAAGTCCACTACATTTCTGATTGTACCTTGAAGCTCCATTCCCGGATGGAGGTCCTCCATCTTCAGGACATCCTGTTTCAATAACGGCTTAGGAAGTTCATCCCTAGGATCTCTACCAGGCTTCTGCAGCGCTTCAACAATATCCTTAAGCGTAATTTCACCTATTCCCAGCTCCGCTGAAATATCTCGATAATCAATCTGGCTTAGTTGCTTTCTGAGCTCCTCACTTCCTATATCACCAGCTGTAAAGCCCATTTTTTTCAGGAGGCTCATGACGGAGGGGTAATTCTCAGGATGAATGGATGTCCTGTCCAAAGGCTGATCGCCATCAGGTATGCGGAGGAATCCGATAGCCTGCTCATATGTTTTGGCACCCATGCGGGGAATTTTCTTCAGGGCGGCCCTCGACTTAAATTTTCCTTCTTCTTCTCTTCTTTTCACGATATTGGAAGCTACGGTCTTTGAAAGTCCGGCTACATATTGCAATATAGCGGCAGAGGCGGTGTTCGCGTTGACTCCAACCTGGTTGACTGCCGTTTCGACTACAAAGGCAAGGGAATCAGTGAGCTTGCGCTGGGAGACGTCATGCTGGTATTGTCCCACGCCTACCGATTTCGGATCAATCTTCACAAGCTCAGCAAGTGGATCCTGAAGCCTTCTAGCAATGGAGACGGCACTTCGCTCTTCCACCTGGTAATCAGGGAATTCTTCCCGGGCTGTGTCAGAAGCCGAATAGACGCTTGCGCCTGCTTCGTTCACAATGAGATAGAATATGGTGTTTTCCATTTCTTTTAAAACATCCACAACAAATTGTTCGGTTTCCCTCGAAGCCGTTCCATTGCCGATGGCGACCACTTCCACTTCATGCCTGCTGAGGACTTCCTTAAGCTTTTTAACCGCCTCTGATTTTTTATTTACAGGTGGATGCGGGTAGATCACGCCGATTTCAAGGACTTTTCCCGTTTCATCCACAACAGCCAGCTTACAGCCTGTACGAAAGGCAGGATCCACTCCGAGTACTGTCTTCCCTTTAAGGGGCGGCTGCAGCAGCAGATTTCGCAAATTTTCTGAAAAGATGTGGATAGCCCGGTCCTCGGCCTTCTCGGTCAATTCTTTCCTGATTTCTCTCTCGATGGATGGCTGGATGAGCCTCTTGTAAGCATCCTCGGCAGCTTCCTTCAGCAGCGGAGCACTGGCGGCATGAACCTTTTTAATAAACTTGTTTTCCATGTATCTTAAGATGGCATCGGCATTTGCACGAACAGCAATTCTCAGGATGCCTTCCTTCTCTCCCCGGTTCAGAGCCAGGATCCGGTGAGGGGCAGCCTTAGACACAGCCTCCTCATATTCATAATACATTTCATAAACTTTCTTATCGTCCTTTTCCTCGTCCTTGACAATGGATTCAAGCTTTCCGTTTTTAAAGGTGAATGATCTTATCCACTTTCTCAGCTCCGCATCGTCTGAAATTTGTTCAGCGATGATATCCCGCGCCCCCTCTAAGGCCATTTCGACTGATGTTACTTCTTCTGAAGTAAATTCGGCTGCCTTTTCTTCCAGGCTGGAGGAAACAGGTTCAGTCAGAAGCCAATCTGCCAGAGGCTGGAGGCCCCTCTCTTTTGCGATTGTCGCTTTTGTCCTGCGCTTTTGCTTGAACGGCCGGTAGAGATCCTCAATTTCCTGAAGCTTCACGGCACTTTCTATCTGCTTTCTCAGTTCAGGGGTAAGCTTGCCCTGCTCTTCAATAGCCCGCAGAACCTCTTCCTTTCGGGCACCCAGGTTTTCAAGGTAGCTCCACCGTGTCTGGATATCCCTTATCTGCACCTCATCCAGTGATCCGGTCATTTCTTTCCGGTACCTGGCGATAAACGGTACGGTATTGCCTTCTATGAGCAGGCTGATAACCTGCTGGACCTGCTTTTTTGAAAATTTCAATTCTAATGAAATCTGGCTGATCATGCCGGTTAATTTTTCATCCATATGGCTTTGTAACCCTCCAAACTATAATCCTGTCTTCTGTTACATAGTAACAAATTGCTCCGGGGTTCGCGAATCTCGATTTTTAATCAATCGTTTGATTAAAATGAGCCACAGGCATCTGCCGTGGCTCATTCCAGAATCATTTCTCCCAATTCTCCTTGATGAAGGAATCGCGTCCTGATTCAATTCGTTCCTCTTTGTATTTTTCAGGATTCTTTTTATAAAAGTCCTGATGATAATCTTCTGCAGGATAAAACACTGAGGCAGGAAGAATCTCGGTCACAATAGGCTTACTGAAACGCCCGCTGCCGGCAACTTCCTGCTTTGAAGCTTCCGCTTCTTCCTTTTGCCCGGCTGAATGATAGAACACAGCCGTCCGGTACTGGCTGCCCCTGTCAAAGAACTGTCCACCATCATCTGTAGGGTCGATTTGCGGCCAGTACAAGTCAAGCAGCTGCTTATAAGGAAACAGATCCGGATCAAAGGTGATTTGAACCACTTCAAAATGACCGGTAGTGCCTGTTTTAACTTGCTCGTATGTAGGATCATCAACCGATCCCCCCATGTAGCCGGAGACGATCCCGTGGATCCCTGGCAATTCGTCAAATGGTTTTACCATGCACCAGAAACAGCCTCCTGCAAAGGTGGCAAGCTCCCTTCTTTGTGTCATTATACATTCCGCCTTTCCTTATCATCGTTGATTCATTATAAACCGAAGCCGGCAAAATGAAAAAAGAAATATCCTGCTTCGGCAGGAAAAACAAAAAGCTTACTTTAATGTCATTAAAGTAAGCTTCCCAGTAAAAAGGTTGTGTCATCTGAATAGGCACTGTTTTCCTCAAGCAGCAGTCTTGCGGTCTGCTGAAGCGGGACGTGAGATTTGAGGACCCTTTTCGCCCCGACCATCTGCAGGCCATCCGAATGAAGGATGAAATTGGACTGAGGTTCATATTTAAAAAATTGAGTATGATACCGCTGGGTCCTTCCTGATAGATATCCCGTAACAGGAAGAGGATAAAGCAGTTTGCCATCCGGCAGGCAGCAGAAGAATCTGATGTTGCCGACTGAACTGTAAACAAACTCATGCGTTCTGAAGTCTGCCTTAAGAATGGATACGGCAGCCCCTCTTTTATTGACGAGGACTTCATTGCAGAGCTTCATCAGTGACTCTACATCCAAATGAGGGTTGTCCTTCACTACATCCACAACGGCCGAAGACGATTCGTAGGCAAACTGGCCGCTGCCGAGGCCGTCAGCCAGCACACAGATAAAATAATCATCGGTGACCGTATAATAATAACTGTCCCCGCAATAGGGCATATCATTTTTTGATGACTGTGAGATAAGAAGCTCCAGATGCTGTTCCTTTATGTGGGTTTGGATCATTTGGCATACTCCGAATTAATTTCGGCGTTAATGGCCTCCTGAAGCTTCTTGATAGCACGCCGCTGGAGACGGGAGACATGCATCTGGGAAATCCCCAGCTGCTCTCCGGCTTCCTTCTGGCTCAGATTCTCCAGATACGTATATTGAATGATCTTCTTTTCCCGGTCAGTCAATACATGCAGGACGCGTTCAAGCACAAGCCGCTGATTCACCTTTTCGAATCCTTCGTCCACATTGCCGAAGATATCAAGTAAGGTAACCGTTCCGCCATCTGAATCAGCCTCGATGGAATGGTCGATTGACAACGCCTGATAGCTCTTGCCCATCTCCATCGCTTCGAGCACTTCTTCCTCCGAAACCTCTAGATAAGAAGCAATTTCATCAATCTTAGGCGACCGGTGTAATTCCGTAGTCAATTCTTCGACCGTAACCTTTATCTTCGGGCCAAGCTCCTTGATCCGGCGCGGAACATGTACACTCCACGTCTTATCGCGCAGGAACCTCTTTATTTCCCCGATGATGGTTGGTACGGCAAATGCTTCAAAGCTCTTGCCGAAGGTTTCATCATACCTTCTGATTGCACCCAGAAGTCCGATCATCCCAACCTGGATAATGTCTTCATGGTAGGACTTCCCTTTGGAATACTTCCTTGCAATCGTCTCCACCAGGCCTTGATAGTGAAGCACAAGCGAGTTCTGGGCCTCTTCGTCCTGGTGCAGCTGATACTGCTTGATCCAATTATTTACTTTCTCCTTGGCCTGGTTAGGTTGAGATTCTTTCTGCATCACTCTCCACCTGCTCTCCTACTAAAAACTTAGTCATGAACACAGTTACACCTTCATGCTGATGTATTTTCACATCGTCCATGAGGGACTCAATGAGGTATAAGCCTAAGCCTCCTTCTCTAAGAAGTTCCACGTTCTGGTCTGCACCATACGGGCCTAGGCCTTTCCGTACCTCTTCAAAATCACAGCTGTGTCCATTGTCGGCAACCATAACCTCCAGGCGGTCCTCATACAAACCAAAGCCAATCTTGACTTCGCCCTTTTCGTTGTCCTTATATGCATGCTGGACGGCATTGGTGCAGGCTTCACTGGTAGCAATCTTCAGATCCTCAATATCTTCGTATGCAAATCCCATCCTGCTCGCAATACCTGAAAGGGTAAGACGGATAACGCCGATGAATTCTGGTTTTGCAGGGAATTTCATTTCTATATAATCAAATGTTTCTGTCATAGTACTCCACCCTCAGTATTACTATTAATATCGATGATATCAGCAAGTCCTGTGATATCGAATAAACGGCGAAGGCGATCTGATAATCCCACTAAATAGAATTCACCGTTATGGGCACGAACGCTTTTGAATAATCCTACAAATACGCCGAGGCCCGTGCTGTCCATGTAAGATACATCGGAAAGGTCGACGATCATGTGAACATTTTCCTGTTCCGATATAGGGAAAAGGGTCTCCCTCACCTTTGGAGCGGTATAGGCATCGATCTCGCCTTTAATTTTTACTTTCGCTTTTGAATCTATATCTTTCACATCAATAACAATATTCATTGAACTGACCCACCTTCTTCTTTTCGAATTGCACTCAATATTTACCCTTTACAGTCTTACCTTAAACATTTCTTTTGAGAATAATCAGTGTAAAATCATCCCTTAACTGGAAATGCTGCATTTTCTCTAACTGTTTATAAATATTGTTAACCATTTCCTGTGCGCTCAGGTGCATATTCTTCTGGATGAATTCAATAAGCGTCCCCCGCTCAATGAAACCCTCGCTCGTGCGGCACTCTGTCACGCCGTCTGACATCAATACGATCATGTCTCCGGGTCCAACCTGTTTTTCATACTGCTCATATTGCGTCTTCTTCTCCACTCCAAGGAGAAGGCCCTTTGCCGTCAGGTCCGAAAACGTCCCAGTCTCTGCATCATAATAGAAACCCGGTTCATGGCCGGCAGATGCGTAAGAAAACGTATGGGACGCCGGGTTGTAGAGGCCATAAAACATCGTGATGAACATGCTTGGGTCGACGTTCCTCTCCACCACACGATTCAGGCTTTCAAGCACGCTCTTCGGAAAATGGCGGTGATCCGGAAGGCTGTCCATCGCATATTTGATCATGGACATACAGAGCGCGGCAGGGATACCCTTGCCGATTACGTCTGCAATCCCTACCCCTACACACTGGTTCTCATCCTGAATGAAGTGGAAGTAATCTCCGTTCATATGCCTCGCCGGCACGCTGATGGCCCCGATCTCGAGACCTTCCAGGTCCGGTATGTCTGTACCGAGGAGGGTATGCTGGACATTTGCGGCAATCTCCATCTCCGATTTCAGCTCCTGCTGCAGATGCTTCAGGTTCTGGTGTTCCCGGTAGGCAATTCCATAACCCATCATCACCTCTAGAAGGAAGTCGAGCGAATGCACAACTTCCTCAGGGAGATCCTCATAAGCTTCCATCAGCGTACTTTTATGGAAGCTTATGATCTCTTCCGGCGATATTTTATGTTCTATCGTTTTGCGGCTGTACTTCTGCCCTTGGTAAAGAGCCTGTTCGGATTGCTCTTTCAGGTAATTGAACAGCGCCTCCCGATATTTTTCTTCAAGATTCTCTCTAGATTCCATGCTGGTCCCCCCTAGCGGAGCCATTTCGTAGCGCGGATTTCAGTGCCCTTTCCCACATTAGTATCCAGGTCAAATTCATCCATCAGCCTCTTTACACCAGGCAGACCCGCTCCTAGTCCCCCTGAAGTTGAAAATCCATCTTCCATTACTTTGCGGACATCAGGTATGCCCGGCCCTTCATCAGAAGCGATAATCAGGACCCCTGACCTGCCGGACTCATAAAGCTTTTCAATGCATACTTTTCCCTGACCCGCATATAAATAAATATTTCTGGCAAGCTCACTTATTGCGGTTGTGATTCTTGCCTGGTCCACTGTGCCGAATCCCAGCTCTTTGGCAACATTCCTGCCAAGCTGCCGGGCAGCGACAATGTCCCACTCGTTAATAATGTTTACGCAGGATTGGAATTCCATGTGTTAGTCCCCCAATTCCTGTTGTAATTTCTCCAAACCTTTTTCTAAATCCAAGGCTGTCAGAACATCATCCAGTACGATGCCGAGTTCAATCAAGGTGATTGCAACTGCCGGCTGTATCCCGGTGATGACTACCTTAGCACCCATAAGTTTAGACATGCTTACAACATCACCGAGAACTTTTGCTATGAATGAATCTATAAAGTCGATGGATGTTATATCAATAACCACTCCATTTGCACTTGTTTCATGAATTTTCTCCAGCAGGTCCTCCTGAAACTGAAGGGCCGTCGCATCATCCAATTCCCACTGAATGGAAACCAGCAGACAGTCATAAAGCTTTAAAATGGGGATCCTCATTCCATTTCTTCCTCCATCTCAACTAATTTGCGGTTTGTAATTTCAAGGGCTGCTTCAATTCCCTTCTGCAGAGAGCTCTTAGTAGCAAACTCACTAAGATTGATTCCAAGGTTGACGATCGTCTGGGCAATCTCAGGCCGAATGCCGCAGAGCATGCAGTGTGCACCCACCAGCCGTACAGCCTCGGCTGCCTGGATGATGTGATGCGCGACCATCGTGTCCACTACGGGAACTCCTGTTATATCAATAAGGACTACTTCAGAGCGGTGCTTTACTACACCCTCAAGAAGGTTTTCCATGATTTGCTTCGCTCTTTCGGTGTCTATAGTGCCGACAAGGGGCATGACCGTGATCCTATCTAGGACAGGGATTAAGGGAGCAGATAATTCTTGAAGGGCTATTTTTTGAAGGGATACGGTTTTTTCCCAAGTTTGTGAATACATATTTACAATTTCATTATTCATTGGGGTCATAAAGGAATCAAAATCATAAACGATCGACATCTGGTTTTCCTTCGTTACAATCCCGTCCTCCACCATGCCCTGGAAGGTGATTTTGGAGAATTCGCGCAGGCCTTCGTTAACAAAGGTCAGCGGCCACCCCAGCCTGACTACTTTTTCGGCAAAATCCGTAAGCCGGCTGATGAATTCCTCATGATTATCCGTAAGCCGGGTGATGATCATTTCGATAAACTCCTGGCTTGTCCGGGAAAACATCTCATCTGAAACCGCATTGATCAGCTTATAATCCGCCTTGCTCTTTGTAGTCGCAACCCACTTTTCTAAAATCTTTTCCCTGTTATTCTTAATATACTTATATATCAGCTCGTTCATAATACCCTCCTATTTTAACATACCCGAGTAGGACCCATTCCCTTAATAAGCAAGTTGTTAAGAGAATGTCATGTACTGTTTATAATTCGGGCATGATTTGACTGCCGCAGAAAACCGAAGCGAAAAAAATGCGCTTGACAGCTTTCACCCTCTACTATCTCACTATAAGGTTTTGCCCTCAATTACGTCAAATAATTGAGGGCCTCCTGCAGTGTGGCTGTTCCTGCCGCGAGAGATGCACCACTGATATTATTTCCACATTTCCGCCGATATGCCTGCATACTCTGAAGAAAAATAATCGAGCGTTTTCCGGACCTGCCGCGGAGAGCGCGCAGGACTTCCAGACATGGTTCTATATATAAAAAAAAACGCCTTGTCTCAAAGCGTTTTTTCTTATCGGCAATGCTATATTCTTTTAAAACTCTATAAGCCCCAAGCTGATCTGTAATGCGTCATCTACTTTTTTCATCATTTCATCATCAAGATGAGTGATCTTATCAGTTAAGCGCTGCTTGTCGATGGTGCGTATCTGCTCCAATAGTATAACGGAATCTCGTTCAAAACCGTAGCGCTTCGCGTTAATTTCAACATGCGTGGGCAGCTTGGCTTTTTGGATTTGGGCAGTAATCGCCGCCACAATCACAGTAGGGCTGAAGCGATTGCCAATATCGTTCTGTATGACCAATACCGGGCGGGTCCCTCCCTGCTCGGAGCCGACCACCGGTGAAAGATCGGCGAAGTATACGTCACCACGCTTAACTACAATCAAAGGCTTAACCTCCGCTTACTAAACGTTCCACACAATGGTCAGCCTCATACTCTGCAAGAAAAGCCTCGGATGCGATTGATAAATTAATGACTGCCATTTCGATATAGCCACGTTTCATAGATTCGCGAAATTCTCTTTTTTTACGTTCGCGAAGATACATTTCGGTCGCACGATAGATAAATTCGCTGCGATTGACATTTTCCTCTTTTACATACCCATCTAACTCAGATAAAAGATTTTGAGGTAATCGAACTAATATCTCTCTTGTTGCGCTGGATTCAGACACAAACAACACCTCCACCATCACTACACACCTTATATCTTCCCTTTACCATATTACCATTATTGTGTATATATGCAAAGGGCAGACCTAAATCTTTATTCTATTATCTACATAAAAAGCAGCCTTTTATGCAAGTACTACCGATTTTACTAAAATTCAGGGCTTTTATAAAGGCTATTCTAACAAGGAATTATTGGTAATATGCGTTTTTCCGTATTTCTTATACACCCGCGGCATCCGCCAGGCAACGAGGCAGGCAGCTTCATAGTTAATGGTATCCAGCTTTACGGCTATCTCATCCAGGGAAATGAACTCATCCCCATCCCTGCCGACAAGGGTTACTTCCGTGCCGATATCCACCTTTTCGGGAAGCCTGATCATGCACTGGTCCATACAGATTCGTCCGACAATCGGGACCCTTTTTCCCTGAACGAGAACCTCCTGCCCCTGAAGCTTTCGCAGGAAGCCGTCGGCATATCCAACGGGCAGAGCCGCTATCCATTCATCCTCCTGCAGTGTATAGGCCCCGCCATAGCTGATTCTGTCACCTTTGGATAACTTCTTGATGGATACAACTTTTGTTTTAAGCGACATGGCCTGATGGAGTTCAAACGGCAGATGCGGCTTGATTTCTTCGGAGGGAGAAAGGCCGTACATGGCAATCCCAAGCCTTGCTGCATTGAACTGGCTGTCCTTGAACCTGAGCGTTGCAGCACTGTTGCTTGCATGGATGAGCCTTGGCCTCTCTGCCAAAGCCTCCAGGAATTCAGTGAATCTCTTTAACTGCAGTTCATAATAGCTGCTGTCTTCTTCATCTGCAGCGGCAAAATGGGTGAAAATTCCCTCAAAGTCATAAAGATCAAAACTGGTTATCAACCGCTCGGCTTTCTGCAGTTCCTCAGCGGACGTAAAACCAAGCCGTCCCATCCCTGTATCGCATTTGAGGTGAAGCTTGACCGCCTGGTCTCCAGTCATGCTTTTTCGCGCTTCCTGAAGATATTCCAGATTGAATACGGTCAGTGAAATGTCATAATTCGCAGCAACCTGTACATCCTCCGGCCTGGATGCCCCGAGCACAAGGATCGGACAGCTGAATCCCTTATTCCTGAGATATACAGCTTCATCCAGGAAGGCCGCCGCCAGGGCATTTGCTCCTGCCTCAAGAGCCGTCCTGGCTGTTTCTTCATAGCCATGGCCGTATGCGTTCGCCTTTACCACAGCATATAGGGTAACATGCGCAGGAAGGTGTTTCTTCACATTCTTCACATTGTTATATATATGATCGAGATTAATTTCAGCCCAGGTATCCCGGTAAAAGCTGGTAGTTTCCACTGATGACCCGCCCTTTATCATGGTTTGATTTTTTATCCTCTTAATTATTGCGGTTAATGAGTTCCAGGTCAAATGGTCCCCCTTCACCTACGCATACGGCGGGAATTATTGCTAAAAAAAAGGCCCTGCCGGCAGCAGCAGGGACTGTGATTCATTTATTTTACCGGCGCAGCCTCGACCGATCGAGCCACCATCAGCATTTCATCCTTCGATAAATCCTTGGAGGCAAGCATATAGTCCACTCCGTCATATGTCCAGGAGAGAGTATGCCCGGATATGGCTCCGATGGCAAACCCAAGATCTACCGGTTCACCGTTCATTTTGGTCGAAGCAAGAGTTGTTTTTGCAGGTTCGGCTTTTTCCTGAATCAACGTATAGCTTTGTTCCCCTCCATATGTCAGCACAAAACGTTTGCCATTAGCGGCGGTAAGCTCTTCTTCGTCAATCAGCTCCACGCCGTCAATCTTTGCGGTCGGCCTCTTGACAGTGAAGGCTGTGTCCTTCGGTTCACCCATCACAGGTGCGAGCTGTGCGCTTGTCATGTTGCGTTTCATATCGAAGGATCCCTTATCGAAGGAAGAATTGAACTTCACCTTGGTGAATTCAACCGATACCAGTGTATTTTTATCCGGATCCTGCACTTTGACGCTCACCGGTGACAAGTCCTTCTGGCTGAAGGTAATGACTTGAAAAGGAAGCATTTTGTTATTCTGATAGCGCGTCTTGGTTTCAAACACATAGTGCTTTTTCGTCTTTTTAAACACGGCATCCTTATCTTCCATAACATCCTTCACAAGCGACTCGAACAGATAAGCCTGACTGCTGTTCTTAGGCCATTCACTTTGAAACTTAAAGCTTTTATTGAGGGCTGGAGTCAGGACGAATACACCTTCCTTGTTCCGCAATATCATCTGGCTCTGATCCTTCTTCGGATTCTTCAGGTTGACTCTGTAAAAATCCGGGTTCTTATGCCAGACTTCCACATTATAAACCTGGGGATCTTCTCCCATCTGAAGAGTCATTTTGGCGTTCGCTTTGTATCCCTTCATTGAAGTTACCTTTTCATCCAAGGCGCTCACCACATCTTCCTGCGACTTCGCTCCGCAGGCGGACAGGGCGGCCATCAGCAAGAATCCAGCAACAACCACCAACCACTTTCTCATCTCTTCAACCCCTTTTTTTATTTAAAAGGGAGAGGAAAAGGCGGATCAAAAGACATTGAGGGATTGCTCCAATCAACCTGCTCCCGGGGCTGCCCGAAAAAAGTTCCGGACGGTCCACAGGCTGTCTTAGAAGTTATTATGAACAACCTTTCCAGCAACACACTTTAACCAGGCCTTGTCTCTCCTATAGCACTACCATGTATATGAGGAGGGACTGGCCAATATGTCCAAAGAAAATGACAGGCTGTTCACACTTCTTCGATGACTACCTGGGCGGCTGCGTAATGGGCAGTATGGGTAATGCTGAGATGGACGCCCCTTGATACAGGGCTTATGAACACCGGCTTACCGCTTTCCGCTTTTGCAATCTCAATATCCAGAAAAGACAGGCTGGAGCCGATACCCGTTCCGGAAGCCTTCGCAAAAGCCTCCTTGGCAGCAAACCTGCCGGCTAAATATTCTATTTTCCGCTTTTCTCCAAGCATAGAGAATTGTTTTCTTTCGTTTGGCGTTAATATCCGCTCCGGAAGCCTGGGCTGCCTTTTCAGCAGCTCCTCGATTCTGTGGATTTCCACAAGGTCCATTCCTATTCCCTTTATCAACGAAAAGACCTCCCTTCTTATTCATATAGCCAGTCATATCCCGCGCCTGGAGCGTGTACAATTTAAAGCAGGCATTTTTAGCGGAAAGGATGTTTTTATTTGTTTGCCCGTAATGAGGACCCCGCCCAATTTTATAAGATCTATCCCGCGGCTGCCTTTTTGGTCATAATCAATGTTTCTGTCTATTTACTGATCAGCCTTCCCATCTTTCCGGCTTCAGTTATTTTCAAAAGCATGTATGGAGTCAATCTTTATATAGTAGAAGGAGACTACTGGCGGCTGATCAGCCCCGTCTTCCTGCACGGCACATTCAGCCACCTTGTATTCAACAGCATTTCCCTTATTATCCTGGCACCATTCATTGAACGGACTCTCGGCTCATGGCGCTTTTTAGTCATTTATCTGGTGTCCGGGGCAGGCGGCAACGCAGCCACATACTTCGCCGAACCGCCCACTTTTACCCATACCGGGGCAAGCGGTGCTGTGTTCGGCCTCCTGGGCTTCTATCTGGCCGTCATATGTTTTAAAAAAGACTGGCTGTCTTCACAAAACTCCCGTATGCTGCTTACGCTGTCCGTGATTGGCATAACGATGACTTTCCTGCAGCCGCAGATCAATATATGGGGTCATATCGGAGGCTTGCTATCAGGATTCGGGTTATCTTCCCTTCTTCTCCTGAATAAGAAGTCCATTAATGAGTAAACCAGTTCATGATAGACTGAGCATCTTTGTTCTCTAAATCTCTGACTTTCCCTGATGCTGCCCCTGTTCCGGAAATAATGACTGCCGTTATCGTCCGGAGACCGCCGGCGCGCTGCAGCGGGGATGCTGATATTTGAAGGGATTGAATCTTTTCTTTATGAATCAGATAAGTGTTCCTTGAGATCCCCCTGTTCCTGAGCATTAAAAGGTTATCTGCCATATGCCAGCCAGCATCCCGGAAACAGCTGCGGCCAAACAGAACTGCTGCTGCGACAAGGGAAAATGACGCATACCCCCATCCCGGAAACAGGATACTGATAACTGCTGCAACAGGCAGGCAGATCAAGACCGGTCTTCCTATGAATCTATATTTGGAGCGGTTCGCTGCACCGTGCAGGCTTCCGGGGAGTGAATATTCCGGAAGCAGGGAGCCGAATATGCCTTCAAGCTTCTCTCTTTTGATCAGCGGAAGCAAAATCGTTTTGGAATGGCCCCTCCCTTTTGTCCCTCCTGCATAATAAAGAGATACACTCACATATCCTAACGGCTGCCGGAACGGATTTTCACTGATGCGGATAGCCTGGATTTTTTTAAATGGAATCGTTACCTGCCTCGTCTCAATCAGGCCGCTTGAAACGATAAGGTCAGAACTTGTTCTTTCCACGGAAAAATTGGCAAGTTTGAGCAGGATATTAATAATGGCGGCACCATATGCCAAAAGGAACGCAGCCAGGAGAAGCAGCACGATCGCTGCTGAACCCGAAGCGGCATAATCCTCAATCCCGAGAAGCACTCTTCTGTACGGAATCACCTCCTGAAACTGCAGCAAAACAGCAGCAGCGCCGGAGAATATAACCCCCACCCTCCCGGATGTGGCTGCAAAGATCCAGAGATCGCGATTGGCTGGGCTATAGGTCTTTCTTTCAGGGTGTTCCCCACGGGGCGGCAGGACAGCCTGCCTGCCTTCCTTAATGATCTGTCCCAGCGCTTCCGCCTTCCTGCTCGTAATGGCTTCTAGGACCGCTTCCGGTTCGCCCCCTTTTGTTCCACCGGCAGTCTCTATCTTGACGCTGACCACCTTGAACAGCCGCTGAATCACTCCCTGTGTAATATCAAGCGACTGAATTTTATCGAGGCGGATATAACGGCTTTTTTTCAAGAGGACTCCCTGATAGATACGCAGCTCCCCTTCGGCGATTCCATAAGAAAAACTTCTCCAGCGAAAAATGCCGACTCCAATGCTTATAGCGACCGGCAGGATAGAATACAGCAGCTGATATCCGGCGCCTTCTCCTCTGCCGCTTGCAAGCAGCAGAAGGAACGGAAGCAGGATTCCCTTGAGCGTCCTTAAAGTGCTCACAAGGATGCCGGCCGGATGCAGCCGCTCAAACTCAAACATCTTCTTCCTCCACACTGGCCATGGCAGATATGTATTTCCGTAACTGTTCCGCTTCACCCAGGGCTAGCGCCGGAATTTCATGTGAGGAGGCAGCAGTCGACACCTCGACGGAAGACAGTCCATACCGCGCAAGGAGCGGACCCTGTTTCGTATCCACATGCTGAACCCTGGCCATCGGGATAAGCGTCCTCTTGATCACAAACATTCCTTTTTGGATTTCAATTTCCTTCTCCCGCACCTCATATCTCCAGTGCCGGATCCTGAGAGCGGGAAACACCCATACGCCAAAGACCGTACCCAGAAGGGCAGCGAGCGATAGGACATAAGGGATCCACATGGGAATGCCCCTGTACACATACAGCATAAACGCCCCTCCTGCCACGGCCCATCCTATCAGGGAAAGAAGCAGGCTGCTGATCATCCACACCTTTTTTGCTTGATTAGAAATTCGATTTTCCGGTCCCACAAAATCTCCCCAGCTTCCTTTATGTTCTTACCAAAGTATACTATATCCAGGTACTTTAAGCTTCGGCAGACGAAAGGCCGCTTTCTGAACCATGCTCCCCCGGTTTTGGACTGTCACTTAAGATTAAAGCTTGCTGAACTTACGATTTCCACTTGTGAAGAACTCTTTAAGTCCTCCATCAATCGAAACAGCGCCTCATCCTTTTTCTTTGCTTCAATCATACAATCAATCTGGGGGACTGATCCTTTGATGGATTCTAAAAAGCGCAGGAACATCCCGCTGTCTACAAAATCCGCATGAGCCCTGAATTCTTTTTCGGACCGGGGGCTCGAGATGTGCATCTTGACCGGAAGCTTCGAGTGAGTCCATGTGCCAAGAATCCGCTCCCAGCTCCCCTCCCAGTCTTCCGCTCCCCTGTTATGGGCTAGATGATGGTGATAATCAAATACCAGCGGGATGCCGAGCTTTTCACAAAGATACAAGGTATCATTCAGGGTAAAGGTCGTGTCATCGTTCTCAAGCATAATCATCTTTTGCAGTCCCGCTGGTATCAGCCCCCAATTATGGATAAATTGCTCGAGGGCTTTTTCGATATTGTTATAGCCCCCGCCGACATGCAGCACACACCGGTGTTCCGGATCAATCCCCATTCCCTTAAGCAGTCCTTCATGCATCCGCAAGGTTCTGATTGACATATTCAGTACTTCCTTGACGATTCCATTAAGAATGACAAAATGATCCGGATGAAAGTCGACCCTCATCTCAGGATGCTCGACTAAAAACCGGGCGATTTCAGCAAGGGCTGCCTTCAAGGGCTTCAGATAATCCCACCCGGGGAGCTCCTCATGATTGGCCAGAGGGATGATCCTTGAAGTCAGGCGGAAAAAGTGGATATCATTCGCCAGATTATGCCTGAGCAGCCTCAGGCAGTTGTGTATATTTTCTACAGCTATCCTCTCCAGCTTGCGGATGGCAGCCTCCCTGTCCTTAAGCTTCGAGAACTGTGCAAAAGTCATCGTCTTAGACGGAGATGCATTCTGCAGCTCCATACTCATCGCCACATACCCCAGGCGCACGATCGTCATATAGATCCCTCCCCGATTCTTTTTTATAAGTATTCCATACTGCTTCAATATCTATGACTGTAGCGTGATTTCCCTTTTCATCAGAAAACTGGAGACTTATAGGGTCTAATCCGATTGAGGACTGGAAACGAAAAAAAGGACCCCAAAAGGGATCCTTTGACATATTAATATTGTTTTTCTCTTTTGCTGCCGCCTTGGCCGCCTCTGCCAGCAGGTTTTCTGCCGCGTTTTTGGCCATATTCACGTCGGCCGCCGCCTGAAGAAGTCTGGCCTCTTCCGCTTCGGCTTCCGCCGCGGTCTCCGCCTCTTCCGCGCTTAGAGAAAGCAGGTGCTTCTTCTGTAAGCTTGATTGGAGTCTGATCTGGCTCTTTTGTCATCAATTTAATAACAGAAGCCAGTACGTCTGAAGCCTCGTACTTGTTTAGAAGCTCTTGGGCAGTAGCCAGGTAAAGAGAGAAATCTTCTCCTTCAACTGCAGAGACGATTTTTTCCATAACCGCTTTCTGCTGGCCTTCAACAGCCTCGCTCAAGGTTGGCGGCTGCATTTTGTCCATACGCTTTTTCGTTGTATTTTCGATGGCATACAACTGGGATCTTTCACGGTATGTTACAAATGAAACAGCTTCGCCTGTTTTCCCTGCACGCCCTGTCCGCCCGATTCGGTGAACATAGCTTTCAGGATCCTGAGGAATGTCAAAGTTGTAAACATGTGTAACGCCTGAAATATCAAGGCCGCGGGCAGCTACATCAGTCGCTACCAGCACATCGATGCTTCCTTCTTTGAATTTCTTAAGAACAGACAGACGCTTCGCCTGGCTCAGGTCTCCGTGGATTCCTTCTGCCATATAGCCTCTCACATTAAGTGCCGATGACAGTTCATCAACCCGTCTTTTTGTACGTCCAAATACGATCGCAAGCTCTGGAGTCTGGATATCAAGCAGGCGTGTAAGTGTATCGAACTTTTCGCTTTCCTTCACTTCGATGAAAGACTGCTTGATTTTAGAAACCGTCATTTCCTTCGCTTTCACTTTGACCACTTTTGGTTCGCTCATGAACTTTTCAGCGATCTTCCTGATCGGTTCAGGCATTGTAGCTGAGAATAACAGAGTCTGTCTGTTTTCTTCAGGAACTGTAGACAGGATTGATTCGATATCTTCGATGAATCCCATGTTCAGCATTTCATCCGCTTCATCAAGGACTACCGTGCTGACATTCCCTAAGCGGATCGTCTTACGATTGATGTGGTCAAGGAGTCTTCCTGGTGTACCTACAATGATATGCGGTTTTTTCTTAAGGGCACGGATCTGGCGGTCAATATCCTGTCCGCCGTATACTGCCATAACGCGTACGCGTTTTCCGAAGCCAAGTTTGTACAATTCTTCAGAAACCTGGATGGCAAGCTCACGTGTTGGAGCAATACAGATGCTTTGAATCTGATCTTCTTTGATGTCAATTTTCTCCATCAACGGAATACCAAAAGCTGCCGTCTTACCTGTACCTGTCTGTGCCTGGCCGATGATATCCTCACCTTGGATGGCAAGAGGAATCGTTTGTGCCTGGATTGGAGTTGCTTCTTCAAACCCCATTTTTTCGATTGATCTTAATGTGGACTTATCAAGTCCTAATTCACTAAACAAAGTCAATTTTTCCCTACTCCTTTAAACTTTAAGATTTTTTTAGGATCTTAAGAAAAAGCTTTTTCAGTCGCCTAAAAGAATGGCTAATAGCAAGATAGGAATGCATTCAGGAATACGCTGGCAGACGCCAGTATGGAAATCAGCCATTCCTTCAGGCAGGAGCGGCTTTTGTATGAATCCACGTTCAATATGACAGGTGCATGGGACTGCCATCCGCGAAAATATGCCTAAAAGCATTCTTAAAAAGTGATGAAAGGTTCAAATCATATGAAAAGCCGCTTTTAGCGGCGAATAAGACCTCTTCGCTGGGCCATTTCTAATCAAGTGCTCCGCTTTCTGTAAAGAAAGCCGAAATGAAAAATCTCTTTCAAAAGAATAAAAGGCATAAACCAAAATTATAAATGCTGTTTATGGTCACCGGCATTTATACATCGGATTTTATCGCCTTAAAGAATATGTTAACAGTATAACAAAGCCTTTGCAACTAAGGAAAGTATTTGAAACAAACGTTTTTTGGATTGACAGCGCTCCCATTCCTGTTGATGCTCACTTCATGCATTTTATAAATATATATTCCCCCCTTACCCTAAAAAGCATCCGGCTCTGCCGCCCTCGTTTCTTCATTCCTAAGATTGCCGGACTGGCTGTAAATTATACGTCCGGAGCTTGTTGGACTTTGACAGGATCCCGTCACATCCAGTCATTGAATTCTCCGCCAGGATATGAGCCTGCTCATCGGAAATCCGCAGAGACACGAAAGAAAATCCGGAGACATCAGCCCCCGGATTTACCGCTTAAGAATATTAGCCGTACGGCTCTTAGGATAACAGTTTCAGGCGTGGTTCTCTATAGCACCCGCTGGCGTCCATCCCCTCTCCTTGGTATAGAAGGCCCCTTTTTATTAATTCTGCAGGGCTTCCACTACCTTTTCGAGTTCCATACCCCGGGAAGCCTTTACGAGTACAAGATCATTTTCAGAAACGGTTTCCTTCAGGGACTCGGCAAGCGCCGTCTTGTCCTGGAATACGCGGACATCACTGCTGTTAAAACGCTCGGCAGCACCCTTGGCAATCCATTCTCCCAGTTCCCCGAATGTATATACCTTGCTGATGGCCGCAGGATCGATCAACTGGCCTACCTTGTAATGGAAATCCCGTTCGTCCGGCCCAAGTTCCAGCATATCGCCAAGCACAACGTACTTTTTATTGAAACCCGATATTCCTGCTGCCAATTCAATGGCCGCCTTCATGGATGTAGGGCTCGCATTGTAGGCATCATTGATGATGGTTTCGCCCCTGGTCCCTTTGGACATCTCCATCCTCATCGCAGTCAGCGTAATGTTCCTCAATCCTTCGATGATTTTATCCTGGGGCACCTCCAGGCACTGGGCAGCCGCGATGGCAGCCAGGCTGTTCAATACATTGTGGGTGCCGAGGACTGGAATGCTGAGCGTTTTCCCAGGCATCACATTCAGTTCAAAGCTTGTGTCCGAGGTTCCGCTTGTTATATGGAGCGGATACAGATCATTCGTATCCATCTTTCCGAAAGAACGTAATTCAAATGGAGCTCCCGGCTTTATGCGCTCTGAAAGGAGAGGTTCATCGCCAAAATAAATCAGCGTGCCGCCCGGCTTCAGTCCCTCTATGATTTCAAGCTTTGCTTCGGCAATTCCTTCTCTTGATCCAAGATCCAGCAGATGGGATTCCCCAATGTTTGTGATCACAGCAACGTCCGGCCTTCCCAATTGGGACAAGAACTTAATTTCGCCTTTCGCGCTCATGCCCATCTCAAGGACCACCACATCGGTATCCTGCGGCATGGAAAGGATCGTAAGCGGCAGGCCGAGATGATTATTGTAATTGCCGGAGGTTTTATGTACTTTATATACGGTGCCAAGGATGGATGCTGTCATATCCTTGGTTGTGGTCTTGCCATTGCTTCCGGTAATGCCGACAACCTTTGCTCCCAGTTCATTCCGATAGCTTTTCGCAAGCTCCTGGATGGCCAGCAGGGTATCCTCCACTACGATTATAGGAAGGTTTTCCGGCGGATTTGGCACATCCTTCTGCCAGAGGGCAGCCCCGGCTCCTTCTTCCAGAACCTTTTCAACAAAATCATGGCCGTCAACGCGTGCACCTTTAAAAGGCACAAACAGATTTCCCGGAGTGATTTTCCTTGTATCGATGGCAGCTCCTTCAAACATGGTCTCCTCAAAGCTGCTAATATCATTCAAGCCTCCGACGGTTTTATAAATCTCCGCCAATGTTTTTTTTATCATGGGATCCTCCTGCATATGTAATATTTCTATTTTCGAATAAAAGAGGCAGAAGCCTGATATCTGGTCGATTCCGCTTCTGCCCATGCCCCTGATTTTTGCCCAGTGCCAGGGGCTGTTTTTTTTTAGAATGTGTATTTTATCTTCTGTTTTTCCTCATGGCGCTCCACCGCATAGCCGACCAGCTTTTCAATCAGCTGAGGATAATCGACTCCTGTATGCTTCCAAAGCAGCGGGAACATACTGAAAGGTGTAAAGCCCGGCATAGTATTTACTTCATTGATATAAATTCTGTTATGGTCGTCGACAAAAAAGTCTGCCCTGACAAGGCCTGAGCAATCGAGAGATTTAAATGCCCGCACAGCCTGCTCCCTCAATTCTTCATATAAAGCCGGATCAAGCTCTGCCGGAATGATCATCGCTGTATCTCCATCTTCATACTTCGCCTTATAATCATAAAAATCCTTTTTAGCGACAATTTCACCGGCAACCGAAACTTCTGGATTATCATTCCCAAGAACACCCAGTTCAATCTCGCGTGCCTTCACACCTTGTTCAATGATGATTTTACGGTCAAATTGGAAGGCTTCTGCAAAGGCTGTTTCCAGCTCTTCACGGTTTGTACATTTGCTGATGCCCACACTTGAACCCAGATTGGCAGGCTTTACAAAGCATGGGTAGCCAATCTCGCTCTCTACTTTTTCATAAGAAGCTCCGCGGTTGTTTTCCCACTCGGAGCGGATGAACCATACATATCCTACCTGCGGCAGGCCGGCCTGCGCAAATATATTTTTCATGATGACTTTATCCATTCCGGCAGAGGAAGCAAGGACCCCATTGCCTACATAAGGAAGATTCAAGAGTTCAAGCATCCCCTGGACGGTCCCATCTTCTCCATTTGGACCGTGCAGCAGAGGGAAAATGACGTCGAACGATCCCTTTCCTTCCTCTTGAAGAGTGAGTGCCTGGTCCATTGATACCGGACTGATGCCGGACTTGAACTCCAGTTCTTTTATCGAAGAAGCCGGCGCAGTGAGCTGCGGGCCATTGACCCATTTTCCTTCCTCGGTTATGTAAATGGGATGAATGTCAAATTTATTTAAGTCAAGCGCTTTGATGACGGCAAGCGCTGTCTGCATGGATACCTTATGTTCAGCTGATTTTCCCCCGTAAAGCAGGCCCAGTTTTATTTTCATCATAAATACCTCCAATTATCTTTAAAGCACATTCTATTGTACCATTTATCCGGATAAACGAAACAAATTACCACTGTCTTCTATACTTATTTATAATGGAAAAACTTCCTTTTTTTCAGCATATGAAAGGAATGGCTGGACCTGTGCAGAAGGAACTCAAATTTAATGCTAGTGCGGCGAGACGATCCTAAGTCCAATTACCCCAATAATGATCATCAGCAGGAAAAAGGTGCGCAGGGGCGCTTTTGACTCCTTAAAGAAAATCATCCCCAGCACCACACTTCCGGCAGCGCCGATCCCTGTCCAAACTGAATAGCCAGTACTGAGGGGTATGGTCAGCAAGGCAATTGACAGGCAGTAAAAGCTGATTAAGGCTGCCCCGAAGGTCAGCAGGCTGTAAAAGGTATCCTTAAAACCATTTGAGAGCTTCATGAAAATCACAAAGCCGATCTCCCCAATGCCGGCAGCCAGCAAGAACAGCCAGTTCATGTTGTTTCATTCCCTTCTTTTGCGTTGTCTGTTGTGGTCAGCTTCAAACCAACGATCCCTGTGAGCAGGATGGCGAGAAAAACGATTTTCATCAAGCTTACAGCTTCTCCAATAAAAAAACCGATGACGACGGTACCCGCTGCTCCGATTCCCGTAAAGACGGCATAGCCTGTGCCGATCGGAATATGAGTGATCGCTTTTGAAAATAAATAAAAACTGATGACCATAAACACCAACGTAACAGCGGTGGGCAGGGCTTCAGTAAACCCTTCAGATTCCTTAAGTCCGAATGCCCAGATAATTTCCGTCAATCCGGCTATGATTAAATATATCCAGCTCCGTTTCATTGCATCAAGACTCCTTTTTTATAGATAACCAAAAGAATTTCCAGATTTGTTCCCGCCGTCTCAATAATTCATCCAATTCATACAGATGCTGCTCAAAGAACAGTCCGTCAAGCAGGCAGAAAAAACTGGAGTGAACATCATCAAGATTCAATTCCTTTAATACTTTCTTCTCCATCCCTAGATTCAGAATGGATTTCAGCATTTCTCCGGAAAGGACCTCGAAATGGATGATTTCCTTTTTGATGCGTTCATCCAGGCTCCTTGGCGGAAAGAACACAGCCCGCTTATAGAAAAGCAGCTCTTCCCCTTTTCCTGCAAAATCCCCCAGATGATAAAACAGCGCTTTTATATCCCGTTCTATCTCCCCGCTGTCCTTCTTTATCCCCTGAAGCTTTTCCATTTCCTTAAGAACAATATCCCTCAATACTGCCATATATAATTCTTCCTTAGAAGAAAAATGTGCATAGATAGAAGGTGTCTTAATTCCTACAGTCCTTGCTATCTGTGACAGGGCTGTACCCTCATAGCCCCCGGCTGCAAATAATTCAAGGGCTGTCTTCTTTATAAGATCCGCAGTGTTCAACCGGTTTACCGCCTTTCGGTTTTTACCTAACTATCGTTAGTTAGACTATAGCAGAAAGAAGATTGTTTGTCTTCTTTTGTTGTGCGGCTCTTTCCAGGGTTGTTCTTTGTGATGTGATTGCAGACTCCTGGGATACGCAATCTCTATGGAAGGAAAAACAGAGCCGATGCGTGATTGAAATGTCCTTCATCGGGGGATGAAGACCTTTTTGGAGCTGATGCGTGATCGAAATGTCCTTCATCGGGGGATGAAGACCTTTTTGCCGCTGAAGCGCGATTGAAATGTCCTTCTGCAGGGGGATGAAGACCTTTTCGGAGCTAATGCGCGATTGAAATGTCCTTCATCGGGGGGATGAAGACCTTTTTGGAGCTAATGCGCGATTGAAATGTCCTTCATCGGGGGGATGAAGACCTTTTTGGAGCTAATGCGCGATTGAAATGTCCTTCATCGGGGGGATGAAGACCTTTTTGGAGCTGATGAGTGAATGAAATGTCCTTCATCGGCGCAGGCACCACTTTCTTTTGCAGAAGCAGCCGCAAACGGAGCACATTCTCGCTCCAATTCCCCCTTTTGGCCGTTACATTGCAAAGATATCCTAAACTATTCTCCCTCACTCTAGTTTAGGCAGGCGAAAAAGAGATAAAAATAAAGAAGCTGATTTACATGGATTTTATCTATACACAAACTTATTGGCTGGACTCAACATAATGGGCTGTACTAAAAAACGTTGCTCTAGACCCACCATTTATCGATTTGGTAACATAGCAAAAGATTATTTACGAGGTGAGAACGTGGGAGCAAGAGAATCCATTGCAAAAAAAGTAGCCTGGATCAGCGTCTGGAGCAATATCATACTTACACTCGGGAAGATCCTTGTCGGTCTATCCGCTAATTCTGATGCCGTCTTCGCGGATGGAATTCATTCCGCGGCAGATGTATTCGCGTCTGTCATTGTCCTGCTTGTTATCAGGATCTCCAATAAACCTGCCGATGAGGACCATCCTTATGGCCATGGCAAGGCGGAGGTCATCGTTTCAGGCATTGTCGGCATTGTGTTATTATTAGTCTCCTTTTATATCGTGTACGAGGCGGTCATCGGCTTCTTCCACCCAATCGAGACACCGAATCTGATTGCAGTATGGGTTGCCCTGTTCTCCTATGTGACGAAGGAAATTCTGTACAGATATTCACTAAAGGTATCGAAAGAGTATAAGAGCAAAGCCATTGAAGCCATCGCATTTGATCATAAGGCGGATATTGCTGCCTCCATCGCAGCCGCTGCCGGTGTTTTCCTCTCCATCCTGGGCGGCAGGTTCCATATCGATATTTTGCTATACGGCGATAAGATTGCGAGTGTATTCGTGGCCTATCTGATCTTTAAAATAGCGCGGGAAATGCTTGCCGAGGCTTTTCATATCCTGCTTGAAAGAAGTGTGGCACCGGAAATTCTCCAGCAGTATATCGAGGTGATTGAAAGCTATAAGGACGTGAGGCGGATTGATAAAATCCGTGCAAGGGAGCATGGCCACTATATCCTGGTGGATATCCGTATTTCCATCGACCATGACAAGACCATTAAAGAGGGGCATGATCTCACAAGGGACATTCGGAATGCCCTCATCAACAAGTTTGAAAATGTGGAAGAAGTCCTGATCCACTTGAATCCGTATTTCCCAGCAGATGATCGTTAAGGAGCATAAATAACCGCAGGCCCATTTGGTGTCTGCGGTTATTTTTCAATCTGCCATTCTCTTGTTTTTCTTTGGAAGACAATATGCCCCGCAGGAATGCCTGTGGCGGCCGCTGTAAAATCCTCCATCATATCATCCATATTCACATAATCCCCGAGGAGCCAGAATGGAATTTCAATTCTGTTTCTGTTCTGCTGCATATGCCTGAAGGAAATAGCAGCCCCTTCTGCGAGATATGCCCGAAGTTCCTCCAGCACAGAGGCAGGCATTGCCCCGTACTCTGCCTTCTTCCGGAGGCCGCCAAGCCAGGATTTTTCCCTCTTGAGCAGTTCCAGTTTTAATGGGATCAGATTCCCAAGTATTTCATAAAAAGTATCCATGGAGCGGTAATACGTTTTATTAAACCAGCCATCGTCGTGGGCAAGATAAACAAACGAATTGTTGAGCTGACGGTAGAAGGGGGGCTTCAGATGTCCTTTGCAATGACCGAGGTAAAGCAGTTCTGCTATCTCATGGCCGTCCAATTGATCAAGGCTGCCTTCTTCTCCAAAGTCGATCCAGCAGAAATCTCCGTAGCTGTATACATTCTGCTTCATCAAACTCGGCAGCTCTTCCCGGGTCACATAGTCCATGAGCGTATTCAAATTGAATTCTCCATCCTCATATTTATGCTTTAATAGCAGCAGATTAGGGAGAACCTGGTTCAGGCTCGCTGTAAATTCCTTGAACTCCATCCCGTAGGAAACTACAAACCTTTCAGAAGCCTGCAGATGAAGGTATAAAACATCCCGAGTCTCTAATTTCATTTATTTTTACCTCCGATATGAAAACCATCCATCCTGCCAATCCGCTTCATAATCCGCTGGACTCAAGCACCGGTGGATCATGGACTATTTCCATTCTGTCCGAAATAATAAGTAAATATATCATATATAGGGAACATTTACTATTATAGCAAATTGCAGCAGCTGACGAGCGTGGGCAGTATAACCTATCTTTTTCTGCGGAAAAGGGGCGGAGCTGTATGTATCATAATGCTTCCAACAGCTGTGTGCGCACATCATTGATCTTCCTGGCATTCTGCGCCTGCGCCTTACTCCTCTCCACCGCCTTATTGTGTTTGTTCCTGCCCTTGTCCAGGTTCCATTCTATGCATGGGCTGCGAGCAGAAAATTCATGTTTGTTTTATATCATAGCCCAGCTCCTCTATTGCCTTTATAATTTGCGGGAGTCCGTTCTGTTCCTCATCATAATTCAGTTCAACTTTCTCATCATACAGATGGACAGTAACCTGTTCAACCCCTCCAAGCCTTGACAATTTATCCTCAATGGAGACTGCACACTGTTTGCAGGTCATACCTTTAACACCAAGCTCAGCTTTCATCACAAACCTCTCCTTTCAAGTCTTGTTTACCTCTACCTTCCATGCCGCCCATTGAAACCTGCACGATTGTCAAGGGTAGAGCAAAAGTTCGGATAAAATAAAGAAATGCTGTAAAATAGCAGGGCAGACATCATGGAACAAAAGGAGACTTTTTTGTGCTGACCATATATCTTGTAAGACATGGAAAAACAGAATGGAATGTTGCCACGAGGTGGCAGGGCTGGGGTAACGGGGAATTGACCCCTGAAGGCGTGATGGGCGCTGAACGCCTTGCCGGCCGGCTGCAGGATGAGCCGATTGACCTGGTGTATTCAAGTTCGAGCAAAAGAGCCTGGCATACGGCTGAGATCATCATTGGAAACAGGCCGATCCAGATCCTGAAGGATGACCGCCTTCGCGAAATGCATTTTGGCGACTGGGAAGGCCGGACCAAGGCAGATGTTATCAGCCAATATGCCAATGAAGTAAAAGCTTTCTGGGAAACCCCGCATTTATATATCCGCGATCAGGGTGAACTGTTCCAGGATGTATACGCACGGGCCGAAAATATATGGAATGAATTATTGGAAAAGCATACTTCAGGAACGCTTCTGATCGTTTCCCACTCGATCTTTTTAAGGGTGCTGCTTTCTTTCATTAAAAAAACACCCCTCCAGGATCTATTCAATCAGACTCCCCTTTTGAACACGAGTCTGACCAAAATTGAAGTGAAAAAGGGACAGCCTGAAATCATCTTTCAAGGAGACGTTTCCCATCTTCCCCTGCAGGAATAAAAACAAAAGGAAGCCTCATGAAACATGCAGTTCCGCCCCTTTCCCACAAAAAAACCGGCGTCCCGTAAACGGGTACGCCGGTTCTTATTTATGGAAGGTCCCGGTATAGGCTGCCTCCGGCCGGTAAATGGCATTATCCTCCGCCTGCTCGAGTACATGTGCACACCATCCTGCTGTACGGGCTGCGGTGAAGGTCGGGGTGAAAAGGTCTGCATCAAAACGGATGGCCCGCATGACTGCGGCGGCGTAAAACTCTACATTTGTATAGAGCCGCCTGCCCGGTTTATATTCAGCAAGCAGGCGGATGGCCCGGCCTTCTACATAGCGTGCCAGATCCAGCCATTTATCCTGCCGGCCAATGCCTTCAGCAAGTGAACTTAATGCAACGGCCCGCGGATCCTGCGTCCGGTAGACACGGTGCCCGAATCCCATAAGCTTCTCTCCCCTCTCTAATCTGCCGCGCAGCCAATCCTCTGCTCTTTCTTTGCATCCTATTTCATCCAGCATGGCGGTGACCGCGCTTGGCGCCCCGCCATGAAGAGGACCTTTCATCGTCCCGATTGCCCCGCATACCGCAGAAACGAGATCTGATTCCGATGAGCTGATCACCCTCGCTGAAAAGGTGGAAGCATTCAGTCCATGCTCCATTCCAAGGATCATATAGGCTTCGAGGGCCCTGGCATGTACAGGATCAGGAGTTTGTCCGCTCAGCATAAACAGATAGTTTTCCACATGACTTAAATCTGCCCGGGGTTCATGATGCCGGGTACCGTTCCTTGTGTGATGATAGTAGGCAATGATTGAAGGAATCATGCCGGTTATCCAGGCTGATTGATCGGTGGTGGGCTTCCAGCCGTATTCTTCTGCCCCCAGCGCAGATACTGCTGTACGGAGCGCTTCCATAAAGCCCGTTTCTGACGGGAGCATATCAAGGATCTTCCTGATATATTGGGGCAGGACCCTTGCCTCCCTCATTCTGTCTTCCAATCCGGACAGCTCTTCTCTGCTTGGCAGCCTTTTGTGCCAGAGCAGATAACAAACCTCCTCAAAGCTGCATTCTTCAGCCAGTTTGCGGGCTTCATGTCCCCTGTACACAAGAACGCCCTGCTCTCCATCGATAAAGCTGATTTTTGTTTCCGCCGCTGTAATCCCTTTTAAACCTTTTGCTATCAAGAGAATCCCCTCCTTATCTCCTTATCTATTTATTATATCTGGTCCAATTGATATATAATAATGAATAATCAGACAATTTTTGATTATGAATATTAATCAGGAGGGAGGGAATATCCTTGGAATTCAAATGGCTGAAAACCTTCATTACGGCCGCAGAGCTTGAAAACTTCCGCCAGACGGCAGAGGAGTTATTTATTTCACAGCCAACTGTAAGTGTTCATATAAAACTCCTCGAAGAAACCCTTGATGTCCTGCTTTTTGAGCGGATTGGCAGACGTGTGCTTCTTACCGAAGCGGGAAGGAGATTCCTTCCCCACGCTGTGGCAGCAGCCAGGTCCTATAAGGGTGGGCTTGAAGACCTGCACCGCTTGAAGCAGGGACTGGCGAAAAAGCTTACACTGGCCATCTCCCCGCTCATCGCTTCCTCCATCATGCCTTTGATCCTCCACAAATATATGGAGCTGAATCATGACCTGGAATTAGAGGTCCAGGTGCTTGAATCGAAAGACATCGGCAGTGCGGTCCTGTCGGGGAAAGCAGATCTCGGCTTATCTCGGATGAATATTCTCCATCCTGAATTGATTGTCAGCCCGCTTTATGAGGATAGGCTGCTGCTCTGCGGACCGAGGGACGGACGGGATATTGAAAGCGGACCTCCCCTCGATGCGGTTGAAATCCTCTCCACCAAGAGGCTCATCATCCATAACCACCCTGAGTATTGGGAAGGACTGCTGAAGGAGCTGAATCGCCGCCTTCCTTTACAGACCATGGTTGTCTCAGAGGTCCATGTTACAAAGCGTTTCATTGAGGAGGGGCTGGGCGTTTCATTCCTTCCTGTTTCTACCGTGCGGAGAGAGCTCCTTGAGGGAAGGCTGCTTGAAATAGATTTCCCGCTATTCCCCCTGCCTGCCGCACGAACTTATACAGTCATGAAGTATCAACACTCCATTCAGCTTGACTTCCTGTCTTTTTTGAAAAAATTCCGCCTCCCGTGATGCGGTCAGGCGGAAAACACAAAAAGGCGGTGGAGCTGAGCAAGACGCCGGCAGGAAAGCTGATTATGTTCACACCTGCTTACCGGAAGCCTCATGATATCTGCAGCTCCGCCCCTTTTTCACAGAAAACCAACATGAGTTTTCTGCTCACAACCCATATATGGAAAAGAACATAGAGAAGAGCAGGAACAATCACAATAAGGCGGTGGAGCGGAACAAGACACACCAGGAATGCCAGGAAGATGCATGATGTGCGCACCCAGCTGCAGGAAGCCTTTTAATCCATGCAGCTCCGCCCCTTTTCCAAAGAAAAAAAGAAACAAATTTCTCTGTCTCCTCAATTTTCGCCATAGAGCCTTTTTTTCTTGAACACACGTATAATGGCTTTGCTTAGCACAAACACGACAAATAACAGTAAAATGGCCAGCCCTAACTCATTTTGGCCTGCAAGCTTCGCAAGGACACTGAGTGTGGTAGTCAGATACAGGAGCCCAAGCATCATCTTGATCTCTGCACTGGTGAAATAATTGGTCAATCTGACTCCAGCCTGCGCTCCCAGGAGGCCGCCGGCAAGAAGGAGCACCGGAAGTTTATAATCGAATTCCACATTCAGCGCATAGCTGGTGAAGCCGGCTGCCACAACCATTAAGACACCGACTATGCTTGTGCCAACAGCCTTTTTCGCTGATTCACCAAAGAAAGAAATCAAAAGCGGAACAATGATAAAGCCTCCGCCGACTCCGAGTGCAGAGGAGACGAAGCCGCCGGCAAAACCGATCAAGACAAGTGTCATGATTGGCCTGCGTACCATGCCCTGCCCCTTCCCTGAAGCAGTCTTTTTACTTTTTTTCAACATAGAAAAGGCAAAATATAGAAGCAGCACGATATAGAAAATGGGAATCACTGTATCATCGTATCCTTTTTCCTCAATGAAAAAGATGAGCGGCTGTGCGAGCTGGGTGGCTGCAATCCCGCTGAGGCCAATGATCAGCGAGTTCTTCAGGTTCGTATTTTTCTGCCTGAAGTGGCCCGCCATCCCCGAGACAGAAGTGCCCATTGTATAAAACAGGCTGACCGTGATGGCTTCCACCGGTCGGACTCCGGTTAAAAGCAGGATAGGCGTCAAAAACATTCCGCCCCCAATACCGAACAACCCCGACATAATGCCGATCACAGCACCGAGCACAATATAAAAAAGTATAAGATCCATTTCTAAAACTCCTAACACTATCACTACATCTATCTTACCACTTCAAGGGAATTCTATGGCAATTTATCCTCCGCCTCCCGGACGCCCGAAAATAGAAAAAACCTTATGGGGAATGTCCCCCATAAGGTCATGCAGCTTTCTGCCCGCTGCCCGGCTCGATTTTGTGGCCTTCCCATTTGGCTATAACAATGGTAGCCAGGGAGTTTCCTACGATATTTACGCAGGTGCGTGCCATATCAAGGATTCTGTCGATTCCGGCGATGAATGCCAGACCTTCTACCGGCAGGCCGACTGATCCCAATGTGGCTAGCAGGACAACAAAGGATACGCCCGGAACTCCGGCAATTCCCTTGGATGTAACCATCAGCACGAGAAGCAGGGTGATCTGCTCGCCGATGCTCATATGGATTCCATACATCTGGGCGATAAAAATGGCGGCAAGCGCCTGGTAAAGAGTGGATCCATCCAGGTTGAATGAGTATCCGGTGGGTATGACAAAAGAAGTGATCGTCTTAGGCACACCGAGCTTTTCCATTTTTTCAATCAATTTAGGAAGGACGGTTTCTGAACTTGAAGTTGTATACCCTAAGATCAGTTCATCTTTCAAATATCGCATCAATTTAAATATGCTGAAGCCGCATATTTTAGCGACAATCCCTAAAACAACAACCACGAAGAAGATCATGGTTCCGTAAACGGTGATCACGAGCTTCCCAAGCGGGACGAGCGAGCTTAACCCGAACTTGGAGACGGTGATGCCGATCAAGGCAAATACGCCGAGCGGGGCAAGCTTCATGATCAGGTTGGTTACATAAAACATGGCGTCCGCTGTTCCCCTGAAGAACTGAAGAACTGGCTTCCCTTTTTCCCCGATGGCTGCGATTCCGAGGCCAAACATGACAGAAAAGAAGATGATGGCCAGCATGTCCCCGTTAGCCAACGCCTGGATGGGATTGGCAGGTACAATATTGACAAAGGTTTCTGCAAAGGAATGGTGTTCCTGCGTTTCTGCTGTATCCACATAAGAGTGAATATCCGTTTTGGCAAGTCCGCTCCTGTCGACACCTGCACCCGGCTGGAAAATATTCGCTGCCAGAAGACCGATGACAATCGCGATGGTGGTGATGACTTCGAAATACAGAATTGTCTTGCCGCCTATCTTGCCCAGTGACTTCATATCACCCGTGCCGGCTACCCCGACAATCAGACTGGAGATGACGATTGGCACTACAATCATTTTAATTAAACGGAGAAATATATCCCCTATTGGCTTCAAGTACTCCTCAACGGCGGGGTTTCCATAGAAAATTGCCCCGACTGCGATACCTAAAGCAAGACCGATGAAAATCTGCCATGCGAGACCGATTTTTTTCATGATGTATCTTCCTCTCCTTAGATTATTTAGTCCATTAAGACAAAAAAAGTACACTGAGGGTCCTCAGTGTACAGATATTCTGCTACACATGTTCCCTAAGCTGCATACGAGGTTAGCTGTCGGATTCGGACATGGAAACAATGCCCTTCCTTTTGTAAAAAAGGATTCACCCCTAGTAATGCCAAGCATTACAATTCCCGGTTCCCCCGCTCATTGGACTAAGCGTGTTGTATTAAGATATTAGTATAATATATTAATATAAATAATGTGTAAATAGGAACTTATTTGAAGGTGGCAGCTTGAGTTTGCTTCTATGGCACTAGAAGGTTGATTTCCGTTCCGGCTGCAGCCAGGATTCCCGGCTTTTTTTGAAGGAATTTCATCCAAGACATAATAAAAAAATAGCGCTTTAAGCGGCGCTATTTTTTATGGCAATGGTATATATTTATGCATTTATTTTACTTCAGGATAATAAAGGAATGAAAGATGCTGCTTCAGGTTCACGATTTCAGCAGGTGTCTGCTGATAAACTTCGCCATCCATGTCCGCTTCCATCGGTATAGTGGTTTCAATGGACAGGTTCCTTGCCTGGAAGTACAGAAGTTCATTTTCCTCTGCATTCCCCGCCTGCCAGGTTTTCTTCAGGTTCATCAATTCCCGGAACATAGCCAGATTGGAATTCTTCACAATGACTACATCGAAAAGGCCGTCATCTGTCTGTATATTCGGGAATGGAAGGGCATTTGTCCCAATGAATTTTCCATTGAGCACCAGGATCATAACAGCCGTATCTTCAATGACCCTGCCTTCATAGGTGATCCTGAAGGGAAATGGAGGGGTCTCATTGATGGTGCGAAGGGCGCTCAGCAGATAGCTCACTTTTCCGAGCATCTTCTTTTGTCCGGGATCGATATTATTGGAGGCCTCCGCTATCAGCCCTATTCCCCAAAAATTAAGGAAATAGCTTTCACCCGCCCGGCCTGCATCCACATCTATGACGTTCCCTTCCATCAGGGCCAGGGCCGCTTTCTTTATGTTCTGCGGGATATTTAAGGTCCGGCTGAAATCATTGCAGGTGCCATTCGGCAGGATTCCAAGGACCGGCCGTTTTGGCAGGGGGGCAATTCCGTTTATCACTTCATGGACCGTCCCGTCACCGCCCAGGATGAAGACCGCATCCATCTGCCCGCCATATTCTTGGCATATTTCCTTGGCATGCCCCGGCCTCTGTGTCGACATAAGGAGCAGCTCCTCTGTGCCGGCTGCTATGACCGGCACGCATTCTCCGAGGGTTTTATCCAGGTCATTTTGTCCGGCCTTGCCGTTATATATAAGCATTACTTTCTTAAATTTCATCCAATCACCTTCAGCTTTCTAAAATCGAGCTTAAGTTTTCTTTAACGCCCGGCCATTCTTCCTTCAGGATGCTGAAGACGGCAGAGCTCCGGATATATCCATCGTGCATGATACGGTCATGGCGGTTCACTCCTTCAGAAACTGCGCCGAGTCTTGCTATGGCCGCCTGTGATCGTTTGTTCCTTGAATCTGTCCTGAATTGCACCCGGATCATGCCAAGGTCCTCAAAGGCATGTTTCAGAAGAAGATATTTACATTCAGTATTCACTCTAGTCCTCCACACTGAAGGATTATACCAGGTCCATCCTATTTCCAGGTTTTTGTTCTGATTTGATATATTTAAAAAGCGGGTGCTCCCGACTATGCTGCCGCTTTCGAGGTCCATGACCGTGAACGGCTTTTCAAGGCCTGCATCCCTCTGCAGGAGCGCCGATTCCACCACCGCTGTCATGTCTTGCCTTCCCTTGATCTTGACGCTCATAAACCTCCATATTTCCTCATCTATGGCAGCCTCATAGAGTCCGTCTATATGCCCGGATTCCATGGGGATCAATGCTGCTCTCCTGCCCCTTAATCCTGCTGTTTCCATCTTAATCTTCCTTTCAGCTAAAGTCTCTGACAATATTATTTCTACTTCCACTGTCATTTCTCCTTTATAGGAGAATGGACCGATAGTCATGCTTTACACGCTGTACATAGCGGGTAAGGAAAGAATAAAACCATCACCATACAAGGGAGAGTGGAACATGTTACACGCAGCCTTATGGGGAGGTGCGGCAAGTCTTTCTCTATTTTTAGGATCACTTGCAGCCCTTTATCTAAAAATACCAGAAAAATTAATAGGCTATATCATGGCCCTGGGAACGGGCATTCTGATAGGGACTTCCTGTTTCGATCTGCTCGAAGAAGGAGTGAAGGAAAGCGGAATCCTGTCCACTTCCTTCGTCTTCATGGCGGGTGCCGCTATTTTTACTGCAGCAGAGTTTTTTATCAGCGGAAAGGGCGGAAAGCACCGAAAGCGTTCAAAAAGCAGAACGGAGTCCAAGGACTCCTCCGGCCTCGCCATCTTTCTCGGGACCCTGATGGATGCCATTCCGGAATCTATCGTAATAGGCGTAAGCATTATCGCCTCCGGCTCCGTCAACCTGGTTTTTCTCGCCGCCATTTTCATCAGCAATATCCCTGAGTCCTTATCAAGCAGCGCCGGGCTTAAGAGCGGCGGCTATTCAAAAGGAAAAATAATGGCGCTTTGGGGCAGTGTGGTCATCGTCTCCGCTGTGAGCGCCATGCTTGGGTACGTATTCCTCCGGGACAGCTCAGGTGCCGTGCTTGCTTCCATTGGTGCCTTCGGTGCCGGCGGACTGGTTGCCATGGTGTGCTCTACTATGCTGCCAGAAGCCTTTGAAGAAGGCGGACCCATCGTCGGGCTGATCGCATCATTCGGGCTGATCGCCTCATTATTCATGACAGCCCTATAATGGGAGGCTAACATAGCATTCGTTTTAAATATATCAAATAGGTCCTTCACAGCTTATTAATTAATGAATATAATAAAAATACAAGCAAATAACAGGCGATGATAAAGAGTAGTACATATAGAACTGCATTCAGGAAGTTAGACTTCCGATAAGAGAGCTGATGGCTGGTGGGAATCAGTATGCAGCTATATGGAATGGACTTTTGAGCCCCAATCCGAAACCAAAGAGGCGTAGGCATTGGCGGTGGATTTCCGTTACAATTCATGGAGCGAAAAAGAGCAGGAAGGTCTTCTCTTTTTTTAAAAATAAGGTGGTACCACGGGTTTCTCGTCCTTTAGGATGAGAGGCCCTTTTTTGTTTGCAGATAAATGAGCAGGAGGAGTTTCAATGAACCAGCCAATCGTATTAACAGGAATCAAATCAACCGGGACACCGCATTTGGGCAATTATATCGGCGCCATCAAGCCTGCCCTCAAGATGGCAGCAGACACGGCAAACCAGGGAATCTATTTCATTGCCGACTATCACGCACTCAATTCTGTCCAGGATCCTGCCCTTTTCAGGCAGTACAAATATGAAATCGCTGCCACCTGGCTTGCCCTCGGCCTCGATCCCGGGACTGTCATTTTTTATAGACAATCTGATATCCCCGAATTGCTGGAACTGCATTATATTCTTTCCTGTGTTACCCCAAAAGGCCTCATGAACAGGGCGCATGCCTATAAGGCCGCTGTAGATGCCAATAACCAGAAAGGACTGGACCGGGATCATGGTGTCAATATGGGCTTATACACCTACCCCATCCTGATGTCTGCAGATATTCTTTCATTCCGTTCTGACAAAGTCCCGGTTGGCAGGGATCAAATCCAGCATGTGGAATATGCCCGTGATATCGCCGAATATTTTAATTCCACTTTCGGGCCGGCCTTCACCCTCCCGGAATATGTTGTCCAAGAGGAATCAGAGCTGCTGCCCGGCCTCGACGGCCGGAAGATGAGCAAGAGCTACGGAAATACCATCAGCCTCTTTGAAGAGCCCGCAAAGCTCCAGAAGCTCATCAATAAAATAAAGACCGATTCTTCTTCCCCTGATGAACCGAAGGAGCCTAAGAACTCGACTTTATTCCACTTGTACAAGGAGTTTGCGAGTGCAGAAGAAATAGAAGCATTGAAAAACAGGTACAGCTCCGGCATCGGCTGGGGCGAAGTGAAAAAGGAAGTTTTCCGCGTCATAGACAGGGAGCTGTCTGAGCCGCGGAGAAAATATGGGGAGCTTATCGACTCTCCCGCGCTCATCGACAGCATCCTTGCAGAAGGAGCCGTGAAGGCACGTGAGTTGGCGGCGGAGCAATTGAAGCTCGTAAAAGAATTTATCGGCATGTAAAAAAAGGACACTTTCAGGGTGTCCTTTTTCTGCAGATTATCCTTCTTTTGTAAAATCAATGATTCGTATGTAATTTCCTGAGTTGTCCCTATAGATGGCGAACCGTCCTGGCGGTATATCGACTGGAGCCTTCACCACTTCCATGCTTCGGTTCTTTTCTTCATGGAACCGGTCCACACTGTCCACCAGGAATACTCCGCCAGCTTCCGTATCCGGCTCATCATTCTCAAGCAGGAGCCGCACGTCAGTTCCAGGCATGTACAAAGCGGCAGTATGCTCTCCTTCCCTCCATGCTTCCTCAAACCCAAGAGTCTCGCGATAAAACGCAAGAGATTCTTTTAAATTCTTAACTGGATGGCTCAAAAAAACCAATTTCACAGGCTTTCCCTCTCTTCCTTTAATGCGTAATTGGATTATGTTTTGCATAAGTTGATTATGTATAGCGTAACTAATTTACTAATATCTGTCAATATGCTAAACTGGGAAGCATGATGAAAGAATGGATGCCTATACCAGGGACAAATAAAGATCAATTGATCATGAAAGCATTGGAAGAGTTTAAACAGCATGGATATAAGAACACCAATATCACAGAGCTTGCCAAAAAAGCCGATATGACAACAGGTGCCGTCTATCATCATTTCGGCTCAAAGGCCAAGCTCTATGAAGTGATCCGGACAGATATTGAACAAAGAATCATCGACCGAATGGAGGGAGCCGCTTCACTATTTTCAGACCCGGAGCGGGCCATGGAAGCTGCCCTGATCACGGGGCTGGATTTTGCCGCCAAACAGGACTTGTGCCGATTGGTCAGCGAGGAATATCCTTACAAGAAAAGAGACCGGATCGAAGCATTCCTTGAGGAATTGAACACAGATGGCGGCCTGCCGCTCCATTTGATTCTTGGAGCCTGCTGGCGCTCTGTTCTGAGTGCTATGGGAGATGGCGGGATCACCCTTGAACAGGGGAAAAAATTAATAAAATGGTCATTTCAAAAGGAGAGCTGACGGCTCTCTCTTTTTAACCGGGTAATCATGCCTATATCCTTGACCTGCTCATGCTGAAGCATCAAAATTAGAATAAGGAATATTCAGACCGCTTGGAAAGAGGTGCCCCATGTTTTCGGAGGAACGGAAAAAACGCATACTTGATCTCCTCGAAAAAAATGAAAAAATCCAAGCCAAGGAGCTGGCCTCCACGCTTGGCGTGTCCATTGATTCTATCAGGCGTTACTTAACTTCCCTGGAAAAGGATGGGCTCTTGCGGAGAACCCACGGAGGAGCAGTCCGTACAGGGCTTCCAGCCACCAGGGAAACGGAACCGGACTCTGGCAAAGATTCAAGTATACGCATCATCGCGCGGAATGCTGCGTCCTTTATAAAAGAAAACGATACGGTTTTCATAGGAAGCTCGGCACTCTGCCATGCCATCGCCGAGTTTCTGACGGAAAAGCACATTACGGTTGTCACCAATTCAGCAGCCGCGGCATCACGGCTTTCTGCAGAGGATCATATAGACTGTTATGTTCTCGGGGGCCGGGTCAAAAAGGATGGCGAGATCTCGGACCCGCTCCTGGTCCCCGTCCTGCAGAATTATCATTTTGATATCAGCTTCATTTCAGGCTCGGGCCTGAACCGTTCTGGTTTAAGCACCCGTAATCCCGAAACTGCTTCGGTGCTCCGCGCCGCCGCCAGGCAGGCCCGCATGACTGTCTGCCTGATCGAAGGACAAAGCCTCGGCACTGCCTCCTTTGTCAACGTGCTCCCCCTTTCCGAAATCGATAAAATCATTACGGCGGGAGAGGTTCCGGAACCTTGGATGGAGCACCTGCGTGAGCACGGGGCAGCGATTATCACTGCAAAATAACAACATATTCGAAAGCACAAGCGAAAATTGAACACATTGAAAAATACTCTGCTATAATGGACTAGTATTTATGAATAGCACGAGAATGTAGGGGGGCCGGTGTTGCCGGCTGAGATTGCGTCCATGAGGCGCTGACTCTTAGAACCTGATCTGGATGATGCCAGCGGAGGGAACATTATCTCTTTTTGGATATGTTTTTGATCGCAAGGCGTCCGGGTTATCCTGGATGCCTTTTTCTGTGGAAAAGGGGCGGAGCTGCATGGATTAAAAGGCTTCCTGCAGCTGGGTGCGCACATCATGTATTTTCCTGGCACCCCTGGTTTGTCTTAATCCGCTCCACCGCCTTATTGTGTTTGTTCCTGCTCTACTCTATGTTCTTTTCCATGCATGGATTGTGAGTAGAAAACTCAAGTTGGTTTTCTAGATTGATGCTTCTATCCCCCCTCCCGTTCTTGTCTCACAGAAAGGAGATATAAAATGATGAAAAAGTGGACTGCCGCAATCCTTGCCTTAACCCTGCTTGCAGGCTGCAGCACAAATGCAGACCCGGAGAAAAAAGATAAGAAAGACCTTCAGAAGGTGACCGTTGTACTGGACTGGACACCGAATACAAATCATACAGGCCTGTATGCGGCGCAGCAAAAAGGCTATTTTAAAGAAGAAGGCCTGGATGTGAAGATCATCAATCCTGGAGAATCCGGTGCCGATGCACTTGTGGCTTCTGGAAAAGCCGACTTCGGCGTCTCTTATCAGGAATCCATCACCCAGGCCCGGGTGCAGGGCGTGCCGCTCGTCTCCATTGCAGCCGTTATCCAGCATAATACTTCCGGATTTGCTTCTCCTGCGGAAAAGAATATTAAAACTCCAAAGGACTTTGAAGGAAAAACATACGGAGGCTGGGGATCACCTGTTGAAAAGGCTGTGATCGGCTCTATCATGAAAACGGAGGATGCCGACGTCAGCAAGGTGAAGATCGTCAATTCCGGCGATGCCGACTTTTTCACCTCTGTTAAGAGGAATGTGGATTTCGCCTGGATCTTCCAGGGCTGGACCGGCATAGAGGCCGGCTTGAGAGGACAGAAGCTGAACATGGTCTACCTGACGGACTACTCGAAGAAGCTTGACTATTACACGCCGGTGCTTGCAACGAATGAGAAAATGATCAATACAAAACCAGATGTTGTTAAAGCCTTTGTACACGGAGCCTCAAAAGGCTATAAATTCGCAATAGATCATCCCGGGGAAGCAGCCGATATCCTGATTCAAAAGAATCCTGATCTCGATAAAGATTTGGTCAAAAAGAGCCAGGAATGGCTTTCACCGAAATATCAGGACGATGCAAAGCGCTGGGGCGAACAGGACCTCTCCATCTGGACAAATTATGCAGATTGGATGGAGGAGCACAAACTCTTAGAAGGCGGATTTGATCCTAAAAAAGCGTATACGAATAAATTTTTACCATGATAAAGGAGTGTTTATATGGCAGAAGCATTAGTAAGTGTGCAGATTATCCCGAAGACGAAGAATTTGGACGATGTGATTCCTTTTGTTGATGAAGCTATCGCCATCATTGATAAATCCGGTGTCAACTATCAGGTTCAGCCGCTTGAGACCACCATGGAAGGCAGCCTCAGCACCCTCCTTGATGTGGTTAAGGAAATGAATGAGAAAATGACCGAGCTCGGTGCCCGCAATGTGATCACTCAAATGAAAATCCTATATCAGCCCGACGGCATAACCATGGATGATCTGACAGGAAAGTATCGCTGATGGACAGAATGCTTCAAAAAGGATGGCGGCCGGCTCTGGCTGCCATTGTTTTTCTCCTGATCTGGGAGGCGGCATCACGGCTTCTTTCCATTGAGGAATGGCTGCTGCCCGGTCCTTATCGAATAGTGCGCACGGGCATTGAAGGGGCGGGCTCGCTCGGCCCCCATCTGCTGTCCACCATCCGGCTGACCTTCACCGGTTTTCTCATCGGGGCGCTTCTTGGCCTGGCAATTGCCGTGGTCCTTCATAACTCGGCCTTTCTCAGGGGGATTTTTTATCCGTTTATCATCCTGTCCCAGAATGTGCCTGTCATCGTCCTTGCCCCTCTACTCATCATCTGGTTCGGCTTTGGCATCCTGCCCAAGCTGATCATCATATCACTGGTGTGTTTTTTCCCGGTAACCGTATCTGCGCTAGACGGTTTCAGGCAGACTCCCGCCATGTATATTGACTATCTGAAGATGAGCGGAGCTGGCAAAAAGCAGATTTTCTATAAAGCGGAGTTTCCTTACGCCCTGCCTTCGCTTTTTTCCGGCCTCAAGATATCGGCCACCTATAGCGTCATGGGTGCGGTGATCTCAGAATGGCTTGGTGCCGAGTCAGGAATCGGAGTCTATATGACACTGGCTTCTTCATCCTTCCGTACGGACAGAGTCTTTGCCGCCATCTTCCTCATCATGCTGCTGAGCCTCCTGTTTTACGGCCTGATCGTAATCCTTGAGCGCCTGATTATCAAATGGAATCGGAAAGGAGGGAGTACCGCATGACGCTGCAGCTTAAAGGGATCACGAAATCTTTTGGCACCACTGAAGTTTTGGACCAAATAAGCCTTGAGGTGAAGGAAAAAGAATTCGTCACCCTGCTCGGACCTTCCGGGAGCGGCAAAAGCACCCTCCTCAAGCTGATCGGCGGACTTGAGAGTCCCGATGATGGCGAGATCCTGCTGGACGGGGAAAATGTGAACGGACGGCGCGGACATATCAGCTATATGCCGCAAAGTGCTTCCCTCTTTCCCTGGCGCACAGTGCTTGGCAATATCCTGCTTGCCCAGGAGCTGTCAGGCAAACCTGACCGTGAGAAGGCGCTGATGTGGCTGGAACGTGCCGGCCTTGCCGGTTACAGCTCGGCCTACCCCCAGGAATTGTCCGGCGGGATGCAGCAGCGCGTTTCGTTCATCAGGGCTCTCCTCTCGCCCCAGGCACTCATGTGTCTGGACGAGCCTTTTTCGGCACTGGATGAGCTGATGAGGATGGATATGCATGAATGGCTCCTTTCCATCTGGGAAAAGGAACGCAGATCCATTCTCTTTGTGACTCATAATATCGAGGAAGCCATCTTTCTATCGGACCGCCTCTTTGTTTTATCCAGCAAGCCGGCTTCCATCATCGAAGAATTCACCATCCCCTTCCCGCGGCCACGAGATCGCTCTCTTGTGCTGACAGATGAATTTGTCTCACTGAAGAGGCAGATATTCGCCGCGCTGAAAGGCGGCGCACTTTGAACTATATCGATGCCCATATCCATCTGGACTTATATGAAAAAAAGCAGCAGGAGGAGATCATCGGTTCCCTGGAATATTCTGGAGGATTTACGGGAATGATTGCAGTTTCAATGAACCTGGCCTCCTCTAAACAAAACCTGGGGCTGTCCAGAATAAACCCGGCTGTCCATCCTGCATTCGGCTGGCATCCGGAGCAGACGCTCCCCGCCCGGCATGAACAAGACGAGCTGCTGGGCTGGCTCAGGCAGAACGCTGACAGGATGACGGCTGTTGGCGAAGTGGGGCTTCCGCATTACCTGAATCAGGAAAAGACACTCGATTATAAGCCCTATCTTGTGCTCCTTGAGGAATTCATCCTCCTCGCGAAAGAGCTGGATAAACCTCTCGTCCTGCATGCTGTCTACGAGGATGCAGACCTTGTATGCGGGCTGCTCGATCAGCATCACTATCATAAAGCCCATTTCCACTGGTTCAAAGGCAATTCCTCCACAGTCCGGAAACTGGCAGACAGAGGCTGTTATATCTCCTTCACTCCTGACATTTTATACGAATCTGAAATCAGGGAACTTGCTGCATTCTATCCGCTTGATAGAATCATGGCAGAGACGGACGGGCCATGGCCGTTTGAAGGGCCCTTTTCAGGAAAGCACACACATCCGTCATTCATCCCAGCGGTTATCGATGAAATCGCAAAGCTTAAAAAAGTAGAAACAGCTGCGGCCGCTGAGCAGATATACAAAAACACAACAACCTTTTATCAGTTAATCAAATGATTGATTAAACCGGGCATCGTGGGATGCCCGGCTTTTTTTTGTGGCAGTATCTGATGCCTGCTCCAAGGATCTTTCACCCTCACTACGGCTATAAAAAGGCCTTCATTCCCCGGTGAAGACCTTGTCAACCCAACATCAGCTCCAAAAATATCTTCATACCCCTGATGAAAAACGGCAGCCCCCTTGTTTTAAAAAACCTCCCTCACAGAGCCCATAAAAAAGAAAAAGAGCCTTACTCCCTTTTGAAACCGCTCTATTTTTAGTAAGATAACCATATACATAATGAAAAAGGAGCAAGCTGTATGCCATTGATTGGGTTAGTGCGTGTTTTTGCCATCCTCGAAGGAATTTCTTATCTTGTGCTGCTGCTGATTGCGATGCCGCTGAAGTATATGGCTGACAGCCCTTTTGCCGTGACAGTTACCGGCGGGATCCACGGCTTTCTGTTTGTGGTGTTTGTGATCCTGGTCGCTGCTGTCAAGTTGTTTAAAAGATGGTCTTTTGCGTGGGCGGTATGGGCGGTATTTCTTTCGTTCATTCCATTTGGGACCTTCTGGCTCGATAAGCAGCTGAAGGCAAAATAAAAATGAGGCTGCCCCCTGATATAGGGCAAGCCTCATTTTTTTATTTTCTGTAGGATTCCTCTTCTTCTTCTTTTTCCAGTTCTTCAAGCTCCTGATGGGTCTGCGGGAAACCATTGGCCACCCATTCTGCGCGGTAGGCAGAATCGAGCTGGGTTAATCCCTGCTCCTCCGGATCCTGCGGTGCATACACGCTTTCCATCCTGTCAATCTTTTCACTCTTCCTCATATCCGTATCTTCCAGTACCCTGAATGATTCCTTCTGTCTCTGTTTATAAGCTGCCACAAAAAACGCGGCGCCCCCTGCTGAAATCAGTGAGCCCAGCATCAGATTCATGGTTGATTTTTTCATGAGTTATCCCTCCAATTTAAACATTTTCCTCTCTCTATTATCTAATACCCCTTTTTTACACATTATAAATCATCAAAACCATTATCAATTTGATTAACCTTTACATATTGCCGGGATTTTTGTTCAAAAAAGTCTGATTTCCCAGAGTCTGCATCTTCATAGGCCTTGATCCAGCGCAGCGGATTTTGCCTGTAACCGTCAAATGGCCGCTCATATCCGAGCTGATTTGCCCTCACATTTGCATAAAATTTAATATAATCTTCCACATCGGCAAGCGAAATCCCCGGAATCCGGTCCCCTATGATGAATCGGGCCCATTCTATTTCCAGCTGGGCTGCCTCCTTGAATGTATCCTGCACAAACCTCTTGAGCTCCTCTGTGTCCTGTTCCGGATTTTCGGCCACTATTTCCTTGAATATTTTGACGAAAAGGTCCACATGAAGCTGTTCATCCCGATTGATATAATTGATCATTGTCGAGGTGCCGACCATCTTTTGATTTCTCGCTAAATGATAGAAAAAGGCAAAGCCGGAGTAGAAAAACAAACCTTCGAGCACGATATCGTACACGATGGACTTCAACAGGTTATGGACCTCTGGAGACTCTGCAAAATCCTGATAGCCCTTCATGATAAAATCATTCCTTTTTTCAAGAATCGGCTCGGTACGCCAGAATTCGAATACTTCATCCTGGATATCCTTTGGTACGAGGCTCGACAGCACATAGGAATAAGAATGATTATGGATGACCTCCTGCTGGGCGAGGATGATCATCAGTGCCGAGATACTGGAATCTGTTATATAATCGGCCACCTTGCCGGCATAATCCGTCTGGATGCTGTCGAGCAGGGCGAGCAGGCCGATTATTTTCAGGAATGCGTCCCTTTCCCCGCCTGAAAGCTCCGGGAACTGCTTCATATCCTGAGACATATTAATTTCAAAAGGAGTCCAGAAGTTCCCGAGCATCTTTTTATATTTTGGATATGCCCACGGAAAGCGGACGTCATCCCAGTTCAGGATATTGGAGCATTTCCCGTTTATGATCCCCGTTGACCGGTTGGGACCGTTTTTATCCATGATCGGCCTTTTGGCCGCCTCTGATTTCATCATATCCAGCACCCCTTTTTTCAGCTTGAGCAGGATTCACATTCTTCGATATCGGAAGAAGTGGACCTGACGTAGTATGTGGTTTTCAAATCGTTTTTCCAGGAGTCCATATGCAGTCCGAGCAGCTCCCGGGCCTTGATTGAATTTTTTATATAAAAATTGAAGGAAACCGCCTGGTCGATATGCTTCTGGCGGGCTGCATTCTGCCTGATGCTCCAGTCCTGGCCGATCAGGTAGGCTGATTTATAATACCAGGTGGTGTTTTCATTCAAATCCGGCGCTGTCACCGGGATGCGGTAATCCTTCTTCTCCTCAGAATAAAATTTCCTGAAGATAGGATCGATGCTTGGCGTGCTGCCGGCAATCAGCGCCGTGGAGGCATTCGGGGCGACAGCCATCAAATATCCGTTTCTGATGCCAATTAATGCAGTCTCCTGCTGCAGTTTTTGCCACCTCGGATAATCCCGGTATCCGCGTTTTGCGAAGTATTCCCCGCTTTCCCAATCAGAGCCTTCAAATAACGGGTAAGCTCCCTTCTCCCTGGCCAGCTCCATGCTTGCACTTATGGTGAGAAAAGCAATCTCTTCATAAATTTCATCCGCATATCCGACCGCAGCCTCACTTTCCCACTTGATCCCCTTTAAGGCAAGCAGATGATGCCAGCCAAAAGTGCCGAGACCGATGGCGCGGTACTTCTTGTTCGTAACCTGCCCCTGGACAACAGGAATCGTATTGATATCAATCACATTATCCAGCATCCTGACCTGTATCGGAATCAGCCTTTCCAGGACTCCAGCAGTCACGGCGCGCGCCAGGTTGATGGAGGATAAGTTACAGACCACAAAATCGCCTGGCATCTTCTCGACAATGATTCTGCCGTCTCTGTATTCCTCCCTCGTCTGGATTGTTGCGCTTTGATTCTGGGTGATTTCGGTGCAGAGATTGGTGCAGTAAACCATTCCCTGATGGCTGTTCGGGTTTTTCCGGTTCACTTCATCGCGGTAGAACATGAATGGCGTCCCTGTTTCCAGCTGGCTTCTCATGATGGATTTCATGATGTCGATGGCAGGCACTTCTGTTTTTGACAGAGAAGGGTGCTGAACGCATTCTTCATATTTTTCTCTGAACGAGCCGCTCCCCTTTTTTTCATCATAATAATCTTCAAGGGAGAAGCCCATGATACTCTTCACTTCATGAGGATCAAAAAGATGCCATTGCCCCCGCTCCTCCACCTTTTCCATAAATAGATCCGGGATGCAGATTCCTGTAAACAAATCATGAGTCCTGTACCTTTCATCCCCATTATTCAGTTTGGCGTCCAGGAAGGAATGGATGTCTTTATGCCAGACATCAAGATAGACGCTGATTGCCCCCTGCCTCTGGCCCAGCTGATCGACGCTCACCGCCGTATTGTTCAGCTGCTTCATCCAGGGAATCACTCCGGACGAGGCGCCTTTGAAGCCTTTGATGCTGCTGCCGCGGCTCCGCACCTTTCCAAGATAAACACCGATGCCGCCGCCATTTTTTGATAGATTGGCAATGTCCGTGTTGCTGTTATAGATCGATTGAAGGCTGTCATCCACGGTGTCGATAAAGCAGCTCGACAGCTGGCCCCAGTTCTTCCCCGCATTTGAGAGGGTCGGTGTGGCAACGGTCATGTATAAGCTGCTCATTGCCCAGTAGGCTTCCTTGATCAAATCCAGGCGCTGGCTTGCGCTTTCTTTTTTCATGAGTGTCATGGCGATGATCATAAAGCGCTCCTGCGGCAGCTCAAATACGGCTCCTTCATGGCTTTTGGCCAGATACCTGTCAGAGAGCATCTTTAATCCTATGTATGTAAAAAGATGATCTCTCTCGGGCTGAATCCACCCGCCGATCTCTTCAATTTCTTCCATGCTGTACAGCACCAGCAGGTCCTGATGATAGATGCCCTTACCCGCGAGCTCTGCAATCAGGTTATATAGGGATCCATAGCCCCCCTTTTCACCCCGGTTTGTCTCAGCCTCTGCGTAAAGCCTGGCCAGGTGAATCCGGGCAGCGGCATACGTCCAATCGGGCTCAAGCTCCGACATGCATGCCAGACACTCCAGAATCCATTCCTCCAGGATGGCCGCATATGGCCGGCTGAAGTCCGTTTTATTCTTCAAGGTGTCAAAAGACAGACTGCCAAATTCTATTTGGAGCTTATCCAAAAGTGCTCCTGCTCTTTTATCTTCCATTGCTGCCTTCATGATTCTTCTCTCCCTTATTTAAATTAAGAAATCAAAAAATCCGCCCATAAGAACATGAGCGGATCAAACGATAGCAGAATCATAATGTATGGACAGAGCCAGAATTACACCATCGTTTCATCTTCTCAAATCCCCGAAGAAATTGAAACTATCGTTCATCACTGGCAGGTCTCCTGACTCGTGCTTCTCCCTACTTTAAGACCTTCCCATATAAGTACCGTTAAGCCGCTTATACAGTGGTGCTCTTATTTCGTCCACACTTACAGTTGCGGGGACAGTTCCGGATTCTAACCGGATTCCCTTTTAAGCCCTTACTAGAAGGACACCAACTTTGAACATCTATATTTAGTTATTAATTTAACAATACGATACAATATATTGTGTTTTGATTCTATCATACCTATTTTTCTGTTTCAACATTTAGCTCTTTTAAAATATCGGGCTGCCTTGTCCTACAGCAAATATCGTAAATAAATATAGACAGTAGACAGGATGATGCTCAAAAGCATGAGCGGAAATCCGATCAGCAGGTATTTAATGAAGGATATATTGTGGCCCTTCTTCGCAGCAAGTCCTGCAACCACCAGATTCGCACTGGCCCCGATCAAAGTGCCGTTGCCTCCAAGACATGCCCCAAGTGCAAGGCTCCACCATAATGGCTCCAGATTCGTTATGCCCATGGATCCCATATCCTTGATCAGCGGGATCATGGTGGCGACGAACGGAATGTTGTCAATAAAGGCAGAAGCGATGGCGCTGACCCACAGGATCAGCATCGTTGCTGCTGTAAGGTTCCCTTTTGTCAGTTCAATAGCCTGGCTTGCGATGGATTTGATAATTCCTGTATCCACAAGCCCGCCGACGATGACAAACAAACCGATAAAGAAAAAGAGTGTTGTCCACTCCACTCGTTCAAGGGAGCTTTCCAGATGATCCTCGCCCGTAAGCAGAAGGAGCAGGAAGGCACCGAACAGTGCGATGGTAGCCGTTTCAATATGGATAAACTGATGCAGGAAAAATCCTGAAATCGTGAGAACAATAATAAATAGGCATTTGTTTAAAAGAGTGGTGTTCCTGATTTCTTTCGTTTCATCGCTTTTCATCAAATCCCGCTTAAGGCTCTCAGTTGTTCTCAATTTTTTTCTGTATATAAAGGCAAATATCGCTATCGTCACAAAGAGAATGAAAAAGCTTATGAGTGCCAGATTCGTAATGAAATCCAGGAACGTCAGGCTTTTTACAGCGCTCCCGATCATGATATTTGGGGGATCCCCGATCATCGTTGCTGTACCGCCAATATTGGAGGCCATGATCTGTGAGATGAGATATGGCATTGGATTGACCTTGAGCTTTGATGTGATGCTCAATGTCACCGGGACAACAAGCAGGACTGTGGTCACGTTATCCAGAAGAGCGGATGCCACTGCCGTCAGGACTGCAAGGGCAATGAGGATCTTGAGCGGATCCGCCTTGGCAAGCTTGGCTGTCTTAATGGCCAGGTACTTGAAGATTCCCGTTTCCGCGGTGATCGAGACGATGATCATCATGCCGATCAATAAGCCGATCGTGTTGAAATCAATATGGTGGATGGCAGCTTCCTGGTCCATAATGCCGAATAAAATCAGTGAAATTGCGCCAAGAAGTGCAACGATTGTTCTGTGTATCTTTTCTGTAATTATGATTGCATATGTAATTAGAAAAATGGTGACTGCAATCAGAGCTTGACTCTCCATCCCTATTCCTTCTTTCTGTCTGGACATACGAACTATTAATCTCTATTTTACATGGATTTACTGTACTTTGTTAATTATTTGCCGGCTGCCCAATCCCGGGCAAAAGGAGTGCCAGGTTTGCACGGAAACCTGGCACCGTTTTCTGTGGTAAAGGGGCGGAGCTGCATGTATCATGAGACTTCCTGCAACTGGGTATAAACATCATTGATCTTTCTGTCATACCTGCCTTGCGCCTTCCTCCGCTCCACCGCCTTATTGTGTTTGTTCCTGCCCTTGTCCAGTTCCTTTCCATGCATGGGCTGCGAGTAGAAAAATGATGTTTGTTTTTATACTTCTTTCAATTCGTCAATCTCGACTGTAGTCTTTTCTTCGAGGTCGAGAGGGTGGACCATGGCCGTCCTGCCATCCTCATTCAGATTGTCGATCCAGACAGCGACTCCGTTGTATTCCACACTAATGTCTGCTGAAGAAGATAAAATTTGTTTCACTCGGTTTGCATCCATTTCAATCACTCCCTAAAAGATTTCCTTTTAGTGTGTGAGAGAATTCCAATTTTATGCCATCTTTCAAGGAAAGAGTCATTGGCTGCTTTTTTCTCCACTCATTTCCAAAACCATATCGATATGTGGAATATTGTCTTCCAGATAGATTCCGGTCACTGCCTGGAAACCGAAGGAGCCGTAAAATTTCTTCAGGTAGTTCTGTGCCTGGATTTTCACAGCATTCTCTCCCAGTTCCTGCCGGATCACCTCTAGGCCCATGGTAACCAATTCCTTTGCCAGGCCCTCCCCCCGGTATTCTTCCTTTACCATGACCCGCCCAAGAGAAGCCTGCGGATAGGAAACCCCGGGCGGCAGAACACGCAGGTAAGCCATAATTCCGCTATCATTTTCCTTGAAAAGATGATATGCTTCCAAATCCTTTCCATCTACTTCCTGATAAGGGCAGTCCTGTTCCACTACAAACACCCGGGTTCGCTCCTGCAATATGTTATAGAGCTCGATAGAAGTCAGTTCGTTGAATTGTTTCAGTCTCCAGACCATTTTTAAGCAGCATCCTTTGTTTATGTTGTTTTTCACAGCAGCACTTGCCAGGTAATTGTAAAATAATTCTGACGGACCGACAACTAAAAAAACTGCTGAAACCAAAGTTTCAGCAGCAGATACCATTATTTCTTAATTTGCAGGGTCTTCGCTTTCTGCGAAACTCTTACCTGGTAGTAATCGAAAATGAATCCGTAAATATAACAAACCAGGAACATCGATCCAATCATATCCCAAATCACATGCTGTTTCACAAACAGGGTGGACAGAATGATCAAGCTTCCCAGACCCTGGATCAGGAGCGTGTGGACTTTGTGCTTTTTCTTGATATGAAGCGAAGCAAGCATGATGACATAGGTCGTGAGGACATGGATGCTTGGAAAACAATTATACGGCTGGTCATTGCTATAGATGAACTGGATCAGGGGATAGAATGGGGTATCTATCGACAGGTCAGGCCGCGAGACCGTTGTCTGGAAAAAGAAAAACACGGCAAAGCAGATGAGTTCACCTATCACAATCGTGATCAGGGATTTCATATAGACCTTTGTGTCCTTGAAACAGAAATACATTAAATAGAACAATATATATCCATACCAAATAATATAAGGAATGATGAAAACAGGGACAAAAGGTATATGCTGATCGAGCGGTGTCGAGATGCTCACAGCTTTTTGCGGATGTTCATTCAGCAGTTTATATACCGTCCCAAGCAGCGGGATGACCAGCAGCAATAATAGAAATGGAAATTTCCTTTTCACTGCATCAATCACTCTCATCCCTCCTTTCTAAGTTCTTATCTTGTCTCTACCCTTAATTCATTTTATAAAGATAGCAATTTAGCATTTATCATTGGTAATTTTTTACTAAAGGGCCTTTTGGGAAATAATTTGGGAAATGGGGACTGTCCCCCACAAAAGAAAAGAGACTGCTAGTAACATCTTACCAAATCAGTCTCTGTGCTGGATACGGAAATGTGAAAATTTCATGTCTATGTGACTAGGATGATTTTGTTTTGGTATTCAGCTCGGTTTAGCCGAGTCTGTTTTTTTATCCGGATTTTCTTTCCCATCCCTCTTTTTCTTAAGGTCAAAATAGGCATCCATCACCCTGCTTCCGATGTTTTTGTTCATGCCGTTGTCACTGGATTGATAGGCCCATGGTACCACTACCGACATGGCTATCTCAGGCTTTTCGCTTGGCGCATACCCAATGAGGGTGATATTCCAGGTCGGCGGCGGCTCTTTTCCGTAATTCTTCCGGTCCGGCCCGTCGTAAAAGGCCTGGGCAGTCCCTGTTTTGCCGGCCATGTCATATTCCTTTCCTCCGAATACCTTGTATCCTGTGCCTCGCTGCTGCTGCATGACCATCCTGAAGCCTGCCTGGACATTTTCAATCCACTCCGGCTTCATGCTTAAACGGTTCAGCACAACCGGTTCTATATCGCTTAAGACAGGGCCGAGTTCTCCCTTTTTCCCGCCCGGCTGCCGAATCTGCTTGACGAGGTGCGGCTTGATCCTATAGCCGCCGTTCCCGATCGAGGATACATACTGAACAAGCTGAAGCGGTGTATACGTATCATTCTGGCCGATGGCTAAATCGAGCAGGAGGCCGGGTCTTGTCTCGGCATTTTTTACTCCTGAGGTCTCATTTGGCAGGTCAATGCCCGTCTTGACACCAAGGCCGAACTGCGAAAAATTGTTCCTCATTATATCGAATGTGCCATCCTTCAGGTTCAGGGTGCCATCAGGGACATAATGAGCACCCCCAATTTTCATCGCAGTTTTGAACATATAAACGTTTGAAGAAACCATCAGCGCTTCCCGGTCATTGATCCAGCCAAAATTGGCATAGGACTTCTTCACTTGTGTTCCCTTGAACTTCACAGGTGCATCAAATTCGCTGTTTCCCGGATAAATTGCACCCGTTTCATAGCCGGTCAGCACCGTTGCCCCTTTGACTACAGACCCCATCGTATAGGAGGTCGTGAAGGTGCCGAGGGCATCATCCTGAATCTTATACTCGCCGGTCTCCTTGTCCCTCACATACCTCTTGCCGGCCATGGCCCTGATCTCCCCGGTATAAGGATCCATCAAGACCGTATATGCCCGGTCCAGGAACGGGGTGTCGCCATATCTGTGCTTGGTTTTCACGAGTTCTTCTTCCACGATCTTTTCTGTTATCTTCTGCAGCTCCATATCGATGGTGAGAACAAGGTCATTGCCCTTCTGCCCCTGGGATATGGTCTTAGAGCTGACCGTTGTCCCCTTATAGGTTACATTCTCTACCCGCTCCCTCTTGCCGCTGAGCACATCCTCGTACTGCATCTCCAGATAGCTTTTTCCAATACGCTCGTTCCGGCCGTAGCCCATTGCCACATATTGATCCGCCTGCTCCTTAGGCAGTCCTTCCTCGGAAGTAGTCACAGCGCCAAGAACCGAACGCAGGGTCTTGCCGAACTTGTACTCACGTTCCCAGTCAATGGAGGTATCCACACCCGGAAGCTCATCAAGGTGTTCACTGACCTTGGCAAACTCTTTATCTGTTACTTTTTTATTTTTGATGAACTGGGTAGTCAACGGATAGCCGCTGTTCATCTCACGGAAGATGGCCAGCACCTCCAGTTCTCCATCCAGTTCCTTCAATTCTGCATTGGTGATCCTGTCCAGCTGTAGCTGATACAGATCCTTCGCTTCCAGCTTGCCCGTCTCGACCAGCCTCTTCTCGGCCTTTGTTACCTTTTTGTCAGCCTTCTTCGGATTAAGCAGAATCCAGAAGTCCCGCTTGTCACGGTCTGTTACCTTCTTTGGATCCTTATCAATGTATGCGGATAGCTTTCTTGCAATGCGAAGCATTTCCTTTGGTTTAGTGTCCTGCTGACGTGTATAAGTGATAGCCCGCTCGGGTGTATTATCCACAATGATCTTCCCGTAACGGTCAACGATCTCTCCCCTGGGCATCGGATTCTTCACCGTCACATCTTCCGTCCGTTCCACTTCCCTGCGATAATCCTCCCCATAGACGATCTGGACAAAGCCAAGCCTTACCACCAGTACAGAAAATAAGATAAACACGAAGAAGAAAATCAAATTGAACCTGATAGAAACATGGCTTTTGCTCTTCTTTTGGGGTTCGATCTCCACGGCTTCTCTCCTCGCTTCCTTTTGTTTACAAAAAGTTTATCACATTTTATTCCATAATTAGTAATATCCTGTTAGGTCATTCCTAAAAAAAGCGGTGATAAGTGTAAATTTAAAGAAGGAGACTGTGGAGAAACTTCCATTTAGGCGGAAATGATTTGGACAAGTTTGCCCGTAATTTAAGAGGACGTGAAGGGTTTTATGACCAGTTCGGACCGCCATTTAAGAAAAAGTGGTCTTAATCATTTTTTATGACCACTGTGCCCTCCACTTTAGGAGAGTTGGTCTTAATCGTTTTCCACGACCCACTCGGCCTAACAATTAAGGAGAATGGGCCTTAATTGTTTGTACGACCACTTTGGCCCCGCCTCTCTTCCCGCTCCCAGTTCCTCGAGGCAGAAAAAAGAGACCCCCGCAGGGATCTCTTCATTTCCGATGCATTTTGAACTGCAGGAACAGTTCGTTATAATAGGCGAGGTTTCTCTTGCCCAGGTTTTCATAGACTTCAAGCTTGGAGGTCATGGCTTGATCCGGATAAAACCGTTTATCCCCGACCGTTTCTTTGTCCATATAATCCAGGGCTTTTTTGTTCGGTGTGGAATACCCTACATATTCCGTGTTTTGGGCTGCCACTTTTGGATTCAGCATGAAGTTGATGAACTTATGTGCCGCTTCCGGGTTTTTGGATGTTTTAGGTATGACCATATTATCGAACCAAAGATTTGAACCTTCTTTGGGCACGACATATTCTATATCTTCTTTTTCCCACATCAGTTCGGCAGCCGTCCCTGACCATACTACCCCGATTGCTGCCTCATCATTTTGCAGCAGCATGCGGATCTCATCGCCGACAATGGCTTTGATATTGGGAGTGAGCGAATCGAGCTTGGTTTTTGCCTGCTTTAGGTGCTCCTTATTGGTATCATTCAGGGAATAGTGAAGGGAATTCAGTCCCATTCCCATCACCTCACGGGCGCCGTCCACAAGCAGAATCTGATTCTTCAGATCCTTATCCCACAGGTCGTTCCAGCCGGTGATTTTCTTTCCGCCAAGAAGCTTCGGATTATAGGCGATGCCGACTGTTCCCCAGAAATAAGGAATGGAATATTTATTGCCCGGATCAAACGGCAGATCCATGAAGCGGGAATCGATATATTTCAGGTTAGGCAGCTTCGAATGATCAAGCGGGACCAGCAGCCCCTCTTTTTTCATTTTATCGATGGCATACTCAGATGGAACAGCAAGATCATATGCAGTTCCGCCCTGTTCAATCTTGGTCATCATCGCTTCATTGGAATCAAAGGTTTCATATATGATTTTGATGCCAGTCTCTTTTTCAAACTGTTTGACCAGCTTGGCATCAATATAATCTCCCCAATTGTAAATGGTGAGCGTATTTCCTCCTGAAAGTCCCTGCGCCGAGTTGAGCCTGTTAACTCCGTAAAGAAGCGCAGCCGATATCACAACGATGATGATAAAACCGCGGATTAGATTTTTCATTTTGGGACCCCCATTCTGCGGGAATGGCTGTTACGTGCGTTAAGCATATAATATCCGACTACCAGCACCAGTGTCAGCACGAACAAAATCGTAGACAGGGCATTGATATTCAAGGAAACCCCGCGCCTTGCCAGGGAATAGATTTCCACAGACAGTGTGGTAAATCCATTTCCTGTCACGAAGAAAGTAACGGCGAAATCATCCAGTGAATAAGTCAGGGCCATAAAGAACCCGGCAAATATTCCGGGAGTTATGAAGGGCAGGATGACCTTTGCCAGGACATCAAAGCTGCTCGCCCCAAGGTCGCGGGCTGCATCAATCAAGGTCGGGCTCATTTCATTGATCCTGGGCAGTACCATCAGCACAACAATCGGGATGCTGAAGGCAATATGCGAGAGCAGGACGGATGTGAAGCCAAGCTTAATGCCTGCAATGGTAAACAGGATCAAAAAGGAGGCACCGATGATGACATCCGGGCTGACAATCAATACATTATTCAGTGAGATATACGTATTTTTCACCCGCATCTTTTTCATATAGGCAATGCCAAGGGCACCCAGCACGCCGATGATGGTGGCAATCGCTGAAGACAGTAGAGCCACGATCACCGTGTTCATGACAATGATCAGAAGCCTGGTGTCACCGAGCAGCTCTTTATACCATTTCAAGGTGAACGAATCAAAATTATTCATCGTCCCGCCGCTGTTGAAGGAGTAGAAAATCAAATAAAAAATGGGCGCATACAGAATGAAAAAAACAATCGGCAGATAAAGGGCGGTCCATTTAATTTTTCCCATATACCTTTACCCCTTTCCTGCCTTTGCCTGTCAAAATCATGATCAGGACCATGGCGATGATTAAGAACACGGCGATGGTGGCCCCCATCCCCCAGTCCTGGGTCACGAGGAAATGCTGTTCAATCGCGGTTCCGAGTGTGATGACCCTGTTCCCGGCGATCAGCCTCGTGATCATGAACAGTGACAGGGCCGGGATGAATACAGCCTGGCAGCCTGCCTTTACTCCGTTCACAGTCAGCGGGAAAATGACTCTCCGGAAAGTGACCCATGAAGAAGCCCCAAGGTCTTCAGCCGCGTATAGCAATGTCGGATTAAGCTCGCTCAATGAGTTATAAATCGGCAGGATCATAAATGGAATGAAAATATATACACTGACAAAAACAAAGCTGAAGTCGGTGAATAAAATCTGCTGGGTGCCGATGCCGACCGCTTCAAGTACCTGGTTGGCGGCACCCTTTGTGCCAAGAAGCCCCATGAATGCATACGTCTTCAGCAGCAGATTGATCCAGGATGGCAGGATGATAAGCAGAAGCCAGAGCTGCCTGTGTTTGGTCTTAGTCAGAAGATAAGCTGCGGGATACGCGATGACCAAGGAGAACAAAGTGATTAAAAAAGCGTACCAGAACGAGCTCAAAGTCATCTTTAAATACACGGGTGAAAAGAAGGCGGCATAATTACCAAACGAAAACTCGCCTTCAATATTGAAAAACGAATAATAAAGAACAAGCAAAATGGGAGCAGCAACAAACAGGACAATCCATAAAACATATGGAATGAGATATAAATTCCTCGTGCTTCTATTCATGGCTTTCCTCTTTATAAGCCTCAATCCGCTTATCGAATTCCTCTTCCGTTTCGCCCGGCTTCATAACATGGATCGCTTCCGGTTCAAAATACAGGCCGATATCCTCGCCCACATTGACCTTCTTGGTGGAATGGACGAGCCATTCATTTCCATCCATATCGTAACTGCTGATTTCATAGTGGACACCGCGGAAAAGCTGGGAATCCGCTCTTACCTGAAGCTTACCGAGCTCAGGAGTAGTGATTAAGAGGTCTTCCGGACGGATGATTACATCGACCGGCTGCCCGGGGCTGAATCCCCTGTCCACACAGTCAAACTGCCGTCCTGCGAAGGATACCAGGAAGTCCCTGTCCATCTTTCCTTCTACAATATTGGACTCACCGATAAAGTCAGCCACAAATCGATTGATTGGTTCATCATATATATCAATGGGAGTTCCGCTCTGCTGGATAACTCCTTCATTCAGTACAAAAATTTCATCAGACATGGCAAGTGCCTCTTCCTGGTCATGAGTCACAAAAATGAAGGTGATGCCCAGGCGCTGCTGCAGTTCTCGAAGCTCATACTGCATTTCCGTACGAAGCTTTAAATCAAGGGCGGAAAGCGGTTCATCAAGCAGGATAACCTCCGGCTCATTTACGATGGCCCGGGCAATGGCTACACGCTGGCGCTGGCCGCCTGACATTTCGCTGATCTCTCTGGACTCATAGCCTGCCAGATTGACAAACCTCAAGGCCTCCATCACCTTCGCTTCAATTTCTGCGGCCTTCAATTTTTTAATCCTGAGTCCGAACGCCACATTTTCAAACACATTCAGGTGAGGGAAAAGTGCATAGTCCTGGAAAACGGTATTCACCTGGCGTTTATTCGCCGGAAGGGAATTGATGATCTTGCCATCAAAGTAGATGTTTCCTTCAGTCGGTTCTATAAAACCTGCAATCAGACGCAGGATCGTCGTCTTTCCGCAGCCTGAGGGTCCCAGGAGGGTGTAAAACTTTCCTCTCTCAATCTCAAAGCTTACTGAATTGAGCACGGTTGTATGATCATAGCTTTTTGTTACATTTTCAAAACGTATAATATGATTATCACTCATAATATCCCTCCCGGAAGTTGTCTGCTGGAATTTAGCCAAAGTTTTACATGAAACTACTTAATTATACAAAAGGGGACACAGAATTCAATGTAAACAGATGAAATAAAGCGGCCATTTTTTACTTTTCCGGCATTTTAAGGAATTTGGCGCCAATACCAGCGTGTTCATTTCAGACCCCAGGCTTCAAGCAGCAGCCCTATACCTTTCTCAAGCTCTTCCTCCGGTATCCCTGCAAACCCCAATACGATGGAAGGTGCGCCCGTTTCCCTATGGAGGAGAGTATATTTAGAAAGGCCATAAATCCGGATGTCCTGATCCGCCGCCCGGCTGATCAGTTCTTTCTCGGTCATCCCGGCCCTGACGCGGAGGATTACATGAAGCCCGGCACTGTCCCCAATGATTTCTATAATATTTTCATAGGGCCGCAGCAGCTCTGTCAGCGTCTCCAATTTTCTCCGGTAAATTTTACGCATCCGGTTCAAATGCCGTTCAAAGTCCCCTTCCTTCATGAACCTGGCAAGTATATGCTGATCGAAGCGCGGAACGCTTGAACTGTAGAAGGAAAATTCGCGCTCATACTTTTTCAAAAGTTCAGGCGGCAGCACCATATATCCAATCCGGATGGAGGGCATGAGTGACTTGGAAAAGGTGCTTAAATAGATGACTTTCTCTCCCTTATCCATGCTTTGGAGCGATGGAATCGATTTTCCGCTGTATCTGAACTCACTGTCATAATCATCTTCTATAATATAGCGGCCCGGGGCTTTATGTGCCCAATTTAGCAGCTGTGTCCTCCTATTGATCGAAAGGACGCTTCCATAAGGAAATTGATGAGAGGGAGTGACATAAACCGCGTCCACTTCGATATCTTTGATCGGTTCCACATTGATGCCCTCTTCATCTACCTCCACCGGGATGATTTTTTTATCGCGGCTGGAAAGAATATGGCCGGTAAGCTGATACCCGGGATCCTCAATGGCATAGACACTCGCGTCCTCAAGCAGGTGCACAAGCTGAGGCAGAAGATATTCGGTCCCTGAGCCGATAATGATTTGATCCGGTGAACATACCGCTCCCCTTGAATGGTAGAGATATAGGGCAATTTCTTTCCGCAGCGCAAGCTCCCCTTTATAATCCCCGAGCGAGAGCAGTTCCTGATTTTCTTCACAGAAAATATCCTTGGTATACTTCCTCCAGCGGGCGAAAGGAAAAGGCGCCGTATCAATGCGGCTCGGGTGGAAATGAAAAAGAGGCTCAACCGCCGCTTTATTTTCCGGCTGGCTGCCGGGACTTCCCTTGCTGACAAAAGCCAGGTCTTCATAGGCCAGTACATAATACCCTTTGCGCGGAATGGATTCGATATATCCTTCTGCCACAAGCTGTTCATAGGCTGTTTCTATCGTATTCTGGCTGATTTGCAGGAATTCGGCGAGCTTCCTCTTGGACGGCATTTTCGCCTGAAAAACAAGGCGGCCCTCAATGATTTCTTGTTTTATATATTCATACAGCTGTTCATACAGAGATCTTTTATCTCCGCGGTCCAGCTGGAATGACAGCATATCCATGTACATCCCCCTCTGTTGCCTTCTTTATCTGACATCATTATTTTATATAAAACTGACTCTTTTAATCAAGTCAACTTCTTCATATACTTACAATAATTAATTTTCAAACAATTCAGGAGGGTTACTATGTCTCAACTACTTACTGGTACCGACCGTGTCAAAAGAGGAATGGCTCACATGCAAAAAGGCGGAGTCATCATGGATGTTATCAATGCCGAACAGGCAAAAATTGCCGAAGCTTCCGGAGCTGTGGCTGTCATGGCCCTGGAGCGGGTGCCTTCAGATATCAGGGCTGCCGGCGGTGTAGCAAGAATGGCTGATCCGCGTATCGTCGAAGAAGTCATGAACGCAGTCACCATCCCTGTAATGGCAAAGGCCCGCATCGGCCATATCGTTGAAGCACGCGTCCTTGAAGCAATGGGTGTGGATTACCTGGATGAAAGCGAAGTGCTGACTCCAGCCGATGAAGAATTCCATCTGCAGAAAAATACATTCACCGTTCCCTTTGTCTGCGGCTGCCGCGACCTGGGTGAAGCCGCCAGAAGAATTGGCGAAGGTGCCTCCATGCTCCGCACCAAAGGAGAACCGGGAACAGGAAACATCGTTGAGGCCGTCCGGCACATGCGGACCGTCAACGCCCAAATTCGAAAAATCACCCACATGAGCGAAGATGAACTCATGACCGAAGCAAAAAACCTTGGTGCTCCTTTTCACATCCTGCTTGAAATCAGGCGCGAAGGCCGCCTCCCGGTCGTCAACTTCGCCGCCGGCGGCATCGCCACACCGGCTGACGCCGCCCTCATGATGGAACTCGGCGCAGACGGCGTATTCGTAGGATCCGGCATCTTCAAATCAGACAACCCAGAAAAATTTGCCCGCGCCATCGTCCAGGCAACCACACACTACCAGGACTACAAACTCATAGCCGAACTATCCAAACAACTCGGCACCGCCATGAAAGGAATCGAAATCTCAAAACTAACTGCTGAGGAAAGAATGCAAGGACGATGAATAGCGGAAAGCGGTGCCTTCCAAACCTTCATAAATGGAAAGGGCCATGACAATCTAAACTCCGGTACCAAATAGTTTTAGCAGGAAAGGCAGAGATCCGAACAGCATAAGGCGAGGCGGGGGTGGAAAGCGCCTTTCTTTCCATTCCCGGCTTGACTTATGACTCGAGGATCTCAGCTTGGAGCTGGATCAAAGAAAAGCGGAGGACGGTGCTTTTCAAATAAATCGGTTAATAACCACCATGATAACTGGCCCTCTCCAAAAAATAGAATGACTTGAAAAGCAGAGACCTGACAGGCGTAAGAGGAGCGGCAGCAAAAGGCCGGTTTTGCCTTTTGATGGCGATCTGCTTACGACCGAAGGTCTCAATCCGGAGCTGGATCAAAGAAAAGCGGAGGACGGTGCTTTTCAAATAAATCATTTATTAAGCACCCTGATAACAAGCCCTCTCCAAAAAATAGAATGACTTGAAAAGCAGAGACCTGACAGGCGTCAGCTGATCGCAAGTAATTCTGCCGTTTCCGCAAGTAAATAGGGCAATTTTGCAAGTGAATTTGAATATTCACAAGTAAATCTCAAGATTCGCAAGTAAACTGGCAGAATCCGCAAGTAAAATCCTTGTGGGTGGCTTTTGCGTTAAAAATGAGGCCGTAATATAGGCAACCTGCTCTCTTTTCAGGCGAATGAGGCACATTTTAATCAAAAAATGATCTGAATGTTTAAAAATCAGTTGGATAAAGCCAGCGAATACAGGCAGAACACCAGAACCACAGGTAACACCGCCAGCCAGCCAGGCAGGCACGGTAGTTTTTTCAATCAGAAAGGAAGATGCACAATGGCAAGAATAGGGGTCCTTGGTTTACAGGGGGCTGTGGAGGAGCATGTCCGGAGCATCGCTGCGGCCGGCCATGAGGGGGTCGTAGTAAAGCTGCCGCATCAGCTTGCAGATGTGGATGGCTTGATTATCCCGGGAGGTGAAAGTACCGCAATCAGGAAGCTGATGAATCAGTTTGGTTTCATTGAGGAAATTCAATCTTTTTCAGCGCATCGGAAGCCGATTTTTGGCACGTGTGCCGGAATGGTGCTCCTGGCAGGAAAGCTGGCCGGTGCGGACGATGTCCATTTGGGCTTGATGGATATCACGGTGGAGCGTAATGCATTCGGCCGCCAGAAGGACAGTTTTGAGGTGGAGCTTGAGATAGAGGGGCTTCTGCATCCTTTTCCGGCTGTATTCATTCGTGCTCCATATGTAGTAGAAAGCGGGAGTCAAACAGAGGTGCTGGCTGTTCATGATGGCCGTACTGTGATGGCGAGGCAGGGGCATCTGCTCGCCTGCTCGTTCCATCCGGAATTGACGGATGATAATGGAGTTCTGCTGCTGTTCCTTGAGATGGTGGAGCAATCCCTGCAGGCGGCCCTAACGGAATAATAGAGGGGTGGATGTATGAAAATAATTCAAGCGACAATAGAAGATTTAATTCCTGTTTCCCGGCTATTTGATTTGTACCGCATATTCTATCAGCAGCCAGAAGATCAAGAAGGAGCTCTATGCTTCCTTAAAGAGAGGTTCATTAACCAGGACTCTGTTATATTTACCGCTGTTTCGGAAGAAGGGAACTACGTGGGATTCACCCAGCTGTATCCTCTCTTCTCTTCTGTTTCCATGAAGAAATCTTATCTGCTCAACGACTTATTCGTGCATCCCAATGCACGCGGCAGGGGTGTTGGCGGGCTTCTGCTTGCTGCAGCAAGGGACTATGCCATCAAGACCGGGGCGAAGGGGCTTTCCCTGCAGACAGCCCGCGGCAATACAGCCGCCCAAGCGCTCTATGAAAAAAACGGTTATGACCGGGAAACCCAGTTTATCCAATACAATCTGCTTACCCCCGGGAATTAAGCGGGGAAGGATCACCTGCAATCGTGCAGGTGATTTTTTTAGGCCTTCACTTCGTACCAGAGCTGCGGAGCGCAGTTAACTACTTGCGCCTCCTTTATCCTGATGCTATCTTTTAAAGGATTGACAGATTAAAGGAGGATACATATGTTGAAAAAATCGGCTCTATTGGTGCTCACACTATCTGTTTCCCTCGTGCTTGCCGCTTGTGGGAATGGCGGGAATAAAGATACAGAAAAAACTTCGGCCTGGGATAAGATCAAGAAGGAAGGAAAGCTGACCGTGGCTACTTCCGGGACACTCTTTCCCACTTCCTATCATGATGACAAATCAAAAGAGCTTACAGGCTTTGAGGTGGAGCTTGTCCGCGAATTAGCTAAGCGCCTTGATTTGAAGGCTGAGTTCACCGAAATGGCATTTGATGGAATGCTCGCTTCGGTCAACAGCGGCAAGGCAGATCTTGCCGCCAACGATATTTCCATCACGGATGACCGAAAAGAGAAGTTCGCTTTCTCCACTCCTTATAAATATTCCTATGGAACGGCAATGGTCCGCAAAGATGACCTTTCCGGCATTAAGACACTTGATGACCTGAAGGGCAAAAAAGCGGCCGGTGAGGCCACGACAGTTTTCATGGATATTGCCCGGAAACACGGGGCCAAGGAAGTGATTTATGACAACGCCTCAAGCGACCAGTACTTGAAGGACCTGGATGCAGGACGCACAGATGTGATTTTGAATGACTATTATCTTCAGCGTCTGGCTGTAGGCTACTACAAGGATTTGAATATCACGATTCATCCGGACATTCAATATTATCCAAATAACCAGGCCATCATCATGAAAAAAGGGAACACTGAACTTCAGAAAAAACTAAACAGTGCATTGAAGGAAATGAAGGAAGACGGCACACTTCAGAAATTGTCCAAACAGTTCTATGAAGGCGCCGATGTTTCAAAAAAGCCTGACGTGACATTCCAGGACTAAAGCAAATGAAAGGGGGACGGCATCATGGATCGAATACAGTGGGAGTATCTCTTCAATCCTAAGCTTGCGGCCGAGTCGATCCCCTATATCCTTGAAGGAATCGGCTATACCCTTCTCATCTCATTCGTCAGCATGGGAGCCGGACTTGTTCTCGGCCTATTTCTGGCACTAGCCCGGACGTCGCCCTCAGTCCTTTTAAGATGGCCTGCCCGCGCCTACATCTCCTTTATGAGGGGAGTTCCTATCCTGGTCATCCTTTTCCTGCTTTATTTCGGATTTCCCGTGATTGGGATAGAATTCAGTGCCGTAACCGCAGCCATCGTCGGCTTTACCCTGAACAGCGCGGCTTATATGGCTGAAATAAACCGGTCTGCAATCACCTCTCTTGATAAGGGACAGTGGGAAGCCGCTTCATCGCTCGGACTCTCCTACTGGCAGACACTCCGTGGCATCATCCTGCCCCAGGCTGTCAGGGTCTCTGTTCCGCCCCTTGCCAATGTACTGCTTGATTTGATTAAAGCCTCTTCGCTCGCTGCCATGATTACCGTGCCGGAGATGTTCCAAAAAGCCAAGATTGTCGGCGGCAGGGAATTTGATTATATGACCATGTATATTGTGGTCGCCCTCCTATATTGGGTGATCTGCACACTTGTATCATTCGGGCAGGAGTATCTTGAGAAAAGGTACAGCCATTATACAAGCACATAAGCATGAAGCTGCCATAAAGCAAAACCCGCCATAGCTGGCGGGTTTTTTTGATTTTTCTTAGCCCGGATTGCTCCCATCATTCACCATGCTCTCCCAATAGCGCCAGGCTTTAAGGTATTCCTCAAAATCCTCTGGATGATGTTTGTTGGATGCCGCCATTCTAAGGTATAACCCAATGAGCACCTCTTCATATAGTGAGGACTCCCCCTTTATGGCCAGCTGGTCTGCCGCAAGATCTATCGTTTCTTTTGTCAATTCATCCGGCGACGAGCAAAAGGCATAGATCAGGTCATAGCTGGGCGGTCCAAAAACAGGCGCAGGGTCGATCACTCCGCACATACGCCCTTCCTTAAAAATAAAATTATGTACCCCGCAATCTCCGTGGAGCAAAAATGGTTCGCCCTCCATCCTGATTTTTTGGACGAGGTTCCTGACAAGAGGAAAGACATCCTGATTTACTCTGGAATGAAGGACAGAATTTGCCTCAATGATTCTATCCATTAAAAAGCTCTGCCAGGACTCAGCCGGCTCATCTGCCCACCCCCAGCACCTGACTTTAGCAGGCTTGTAATGATTCAATAGTTTACGTGCCAGCACCCGGAGCCATTCTTTCTTACTGCTCCCGGCGTGTTCCACAGATCCATCCAGGAAAGAATAAACGAAATACCTATAGGAAGTTTCCGTGTAAATAAGCTCTGGTAAAAAATGAGTTTCCTTGTATGAATGGAGGAAATGGGCTTCCGATTTTACAATCTCCGGTTCATTTGTCTTCACCACATACTTCGCATCATTTATATTCAAAAGGTACAGTTCACTCACAGTGCCGCCGCTCAGTTGTTCAAAGCAGGCCGGCTCTGAGTGAATGATCCCCTTATGTATCAGCTGTTTTATAATCTGCTGGATTTCCATCCTTCTTCCCCACTCTCCATTCTTTTTGTATCGGCAGCATCCGACTATAAAGAATTCTGCCTTAAGGTTCGCGAATCTTTTCCCCTCATGAAGAAATCCAGGAACCACGCCCTTTTACAGCGTTTAATCAAACGTTTGTTTAAATTTCCCCCGAATCGGGAATTCGTCTACAAAAAGAGAATTGAGGGATATTTATGGAACGCCTTGAAGTACAATCGTTCTATTTTAAAGATGATGGAACCATTCCCAATAATGAGCTCCTGCCCGTTATCCTATATTCAGGTGCCTGCTCAGGAAGGGAAGATGAAATAGAGAAGACTTTCAATAAAAATAACTGGCTGAACAGCTGGAGGGGCGGCATTTTTGATTATCACCATTATCACAGCAATTCGCATGAAGTGCTCGGGGTCATAAAGGGAACTGCCACCCTGAAGCTAGGCGGTGAAGAGGGCAAAGAACTGGACGTGAAAGAAGGCGATATTCTCGTGCTCCCTGCCGGCACCGGCCATAAAAGAATCGAGGCAAGCGCGGACTTTGAAGTAGCTGGCGCCTATCCCGATGGTATGCCTTATAATACGAATACCGGAAAAGAGGGTGAAAGGAACGCTGCCCTTGAGGATATCAAGCAGGTACCGCTGCCTGATAAGGACCCGGTCTACGGAGTGGATGGACCCCTTCTTGAAAATTGGGCAGATAAAATTCAGGATCACAAAGAAGATACCATAGATATTAAGATCCGCTGATATAAGAGAAAGAAGCTGCCGGAGTTAGAACCGGCAGCTTCTTTGTTTTAGTAAGCCCTGGCCCAATAGACCAGCTTCTCTGCAGGTTTCCCGCAGCATACACATGTTTCCGCAATCTTCTCCTGCTCAAAAGGCATGCATCTTGATGTAGCCCCTGTTTCTTCCTTTATCCTGTCCTCGCATTCCCTGTCACCACACCACATGGCTTTGACGAATCCGGCTTTTTCCTCAATGATCTGCTGGAGCTCTCCGAATGTCACAGCGGCTGAGGTCTTTTGTTCCCTATGCTCGAGAGCCCTCTTGTACAAGTTTTCCTGGATATCTGTCAACAGCTCATGAATCCTGCTTTTCACTTCAGCCTCAGGAACGATGACCTTCTCTCCGGTGTCGCGCCTTGCCAGCACCACCTGTCCCTTTTCTATATCCTTCGGGCCAACCTCAAGGCGAAGGGGAACTCCTTTCATTTCATACTCATTGAACTTCCAGCCCGGCTTTTTATCACTGGCATCTATATCCGCACGTACAGAGGCACCGAGCTGCTTTTTCAGCTCATAGGCATAGTCGAGCACGCCTTCCTTATGCTGAGCGACAGGCACAATAATCACCTGGACCGGCGCGGCATTCGGCGGAATCACAAGCCCCCTGTCATCTCCATGGACCATAATCATGGCACCGATGATGCGGGTTGTGAAACCCCAGGATGTCTGATGGACATATTGCTGTATTCCATTTTTATTTAAAAACTGAATTCCAAACGCTTTTGCGAATCCATCTCCCAAATGGTGAGAGGTGCCTGACTGCAGGGCTTTGCCATCATGCATCAAGCTTTCAATGGTGTAGGTCATCTTGGCTCCGGCGAATTTCTCTTTATCCGTCTTCTGTCCTTTCACAACTGGAATCGCCAGCACTTTTTCGCATACCTCTGCATAGACATTCAGCATTTTTACTGTTTCGTCGAGCGCTTCTTGGTCGGATGCGTGACAGGTGTGGCCCTCCTGCCAGAGGAATTCAAGGGTCCTTAGGAAAGGCCGGGTGGTTTTTTCCCAGCGCACAACATTGGACCATTGATTATAGAGCTTAGGCAAATCGCGGTAAGAGTGGATGATGTTTTTATAGTGCTCGGCAAACAGCACTTCTGATGTGGGACGTACACACAGGCGCTCAGCCAGTTTTTCTTCTCCGCCATGTGTGACCCAGGCAACCTCAGGAGCAAATCCTTCGATATGGTCTTTTTCCTTTTGAAGGAGGCTCTCAGGAATAAACAGCGGCATATATACATTTTCATGGCCTGTTTCCTTGAAACGCAGATCCAGCTCGCGCTTAATATTTTCCCATAGTTCATATCCGTACGGCCGGATGATCATGGATCCCCGCACGCTTGAATAATCAATCAAATCCGCCTTGGTCACTACATCGGTATACCACTGGGCGAAGTCCTCATCCATCGAAGTAATTTCCTTTACGAACTCTTTTGCCATTTTCCTAAACCCCATTTCCTGATAATAGAAAATTCATCCGCGATTGGCGCGGGAAAACAAAAAAGCCCCCTTCAAAAAAGGGACCAGGAAACTTGGCGGTACCACCCTTCTTTAAAGCAGCGCTTTACACTCTTCCATGATAACGGATGGCTCCGCATATATCTTTTGGATAAAGAACTCAGAGGCAGGTTCAACGGAGTGTCTATAGGAACCTTTCAGCAGCGGCCCCCTCTCTGAGATAGACAATTGTTCGTTTACTGATCCTCATCAACGTTTTTAGTATTTTATGAAATTATAGTGATAAAGTCCACATAATGTCAAATTGTTTTTTATATAAAGTTAAAATGCCCCAATTTACAGCCTGTCCGTTTTAAAGCCTGCAAAATCAGGTAAAAAATAGAGACACCCTAGATTTGGAGGAAGACAAAAAAATGATCAAATTTATAGCATATCTAGCCGTGGCAGCTTTTGTCTTGGCGCTTCAGCAGCCTGTTCAGGCAGAAAAGCAAAACACAGATACAAAAGTATTCTTGATCTCATTCGATGGAATGAAAAATGATACCACCAGGAAATATCTTAAAGAAAATGAGCTCCCCCATCTTCAAAAGCTGGTCAAAAAGGGCTTGATGGCAGAAAGACCCTCCACTATATCACCTTCTCTCACAGCCCCATCCCACGCTGCCATTGCAACCGGGGCCGGACCCAGTCAGACAGGGATCGTCAGCAATCAATGGCATGATTCAAGAAAGGACTATCACAACAAGGATGATGCTTTTCAATCAAAAATCGAGGCGTCCCCGATTTGGAGCGAAGCCAGAAAAAGCGGGAAGACGACAGCCACGATTGCCTTTCCAGGGGCAAATCCCCAAAAAGGAAAACAAGGGGATTTTTCTGTCTTCTACGGCAAAACATGGTCAGCTTCCGCAAAGGAGCATTTAAGTTTTAAGTATGCCCGGGGATGGAGAGGCTTGCCAGACAGCTTCAGCCCTCCAAAGGAATCAATCCTGCCCATCCAACTAAAAAACGAAAAAAATCATCTGCTCCATATCCTTGCTGTCGATACTTCGGATGATCGAAAACAAAACTATGATTCATTCTATATATCTGAAGATAAGGAAATCGACAAGAATGACTCAAAGGCAAAGGGACAGCAATGGGGCTCACTGCTTCTGGATCTGGACATAGAAGAAGGAGCCGGGTTTTCTTATAAAATCCGGGCTGAGAACAACAGCCTGAACTCCCCTGCTGCCTTCTACCGCACTGCGGTGACGTCTGGAACCATTAAAGGTCCCGAAGGTTTTCCTGAAGAAATAAAGAAGCGATTCAAGTTCTTTCCGGCACAGGATGATAACCATGCCCTTGAAAAAGGATGGATAACCCGCAGAGAATATGAGGAAATCAGCTCCCGGTTTGTGATGTGGGTGACGGATGTCTCCTTGTTTATCAAAGAAAAGTATAATCCCGATTTGGTCATGATGTATGCGCCGCAGATTGACCATGAACAGCATAAATACCTGCTGACTGATCCAAGGCAGCCAGGGTACAGCAAAGAGAAGAAAAAGCAGTTTGCCGGCTATATCAAATGGTCTTATCAGCTCGCTGACCGAGTTGCCGGCAAAACGATGGAGGTGCTGAATAAACATGACCAGCTGCTGGTTGTTTCAGACCATGGCATGGAACCTGCCCATACTACCCTGCTGCCAAATAAGGTACTGAAGGATGCGGGTCTCCTTACTGTAAATGAAGATGGCGAAATTGATTTCAGCAAGACAAAAGCTTACGCCATCCCCAGCAGTTCTATAGCACATGTGTATATTAATGCTGCACCTAAAGAAAAAGGAGGAACTGTTCCAGAGGAGGATTATGAGGAAGTCAGGGAGAAAATAATCCGGATCTTCAAGGATGCCAAGGTGAAAAGGAATAAAAAAGGTGCTGTTGTATCTTATGAGCTGTCGGAAATGGCAAGTGTAATTAAAAATGAGGGATTCTCCTTCTCTGTAATCAAAGAACGAACAGGAGCAGCCTGGAATCATGTGTTCGGCGGCAATGTACACCCATATGAACAGGCGGTCAAAACAGAACAGGGCCCTGTGCAGGCAGGGAACCATTCTGGGGATATCATATTATTCGGGGCACCAGGGTATATAATGGGCAGCAGCATGACCAGAGAGTCACTGCCTGCCACCCAGCTTGGCACCCATGGCGGGAATCCTCACCGGGAAGAACTCCGCCCGGTCTTCATTGCATACGGCAGTCAATTTGATGGGGATACCAAAATCAAGAATATGTCCACGCTTGATATTGCGCCGACGATTTATAATCTGCTTGGTGTTAAAAAACCATTATTTATTACTGGTAAACCCCTTGACAAAACAAATACAATTGTATCCAGATGAAAAATTTTAGTTTATACCCCTTGCCTCCGGGTAAAAAAGACCTGTAGCAAAAAATAAAAAAACTCATCTAAAAATTTTCAGATGGTGAAGGAGGAAACATCAATGGCAAAGCAAGTTGTTGGAGTATTTGATTCACAGCATGAGGCAGTTGAGGCAATCAGAGGTCTAACTTCACAAGGATATGATAACGATCAGATCACGGTCATCACCAATAGAAGAGATAATGATATGCTTGAAAACCGCACAGGCACAACAGTGGATAGCGGCACTGGAGCCGGCACCGGCACAGATCATAATGGTGATTCCTTTTGGGACAAGGTGAAGGATTATTTCACAATGGATGACGATACAACCGGCCGCAGCCGTCTTTCAAGCCTTGGACTTTCTGAATCTGACGAGTCTAGATATGCGTCTCAATTAGATGATGGTAAATATATTGTAGCAGTGGACGGCAGCGGCAGCAGTGCTGCAGCAGGAACTGCCTATGACAGCGGTACGGATGCAACATTGACCGGTACTCCAGGCGTTTCAGGTACCGATTTAAACAGCGGAACAGGCGTATACAATGACGGAACAGGCACTGCCTATGAGTATGATAATGATAGAGATTCAACTCTGACCGGAACTCCGGGCGCCGGCCTTGACCGGGGAGCAGACACCTTCAGTTCCACAGGAGGCTTTGACTCCACTGCGGGTACAAGGGATACAAACACAACAGCAGGGGCTAACTATGTCCGTGATAACGAAACCGATGAAGAGCGTACATTAAGGCTGCGTGAAGAGCGCCTTAATGTAGATAAAAGAGAAGTCAAGACTGGCGAAGTGGAAGTCAACAAAGAAGTGTACGAAGAGCGTGCTGATGTGGATGTTCCTGTAAAGCATGAGGAAGTGTATGTGGAGAGGCGTTCGGTGAATGAAGCTGCTGATGCAGCAGACTTCGACACGGCTGCTGAGAACGAAACAATCAGGGTTCCAATCGTAGAGGAGCAGATTGAAGTTACGAAAAAACCGGTAGTAACCGATGAAATCGTAATCGGCAAAAAGAAAGTCGAAGAGACAGAGCATGTATCTGAAACGGTCCGCAAAGAAGATGCTACCCTTGACACTAAAGGCGACACAACTGTGGATGGCGACAGTACCCTGGGCAGCAAGCGTAACGATAAATTCTAATCGCACTACAAATAAAGTCAGGCAGATTGCCTGACTTTTTTTTGTAGAAAAAGGGCGGAGCTCCATGTATCAGGAGGCTTCCAGCAAGAGGGTGTGAACACAACCTATCTTTCTGGCTTCCTGTGGTGCCTTACTCGGCTCCCTGCACGGGTTGCGAGCAGCAAACTCAAGTTTGTTTTATGCGCTCTTGCGAAGTGCATTTCCTATTGATTTTTTCTTCTTGGCAGATCCTCTATAATGTCTGTCCAGCATTTTCGCAAGCAGCCTAGCCAGGATATTGAACACAAGAACCATGACAATCAGGATGGCTGCCGACTTGGTGGCTATAGCCCCTGCATCCGGGACGATTCCTTCCGAGTTCAGTTTCCATATATGGACGGCAAGCGTTTCAGCCGGCCTGAACACATTGAAGGGATTGACCGGACTTGATAAATCTGCGGCTGTATTCAGCATCGGTGTTGTAAGTCCGGCAGTATAAATGAGCGCTGCCGCTTCACCGAATACCCGGCCAGCTGACAGGATGACGCCTGTAATGATTTCCTGCATTGCAGTCGGCAGCGACACCTTCACCAGTGTCTGCCACTTGGTGGCTCCCATGCCATAGCTTGCTTCCTTCACATTCTGCGGTACTGAGGCGATTGCTGATTCACATACGCGGGTTAAGCCCGGCAGATTCAGGATGGTTAAGACAAGGGCACCACCGATGAGTGTGTAACCCCAATGGGCCAATGTAACGAATATCAATAAACCAAACAATCCTACTACGATAGAAGGCAGAGATGCCATAGTTTCAATACAGAGTCTTACAAAATTCAGGAAACGTCCCTGCTTGGCATACTCAGCGAGGTAGATTCCCGCCCCGAGCCCAAGCGGTACGGAAATTAACAGAGCAAGAACCAATAAATAAAAGGAGTTGAAAAGCTGCGGGCCTATTCCCCCGCCAGCCATGGTATTGCTCGGACGTCCAAAAAGAAAGGCGGGATCCCAGAATCCCCAGCCGTTCGTAATGATCTTGAATACGAGAAAAATAAGCAATGCAATAACAGAAAAGGCTACGGCATAAAAAATGCCTGTCCATATATTGTTTACTGTCCGTGCAGAACTTTTCATGCTGCATTACCCCCTTTTTTGCCGATCAGCCTGATAAGCAGAATGAACATGAATGAAATGAGCAGCAGAATCATGGCAAGGGTCCATAATGCGTTATTCCACGCAGTCCCATTCAGGGTATTGGACATATCCATGGACAGAATGCCTGTAAGGGTCGAGGTCGGGCTGTACAGGCTGTCTGGCAGCCTCACTGTATTCCCGATGACCATCTGCACTGCGAGCGCTTCGCCAAATGCCCTGGCAAGACCTAATACCACCCCGGTCATAATCCCTTTCTTCGCAGCCGGCACTACAACGCGGCTCACTGCCTGCCAGCGGGTGGAGCCTAGTCCGTATGAAGCCTCCAGATAAGCTGGTGATACGCCTCTGATCGCATCATCTGCAATGCTTGCAATCGTCGGCAGGATCATGATGCTGAGAACGATGATTCCTGCAATCAAGCTGAATCCCACGCCTCCAAAATTCTCACGGAGCAGGGGCACAAGTATGGTGACACCCAGGAAACCATAAACAACAGAAGGAATGCCGACCAATAGCTCCAGGACAGGCTTCAGAAATCTGGCACCGAATTTTGGTGCAACATGATTATTGAATATAGCGATGGCAATTCCGATCGGAGCTGCGATCAATACAGCACCAATCGAGACAGCCGTGGATCCGGCAATGAATACCAGGGCTCCATAAGACTTGTTACCGGGGCTCCATGTGCTGGAGCCAAGAATTTCACCAAGGGTGATTTTGCTGTCAAAAAAGGATTGGATTCCCTTCTGGCAAATGAAAATGATAATTGCCAGTGTCGTTATTACGATTAAAAATCCGCAGATTGTTACCAGTGTTCTGCCGATATATTCATTTTTTACATAGTTAATGGATTGTTTCCCCTTCATCCTTAACACCGCCCTGCCATTTATAGTCTGTCACACTGAAGAAGGCTGGCTCATCCAGGCCAGCCTTGCATTCAGTTGGTTGTTTACTTCAATTCGCTCATTGGGATATAACCCATTTCTTCTACTTTATCAGCGAACTCATCACCAGATACATAATCAATGTATCCTTTGACTGCTTCTTTTGGCTGTCCTTTTGTAATCATATATTCGTATGACCAGAATGGATATTTTTTGCTGGCTACATTTTCAATGGAAGCCTCTACATCATTAATTTTTAAGGTTTTCATGCTTTCTTTTTTATCTCCAACAAAGTAGCTCATTGCCAGGTAGCTGACTGCACCCGGTGTAGAGTTTACTGACTGTTCAACCGCACCGCTTGAATCCTGGGCAGTACCGATACCGTCGTTGACTTTAACGCCGTTCATCAGAGTCTTTTCAAACGTTGCACGTGTACCAGATGAAGCCGGACGGTTGATTACGTTAATTTTTTCATCGTTGCCGCCAACTTCTTTCCAGTTCTTATACTTGCCTGAGAAGATGCCTTGAATCTGTTCTTCAGTTAATGAATCGACTTGTACATCTTTGTTTACTACAAGTGAAAATGCAATTCCGGCTACTTTTGTATCTACAAGCTTGTCTGCTTGGGCTTTATCTTCAATTTTTTCAGCTGAAGGAACATCAGAGTTACCGATATCAACAGCGCCTGCAGCTACCTGATTAACACCAGTTCCGCTTCCGCCGCCTTGAACGGTAACTGAAAGGTTAGGATATTTGCCAGTAATTTCATTGGCTGCTTCTTCTGCCAGCGGCTGAAGTGCTGTTGATCCCGCTGCAGTCAAGGTTCCAGATAATTCTTCTGCTTTTGCACCATTTTTATCTGATGATTTTTCTTCAGAATTTCCGCATCCTGCAAGGGCGCCAGCCATTACCAATGCTGCCATCGTTACTTTAAATCCTTTTACCTTCATTTCTTTTTCCCCCTAATTTATATATGAGTTTAAAATCCAGGTCTTTGTACTCTGTGCTTTCTTAGTACATTTTCATTATAGGGAGCGAATGTTGTCTCCATATGAAGGCAGTTTTAATAATTTGTAAATTCACCCCGGGTTCATTTTTTCAGTCAAAACACTGTTAAAACCCAGCAGCCAAGCCTAATCCGGGCAGCCCCCTCTCTATCAGCTATTTACATCCATGAAAAAAAAGCTGTCTTGTTAACAATTCCTTAACAATTCTATTCGCAATATTTCCCGAGAAATAGCCAAAAAGATACAAAAAAGCCCTATACCATGTATAGGACTGTTAAAAAGTCTGTCTTTTTCTGATATGCTGCGTCTTCTTCAGCTCTTCTATTGATGAAGCACCGATCCCGAACATAGCAATCTTCAGCTCCAGCTCAATCTGCTTAAACAAGTAGTCAAGTGCCTCTATCCCGTCACATGCCGGCTTAAGGACCGCACGGCCAATTCCTGCAAGATCGGCGCCCAGGGCAAGCGATTTGGCTCCTTCCACTCCATTTCGAATACCGCCGCTTGAGATCAGGGTTCCTGAATATCCAGCTTCCCTGGCTTCACGGATACATTGGGCAGCCGGGATACCCCAGCCGGCAAATGCCTCCGCCGCTGCCCGCTTTATAGGATCGGACGACCGGAACTTTTCAACCTGGCTCCATGAAGTTCCTCCAGCTCCCGCTGTATCAATGAAGGCTGCACCAGCATCTCCAAGCTTTTTGGCAAGACTTCCGTTAATGCCCCAGCCGACCTCCTTGACCCCCACGGGAACTTCCATACGATGGCATAGTTCTTCTATTTTATAAAACAAACCGCTGAAATTTGTATCTCCTTCATTCTGGAACACCTCCTGCAGGCTGTTCAAATGCAGAACGAGAGCATCGGCTTCGGTAAGCTCTACAATACGGCGGCATTCATCGGCTCCATATCCATAATTGAGCTGTACCGCCCCCAGATTCGCAAATAAAGGAATGCTTGGTGCATACTGACGGATCTTGAATGTATGTGCCTGGCCCGGGCTTTCCAGTGCGGCCCTTGTTGAGCCGAGCCCCATCGCCCAGCCCCTCTCCTCGGCAGCTATCGCAAGGTTTCTGTTTATTTCGAGCGCCTCGTCTGTACCCCCGGTCATGGAACTTATAAGGAAAGGAACAGAAATCTTTCTTCCCAGGAACTCAGTTGATGTATCAACACGGTCATAATCAAGCTCCGGCAGGGCCTGATGGACGAATGTATAGTGCTCAAAGCCTGACGTTATGTTTGTCCCTGCCACATCCTCCTCCAGGCTGATCCGGATATGCTCGGTCTTTCTGCTGCTGATGGATGAATCTTCAGGCATTGCATTTACCCCTTCCCGTGTTGTTCCTGTGGTCCTTCATATTGGATATTTTTTAAAGGGTGTTTCACCTAAAATAGTTTAATGGGACTCGGGACGTTAAAACGCGCCGATCTTTTACCACTTTCCGCCTTATTAGGTTACCCCATAGGATTCGTATAGTCTAGCTGGTTTCACGTGAAACACCTGTTATGTTCCTTACCTTATTTATTTCTCCTGTCCTCAGAAAGAAACCAAAATGTACCTTCCCCTTTTTTCCATATGCTACACTGAAATCAGAAGTTCAAAACTAGATGCCAGGAGGAGAAGATACGTGACATTTTCAATTGTTGGATATGATCCGGCTGAGAAAGAGTGGGGCATTGCAGTGCAGTCGAAATTTTTAGGAGTAGGAGCGGTTGTTCCATGGGCAAAGGCCGGGGTCGGAGCCGTTGCGACTCAATCATATGCGAATACTTCTTTTGGGCCGGAGGGCCTGGCGGCTATGGAGCAGGGGAAAAATGCCGAGGAGACGCTGCGTGACCTTCTAGAAGGCGATCCTGACAAAGAAATGCGCCAGGTGGGCTTGATTGATAAGGATGGCCGCCCGGCTACCTTTACAGGAAGCGATTGCTACGATTGGGCCGGAGGTATAACAGGCCCTCATTTTGCAGCACAGGGGAATATCCTTGTGGATGAAAATACGGTCCAGGCCATGGCGGACACCTTCACCAGCACGGAAGGGACGCTTGCCGAACGCCTGCTTACGGCACTTGATGCCGGGCAGAAAGCCGGCGGTGACAGCCGGGGGCAGCAGTCTGCGGCGATTCTGGTTGTCAAGGACCAGGGAGGTTATGGAGGATTTAATGACCGGTTCATCGACCTGAGGGTAGAGGACCATTCCAAGCCGATCACAGAGCTGATTCGCATTTATCACCTTCATCAGCTTTATTTTGCCCATTCGAAGGAAGAGAATATTAGAGCTATCGAAGGAAATATCAAATCCGATCTTGCCGGACAGCTTGTCCGACACGGATATCTGGATGACCGCAATGCGGATGAGACTGTCCTTTATAAAGCATTGACCGATTTTCTGCATACAGAAAATTTTGAAGGAAGGGAACAGCCTCAGGGCCGGATTGACCTTGAAGTCTTAACCTTTATGAAAAACATGAAATAAACAAAACCTCCGCTGCCAGATGGCTGTGGAGGTTTTTTCGGTGAAAAAGGGGGAGCTGCATGTATCATAAGGCTCCCTGCAGCCAGGTGTGACCATCATTTATCGGGCTTACATTCCTGCCTGCGCCTTACTCCGCTCCACCGCCTTAATACGTTTGTTCCTGCTCTACTCCAGGTTCCTTTCCATGCATGGGCTGCGGGTAAAAAGCTCATGTTTGTTTTCTATCCTATATAATCTGTCCCTTTCATTTTCTTGTTAGATATTACCTAATCAATAGAATGCATGAACTTTTTATTTGGAGGCAGATTATCTATTAAGGAGGTGAAAACACATGTCATCAAGAAGTGGTTCTAACCGTCAAAAACTAGTACCTGGTGCTCAACAAGCTATCGACCAAATGAAGTACGAAATCGCTCAAGAGTTTGGTGTACAACTTGGAGCAGAAACAGTTTCTCGTGCAAACGGATCTGTTGGTGGTGAAATTACTAAGCGTCTAGTAGCAACAGCTCAATCTCAATTAGCAGGTCAAGCTGGTCAATTCTAATAATTGAATAACTGGATCTCGAGGAAGGCTGCCCCTTTGGACAGCCTTCCTTCCTTGTGCTGATCCACGTCTTACTCAAGCACCTCAAGCACCTGCTGCACGTTGCTGTAAGCACGGATGTCAGCAAGATTGATCCCCAGCTGGACAGCCGTCTGGGCAAGCGCAGGACGGATCCCGGTAATCACCGGATCAATTCCGAGAAGCTTCAATATATCCTGTATCTGAAAGAAGTGCTGGGCAACAAATGTATCGAACACATGAATTCCCGAAAAATCTATGATCAGCAGGCTGATATCCATACCGGCTATCTTTGGGATGACCTGATTTGTAATATAAGATGCCCTGCTTTCACTAAAATCACCGATCAGAGGCAGGACAGCCACCCCCTTTTTTATGGGAACAACAGGAGCCGCAAGCTCCAGCATTTCTTTCTCAATCGCTTCAACTGATTCATTTGCTGTCCGGATGATACTGCGGATGGCACTGTCGAATATCTCTGTTATCTTATCATTCACAGCAAAAATATCATCAGGGGTGAGTGACTCTGAAGCGCATCTCTTCCTGATATCATTCAGAAATTCCATTCGGAAAAAGCAAATCACAGCTACAAGATCCGTCTGCTTGGTGCCCTGTTTTTTCAAAGTGCCGAGGCTTTTATTTAATGTCTCCTCTCCCTCATCCTCGCCTCCTTTTTCCATAAAGGTGATCGAAACAAGGTTGATCAAGGAAGAAAGAAGCTTTCGGAAATAATCGCGATTCCCCGATATGCTGCCTATAGTGGATAATTCCTTTTCAAGCAGTTCTTCAATGATTTTATCTTTATCCTCTTCCAGATAGCTGCCTATATTCTTAAGTGCATGCTTCATCACAATCTCTCCTTGTTGTTATGCGCTGCTGCATACAATCTGCTATTTAACTGACTATAGTCAAATATACCCGCGTTCTTTTATGGTAAAACTCAGCCGTGCCCCTTACATTAATCAAAGAATTGATGAAATGATGTTCAGGCTGCTCCCATTGTATAAAAGCGGAGATTTTCTTATAATAGTCTTACCAAGAAAATAAAGGAGTGCACCCGGATGAAAGAGGAAGATGCAGCATCACTGCCTGCCGCCGATTTAGACGACGAAACACTCTTTATCGTTTCGCAGACATTTAAGGCTTTGTCGGACCCCACGCGCCTCAGGATCCTGAACCTGCTGTTCAAGGGAGAGCATTCCGTCAATGAGATTGCCGAAAAACTATCCCTTCTTCAAACCACTGTATCCCATCAGCTGCGATTCCTGAAGAATGTACGGCTGGTCAAATTTAGAAGAGAAGGAACCACCCTTTATTATTCCCATGATGACGATCATGTCATAGACGTCTTAAAACAAACGGTCGACCATGCCAGACATGTATAATGAAAAAAGGCTGTCCTTTAGCATTCACCTAAAAGGACAGCTTTTCTTTAATTGCAGCAGTTTTCAGCGGAACAGCCGCTTTCTTCCATATCAAATTGAATGGTAACATGATGAAGTTCAAACGAATCATGGAGCTGTTTCTTCACTCTTTCCAGCAGCAGGGGATAATCGATTCCTGCATCCACTGTAAGATGGCAGCTTAAGGCTGGAAAGTCGGAAGTGATGGACCATACATGCAGATCGTGGACATCTTTTACTTCCTGGATGGAAAGCAGGGATTCCTTCACCTTTTCCACATCAATATTGGACGGCGCTCCCTCCATCAGTACATGAAAGGATTCCTTGGTCACCCTCCAGCCGCTGATGATAATCAGAACCCCGACGATGATGCTTGCAATCGGATCTGCAAGATTCCAGCCAAAGAACATGATGGCGAGCGCTGCCACGATTGCCCCGAAAGAGCCGAGCATATCACCAAGCACGTGCAGGAATGCACTTCGTACATTCAGGTTTTCCTTATCCCCTTTCATCAGGATGAAGGCAGCCAATATATTCACCACAAGGCCGATTATAGAGATGATCAGCATGCCCGAGCTTGTCACGGACGGCGGCTCCATAATCCTGTGGACAGCTTCCCAGAAAATGTACAAAGATATAACGATTAGCGTGAGCCCATTCAAAAAGGCGGCTAAAATTTCAAAACGCTTGTAGCCATAAGTCTTGGCAAGAGATGCTCCTTTTTCACCGAATTTTAAGGCAAAGAAACTCAACCCGAGCGCTGCCGCATCACTGAGCATATGCCCGGCGTCCGACAGCAGGGCCAGGCTGTTTGTCAGTATGCCCCCTATTACCTCGACAATCATGAAAGACGCAATCATGAAAAACGACAGCTTTAATGCTTTTTTATTAGCGGTTGAATGATGAGAGTGGCCGTGATGGCCGTGGCTATGAGAATGTCCCATTGCTATTCCCCCCTCTTTTCATATATGAATATATGTTCATATATATTATGAACCTTCTGGAATATGATTTCAAGAGTGTTTATTTTCTGCTTACCGCGGTAATTTATGTTAGAGAATTAAAATAAGCTCGGATGGGGTTTATACCTGTTACCCCGTAACAGGCAAGCGGAAAACATGTTTCTTCAAGACAAAAAAAGAATCCGAAGAATGGATTCTCCTTTATCCTATATAAAAAGCAGTCATGTGACCGCATCCGAGTCCTTCTGCCAGCTGTAGTGAATGAAACCTGCCATTTCGCCGTTCATCCACACTGCTTCCTTTTCCATATATTCACGGATAAACTGATTCTTTTCCAATACTTTTTGGGAGGCAGGATTGTTGGTTAACACTTTAGCCCTCAATTGCCTGATACCGAGCTCCCCCGCTTTCCGCTTTAACAAAGCGAGCGCACTGCCTGCTGCACCCTTCCCTGTATGGGAAATGCCCACTCTGTAGCCGACATGCCCTGTCCCATCTTCAATATCGACTATGTTGATTCTTCCTGCCAGTTGACCGGCATCGTTTCTGATTAAATAAAAATACGACTTTCCTTCTGCTTGTTCCTTCAAGAGAGAATCATGGATCCTCAGGAAATTCTCCCACTCATAATAATCATCACCACGGCCTGGCACACTCTTTTCAAAGAAGTTCCTGTTCTCCTGCTCAAAAGAAAATAAGTGTTCTGCGGCTGCACGGTCCAGCAGCTGTAGATCGAATGTCATCCCTTGTCTCCCCCGGCTCTTATAGTAAAAGAAAGTATATATACCTGCTTCATGATCTTATTAATCAATCGTTTGATTAAATGAAGGCTGCCGATGGGTGAATCATCATACATTCTCCCGTATGTCCGTAATGCTCCTTCCGCCAAGATAAGCATGTCCCGTCGTCAGGTTTTCTACAGTTTTAAACCCATACTTCCTGTAAACCTTCCCTATTTTCTCGTTGATTGGGAATACCCACAGGTTTCGGAGATTCCTTTTGAGGGTTTCAGCCTGAATGTGACGGATCACATATCCAATCAGCCCTCTCCCCCGATATTCCTCGAGAGTCGCCACACTTTCCATGCGGGCATTCTTTCCGCTCAAAAATAAACAGGCCGTTGCACATGCCTTCCCTTTATTGCGGAGCAGATAGTGAACGAAATGCGGTGAGTGGAATTCCTGCTCGAATGCTTTTTCCCTTACAGTCCTGCCTCCGAATTCATGGATACTGCACTCGATTTCGAGCGCTTCCTCATAGTTATCCCGGGTAACTTCTTCAATGGATATCTCCCCGCTCAAAGCTCCAGCATCCGTCAGCCCGCCTGTCCAAACCTGGACAGGGCTTGCCAGCTCTTCAAAGCCAAAGCCTTCCGCCCTCAATTGAGCGATGAATTCCTGCTGAAGCTCCAGATTATACAGGTAAAAGCGTGGAATGATGCCCCTGCTCCTGTAAAATTCCTTCACCTCTTCAATCACTGCCTGCCCATCCTGCACCGGACCGCTGATATGTGCATGATTGGCATCATAATACTGCGGCTGCTCTTCATTGCAGAATAGAGATCCCCACTCCCTGTCTGTACGGGTAGAAAAAGCTTCGAGATAAGATAAATCCATTTCAACTACCTCTTTTAACGAATCCATAGTGCGCCCCCTGTTTAAGGCTGCCACCGCGGCAGCCCTTTTACTTTTTATATAGGTACTGGCCTTCGCTTACTTTTCCTGTGCCATGACCATCTTCCTTGCGCTTTCCGGGCTGTCTTCACCACTGCGGTTCTTAACGGGTGCAAACTCTTTTTCCCGTGGAACCTGTAAAACGGAAATGCCATCAGCCTCTGGAAAAAGGTCAAAATAAAATTGTTCCAGCTTATATCCATTCGGCTGATCCGGTTTCATTTCAATTCCATTTTCGTCGATGCCCGGTATTGCTTTATGCGCGAAATGGTAAGGAAGGGATTTATCAGACATATCCTTGAGATATGCAAGCTTAAATAGATGGATGCTGATATGCGCATTGGTCATGTGAGGGTGTTCGCGCTCTTCCTGGGTCATTTCAGAATACTCGATCACGGAAGGCTTACCGTCCATCAGGCAGAACACACCTACTTTTTCATCCGGACTCCTTTTGGCTGTCGATTTCGTTGCGATGGAAGTATTCTTCTCCTCAGCAAATCCAATGAACAGCGGATCTGCGATCTGGATGATGGCATTATCCACATTATAAAGAAATACCCACTTCACGCCCCTGTTCTCCATATCTGCCAGTGCACCGCTTGACTTCAGTGCTGAAAAGACTCCGCCATTCCCGTTGGGTGACAGAGAAAGCTGTGACTTGCTCTTCAGCATTATCTTTCCACCCGGAGTGAGAGTCGGCGCGGTAGGCTGGATAAAGAACGTGACAAGAGAAGGATCGTACCCAAAATAATCATGGCTCTCAAAGAAGTCCCTCGTCTCCCTATCATTGATGGGACTTGTCATGATATACCACGGAAGGAGGGTGCCTGTCCTCTCCTGCAGCTTCAAAAGCCTCCCCGCCTGGATTTCAAACAGCGATTCATGTCCGGGCAGACCTATATCAAAGGTACCCTTTGGCCCATTATGGCCAAGCCTTGTACCTTGTCCCCCCGCGAGCAGAACGACAGCCGCTCGTCCCCCGGCTATTAAATCCAGCCCTTTCTGTTCATACCTTCTTTTTTGGTCTTCTTCCATTTCCTCCAGAATATCGTATGGCACTGGTTCAATATGTGCCTGGGCAGGAGGGTCCGGGTTCAAAAGCTTCTGTGCGGCCGAGTTGATTTCATCCAGATTAATATTCTCAATCTCATCGAGGAGGGATTCCTGCTCTCCCGGCGTCAGCTCATCAAAGAATTGAAGCAGATGAGCCTGTCCTGCCTGTGATAATTCTTCCCTGATTCTATTGTATCGGTCCATATATTGATTTCTCCTTTTTGTTTCTGCAGTATGTTTTAGACTTCTCCTATCCATACCCATCCTGCATGCATTAGAAGCTGCCTCAACAACCCCAATTTCCGCTTTTAACGACTCTTCCATGCCTCATCAAGCGTGTCCCTGAATAAAGCGTCCAATTCATAAGTGAAATCGGTTATATCAAACCGAATGCTATTTGCATATTCACGCAGACGCTGAAGTTCACCCGCTAAAAAGTCGTGTATGACGGGTATCTTCAATTCCATATCCAGTTCATCGCCCTCCATCTTCCTCTTCAACAAGATGCTGATTTCATCCTTCAGCTCTCCATCGGGTAGCAGCTCTTCCAGCAGAACAGGGAATGCAAGTGGCGGAAATTCATTGAACTTTTCAATCCACAGAGCAGCCAGGATCGGCCTCAGAACATAGAAATATTTCTTGATCTTGACGCGTTCGCCCTGCAGGTACTCCCGGAAGTTCCCATCCGCCATATTTAAATAATGATGGATGCCGGAAACGGGAGAAAAGAACCTGCTGCTCAGCTCCTTCATCTGACGCGCTGCCGAGAATGCCTCATAATAAACAATTCCCGACCGGAGCCATTCCATAAGGGGCTGATTGGATTTCCTGAAAAGCCTCAGCGCCTTCGTCAGCTCCCAGCCCGTGATGTCCAGCATATCATCGATTGGAAGCTCAATCACATCCCGCTTCTTCCCGATCCCGATTGGATCTATCGTTAAATAATCGATCTCCTTATGTACATAAATAAACCGGACATCATAATCACTGTCCTTTGACGGAAACTGCCAGGCCCGGCTGCCTGATTCACAGGCATACAGAATCTTCACCTGGTAATCTTCCTCTATCTGCTTCAGCGATTCTTTTATTTTATCATCCATGGGCAGCCTCCTTCTAAATATTTCACACCCTAAGGACAGACAGTTCTTTTTACAAGTTTATCATAAAGAATGCAGGGGCATATTGCTCCTGCTGCCTTCTGCGCACCCGGATGTTCCTCAACGGCAAGTAAATTAACTATTTCCGCAAGTAAAGAAGGAGTCTCCGCAAGTAAAATTTGATTTCGGCAAGTAAGCTCCGGGAATCCGCAAGTAAAGTCCTCGGTTTGGCAAGTAACGGTTCCTGGAAGGGGCATTTCGGGATCAGCTGGCACTGCTTTAAGAGATTTTTATCCAAAACAGGGCAGAAACTGTTCAGCATGACCTAAAATTCATTTGAAAAAGTACGATTTTTGATGATTTATTCACTTTTTTAAAATGAACGCTTTCGCATAGCCTGGCCGCGAGACCAAAAAAACTAAAGAAAAGCAGAGAGTGCGCCCTCTCTGCTTTTTCTGCGTGCAGCCTACTGGTCAATGACAAGCTCTCCCTCACCTGCCGGAACCTCAAAGCTATTTATAAAGGAAGTCAGAACTTCCCTGGTGATCGGGAAAGCAGCATTGGCATCAAACCGGCTATTCCTGATCCTTACACGCTCATATAGTACATCCTGCTCCACTTTTAAATAAATGATTTGTGATATTCCCCCGGCATCTTCTACAGCCTGCTTATATCTATTCCTCTCAGACCTTCTCCAAAAACTGGAGTCTACCACAATGTCTCCGCCTGCCTTAATCTGCTTCAGCATCTTCTCGAACAAAATGATATGTGCTTTATCTAAATTGGCCCGATATTCCTCCGCAGGGTAATCTATCCCATAACGGCCAAAATTCACCCAGACTTCTTCATCTATAGAAAAACGTGTAAAGCCCTCCATCTCAAGCTTTTTAGAAAGAGTCGTCTTTCCGGAGCCGGCTGTCCCGCACATCAATACAGCCAGGGGCCTGGACGGATCTTTTTTAGATGAAACGGTCCGGATAGCCTGCGATTCCAGCATCTATGTTCCCCTCCTAAAATCCATACTTACTTTAATTCCACAACAATTTGACCATATAGCTCTTTATCAATATAGGCATTTAAAGCCCACATCCCGCTCGATGGCAGCTTCATGCTTGCTGGAACATCTTTATGGTTGTTGACTGCTGATCCGACAGCCAGCGGATGTGTCCATACTTGTTGATCTGTATCAAAGTTAACGAGGGCCTTGCTTATTTCATTTGTTCCTTTCTTTACAGCCACCACAGTCAATTTTCCAGATGGAATGCCATCCCCGAAGAAGTGCCACATGTATTTATTCTTAATACCCGCTTTCCACGGAGTAGAGAGGATTGCAAGCTTTCCTTCCTCGCCCCTCAGCTCCATTGTCTCAAAGGGAAATACCGGGCTTTCAGTCCATTCAATGTTTTTCATTACCGACATGCTGAAATAGCTGGGTACATCATTCTTAGATTCCGACACGTTTACAATTAGGTCTTCATAATGCTCTCCATCGATATAAACTCCCAGTTTCCACTTGCCGGGGGTATCAAACCAAAGGGCAGAAGGCATTGTTTTTGCCGCTCCTAAATTAGGCTGTGTATAGTTCCCTTTATATGACCAGGTTCTTTCTTTTTGATTTGGGTTCACAAGCAATACCGGTTTCTTTTCACCCGATTTTAACTCAGTTCCGATAATCTTGAATTCCCCTTTTATATTTGAAGGGTCCCCCCAGAAATGCCATATAACTTTATTATAAGAGTCCTGCATCAGCCGAGTGTTTGAAATTCCGATCCTTCCCTTAATTCCCCTCATCTCTTCGCCTTCTATTTGGAAAGTGTTTGTAAGCTGGGTTGCTTCTTTACTGCAGGCTGATGTTCCTAATAAAAGAGCACTAAACAGTAGATTTGCAGCAGCTTTCTTGCTCATAAAGCTCATCACCTTTTTTCTTCAATAGTAGCAGGTATATCCACTTTATTCCAAAAGTTTTTAAGATTAATTCTCTAAGTGCAAAAAAAGACTGACAAAACGCCAGCCCCCGGTAGAACTATAAAAATTTTACTTCCTCCTCTTCTCCATCAAATCCGCCATTTCCTCAGAATTCTTATTGCCTTCCAGTCTCAATTGATCAATAATGTTTTCATAATCCGTTTTATGGCGGTTTTGACTCATTTTATAGGCCGCCTGTATTTCCTCTGTTTTTATTTTAAAGCCGACAATGCCTTTCATTTGGTTTTCCAGGAGGCCGGGAGAGAGGGTTCCCCAAAGGATGGGGTTTTCTCGGTGTTTTTCGTACCTTTCAAGCATGCTGATCAGTTCTTGTTTCAACTCATGGCGATCCATGAGGACTGCTTTTCCATATATATGGACTGCCTGATAGTTCCATGTCGGAACGTTTTCATGATCATACCATGAGGATGAAATATAGGCGTGGGGGCCCTGGAAGATGGCAAGCACCCTTTCGCCCGCCTCCAGTGTTCTCCACTGAGGATTTCCATATGCCAGATGTCCTGTGATATAGCCGTCTTCCCCTTCCATACGGAAACCCAGGGGCAGATGGGTGGCGATGGGATTCCCTTTTTCTGTGGTGACGAGTGTGCCAAAAGAATTGGCTTGAACGAACTCCCTGATTTCACCGGCATCTGTGACCTTGAAATACTTTGGAATATACATAACACCGCTCCATCCCTTTTAAAACTTATAAAAGTGCCTTGGTTAATATGAAGTCTGTCTGCTCTTCATCTCCCATATAAAAAGAGTGGGCGCCGGTTTTGATAAAACCGAGCCTATTGTAGGCAGCGATAGCCTTCTCATTTTTCTCCCATACACCGAGCCAGATATTCTTTTTATTCTGTTCTAGAGCCATTTCCTCCGCTTTATTGATCAGGTATCTTCCAATTCCCTGCCTTTGGAATGGTTGTTTAATATAAATCCTCTCAATTTCCAGTGACTCATCACCCATATCCTCCGTTTGCGCTTCACCCGCATTCACCTTGAGATATCCAGCCAGTTCATCATCCACATAGGCAAAATAAAAGGCAGAAGAACGGTCAGACAGCTCCTTTTCAATCTGTTTTAGATTGAATGATTTCTCTAAGTAGGCTTTCATGTTTTGGGGAGAGTTTTGATGCCCGAATGTATCCTGGAAGGTTTCACAGCTGATTTCTTGAAGGGTGTGTAAGTATTCGAGGGTGCACTTTTTTACTTGTATCGTCATTGTTCTGTTCCGCTCCTTTATCGATTCAGTAACTCCGCTTGTTCCCTTTTTTCACTAAATCCCAGTCTTTTTCTATATTACTTCTGATCTTCTGCATAGAATGAAACAGGTTTTCCATTTCTTCATCCGTGAATCCAGCCAAGGCAATACTGTTGGAATGATCATTTTCTCTTTTTATGAACGGATACACACTCTTCCCTTTCTCTGTTGGAAACAGTTTATTAATCTTTTGATTACTTTCATCCCTTCTTTTTTCAACAAATCCATTGGCTTCAAGTTTCTTTATAGCCCGGGATGCTGTTGTCCGGTCTACCTTAATCAGTTCAGCTAATTTTTCCTGAATGATGCCGGGGTTTTCACAAATCCGCACAAGGTACAAATACTGCCCCTTTGTCAGGTTATATTCTTTGAATTCTATATTGCTTATCGAATCCAGCGCCCTGGCGATCATTCCTATTTCACGGAGGATTTCTTTCATAACACCACTCCTTCACATGGCTTTATTGCTGTTGTTGCGGGAATTAAAGAATAAATTCAGTGTAAAACAGTTTTATTGCATTTGCAACATTATTTTTATTCACAAAAAAAATTCATAAAGAAAAAACGCAGCCGGAATTGGCTGCGTTTTTTAACGATATTATATTGTTAATATCTTAAAATCCGATACCCCTTACCAGCCAATCACTCAACCGTAACAGACTTAGCAAGGTTCCTCGGCTTATCCACGTCACAGTCGCGGTGAAGCGCTGCGAAATAAGAAATAAGCTGAAGCGGTACGACAGAGACAAGAGGTGTTAATAGTTCATGAACACTTGGGATGACAAAGCGGTCTTCCTCCATGTCTAGGCCCTTCATGGAGATGATGCAAGGGTTGGCACCGCGTGCGGCAACTTCTTTGACGTTTCCGCGGATGCTGAGGTTGACGTTCTCCTGGGTTGCAATGGCTACGACCGGTGTTCCTTCTTCAATCAGGGCGATAGTTCCGTGCTTGAGCTCGCCGCCGGCGAAGCCTTCTGCCTGGATGTAGGAGATTTCTTTAAGCTTAAGTGCGCCTTCAAGTCCTACATAGTAATCGATGCCGCGGCCGATGAAGAAGCAGTTGCGTGTGAAGGATAGATACTCGCGTGCGATATAATCCATTTCTTCCTTCGAATCACAAAGAACTTCCATCGCATTGGCTGCAATCCCAAGCTCTTTCACAAGGTTCAGGCCTTCTGCATTTCCGCGTGATTTCGCGATTACATCAGCAAGGATGGACAGCACAGCAATCTGGGCGGTATAAGCCTTAGTCGATGCAACCGCAATCTCTGGTCCTGCATGAAGAAGAAGTGTGTAATCAGCTTCACGGGAAAGGGTGGATCCTGGTACGTTTGTGATGGTCAGCGCCTTGTGGCCAAGCTCCTTCACAGCTACCAGTACGGCGCGGCTGTCTGCCGTCTCACCGCTTTGTGAGATGAAGATGAACAGCGGGTTTTCAGGAAGAAGCGGCATGTTATAGCCAAATTCAGAAGCAACATGCACCTCGACAGGAATTCCTGCCATCCTTTCGATCAGCTGCTTGCCGACAAGTCCAGCATGGTAGCTGGTACCGCAGGCTACGATGTAGATACGGTCTGAGCCTTTGACAGCGTCGACGATATTCTGGTCGATGTGAAGGTTTCCTTCGTCATCCTGATACTTCTGGACGATCTTACGGATAACAAGCGGCTGCTCGTCAATCTCCTTCAGCATGTAATGAGGATATGTCCCTTTTTCGATATCGCTGGCATCCAATTCCGCTGTGTATGGATTGCGTTCGATCACAGTTCCTTCAAGTTTCTTGATGACCGCCTTTTCCTTTGTGACGATAACCATTTCTTTATCCATAAGCTCCACATATTGATCAGTCACCTGAAGCATAGCCATAGCATCGCTTGCCACTACGTTGAAGTCTTTTCCGATTCCGACAAGCAGCGGGCTCTTGTTTTTAGCAACGAAGATGGTTTCATCATTCTGCTCATCAAGAAGCGCCAGTGCATAAGATCCCTTCAGAAGGGTAAGTGTCTTGCGGAAGGCATCCTCCGTGGACTGTCCTTCAGTGACGAATTTCTCGATCAAGTGGACGATAACTTCTGTATCTGTTTCACTCTTAAACGCAGTATCCTGGAGATATTCGCGCTTAAGGATTGAATAGTTTTCAATAACGCCGTTATGGACAAGAGTGAAGCGGCCGGACGTGCTCTGATGGGGATGGGCATTCTCCTGGCTTGGCACACCGTGGGTAGCCCAGCGGGTATGTCCGATTCCTGTGTTCGCCAGTACGTCTTCGTCGACGATGGCCCTGAGATCCGCGATACGGCCTTTTTCCTTGAATACATGGACCCGGGAGCTGTCCCTGACAGCGATGCCAGCTGAGTCGTATCCTCTATATTCAAGCTTCTCCAGTCCTTTTAACAGGATTTCCTTTGCATCCTGGTTTCCAATAAATCCAACAATTCCGCACATATAAATTTTCCTCCTAGAATGGTAAGGAGGCAAGATGACCGGGGGCCAGTCTTGCCCCCTTATCTCTGATTCTTATTATTTTAGCTGTACAGCCCTTTCCCTTTTGTTCAAAGAGTTGCCCCTTTGTTTTGGGAGAAAGATTTTCGGATGTGCACAGGCATCCGGGAGGCATCCGCCGAAAATTTCGATAAACCTCCACCTCGTCAACTAAGCATCTTCGTTCCGCTTAGTCCTGGCGCTTTAGTATTGCTGTTTCGTCCGATCCACCTTTCTGTTTCAATTTGTTTTATAGCGCAATACGAAAAACAAGATAATCATATCTCATCTGAGGTGCTTCAGTCAAACTTTTTTTGGCACTCCGGGTATATACCCTCCAGGCCCCATGCTGAAACGGTGCGCTTACTAATAAAAATATGCATTGGGAGGCATATTGGTGCCTCCCAATGCATAGCATGAAACATTTATTCAGCCCTCTAAGCCCATTTCCTGCTGGACCACTTGAGCGATTCTCTCTACATACGCATTGCACAGCTCCTCGGTAGGCGCTTCTGCCATGACCCGCACAAGAGGCTCAGTGCCTGAAGGGCGGACAAGGATACGGCCGTTTCCGCCCATTTCCGCCTCCACCTGCTGGATGACGTCATGGACTTTTGGATTGCCTGTTACACCGTGCTTGTCAGTAACCCGGATATTGACTAGTTTCTGCGGGAATTTCTTCATATCGGAAGCCAGTTCAGAAAGCGGCTTCTGTGTTACCTTCATGATATTCAGAAGCTGGACTCCAGACAGGAGGCCGTCTCCCGTTGCATTATAATCCAGGAAGATGATATGACCGGATTGCTCACCGCCCAGATTAAAGCCTCCGCGCTTCATTTCTTCCACTACATAACGGTCCCCGACAGCGGTTTGAGCGCTTTGGATCCCATGTTCCTCAAGGCCCTTATAGAAGCCGAGGTTGCTCATGACAGTAGAAACTACTGTTGAGTGCTTCAGGCGGCCCTGTTCGTTCAGGTACTTCGCACAGATGTACATGATCTGGTCTCCATCGATCACTTTCCCATTTTCATCAATGGCAATCAGGCGGTCTCCATCTCCGTCAAAAGCAAGGCCTACGTCCGCTCCTTTTTCCTTTAGGAAGGCAGCGAGCGTTTCCGGGTGGGTCGAGCCTACCCCTTCATTGATATTCAAACCGTCAGGGGAAGATCCGATTGTGGAGATATCTGCTTCCAGATCGGCAAACAGATGAGCAGCAAGAGAAGACGTAGCCCCATGTGCACAATCAAGCGCAACATGGATGCCTGAGAAGTCTTCGTCCACCGTTTGTTTAAGATACTGGATGTATTTCTGGCAGCCTTCAAAATAATCGTTGACGGTTCCGAGATCGGCTCCGACTGGCCTTGGAAGCAGGTCTGATTCCATATCCATCAGGTTCTCAATCTCATTTTCCTGTTCATCTGAAAGCTTGAAGCCGTCCGGTCCAAAGAATTTGATCCCGTTGTCTGCAACCGGATTATGCGAGGCAGAAATCATGACTCCAGCCTGGGCACCCTGAGTCTTGGTTAGGTATGAAACACCAGGAGTGGAAATCACACCTAAGCGCATGACCTCCGCTCCGATGGAGAGAAGCCCTGCTATCAAAGCATTTTCAAGCATTTCCCCGGAGATCCGGGTGTCGCGGCCAATCAGCACTTTAGGACGGCTGGTATCTTTTGTCAATACATACCCTCCGCACCTGCCAAGCTTAAACGCTAATTCTGGAGTCAATTCCGCATTTGCTACACCGCGGACTCCATCTGTGCCAAAATATTTACCCATTTGCATATCGCTCCCTTTTTAAATGTTTGCATCATTTTTTATTCTGCTGCTTCTTTCTTATCAACCTGGACAGCGGCACTAGCTGTGCTGAGTTTGCCTGTCAGTCCTTCCGGCAGTTTAGCCAGGATCGGCGCTTCGCTTCTGCCCTCGGTCAGTTTAGCTGCATCTATAGAAAGCTGTATATTTGAAGGATCCAGTTTATTTATATCATCCGGCGGACCGGTTATGGTCATATCTGCTTTGCCGCCGGCCGGCGTGATGAACGTCAATTCGTATTCATCCGGCAGGCCAGATGCCGCAATATCCAGTCCCCTGAATGTCTTGGAGATATCCTGAACACTTGCCTCTTCATCCTGCTGAGGAATGTCAGGCTTCTTCTCAGTTTCCTTTTCTCTCGTGGCCGAGATGGATACACTCACAGTTGTCTGGGACATTTTCTGAATGCCATCCGGCAGCTGGAGCTTTTGTTCCCTTTTTTCCGATGAATCAATATTTCCTATATCAACTGGAAGCCGTATCTGCCCGATTTTATCCAGTTCAGACTGCTTTCCATACAGAGTGACTTCTTTTGGATTGACTGTAATGGCATCAATCTTCGTGCCATCCTTCTCTTTGCCGGTCTTTACCGCTGTAATCGGGACCGTTTTAGAAGGAATCTTGATCGGCACCCGGACCTCAACTGTATCCGGCACGATGGCCACATCGAGCTTATTTAAGTTTTCATCGAGGGCCATCACCTTGGCAGAATTTTGTACAGACTCATTGGCCCCTTTATCGATTTCAATCGAAGCCCTGACGATAGAGATTCGGCTCATAACATCCTCTGCCCCTGTAATGCGAACCGTCCCGGGGGTTGTGTCCGGAACCCCTGCTATATACCCTTCCTCTAGCAGCGAGGTATTGAAGTAAGGGGAAACCGAATATTCTTTCGTGATTTTTTCCTGCACTGTGACGCTTGCCTGCTGCGGCCTGATTTCAGCCTTAAGCTTATCTGACAGCTCTGATACTTGAATCATCACCTTCTGCTCCCCGATCACTGCATCGGCGAGGTCGATGAATACCTTAAAGTCCCTCTGGTTCTTAGTGGAAAGCACAATGCTTTTTGGCCCTTTCAATACAACATCGACCTTTTCCGGAGCTCCGCTTACAACCAGGTTTTTCCGGTCATAATAGAGTTCCACCGGCACATCCTCGACCGTTTCTGTTTCTTCGCTCGATGGAGTCATGAAGCTTGAGGATCCTTTTTTTGTATCAGGCTGAAAATTGATCGAGATGAACAAAAGAGCAGCTAAAGAGAAAGCAATAATCTTGATAAACCAGGGAGTTTTCATTAAGCTATCCATTTTTTTTTGCCCTCCAATTCCAAAGAGCAGGAGACGCAGCCCTGTTTTTATCAACCAATTCAATCTTCAGCATATCCTTCAGCGAATCCTGATTCAGATTACGGTACAGTTCGCCATTCTTAGTTAAAGAAATGCTTCCTGTCTCCTCAGACACAACGATGGTTACACTGTCTGTCACTTCCGATACCCCTAGGGCCGCCCTGTGCCTCGTCCCAAGCTCCTTCGATATAAAAGGGCTCTCTGAAAGAGGCAGATAACAGGCGGCAGCCGCAACCTGGTTTCCTTGAAGGATGACGGCTCCGTCATGGAGCGGGGTGTTCGGGATGAAGATATTGATCAGAAGCTCTGACGAAATGGCAGAATTCAAAGGAATCCCCGTTTCGATATAATCGCTCATCCCTGTCTCTCTCTCGACTGATATCAGGGCTCCGATCCTTCTCTTGGCCATATAGTTCGTCGCTTTGATAATGGATTCTACAAGCCGATCCTGGCCTTCCTCTTCAACCTGCCCGGTTCCCCTGGAGAAAATTTTCCCGCGGCCGAGCTGTTCGAGCGCCCTGCGCAGCTCAGGCTGGAAAATGATGATGATCGCGAGGAATCCCCAGGTCATCGCCTGTTCCATGAGCCAGCCAAGTGTATTAAGCCCCAGGAAATTGCTCAGGCTCTGGACAATGACGATCACAAAGATCCCTTTCAGGAGCTGGACAGCCTTGGTTCCCCTGATTACCATCAGCAGCTTGTATATCACAAACCAGACAAGCAGTATATCAATGAAATTTATAAAATAATCATAGAAAGTAAAGTGGGATAACGACATGTTACTTTCCTCCAGTCAAGAAATTCGAAAAGATCTCCCTGCTTCTCTCCGAATGGGGTTATGTCTGTATGTAAACCAAAGGCTTTTAGCATCCGCTAAACTGAGATTTAACACAATACTTGAAATTATATCATGAAAGTAAATGTTTTTCTCTTAATAAGCCAGTTTTAGTCAAGCTGCACCCTAGAAAATTATGTAAGAAAAGGCCATCCCTGTTAGGATGGCCCATTTTAGTTGGTACTAGTAGTCAAAGAGTCGGAAACTTTTTCAAATGTGGACTTAATTTGATACCAAAGCCATTCAAACGCCTGATCAATTTCCTTGATATCACCTGTCACACTGCCTGCTGAAGCGAGATACCGGTTGCCGTTGATTACGGTCACATCCCCAAGGACCCTGCCCTCGATCTTTATATCTCCGTTCTTAACAAGGATATCGCCTTTAATGGTCTTTCCTTCAGGGACGATGACTGTATGATTGCTGATGATCAAGTCCTGCTGCCTTGTGACCGAAAAATCACTGGATTGATTCCAGGAAGACATAAAGGCCCCGGAAATTAATACTAAAAACATCGCCGCCGCTGAGATGAGCGGATGACCCATCATCCACGTTTTGACCGACCGCTTTTTCTTTTCAGCCGGCAGGCTTGCCATTACCTTTTGGGTGAAATCAGGGGATATAGATATATTGGAAGGCACCCTCACCAGGGAAACCGCCTTATCCAGTTCGTGAAAATAAAGTCTGCATTCATCACATGCCTGCAGATGCTCTTTTAATATCCGTTCTTTATCCGGATCGATCTCTTCGTCCAGGTAATCATGCATATATTCTATTATTTCTTCTGGACATGCCATAGAAACCACCATCCTATAAATGACGTAATTGAAGCCTTAATGCTTCCCGTCCCCTGTGTATCCTGGTCTTGACCGTGCCCACAGGAAGATCGAGCGCATCGCTGATCTCTTTTAAAGATAGATCTTCCATATACTTTAAAATGATGACAGACCGGTATTTTTCAGGAAGCTTGAGTATTTCCTTCTGTACGGCTTCCTGCATCTCCATACTTTCCGCTTCCTTTTCCGGACTGTCAGCATCAGATGCAAGCTGCGAGTACATATCCAGTCCGTCTGTCCCAGCAATTTCAGCATCCAGATAGTAATCCGGCTTCTTTTTCCTTATTCTATCGATGCAAAGATTGGTAGCAATCCTGTATATCCATGTGGAGAACTTCAGGTTCATGTTAAAGCTTTTCAGGTGGATATAAGCCTTCACAAAGGCCTCCTGTGCCAGATCCTCCGCTTCATGACGGTTGCCGATCATTCTGTAGCACAGGTAAAAGACCTTGTCCTTATATTCCTCGACAATGGTACTGTAGGCATTCTGGTCACCTTTTAATACCTGATTTATTTTCTCTTTGACAAGCACTTCCATAGCTATTAATACCCCCGCTTTCGCGGCTATACGATTACTACGAACCGTAAGCTGAAAGGTTTCATTTATTTTTATATATTTATTTTATCAAATTTTATACATTTACCGGTTTGAAAACTGTAAAATGTGGGAACAACGTATGAAAATGCTAAATGGGAAGGTTGGATAATGTATGTCTATCGAAATTAGGGAGCTAATTAATGACATAGAAGAGTGCCGTGCGAAGATGCTCCATTTAGCCTCAAGAACATCCATGAATGACCGCCACGTAGTAGAGGCTTCCACCCAACTGGATACCCTGATACATAAATATATCATGTTAACAAGAAAACAGTAACCCGGAAGGTTACTGTTTTCCATTTTTATGCCAGCTTTTCTCCGAACAGGGAACCCATAAGGGCGACTGCTACCTTAGCCGTCCGGTTGCGTTCATCAAGGATTGGATTCACCTCAACAAATTCTGCAGAAGTTACGATTTCCGACTCAGCCAGCATCTCCATGGCTAGATGGCTTTCTCGGTAAGAGATCCCCCCCATGACAGGAGTGCCCACTCCAGGTGCATCAATCGGATCGAGACCGTCAAGGTCAAGAGAAAGGTGGACACCATCTGTTTTCTCCCTGAGATATTCAATGGCTTCTTCCATCACTCTCGCCATGCCCATACGGTCGATTTCGTGCATCGTATACACCTTGATGCCCTGCTGCCTGATCAGTTCCTTCTCGCCATCATCCAGGGCCCTTGCCCCGATTACCACGACGTTCTCCGGCTTCAGCTTCGGTCCATAACCATGAAGGTTGGTAAGAATCGGATGCCCAAAGCCGAGACTGGCAGCAAGCGGTGTTCCATGTATATTGCCGGATGGAGAAGTTTCTTCTGTATTTAAGTCACCATGGGCATCGTACCAGATGACTCCAAGATTGTTATAATGCTTCGCTACCCCTGCGAGCGTGCCAATCGCAATGCTGTGGTCCCCGCCAAGCACCAGCGGAAAATCACCGCTCTGGATGATATGATCCACCTTTTCAGCCAGCGCCTCATTGCCCTCAGCCACCAGCTTAAGATTTTTTAGCTTTTCATTTGGATTGTGAAGGCGCTCCGCACGGCCGATGATGATATCCCCTTGATCTTCCACATCAAACTGCAGATGCTCAAGCCTTTCGATTACCCCCGCATAACGGATGGCGCTCGGCCCCATATCCACACCGCGCCTCGTCTGCCCGAGATCCATTGGTACTCCTACAATTGAAATCTTCTTCATTGATCGTTTCCTCCTCAGCCCATTTCTATCTCTCTTCTATTCTATAAGCTGAATGGAAATGACTCAACTCGACAACTTCATGCATAAGTATGCGTTTTCACAAAGAGCAGTTAAGCCGGCATAGGCCCGCCTTTATAAGGCAGCTCAATCCGATTGAACCGGGAAAGTGATTCCGCCATGCCGAGCAGGCTTGTGAATACAGAACGGGTAAATGCGTCTATGGGGGCGAATAAAGATGCTGAACCCCCCTGGCATGCCAGCTGCACCCCCTAAATTCTCCATATGCATCCTTCCACACTTTCTATCCGGCTAGAGGCACAGCACAATAAAAAAACCTTAAACCATCGTGGTTTAAGGTTAAAAAGGTGTATGTAGTAAAAGTTAGATGGTGGAGCCTAGCGGGATCGAACCGCTGACCTCCTGCGTGCAAGGCAGGCGCTCTCCCAGCTGAGCTAAGGCCCCTGGGTATGAAATAGATTGGAGCGGAAGACGGGGTTCGAACCCGCGACCCCAACCTTGGCAAGGTTGTATTCTACCACTGAACTACTTCCGCAACATATAAAAGTGAGCCATGAAGGATTCGAACCTTCGACCCTCTGATTAAAAGTCAGATGCTCTACCGGCTGAGCTAATGGCTCATATGGCTGGGCTAGCTGGATTCGAACCAACGCATGACGGAGTCAAAGTCCGTTGCCTTACCGCTTGGCTATAGCCCATTCATAAAAATAAGGGTTAACTTCTTCACGTGGCTTGTCCGCATGAAATAGTTAACTGCATCGTGACAATATTATATTTCCCTATAAATAAAAAAATATAACAAGTCTTATTAAATTAATGAAAAAATGGTGGAGGGGGACGGATTCGAACCGCCGAACCCTGAGGGAGCGGATTTACAGTCCGCCGCGTTTAGCCACTTCGCTACCCCTCCAATATTTAAATGGTGGAGGATGACGGGATCGAACCGCCGACCCTCTGCTTGTAAGGCAGATGCTCTCCCAGCTGAGCTAATCCTCCAGTATAGAAATGGTGACCCCTACGGGATTCGAACCCGTGTTACCGCCGTGAAAGGGCGGTGTCTTAACCGCTTGACCAAGGGGCCTTATGAAAATTGAAATGTAAGCTCCCAAGCGGGCTCGAACCGCTGACCTCTTCCTTACCATGGAAGTGCTCTACCTGCTGAGCTATGGAAGCATGGCTCCGCAGGTAGGACTCGAACCTACGACCGTTCGGTTAACAGCCGAATGCTCTACCACTGAGCTACTGCGGAATAATATGGTAAACTTCCTTGCTTGATGAATCCTGCCCGGCAGCGTCCTACTCTCACAGGGGGAGAGCCCCCAACT